>JBKBLZ010000004.1:0-190763 GCA_046296035.1 Erythrobacter sp. | reverse complement strand
CGCGTTGAGGAGCTGGAACATCCAGAACTCCTTGCGCCGCGAACGCCCCGAGAAGTCGGCGTAACGCTTGAGCGGCAAAATCATCCAGTGCATCATGTGATCCCCCCCTTTAGAGCTGGTTAAGCCCTCGCAATCCAACATATTCGCAGGCCCTGCGCAAACGAAAAGGCCCCGTGCGTCGCCGCACGAGGCCCCTTTCCCGATTGCCGGAGCGCCGCTTAGAAGCGGAAGCGCACCAGGCCGCCGTAGGTGCGCGGCATGCTCGGATAGCCCGAGACCGTGCCGGCCTGCGCCACGCCGTCGAACACCGTGATGGTGTACTTGTCGTTGAGCAGGTTGCGCGCCCACGCGCCGATTTCGATGCCGTTTTCCATCTGGAAGACCATCGAGGCGTTGACCAGGTTGACTTCGCGCTGGAAGATCCGGTTGTCGCGGCGCGCATTGATCGGCCCGTTGAAGGTCGGCAGGCCGTTGTTGATCGGCGTGTTGCTTTCGTGGCTGTAGTCAAGCCGGGTGATCAGCTTGTTGCCGCTGTCGCCGAATTCATGCGTGTAGGTCGCTGAAGTGGCGATGTTGAATTCGGGGATCCCGCCCGGACGAAGCCCGGACAGATCACCCACCGGGCTTGCGGTGAAGCTGTCATACTCGGCATCGAGATAGGTCATCGCAAAGGTGAAGACGAGACCATCGGCAGGGTTGATGGTGCTGTCGAACTCGAAACCGCGCACCGACTGCTGACCGGCATTGTTCAGCTGGAAGCCGGTGCCGGTGAACAGGAAGCTCTGGAAGCCCTTGATGGTCTGATCGAACAGGGCAAGGTTGAAGCCGAAGCCGTCCCACTGCGCCTTCATGCCCAGTTCATAGACTTCCGCTTCCTCCGGCCCGGCAAAGCGCGAACCGGTGCCCAGATTGGGCACGGCAAGGCCCGCATCGGTGATCGGCGAGGAGGGCGCGCCGAAGAACGAACGGCCCGGCCCCGGGATGTAGTCACCGAAAGCCGGACGGCTGTCGCGCGACAGGTTGACCGAGCTCGCCTTGAAGCCGGTGGCGTAGCTGGCGTAGATATTGACCTCGTTCGAGATCTGGTAGGCGGCACGCAACAGGTAGGTGAACTTGTCGTCGCGTGTCCGGCCCGGCTCGACCGCGTTGGGCAGGTTGAGGAACGGCGGCTGGAACTGGAACGGCGCGAGGCCGATCAGCGGGTTGGTCGCCGGGTTGGTCGCAGCGGCCAGCAGCTGCTGCTGGACCACCGCTGGCAGCGCCTGGAACTGCGCGCGGGTGAAGACATCGGGAATGCCCGGGTTGGCCAGCGTCGCACCGGTGATGAAGACATCGACGAGGTTGATATTGGCCAGCTCGTCAAACGCGGTCTGGGAGAGCGCGAAATCCTTCTTGTCGTCGGTGTAGTTGAAGCCTGCGGTGAACACGAGGCCGTCAACCGGCTCGAAGTCGAGCGTGCCGAACACCGACCAGGCGGTGTTGTCCATCGAGAACTGCTCGGCGGTGAGCGGGCCGGCCGAGAAGATCGAACCCTGCGGCAGGCCCAGCGCCTGTTCCACGCCGTTGAACACCAGCGGGTTGCCGGCCAGCAGCGCAAAGAACGGACGCGCATCCGGGCCAGTGGTCAGACTGCTGTCCTGCGTGATCGATTCGTCGAAGTAGAAGCCGCCCAGCAGGAAGTTGATGGGGCCGTCGAAGTCCGAGGCGATCCGCAGTTCCTGAGTGAAGGTATCGACCTTCTGGTTGCGCAGCTCGGTCACGATTGCCGCGCTGGTGAAATCGACATCCTGATCCTGGAAGTTTTCCAGTTCGCGATAGGCGGTGATCGAGGTCAGCGTCAGGTTGCCGACATTCCAGTCGACCTGAATCGAGCCGCCGTAGTTGTCGACCTTGTTTTCGGGCACCTTGTTGAGAAAGGTGTTGTAGCTGAAAAAGTTCGTGTCGAGCGCACCGCCGACCGCGAACACCGCAGCCGCAGTGGGGCCGGCAACCTTGGTCGAAACCTGGCAGCAGGCTTCGTCGATCTTCGAGTAATCGGCAATCGCGCGGATCTTGAGATCCGGGGTCGGCTCGATCAACAACTGGCCGCGGGCAGACCAGCGATTGCGCTCGGAGATGTCCTCGTTGAGGTTGACGATCGTGGCATAGCCGTCGCGCTTGTTATAGCTGCCATCGAGCGAGAAGGCGATGTTCTCGGAAATCGGCCCGGTCACTTCGCCCTTGAGGACGAAGGCGTTGTAATTGCCGTAGCTGGCTTCGACGAGGCCGCCGAATTCATACTGCGGCTCCTTGGTGACAACCGAGATCACACCGGCCGAGGCGTTCTTGCCGAACAGGGTCGATTGCGGCCCGTTGAGCACTTCGATGCGCTGGACCATGTTGAGGTCGGACAGCGCGGCGGCCGAACGCGAACGGAACACGCCGTCGATGAACACGCCGACCGAAGGCTCGATCCCGAAGTTGTTGTCTCCGTTGCCGAAGCCGCGGATGATGAAGGTGGTGGACGAGGCGCTCTGGAGCTGGCTGACGCGCAGCGAGGGGGTGACCGTCTGGAGATCGAGCACGTCGCGGATCTGCGCCTGCTCGAGCACCTCGCCGCTGGTCACCGAAACCGCGATCGGGGTTTCCTGCAAGGTCTGCTCGCGCTTGGAGGCGGTAACGATAATGACATTGCTGCCCTGCCCCGCTTCAGGCTCTTCGTCTTGGGCGTGTGCGACACCCGGCATGGCCGCCGCGACAACAGCGGCACCGGCGAGCAGGGTGAATCGGTACGATCCGGCTGTGCCGGTGTGGGTCGAACGCATGGAAGCTCCTCTCCTAAAATCCCTCAGACCCCGGTGCCGGTTTCCGGCACGCAACCCCCGTTGCGCTTTTATCCGCAGTCTTGAGCGGCGATTGATAAGCCAGCGACGATTGCGCGACAAGCGCAAAGCCCTTGCTTGTCGGGGGCGAATCGGGCCTGTGTGGCGTGCGGGCAACAGTCGCCAAGCCCTGGCAAGGCGCTCTCGGCACCCCGGTGCTTGCCGCGCGCGCGCTCTTGCGCTAGGCGGCGGGGCGATGTTGCAACGCAACAAGCAGCGCGTTCGCGGCACCGTGCCGTAGCGTCGCGGCCTGTCGCCAACCCGCCACAATCCCGGCCTAACCCCGCGCGCCCGGCCGTGCGCCATGCTTCTGACCTGCCCGGCACGTCTGGTGTCCGGGTTGCCAAGTGGAAAACGAAAAAATGTCCTCCTCGCTGAGAAATATCGCGATCATCGCCCACGTCGACCACGGCAAGACCACGCTGGTCGACCAGCTGTTCCGCCAATCGGGCACCTTCCGCGACAACCAGCGGGTTGAAGAACGCGCGATGGATTCGGGCGATCTCGAAAAGGAACGCGGGATCACCATCCTGGCCAAGTGCACCAGTGTCGAATGGACCGGCGCAGATGGCAACACCACCCGCATCAACATCGTCGACACCCCCGGCCACGCCGATTTCGGCGGCGAGGTGGAGCGCATCCTCAGCATGGTCGATGGGGTCATCCTGCTGGTGGACAGCGCGGAAGGCGCGATGCCGCAGACCAAGTTTGTCACCGGCAAGGCGCTGGCGTTGGGGCTCAGGCCGATCGTCGTGGTCAACAAGATCGACCGTCCCGATGGCCGGCCGCAGGAAGTGCTCGACGAGGTGTTCGACCTGTTCGTCAGCCTCGATGCCAATGACGAACAGCTCGATTTCCCCGTGCTTTATGCTTCGGGCCGCGAAGGCTATGCCAGCGAAGACATGGATGCCCGCGAAGGCACGCTGGCCCCGCTGTTCAACAAGGTGATCGAGCACGTCCCCGCGCCTGGCCTTGATCCCGATGCCAAGTTCAGCTTCCTTGCCACGCTGCTCGATCGCGACAATTTCATGGGCCGCGTGCTCACGGGCCGCGTGCAGTCAGGGACGATCAAGGTCAACGATCCGATCCACGCCATCGACATGGACGGCAAGGTGATCGAAACCGGCCGCGCCACCAAGCTGATGAGCTTCGACGGATTGGAGCGCGTGCCGGTGGAAATCGCGCGCGCGGGCGATATCATCGCGCTTGCCGGCCTCGAAAAGGCGACCGTTGCCAACACCGTCTGCGATCCGAGCGTCAGTGAACCGATCGCCGCCCAGCCGATCGACCCGCCGACGCTGGCGATGCGCTTTTCGGTCAACGACAGCCCGCTCGCCGGGCGCGAGGGCAGCAAGGTGACCAGCCGCATGATCCGCGACCGCCTGCTGCGCGAGGCCGAAACCAACGTCGCGATCCGCGTCACCGAAAGCGAAGACAAGGACAGTTTCGAAGTCGCCGGGCGCGGTGAATTGCAGCTCGGCGTGCTGATCGAGACGATGCGCCGCGAAGGCTTCGAGCTTGGCATCAGCCGTCCGCGCGTGCTGCTGCGCGAGGAAGGCGGCCAGCGCATGGAACCGTATGAAACCGTCGTGATCGACGTGGACGACGAGCACTCGGGCACGGTGGTCGAGAAGATGCAGCGCCGCAAGGCCGATCTCACCGAGATGCGCCCCTCGGGCCTCGGCAAGACCCGCATCACCTTCTCGGCCCCCTCGCGCGGGCTGATCGGCTATCATGGCGAATTCCTGTCCGACACCCGCGGCACGGGCATCATGAACCGTCTGTTTGAAAAGTATGGCCCCTACAAGGGCCCGATCGAAGGCCGCATCAACGGCGTGCTGATCTCCAACGGCGACGGTGAGGCCGTGGCCTATGCGCTCAATTCGCTGGAAGAGCGCGGCGAGCTGTTCATCTCACCCCAGATGAAGGTCTACGAGGGCATGATCATTGGCGAGAATGCCAAGCCCGACGACCTTGAAGTCAACCCGCTCAAGGCCAAGCAGCTCACCAACATCCGCTCCTCGGGCAAGGATGATGCGATCCGCCTGACCCCGCCGCGCCGGATGAGCCTGGAGCAGGCGATTGCCTATATCGACGATGATGAAATGGTCGAAGTGACCCCGCTGTCGATCCGTCTGAGGAAGGCGATCCTCGACCCGCACGAACGCAAAAAGGCGCGGCGCAAGAAGGAGGATTGAGGCGTTGGACAAGGGATAAGGGTGCCGCGCATGATGGCCAAGCGCCGCGGCGCTTGTTACCCCGCCCTTGCCATGAACACCTACACCCTTGTCGCTCTCGCCGCCTATTGCGCCCTGATGGTGGGCATCGGCATCCATGCCTGGGCCAAGACCCGGGCCGACAGCGCCGGCTATCTGCTCGCCGGGCGCAACCTTTCACCTTCCGTGACCGCGCTTTCGGCAGGGGCTTCGGACATGTCGGGCTGGCTACTGCTGGGCCTGCCGGGTGCGTTGTTTGCCTCCGGGCTGGCCGAGGCGTGGATCGCGATCGGCCTGACAATCGGCGCGGCATTGAACTGGATCATCGTCGCCCCGCGCCTGCGCGAACAAACCGAGCGGCTGGGCGATGCGCTCACCATCCCGCAATTTCTCGCCAACCGCTTCCCTGACAGCGGCACCGCGCTGCGGATGGTCTCGGCGGTGATCATCGTCGGCTTCTTCACCGTCTACACCGCCAGCGGCATGGTCGGCGGGGGCAAGCTGTTCGCCACCGCATTTGCCGGATTGCTGCCCGCAACCGGCCTGTCCGATTACATGCTCGGCATCCTCGTCACCGCCGGGATCGTGCTGGTCTATACCATGATCGGCGGGTTTCTTGCGGTCAGCCTGACCGATTTCGTGCAGGGCATGATCATGATGAGCGCGCTGGTGGTGATGCCGCTGGTGATCCTGTCGGGCCATGGCAGCAACGCCCCGCTGCGCCTGTCCGCGGTGCCGCAGGAAGGGTTTCTCAGCCTCACCGAAGGTGCGACCCTTGTCGGCATCGTCAGCGCGGTGACATGGGGCCTGGGTTATTTCGGCCAGCCGCACATCATCGTGCGCTTCATGGCGATTGACCGGGTGGAAAATGTCCGCCGCGCCGGGATCATCGGCATGGGCTGGATGGTGATTTCGCTGCTCGGCGCGGTGGCGGTGGGGCTTGTGGGCCGTGCCTATGCCGAGGCCAACGGGCTGGTGGTCGAGGATCCCGAGACGATCTTCATCATCCTGTCGCAGCTGCTGTTTCACCCGGCGGTGACCGGCTTTCTCTATGCCGCGCTGCTGGCCGCGATCATGAGCACGATTTCCGCGCAGCTGCTGGTGTCCTCTTCCTCGCTGACCGAGGATTTCTACCGATTGTTCCTGCGCCGCAACGCCTCCGAGCGCGAGGCAGTGACCATCGGGCGGATCAGCGTTGCGCTGGTTGCGGGTGCGGCGCTGGTGATCGCGGCCGATCCGCAGAGCGAGGTGCTGGGCCTTGTCGCCAACGCCTGGGCCGGCTTCGGCGCGGCGTTCGGCCCGCTGATCGTGCTGGCGTTGACCTGGGATCGGATGACCGGCGCGGGCGCGGTGGCAGGGCTGGTGACCGGCGCGGGCGTGGTCGCAGGGTGGATCGCGCTGGGGTGGAACGCGGAATTTCTGGGCGGCCCCGGGCTTTACGAGATCGTTCCGGGCTTCTTCGCGGCGCTGGCGGCCATCGTGGGTGTGAGCCTGCTGACCGGCCGGCGGGTCAGAGAGGCTTTCCCTCCCCGGCGATCGGGGGCATAATCGCGCGGCGAGCAAGGTATCGGCATGGACCCATCAGCACAAGCGCGCATCACCGGGCCCAGAGTGACCGGCCTTGGCGGCGTATTCTACGTCGTGCGCGATCCCGAAGCGACGCGCGCATGGTATCGCGAAACGCTCGGAATCGACGGCCCCTACGGCCCGCAATTGGCCTGGGCCGACGAACCCAAACAGCACCCCTACTCGCTGGTCAGCCACTTTGCCGACGATGAATATATCAAGCCCGGCAAAGGCGGCTTCATGATCAACCTCAGGGTCAATGATTGCGACGGCTTCGTCGCGGCCCTCAAGGCCAAGGGTGTCCACATCCTCGGGCAGGCCGACGAGGGCTATGGCAAGTTTGCCTGGCTGCTCGATCCGGACGGGGTGAAGATCGAGCTGTGGGAGCAGATCGCCGACGCGCTGCCCTAGGGCGATCCCTGAGCCCCGCCGCAAGCTTTGTTTGGGCAAAGTTGTTTCCGGCTCGTTAACCATTTCTGGGCAATGATCCTTAGCCATGAGAGCCAAGGCATTTCTTCGCGAATGGACGCTGCTTGCAGGCGCACTGGCGCTGGCGGGCTGCGGCTCGCTGGTGCCGGGGGGCAGCAGCGGTGCGGCTCCGGGTAGCGCGAGCCAATCGGCCGGCAGCGGGGCAAACGGTCAGGTACGGCCCGCCACCCGCATCACCTCGGCCCCGCAGAGCTATGCCGCCAGCGTGGAGGAACGCGGCTGCCTTGCCGATCTCGGCGCGAGCGGCGCGCGGTTCGAGCGGCTGCCCGATACCTATGCCGCGCCCGGGTGCAACAAGCTTGGCACGGTGCAGTTGTCGGCACTGGCAGGCGACCGTTCGACCTTCGGGGTGAGCAACCTCGGGCCGGTGCGCTGCGGGGTGGCCAAGGCGTTTGGCGACTGGGCGCGCTTCGGGGTCGACCGCGCAGCGCGCGAGATCCTGGGCAGCCCGATTGCCAGAATCGAGACCATGGGCTCCTACGCCTGCCGCAAGGTGGCCGGGTCCGAGCGCCTTTCAGCCCATGCCCGCGCCGAGGCGATCGACGTCTCCGGCTTTGTCCTGGCCGATGGACGCCGGATCGCTCTCAAGCGCGACTGGCACGGCGGCGATGCGGCAACCCGCGAGTTCCTGCGGGTGGTGCACAAGAGCGCGTGCAAGCGGTTCGGCACCGTGCTCGGACCGCAATACAATGCGGCGCACGAAGACCATTTCCATCTTGAAGGCACGGGCGCAAAATTCTGTCGCTGAGGCCGGCGGCCCAGATGCCAAGCCGCACCGCCTGACACGCGTCAAATGGCTGCGGCGGCCCCAGCAGCTGTAACCGCAGCACCGGGGCTGCCCGAGGATACCAGCCCGTTACCAACGCTGTGGTCCGCCAGTTTGGCCAGAAGCAGCGGCCATGCTGGCGGATGTTGCTTCGCGAGGCAGCCCGAGGCTCGCGTCAGGCCCGCAGTTTCGGTTCAAGCTTGGCTTCCAGCCGCAACCGCACAGCCTCGGCCGCGTGGCGTGCACCCAGCTTGCTCATCATGTTGGCGCGGTGGATTTCCACCGTGCGCGGGCTGATTTCGAGTTCGCGCGCGATCGCCTTGTTGCTGCTGCCTTCGGCCAGCCAGTCGAGCACTTCGCGCTCGCGCGCCGAGAGGGTCGAGATGCGATCGCGCGCTTCGATCATGCGGCGGCGCGCGGCACCGAATTGTTCAGCCTCCTTGCTGATGCGGGTGAGGCAGCGGGTAAAGCGTTCCGGATCAAGCGGCAGGGCCAGGTAATCGAGCGCACCGGCCTTGATCGCCTCGACAATGCGGCCCGGGCGCGGCTGCATCTCCACCGCAATCAACGGCAGCCAGATGCCAAGCCTGCCCAGCCGGTCGAGGATCATGCCCACCCCGCCCTCTTCAGCGGTGTCACGCGCGATGATGATGCCTTCGCGCGGCGGGTGGACGGACAGCTCCGACAGATCGCCGTACACCTCGCAATGATGGCCCAGGGCAAACCCCACACGCGCCAGTTCGGCACGCTGGCGACTGCACGAATCGATGATGTGGAGAGAGGCTTTGCGTGTCATGCGGTGATGACTGCGTTAACACTTCGGGAAATACACGCAAGGTCGGCGCCGATCCGGAGGGTTTACCCCAAGACAATCAATTCATATGATTGATTTTATGTTATTATTTTACTCCGAAACGAACCTTGATCTGGCCCGCCCGCTAGCTGTCGCTCCCGAAGCGATAGGCAGGCAGCGAATGGAACGCCACACGCAGCGCATCGCCCCAGCCCGACGAGATCTTCTTGAAATAGGGATCGTCGGCGGTCACCCGGTGTTCGTGGGTGGCGGCAAAGGCATCCTTGCCGATCACCAGCAGATCGAGCGGCAGGCCGACCGACAGATTGGCCTTGAGGGTGGAATCGAAGCTCACCATCATCAGCTTGACCGCATCCTCGAAGGTCATGCTCCGCTCATAGCCGCGGATCAGGATCGGGCGGCCGTACTTGGTCTCGCCGATCTGGAAGAACGGGGTGTCCCAGCTGGCCTCGATGAAGTTGCCTTCGGGATAGATCATGAACAGGCGCGGCTGCATTCCCGCAATCTGCCCGGCGACGATCATGGTGGCGGTGAAGCGCCCCTTGCCGCTCTCGCCATTGGCGCGCTGCACCTCCTCGATGGTGGTACGCAGCAACCGGCCGATTTCGGTCGCGACCTGAAACATGGTCGGCCCCTTGAGCAGGGTATTGTCGCGCTCTGACGGGGCCTTGGTGCGTTCTTCGAGCTGGCTGATCACCGCCTGGGTGGTGGCAAGGTTGCCCGCGGTCAGCACCGCGATCATGCGCTCGCCCGGCACGCTCCAGTGGAACAGCTTGCGGAAGGTGGAGATGTTGTCGACGCCCGAATTGGTGCGGGTGTCGCTCATCAGCACCAGCCCCTTGTCGATCACCATGCCCACGCAATAGGTCATTCGTCGTCCTCTACTCCGGCCCGCTCGCGGCCGGTGCGCCCCCTAGCCCAAAGCCTCGGCCAGCGCAAAGCAGCGCGATTACTGACCTGCCTGGCTCTGCTGCCGCTTGCCCGGCTCTTGCGGCGCGATCGCCACGCCGACGCGCAGCACCTCGTCCATGCCGCCGAAGCTGATGCCGGTCACCGGCGCGGCCTCGCGGTAATCGCTGCCCGTGGCGACGCGGACATAGCGCGGATCGGGGCTGATGCCGTTCGAGACATCGAAGCCGACCCAGCCCAGCCCCTCGACATGGGCTTCGGCCCAGGCGTGGGTGGCCTCCTGCTCGATGCGGTCGTCCATCATCAGATAGCCGCTGACATAGCGCGCCGGAATCCCGCTCGCGCGCGCTGCACCGATAAAGATATGCGCATGATCCTGACACACGCCGCAACCGTGCTGGGCCGCCTCCTCGGCGGTGGTGGCTGAATGGGTGCGCCCGGCCGCGTAGGCGATGCGTTCGCGGATCTGGCCCGAGAGCGCGTGGAGGAAATCGAGCGGCGCATCCCCCGCCGGCCCCGGCACCTCGCGCAGCAGCGCGCGCAGGCGCGGCCCTGGACGGGTGAGCGGGGTCTGGCGCAGGAAGCTCCACAAGGGCAGGTGGCCCGAATGGCGCCCGATCACCCCGGCATTGTCCTCGGTCTCGACAATCCCCTCGCAGGTCACTGTCACCGCGCGCGCGCCCGGCTCGACCCCGATCAGCGTGACATGGTTGAAGTGCTGGTCATCATACGCAAGCTCGGCATGGGCATTCTCGAAGGCCATGCGCCATGTGATGATGCGCTGGCCCTGCGTTGCCTTGGGGGTCAGCCGCAGCCGCTGGAGCGCGTGCATCACCGGCGCGCCAAAGGCGTAGTGCGTGGTGTGACGGATCGCGAGGGTCAGCGTGCTCATGCCAGGAACCGGTAATCTTCGGCGATCGCCTGCGCGATGGCGGCGTTGCGGGCGAGGAAATCGACGAGGAATTCGTGCAGGCCCTGATCGAAAATCTGGTCCACGGCAAGGTTGCTGATGCGGCTATCGGCATCGCGCATCAGGGCATTGCAGCGCCCCTGCCCGCCGTGCATCCGCGCCAGGGCCGCAAGGTTTTCGCGCAGAGCGTTGCGGCAGAATGCGAGGCTTCTCGGGAAGCGCTCGTCGAGCACCAGGAATTCAACGATCCCGCGCGCCTCGATCTGTCCGGCATTGAGCCAGGAATAGACCCGCGCCCCCGCAACCGAGCGCAGCACCTGTTCCCACTGCCCGGTATCGAGGCTCGATCCGACATAGGACAGCGAAGGCAGCAGCAGGAAATACTTCATGTCGAGAATGCGCGCGGTGGAATCGGCGCGTTCGATGAAGGTGCCGGCGCGGGCAAAGTGATAGCCCTCGTCGCGCAGCATCGATCCGTCGAAGGCGCCGTGGACCTGCGTGCCCGCGCGCCGGATCGCCACCAGCACCTCGCCCACCGTGGTTGGCCCGACAGGGCGCGCGAGCAGCCTGTCGAGCTTCATCCAGTTCGCATTGACCGCTTCCCACACGTCCGAGGAGATGTTGATGCGGGCCGCCCGCGCGTTCGCTCGCACCGCGCCGAACATCGCGCGGACATTGCCGGGGTTGGACGAGCCGCGCAGCACGAAATTCCACACGTGCAGCCCGTCATAGCCATCATGCGCGGCCTCATAGGCACCGCTCAGCCCGAGCGTGGCGATCACCGAGCGCCATTCGGCTTCGGCGGCGATGATATCGCGGGTCAGCGCCATGCGCAGCGCCGCTTCAAGCAGGCGCGCGGTGTTCTCGGCCCGTTCGAGATAGCGGAACATCCAGAACAGGCTGTTGGCGGTGCGGCCTAGCATGGTTCGTGTCTCCCCATCCTAGTCCTTGAGCACCCAGGTATCCTTGGTGCCGCCCCCCTGGCTTGAGTTGACCACCAGCGATCCCTTCCGGAGCGCCACCCGCGTGAGACCGCCCGGCGTGATGTCGATGCCTTCAGGACTGACCAGCACGAAGGGCCTGAGGTCAACATGCCGGGGCGCAAGGCCCCTGGCGGTGTAAATCGGGCAGGTCGACAGCGCGAGCGTGGGCTGGGCGATGTAGTTTTCCGGCTTGGCGATCAGCTTTTCGCGGAAGGTGGCAATCTCGCGCCGGGACGATGTCGGCCCGATCAGCATCCCGTAGCCGCCCGATCCGTGGACTTCCTTGACCACCAGTTCGGCAAGATTGTCGAGCACGTAAGCCAGCGAGTCCCGGTCCGCACACCGCCAGGTTTGCACATTGGGCAGCAGCGGCTTCTCGCCGGTGTAGAATTCGACGATCTCGGGCATGAAGGAATAGATCGCCTTGTCATCAGCCACCCCTGTGCCCGGTGCATTGGCAATGGTGATGCCGCCCGCCCGATAGACATCCATGATCCCCGGCACGCCGAGCACGCTTTCGGGGTTGAAGGTGAGCGGATCGAGGAAATCGTCATCGACCCGGCGATAGAGCACGTCGATCGGCTTGTAGCCGCGCGTGGTGCGCATCTGCACCCGCCCCTCGACCACGCGCAGATCGCTGCCCTCGACCAGTTCTGCTCCCATCTGGTCGGCCAGGAAGGCGTGTTCGTAATAGGCCGAGTTGTAGATCCCCGGCGTGAGCACCGCGACCGTGGGCTTGCCGCCGCCGAACGCGGGTGGAACACAGGCGGCAAGGCTGCGCGCAAGGCGGCGCGGATAGTTGGACACGCTCTCCACCGCGATCCGGCTGAACAGATCGGGAAACATCGCCATCATCGTTTCGCGGTTCTCGAGCATGTAGGACACGCCCGAAGGGGTGCGCGCATTGTCTTCCAGCACGAAGAATTCGTCCGGCCCGGTGCGAACGAGGTCGATCCCGACGATATGGGTATAGATCCCGCCCGGCGGGGTGAAGCCGACCATGTTGGCAAGCCAAGCCTCGTTGCCGCGCAACAGGCGTTCGGGCAGACGGCCCGCACGCACGATCTCCTGCCGGTGATAGAGATCGTAGAGGAAGGCGTTGAGCGCCCGCACCCGCTGCTCGATTCCGCGGGACAGCTTGCGCCATTGGGATGCGGTGATGATGCGCGGCACCATGTCGAACGGGATCAGCCGTTCTTCCGCCTCGTCCTCGCCATAAACGTTGAAGGTGATCCCGGTGCGGCGGAAGGTATCATCCGCCTCGCGGTTCTTGCGCTTGAGGAATTCGGCCGGCTGCTCGTCGAACCAGCGACAATATTGTGCATAGGCCGGCCGGACGTTACCCTCGCCATCGAACATCTCGTCGAAATTGCCGGTTTCTGCGCTCATCACCCCCCGCACGACCTTTGGGTTCCATGCGACAATTAACGGGGGATTGGGAAAAGAAAAGCACTTGCTGCATCGCGCGCAGGTGGTTCGCGCGGAGCCGGCGTATCAGCGGGTGGTTTCAAGCTCGGCAAGAACCGTCATGATCACCTGCGGATCATAGGTAAAGCCGATATGAGTGCAGCGCACCGCGATCGCGCGGTCACGCTCGCCGGGACGGCCGGCGGCACAGCGCGGGGCGATCGCGCCGTCATTGGCGCTCCACAGAGCAACCGTTTCCACTGGCGGCTTGGCGGCCAGATCGGCCGCGATCGGCGGGGCATCGACCGAATGGCCGGTGATGAACTGGTAGGCGCGCCAGACATTGTTGGCGCGCGGGCTGCCGGAAAAGGGCGAGCCCATGGTGATGACCTTGGCCACGGCATCGGGCTGACGCTTGGCCAGTTCGCGCGCGAACAATCCGCCCAGGCTCCAGCCGAGCAGCACGACAGGGCACCCGTGGCGCGCATGGAGATCGGCGAGGCGCGCCTCGAGAAATTCAAAGCGCTCCTCGTCCGGGCCCCAGTTGAAGCCCAGCCCCCAGCGCTTGGTGCGGTGACCTGATGCTTCGAGCTGCTGCGCAAGATAGCGCATCCGCACCGGATGGGTGGCAAAGCCGGGCAGGATCATCACCATCTGCGGATTGGCGGTGCGGGGAATGTCGAGCTGGCGGCGCGGACGGCGCAGGGGTTCGAGCAGCACCTGCGCCTCGCCCAGCATCCGCGCCAACTGCGGCTTGCCCGCTTCGTATTCCGCGGGGATGGCCTCGCGCGCCAGCGCCACCCGCCGCGCAATGCCCGAGGCGGCATAGGCCTGCCGCGCCTGCGCGCCCACGCGCGCCGCCGCCGCAATCAGCGGAGCGGGCAGACGCGGACGTTCGAGAGCGATGCGAGGCTGAATCATGCCGGACACCAAGCCAGATTCGGCATGAATATTCAATTAATTGTAACAGGCGCAACAATTCCGACATATTTCTTCGCGCCAGCCACGCGGCCCGTCACTTGGCGGGGCAATCGCCAACGCGTTCGTGCCTGGCGGTGAAGGTCATCTTGCCCTCGCCCATTTCCGGCACCTGCATCGCCATGCTGGCGGTGAAATCGGAGGATGTGGGGGTGACGGTGCCGTTCATGGTCATGCGGGCATCGCCCTCGGCGGTCTTGCACACCATCACCGCGTCCATCTTGCCATCCTTGAGGCTGAAGCGTTCATACGAGCATTCGCCGTTCTGGCCGCGCTTCATCATCTCCTCGAAGCCCTTGTCGACATCCTCCTGCGTCAGGCAATATTCGGTGGTGGTGGTAAGACCGGCCCCGTGGCCCTTCATCTCGGGCGGCATGCCGGGAATGTCCATCCCGGACATGGTGATGACGGCCTTGTATTGCCCCGCCTCGGGCTTCAGCCCCTCGGCCTCGGCCTTGTTGGCCGCTTCCTTGATGCTGACTTCGCCGTTCCCGTCGGCATCGGCATTCCCGCCGCCCGAACAGCCCGCCAGCAACACGGCGCCGACGCTGGCAATGATGATGGACTTCATGCTTGTCTCTCCTCGCTTCTGTGTGCTGCCATAGCAGGATTTGCGCCACACCGGGCCAGGAAAATCACTGCCTCGCTTGCGCGTGCCTGCTTTGTTCCCCATAGACGGGCCATGGCCGAACTCGTGATCCGCCGCGGACTGGACGAGCCCGAAACGGGCGCCGATTTCGTCCCGCACCGCCCCCGGCGCCCCGACAAGTCGATGGGCGGCATCGCGTTCAAGCTGGTGTCGGACTACGAACCGGCGGGCGATCAGCCGACCGCGATTGCCGAACTCACCCGGAGCGCGCTGGCAGGTGAAAAGACGCAGGTGCTGCTCGGCGTGACCGGCTCGGGCAAGACCTTCACCATGGCCAAGGTGATCGAGACGCTCCAGCGCCCCGCCCTGATCCTTGCCCCCAACAAAATCCTCGCCGCGCAGCTTTATGGCGAATTCAAGAGCTTCTTTCCCGAAAACGCGGTCGAATATTTCGTCTCCTACTACGACTATTACCAGCCCGAAGCCTACGTGCCGCGCTCGGACACCTATATCGAGAAGGAAAGCTCGGTGAACGAGGCGATCGACCGGATGCGCCACTCGGCCACCCGCGCACTGCTGGAGCGCGACGACGTGATCATCGTCGCCTCGGTCTCGTGCCTTTACGGCATCGGCTCGGTCGAAACCTATTCGGCGATGATCTTCGACATCAGGCAAGGCGAAGTGGTCGACCAGCGCGAGTTGATCCGCAAGCTCGTCGCGCTGCAATACAAGAGGAACGATGCCGCCTTCACCCGCGGCTGTTTCCGCCTGCGCGGCGACAGCCTCGAAATCTTCCCCTCGCACTACGAGGACATGGCCTGGCGGGTGAGTTTCTTCGGGGACGAAATCGAGGCGATCAGCGAGTTCGATCCGCTCACCGGCGCGCGCGGCACGGCGCTGGAAAAGGTGCGGGTCTATGCCAATTCGCACTATGTCACGCCCGGGCCGACGATGAAACAGGCGATGGCGGCAATCAAGTTCGAGCTGGAAGAACGGCTCAAGGAGCTGGAGGCGGAAGGCAAACTGCTCGAACGCCAGCGGCTCGAACAGCGCACCCATTTCGATCTGGAAATGATCGCCGCGACGGGAAGCTGTGCCGGGATCGAGAATTACTCGCGCTTTCTCACCGGGCGGCTGCCGGGCGAACCCCCGCCGACCTTGTTCGAATACCTGCCCGAAAACGCGCTGCTGTTTGTCGATGAAAGCCACCAGACCATCCCACAGATCGGCGCGATGGCGCGCGGCGACCATCGCCGCAAGCTGACGCTGGCCGAATACGGCTTCCGCCTGCCAAGCTGCATCGACAACCGCCCCTTGCGCTTCAACGAATGGGACGCGATGCGACCGCAGACCTTCTGCGTCAGCGCCACGCCGGGCAGCTGGGAAATGGAACAGACCGGCGGCGTGTTTGCCGAACAGGTGATCCGCCCCACCGGCCTCATCGATCCGCCCGTCACCATCCGCCCGGTCGAAGATCAGGTGCAGGACTGCATCACCGAATGCAAGGCCACCGCCGCGCTCGGCTATCGCACGCTGGTGACCACGCTCACCAAGCGCATGGCCGAAGACCTCACCGAATTCATGCACGAGGCAGGCGTGCGCGTGCGCTACATGCACTCGGACGTGGAAACGCTCGAACGCATCGAGCTGATCCGCGACCTCAGGCTCGGGGTTTATGACGTGCTGGTGGGCATCAACCTGCTGCGCGAAGGACTGGACATTCCCGAATGCGGGCTGGTGTGCATTCTCGACGCGGACAAGGAGGGCTTCCTGCGCAGCGAAACCTCGCTGATCCAGACCATCGGCCGCGCCGCACGCAATGTCGATGGCCGCGTGATCCTCTATGCCGATCGCATCACCGGCAGCATCGAACGCGCGCTCGCCGAAACCAACCGCCGCCGCGCCAAGCAGCAGGCCTTCAACGAGGAACACGGGATCACCCCGCAGACGATCAAGCGCAACATCCACGATATCGTCGCGCACGCCGCCTCGCAGGACAGCGTGGTGATCGAAACCGGCGATGACGCGCACAACAACCTCGTCGGACACAACCTCAGAAGCTACATCGCGGATCTCGAACAGCGGATGCGCGAGGCGGCGGCCAATCTGGAATTCGAGGAGGCCGGGCGGCTGCGCGATGAAATCCGGCGGCTGGAGGCAGACGAACTCGGCATCCCTGGCGAGGCCTCAGGTAGTGGAGCGACAGGCCAACAAAAACGCGCGCCGATTGTCGGACGGAGCAACGAGGGCAAGCCGGGGACCCGCAAGACCCGCTATGGCAAGACCCGCTACAAACGAATGGGTGGGAAGCCGTAGGTGCGCCCCTTGAACCGCGGTCGGAAGCCTGTCACTTCGCTGTCCCCATGAAGCAACGATTCCTTGCGCTTCTGGCCGCCGCGCTGGCGCTGTCCGGGTGCAAGCCCCCGCCCACCGATGCCGGCAGCGCGCGCGCGGCCAACCTGCCGGTGTGGCCTGGGCCGTCGCGCCCGATCGCCTCTCCCGATACCACCGGCGCGGTGTGGGCGGCGAGCGGCGGGCCGATGCGGCTGGTCTATGGTGTTCCGGGCCAGCCGGTGTTGCTGGCATTGCAATGCGAGGGCGCGGGCACACCGGTCGCGCGGCTCAGAATGACCCGTCATGCTCCCGCCGATCGCGGCGCGGGCGCGCTCCTGGCGCTGATCGGGAATGGCGCGATCGGTCGCTTCCCTGTCGATGCGACCCGGGTGCGCGGGCAACTGGTGTGGCAGGGTGAATTTCCGGCGCTGGCGGCGGGTTGGGACGCATTCAAAGGCCCGCTGGAGGCGACCGCGACGGTGCCGGGTGCGGGGCTGGTGCGGCTCAATCCAAGCCCGCTGCCGTTCGATCTGGTGACGCAATGCCGGGGCGCGGGCCAGCCGGCGCTGCCGCCACAATTGGTTCCGGTCGAAGAACCCCGGATCGGCCTGTCAGCGAATGGCTGACGCTCTTGCCGCCAGCAGTTCCGGCGTCAGCACTTGCGGCAGCTGCTCCGGCGCGCGCGCACCGGGGGCATACCACAGGTAGAGCGGCACGCCCGCCGCGCCCTGTTCGGTCAGGAATTGCGTGATCGCCTCGTCGCGCAGCGTCCAGTCGCCGACCATCGTCACCACCCCCGCCTGCTCGAACGCCGCGCGCGTGCTCTCACGCTCGATCGCGGCGGCTTCGTTGACCTTGCAGGTCACGCACCAGTCGGCGGTGAACCACACGAACACCGGCTTGCCCGACGCGCGCGCCTCGGCCAGTGCCGCGCGGCTGAAGACCTGCGGGTCGTGGATGCTGGCCTTCGCTTCGGCCCCCTTGGCCTGATAGACACTGGGCAGCGCAATTGCGGCAAAGGCAAGGAACGGCGCGGCAACAAGGCCGAAGGCGGGCCACGCCATCTTGCCCGCCTGCTGGAGCCGTCCCACCACCCACAGCGCGATCAGCACGCCCGCCACCAGCACCAGCGCGATCAGGCCGAAGGGACGCCCGCCAAGCTGCGCGGTGAGCCACACCAGCGCCAGCGCCGTCAATCCCATCGGGATCGCCATGATGCGCCGGAACCGTTCCATCCACGCCCCCGGCCGCGGCAGCATCCGCCGCAGCGGCGGGACAAAGCCGAGCAGCAGAAACGGCAGCGCAAGGCCCAGCCCGAGGCAGGCGAACAGCACCAGCGCCTGCGCCGTCGGCAGCAGCAGCGCCGCGCCCAGCGCGGCGGCCATAAACGGCCCCGTGCAGGGCGTGGCAACGAAGGCGGCGAGCAGCCCGGTGGCGAAGGCCCCCATGCGCTCTGCGCCCCGATTGACCGACAGGGAAGGCAGTTCGAACAGGCCGGCAAGATTGGCGGCGATCGCGGCCGCCAGCACCAGCAGCACGACCACCACGCCCGGTTCCTGCAACTGGAACGCCCAGCCAACCTGCTCGCCCGCAGCGCGCAGCGCCAGCATCACCCCGCCCAGCGCCACGCAGGCAAGCACCACGCCGGCGGTATAGGCCAATCCCTCGGCCCGCGCCTTGGCCTCGCTTTCGCCCGCCCGCGCAAGGCTGAGCGCCTTGAGGCTCAGGATCGGGAAGACGCAGGGCATGATGTTGAGCAGCAAGCCTCCGACGAGCGCGCCCAGCACCAGCGTCCACAGCGACGGGAGCGGGGCAGCGGCAGGCCCGGCGATCATCGCGCCGCCTGCGGGAATGTCCCCGGGCCGCGCCACGAACCGCACCCCCGCGCCATCGCCGAAGGCAAGGATGCCTTCGGTCATCGCCGGCGTCGGATCGCTCCAGCGGCCGATCGGCAGTTCGACTGTCACCATGTCGCCCAAGCGCCGGAAGGTCTGCGGCGCAGCCGGATTGCCAAGGTTCTGCTCGGCCAGAAACACATGGGGATCGGGCAGATCGACACCGGCAGGCAGCGGAATGGCCAGCCGCACCATCTGACCACCGATCTCCAGCCGTGCCTCGGCATCGAGCAGCGGCGCGATGCTGGCCCGCCAGCGCGCAAAATCACCGCCCGGGCGCGCGGTCAGCACCGCGTCCTGCGGCACGCAGATCTGGTCGGTGCAGGCGAGATATTCAACGTAACCGGTGACGGGCGGAGCGCGCGCCGCATCCGCGCCTTCCGGCACCTTTACCGGCACCAGCACCTCATACTGGCCTTCGTAGATGTGATTCATCAGCCCGCTGATGGTGAGCCGCTGCGGCACCGGATAAAGCGGATCGCCCGCCTCCCAGCCGGGCGGCAGATCGAGCCTCAGACGCATTCCCTGCCCGGCATCCCCCGGGTTCGACCAGTAGCCGTGCCATTCGCGCGACTTGGGCGTGAAGCGCAGCGCCAGCGTCTGCGCGCCTTTCGCAGGCTGCGGATCGATGAACAGCGCGACCGCGATATTGGCGTCGCCGTAAAGCGCCTTGGCCGGATTTGCCGGCTGCGCCCACGCGGCCCCTGTCAGGATCACACTTGCTGCCAGCGCAAGCCAGAATGCAGCGAAGTGTCGGATCGGTTGCGGGATGGTTCTTGCGTGCAGCACGGGCTTGCCTCTAGGCTTGTCGCACCTTCTACGCAATCGGAGCCGCAACGGTGACACAGCCTGCCCAAGAAACCCGCGATCTGGTGATCCTTGGCGGCGGCCTTGTCGGCATGACGCTGGCGCTGGCGGCGGCGAAGAAGGGGCTGTCCTCCCACGTGATCGATCGCGCTGATCCGGCAGAGCTGACCGCCGAAGGTTTCGATGACCGCGCCACCGCGATCTCGACGGCGAGCTGGCACCTGTTCGAGAATATCGGGATTGCCGAAGGGCTGGAGGCCTTCGCCTGCGACATCGCCGCCATCGCCGTTACCGATCAGAACAAGCCCGGGCGGCTCGATTTTGTCCCCGGAGAAGCGGATGGCACGCTCGGGCGGATGTTCCCCAACCGCCGCCTGCGCCTCGCGCTGTTCGAAGCCGCGGCAAAGGAGCCGCTGATCCACTGGACCAGCCTCGCCACCGTCACCGAGCGCCGGCGCAACGATTATGGCGTTGCCGCCGTGCTCAGCGACGGGCGCAAGTTCTCCGGATCGCTGATGATCGCCGCCGAAGGCCGCCAGTCGCCCACCCGCGATTGGGCCGGCATCACCATCGCCAAGTGGGATTACCACCACCGCGCGATCATCGCCGGGCTGACGCATCAAAAGCCGCACGGCAATGTCGCCTGGGAAATCTTCTACCCCGCCGGCCCCTTCGCGCTGCTGCCGATGAACGATGATGCGGATGGCACGCACCGTTCCTCGCTGGTGTGGACGGTCTCGGAACAGGATGGCGCAGGCGTGATGAAGCTGGGCGAGCGCGCCTTTCTGGCCGAGGTCGAAAAGCGCATGGGCGGGGTGCTGGGCCAGGTGCTGAGCGTTGGCCAGCGGTCAAGCTATCCGCTCGGCTTCCACCACACCGCCCGGATCACGGCGGAACGGCTCGCGCTGGTCGGCGATAGCGCGCACGGTATCCACCCGATTGCGGGGCAGGGTCTCAATCTGGGGCTGCGCGATGTCGGCGCGCTGGTGGAAGTGCTGGCCGATGGTGCGCGGCTGGGGCTTGATCCGGGCGATCCGGAACTGCTCAAGCGTTACGAGGCATGGCGCGGGCTCGACAGCTTCATGGTCGCGCTGGCGACCGATGGTCTCACCCGCCTGTTCGGCGTTCCCGGCAAAACCGCGAGCGCGGTGCGCCGGCTCGGCATGGCGGCGGTGCAGAGGACGCCGCTGCTGAAGCAGTTCTTCATGGACGAGGCGCGCGGGGTTGCGGGCGATCTGCCGGAGCTGCTGAAGGCGTAGCATGGTTGCGGCGACATTCGGTCGCGCCGATCTGGCTTCGTGCCCCCGCGCGATCAAACGCCTAGTTGCCGATGATCAGCGGGCTGTTCAATTGCCGCACCGGATTGCCCGCCCCGTCGCGCAAGCCGCGCTGGTCGAGCACGGCGGCGGTTTCGATCACTTCAAGCGCTTCCATCGCCTTGCGGTAGCGTTCGGCATCCTCGATCCAGGCGGCGGCCTTGCTCGCCCCGGGCATCCCCTTCACCTCGTCAATGGCGTTCTGGTAGCGGCCCTGTTCCAGCGCCCAGCGCGCGCGCTCCAGCCGGCGTTCGGGCTGCGGCGAGGGGGTGCTTTCGCGGCGAACCACGAACAATTGCGAAAGTTCGCGCTTGAAGGCGCCCCATGAAGGGCCCTGGCTGCCCTCGCGCAGTTGCGGTCCCAGCCCTTCGAGCCGCGCCACCAGCGCGTCAAGCCGCACCGGATCGCGCGAGAAGGTGATGATCGTGCTCACCGCATTGGGCCACTGGTCACCGAAGCGCAGGCGCAGTTGGTCGGCAAGATAGCCGAGCTCGGCCCCGCGTTCGACCGCGCGGCGGGTAGCGAAAGCAATCAGGAGGCTTTCTGCGCGCGCGGCATTGCCAGCGGCAGCCTGGGCCTGGAGATCGAGCCGGGCAAGGCGCTGTTCCGCGGCCGCCAAACGCTGGTCAAGCCCGCCCTGCTGTTCGGCCACGCGCTCGACCGCTTCCTCGGTCTTGGCGTTCTTGATCGCCTGTGCCAGCGGGCTGGGCGAGGGAGAGAGCGCGGCATCCGGGGATTTGATCGCCCCGGCCACCGCTTCCACATCAGAGCGCGGGGCTCCGGCACGCTCGGGCTGGAGATTATACCACACCACCCAGCCCACCAGCACGCCGCCGGCGATGAAGGCAGCAATGGCGGCCAGCAAGATGCCTCGGCCGGAGGAAGGTTTGCGGCGGCTTCCGAACTTCGATTCCATCGCGATCCGTTCTTGCGACCCTTGTTGTCCTCGGCGCGCCGGTGCCGCGTTACGGCTGTCCGGCAGGAGGAACGGGAATGGCGCGCCCCTTCTGGCACAAGTCGCACGCCAATGCCAACACGGCAGCCTCGTCGGGGCGGGCGGCGGTGTGGACAGCGCCCCAGCCCTCGCCTGCCGCCGCCGCAATGCGCGGACCCAAGGCGGCAAGCGCGATCCGGCCGCGGGCAAGCCCGAGCCGGTCGCATTCGGCAGCAAAATGGCGCGCGGTGGCGGCGGAATGGAGCAACACCAGCGCCTTGCCCGAGGCCAGCAGCGGCGCAGCCGGATCGAGTGGCAGCATGGCGCTGCGATAGGCGATCACGGTATCGAAGCTGACCCCGTCGGGAGCGCTGAGCGGCACATGCTCCTCGCCCGCGATGCGCAGCAGGCGGCAGGGGGGGCAAATCGCATCGAGCACGCCTTGCAATCCGCCGCGGCCAACCAGCGCCACGGTAAAGCCCGCCGCGCGCGCGGCCTCGGCGGTGGCCTCGCCCACGGCATAAACCGGCCTGCCGGTCAGCCGTGCGAGGTGTTCACCGCCGTGCAGGATCGCGTTGGCGCTGCCGATCAGCAGGCCATCATAAAGCGCCGGGTCAGGGCAGTCCCACGCGACTGCGCGGATTTCGGACAGCGGCAGGCCGGTGATTGCAAGGCCCGTGGCGCGGGCCTTGTCCAGCGTCGCAGACAGCCCCGGTTCGGGCCTGAGCGCGAGGCAGCGCAGGGTCATTTTCCGGTGAAGTGCTGCGTGATCGCGGACGTGGCGCGGGACAGGAGATCGCGCGCCAGCTTCACCGCTTCCTCGTGCTCGCCCGGCTTGAGATAGGCCTTGCCATCCACCCGCTCGCGGCCATCAGGTGAGAACAGCGAGGCATCGAGAACCATATTGCCATCGAGATAGTGGCAGGTTGCCGCGACGGGCGAGTGGCAGGTGCCACCCAGCGCCGCGAGCAGCGCGCGTTCCGCCTCCAGTTCCGCGCGAGTGGGTGCGTGATCGATGGCAGCGAGCAGCGCGGTCGTCTCTGCATCACCGGCGCGGCATTCGATCGCGATCACGCCCTGTGCGGCAGCAGGTGCCCATTCCGTCACGTCGAGCGGGGTGCCGATCTCGCTCTGCCCGAGCCGTTCAAGGCCCGCTGCGGCAAGGAAGGTAACGTCGGCCTCGCCCTCGGCCAGCTTCTTGAGCCGCGTGGCGACATTGCCCCGGAAGGTCACGACCTTGCAGTCGGGCCGCATCCACAACAGCTGCGCGGCGCGGCGCGGGGCGCTGGTGCCGACCACGGCACCCTGGGGAATAGCCGCAATGCGCGCTGCGCCCACCAGACAATCGCGCCGGTCAGCGCGCGGCAGGAAGGCGGGGAAGTGGAACGCGCTCGGGCGGATGGTCTCGACATCCTTGGCCGAGTGCACCGACAGGTCGATCCGCCCCTCGGCCAGCCACTGGTCGAGTTCCTTGGTCCACAGCGCCTTGCCGCCGATTTCGGCCAGCGCACGATCGAGCACCTTGTCGCCGCTGGCCAGCACGGGGACGATGTCGATCGCCGCCTCGCTCCAGCCGTGGGCGGCACACAGGCGGGCGCGGGTTTCGCGGGCCTGCGCCATCGCCAGGGGAGAATTGCGAGTGCCCAGTCGCAGGCGCGGGCCAGATTGCGATGCTTCGTTCATAGCGAGCCTTGCCCTAGCTTCGATACAGACTAGATGAAAGGGCGATGGGATCGGCAAAGCACACTTCAGACGCAAGGTTAGTCCTCGGCATCGAATCGAGTTGCGACGAAACCGCCGTGGCGCTGGTGCGCACCGACCGGACGATTGTGGCGCAGGCGATCGCCAGTCAGGAGGCCGAGCACGCGCCCTATGGCGGGGTCGTGCCCGAAATCGCCGCGCGCGCCCATGCCGAACGCCTCGCGCCGATGCTGGAAAAGGTGATGCGCGAGGCGGGCGTCGGGCTTGACGAACTCGATGCCATCGCCGCCACTGCCGGGCCAGGGCTGATCGGCGGGGTGATGGTGGGCCTTGTCAGTGCCAAGGCGCTGGCGATGGCGGCGGGCAAGCCGCTGCTGGCGGTCAACCACCTTGAAGGCCATGCGCTCTCGCCCCGGCTGGCGAACGCGCAGCTGGCCTTCCCCTATCTGCTGCTGCTGGTTTCGGGAGGGCATTGCCAGATTCTCGGGGTTGAGGGCGTGGGGCGCTATCGCCGTCTTGCCACCACCATCGACGATGCGCTGGGCGAGGCCTTCGACAAGACCGCCAAGCTGCTTGGCCTCGGCTATCCCGGCGGCCCGGCGGTCGAACGGCTGGCGCTGGAGGGGAACCCGCAGGCGGTGCCCCTGCCCCGCCCGCTCAAGGGTTCGGCCGAACCGCATTTCTCCTTTGCGGGCCTCAAAAGCGCGGTGCTGCGCGCGGTCGAAAGCGGTGAGCACACGCCCGCCGACATTGCCGCAAGCTTCCAGCAGGCCGCAGTCGAATGCCTGACCGATCGGCTCGCCCATGCGCTGGAAGCTGCCGGCCCCTTTCCCGCGCTGGTCGTCGCCGGGGGCGTGGCCGCCAACCGGACGGTGCGCGCGGCGCTTGAAACCTTCGCCGGGGCCCGCGCGATGCGCTTCGCCGCGCCGCCGCTCGCGCTGTGCACCGATAATGCCGCGATGATCGCCTGGGCGGGCTGCGAACGGCTAACAGGCGAAGGGCCGGACTTTGCCGGCGACCCGCTCGATTTCGTCGCGCGCCCGCGCTGGCCGCTCGATCCGGCCGCCGAGGCGGTGCGCGGTGCGGGGTACAAGGGATGAGCACGCCCGCCACCATCGGCGTCATTGGCGCAGGCGCATGGGGCACCGCGCTCGCACAGATGCTCGCCAGCGACGGGCGCGATGTGCTGCTGTGGGCCTACGAACCCGAGGTGGTCGAAGCGATCAATGCCGAGCATCGCAACCCGCTTTATCTGCCCACGGCCACCCTTGCCCCGACCATCCGCGCCACCGGCGATCTGGGCGATCTGGCTGCGATCGACACCGTGCTCGCGGTTACCCCCGCACAGGTGCTGGGCAAGGTGCTGGCGGGCCTTTCCCGCCCCCCGCGCGATCTGGTGCTGTGCTCCAAGGGGATCGAGGCCGGTACCGGCCGCTTGATGAACGACGTTGCCCGCGACGCCGCGCCGGAAAGCGCGATCGCGGTGCTGTCCGGCCCGACCTTCGCGCACGAAGTGGCTGCCGGCCAGCCCACCGCGGTCACGCTTGCATGTGGCGACGGGCGGGCACAGTGGCAGCGCCTTGCCCCGGCGATCGCGCGGCCTGCGTTCCGGCCCTATTATTCCGACGATGTCACCGGCGCGGAGATCGGCGGGGCGGTCAAGAACGTGCTTGCCATCGCCTGCGGGGTGGTCGATGGCCTCGCGCTCGGCCAGAACGCCCGCGCGGCGCTGATCGCGCGCGGCTATGCCGAGATGCTGCGCTTCGGCGAGGCGCTGGGCGCCAAGACCGAAACCCTTGCGGGGCTATGCGGCCTGGGCGATCTGGTGCTGACCTGCTCGTCCCTTTCGAGCCGCAATTTCAGCCTTGGCAAGGCTCTGGGTGAAGGCGCTTCGGCCGCGGCGTTGATGGCGGATCGCCGCACCGTGGCCGAAGGCGCCCACACCGCGCCGGTGCTTGCCAAGCTGGCCGCCAGCCGCGGCATCGCGATGCCGATCGTCGCTGCGGTAAACGCGATCCTTGCGGGCGCCGAGGCACGGCAGGTGGTGGCGGAACTGCTCGCCCGCCCGCTCAAGGCCGAACGGGAAACGGGTGCGTGAACCAGGTCGCTAGCCCCGAAAGCACCGACGATCTTGCCACGCTCGCCAAGGGGGGGCGCACCAACACCATGGGCTTCGTGGTGCGGCTGATCGCGCGCATCCCCTTCCTCGTCATCGCCACGCGGCTCTATGGCGCGCAGGCGCTCGGGCGCTTTGCCTCGGCGCTGGTGCTGATCGAGATCGTCGCGCTGATCTGCTCGCTGGGGGAAAAGCGCGGGCTGGCGCAGCGCCTGTCCGAAGGCGCGGGCGAGGATCACAGCGCCGAAACCAACCTCGTCTATGACGGCATCCTGCTGGCGCTGGGCTATTCGGCGGTGGCGGCACTGGTGCTGCTGATCTTTCCCGAACCGATGTTCCCCAACGGGATGAACTCCGATTGGGACATCTGGCTGGTTGCCACCATTCCCGGCTTTGCCGTCACCGAGATCCTGCTGGCAGCCCAGGCCTACCGCTTCGACATTGCCACCACGGTGCGCACACGGGCGGTGGTGGAGCCGTGGACGATCTCGATTGCGGCAGGCGTGTTCTTCTTCCTGCCCGGCACGCGCGAGAGCGGGCTGGCGCTGGCCTTCATCGCCTCGATCTATGCCGGACTGCTGACCGCCCTGTGGCCGTTCCTGCGCACCTATGGCCTGCCCCGGAACTGGCAGCCGCAGGCCCGCGCGATGCTGGCGATGTCGGGCCGCGCCTTCCCGATCGTCGGCGCGGATGCGATCGAGCGCGGCACGCGGCTGCTCGATATCTTCATCCTCGGCCTGTTCGCCCCGCCGCAGGCGGTCGGCATCTATTACGCTGCGCAGCAGATCGCCTCGCTGCCGCAGAAATTGAAGACCAGCTTCGAGCCGATCCTCTCGCCCGTCATCACCAAAAATCTGCGGAGCGGCAACATGGAGGCGATCGCCGCGCAGGTGCGGCAGGTGGGCTTCTGGATCATCGCGGTGCAATTGGGCATTGCGCTGGTGCTGGGCGTTCCGGGCGAGGCGGTGATGGGCCTGTGGGGGCCGGATTACGTGGCCGGCACCGCCGCGCTCGCCTTCCTGCTGGCCGCCGAAGTGGTCGCCTCGATGGCGGTCGTTTCGGAAAGCGTGCTGGTTTACATCGCAAGGAAGCGCAACCTCGCCATCTCGGTCGGGATCATCGCGTTGCAGGCGGGGCTGACGGTGGCGCTGATCCTGGCCGCGCGCACTGCCGGCCTTGGTGCAGGCTACGAGGCTGCGGGCGCGGCGGGGGCGCTGATGCTGGCGCTGGCCGCATCGAGCCTCGTCAAGGCGCTGCTGCTGTCCCGCCTGCTCGACGCGCGCGTCACCAACTGGCGCTGGGCGCTGGCCTATGCAGCGGCCGCGGCGGTGGTGGTCGGCCAATTGTTCACCTACCTGCCCGAATGGGCCGAATTGCTGATCGGCATCCCGGTGGTGCTCGGCACCTATGCGCTGGTGATCTGGCGACGCGGCTTTGACCAGAACGACAAGGTGCTGTTCCGCAAGAATGTCGTCCCCGATGGGGACAGTTCACCCGCCGCCTAGGCCATTCAGTCGCTATTCACGGCGTCAAACCGAGTTTGCGCCGCGCCACGTGGTGGGGAGAAATGGGAATGCGCGAATCAAGACTGATTGCCACGGCGGCCTTGTGCGCCGTGATCGCGGGCTGCGCCAGCACGGCGCCCGAGAAGATCGCCGAGGCGCCTCCCCCGCCGCCGCCACCTCCGGTTTTGGGGATGCCGGCGCCGCAATCGGTCGTCGTTAAGGGATCGCGGGTGCACACCGGCGGGGTCGCTTCCGAAGCGGCTTATTATGCCCCGCCCGTGCTGGTTGCCACCGATCCGGGCCGCGAGAAATATGACGGCAAGGATGTCTCCCCCGTCAAGCTGACGCAGGCCGAGCCGGTCTCGACCTTCAGCATCGATGTCGATACCGGCGCCTATGCCAATGCCCGACGCTTCCTCAACCAGGGCATGATGCCCCCGAAGGACGCGGTGCGCACCGAGGAGATGATCAACTATTTCCGCTACGATTACGCCCGGCCCCAGGATCGCAGCCAGCCCTTCACCGTCACCACCGATATCGCCAAGACGCCGTGGAACGATGCCACCTATCTGATGCGCATCGGCCTGAGCGGCTACGACATCGACAGCGCCGAACGGCCGCCCGCGAACCTCGTGTTCCTGATCGATGTGTCCGGTTCGATGAATTCCGCCGACAAGCTGCCGCTGGTCAAGACCGCGCTGGCCGGCCTTGCGGGCGAACTCTCGCCGAAGGACAAGGTGTCGATCGTGGTCTATGCGGGCGCGGCGGGCATGGTGCTTGAACCCACCAGCGACACCGCGAAGATCCGCCGCGCGCTCGACAGCCTCGAAGCGGGCGGCTCGACGGCGGGCGGCGCAGGCATCGAACTCGCCTACCGCATCGCCGAGGACAATTTCATCAAGGGCGGCGTCAACCGTGTGATCCTTGCCACCGACGGCGATTTCAACGTTGGCATTTCGGACACCAGGGCGCTGATCGCACTGGTCGAAACGAAGCGCGACAGCGGCATCACGCTGACCACATTGGGCTTCGGCCAGGGCAATTACAACGAGGCGATGATGGAGCAGATCGCCAACCACGGGAACGGCAACTACGCCTATATCGATTCAGCGCTGGAAGCGAAAAAGGTGCTGGGCGAGGAGATGAGCAGCACCCTGTTCACCATCGCCAAGGACGTGAAGATCCAGGTCGAATTCAACCCTGCCGTCATCGCGCAATACCGGCTCGTCGGCTACGAGAACCGCAGCTTGCGCGAGCAGGACTTCGACAATGACCGGGTGGACGCAGGCGACATCGGTGCCGGGCACCAGGTCACCGCGCTCTACGAAGTCGTCCCTGTGGGCGGCAAGGGCTGGATCGCCCCGCGCAAATACGAGGACACACCCGCACGGGCCGCCAGCGCGCGCCTGGCCGAGGCCGCCACCGTCAAGCTGCGCTACAAGCTGCCGGGCGGCGATAGCTCGAAGCTGATCGAACAGGTTGTGCCGTCGCGCGCGCTCGAAACCGCCGCTGCCCCGCGCGGCGATTTCGCCTTCGCCGCCGCCGTCGCCGCCTTCGGGCAGGTGCTGCGCGGGGACGAGATGATGATGGGCTTCTCCCACGCCGACATCAACGCGCTCGCCAGCAAGCAGGACAATTTCTGGCGGCAGGAATTCCTGCGCCTCAACGCGCTTGCCGGCAGCATGAAGGGTGGCTGAGAGCTTGGGCCAATCGGGGCGGTGGTGCTAAACGCCGCGCCGATCTGATTCTGCGCCGGAGACAATGCCCTTATGACGACTGATCTGTACGCGCTGCTGCCGTTCATCCTGATTGGACTGGTGGTGCTGGTGGTGGCGGTGTGGCTGATCGCCAAGGCCAATCGCAAGACCACCGTGATCGACGATGGCAGCATCAAGCAGGACGTGCTCGACGAAGGGGCCGAACGCGCGCGGCGCAACCAGGCGCTGATCGATGCCGCTCCGGCAGCGGTGAAGCCTTCACCCGAGCCGAAGCCGGTTGCCGCCCCGCCGCCTGCCTCTGCGCCGGCCCCGGTTCCCGCGGCAGCGGCCCCTGTGGCCCCGGCTGCGGCAGACGATCTGACGCGGATCAAGGGGATCGGCCCCAAGCTGGTCGCGCTGCTGGGCGAACTCGGCATCACCACCTACGCCCAGATTGCCGCATGGAGCGATGCCGATGTCGAACAGATCGATGCCCAGCTTGGCCGTTTCGCCGGGCGCATCACCCGCGACCAGTGGATCGAACAGGCCAGATTGCTCGGGGCCGGCGACGAGGCCGGCTTCAGCGAAAGATTCGGCCGGAACGGATAATATTCGCACAAACTTTACGTCCAACCCGTGCTACATTCGCCTTTGGGGAATCGTGCGACGGGGAGATGGTCTATGGCCTTGCGGATATTGGTGGCCGAAGACGAAGTGATCGCGGCCCACGACCTGTGCGACACCTTTGAAGAGGCGGGCTACGAGGTTGAGGGGCCGCACGCCGGAATTTCCTCGGCGATTTTGGCTTGCCAGAAGAAAAAGCCCGATCTCGCCATCCTCGATATCGAGCTGGCCGACGGGCTGAGCTATGAACTGGCGCAGAAACTGCTCGCCGAGAATGTGCCGGTGATCCTCCATTCCGAACGCTCGCAATGCGATGCCATCGCCGCGCGTTTCCCGCAGGCAACGGCGCTGGCCAAGCCCTGCCCGCCCGCCATGCTGCTTGAAGCAGTGGGGCGCGTTCTGGCGACCGCCTGACCCCTTGCTCTGGCGCGTCAAGCCTGCGAAGGCGTGGGGCAGCAAAAGACGCGAGGAGCAAAGCCATGCATGGCACCACCCCCAACAAGAGCGGTATCGCCCCGTTCAACTGGGAAGACCCCTTCGACCTTGACAGCCAGCTCACCGAAGAAGAGCGGATGATCCGCGATGCCGCCCGCGGCTTTGCGCAAAGCGAACTTCAGCCGCGCGTGATCGATGCCTTCCGTGAGGAAACCGACGCGCCCGAGCTGTTCCCGCTGATGGGGCAGGCTGGCCTGCTGGGCGCCACCATCCCGCCCGAATTGGGCGGCGCGGGCGCAAGCTATGTCGCCTATGGCCTGATCGCGCGCGAGATCGAGCGGGTGGATTCGGGCTACCGCTCGATGGCGAGCGTGCAGTCCAGCCTCGTGATGCACCCGATCTACGCCTATGGCTCGGACGAACAGCGCCGCAAATACCTGCCGGGCCTTGCTGCGGGCACACTGATCGGCTGCTTCGGCCTGACCGAGCCTGACGCGGGCAGCGACCCGGCGGGCATGAAGACCTGGGCCAAGAAGGACGGCGATGATTACGTCATCTCCGGCTCCAAGACGTGGATCTCCAACGCGCCTTTTGCCGATGTTTTCGTGGTCTGGGCCAAAAGCGCGGCGCACGGCGGGGCGATCCGCGGCTTCGTGCTGGAAAAGGGCATGGCGGGCCTTAGCGCGCCCAAGATCAAGGGCAAGATCAGCTTGCGCACCTCGACCACCGGCATGATCATGATGGACGCGGTGCGGGTGCCCGCATCGGCGCTGCTGCCCGGTGTCGAAGGGCTGAAAGGCCCCTTCGGCTGCCTCAACCGCGCGCGTTACGGCATTTCGTGGGGCGCGATGGGGGCGGCGGAATTCTGCCTTGCCGCCGCGCGCCAGTATGGCCTTGATCGCCACCAGTTCGGCCGGCCGCTGGCCGCCACGCAGCTTTACCAGAAGAAGCTCGCCGACATGATGAGCGACATTGCGCTGGGCCTGCAGGCGTCCCTGCGCGTCGGCCGGCTGATCGACGAGGGGCGGTTTGCCCCCGACATGATCTCGATCGTCAAGCGCAACAATGTCGGCAAGGCGCTGGAGATTGCGCGCCAGGCGCGCGACATGCACGGCGGCAACGGAATTTCCGAGGAATATCAGGTGATTCGCCACGCTGTAAACCTCGAAACGGTGAACACCTACGAAGGCACGCATGATGTTCACGCGCTGATTCTGGGCCGCGCAATCACCGGGATCGCGGCGTTTTGACCGACCATCGTGGGGCAGCCCTCGGGCCGGATCGCGGCCCGCAAGGCCGACCGGCCACCCGCAGCGCAAGCGAAGCTGAACCGCCGCAGGCGGGACACCCGGGCTTCAGCCCGCATGAGCGAGGAGTTCGCACGCCGCAGGGCGTGCGGAAAGACAAACAATGAAACTGTTCGGCTATTTCCGCTCGTCGACCTCCTACCGCCTCAGGATCGCGCTCAATCTCAAGGGGCTGGCGTTCGAGAACGTGCCGGTCAATCTGGTGACGGGCGAAAACAAGAACGCCGCCTTCACGCAGCGCAATCCGTTCGGCTCGCTGCCGATGCTCGAGGCGGACGGGCGTGACCGCGCGCAGTCGATGGCGCTGCTCGAATGGCTCGACGAGGCCTATCCTGAGCCCGCCTTCCTGCCACGCGAGATCGAGGCGCGCTACACGGTGCGCGAACTGGCCTATGCCATCGCCACCGAGATCCACGCGGTCAACAACCTGCCGGTGCTCAAGTATCTGAAGGACACCCTTGGCCACAGCCAGGACGAAATCGATGTCTGGTATCGCCATTGGCTCAAGCGCACGCTCGCTCCGGTCGAGGTGCGGCTGGCGCAATTGGGCACGGGCGATTTCCTCCATGGCGATGCGCCGGGGCTGTTCGAGATCGTGCTCATCCCGCAGCTCGCCAATGCCCGGCGGTTCCAATACGATCTGTCGGCCAGCCCGCACCTCACCCGGATCGAGGCCGCCTGCCTCGCGCTCCCCGCCTTCGCAGCGGCGCACCCTGACAAGCAGATCGATTCCCCGGAGAACAAGGCATGAAACTCGCAACCCTCGACGATGGCACCCGCGACGGACGGCTGGTGGTGGTCTCGAAAGACCTCACCCGTTGCTGTGCCGCCGGCTACATCGCGCCGACACTGCAATTCGCGCTCGACAACTGGAAACGGGTCGCCCCGGAACTCGAAGTGCTGGCCCGCGATGTCGAACACGAGACGGTGCCGTGCGAGCGGTTCCACGAACGCCAGGCGCACTCGCCGCTACCGCGCGCCTATCAATGGGCCGATGGCAGCGCCTATATCAACCATGTCGAACTGGTGCGCCGCGCGCGCGGGGCCACGGTGCCGGCAAGCTTCTACCACGATCCGCTAATGTATCAGGGCGGTTCGGACAGCTTCCTGCGACCGCGCCAGGAAATCCCGCTGGGCGATCCGGCATGGGGCTGCGACATGGAGGGCGAGATTGCGGCAATCACCGATGATGTGCCGATGGGCGTTTCGGCCGAGGAGGCGGCAGGCCACATCAAGCTGCTGATGCTGGTCAATGATGTGTCCCTGCGCGGGCTGATCCCGGCCGAGCTGGAAAAGGGCTTCGGCTTTTTCCAGTCCAAACCGGCCAGCGCCTTCTCGCCGGTCGCCGTTACGCCGGACGAATTGGGCAAGGCGTGGGCCGATTGCCTCATTCACCTGCCACTGATCGTCGATCTCAACGGCCAGCCCTTTGGCCGGGCGAACGCCGGTGTGGATGCGACCTTCAACCTCGCCCAGCTGGTGGCGCACGCGGCGAAGACCCGCAACCTTGCCGCAGGCACGATCATCGGCACCGGCACGGTATCGAACAAGGGCACAGATGGCGGCCCCGGCAAGCCGGTGGCCGAAGGCGGCGCGGGCTATTCCTGCATCGCCGAAATCCGCATGATCGAGACGATCCGGGATGGCGCGCCCGCAACGCGGTTTATGCAGGCCGGCGACACGGTGCGGATCGAGATGCGCGACGATCACAACCACTCGATCTTCGGCGCGATCGAGCAGACCGTGGTGGCGGCCTAGCAGGGGATCGTTGCCACGCCAGTGAGCAGGGCCATTCCCGCCCGAAGGCGCGCGAATGGCCTTGCTTCATGTTTCACGTGAAACATTTCAGGAACAGAAGCCGAGGCTCTCCGCCACCGCCGCGTTGACGATCCGGCCCTGATGGACATTCAGCCCGGGGGCGAGGTGCGGATCGTCCTCGCAGGCCTTCAGCCCCTTGTTCGCCAGCGCCAGGCCGAAGGGCAGGGTTGCATTGTTGAGCGCATAGCTGCTCGTCAGCGGCACCGCACCGGGCATGTTGGCAACGCAGTAATGGATGATGCCATCGACCTCGTAGGTCGGATTTTCATGGGTGGTGGGATGCGAGGTTTCAAAGCATCCTCCCTGGTCGATCGCGACATCCACCAGCACCGCGCGGCGCTTCATGTCGCCGAGCATCGCGCGGGTGACAAGGTGCGGCGCGCTCGCCCCCGGGATCAGCACCGCACCGATCACCACGTCGGCTTGAGAGACGGCCTGCTCGATCGTCCCGGCAGTCGAGAAGCGCGTGATCGCGCGGCCCTGGAACATCTCGTCCAGCAGGCGCAGGCGCGGCAGCGAGCGGTCGAAGATCTCGACGCTGGCGCCCAACCCCACCGCCATGCGCGCGGCCTGCGTGCCGACCACGCCGCCGCCCAGGATCACGACCCGCGCGGGGAGCACGCCGGGCACCCCGCCCATCAGCGTGCCGCGCCCGCCGGTGCTGGCGCGCAGCGCGAGCGCGCCGGCCTCGATCGCGAGGCGGCCGGCCACTTCGCTCATCGGCGCAAGCAGCGGCAGCGCGCCGCCCGGGCCGGTCACGGTTTCATAAGCGACGGCCGACACCCCCGAAGCCATCAGCCCCTTCGCCTGTTCTGGATCGGGCGCAAGGTGGAGGTAGGTGAACAGGATCTGGCCTTCGCGCAGTTGCACCCATTCGCCGGGCTGCGGCTCCTTGACCTTCACCACCATTTCGGCGCGGGCAAAGACTTCGGCGGCGGTATCGACCACCTCGGCGCCCGCCTTGCGATAGACATCGTCACCCTTGTCGATCCCGAGGCCGGCCCCGGTCTCGACGATCACGCGGTGTCCGGCAGCGACATATTCGCGCACGGCTTCGGGGGTGAGGCCAACGCGGAATTCGCTCGGCTTGATTTCCTTGGGCACGCCGACCAGCATGATTCTCTCCTCGCGATGATGTGGAAACATCGCTAAAGAATGCGCAATAAAGTTTCAAGTTCGCGCAAGGTCGAATCGAACCAAGGAGCCTGTCTGTGACCGCCTACCCCGCCCTCAGAATGTTCATCAATGGCGCATGGATCGACACCGGAGAGGCAGGCGAGATGCCGGTGGTGAACCCGGCAACCGGCGCGGTGATCGCGCAGTGCCCCAAGGCCTCCCCCGCCCAGCTCGATGCCGCGCTGCAGGCCGCCGATGACGCTTTTGGCGCATGGAGCCGCACCCCTGGAGCGCAGCGCCATGCCATCCTGCGCCGCGCCGCCGATCTCCTGCGCGAGCGGGCCCCTGCCATCGCCCGTGCCGTGACCGCCGAAATGGGCAAGCCGCGCGCTCAGGCGATCGGCGAGATCACCGGATCGGCCGATGTGATCGACTTTCTGGGAGAGGAAGCCAAGCGCAAGGGCGGCCGGCTGATCCCCCCCCGCGGCGATCAGCTGATCGCGCAGATGGTAACCTATGAACCGGTCGGCCCGGCGGTGCTGCTGACCCCGTGGAACTTCCCTGTCAACCTGCCGGCCAAGAAGATCGCGGGCGCGCTTGCCGCGGGCTGCACTGCGATCCTCAAGCCGGCCGAAAACAGCCCGGCTGCGGCGCAATTGCTGGTGGAATGCTTTGTCGATGCAGGCCTGCCGGCCGGGGTGCTCAATCTGGTTTACGGTGATCCCGGCCCGGTGTCGGAACACCTCATCGCCTCGCCTGTTACCCGCAAGATCAGCTTTACCGGGTCGACCGCGATCGGCAAGCAGTTGGGCGCGCTGGCGGCCAGCCACATGAAGCGCTTCACCCCGGAGCTGGGCGGCCATGCCCCGGTGATCGTCAGCAAGCACGCCGATCTTGACCGCGCGGTAGCGATGTGCGCGGCGACCAAGTTCCGCAATGCCGGGCAGGTGTGCGTCTCGCCCACGCGCTTTCTGGTCGACAAGACGATCTACGATGCCTTCGTCGCGGCATTTGCCGAACGCGCGGCCAAGCTCAAGGTTGGCGATCCGGGTGCGGACGAGAGCGTCGACATGGGCCCGCTCGCCCACGCCCGCCGGATCACGGCAATGGAAGCGGTGGTTGCCGATGCTGGCGGCAATCGCGGCGAAGTGGTGACCGGCGGCGCGACAATCCCGGGCAAGGGCTTCTTCTTTCAACCCACGGTGATCGCCAACCCCGCGCCCGACAGCCGGTTCATGACCGAAGAACCCTTCGGCCCGGTGGCCGGGATCGTCCCCTATGATAGCATCGAAGATGCGGTGCGGATCGCCAACAGCTTGCGCTACGGCCTTGCCGCCTATGCGTTTTCGGGCAACCTCGACGAGGCGCATTACCTCGGTCGGGCGCTGCGGGCCGGCATGGTGGGGATCAACCAGCTGATCGTGTCCTCGCCCGAAACCCCGTTCGGCGGAGTGGACGACAGCGGCTTCGGATCGGAAGGAGGAGAGGAAGGCTACCTCGCCTTCACCAACACCAAGCTGGTGATGCTGGCCAAGGCGCAGGGCTGATCCGGTTCACGGGATCAGGCGGACAATCCGTTCCAACAGCGAATGGCGGCTGTCCATCGGCTGGATGCGGCCGTAGCGCGCGCGGCGTGAATATTCGTCCTGGATACAGACAGTGCGGCGCATGGGATCCGGCCCGCTGGACCAGATTGTCGGTCGTGCCATTGATCGCGTTCCCGATTCGCTTACGGTTATGCCCCTAGCATTAACAGAAAACCTGTGGAAAACGTAGCGCGAATTTGGTTAACGCGCTTGTCTTTTCCTGCCTCAGCGATCGGTGCGCCGCACCCCCGCTGCGCGCACATCGGCCAGCGTTGGATAACCGTTAACCGCCATCAGCAGATCGGCTTCGGCAAGAATCGATCGCAGCACCCACGCCGCACCTTCCGCCCCGCCAAGCGCGAGGCCATAGGTATAGGGCCGCCCCACGCCGACCGCGCGTGCCCCCATCGCCAGCGCCTTGACGACATCGGTGCCCGAACGGATGCCGCTGTCGAACAGCACCGGCGTGTCGCCCGCCGCCTTCACCACGTCCTCCAGCAGGTCGATGGTCGCAATCCCGCCATTGGCCTGCCGGCCGCCGTGGTTCGAACAATAGACCGCATCCGCCCCGCTATCGACCGCGCGGCGTGCATCGTCGGGATGGCAGATGCCTTTCAGCACGATCGGGAGCCTGGTCACCGATTTGAACCACCCCATGTCCTCCCAGGTCAGCACCTGCCCGAAGGTCGCCGCCCAGGTGAAAATCGCCGCCGCCGGGTCTTCCTCAGGGGGCCTCGCCAGCAGCGAGCGGAACACCGGATCGCAGAAGTAGTTCTGCAGCACACGCCCACGCAGCTGCGGGAAGTTGGAGGCGTTGAGATCGCGCGGCCGCCAGCCGGTCACCCAGGTGTCCAGCGTCACCACCAGCGCCTTGTAGCCCGCCTCCTCGGCGCGGCGGATGAGGCTGGTGGCCAGTTCCCTGTTCCTGGGCGTGTAGAGCTGGAACCACGCCGGGGTATCACCGCAGGCGGCCTTCACATCCTCGAGCGGATCATTGGCGAGGGTCGAGGCGCAGAACGGCACCCCCGTCATCGCCGAGGCGCGCGCGGCGGCGATATCGCCGTGGCGGTCCTGCGAAGCCTCGCCGTTGAGACCGATGGGGGCCATGAACAGCGGGGTGGGATAGCGCTGGCCAAACAGTTCGATCGACAGGTCGCGCTGCGAACAGTCCACCATCATGCGCGGCACCATGCCCCAGTGGTGGAAGGCGGCGGCGTTCTGATCCTGCGTGTGCTCGTCGCCGCAGCCGCCCGCGACATAGTTGGTGAGCATCGGCCCGAGCGCCTCGTGCGCGCGCTTTTCGAGGGTGGCGAAATCGACCGGAAAGGCGGGCAGAATGCCCTTGAGGCCGGCATTGTAGATTTCGTTCTGCATCGCGCCGAAATAGGTCATGGCGGCTGGTCTCTCCGGTTTCTGTTTGGGAAGCAGATCAGCCGATGCATTGCCCGAGAGCAAGCGGTTTCTAGGCGAAAAAGCGCTGTAACCGGGGACGCAGCCGAAGGAAGCGGACATAGGCCGACTCCAGCACCCGCAGAACCGCGCCATTGCGCGCCGCAAGGCCCAGCGGGCGCAGGACGGGTATCGCGCGCCACATCGCCGCGAAGGCGGCAGCGCCCGAATACACCACCCCGTCCTCCTCGGCATGAAAGCGCGCAAGCAGCGCCGCGCGGTCAACCGGGCAGGACGGATCGCTGCCAGCCGCCACATCGACGAAGGCGATACGCCCGCGCCGGTCGAGCCGCCGCATCAGGGCGATCTCGCGCCGGCACAGCGGGCAGGCACCATCATACCAGACCTTCACGCGGCTCAAGGCGCGATCCACAGGCGGAGGATATAGGCCACCACGCCCAGCACCGCGACGCTCGCCGCCCAGATACCCACCATCCACAAGAGGCGCTGCCACAGCGGAGCTTGAGGAGGCTGTTCCGGCGGCGCGAGCATCAATGGTAACCTTCGTCGGCGACCTTGCCGCGGAACACCCAATAGGCCCAGGCGGTGTAGCCGATGATGAGCGGCAAGGTGAGCGCCACGCCCACCAGCATGAAGGTCTGGCTGCGCAGCGGGGCAGCGGCGTCCCAGATGGTCAGCGCCTCGGGCACGGCATAAGGCCAGATCGTCACCCCCAGCCCGCTCATGCCGAGAAAGAACAGCGCGATGCCGAGCCAGAAGGGCTTGGAATTGCGCTCCTTCACGATCGCGCGCAGCAGCGACAGCGCGACAATCGCGGTGAGGATCGGCACCGGTGCGACCCAGTAGATCTCGGGTGCCGAAAGCCAGCGCGCGGCATATTCGGTGTTGAGTGCAATGTTATAGAGGCTGACCACGCCCATCAGCACGATGGTCGCCGCGCCCCAGCGGATCGCGAGTTTGCGGGCGTGCGCCTGCTCCTCACCGTCGAGCTTCCAGATCAGCCAGGTGCCGCCCAGCAGCGCATAACCTGCCACCGTGCCGAGGCCGGTGAGCAGCGTGTAGGGGGTGAGCCAGTCCCACCAGCTGCCGGCATAGGCGCGATCCTGAACCTCGATGCCCTGCAACAGCGCGCCCAGCGTCATCCCCTGCGCCAGCGCCGCAACCAGGCTGCCGCCGGTGAAGGCCATGTCCCAGAATTTCTGGTGCCCCGGATCGCGCCAACGATATTCGAATGCCACGCCGCGGAACACCAGGCCCAGCAACATGGCGATGATCAGCGGATAGGTCGCGGGCAGGATCACCGCATAGGCGAGCGGAAAGGCGGCGAACAGCCCGCCTCCGCCCAGCACCAGCCAGGTCTCGTTCCCGTCCCACACCGGCGCGATCGAATTCATCGCCCGGTCGCGCTCGCGTCCGGCGGCAAAGGCGGGAAACAGGATGCCGATGCCCAGATCAAACCCGTCCATCACCACATAGGCGAAGACGGCAAAGGCGATGATGAAGGCCCAGATGACGGTGAGATCCATCACACCGCCTCCTTTTCACCGTGCGCTGCGGGCAGCGTCTCGGCACCGAGCGGGTTCTGCGTCGGCCCCGGGGTGATGCCGGCGGTGCGGATCGGGCCGGTATCGCCGCGCTTGACCCCGTATTCGCCCGCCTTGGGGGCCTTGCCCATCAGCTTGAGGATATACCACACGCCGATCCCGAACACGGTGAAATAAACGAGAATGAAGGCCAGCAGCGAGGCGGCAACGGCGGGCGCGTCCAATGGGCTGGACGCATCGGCCGTGCGCAGCACACCGTAGATGACATAGGGCTGGCGGCCGACTTCGGTGGTGATCCACCCGGCCAGCACTGCAGCGAACCCGCTCGGCCCCATCAGCAGCGCGGCGCGGTGCAGCCACGGCATCTCGTAAAGCCGCCCGCGCATCCGGCCCCACAGGCTCCACAGCCCGATGCCGAGCATCGCAAAGCCGATGCCGACCATCACGCGAAAGCTCCAGAACACCGTGCCGACCGGCGGCTGCTCGTCTTCGGGGATGGTATCCAGCCCCGCCAGCGGCGCGTCGGGATCGTGCTTGAGGATCAGCGATGAGGCCTTGGGAATTTCGATGGCGTAACGCACCGTCTTTGCATTGCTGTCGGGAATGCCGAACAGGATCAGCGGCGCGCCATCTGGGTGGCTCTGATAATGCCCCTCCATCGCCATCACCTTGGCGGGCTGGTGTTCGAGCGTGTTGAGCCCGTGCATGTCGCCTGCGAAGATCTGCACCGGGGTGACGATCGCGGCCATCCACATCGCCATCGAGAACATCGTGCGCGCGTGCGGGTTGGTCTTGTCCTTGAGCAGGTGCCAGGCACCCACCGCGCCGACCACGAAGGCGGTGGTGAGATAGGCCGCCATCACCGTATGGACGAGGCGATAGGGGAAGCTGGGGTTGAAGATGATCTCCATCCAGCTGTCGCCCGGCATGAACTGGCCATTCTCGGCCACGAAATAGCCCGTCGGGGTCTGCATCCAGCTGTTCACGCTGAGGATCCAGAAGGCCGAAACGAAGGTGCCCAGCGCCACCATCAGCGTCGCGGCGAAATGCAGCTTCTTGCCGACCTTCTCCATCCCGAACAGCATCACGCCGAGGAAGCCCGCTTCGAGGAAGAACGCGGTGAGCACCTCATAGGCCATCAGCGGCCCGATCACCGGCCCGGCCTTGTCCGAAAACACCGACCAGTTGGTGCCGAACTGGTAGGACATGACGATCCCCGAGACGACACCCATCGCAAAGGCGATCGCGAAGATCTTGAGCCAGTATTTGAACAGGTCGAGATAAACCGGTCTGCCGGTCTTCAGCCACAGCCCCTCAAGCACCGCAAGGTAGCTGGCCAGCCCGATCGAAAAGGCCGGAAAGAAAAAATGGAAGCTCACCGTAAAGGCGAATTGGATCCGTGCGAGCAGCAGGGCGTCGAGGTGTTCAAGCATGGTTGTCAGCTAGTCCCTTGGCGGCAGCAATCAATTGCAACGGCTGCACCCGATATACGGTTTGCAGTCAAAAGGGTTGCACCGCCGGACGGGGTTGGGGGGAGTGTCCGGCGGTGCACAGGCTGGTCGAGGCCGCGCGGCTCAGATCAGCCCGCGCGCCTCGTCGGGAACGAGCGATGAGGATGCCTCGCCGGTATCATTCGCCAGCTCGGCAAAGGCCTGATCCTGCGACAGGAACACGCGGCCTGACAACTGAGCGAGGAAATGGGTGCCCTTCAGGCGATCCATCACCGGCCCCTTTACTTCCGAAAGGTGCAGGCAGATGCCGCCATCGGCCAATCGGTGGTTGATCGCTTCAAGGCTCTCCAGCCCCGAGGCATCGATCGCGTTGACCGCGCTCGCCATCAGCACCACATGGCGCAAATCCGCCCGCTCCGCGACCTGTTCGAGCACATATTCCTCCAGCCAGCGGGCGTTGAGATAGGTCAGGCTCTCATCGACACGGATGGTCAAAAGGTGCGGCAGGGTGAGCACCTTGTGGCGCTCGACATTGCGGAAGTGCTGCGTCCCCGGCACCCGCCCGACAATCGCCGCGTGGGGACGGCTGGCGCGCCACAGATAGAGCAGCAGGCCGACGCCCACGCCCGCAATCACGCCCATCTCCACCCCCGCCACCAGCGTGACGATAATGGTTGCGGCGTGGGCGGCAAAATCAGCCCGGGAATAGGCCCACAGCAGCCGCGGGGTCTTGAAATCGACGAGGCTCAGCACCGCGACGATGATCGTCGCCGCGAGCGTCGCGTTGGGCAGATTGTAGAGCAGCGGGGTGAGGAACAGGCTGGCGAGCGCAATGCCGATGGCGGTGAAGGCGCCGGCCGCCGGGGTCTGCGCACCGGCATCGAAATTCACCACCGAGCGGGCAAATCCGCCCGTCACCGGATAGCCGCCCGACAGCGCGCTGGCGATATTCGATGCCCCCAGCCCGATCAGTTCCTGATCCGGCACAATCCGCTGGCGGCGCTTGGCGGCGAGGGTCTGCGCGACCGAGACGCTCTCGACAAAGCCGATCACCGAAATCAGCAGCGCGGGCACCCACAGCGCGCCGATCAGGGCAAGGTCGGCCGAAGGCAGCATGAAGGGCGGCAGGCCCTGTGGAATACGGCCAACAATCGACACGCCGTGCGCCTCCAGCCCAAACCCGATCACCGCGAGGATCGACAGCGCCACCGCCACCACCGGCCCGGCCTTGGCGCTCATGTCGGCCGCGCGCGGGGACAGGCCGAGGCGTTGCAACGCGGGCTTCAGCCCCTTCCTCACCCAGAACAGGAACAGCGTCGCCGGAATGCCGATGGCGAGCGTCGCAGGGTTGATGCTGCCCAGCGATCCTGCCAGCCCGGAAAGCATCTCCGGCCAGGTCTCGCCCCCGGCTTTCACGCCGAGGATGTGCTTCACTTGGCTGGTGGCAATCAGCACCCCGCTCGCGGAAATGAAACCGCTGATCACGGGGTGCGACAGAAGGTTTGCAAGGAACCCCAGTCGCAGCAAACCCAGCACCACCAGCATCACGCCTGACAGCGCGGCCAGCGTGATCGCCGCCTCCCAATATTCCGCAGTCCCCGGCGCGGCGACCGCGCCCGCCGCACTCGCCGTCATCAGCGAGACCACCGCGACCGGGCCAACCGCGAGCGTGCGGCTGGTGCCGAACACGGCATAGGCAAACAGCGGCATGATCGAGGCATAGAGGCCCACGACCGGGGGCAAGCCCGCCAGCATCGCATAGGCGAGGCTCTGCGGGATCAGCATGATGGTGACGATCACCGCCGCCATCAGATCGCTGGTCAGTGCCGCGCGGTCATAGCTGCGGCCCCATTCGAGGATGGGGAAATAGCGCTGGAGCATCGGGGTTACTGCGCGATCAGCCCGCCGGGGCCGGCAAGCCATTCGCGGCCCTTGAGCATCCCATTCCAGTAAAGCCACGGCAGCAGATCAGCCTTGAGCATCCACGACAGGCGCGCCGGCTTGGTGCCGTCGATCAGCCAGGTCGGGAAGCTCGGGGCGAGCTTGCCGCCATAGGCGAATTCGGCGAGCACGATCTTGCCGCGCTCGACCGTCAGCGGGCACGAACCATAGCCGTCATAGCCGGCCGTCGGCCCCTTTCCGTCGAGCTGGCGCAGCGCGTTGACCGCGACCACCGGGGCCTGCTTGCGCGCCGCCGCGGCGGTCTTGGCGTTGGGCATGGAGCCGGCATCGCCAAGACCGAAGACATTGGGATAGCGCACATGCTGGAGCGTGTGCTGATCGACATCGGTAAAGCCGCTGGGTGCCGCCAGCGGACTATCGGCAAGGAACTGCGGCGCGACCTGCGGCGGGACGACATGCATCATGTCGAAGCTGGTCGAAACCTCGCCCTCGGCGGTCTGGAACACCGCAACCTTTGCGCGTCCGTCGACCGCAACAAGATTGTTGCCCAGTTCCAGGCTGATGCCGTATTTTTCGACATAGCTCATCAGCGCCGGGACATAATCGGCCACCCCGAACAGCACCGCGCCGGCATTGCGGAACTCGACCGCAATATCCCCCAGCACGCCCGTGCGCCGCCAGTGATCGCAGGCGAGATACATCACCTTCTGCGGCGCGCCGGCACATTTGATCGGCATCGGCGGCTGGGTGAAGATCGCGCGGCCCGCCCTGGTGCGCTGCACCAGCTCCCAGGTATAGGGGGCCAGATCGCCTCGGTAATTGGAGGTGACCCCGTTCTGGCCAAGGGTCGCTTCCAGCCCTTCGATCTTCTCCCACGCCAGCCGGATGCCGGGGGCAACGATCAGCACCTCGTAGGTCAGCGCGCTGCCATCGGCGAGCGTCACCTGATTGCTTTCGGGCTGGAAGCTGGCCGCAGCCTGCTTCACCCAGGTCACGGATTTGGGCATCACGTGCGCCATCGGGCGGGTGGTGGTGGCGACATCGAACACGCCCCCGCCAACCATCGTCCAGCCGGGCTGGTAGGCGTGGGTATCCGACGGCTCGACAATCGCGATGTCAAGCCCCGGGCGGCGCTTCAGCATCGAGGCGGCGGTGGCAATCCCTGCCGCTCCGCCGCCGATGACGACGACTGTGTGGGTGTTGTTGCTCATGTCCGATCCCTCCGGTTTCTTTTATCGTCCTATTCGCCCGCTGCCATCCGATCGGCGAGAGCCGAAAGGTCGTATCCCGCGGCACTGGCATTGGCGAGCCGGTCGGCCACGCTCAAGCCGCGGACATTGGCGAGCGCATCCAGCGTCGCGGCGCGGGTGCCGGTGCGGCAATAGGCCAGCACCTTGCCCGGCGTGCCGCGGCGGATCGCGCCGAAGGCGGCCACCGCCGCTGGCGGAAACAGCCCGCCTGCAACCGGAATGTGGTGGAAGGCGAGGCCCGCTTCCTGCGCAGCCCGGCGCATCGCCTCGAGCGGCGGCTGGCCCGGCTCCTCGCCATCGGGGCGGGTGCAGATCACGGCGGCAAAGCCCCGCGCGGCGAGGCCCGCCAGTTCCTCGGGCTGCATTTGCGCGGCGACCGCCAGCGTTGCATCAATCGTGCGCAGTTCCATCAGGCTTTTCCTTCCACAAGGCGCACCAGCAGCATTCCGGCCAGCATCGCAGACACAAAGATCGCGGCCGCTGCCGGCTGGATCGCCAGCGCGGCAAAGCCGGGGCCGGGGCACAGGCCGGCAATCCCCCAGCCAATCCCGAACAGCGCCGAGCCGCCAACCAGACGCGGGGTGATGTCGCTCCGGTCAGGCAGCGAGAAACCTTGCGCAAACACCGGGCGCTGCATCCGCTTCTGGATCAGCCACGCCAGCGCCATCACCAGCACCGCGCCGCCCATCACGAAGGCCAGCGTCGGATCCCACGCCCCGAACAGATCGAGAAATCCGCGCACCCGCGCCGGATCGGTCATTCCGCCAAGCGCAAGCCCGGCGCCAAAGATCGTCCCCGAGGCGAGCGGGATGAGCGTGTCGCGGATCATGGCAGCACCTCGATACCCAGCACATTCATCGCCGCGACCGTGGCAAAACCGGTCGCCATGAAGGTGGCGGTGGCAACCAGCGAGCGCTGCGAGAGGCGGCTCATGCCGCACACCCCGTGGCCGCTGGTGCAGCCCGAGCCGAGCCGCGTGCCGATGCCGACGATCACGCCGGCGATCACCAGCGGCACGGTTCCGGCAAAAACGGGCGCCGCAGCGTCCGCGAGCCCCGTCACGATCAGCGCACCGAGCGGCAGGCCGATGATGAAGGCCCAGGCACCCGAGCGCGGCAGCGAGCCGGACGCGAGACCAAAGGCCCGCGCGGCAATCCCGGAGACCCCGGCAATCCGCCCCGCCCCCAGCAGCATCAGCGCTGCGGCCAGCCCGATGAGCACCCCGCCTGCAAGGCCTGCGAGCGGAGCCGACCCGGCAAAGCCCGGCAGTTCGGTGGCGAGCAGGCTCATACCGCGTTTACCGGGATCTTGAGATAGGTAATGCCGTTGGCCTCCGGCGGCGGCAGGTGTCCGGCACGCATGTTGACCTGCACACTCGGCAGTATCAGGCGCGGCATGTCGAGCGTCGCATCGCGTGCCTCGCGCATGGCGACAAATTCATCCTCGGTGATCCCGTCATGGGCATGGATGTTGCCTTCGCGCTCGGCCGCGACGGTGGTCTCCCACACATATTCGGTACGGCCCTTGGGCAGGTAGTCGTGGCACATGAACAGCCGCGTTTCGGGTGGCAGCGAAAGGATGCGGCGCAGCGAGCGAAACAGCGTGCGCGCATCCCCGCCCGGAAAGTCGGCCCGCGCAGTGCCGTAGTCGGGCATGAACATGGTATCGCCCACGAACACCGCCTCACCCACGACATAGGCGATACAGGCCGGGGTGTGGCCGGGGACATGCATTACCGTCACCGGCAGAGCGCCGATTGCGAAGGTGTCGCCATCGTTGAACAGGGCATCGAACTGCGAGCCATCGCGTTCGAACTCGGTGCCGGCGTTGAACAGCTTGCCGAACACCTGCTGCACCGTGACGATCTGTGCGCCAATTGCGATCTTGCCGCCGAGCTTTTCCTGAAGATAGGGCGCAGCCGAGAAGTGATCGGCATGGGCATGGGTTTCGAGCAGCCATGTCACTTTAAGATTATGCGAATTCACATAGTCAATTACTGCATCCGCGGAAGCCGTTGCCGTCCGGCCCGAATTGGGATCGAAGTCCAGCACCGAATCGATAATCGCTGCCTCGCGGGTGGCAGGATCATGGGCCACGTAGGTAACGGTATAGGTCGCCGGATCGAAGAAACTCGCGATTTCAGGGCGGAGCACAGCATCGGCGCGGGCCCGCTCGACCTGAGCGGTGGCAGCAGCAAGAACCGAATCATGAGCGCTCATGGCTTTTCTCCATTTGTTTACATAAATTGTGTATATGTATTGCAATGCCAGTGTCAAGTGCTATGAGGCTTCGTCATGACGGACAACACCACCCTGCCCCCACCCTGTGCCGGCCTGCGCATCGGTGATCTTGCGCCCGATTTCGAAGCCCGCAGCACCATCGGCCCGGTGCGCCTGTCAGCCTATCGCAAGCGCTGGCTGATCCTGTTTTCGCACCCGGCCGATTTCACGCCCGTATGCACCACCGAATTCGTCGCGCTCGCGCGCGAGGCCGCCGCCTTCGAAGCGCGCGGCTGCACGCTGATGGCGCTGTCGGTTGACAGCCTGTTTTCGCATTTCGCGTGGCTGCGCCTGATCCGCGACCGCTTTGGCGTGGAGGTGCGCTTCCCCATTGTCGAGGATCCGACACTGGTGATCGGCCGCGCCTTCGGCATGGTCTCGGCGCAGGACCATGACAGCGCGACCGTGCGGACCACCTTCTTCATCGATCCCCACGGCGTGATCCGGGCGATGACCTGCTATCCCGCCAATCTCGGCCGCTCGGTGCCCGAAATGCTGCGCATTCTCGACGGGCTTCAGGCTGTCGATGCCCAGCGCGCGCTTGCGCCGGCCAACTGGCAGCCGGGCGAGCCCCTGCTGGCCGCGCCGACCGAGGATCTCGACGAAGTCTATGCCACCAGCGACAGCACCGGCTGGTTCCTGCGCGATGCCGGGAGCAGAGCCTGATGGCCGAGAATGATCTGATCGAGGCCTTGAAGGCCCTCGCCCACCCGCTGCGCTTCCGCATAATCGCCGCGCTGGCGGGGGGCGAGCGCAATGTCGGTGAAATCGAGCAGGCAACGGGAATTGCCCAGCCGGGCCTGTCCCAGCAACTGGGCGTGCTACGCAAGGCGGAACTGGTCGAAACCCGCAAGCAGGCCAAGCTGGTTTACTATTCAATCAGCGCCGCACAGCTCGGCGCTGTCACCGCCGAACTCGCCGCGCTCGTTCCGGGCATCGCGCCTCCGGCCGAAGCATCCTCTGCGCTGCGCACGCCGGCACCCGGTGTCGCCAACTTCGCGCGGATGTCCTGACATCGCCGAACGGTTCAGACAGCGGACCCACGATTTTTCGCAAGCGTTCCACGGTAAGTTCGGCTATGGCCCGCCCCGCACCGCCGCAGCCGCACCGCCGCTGCGGCTCCCTGTCCCGGATGCCCTGCTGCCACAGCCGCGTTCGCCGCGCCGCCTGACGCGCTGCCTGATACGAGTGATCTCACCCATGACGTTCCCCGCTCTGCCCGCCCCGCTCGCTGCTGCTCTGGCCGAGCGCGAATACGCCGCTGCCACGCCCGTGCAGGCCGCCGTGCTCCAGCCCGAGGCCGCCGGGCGCGATCTGGTGGTCTCGGCCCAGACCGGCTCGGGCAAGACGGTGGCCTTTGGCCTCGCCATGGCCGACCAGCTGCTGGGCGCGGACGGCCGGATCGGCTTTGCACCCGCGCCGCTTGCGTTGGTGATTGCCCCCACCCGCGAACTGGCGCTCCAGGTCAGCCGCGAACTCGAATGGCTCTATGCCCGCACCGGCGCGCGGGTGGCGACGTGCGTGGGCGGCATGAACCCCTCGGCCGAGCGCAAGATGCTCTCGGGCGGCCCGGCGATCGTGGTCGGCACCCCGGGCCGCTTGCGCGACCATTTCGAGCGCGGCGCGCTCGACCTTTCGGCTCTTGCCGTGGCCGTGCTGGACGAGGCGGACGAGATGCTCGACATGGGTTTCCGCGAAGAGCTGGAGGCGATCCTCGACGGCACGCCCGAAACCCGCCGCACGCTGCTGTTTTCGGCCACCATGCCGCGCCCGATCGAGGCGCTGGCGCGCCGCTACCAGCGCGGCGCGCTGCGCATCGCCACCATCAGCGAGGGGCGCGGCCATGGCGATATCGCCTATCAGGCGGTCACTGTTTCGCCCCCGGAAATCGAGAACGCGGTGGTCAACCTGCTGCGCTTCCACGAGGCGGAAACCGCGATCCTGTTCTGCGCCACGCGCGAGAAGGTGCGCCACCTTGCCGCCACGCTGCAGGAACGCGGCTTTGCCGTGGTCGCGCTGTCGGGTGAACATTCGCAGTCCGAACGCAACCACGCGCTGCAAGCCCTGCGTGACGGCCGCGCACGGGTGTGCGTGGCCACCGATGTTGCCGCGCGCGGGATCGATCTGCCGACCCTGAGCCTCGTCGTCCATGTCGAGCTGCCGCGCGATGCCGAAACGCTCCAGCACCGTTCGGGCCGCACCGGGCGCGCCGGTCGCAAGGGCGTGGCGGTGCTGATCGTCCCCTTCTCCGCTCGCCGCCGCACCGAGGCGATGCTGGGCCGTGCCAGAATCGTCGCCCAATGGCAGGACGTGCCGACCCGCGAGGCGATCATCTTGCGTGACCGCGAACGCCTGCTCGAAAAGCTGCTCGCGCCCGCCAACATCGAAGATGCCGACCGCGAGCTGGCCCAGCGCCTGCTGGCCGAGCGCAGCGCCGAAGACATCGCCGCGATGCTGGTGCACGCCCACCGCGCCAGCCTGCCCGAGCCTGAGGAGATCCTCGCCAGCACGCGCGAGACCCAGAAGGCGCGTCACCGCCCCGGATTCGAGGACACGGTGTGGTTCCGGATGGATATTGGGCGCAGCGAAGGCGCCGACCCGCGCTGGATCCTGCCGCTGATCTGCCGCCGCGGCCATGTTACCCGCGGCGAGATCGGCGCAATCCGTATCGGCCAGAACGAGACCCACTTCCAGATCCCGCGCACCCTTGCCGACAAGTTTGCCACCGCCGCCGCACGCACCGCCGCCGCCGAGCGCGACAGCGAGGGCGAGACGCTGCTGATCGAACGTTCGGACAGCGGCCCGCGTGAAGCCGCGCGCAACAACCGCCAGATGCGCCCGTCGCGTAGCGGTGCCGACAAGCCCTTTGTCAAGACCAAGCCGGCAGGCAAGGGCTTCGCCCGCAAGCCGAACGGCCCTGCAGGCGCTCCGGCTGGCAGCAAGCCATGGCACGGCAAGAAGCCCGGCCCGGGCCGCCCGCACAAGCATCAGCGCAAGCAGCCCTAGGCGCAGCGCGGGGTTTCGCCAGCCGCACGCGCCGGTTGTTGCCGATCAGCGCCGCACGTCGCCAACCCCTGCGGTGAGTGCGGCGATATCGGCAACCGAAGCGCGCAGGAAGTCGCCTGGCACCGAATGAGCCCATTGCGAACAGGCCGTCGCAAATCCGATGATCGCGTCGCGCGCCATGTCGGTGATCAGCCCGTGGACGATCCCGGCGGCAAAGGCATCGCCAGTGCCGACGCGGTCGACGATGTTTTCAAGCCTGGCGGTGCGGCTGACAGACAGGCCCTCGCGGTCGGCCAGCAGGCCGGTGAGGTTCTGCCGGTCGCTCGAAAACACCTCGCGCCGGGTCGCGGCCACGTGCCGGATGCGCGGCGAGAGCGCGAACATCGCCTGCGCGGCGGCGTGGAAGCCCGCGGCCGGATCGCCGTCCGCATAATCCCCGCCCGCCATCATCGCCACCGCGCGGCGACCGGCAAACACCAGATCGGCTTCGCACGACAGCTCGCGCAAGATCGCAGCCGCATCGGCCTCGCGACCGTGCCACAAGGTCGGGCGGAAATTGGTGTCGAAGGCGATCTTCACGCCGGCGCCTCGCGCCGCGACGATGGCAGCGCGCAGCGCGGCAAGCGCCTTGTCACCCAGCGCGGCCGTGATCCCGCCGATGAACAGCCAGTCCGCGCCCTCCAGCAGTGCAGGCCAGTCGTATCGCGCCGGATCGAAGCCCGCGAAGGCCGAGCCGGCGCGGTCGTAAGTGACACTGGCGGGGCGGCTCATCGCTCCCGGCTGAAGAAAGAACAGTCCGAGCCGGCTGCCCGCCACCGCTTCGGCCGCAAGCCTTACGCCAAAACCGCGCAAGGCATGGCGCGCAGCCGCCCCCACCGCATTGTCGGGCAGCGCCGTCACCAGCCGTGCATCGTGGCCAAACCCGGCCAGCGCCACCGCGACATTGGCCTCGGCACCGCAAAAGCTCGCCTCCAGCCGCATCTGTTGCAGCAGCAATTCGCCGCACGGTGCGGCAAGGCGCAGCAGCACTTCGCCGAAGCTGACGATGCGGCCTGACAGCGGCTGGGCAGTGGCACTCATGGCTAGGGGCGTTCCTCGTTCGTCACCGGCAGTCCAAAGGCTGGCAGAGGACGCCGATCGATGTCAAACACCTTGCCCGGAAGCGCCACGCCCTGGTGATTGCGTCATCGCCCCGCCTGGCAAGGCAAAGCCGGGCCACCCGGCGGCAAGAACGAAGTTCCCGCATGAAAACCCGCCCCGTCTCAGCCGCGCCAGATCGGCGCGGGCAGTCCGGTGACGCCGGGTCGATAGACGAACACGTCGCCGGCCTTCGGCTCGCGTGCAAGCTGCGCGCCGGACAACCCCTCGCGCGCCGAAGTGACGAACAGCAAATCAAGATCAGCTCCGCCAAACGCCGGGCAGGTGGCCTGGCTGACCGGCAGGTCGATCTGCGCAAACCGGCTGCCGTCGGGGTTGTACGCGGTCACCCGTCCGCTGCCCCATTCGGCGTTCCACACGCGCCCGGCCGCATCGACATCCGCGCCGTCGGGAAAAGCCTCCCCCGCAAGCCGCGCGAACACGGCCGGCTCGCCCGGCGCGCCGCTCTCGGTATCGAGCGGATAGCGCAGGATGTCCTGCGTCGGCGTATCGGTGAAATAGAGCGCGGTGCCATCAGGCGCAAAACAGATCGCGTTGCTGATCGCGATCCCGCTGCGCACCACTTGCGGCGCGCCGCTGCCGAGCCGGTAGAGCGCGCCACCCTCGCCCTGCGCAAGCTTGCGGTTCTCGACCATGCTCCCCGCCCAGAACCGCCCCTGACAATCGACCCTCCCGTCATTCATGCGGATACCGCGATCGTCAGGCTCGACCTTGTGGAGCCACCGGCAGCTTCCGCTCGCCGGCGAATAGAGCGCAAAGCCGCTGGCGAAGGCGCAGACAAGCCGGGCGGGATCAGCGGTCAGCCCGAGCGAACCGAGCCGCTCGGGCAGATCGAACCGCGTCAGTTCGGCCGAGGGCCAGTCGAGCCGCAGCAATTGTGCCGACTGGATATCGGTAAACCACAGGCAGGAAAGCCGATGATCCCACACCGGCCCCTCGCCCAGCACGCAGCCGCAAGGAATGGTGGCAACCAGCTCCATGCTTCACCGTCGGCGCGCGCGCCACGCGTGAAGGAACGCGTTATCCGCATGGTTCATGCCGGTATCACGCTGTTATCAATGGCGACCAATCGCACGGGTGGTCTCCCTGTTTTTCCCGGTTTCGTTGCATTAATAGGATAATAAGGCAAGGGCGGTTCAGGCCTGCGGTGCGGCAGGGAAAGGACGAAGCGTGGCAGAGACAATCGAAGGCAGGCTGCCGCTGGTGGCGATTGTGCGCGGGCTGGAGCCGGAACGCGCGGTGGCCGTGGGCGACGTGCTGGTCGATTGCGGCTTCGACATCATCGAAGTGCCGCTCAATTCCCCCGAACCCTTCGTCAGCATCAGGGCGCTGGTCGATGCACTGGGCGGCCGGGCGCTGATCGGGGCAGGCACCGTGCTGACCCAGGCGCAGGTCGATGAACTGGCCACTATTGGCGCGCAGCTGGTGGTCTCGCCCAACTGCAATCCTGCCGTGATTCGCCGCACCGCGACGCATGGCATGGTGAGCATACCCGGCGTTGTCACCCCGTCCGAGATGTTCGCCGCGCTCGAAGCGGGTGCGACGGGCCTCAAGATTTTTCCAGCGGAAATGGTCAGCCCGGCGATCATCCGTGCGGTGCGCGCGGTGCTGCCACCGCAGGTGCCGTTGCTGGCGGTGGGCGGCATCCATGCTGGCAACATGGGCGATTATCTCGCCGCGGGTGCAACCGGGTTCGGGATTGGCGGATCGCTGTTCACATCGGGCAAGCCGCTGGCGGACATCGCTGCCGACGCGCGCGCGCTTGTCGCTGCGTTCAAGGCAGCACGGGCCGGTTAGACCAGCACGGCAGCCCTAGGCCCCCGGGCCGGCACCTTCCCCCTCGCTCAGCGCGCGGGTGTCGAGCAACCGGATTGCTTCGCTGAGCAAGTCCTGCGCCGCCTGCGCCGCGCCGTCGGCATCGCCGCGTGCAATCGCCAAATAGATCCGCTCGTGATCGGCGACGCTCGCCATGCGCACGCCCTTCACCGAATTGGTCAGCCGGATCGAAAAGCGCAGCGCGGTGTCGATCACATGGCTGAACTGGACGAAGAAGCGGTTCCCGCTCGCATGCAGGATCGCGATGTGGAAGGCGATGTCCGCTTCAAGCGAATCCATGCGCCCGTCGTCGGCCTCGCGCATATCCGCGAGCCGCGCGGCGATCCGGGCAATCGCGTCGCTGTCCTGCAATCGGGCAGCAGCAGCAGCGGCCCTCGGCTCGATCCCCTCGCGCACCACCAGAAAATCGCGCATCAGCGCAAAGGAAAACCGCCGTTGCAACGTCCAGCGCAATACGTCGGGATCGAGGATGTTCCACTTCGATTCCGGTTCGACATAAGTGCCGCGCCGCGGCCGCGAGCCGACCAGGCCCTTGGCGGTCAGCATCTTCACTGCCTCGCGGATCACGGTGCGCGAGGTCTCGTGCTGCCTGGCAAGTTCGGCCTCGATCGGCAGGCTGCCGCCCGGCGGGACATCGCCGCGCACGATCTGCCCGCCGATGCGCTCGACCACTTCGCCGGTGAGATAGGGGCGTGCCATCACACTCTTCCGCCGTCGATGATGAAGTGCTGGTTGGTGATCATCCGGCTATCATCCGCCGCGAGGAACAGCGCAAGGTTGGCTGCATCACGCGGCTGGATCCGCTGCTTGAGACAGACCTGCTCCATCCATGCGGCCTCGGCCTCGGGGGTCAGCCACAGATCGCGCTGGCGCTGGGTGACGACCCAGCCGGGCAGGATCGCGTTCACGCGGATGCCGTCCGGCCCGTATTGCCGCGCAAACGCCTTGGTCATGCCGAGCAGCCCGGCCTTGGCGGTAACATAGCCCGGCATCCCGTCCGGGCCGAGCACGGCGTTGATCGAGGAGAAGTTGATGATCGCCCCGCCGCTTGCCTGACCGCGCATCAGCTCGACCGCGCGCTGCGAGGCGAAGAAGGCGCAATCCAGGTTGACCGCCATGCAGCGCCGCCAGCCCGCCTCGTCCATCTCCAGCGGATCGTGGCGGGTGTCGTTGGCGACATTGTTTACCAGCACGCCCAGCCCGCCGGCCTCGGCCGCAAAGGCGCTGATCGCCTGCCGGAGCGCGGGCGTATCGGTGACATCGAGCGCGCGGAACCACGGGCGCGGCAGGCCCGCCGCCGCGATGTGATCCGCCAGCGCGTCGGCCGCGTCTGCCGCCAGATCGCAATGGCCGACAACCGCGCCCTGCTCGCTGAACGCCTCGACCATCGCCGCGCCGATGCCGCTCGCCCCGCCGGTGATGAACACCCGGCGCCCGGCAAGGCTGGGATAGGTGGCATGGGCCTGCATCAGTGGCTCTCCCGCTTCACTTCGTCACCGCTCGACCCGACGAGGAAATCAAGGTCAGCCCCCAGATGCGCCTGCATCACGTGGGCCCGGTGCAGCGCAAGATAGCCGCGCGCGGTGTCATAGGCCTCGGGCGGACGCCGCGCCGCGCGGCGGGCGAGTTCTTCCTCCGACACCATAAGGTTCAGCGTGCGCGCTGCGGCATCGAGCACGATCTCGTCGCCGGTCTCCACCAGCCCCAACGGCCCGCCGACCGCGGTTTCGGGCGAGACATGCAGCACCACCGTGCCGAAGGCCGTGCCGCTCATGCGCGCATCGGAAATGCGCACCATGTCGGTCACGCCCCGTTCGAGCAGTTTGCGCGGGATCGGCATGTTGCCCACCTCGGGCATCCCCGGATAGCCCTTGGGCCCGCAGCCCTTGAGCACCATGATCGAACTTGCCTCGATCTCCAGCGCAGGATCATCCACCCGCGCCTGGAAATCCTCGATCGTCTCGAACACCACCGCGCGCCCGCGATGCGAGAGCAGGTTTGGCGAAGCGGCGCTCGGCTTCATGATCGCCCCGTCAGGCGCGATATTGCCGCGCAGGACCCAGATGCCCGAAGCCTGCTTGAACGGCCTGTCAGGGGTGGCGATCACCGCCGGATTGAAGATTTCCGCGCCTGCAATCTGCTGCCCGAGGGATTCGCCCGATACGGTCTCGACATCGAGGTCGAGGTGCTCCGCCATCGCCGCCATCAGCGCGGGCATTCCGCCGGCATAGTGCAGATCTTCCATCAGATATTCGCCCGAGGGCATGATATTGGCAAGCAGCGGCATCTGCCCACCCAGCGCGTCGAAATCATCCAGCGTCAGTGGCACGCCCACCCGGCCTGCCAGCGCCAGCAGATGGATCACCGAATTGGTCGAACCGCCGATCGCGGCGTGCACACGGATGGCGTTCTCGAAGGCTTCGCGGGTGAGGAAGTGCGACAGGCGCTTGTCCTGGCGCACCAGTTCCACGATCCGCCGCCCGGTCGCATGCGCCATCGCCTGCCGATTGGCATCCACCGCAGGGATCGTGGCATTGTATTTGAGCGATACACCCAGCGCCTCGACCACCGCGGCAAAGCTGGAGGCCGAACCCATCGTGTTGCAGGTGCCACGCGAACGCGACATGCCGCTTTCGGCCGCGAAGAACTGCTCTGGCGTCATTGCGCCCGCGCGCACCGCCTCGGAGAACTTCCATACATCTGTGCCCGAGCCGATGTCGCGCCCGCGATACTTGCCGTTCAGCATCGGGCCGGAGGAAATCACCATGGTCGGCAGGTCGACACTGGCCGCACCCATCAGCTGGCCGGGCGTGGTCTTGTCGCGCCCGCCGAGCAGCACCACCGCGTCGATGGGATTGCCGCGGATCGATTCCTCCACCTCCATCGCCAGCAGATTGCGGAACAGCATCGCGGTGGGGCGCATCTGGGTTTCGCCCAGCGACATCGCCGGGAATTCCAGCGGCAACCCGCCCGCTTCCCACACCCCGCGCTTCACGTATTCGGCCAGCTCGCGCAGATGCGCATTGCACGGTGTCAGTTCCGACCAGGTGTTGCAGATGCCGATCACCGGCCGCCCGTCGAAGGCATCGGCGGGATAGCCCTGTGCCTTCATCCACGAACGATGGATGAACCCGTCGCGATCGAGCTTGCCATAGGAGTGCGCGCTGCGCCGCTTGCTGGAATTGTCGCCCATCTGTGTTGCCGAACCTTTCCTTGTTCTGGAGTTGGACGAGCAATAGGCATAATAATGCGCAATGTTGAATAATACTATTATTTGGCCCCAGCCGCGCAACTCGGCCGCTGCGGCGGATCATCGGGCCTGCTGCCGATTTTTTCGGACAGGATGCCAAGCTCATCCCGACTTGATGGATTGGCCCGCCAAGGAAGGGGACGCGAACGAGCCTCATCGCCTCAAGCTTGGTTCCGCGGCTAAACTTTCTTCGTTGGCTTGCGGAGCTTCCACCGGTGGAAACACACTATCTCGGCGTCCACCAAATCCGCAGCAGGCCATTCGTCATGATCGCGCCAGCCATCTTACCAGAACCCCATGCCTGCGCTTCGTCAATGGTGACTGGCGAACGATGAAGGCAGTGAGAAGCGCACTCAGCATGGGTATGCCAAAAGTAAGCCAACCCAGCCCCTCCTTTGCCTTTGCCGTTTGCGGCTGATTGGCGACATAGCCGATGAAGGACAGGGCAAGGCCGAGCGCGCCCACGCCAAGCCCGGATGCGGCCTTGAGCGCAAGCTGGTTCAATCCGAACACAATGCCCTCATCGCGGATGCCCGTGCGCCATTGGCCAAATTCGACTGTATCCGGAAGCATGGCCCAAAACATCGTCACGAAAGCGCCGTTGAAGGCCGCCGCGAGGCAAATCAACGGCAAAAGCCAAGCCACCTGCTGGGGCGTGATCATCAAGAGGACACCCTGACTTGCCGCTAGGCCAAGCGCCCCGCAAAACCACACGTCCCTTTTGGAAAATCGTGTTCCCGCCCAGGCCCAAAACGGGATGGTCAATGCGGTGAGCAGCAGGGATGCGGACAAAAGCAGCGGCACCTGATCCGGCGCACCAACGACATAGCCCACGTAATAGACCAAGGCTTTGCTACCCACTGACGATCCCAAGGCCCCGACAAACACGGCGGCAAACAGGATCCAGAATGCCGCATTGCCCCGCAGGAAACGGATCGATTGCGCGAGCGCAAGGTGCCTGGTGGCCAAATCCTCGCCCGTTGTTGCAGCGGCGCTTTTGCCGGTGGCTCCGAACACGACGAGCATCAGTGCTGTGCCGATAAGGGCGTAGAGTATAGCGACCTGCACAAAACCAGTCTGTAGGTCGCCGTCCCCCAGCGACTTGGCTAGTGACATTGTCAGAAACGCGGTGAGGATCCCGCCTCCGATTGCAAACACCATGCGGGTTCCTGCGATGGTTGATCGTTCTGCGCTGTCGCGGGTCATGGCAGCGCTCATCGAGGTATAGGGGATCGAAACGACCGTGTAACAGGTGCGGAAAACCAGATGGGATACAAGGCTGGCGGCGACCACCGCTCCGGGAAATATGACCGGGGCGGCAAACATGGCGACAAAGCTCAGCGCCATGACCGGCCCGCCAAACAGGATGTAGGGACGATACGATCCCCAGCGCGTGCGCGTGCGGGATGCAATCGCCCCCATGATCGGATCGGTCACGGCATCCCAGATGACCGGGAGCATGAATATGAGGCCTGCCGTTGCAGGATCTATCCCCAACACATCAGTATAATAGAACAGCAGATAAAGATTCAGACCTGTGTAAAACAGATTGAACCCGAAGTCTCCGACCCCGTATCCCAAGATCCGGCCGAAAGAAAGTTTCTGCTGCGAAACATGAGTGGCGGTGATGTTCAACCCGGTGAACCTTTCAGGCCAGCCTCGGCAGCACAACTATCGGCGATGGCGAACAAGTATCGGGCTTGCTCCCAGCGGTCCGATTCCTCGGCGGCATCATCGGCCATGTTCAAGCGGCGAGCATAGTAAAAACGGTGCGTCTGATCGCCTACCGACAGTTCGTAAGGCAGCAGTTCTGGCGCGAACGGAAGCACCTCGCCAGCGCTTGCCGTTTCGGCAAAACCCCGCATGGCTTGTGTCCACATCTCGCGGAAATGGTCGACGAACTCCCGGTCATCATCAGCGCCGCTCAGCGCCACCTGCGCGCAGCAGGGCGTGCCGATCCGGCCATGCATGTAGCGCACTCGCCGGAAAATCGGCTCCATCGCATCGAATTTGCGCGCGATGTCGCCATAGGTCATCTCGTGGCCGGTATAATAGTGCGATAAATCGGCGTTGAAGCGGATCTCAGGATGCCGGCGGATCAACTGGAGCGTCCTGTAGATATCCTGCGTAACCGTCGCCCTGTGGGTTTCGACAAAGAGCGGGTAATCATGCCGATCGCTGGCCGTGATGATCGCGCCGATCAGCGCGTCGATTTCCTCATCGCTTTCAAGCCCGGTGCCGACATGCAGGGTCGTCAGTTCGTAACCCGCCGCCTTGTGTTCCTGCGCAAGACGGGCGGCATCCTCGGGGCGATCAACCCGGCCCATCCCGACCAGCGGCATGGGCGGGCTGCCCAAAATTGCAGGAAAGGGATGCTGGAAGCCGCGCACGCCCAGCGCGGCAAGGGCGGCAAATTGCCCGGCAGGATCGGCAGGCGCCTGCGAGCTTGCCGGCAAATTCCAGAGCGTCGCAGCGTTGAAGTGACGGATCAGCGCCTTGCCCGTCGCGCCAGCCGGGCGGTAGGTTGCCGTCATGCCGGATTGCTCTGCAATTCTGCCATAAGCTGGCCGAAAATCTGCTGTGCGCGCACCGGATCCTCCGGGCGGAGAAAGGGCCGCAGCAGATCTTCCTTGCCTTTCCAGGCATAGTGATCCTCTCCGCAAACCATCTCGAAATCGCGGAAATCGTCACGCGGCTGCGGTGGCAGCCCCATCGACCAGGGCAGCATCGATCTTGCGCTCATGACGTGGTTCACGATGGCGCGGCGATAACCTTCAGGCCGCGTGTTGTTGAGCGAACGGTGCAAGAGATAGCCGTGAAAGATCACGACATCGCCAGCATCGGCCTCAACCGCGACACCGCCTTCGCGCTCATAGGGAAATCCATAGGCTTCGGCCGAATTGTCGAACCGGTCGTCGCCATGCGCCTTCACCGGATAGATCACGCCATGCCGGTGGCTGCCGGGATGCATCCACAGCCCGCCATTGTCGATCCGGGCGTCGTCCAAAGCGATCCAGATCCCCGCGAGCGATTTGTCGCGGGTGGGAATGTAGAATTCATCCTGATGCCAGGCCTGCCCCGGTTTTCCGGCATTCTTCACAAACAGCATGGATTGCATGCATTTCACATCAGGGCCGATGATTTGGCGGAGCACATCGACGATCGCCGGCTTGGTCAAGGTCGATCGCATCAGGGCCGATACCTTGTGCGGAAAGTGGATCGCGAGCACCCGGCGAAGGGCATCGGATGGCTGCTTTGTTTGGCTGGACACGAAATCGGAGCCGAGAATTGCTCCGCGTTCACCCATGCAGATTGCGGTGGTCTCGGCCCGCAAGGCATCGACCTCAGCAGACGAAAAGACGTTCTTCAGCACGAAATAGCCATCGCGCTCGTAAGCGTCGCTGATCCCGGCGGCTGGCGGCGCGCCCGCCTCGAAAATCGCAGTCATCGCAATGTCCTTTGTCCCTTCGCATCAAAAAGAGTTTCGGCCGAGCATGCCGGGTGCGGGCATGATCGCTGGAGGGCCTCCGCGCCCAGCCTACAAGCGGATTGTCGTCTCGATGAGTAAGCCTGAACTTCCGCCACACATGATGCGGTACTCGCCCGGTTCAAACCGCCAGTCATGGGTGTGCACGTCGCGATAGCGCAGCGCTTCGAACGGCACCGTGAAATCGATCGTGCGGCGCTCGGCGCAACCCAGCGCAACGCGGGCGAAACCCTTGAGCTGTTTTGCCGGGCGTTCCACCGCTCGTCCCGGTGGCCCGACATAAAGTTGCACGACTTCCTCGCCTGCCACGTCGCCTTCGTTGGCCACCGTGACCTGAACGTGGATCGCTCCCTTGCGCGCGCGCGCCTTCAATGCCCGATAGGCAAACCGGGTGTAGGAAAGGCCATGCCCAAACGGATAGCGCGGCGTGATCGCATCACGATCGCACTTGGTGTATCCGTGCCACAGATCATAGGTGATGCGGTCGGCATCCTTGTCGAAGAAGGGATAGTGTTCTTCGGCTCGCGCAACGGTGAAAGGGAGTTTGCCCGAAGGGCACACTTCGCCGAAGACGAGCCGCGCCAGTGCTGTTCCGCCCTCCATGCCGGCATAGAATGTCTGCAGGATCGCACCGACGCTTTCATGCCATTCTTCAACCATGATGGCGGACCCCGCCACGATCACCACCACCACCGGCTTGCCCGAAGCGGCGGCTGTCGCGATCAGCGCCTGTTGATCGGCGCGCAGGTTGAGGCAGGTGCGGTCGCCCCCCCTGCTCGACAATTGGCTCCGTTCGCGCGCCTCGGGCGAAAGCTCGGCCCCGAGGCCGATATCGCCGGGAATATATTCGCCTTCATCATCGGCGGTATTACCGACCACCACCACGATCGCATCGGCAACTTCCGCTGCCGCCGCGGCACCCGCAAGATTGTCCTCGTCGCCGACCACGACCTCGGCAATCCCCAATCGCTCAGCGGCCCGCCGCAGGCCTTCGAGCGGCGTCACCACATAGGGCGGACGGACCCTGCTCGATCCCTCGTCACCGGTATTCTCGCGTGCGGCAAGCCGGCCCAGCACCGCAAGCTTGCCGATTCTGTCGGCACGCAGCGGCAGGACATCATCATTCTTGAGCAATACGGCCGATTTCTCCGCCGCTTCCAATGCGATCGCCACATGGGCAGGCGCCGCAGCCAGATCCTTGGCGTAATCATCGAGCGGATCTTCCGCAGCAGCAAAACGGTAGATCATGCGCAAGATCCGGCGACAGGCCCGGTCGACAACTTCAGGCTCGATCGTGCCGCCTTCAATCGCCGCGATCAGTCGCTGCCCGAAATGGACCGGCTCCGGATTTTCGACGTCAAGCCCGGCGGATGCCCCGTAGGGTTGATAAACGCCCAACACCCAGTCGCTGTGAACAAAGCCGTCAAAGCCCCATTCCCCGCGCAGGATATCGGTCAGCAAGATGCGGTTCTGGCCGCAATATTCGCCGTTCATCTTGTTGTAGGCGCTCATGACACTGGCACAGCCTGCGTCGATGGCACGCTTGAAATGGGGTAAGTAGACTTCGTGAAGCGCACGTTCGTCGATCCGGACATCGACCTTGAAACGCGCATTCTCCATCGAGTTGAGCGCAAAATGCTTCACCGTGGCAATCACGTTATGGGTCTGGATGCCCTGTGCCAGCGCGGCGCCCATTTCGCCGAGATGGTGGGGGTCTTCGCCGTAGGTTTCCTGCGCCCTGCCCCAGGCCGGGTGGCGCAGCAGGTTGATGCATACGGCGCCCGACAAGGTGCAGCCGTTCACGCGGGTCTCGATCCCCATGACCTCGCCGATCCTGCGCTCCAGATCGACGTCGAAGCTGGCGCCGCGGGCCATCGAACAGGGAAAGCAGGTCGAGCGCCCCCCGGCAACGCCCCGCGGGCCATCGGTGAAAAAGAGCGCTGGAACATTGAGCCGCTCGATCCCGCCGCCAGCGCGATAGGGCCTTGCGGCCCAGACGCGGTCATCTTCGGCCCAGGATTTGAAAAAGCCCTGGCCGCTCATCATCGCGACTTTCTCCGGAAGCGAGGCTTCGGCGAGAATATCGTCGATCAGCCGTTCGATCTCGTGTTCGGTCATGCCCTTGCGCGGGCTGAAATCCCTCACGGAAATCTCCATTCCTTGCGGCCAACCCCCGCACGATCGGGCCTTGGCATTCCCGTGCCCATCAGAAATTGAAGTTGATCTGGGCACCGATCAGGCGTTCGGCATCTCGGGTAACAAATTGCCCAAGATCGCCGGCGCCAGCCAGCGGCAGATCGAAGATATTGGTCACAAAGTTCTTATCGAACAGATTCTTGGCAAAGGCACTGATCCCGAACCGGCCGTCGGCAAAATTCATCCCGACGGCAAGATTGACAACGACATAGCCGTCCTGAACGTAGGGATTGGACACGCCTTTGGGCACCAGGCCAAACCTGTTGTCGCTGCGCAGGAGCGAATTGACCTGGATGAAGCCATCAATGGTGTCGGAGAAACGATGATCGTAGCGGCTGTTGAGGCTCAGGGTAATTTCAGGGGCATTGGGAGCCTTCAGCCCTGAAGCATCGAACGACGCAGTTCCACCCGCGCACGGGTTGCCCGGAACAGTTGACGCCTGCGCAACCCGCGTACAGGCCGCGCCGCGGAAATCTTCGAAAACCGTGTCGGCATAAGCCAGTCCGAAGCCGATCCTGAAACCGTCTGCCGGCCGGGCATTCACATCGAGTTCAAACCCGGTCGCGCTCAGTTCACCGGCGTTGCGCACGCGGAAGGATCCGAGCGTGCTTCCGGGACGCATTTCGAAGACCTGCGCCTGAAAATCCTGAAACTCCGTCCTGAAAATGGCCAGGGCGACATTGACGGCCCCGTCGGCAAATGCGGCTTTCACCCCGGCCTCGTAGCTGGTGGGGATTTCGGGCCTGACCACAGCCGCCGCCAGCGCCGTACTGCCGGGATCGACGGTCAGATCAGGCAAAGTGTTGAATCCGGGACCCTTGTAACCCCTCGAATAGGTTGCATAGAAATTGAGATCGGGGGTGGGAGCATATTGAATACCGATGCGATAGGACAGGTCACCATCGGACGTTTCGAGATCATAGGAAAGCGGTGCGAATGGCGCCCCCAGCGCAAGGTTGAACAGCGGGCTGGTGCCCGGCGCGGCAGACCGCTGATAAACACCGCGCACCTTGGTATCGGTGTATCGCGCACCAAGGATGATCTTGAACGCATCGGACAGATTGACAGTCGCTTGCCCGAACGCAGCGAGATCGCGAACCTTGATATCCGAATCCACGCTGCGACCCGCGAGATCCGCCGGAGCCACGACAATCGGCCCCCCTAGCGGCACGGTGACACCGATCGAATTCAGCTGCGCGACCACCGGGACGAACTTTCCGCGCTGAACCGTGTTGTTGGTGTTGCCGGATTCGTAATAAAACAGGCCGGCCACGAACGACACGAGCTGGTCTTGCGGCGAGGTAAGGCGCAGTTCCTGTGAGAACTGGTAAAGATCGTTGGTTCCCTGATTGCGATCAAGAATGTTGAACACGCTTTGATCGGCATCGTTGTTGTCCGATTGCTGCCAATCGCGATAGGCGGTGAGCGACGTCACCGTGTAATCGCCAAGCGAGAGGTTGATCTCGCTCGAAACGCCCCACCCCTCCATCAGGTTGAACAGATCGCCGCCGATTTCGACCACGCGATTTTCAGGCCCGACCTGCTGCCTTACGCGCGGAGAAACCAGCGGCGGGATGACGCCGGGAACAGGGGTGGCGAGAAACGGCGAAGTGTCGCGCAAGGCACGAATGGTCCAGATATTGGCGCGATTGTCGCGCTTCGACCAATCAGCCCGGACAAGGATTTCGAGATTGGCCGACGGTTCGATCAGCAAGCTGCCACGCACACCATATTCCTTGCGCGTGTTGAGATCCTGATCATTGGCGAGATTGGTGACGAAGCCATCCCGCTTGTTGAAGAATCCTGTCAGGCGAAGACCGGCCAGATCGCGCACGATCGGAGCGGTGAGACTTGCCCCCGCCTGTATGTCATTGTCGCTCCCGTAGCTTGCGCGCCCTTCGACGCCGAAGTCGTCGAGCGAGGGACGCTTGGTCACGATATTGATCAGACCTGCCGATGCATTGCGCCCAAACAGCATGCCTTGTGGGCCGCGCAAAACTTCGATGCGTTCAACATCGACGAGATCCGCAAGACCCTGTCCGGCACGCGCTAGCGGCACACCGTCAACTACCGTGCCGACGCTTTGCTCAATCCCATCTGCGAACACCGCTGTACCGACACCGCGGATGCGAAACCCGGCGCCGCGCGGCGTGTTTGAATCGCCCAAGCCAAGGCCGGGAGCGAGAAACTGAAGATCTGTCGCTTCAGTCAAATTGAGCGCCTGCAACGTATCGCCGTCAACAACTGCAATTGAGGACGGAACGTCCTGCAGCCGTTCTTCACGCTTTTGCGCTGTCACAATGATGACAGAGCCGACTTCATTTCGTGGCGATTCCTGATCTTGCGCGGTGTCAGAACTTGCCTGCGCGAAAACCGGGCTTGCGGCACTGACCAGAACCGACGTCGCAAGGAGCGTTCTACCCAATGCAAGACGATTGCAATTCATGTCTATCCCCTCGTTGCGGCGAGCCTGTCATTGCGCGCGGGCCCTGCCAGAGGCGATTAGGTTTTCAGATTGTAACCGGTCGGTCAATATCAATTCTGTCCGTATGGTCAGAAATTTGTTGGGGCAATCACCTCAATGACCTGTTTGGCATACCGGCGAGCAAACTCCTCACTCCTGGTGTCCACTCCGGTCGCCGACGCCCAGAGTTCCGCCTGTCCGATCAGGAGTTGTCCGCCCCCGGTCATCAGGGTTTGCAGAAATAACGGCTCGACCGAGGCAACGATCCCTTTTTCCATAAGTCTCACGATGTAACTATGTATAATGTCAACGTGCCGGCGGACATGATGCACTGCCAGATAGTCTGACCGCCAGCTGTTGATGTTGCCTTCGATCGCTGGAATCTGGACATAAGGTGGAAAACGGCAGCAGGCGAGCATGAACGCTTCGCATATCTGCTCAAGTCCTTGCCTAGTCGCAGGCAGCGGGTGGGGAAGTGTTTGTCGGAAGAAAGCGTCAACGACATGCCATTGCTCGTCAATGCAATGCTTCCACAAGGTCTCCTTGTCGCCAAAATAGTAAAGAACATTCGCTTTAGGCAACGCGGCCGCTTTGGCGATATCGTTGACCGACGTCGCATCGAAGCCTTTGGTTGCAAACAACGCCAATGCTGCCGCCGTGATGGCTCCCTTCGCGTCGTCATAGGTCGACGGACGACCGGGGATCTTTTTTGCAACCATTGCCAAACAATAAGCCGCACAAATGGCCGTTGCAAATGGTGACTGCTCTGCCACCTGAAAGCCGGATCATTTGCGGGTAGTGAACCGCCCCGGGATTGCCGGAGGCCATTGGGCTTAAATTATGCTGCCAAGGCGGTGTCGTCCAGCATGGCGCAGTAGCGTTCCTCGGCTTTGGCAGGTGGGATATTGCCGATGGGCGCGAGCAACCGCCGGTTATTGAACCAGTCGACCCATTCGAGCGCAGCGTATTCAACGGCTTCAAATGATCGCCACGGTCCCCGACGGTGGATGACCTCGGCCTAGTAAAGACCGTTGCTCGTTTCAGCCAAGGCGCTGTGATAGGAGCCTCGCTCATCAAGCGGGAAGTCGCCTTGAAGATGCTGGACGAATGGGGCGAGCTTTCTGGGCTCATCCGGGAACTGATTGCACGGATCGTCGTCCGACGCGCTGATGATGGCCGCCTCGACCTGACCCTGGTGGGCTGGCTCAAGCCGTTCATCCAGGATCACAGCCCAGCCCTTACAGCAAACCGCTCTTGGGGTGCTGTATCGTTGGTAGCGGAGGAGGGACTCGAACCCCCGACACGCGGATTATGATTCCGCTGCTCTAACCGGCTGAGCTACTCCGCCCCATGGGCATCCGGCGCCATGTTCCAGGCCGGATTCGCTTCCGGGTGTCGGCCCGGGCGAGGGGGCGCACTTAGGGCGGGCGCAGCGCGGGGTCAAGCCCCTTGCGCAACCGGGATCAGAGCGTCTCGCGGCCCCGGAACGCGCAGGCCTTCACCCGCTCCCACGGCCCGCCGCGATAGTGCCACAGCTCGAGCGCGGGGAAGGCAAAGCGCCCCTTTGCAATCCATGGTGCCAGCACCGGCGCAAGGCTGGCCTGCAGCGCCCGTGCCGCGTTCTTCGTCACCTTGTTCTGGATGGTGATGTGCGGGCGCGCCTCGTGGTGGTCCTGTGCTGTCAGGCTGCCGTGGAAATGCGCGGCGATAGCGGTGCGCAGGGCCAGGAGCTGCGGCGCGTCGAGCGCGATCGCGGTGCCCTTTCCCAGATCCATCACCCCCTTCACCGCCCCTTGCGGTGCCGCAAATTCGGCGGCGATGCGCGGGACGAAACCACCCAGTTCGTCCCGCAGCGAGGGCGCGAAGGCATGGAACAGGGTGACATGGGCGTGGAGGTGATTGCGCTCGGCCGGATAATGCGCGCGCCGCAACCCTTCGGCAAAGCCGGCCAGATCACGCGGCAGGGCAGCGGTGAGGATAAAGGGCTGCGGGATTTCGCGCCGTCCCTTACATCTCGCCCCGCTCGCGGCGGATCGCGTACCATTTGGCGACATTGGCGTTGTGTTGTTCCAGCGTGTCGGCGAACCAGTGGCCACCAGTGCCGTCGGCCACCATGAACAGCGCGCTGGTGCGGGCCGGGTTCATCACCGCCGCAATCGAAGCGCGCCCGGGATTGGTGATCGGGCCATCGGGCAGCCCGACGCGGGTATAGGTATTGTAGCCGTTGACCGCGGCGATCTCAGATTGGCGGATGCGGCGGCCGAGCGGCTTGCCCTTGGTGATCGGGTAGATGATCGTGGGATCGGCCTGGAGCTTCATGCCGGTGCGCACGCGGTTGGAATAGAGCCCGGCCACCATTTCGCGCTCCTCGGGCTTGCCGGTTTCCTTCTCGACGATCGAGGCGAGGATCAGCGCATCGCGCAGGGTATCAACCGCAATTCCGGGCCCGCGCCTCGCCCACTCCTCGGCCAGCGCCTTGTCCATCGCCGCCTGCATCTGTTCGACAAGGCTCGCGCGCGACTGCCCGCGCTCGAAGGCATAGGTGTCGGGCAGGATCGAGCCTTCGGGCGGCACGTCGACTTCGCCGGTCAGCAGTTCCTCGGCCATCAGGCGTTCCCACACGAGGATCGAGGGCATCCCTTCGGGGATGGTAACGAAGCGGCGGATCACGTCGCCCGACTGGAAGGCTGCGAGAATGTCGCGCTGGCTCATGTCGGGGGTGAGCAGGAATTCGCCCGCCTGAATCGGTGCATCCGAGCCGAAGATGCGCGCCTGCAGGATGAAACCGGAGGCCGAGGAAATCAGCCCCTCGGCCTCGAGCTTGTCTGCCACCCTCGCCACCGATGCGCCGGCGGGAATGGTGAAGGTGGTCTCTTTCGTGATCGTCGCCGAGCCCAGCAATGTCCATGCAAAGACCAGCCCCGCGACCACGAGGCCGACCACCACCAGCAGCAGACCCCGCATACGGTTCACCGGATCAGTCGACCTTGCGCATGATCAGCGAGGCGTTGGTGCCGCCAAAACCGAACGAGTTGTTCAGAACCGCGCGCACTTCGCGCTTGCGGGCCACCAGCGGCACGAGGTCGATGCCCTCGGTGCCCTCGTCGGGATCATGCAGGTTGAGGGTCGGCGGAACGATCTGGTCGCGCATTGCAAGGATGCAGAAGATCGCCTCGACCGCGCCCGCGCCGCCCAGCAGGTGGCCGATCGCAGACTTGGTCGAGGACATCGACGCACCGCCCAGATCATCGCCCAGCACGCGCTTGATCGCGGCCAGTTCGATGGTGTCGGCCATGGTCGAGGTGCCGTGCGCGTTGATATAGTCGATATCGCCCGGCGCGAGGCCCGCCTTCTTGAGCGCCATGCGCATCGCCAGTTCCGCGCCGCGGCCTTCGGGGTGGGGGGCGGTGACGTGATAGGCATCGCCCGACAGGCCATAGCCGATCACTTCGGCATAGATTGTCGCGCCGCGCGCCTTGGCGCGTTCGTATTCTTCCAGCACGACCACTCCTGCGCCCTCACCCATGACGAAGCCGTCACGGCCCTTGTCATAAGGTCGGCTGGCTTCGGTTGGCCGGTCATTCATGCTCATGTTGAGCGCGCGCGCCTGGGCAAAGCCGGCAATGCCGAGCGGGTTGATCGTGCTTTCCGCCCCGCCCGCGAGCATCACGTCGGCATCGTCCAGTGCAATCATCCGCGCCGCATCGCCAATCGAGTGCGCGCCGGTAGAGCAAGCCGTCACCACCGCATGGTTCGGGCCCATGAAGCCATACTTGATCTGCACTTGCCCGGTGATGAGGTTGATCAGCCGCCCGTGGACGAAGTGCGGACTGACCCGGCCGGGGCCGCGTTCATGCAGATTGACGCTCTCGATCTCGATGCCCGGAAGGCCGCCGATGCCCGATCCGATCGAGCAGCCGGTGCGCTCCTTCTCGGCCTCGGTCATGTCGGTGAGGCCCGCATCTTCCAGCGCCTGTCCGGCGGCGTCGATGCCGTAGACGATGAAGGGATCGACCTGCCGCTGGACCTTGTGATCCACGCGCTTATCGGGATCGAAACCCCAGGGATGATCCTTGCCCTTCACCTCGCAGGCGATGGTGCATTTCTGGTTCGAGGCATCGAAGCGGGTGATCTGCCCCGCCCCGCTCTTCCCGGCGATCAGGTTTGCCCACGTCGTTTCGACATCACCCCCGAGCGGGGTGACAAGACCAAGGCCGGTTACAACCACACGGCGCATTCGCGTTCTCCGAAAGGGAGCTAGGCTCCAGACAAGCAACAGGCCCAACCCGGGAGGGGCTGAGCCTGTCTAGGCCCTTGTCCGCGCGCCGGCAAACGGGTTGCCGGACGAATGCCCCATCTTTTCCGCCAGGAAAACGCAGCGAGCAGGCGCGGACACCGGGGCGTCCTTGCGGGCCTTAGCCCTTATGTTCTTCGATGTACTTGGTGGCATCGCCGACCGTGGTGATCTTTTCAGCCGCATCGTCGGGGATTTCGACACCGAATTCCTCTTCGAAGGCCATCACCAGCTCGACGATATCGAGGCTGTCTGCACCAAGATCGTCGATGAAACTGGCATCCTGGGTGACCTTATCAGCCTCGACACCGAGATGCTCGACCACAATCTTCGCCACCCGGTCAGCAGTATCGCTCATGATATTCCCTCTTGAAACTGGGGTTAGGATTTCTCGATCCCGCCCTAATGAACGGCGCGGCCAAGCGCAAGTGCCCTGCCACCGGATAATCTGCGGGGAAACTTCCGCCAAGGCGTATTGCCGTTAGGCGGAATCACCTGATGGTTCGGAAAACACGTTAAATCATCATCCTAGAGCGTTTGATCCGATGCAATCGGCGCGCCATCCGCGCTAAAGCCCCAAGGCATCGGAAGGGGTGACGATAATCACCACGCGGCGGTTCTCGCGGCGGCCTTCTTCGGTGTCGTTGGAGGCAATCGGATCGAGCGCCCCCATCGCGCGCACCCGCATCCGTTCAGGCACCAGTCCGCCCACTGTCAGCGCATCGCGCACCGCCTCCGCCCGGCGGCCGGACAAGGCGAGATTGTACTGTGCATCGCCTTCTGCCGAAGCGTGGCCTTCCACCGCTGCGCTGCCGATCCCTACTTCGGCCAGCGCCCGCCCGAGCTCGTGGAGCATGCCCTGCTTGGCCGGTTCGATCACCGCACTGTCAAAGCCGAACAGCAGGCGGCTTTCGAGGCCAAGCAGGTAATTGCCATCGCGCTCATGAAAGCCAAGCTTCGCAAGAACTTCGCGTTGCGCGGCGCTGAATGGCGCTCGCGGGACGGTCTGGCATCCGGCCAGAATGATGACTCCGGCCGCCATCAGCAGGGTGCGGCGGCGGGTGAGAAGGCGCGCAGCCATGTTCATCGGGCAAGTTGTCCTCTCTTGTCGCGGTACATCCGCATGTCAGCAATGCGCATCAATTGGCGCAGGGTCTGGCCATCTTCGGGGAAGATCGCCGCGCCAACGCTGATGCCGATCGGCAACTCGGTTCCGCCGGGAAGTCGCAAGGGTGCGGCAACCGCCTGCTTCGCCGCGGCGCTCACACGGGCGGCCACTTCGGCGACCTGCGGGGCGGCAAGAAGAATGGTGAATTCATCGCCGCCCAGCCGGAACACGGCGTCGGGATCCCCCGCCACCTCACGCAGGCGATCCGCCACGCTCCGCAATACCGCATCGCCGGCCTCGTGCCCGTAAGTATCGTTGACCCGCTTGAACCCGTTGCAATCGCAGTAAAGCAGCGCCACCCGCATGCCCGTGGCCCGCGCCTCGGCCAGCGCGGCATCGAAGGCCTGTTCGAAGCGCGCCCGGTTGCCGAGCCCGGTCAGCGGATCACGGTCGGCGCGGCGCGAAAGCTCTGCGTTCTCGTTGGCAAGGCTATCCCGCCAGCTTTCCAGCTCGCCCAGCAGGACATTGAAATCCCGCGTGAAGCGATCAATCTCGGCGATCCCGGCAGGCTCCAGACGGCGCGACACATAGCGCCGTTCGATCACATCATGGGCAATCTCTGCAATGCGATCGAGCGGCGCCGCGATCGTTTCCTCCAGCCGCCGGGCGAGGATGCGCGTCGCCAGCACGGTAATGCCAAGACAGCATAGCGCGATGATCAGCGCGGCGAAGGTGTAGTTGGCAATCGCCCTCACCCCCCCGGTGACCCGCACCCGCCCGACCGGCGTGCCACGAAACGCGATCTCCCGCTCCACCGGGCCAAGTCCGATCCAGTTCGGGGGCGCCGGGCCAAGGTCGCGCCCAGCGTCACCCTCGCGCTGCCAGCGCACCACCGGCCGGCCCGCGGCATCATCAACCGCGACAGCGGCAATATTTTCATTGGTGGCGATCCGCTGCACGATCTGCCGCGCGGCCTCGTGATCGCCAAACACCAGTGCCGGCTCGACCGCATAGGACAGGGTTTCGGCCGCCAGCGCGACGTTCTGCGAGGCATAGCTGCGCAGCGCGAACAGGCCGCTCACCATCAGCGAGAGCGAGGCGAGCACCACCGCCAGCAACACCAGCTGCAAGTGCCCGCGCGCCAGCATCGTGCGCAAGGTCGGCGGGCCGTCAGTCCGGCGCGCGCGCCCGATCATTCGGGTTCTCCATCGGCGAGCAACAGCACGCGCGGATCGACCCGCACCAGCGATTGCGCGACGGCGTCGATATTGAGCCGGAACGACAGCGAGCGCGCTTCAAACAGCAGGCAGAACATCGCGCGGCTGCGGCAGGCCGGATCGTTCTCGGCGATGGTCATCACCGCCTCACCCTTCATCCGCGCGGTGACCAGCCGTTGATCGTCAATCCCGAGGCGGCCGATATAGACGATGCTGCAATCGGCAGCGCGCACTGTGTCCAGGTTGCGCTCCACCACCTCCACCCCGATCGCGGCCACCTGCCGGCCCGCAAGCAGATCATCGGCGTGATCGGCAGGGCCGACCACGCAGGCGCGCAAGGCCGAAGGATTTCCCGGCCAGCGGCTGTATTGCACGAAGGCACGCACCAGCCGGGCAACGACCGGGGGGTAGGGATCCGCCTCGTTCCCGATGGAAATGCCGGCAGGCAGGTTCTGCGGCACGCTGGCCAAAGCCAGCGGCAGAACCAAGGCCAAAACCGCTTCGTTGATCGCGCTCAACATGCCCTCTCATGGCGCCGGCTCAAGAAGCCGCGTTGCCCCCGATTGGCTAACGCCCGGTCGCGCCTTTCATGGCGCAGTTAGCTGCTTGGGCCAGCTTTGCCAACCGGCTCGACGACCCGCAAACTGAGTTCGCGCAGCTGGTGCGGTTCGGGACTGCTGGGCGCACCCATCAACAGATCCTCGGCACGCTGGTTCATCGGGAACAGCGTGATTTCGCGCAGGTTCTTCGCACCGCACAGCAGCATCACGATCCGGTCGACGCCGGCAGCCATCCCGCCGTGGGGCGGCGCGCCATACTGGAACGCGCGGTACATCCCGCCGAAGCGTTCTTCCACATCGGCCTGCGTGAGGCCGGTGATCTCGAACGCCTTGACCATGGTTTCGGGCTTGTGATTGCGGATCGAACCGGAGGCGATTTCATAGCCATTGCAGACCAGATCATACTGGTAGGCCTTGATCGTCAGCGGATCCTGCCCTTGCAGCGCCTCAACCCCGCCCTGCGGCATCGAGAAGGGGTTGTGGCTGAAATCGACCTTCTTTTCGTCCTCGTTCCATTCATAGAACGGGAAATCGACGATCCAGCACAGCGCAAAGCGGCTTTCGTCGATCAGGCCAAGCTCCTCGGCCACGCGGATGCGCGCCGCGCCGGCCAGCCTGGCCGCGTCAGCTGCCTTGCCCGCCGCGAAGAACAACCCGTCATTCTCGCCAAGGCCGAGCTCGGCATAGAGGTCCGCCATCCGGTCAGGCCCATGGTTCTTGGCGATCGGGCCGCCAAATTCGCCACCCTTGCGGGTGACGTAGCCAAGGCCGGCATAGCCTTCCCGCCGCGCCCAGTCATTCATGTCGTCGAAGAACTTGCGGCTCTTTTCGTGGGTGGCGGGCGCCGGGATCGCGCGCACCACACCGCCGCTGCCAACGATCTTTTCAAACAGGCCAAAGCCGCTTTGCGTGAAGTGGTGCGACACGTCGGAAATGATCAGCGGGTTGCGCAGATCGGGCTTGTCGCTGCCATACTTGAGGATCGCCTCGTCGTAGGGGATGCGCGGGAATTCGCCCGCCGGTGTCACCTGCTTGTCGCCCGCAAAGGCGGCGAAGGTGCCCTGGATTACCGGCTCCATCGTCTCCCACACTTCTTCCTGGGTGACGAAGCTCATTTCGAGGTCGAGCTGGTAGAACTCGCCCGGCAGACGATCGGCGCGCGGATCCTCGTCGCGAAAGCAGGGGGCGATCTGGAAATAGCGATCAAATCCGGCGACCATCAGCAGCTGCTTGTATTGCTGCGGCGCCTGCGGCAGCGCGTAGAACTTGCCGGTATGGATGCGGCTCGGCACGAGGAAGTCGCGCGCGCCCTCGGGCGAGGAAGCCGTCAGGATCGGGGTCGAGAATTCGTTGAACCCCGCTGCCGCCATCCGCGCCCGCATATCGGCGATCACCGCGACGCGGGTCATGATGTTCTTATGCAGCGTCTCGCGGCGCAGATCGAGGAAGCGGTATTTGAGCCGGATATCCTCGGGGTAAGGCTGCTCATCGGCCACCGGCATCGGCAGCTCTTCGGCCGCGCTCTGCACCGTCACGCTGCGCGCGAACACTTCGATCGCGCCGGTGGCGAGGTTCGCATTGACCGTCTCGGCAAGGCGCGCCTTGACTATGCCCTCGATGGTGATGACACTTTCGACCCGGAGCGATTCGAGCACCGGCAGCGCCGGGCTGTCGCTGTCCGCGACGATCTGGGTAAGGCCGTAATGATCGCGCAGGTCGACAAACAGCACGCCGCCGTGGTCGCGCTTGCGGTGAATCCAGCCCGACAGGCGGACGGTCTGGCCGACATCGGCCGAAGATAGCTGTGCGCAAGTATGCGTGCGGTAGGGGTGCATCTAAACTCTTGTCCTGTTCGCAGGTATGACGCTAGGGCGCGCTCGCGCGGTATTGGCGCAAGGCTGGCGCCGCCATCGGGGCGCTAACAGGGGAAGCCTCGCGCTTTGTCAAGCGGCGCGAGCGCTGACCGGGACACATCCCGAAGGCGGCACTCCGCCTGAGAAGCGAAAAGAAGACATGAAAATCCATCCGCTGATTACCACCACCGATGCGCTCCGCGACCTGTGCGCCCGCCTCGCCAAGTCCGAATTCGTCGCGGTCGACACCGAATTCATGCGCGAGAACACCTATTGGCCCGAACTGTGCCTGGTGCAGATCGCCGACAGCCGCGAAGCCGCAGCAATCGATCCGCTGGCCGAGGGCATCGACCTCACGCCGCTGCTCGATCTGATGTGCAACAATGACGATGTGCTCAAGGTCTTCCATGCCGGCGGGCAGGATGTCGAAATCATCGTCAACCTGACGGGCAAGACCCCGCATCCCATCTTCGACACCCAGATCGCGATGATGGCGATCAGCCAGTCCGAACAGATCGGCTATGCCAATCTGGTCGAGACCTGGCTGGGCCTGACCATCGACAAGGGCGCGCGCTTTACCGACTGGAGCCGCCGCCCGCTGACCGAGCGCCAGATCGAATATGCGATCGGCGATGTCACCCACCTCGCCACGATTTTCCCCCGCATCCTGAAAAAGCTGATCAAGACGGGGCGCGGGGTGTGGCTCGATGCCGAGATGGAAAAGCTTGCCGATCCGGCAAATTACCTCACCGATCCGGGCGCAGCGTGGAAGCGCATCCGCCAGCCGGGACGCAACCCGCAGGTGCTCGGCCGGATGAAGGCGCTCGCCGCCTGGCGCGAGAGCGAGGCGCAGCACAAGAACATTCCGCGCGGGCGGATCATGCGTGACGAGACGCTGGCCGACATCGCCAGCCAACCGCCCCGCACGCAAGGCGATCTTGCCAAGGTGCGCGGCCTTTCCGCCGCCTGGAAAGACAACGACATCGGCAAGCGGCTGATGAAGGTGCTGGCCGAGGCCGAACCGATGGCGAAGGACGAAATGCCCGAAAAGGCCGGTCGCGGGGCGCCGCTGGGCAAGGAAGGCGCGCTGGTCGCCGATTTGCTGAAGCTGCTGCTCAAGATCCGCGCGCGCGAGATCGACGTTGCCGCCCGCCTGCTGACCCGCTCCGAGGAAATGGAAGCGCTCGCCGCCGGGGTGCGCGATCTGCCGGTGCTCAAGGGCTGGCGCTTCGAGGTGTTCGGCAAGGATGCGCTCGATCTGGTCGAAGGCAAGCTCGCCTTCGCGGTCGAGAAGGGGCGGCTCAAGATGACCCATATCGACGATGTTATCACGCCCGATCAGGCGCCCGGACCCGAACAGCCGGACCTGCCTGACGCGCAGGCGGCGGAGTGACGGCGCGACTGTGAGCACCTACCTTCCCACCATCAAGCAGCTGCAATATCTCGTCGCGCTGCACGAACACGGCCATTTCGGACGCGCGGCGGATGCCAGCTTCGTATCGCAATCGACGCTTTCGGCCGGCATCCGCGAGCTCGAATCGCTGCTTGGGGTGACACTGGTGGAACGTTCGCGCCGCGTGGTGCGGTTCACTGCGCTGGGCGAACAGGTGGTGGCCAAGGCAGGGCGGCTCCTGCGCGAGGCGGAGGAACTGGCCGATCTGGTGCAGGCCTCGGGCAAGCCGCTGTCGGGCGAATTGCGCATGAGCGTGATCCCCACCATCGCCCCCTTCCTGCTCCCGCGCCTGCTGCCCCGTCTGCGCCGCGAGCGGCCCAACCTCAAGCTGATGCTGCGCGAGGAAACCAGCCAGGACGCGCTCGAATCGCTTCATCACGGGCGAGTCGATTGCGTGCTGCTGGCCCTGCCGTTCGACACGGGCGACGCGGCGATCGCACACATCGCCGATGACCGCCTGTTCGTTGCCTTCCCCAAGGACGATCCGCGCGATCCCCCGGCGAGCGTGAAGCCGGGCATGATCGATCAGGGCCGGCTGCTGCTGCTGGAAGACGGCCACTGCCTGCGCGATCATGCGCTGGCGGCCTGTTCGCGCTCGGAACTGAGGACCAGCGCGGCGATGATCGGCACCAGCCTGCACACGCTGGTGCAGCTGGTCGACAACAATCTCGGCCTCACCATGCTCCCTGAAATGGCGCTGGAGGCGGGCATCCTCAATGGCACGCAGGTGGTCGCGCGTCCTGTCGACAGCCCCACGGCCAAGCGCAAGATCGTGCTGGCGTGGCGCCGCAATTCCCCGCGTGAAGCCGATTTCCAACTGCTGGCAGAAGAACTGCGCGCCGGCTAGGCCAGAGCCGCCTGAACAGCCTCAATCCATGTGCTTCAGGCCGACCCGCAGGTAATCCCAGCCGGTCACGCAGGTCAAGATCGCCGCCGCCCACAGGCTCGCCAGACCGACCACGTGAATCCAGCTTTCGGCAAAGGTGCGGCACATGTCGCCAACCGACTGGCACGGCTGGCCATGCACACCCCCGCCCAGAATCAGCGCGCCCAGCGCCACCAGCTGGAAGGTGGTTTTCCACTTGGCGAGCCTCGAGACCGGCACCGAGACCTGAATCCCGCCAAGGAATTCGCGCAGTCCCGACACCGCGATCTCGCGGATCAGGATGACGAGGCCGGCAATCACGTGCACATCGCCCACATAGGGCCCGCGCAGAAAGCCTTGCGCCGTCAGCACCAGAATCACCGCCGCAACCATGATCTTGTCGGCAATCGGATCGAGAAACACCCCCAGCTTCGAGACCGTGCCGTGCGCGCGGGCGAGGTAGCCGTCAAAGAAATCGGTGATCGCGATCACGCAATAAAGCCCGAAGCCGACGAGATAGCCCAGCTGCCACTGCGGCCACCACAGGAAGAACGCCAGCAGCGGCACCGCAAGGATGCGCGAGAGCGTGAGGAGATTGGGCAGGCTCGACATGGCTGGACCCCGCTCTAGCGCGGCAAGCGCGCCGGCAAAAGCCCGTGCGCGCTGCCCTTGCACCGCATGACCCATCGCGCGCGGGACTTGTGAATGCGCGGCCGCGCGCTATGTCCCGGTGAAGGCACAGGGAAGCACCGGCACATCATCGGCATGACAACATCCACCAACCTCATGCGACAGCGGCGATTTTTGCCGCTGTTCCTGACCCAGCTGCTCAATGCGCTCAACGACAATCTCTACAAGCAGGCGATGGTGCTGTTCGTGGTCTATCAGGTCTACGATTCGCCCGAGACCGAGACCTTCGTCAGCGGCATCGCCACCGCGCTGTTCGTGCTGCCCTTCGTGCTGTTCTCGGCCACGTCGGGCCAGCTTGCCGACATGCGCAACAAGACGACCATCATCCGCTGGATCAAGTTTGCCGAGATCATCATCATGTCGGTCGGCGCAACCGGCCTGCTCCTGGCATCGCAGGGCGTGCAGATCGGCACGCTTGCCATCCCGCTGATGTTCCTCGCGCTGTTCGGGATGGGGATGCATTCGACGTTCTTCGGCCCGATCAAATACGCGATCCTGCCGCAGCATCTCCGGCAGGACGAGGTGCTGGCGGGCACCGGGCTGGTCGAGGCGGGCACCTATGTCGCGATCCTGGTCGGCATGATGCTGGGGGGCGCAATGCCAGTCATGTGGAGCATTGTTGCGGTGATCGCGGTGGCGCTGGTGGGCTTCATGGTGTGCCGCTGGGTGCCCCCGGCTCCGCCGCAAACAAGCGAAACCAAGGTCGACTGGAACCCGGTCAGCGCGTCGAAATCGCTGATTGCCTTTTCGATGGGCAATCCGGAGCTGCGCTATTCGGTGCTGGCGATCTCCTATTTCTGGACGATCGCCGCGATTCTTTCGGTGCAGTTCATTCCGCTCGCCAAGAACGTGCTGCTGGCCGACAAGCAGGTCGCCGCGGTGATGCTGGTGGCGTTCTCGGCAGGGATCGCGATTGGCTCTGTATCGATCAACGCGCTGCTCAAGGGCGATATCTCGGCGCGCTATTCGGCGCGCGCGGTGCTGGCGCTGGGCGCGCTGCTGGTGGGCTTCTACCTGCTGTGCCGGATGTGGAACCTTACCCCGGCCTCGGGCGAGCTGTTCACGGTGGGTGAGTTCATCACCAGGCCGCTGGCGCTGGTGCTGCTCGCCAATCTGGTGCTGATTGCCGTGGCGGGCGGGATGTTCGTGGTGCCGCTCTATGCCTTCCTCACCACCAAGGTCGACAAGTCGGAAGCCTCGCGCTCGGTGGCGGCGAACAACCTGATTTCCTCGATCTTCATGGTGATTGGCGCGGGCGTGGCGGGCGCGCTCGGGTTTTTCGGCATCCCCTTGCAGGAACAGCTGCTGCTCAGCCTCGCGCTGTGCGTGCTCTCCGCCAGCCTTGCGCGCAAGCTGCACGCGCTGGAGGCGGGCAACCCGTGCGCGGCCTAGGCCGTCAGATCAGGCCCGAAGCGGTAAGCTTCAGACAATGAAGGTCAAGATCGCGGCGGTCGCGGCGACATAGATGCTGGCAAAGCCGCGCACGTCGGCGAGCGTCAGGCGCCACAGATCTTCCGCCGGAATCGGGATCAGATCGCGTTTCACATGCGGGGGCAGGCTGGCACGGAACCAGTGACGGGCGCTCTCTTCGGTGAGGACGAGGCTGCGGCGCATTCTACGGGACTCCCTTGGCAGGAAGGCCAGTTTTAAGACTTTCTTAACTGTTGGGAACCGTCACAAACGCACGTGTCACAGCTTGGGACAGGCTGTGCACGCCTGTGGGGCACCAGCGGTTTGCGCGCCGCGCTGCGCGGCGGTAGAGGCCGGGCAGGACGACAAGACGGGAGAGTTTCGGGTGCCTGATTCCAAACGGCCTGCTTCTGCAAGGAGCGCGGCGGCGCTGCTGGTCGATTGCCTTGCCGAGCAGGGCGCGAGGCGGATCTTCACCGTGCCGGGGGAAAGCTTCCTCGCCGTGCTCGATGCCCTGCCCGAGCGACCCGAGATCGAGGTGGTGACCTGCCGGCAGGAAGGCGGGGTGGCGTTCATGGCCTGTGCCGAGGGCGCGATGAACGCCGCCACCACCGGCCGCCCCGGGATCGCTTTCGTCACCCGCGGCCCGGGCGCGACCAATGCCTCGATCGGCGTCCATGTCGCGCATCAGGATAGCCAGCCGATGATCCTGTTCGTGGGCGATGTGGCGCGCGATATGCAGGGGCGCGAGGGATTTCAGGAGGTGGATTTCGCCGCCTTCTTCACGCCGATCTGCAAATGGGCGGCGCGGATTGATGATCCGCTGCGCATCCCCGAATACATCGCGCGCGCCTATGCGGTGGCGATGAGCGGGCGGCCCGGGCCGGTGGTGCTGGCCCTGCCCGAGGACATGCTGACCCAGCAGGTGCCCGCAAGCCTCGGCCCCCGCCCCTTCGTCACCCGCCCTGCGCAGGCCGTATGCCCCGACGCGATGCAGGCGCTGCTGAGCCTGATCGCCGATGCGGCCAGCCCGATTGCGATCATCGGCGGGGCCGGCTGGAACGCCAAGACACGCCAATATTTCCAGCAATTTGCCGAGCGCATCGGCTTGCCCGTTGCCACCGCCTTCCGCCGGCAGGACGCGATTGCGCCCGACAGCCCGGTCTATGCCGGCAATCTCGGCTACGGACCGAACCCGAAACTGGTCGAGCGGGTGAAAAACGCCGATCTGATTATCGCGGTCGGCGCGCGATTGGGCGAGGCGACCACCGAAGGCTACACCGTGCCCACGCTCGAACATCCCGGCCAGACCCTCGTCCACATCCACCCCGATCCGGAAGAACTCGGCCGCGTCTATCGCACCGATCTGGCGCTGTGCTGTTCGGTTGACGAATTCGCCGAGGCCGCTGCCTTGTGGGAAGATGCCGCCATCATCCCCTTCGATGCCGGGGCCGAGGCTCACGCCGAATGGCTGGAATGGTCAACCCCCAAGCCCCCGGTCGCAGCGATGGATCTTGGTGCCTGCGTCGCGGCGATGCGCGCAATGCTGCCTGCGGACACCATCATCTGCAACGGTGCGGGCAATTTCGCCGGCTGGTGGCACCGTTACTGGCGCTATGCCGCCTATCCCGGCCAGCTTGCGCCCACCTGCGGCGCGATGGGCTACGGCGTGCCGGCGGCGGTTGCTGCGGCGCTGCACTATCCCGAACGGACAGTGGTTGCGATTGCAGGTGACGGGGACTTCCTGATGAACGGGCAGGAACTCGCCACCGCAGCGCAATATGGCGCAAACCTGATCGTGGTGGTGATCGACAACGGCGCCTACGGCACGATCCGGATGCACCAGGAGCGCGAATATCCCGGCCGGGTTTCAGCCACGACCCTCGCCAACCCCGATTTCGCGGCCCTCGGCGCGGCCTTCGGCGGGTGGAGCGCCACGGCTGCCACCACTGCGGAGTTCGTCACCGCGCTGGAGGAAGCCAAAGGGCGCAGCGGCATCCGCCTGATCCACGCGCTCACCGATCTTGAGCGCATCGCGGCGAGCGGGGCAACCATCAGCGGCCTGCGCGCGCGAGCGCGATAGCAGGGGCAACGGAGCGAGGTGCCGGTTCTTGCCTCGTCGCCCGATCGTTGGACGATCATCGACCAGTCATCGCCTGTTTCACGTGAAACACACTCAGCGCCGCGTCAGCCCCGGGCCATCGCGCAGATCACCTCCCATTCGGCGGGGGTGACCGCGCACACCGACAGGCGCGACAAGCGGATGAGCTGCATTTCGGCCAGCCGCGGCTCGGCCTTGATCGCGGCGAGGGTGACGGGGTGAGCGAACTTCTCTTTCGCCTTCAGCTTCACCGCCGCCCACTTGCCGGTCTCGTCGGTGGGATCGCCGATCCCGCTGACGGTGATCTCAGCAATGCCGACGATCTCCAGCCCCTCGCGGCTGTGGTAGAAGAACGCCTCGTCCCCCACCTGCATCGCCATCAGGTTGTTGCGCGCAAGGTAGTTGCGCACCCCGTCCCAGGTGCCCTCCCCCTCGGCCACCAGATCATCCCAGCTGTATTTGAAGGGTTCGGATTTCATCAGCCAATAGGCCATGGTGCGCAGGCTCCTTGCAGGCAGTCAGAGGCAGGCAGGTTGCCTTCGCCGATAGCGCGCCGGCAAGCGCACACTCAAGCCCCGCTGCCCGCCAGACACCGGGTTAACCCGATCTTTAGCGACCCCTGCGATAAGGCCCGGGATGGGGGAAAGGCGCGGTTACACCCGCACCCTCGCCCGGAATGCTTTTGGGTTGAAGGCTTTGCAGGACAACAAACCAGACAATCCGCTTCGCAGCGCCGACCGCGACGTCGTCGCGCTGGGCATTGCAGCGGCGGCGATCCTGTTGCTGGTGGCGACCGGCGGCGCGGTGATGCCGAGCACGGTGCGATCGCTGCTCGGGTCGGGCAACGCGCCCGACAAGCTGCTGGTCAGCGCCCTGCTGCTCAACATCGCGCTCATCATTTTCGGCTGGCGGCGTTACCGCGAACTCACCCACGAAATCGCCGAACGTCGCCGCGCCGAAGATCAGGCCCGTCTTCTGGCGGCGACCGATCCGCTCACCCACTGCCTCAACCGCCGCAGCATGATGGATGCCATCGAGAAACTGCGCGCCCGCGCTGCCGAGCGCGGCGAGGCTGTTGCCTATTGCATGATTGATCTGGATAATTTCAAGCAGATCAACGATATGTATGGCCACTCCTGCGGCGATGCGGTGCTCGTCAAGCTGGCCGAACGGATCCGCGAATTGCTGCCGCACGATGCGCGGCTGGCGCGCCAGGGTGGCGACGAATTTGCCTTCGTTACCGCCTACCCGGCGGGCCACACCGACCGGATCGACGATCTCGTCATCCGCCTGTACGCCAGCATCGCCGCCCCGCTCGAAGTGTGCGAGGTCACTGTCGAAATGTCCGTCTCGATCGGGCTGGCAACCGATTACGATACCGATGGTTCGCCCGGCCCGGTGGTCGATGCCGAAACCCTGATGCACCGCGCGGACATGGCGCTTTACCATGCCAAGAAGCAGGGCCGGAACCGCCACTTCTGGTTCGAGCCGAGCATGGAAAACGAAGTCAGGTTCCGCAACCAGTTGGAAACCGGCATCCGTCGCGGCATCAACCAGGGCGAATTTGTCCCCTATTATGAACAACAGATCGACATCCAGACCGGCGAGCTGGTCGGCTTCGAGATGCTGGCGCGCTGGCAATCGGAACAGCTCGGCCTTGTCAGCCCGGAAATCTTCATCCCGATCGCCGAGGAAATGGGGCTGATCACCCAACTGTCCGAACAGCTGATGGATCGCGCCTTCGCCGATGCCCGCGAATGGGACGACAGCCTGACATTGTCGATCAACATCTCGCCGGTGCAACTACGCGATCCGTGGTTCGCCCAGCGCCTGCTGAAGCGGCTGGTGGCGAGCAATTTCCCGCCACGGCGGCTGGAAATCGAGATCACCGAAAGCTGCCTGCACGAGAATATCGGGCTGGTGCGCACCATGATCACCAGCTTGCGCAACCAGGGCGTGCAGATCAGCCTTGATGATTTCGGCACCGGCTATTCGAGCTTCGAACAGCTGCGCAGCCTGCCGTTCGATCGGATCAAGATCGATCGCAGCTTCATCAGCGAGCTGCGCGCGCCTTCGGGCCAGTCACAGCTGGTCGACGCGATCGTAGCGATGGGCCGCGGGCTCGATCTGCCGATCACAGCCGAAGGCGTCGAGGACAAGGAAATCCTCAATACCCTGCGTTCAATGGGCAAGCTCAAGGCGCAGGGCTATGTCTATGGCAAGCCCGAGACCGCCGAGGAGGTACGCCGCCGGCTGGCGGCCTGCGGCAAGCTTTCGGTCAGCAGTCGCTTGTCCGGCACGCCGGTGGCGGCCCCCGCCCGGCAGCCGGACCGGTCGCGCGCGGCCAACCCGTAACGGCCACCTGCCGGCCTCAGCGCGCAGGACTGGACGCAGGCCCCGCGCGTGCATAGATGCAGGCGCGTGACGCACGCTATCCCCTTCATCAAGATGCACGGGCTCGGCAACGACTTCGTCGTGCTCGATGCAAGGACACGCGCGCTGCCGGCGATAACGCCGCCGATCGCGCGCGCGCTGGGTGACCGGCGGACAGGGATCGGCTTTGATCAACTGGTGTTGCTGGAACAGGACGCAACCCATGCCTTCCGGATGCGGATCTTCAACGCTGATGGCGGTGAGGTGGAGGCCTGCGGCAATGCCAGCCGTGCGGTGGCGCTGCTGCATGGCGCGCCTGTCACCATCGCCACCGGCGGCGGCCCGATCACGCTCGAACCGCTGGAAGGCGGCGCGCGGGTCGACATGGGGGTGCCCCGCTTCGACTGGGATGCGATCCCGCTCGCCTATGCGATGGACACCTTTTCCATGCCGGTGGGCTGGGAGAGCCTCGAGGCGCCGATGGCGGTCAATGTCGGCAACCCGCACGTGATCTTCTTCGTGGATGATGCCGACGGGGTGGAACTGGAACGTCTCGGCCCGCTGATCGAGCACGATCCGCTGTTCCCCGAGCGTGTGAACGTGAACATTGCGAGCCTTGCCGGGCCGGATCACCTGCGCCTGCGGGTGTGGGAGCGCGGCGCGGGGATGACCCGCGCCTGCGGCACCGGAGCCTGTGCCACAGCGGTCGCAGCGCTGCGGCGCGGGCTGGTGCAAAGCCCGGTCACGATCACCCTGCCCGGCGGCGATCTGGTCATCGCCTGGGAGCCGGGCGGCAGCATCCTGATGAGCGGCCCGGCGGCAGAAAGTTTCCGCGGCACCTTCGACTGGGACGATTACGCTTGAGCGCGCCCCGGATCATTTCGCTCGGCTGCCGCATGAACATCGCCGAGGCCGAGCGGATGCGCGCGATGCTCGCGGGCGAGCGCGATCTGGTGGTGGTCAATTCCTGCGCGGTGACCGGCGAGGCGCTGCGCCAGACCCGCCAGGCGATCCGCCGCGCGCGCCGCGCTCACCCGCAGGCACGGCTGGTGGTGACCGGCTGCGCGGCTGAGATCGAGCGCGCCGAGATCGGCGCGATGGACGAGGTCGATGCACTGGTCGCCAACGCCGCCAAGCTCGATCCACGCAGCTGGAACATCCCCGCCGAGGCCCCGCCCATCGCCCCGGCCCGCACCCGCGCTTTCGTGGCGGTGCAGAACGGCTGCGATCACGCCTGCACCTTCTGCGTCATCCCGCAGGGCCGGGGCACGAGCCGCTCGCTGGCCGTGCCTGAAGTGCTGCGCGCGATCGAAGCGCACTGTGCGGCAGGGGCGCAGGAAGTCGTGCTCACCGGGGTCGATCTGGCCAGTTGGGGCCATGATCTGCCCGGCGCACCGCGCCTTGGCGTGCTGGTCGCGGCGATCCTCGCGGCTTTCCCCGCCCTGCCCCGTCTGCGCCTGTCCTCGGTTGACGGGATCGAGATCGATACCGGATTGTTCGATCTGCTGGCGCATGAGGAACGGGTGATGCCGCACCTGCACCTGTCGCTCCAGCATGGTGCCGACCTCATCCTCAAGCGAATGAAGCGGCGGCATCTCGGGGCGGATGCGGTGGAACTGGTGGCGCGATTGAAGGCGCTGCGACCCGATATCGCCGTGGGCGCGGACCTCATCGCCGGCTTTCCGACCGAGACCGACGCGCATCACGCCGCGAACCTCGCGATCATCGCTGAACTCGGTATCGTTCACGCCCATATCTTCCCCTTCTCGCCCCGCCCCGGCACCCCGGCCGCGCGGATGCCGCAAGTGCCGCGCGATGTGATCAAGGTCCGCGCCGCCGAGCTTCGTACCCGCTCCGCAGAACTGCGCACCGCCTGGCTTCAATCGCTTGTGGGCGAAACCCTGCCCGTGCTCGCCGAGCGCGACGGCACCGGCTATGCCCCGAACTACGCCCGCGTCGCCCTGCCCCTCGGCACGGCCGCTGGCCAAATTATCGACGTAACCGTGCGCGAGGTCAGGGAGGGCCTGCTCGGATGAGTGAAACCAGCTGGACCCAGCGCCTGTTCGGCGGGTTCGCCAAGACTTCTGAGCGCCTGGCCGCCAATCTGCCCGGTGCCGGCGGCGGGACGGCGAAGCTCGACGATGCAACATTGGACGAGGTCGAGGATGCGCTGATCATGTCCGATCTCGGCCCCGCTGCCGCCGCCCGCATCCGTGCGCGGCTGGCGGAAAAGCGCTTCGGGCTGGAGATCACCGCGCGCGAACTCAAGGAGGCCGTGGCCGAAGAAATCGCCGCGATCCTGCGCCCGGTCGCCAAGCCGCTCGAAATCACCGCCTTTCCGCGCCCCCAGGTCATCCTTGTGATCGGGGTCAACGGCTCAGGCAAGACCACCACCATCGCCAAGCTCGCGCATCTGTTTCAGGAGGACGATTACGGCGTGCTGCTGGCGGCAGGTGACACTTTCCGCGCGGCGGCGATCGGCCAGCTTGCCACCTGGGCGGAGCGTATCGGGGTGGACATCGTGCGCGGCCCGGAAGGGGGCGATCCGGCAGCGATCGTGTTCGATGCGGTTCGCCAGGCCACCGACACCGGGATCGACGCGCTGATCGTCGACACCGCAGGCCGCCTTCAGAACAAGAAGGAGCTGATGGAAGAACTGGCCAAGATCCGCCGTGTGCTCGGCCGGCTCAACCCCGAAGCCCCGCACGATGTGGTGCTCGTGCTCGATGCCACCAACGGCCAGAACGCCCTCGCCCAGATCGATGTGTTCAAGGAAGTCGCCGGGGTCACCGGCCTCATCATGACCAAGCTTGATGGCACCGCGCGCGGCGGGGTGCTGGTTGCGGCCGCCGAGCAATATGGCCTACCGATCCACGCCATCGGCGTCGGCGAGAAGATGGAAGACCTGCGCCCCTTCGACCCCGATCTGGTCGCCCGTGTGATTGCCGGGGTGGCGTGATGAGCGAAAGCGAAGGCAAGAAGGCCGCCTCCAGCTGGATGGGCGTCGCGGTCGACTACGGGCCGCTGCTGGTGTTTCTTGCGGTCTATCGCTGGATGTCGCCCGAGAAAGTCAGCGCCGGGGGCGAGATTGTGGCGATTGTCTATGGCACCGGGGCGTTCATGGCCGCCTCGATCATCGCGCTGCTGGTGTCCAAGTGGCGGCTCGGCAAGGTCTCGCCGATGCTGTGGTTCTCCACCGCACTGATCGTCGGCTTCGGCAGCCTGACGATCTTTTTCGGCGATCCGACCTTCGTGCAGCTGAAGCCCACCATCATCTACGCCTGCTTCGGCGTGGCGCTGCTGGGCGGGTTCCTGATGGGCAAGGCGCTGCTGAAAGTGCTGCTCGAAGCCGCGTTCGAGGGACTGTCGGAGCAAGGCTGGCTCAGGCTGTCGCGCAACTGGGGGATATTCTTCCTCGCGCTGGCAATCCTCAACGAAGGCTTGCGCGCGCAGCTCGATTTCGAAGGCTGGCTGTGGACCAAGCTGTGGGTGTTCCTGCCGCTGACCTTCCTGTTCACCTTCAGCCAGATCCCGATGCTGCTCAAGCACGGGCTGAGCTTCGAGGAACAGGATAAGGCGCCGAAGGACGAACCGCCGGCGAACTGAATGTGCCAGGCCTGCCAGAGCGGCTTGCGATCCGATTGCATCGGGCCGGCCGCTCCAGACTTTGGTTTTACTGCATTTTCCGAGCCACCGGGTAATTCCACCCGGCTCGAAAACGCTCTAGGCACCGCGTGGCCCGAACAGAATGATCGCGCATCCGGCAAGGCAAATGCTCCCGCCCAGCAGGTCCCAGCGGTCAGGCCGGACGCCTTCGGCAAGCCACAGCCACACGATCGCGGAGGCAACATAGACCCCTCCATAGGCGGCATAGGTACGGCCCGCGTGATCGGCCTCGATCAGGGTCAACAGATAGGCAAACAGCACGAGGCAGCCGACACCGGCCAGCACCCAGAGCGGGGACTTGCCCAGTCGCAACCATGCCCAGAAGGCATAGCACCCGGCAATTTCCGCAAGGGCGGCGGCGAAGAATACGGCTGCATTGTTCGTCATGTCTCCCGGCTCGCCCGCCCAACCCGGCCCGATATGTCTAGATCTCAACCTGGCTTCCCAGCTCCACCACGCGATTGGTGGGGAGCTTGAAGAAATCCATCGCGCTTGCCGCGTTGCGCAGCATCCACGCGAACACCTTTTCGCGCCAGATCGACATGCCCGGATGCTCGCTCGGGATCAGGGTCTGGCGCGACAGGAAGAAGCTGGTGTGCATCATGTCGAACGCGCCGCCGCAGCATTCCATGGTCTTCAGCCCCTGCGGCACATCGGTTTCTTCCATGAAGCCGAAGTTGAGCACCGCGCGGTAGAAGCCATCGCCCAGATCAGTCATTTCGCAGCGCGTCGTGGACGTCACATAGGGCACATCGGCGATGTTGATGGTCAGGATCACCACGCGTTCGTGCAGCACCTTGTTGTGCTTGATATTGTGCAGCAAGGCAGAAGGCACGCCGGCGGTGGTGGAGGCCATGAAAACCGCCGTCCCCGGCACTCGCAAGGCCGAATTCTTGGCCGATTTGGCAAAGATCTCCAGCGGCAAGGCGGCCTCGCTCATGCGCTCGCGCATCAGCTTGCGCCCGCGCGCCCAGGTGGTGAGCAGGGTAAAGATGACAAAGCCGATGATAAGCGGAACCCACCCGCCCTGCGGCACCTTGACGAGGTTGGCGCCGAAATAGGCAAGATCGACGATCAGGAAAATCACGATCAGCGGCAGTGCCTTCCACAAGGGCCAGCGCCACAGCGCCGTGAGCACCGCCGCCAGCAACAGGGTGTCGATGAACATCGCCCCCGTCACCGCGATGCCATAGGCCGCTGCAAGGTTGCTGGATGACTGGAAGAACAGCACCAGCAGGATCACCATCACCATCAGGCCCCAGTTGATCGCCGGAATGTAGATCTGTCCGGCGGCAGACGCGCTGGTGTGGTGGATGTCCATGCGCGGGATGAAGCCCAGCTGGATCGCCTGCTGGGTGAGGCTGAACGCACCCGATATCACCGCCTGACTGGCGATGATCGTGGCCAGCAGCGCAAGGATGATCACCGGCACCCGCACCATATCGGGGATCATCAGGAAGAACGGATCCTTGATCAGCGCCGCCGTCGCTTCGGGCGAGGTCTGCGAGAGCACCATGGCCCCCTGCCCCATGTAATTCAGCATCAGCGCAGGAAACACGAAGGTGATCCACGACAGGCCGATCGGCTTGCGCCCGAAATGGCCCATATCGGCATAGAGCGCCTCGGCCCCCGTCACGGCCAGCACCACGCTGCCCAGCGCGATGAAGGCAGTGAACCCGTCGGTGATGAAGAAATTGAACGCGTTCAGCGGATTGATCGTCTCCAAAATAATCGCCGGACTGGCGCTGAGATGCATCACACCCAAGGTTGCCAGCATCGTGAAATAGGTCAGCATTACGGGGCCGAACAGCTTGCCCACCCTCTCGGTGCCGCGCGATTGCAGCGCGAACAGGCACACCAGAATCGCGATCGCGGTCGGCACGATCCACGGCTCGAACCCGGGCACGATATATTGCAGGCCTTCGGTGGCCGACAGCACCGAAATCGCCGGAGTAATCATGCTGTCGCCATAGAACAGGGCGGTTGCGAACACGCCCAGCAAAACCAGCGGCGCGGTCCACTTGGCACTGTCTGACGCACGGCGGATCAGCGCCAGCAGCGCCAGGCTCCCGCCTTCGCCCTTGTTGTCGGCGCGGGTGATGGTGAGGACATATTTGACCGTCACCACCATCATCATCGACCAGAACACGAGGCTCAGCACCCCGTGGATATGCGTGGCATCGGGCGAAATGCCGGGCGCACCGTGGTGCGAGGCGAAGGTTTCGCGGAAGGCGTAAAGCGGGCTGGTGCCGATATCGCCGAACACCACGCCGACCGCGCCGAGCGCGAGTGTCAGCGAGGATGCACCGTGACCCTGGCCATGTCCGACATCAGGCGTTGCAGGCAAGGCGGTGCTGGTCATCTCAATCGGATTTCCCGTCAGTTCGGTACTGCCCATCCCGCCCGAGCGACTCAAGCCGGAGAGGCGGCGCGCCTAGCACCGCGTTTTCGCAGCTGCAACATGGGACGCAAGCGCGACACATGGCGGACACACCAGCCTCACCGCCCCTGCAACATCGGCGCACGCGCGATCATGTCGTCGAGCCGCGCGACTTCCGCCGCCAGCCCTTCGCGCCATGGGGCATCGGGGGGCGAACGGTCAATCAGGCCAGCCCATACGGCACGTGCGGCGCGCACCTCGCCGCTCTGGAGGTATGCGAAGCCAAGGAAGTAATCCGCTCCCGGATGGCCGGGATCGATCGCCCGTGCCCGGCCGAAAGCCTGCAACGCCGCCGGGGTGACAGTGCCATCGGCATGGCCCACCAGTGCAAGGCCAAGTGCGAGCCAGCTTTCGAGATCGTCCGGATTTTCCTCCAGCCCGCGTCGCAGCAGACCGGCCGCATCACCAAACCGCCCGCGCCGGGCAAAGGCATCCGAGGTCAACAGATAGTCGGGGGGCGGGCTGGTGCGATCGAACAGCGCGGCGCGCCCTTCGACCATCGCCTCGCCCTGATCGGATACACGGCTTTCCGGTGCCTTGGGCGCGGCAGGCTGGCCGGGCGAGCCCTGCCAGGCATAGCCCGCCAGCCCGAACACCAGCATCGCGCCAAACAGCGTCAACCCCTCGCGCGGCAGGCGCAGCAGGAAAGCGGCAAAGACAAAGGCGGCGAGCGCCAGCGCCGCCACGGCAAGCCATCCCCCGATCATGCCGCCTCTCCCGCATCCGAGCGGTGCCTGCCCAGCCGCCGCACCAGCACGCCCGCAACCAGCACGATCACCAGCACCGGCACCGCGAACAGCGGCCAGGTGGTGGCGCTTACCTCCGGCTGGTAGCTGACATAGTCGCCATAGCGCGCGATCAGCCAGGCACGGATCTGTTCGGGGCTTTCGCCGGCAAGAATGCGGCTGCGCACCTGATGGCGCATGTCGCCCGCCATCGGCGCGTCGCTGTCGGCAATCGACTGCGACTGGCACTTGAGGCAGCGCAGCGTGTGCATCAGCGCGCTCGCTTCGGCCTCCAGCTTGGGATCGTCGAGCTGGTTATAGGCATAGGGCGCCGGCGGCATGGTGTCCTGCGCCCCGAGCGGCCGGGGCAGCAGCACCGCGAGCAGCACCAGTGCCGCAGCGAAAACGGCGCGGATCATTTCGCCTTCTCCAGCTCGGCCAGCAGCATCGCCACATCATCTTCGCGAATATCGCCGATATGCTGGTAACGAATCACACCCTTGGCATCGATCACGAAGGTCTCGGGAACGCCTGACGACCCGATCGCCAGCTGCACCTCGGAAATCCGGTCGGACCCGATGCGGGTATAGGGATTGCCGTGGGCGCTGAGGAAATTGGCAACGTCTTCGGGCCGGTCACGGATGGCGATGCCGATGATCTCGACCCCTTGCGCCTTGAGCGCTTCCAACTGCGGTGCTTCGGCAATGCAGGGCAGACACCAGCTCGCCCAGACATTGAGCAGGCGCGGGCCACCGCCGATGAAATCCGCCCTGGCCGCACCCGGAAGGCCCGAAAAGGCCGGCTCGAGCGCGAAGTCGGGCAGCGGCTGGCCGATCATCGTGCTCTCGACGAACTGGTCCTTTTCCTGGGTGAGCATGTAGCCCGCCAGACCCGCAAAAAAGGCGAACAGCGCGAGCGGCGCCCACAGCAGAATGCGATTCCTCACGATGCGTCTACTCCGCGGGGACCGGGGCAACGCCGAGCGCTTCAAGATCGGCGCGCCGCACAGCACCCCTGGCGGCGGCCCGGCGGCGCTTCACATCGACCCGCACCCGACCTGCAATTGCCAGCACTCCGCCCAGCGCGATCAGGATCCCGCCATACCAGATGAAGGTGACAAATGGCTTCCACCACAGGCGGATCTGCCAACGCCCGTCCTCGGCCTGGTTGCCGATCACGGCGTAGAGCTGGCCGTTCCACTTCGTCAGCAGTGCGCTTTCACTGGTGGCCTGCGGGGGCGACCAGAAATTGCGCGCCTGCGGGCGAAGGATCACCGGCTCCCCGCCATCCTGTTGCACCGCCAGCCGCGCCTCGATCGCGGTCCAGTTCGGCCCGGCCACCGGCGCGACACTTTCCAGCGTCACGGCAAAATCGCCAACCTGTTCGGTGCCCCCAGGGGCGACTGCGGCGAGGCGCTCCTGCGTAAAGGCCCCCTCGCAAGCCATGCCGAACAGCGACACCGCGACCCCGAAATGGGCGAGCACCATGCCCCAGGTCGCCACCGGCACGCGCCGCAGATTGCGGCCCCGCAGCGGCAGCACCGCCGCGACCGCCAGCGCCGGGGCCAGCCCCAGTCCAAGCAGCGAAAGGAAGGAATAAGAGCCGAAGAAGCTCACCAGCGCGATCGCGCTGATCAGCACCGCCGCGATCAGCAGCATCTCGAACTGGATGCGCGCCGGCTTGTCAGCGCGCCAGCGCAGCAGCGGGCCAACCGCCATTACCAGCAGCATGGGAATGGCAAACATCGCCGAGGCCGGGTTGAAATAGGGCGGGCCAACCGAAACACGCACGTCAAAGGCTTCGGTCAGCAGCGGGTAGAGCGTGCCCAGCAGCACAATCGCAAGGATTGCCGAGAGCATCACATTGTTGAACACCAGCGCGCCCTCACGGCTGGTCGCGGCAAAGCGCTTGCCTTCCGCCACCGCGCCAGCGCGCAGGGCAAAGACGGTGAAGGCCCCGCCGATATAGAGCCCCAGCAGCGCAAGGATGAAGCTGCCGCGTTCCGGATCAACCGCGAAGGCATGGACGCTGGTGAGCACCCCCGAACGCACCAGGAAGGTGCCGAGCATCGACATCGAGAACGCCAGCACCCCGAGCATGATCGTCCACGTCCTGAGCGCATCGCGCGCCGCCAGCACGCTCACCGAATGCAGCAGCGCGGTGGCCGCCAGCCACGGCATCAGCGAGGCATTCTCCACCGGGTCCCAGAACCACCAGCCGCCCCAGCCCAGTTCGTAATAGGCCCAGAACGAACCGGCGGTGATCCCCAGTGTCAGCAGCACCCACGCGCCCAGCACCCACGGGCGCATCACCCGCGCGAAGGCGGGATTGACCTCACGTGTCAGCAGGGCGCCCATGGCAAAGCTGAAGGCGACCGAAAGTCCAACATAGCCGGCGTAGAGCGTCGGCGGGTGAAACGCGAGGCCGATGTCCTGCAACAGCGGGTTGAGGCCGGTGCCTTCCGCGGCCGGGACAGGCAGCCGCTCGAACGGGTTGGAGGACAACAGCAGGAAGGCATAAAAACCGAGCGCTACAAAGCCTTGCACGGCCAGCGTCGCCCCCATCGTGCGCTCGGGCAGGCGCTTCTCGAAGACGGCCAGCAGCCCCCCAGAGGCGGCCAGCACGCTGACCCACAGCAGCATCGACCCCTCGTGGTTGCCCCAGGTGCCGGTAAGCTTGTAAATCAACGGCTTCATCGAATGTGAATTGGCCGCCACCAGCTTGATCGACAGGTCGGTGACGGCGAAGGAATAGAGCAGCATCACGAACGCCAGCACCGCAAGGAGCGCCTGAACGATCGCCGCCGGACGGGTGTGGATCGCCAGCGGCGCGGTTTCGCCCTCGGGTACGCGCAGGCCCATCGCGCCCGAGACCATCTGCAGCACCGCCAATGCCGCAGCGAACCACAGGGCGGCAAGTCCGATTTCGGCAATCATTGCTCAGCCCCTCACCTTGTTTCTTGTGCCTAGTCCAGCCCGATCGTGGTGTCGGCCGCCATCTTCGCGGCGTCCTTGGTGCCCATGCCTTCCAGCTCGCGGGGCACGTAGTTCTCGTCATGCTTGGCCAGCAGGTTGGTGGCGATGAACACCCCGTCCGGGCCAAGACTGCCTTCGGCCACCACGCCGGAATTTTCGACGAACAGATCGGGCAGGATACCGCTGTAACGCACCGGAATGGCAGCCTCGGTGTTGCCGGTAACGATGAAGTCGACCGTAACGCCGTCGGGCGCGGTCTTGATCGATCCGGCCTGCACCATTCCGCCCAGCCGCACCGCCTGCCCGATTTCGGGCGGATCGGAAGCCATCTGTTCGGGCAGGTAGAAATAGTTCGCCTGATTGCGCAAGGACCACGCCGCCAGCAGCCCCGCGCCGACGATCGCCAGCACGGCGATCACCACCAGCACGAGACGTTGATGCTTGGCCTTCATGCCCTGCTCCCTTTCAGCGCCGCCGCGCGCAATCGCGGCGGGCCTCGGCCTTGCGCATCGCCCGCCACGCCCAGATACACACCGCTGCCAGACCTGCCAGACCCACGCCATAGGCAAGAATCACGAAATCCCACTGCGCCAGTTGCTCGCGCATCACCCCTGCTCCAGCGCGGGCGTGCCGGCCAGCGGCACATCATCATCAAGCGCACGGCGGCGCAGCCGCGCCTCAACCTGCGCTTCGGCGATCAGCGCACGCATCCGCATCAGCACAATACCGCCGAACAGCAACGAGAAACCGATCACCGCAATCAGCAGCGGCCACAGATAGGCAGCATCGATCGCGCTCTTGCCCATGGTGATGCTGGGCGGCTGGTGGAGCGAATTCCACCACACCACCGAGCGGTTGATGATCGGCACATTGATCGCGCCCACGAGGCCGAAGATCGCGGCGATCCTGGGTGTCGCGCCCTCGCGCGCGGCCGCCTGCGACAGCGCGACATAGCCGACATAGAGGAACAGCAGCACCAGCATCGAAGTCAGCCGCCCGTCCCATTCCCACCACGTGCCCCAGGTCGGGCGGCCCCAGATCGAGCCGGTGGCAAGGCAGATCGCGCAGAACACCATCCCCGGCACCGCAATCGCCCGGGCCGAAAGCGCCGCGAGCGGATGTTTCCAGATCAGCAGCATCGCGCTGGAAATGGCAATACCCGCCCAGCCGCCCATGCCGAGCCAGGCAGCCGGGACGTGGATAAACAGGATGCGCACGGTCTCGCCCATCAGCCGGTCGGGCGCAACCACGAACAGGCCCCAGGCTATCGCACCGAGCGAGAGCACCAGCCCGCTCCAGAACAGCAGCGGCATCAGCCACTTTGCCAGAGCAAGGAATCGGGTTGGGTTGGCGTAAATGTGCATGGCGTTCGCGTCTGGCGGGGCTTGTAGCCTTACACCCGCCAAGGACAAGACTGCAATTCATGCATCTCCCGATTGGTTCCCGCATGAAAGCCGGTGGCAGTGGCGCGCTCGCGGCCTCAGCCGCGTCCGATAAGCTTTTGCGCCATCCGGTCGGCGACCACATCGGCGGGCACACCAGTGGCATCGCTTTCGGCCCAGATCGCTTCGAGCCGCCCCGGTATCTGCGCCAGCCGGCGGCGCACCTCGTTGATGTCGGCAGGCGCGCCCTTGTGACGGGCGAGATATTCGAGCGCGACCGAGATGATGCCGCCAGCGTTGATCACATAGTCCGGGGCATAGAGGATGCCGCGTTCGGCCAGCAGCGCGCCGTGTTCGGCCCTCGCAAGCTGGTTGTTCGCGCCGCCCGCAACAACCGGGCAATCAAGCCGGGCAATGCCCTCTTCATCAAGAATCGCGCCCAGCGCGTTGGGGCTGAATACGTCGCAGCCGACCGACATGATCGCATCCGAGGCAGCCACCTGCGCACCCAGTTCACGCGCAAGCGTGGCGGCGCGTTCAGCATTGATATCGGCCAGTGTCAGCTTCGCGCCGTCCTTGGCCAGCAGCCGCGCCACGCCGCCGCCCACGCTGCCGGTGCCCTGCACCGCGACATGCACGCCCGCCAGACTGTCCTTGCCCAGCTTGTGCTTCACGGCCGCCTTGATGCCGAGGAAGATGCCCATTGCGGTAAACGGCCCGGGATCGCCGCCCGCGCTCCCCTCGCCCGCTGCCGGCAGACCGGATACATAGGCAGTGCGCTGCGAGACCGCGACCATGTCCGCCTCGGAAATGCCGACATCCTCGGCGGTGACATAGCGCCCGCCCAGCGCCTCGACCGCATCGCCGAAAGCGGCAAGCATCTCGGGCGTCTTGATCCGCTGTTCATCGGCAAGAATCACCGCCTTGCCCCCGCCCAGCGGCAAATCGGCCATGGCGTTCTTGTAGCTCATCCCGCGCGACAGGCGCAGGCAATCGCGCATGGCCCCTGCCGGATCATTGTAATGCCAGAAGCGCGTGCCGCCCGCAGCGGGCCCGCAATGGGTGGAATGGATCGCGATAATCGCTGTGAGGCCACTCGCCCGATCATGCACCAACTGCACACATTCGTGCGCATCGAAATCGGGCTCGGTCCAGAAAGCGGTCATCGGTGTGTCCCCGTTTGCAGCGCGGGGCAGGATAACAGGGCAAGGAGATGATGGGGCGACCAACGGGGTTCGAACCCGTGACCTCCGGTACCACAAACCGGCGCTCTAACCAGCTGAGCTATGATCGCCACACGCCCCTGCCCGAAAACAACCTTGCCGGTCGCTGCCAAGCCCGCGCTAGAGGGACGCGGTTTACGCAAGGCTCGCGCGCGGTCAAGTGCGCTTAAGGGCGGGCGCGAGCCTCTTGCACAAAGGCCTCGCCTTGGGAAGCGAAAACTGTTTTCATCCGGGTTTCGCGCAAGATTGTTTCGCGGCTCTCGAAATCATTGCACCGCTCGCCTGGCGATCTATCCTTGCCTGAATGATCGAAACCAGCGAATCCATCGCCGCGCGCCTGGCCGCGCATGACGGGGTGCAGCGCCTGCCGACTGCGAAGGCTGAGCTGTTCCAGCGCCGCGGTTTTGCCGATCCCGCCCTGTGTGCCGAGCTGATCGCGCTGATCGATGCGGGCCGCCGCCCCTCAACCATCGCCGACGACAATGGCGATGCCTATTTCCGCACCAGCGAAACCTGCGATCTGGCCGCTGGCCTGCCGCCGGTCGAGCGGATCGAAGCGATGATCGCGCAGCTCTCCGGTCTCGATCCGGCCTATGGCGAACCCTTGCAAGGCCAGCGCTATGCCGAAGGTCAGGAGTTCAAGCCGCACACCGACTATTTCACCCCGGGCGGACGCGACTTTGCGAAGTTCTGCACCCTGTCGGGCAACCGCACCTGGACTTTCATGATTTATCTCAATGACGTCACCGCGGGCGGTGCTACGCGGTTCAAGCTGGCGGGCAAAACCTTTCAACCCGAAACCGGGAAATTGCTGTGCTGGAACAATCGTCTGCCGGATGGCAACGTCAATCCTGCGACATTGCATCACGGCATGAAGGTCAGGAAAGGTGTCAAATACGTGATCACCAAGTGGTATCGCGAAAAACCGTGGAGGGGATGATGGCCGATTACACCGCACTGGAAGCAAAGCTGAAGGCCAGGCTGGCCGAACTGGCCGAGCGTTCTCAGGAGATCGAAGCGGATCTGCGCGGGCCGCTCGATGCCGATTTTTCCGAACAGGCGGTCGATCTGGCCGATGACGAGGCGCTTGAAGGGGTGGATGACGTGCTGCGCGCCGAAGCCGCCCAGATCCGCGCCGCGCTCGTGCGGATCGACAACGGCACCTACGGGATCTGCGCCAATTGCGGCGCGCAGATCAGCGCCGATCGGCTCGAAGCCCAGCCAGTGGCGACCCGCTGCATCAAGTGTGCCGCGTGATGATCGCAGCAGGCCGAAGCACGCGCTTCAGCCGCCCGATCCCCATGCGAAAAAGGCGACCCCGTCGGGCCGCCCTCCTCGTTGCGGGCCGAAACCCGCGCAGCTTGTGAGAAGCTTACTTCTTGAGGCTGAGGCCACCGAAGCGCTTGTTGAACGCAGCCACACGACCGCCTTCGGAAACCTGCTGCTTGCCGCCGGTCCAGGCCGGGTGGCTGAGCGGATCAATTTCGAGCGACATCACATCGCCTTCCTTGCCCCAGGTCGAACGGGTCTGGTATTCGGTGCCATCGGTCATCTTGACCGTGATCATGTGGTAATCGGGGTGCCCTTCGGCCTTCATGATTCAATTCCTTGTCAGCTTTCGCCGGTGCCGACCGGCGGTGCTATGAAACGGGAAGCGGCGCGCCTAGCCGGGAACACACCGAAATGCAACTGAAGATGTCGCCCGCAAGCTCAGGCGGGCGGATCCGTCATCATGGCCGTGAACTCGACCTCGCAGGTTGTCTTGCCCTCGACGCTCGCGCGCCCCTTGAACTTGTAGATTCGGCTGCGCTTCTGGGTGAATTCGACGTTGAGATCGAGCAGGCAGCCCGGCAGCACGGGGGCGCGGAACTTGGCGTTCTCGATCCCCATGAAGATCACCAGCTTGCCAGCACCGGCCAGATCCATCGTTTCGATCCCGAGGATGCCGGCCGCCTGCGCCAGCGCTTCGATCTGGAGCACACCGGGCATGATCGGCGCTCCGGGGAAATGGCCCTGGAAGAACTGTTCGTTCATGCTCACGGCCTTGACCGCGTGGATCCGCTCGCCGAGCGTGATCGAACGCACACGGTCAACCAGAAGCAGCGGGTAACGATGCGGCAAGGCCTTGAGAACCTTTCCGATATCGTAATCCACCAGATCAGGGCCGGGGGTTTCACCCTCGCTCATTGGATGCTCCTTCGCTGGTGCTCGCGCCGGCCTTAACGACCGGCCGGTGCCTGCGGATTGCCCTGCTGCTGCTGCTGTTGCTGCTGGCGTTGCTGCATGAGCTGCGCTGCCATCAGCCGCTGCTGGATTTCCTGAAACAGCTGCACGCTTTCGCGCGCCGGCTGCCAGCCCTGCGGCGGAACAATGCCGACCGACGGCACCTTGGCGTTGAGCGCAGTCGTGATCTGGGCAGTGACATCAGCCTCGGGCACGACATAAAGCAGCGAACCCGGATCGAGCACGATCTTGATCTGCTGCTTGGTGACGACTTCCTGAAGCGCCGCGCCATACTGGGTGATCACCTGCTCAACCGCATAGACGCGGGCAGCATCGATCTGGTTGGTGAGCGCCTGAATTTCCTGCTCCAGCGTCTGGAGCTTGGTGAAATCGGGCGACTTCTGCTTGGCGGCAAGCTCGGCATCATCGACCTGCTTGTCGCCGTTGGTGTCGAAGGTCGCCAGCAGGGTCTGGCGCTCCTGCGCCTTGGTGCGGCGAAGCTCGTTCTGCTGGGAATAGGTCTGGTTGACCTGCTCATAGGCGGTCTGGAACGCGGTCGTCCCGAGCACGGCGCGCGCAATATCGACCGTGGCGATACGGCCTTCGACCTGTGCCTGCGCGGGCATAGCGGCAAGGGCAGTCAGCGCCACCGCAGCGGGGGCGATCAGCTTGGAGAACATCGTCATCAGAATTGGGTTCCTACGTTGAATGTGAACTGGCGCTCGTCATCGCCCGGCACCTTGCGGATGGTCTGGGCGAAGTCGATGCGGAACGGGCCGAAGGGCGAATTCCAGTTGACCCCGATCCCGGCGGTGATGCGCGGGCTGGGCGAATTGCCGAGGAAGGTTTCCTTGATCGCACTGCCCGGACGGATGAGAGCGGTGTTGGCCGAACCATTGGGCGCAGTCGGGCTGGTGGTCTGATCGAACACCGGCTGCCCATTGACCAGCACCGGCTGGCCATTGGCGTCCAGCCGCGGGGTAAGATAAAGCAGATTGCCCTGGGCATCGCGCTGCTGCAGGCCGTTGGGGTTATCCTGCAACACCGGCGTCTCCACGCCCCAAAGCGCACCAATATCGGCCCAGATCGAGGGCCTCAGCCCCAGCTCGCGCGCGCCGGTGCCAAGCGGAATCTCCAGCTCGGCGCGGCCCAGATAATAATTGCGCCCGCCGATCGCGTCGTCGCGGGTCTGGTTGCGCTCGGTCACCAGCACGGGATTGCCATTGGCATCCTGTTGATAACGCTGGGTCAACACGCGCGGGCCGACACCGCGGATCGCAAAGCCGCGGAACTGCGGTTCGCCGAGGAAGAAACGGTCGGTCAGCAACACGTCATCGACACCCGCGCCGGGACGGTCCTGCAGTGGGATGATTGTCCCGCCTTCGGCGAGGATCGAAAAGATGAAACCCGAATTGCCGACGTTCCAGAACTGCTGCCCGCGCCCGCGGAACCGGACATAGCGCACATCGCCCCCCAGGCCGGCAAATTCGCCGCTGAGCGAAATGGTCTTGCCACGGCTCGGACGGACGCGGGAATTCAACGAGTTGTAGTTGAGACTGAGGCCGACGATCGAGCTCAACCGGGTGCCGATCGCATCGCACAGAAAGCGGCCCGCCAGCAACGGATCGCATTCGCGCGTCCCGTCGCCGTTGAGGTCCGAGAAAAACTGGTTCTGGTCGAGGCTTACCTCTTCGTAGTTGAGCGTGTAGCTCCCGACCAGCGACATGTACTCGGTCAGCGGGACACCCGCGCGCGCCGAGAATCCGGTGGTCGCTTGCTTGAAGGTCGTGTTGCGATCGCGGTTGGTGAAGTTGAAGCTATTGAAATCGCGCCGATAGATATCGAACCCGGCAGAGATGTTGCGATCGAACAAATACGGCTCGGCAAAGCTCACCTGCGCCGAGCGCGAGAACTGCGAATAGTTGACGCTGAGGCCGATGGTCTGCCCGCGCCCGCGGAAGTTGCGCTGGCGGATCGAGCCGGCAAGGATGAACTGCTCGATCGACGAGAAGCCCGCCGAGAACTGCAATTCGCCGGTCGGCTTTTCCTCGACATTGGCTTCGAGCACGATCCGGTCGGGCGCACTGCCCTCGACCTGGCTGACTTCGAAGTTCTCCTGGAAAAAGGCCAGCGAGTTGATGCGGGCGGTGGTGCGCTGCACCGCGAGGCTATTGAAGGCATCCCCCTCGGCGATGCGGAATTCGCGGCGCACGACCTTGTCCTGGGTCAGCGTGTTGCCGTTGATGTCGACCCGCTCGACATAGACGCGCGGCGCCTCGCGCAGGATGAACGTGATGTTCATCGTCAGGTCGTCCTTGTTCGCGCGGAAACGCGGCTGGACGTCAGCAAAGGCATACCCGAAGCGACCGGCCAGCTCGGTCAGCTGCTCGACCGTGTCCTCAACCAACTTGGCATTGTACCAGTCGCCCGTCTGCATCGGCAACTGGGTGGTCATCGCGTCGCTGTCGAAGTCGCGCAGCTGGCTGTCGACCTTGACCTCGCCGAACTTGTAGCGCTCGCCCTCCTCCACCACGTAGGTGATGATGAAGTCCTTCTGGTCAGGCGTAAGCTCCGCCACCGCCGACACGACCCGGAAATCGGCGTAGCCTTCGGTGAGGTAGAACTGGCGCAGCTTCTGCTGGTCAAATGCCAGACGATCGGGATCGTAGCTGGTGTTCGAGCTGAAGAAGCTCGTCAGGCGTGCCTGCTTTGTCACCATCTCGCCGCGCAGATCACCGTCGGAAAACTTCTCGTTGCCAAGGATGTTGATCTGGCGGACCTTGGACTTGGGGCCTTCGGAAATCTCGAACACGACATCGACGCGGTTCTGCGGCAACTGCACCATCTTGGGCTCCACCTGCGCGGCGAAGCGGCCCTGGCGCTTGTAGAGCTCGATGATCCGGGCAACGTCGGCGCGAACCTTGGAACGGGTGAAGATCTGGCGCGGAGCGAGCTTGATTTCAGGGAGGATCTTGTCCTCCTTGAGCCGCTTGTTGCCTTCAAGCACGATGCGGTTGATGACCGGATTCTCGGTCACGGTGATGACAACATCACCATTTTCGTTGCGGATCGAGAAATTGGCGAACAGCTCGGTCGCCCCCAGATCCTTCAGCGCCTCGTCAGCGGCGGCAGAGGTGTATTCCTGCCCGACACGCAGACGGATGTAGCTGAGGATGGTGGTCGGCTCGAGCCGCTCTGCCCCGACCACGCTGATCGTGCGAATGGTGTTGCTCTGCGCGGCAGGAGCGCGCGCAGGTGTCGGTTCGGCAGCCTCCTGCGCGAACGCCGCTCCCGGGACACCGGCAAGGATCGAGCCACAGGTCAGCACCACCGCGAGCCGACCGGCCCTGGACAGATTGCGCGAAGTACCGGTCTGGCCGCGGCCTGTCTCGCTCATAGGGTTCATGCAGCTAAAGTCCCGTCCAACCAGTAAGTGATCCGCTCCCGCGAAACCGGGCGCGCTCGGGGCAAGCCTCTGCCCGATGCACGCCGCGCAATCAAGCCGCGAGGCCCAGGGTGGTGCGCTGCGGTGCAGGCTTTCCACGGCAAACCGCAGCTTTTTGCAGATAGCGGGTCAGGAACCGAACAGGGGCAGCGAAACAAGATCATTCACCGTCACCACCACCATCAGCATCAGCACCAGCGCAATGCCGGTGCGATAGGCCCATTCGGTCGCCTGCGGTCCCACCGGCTTGCGGCGGATCGCCTCGGCCAGATAGAACATCAGGTGCCCGCCATCGAGCGCAGGAATTGGCAAGAAGTTGATGAATGCCAAATTAAGCGAGATCAGCGCGGCGAAGTTGATGAAGGCCGCGACCCCGAGGCTCATCTGCTCGCCCGAATACTTCGCGATCTTGAGCGGCCCGCCCAGTTCCTGAAACGAACGGTCGCCCACCACGATCTGCCGGATGCCGGTGATCATCATGCCCATCAGATCCCAGCTTTGCTTGACGGCGAGCGGCACAGCCTCGAGAATGCCGACATCTTCGAACACATATTGTCCGCCGGCAGGGGCAACGCCGATCTGGCCGACCGCAGTGGCATTGCCGAATTCGTCGGTCTTCACGATTCGCGCAGGCGCGAGAGCATAGTCGATTGTCTCGCCCCCGCGCTCGACCGTGAACACCATCTTGCGGCCCGGATGAAGCCCCACCGCAGTGCGCAGTTCGTCAAAATCGGCCACCGGCCTGCCGTCGATGGCGAGGATCGTATCGCCCACCTGAAGCCCGGCAGCCTTGGCCACGCTTCCCTCGGCAAAGCCGCCGATGGTGCGCGAATCCTCCGCGCCCTGGATCACCGGCTTGCCGAGAACGGCGTAGAACGCGGCGAAGATCGCAATGGCGACCAGCAGGTTCGTCACCGGCCCTGCCGCCACGATCAGGGCACGTTTCCACAAGGCGGCATGCTGGAAACTGCCTTCTTCCCTGGGCGCGGAAGGATCAGGCACGCTCGCCGGGTTCATGTCGCCCTGGAACTGGACATAGCCGCCAAGCGGCAACAGTGACAGCTTCCAGCGGGTGCCCCGCTTGTCGGTGAAACCTGCGATTTCCTTGCCGAACCCGACCGAGAAAGCCTCCGCCCGCACCCCGAACAGCCGCCCGACCAGCAGGTGGCCGAGTTCATGCAGCGTGACGAGCGGCCCGAGCAGCAGCAGGAAGCCCGCCACGTACATCCAGAAGGGGGGCGATTCAAACAAGAGCGGTGTTCTCCAGCAGGCTCATGGCTTGCCTGCGAGCCGATTGATCGACGGCCAGCACTTCATCGAGGCTGGCTGGGCGCGGGGCATCATTGCTGCGCTCAAGGGTTTCCTCCACCAATGCCGCAATCCGGGTGAACCTGATCTGACCGGCGAGGAATGCCGCGACCGCGACTTCGTTGGCAGCGTTGAGGATCGCAGGCGCCGCGCCGCCTGCCGCAATCGCCTCACGCGCGAGCCGCGTGGCGGGGAACAGCGTCTCGTTGGGCGCTTCGAATGTCAACTGACCGATGGCGGCGAGATCGAGCGGTTCGAGCGGGGTTTCCATCCGCTGCGGCCAGGCCAGGCACGAGGCAATGGGTACGCGCATGTCCGAGGGGCCAAGTTGCGCCAGCGTCGAACGGTCGCGGAATTCGACCATCGAGTGAACCACGCTTTGCGGGTGGACCACAATCGCGAGTTTTTCCAGCCCGACCGGGAACAGGTGATAGGCCTCGATATATTCGAGCCCCTTGTTCATCATCGTGGCCGAATCGACGCTGATCTTGGCCCCCATCGACCAGTTGGGGTGCGCGACCGCTTCGGCAGGCGTCGCGGCGTGGAGACGCTCCGCGCTCCATGTCCGCAAGGGGCCACCGCTCGCTGTCAGCGTAATGCGTGCGACATCCGAAATCCGGTTTCCGGCGAGGCACTGGAAGATCGCGTTATGCTCGGAATCGGTGGGCAGCAGTGTTGCGCCATGCCTTGCCACCGCCTCCATCAGCACTTCGCCGGCAGATACCAGTGCTTCCTTGTTGGCGAGCGCGATGGTGCCGCCGCGTTCGACCGCCGCCATGACGGGCGCAAGCCCCGCGCAGCCGACAATTGCCGCAACCGTCATGTCCACCGGCCGCGCCGCCGCCTCGACCAGCGCCGCAGCACCTCCGGCCGCCGCGATCCCGCTATTGCCGAGCGCATCGCGCAATTCGGGCAGGCAGCGCTCATCACCGACCACCGCCAGCTTCGCGCCAAATTCGAGCGCCAGCGCGGCAAGCTCAGCGGCGCTGCAATGGGCGGTGAGCGCCTCGATGCGCCACTGTGCCCGGTTGCGGCGAACAAGATCCAAGGTCGATGCGCCGATCGAACCGGTGGCGCCGAGCAGAGTGAGCGAACGGGTCATCGCCGCATCATCCCAGCAAACGCATGGCGGTGGCAATCACAAACAGCATGAAAAACACCGCAAGGAAGCCGTCAAGGCGATCAAACAGCCCGCCATGGCCGGGAATAAGGTTGCTCGAATCCTTCATGCCGGCGCGCCGCTTCATCCAGCTTTCGAAAAAATCACCGGCCTGCGCCAGCACCGCGATCAGCACACCTGCCAGCAGCGCCAGCGCCAGGCTGAGCATGTCGTAACCGGGCGAGCCTGCCGCCGGGCCGAAATCGGCGGCTTCATTGCCAATCGCCACCAGCCCGGCAGCAAGCGCCCCGCCGCCGAGCCCGGCCCAGGTCTTGGACGGGCTGATCCGCGGCGCGATCTTGGGGCCACCAATCGCGCGCCCGGCAAAATAGGCCCCCGCATCAACCGCGATGATCGGCGCGATATAGCCCAATAGCACCTCGAACGGGCCATAGCCGAGGCTCACGCCGTTGACGGGCATGAATTGCGCGCCGTTGCGCAGCGCCAGCATCGCCAGCGCCGCCCCGCCGATATAGACGACGCCGCCAAAGAACCACACGGTCTCGGCTACCCCCGACACGCCGAAGCGGCTCACCAGCCGGTTCCATTCCCACAGCACGCCCAGCGCCAGCAGGCCGACAAACCCGGTCCACACCCAACCGCCGAGCCATAGCGCGCCGCCGGCGATCACCAGCATCACGATCGCCGAGCCCAATCGCACCGGCAGGTCGGACACGGCTTGCTTGCGCACCTCAGCGCCCGCCATAACGCCGCTCCCTCCGGGCAAAATCGTCGAGCGCCTGCGCCAGGTGCGCAGGCTCGAAATCGGGCCACAAGGTATCGACGAACAGCATCTCGGCATAGGCCGATTGCCACAGCAGGAAATTCGACAGGCGGATTTCGCCACTGGTGCGGATCAGCAAATCGAGCGGCGGCAAATCAGCCGTGTCGAGGTTCGCGGCGATCGTCTGGATGCTCACTGCGCCGCACGCCGCCGCCTTGGCCGCCGCCCGCGCGATCTCGTGCTGCCCGCCATAGTTGAGCGCCACCGCCAGCGTCTGCCTGCCGTTTGCGGTCTGCGCCAGCGCGTCTTCCAGCATCGCGACGATATCGGGCGCGAGGCTTTGCCAGTCACCGATGATCTTGAGCTTGACATTGTTGGCGACGAATTCGGGCAGGTCGGATTTGATGAACTTGCGCATCAGGTTCATCAGATCATCGACCTCTTCATCAGGCCGCTTCCAGTTTTCCGAGGAGAAGGCGTAAAGCGTCAGGCACTCCAGCCCCGTCGGCTCCAGCGCCCGCACCAAGCGCCGCACCGCCTCTACCCCGCGCTGGTGCCCGACCGCACGCGGCAGCCCGCGCTTCTTGGCCCAGCGGCCATTGCCATCCATGATGATGGCGACATGTCTGGCGCGCGACTGGTCCAACCCTGTTCTCACATTCCGGAATCCCGCGCCTTACTGCGTCAGGATTTCCTGTTCCTTCTTCGCCGCCGCCTCGTCGGTTTCCTTGACGTATTGATCGGTCAGCTTCTGGACCTGCTCTTCGGCGCGCTTGCGCTCGTCTTCCGAGATTTCCTTCTTTTTCTCGTCGGTCTTGAGGCTTTCCATCGCGTCGCGGCGCACGTTGCGGATCGCGATCTTGGCCTTTTCGGCATACTGGCCGGCGAGCTTGGCAAGCTCCTTGCGACGCTCCTGCGTCAGATCGGGGATCGGCAGGCGCAGGGTCTGGCCGTCAATGATCGGATTGAGGCCAAGGTTGGCATAGGCAATCGCCTTTTCCACCGCGTGGAGGTTCGCCTTGTCCCACACCTGCACGCTCAGCATCCGCGGTTCGGGCGCGGACACGGTGGCAACCTGCTGGAGCGGCATCATCGCGCCATAGACTTCCACCTGCACCGGATCGAGCAGGGTGGTGTTGGCGCGGCCGGTGCGCAGGCCCTGCAGATCGCTCTTGAGCGCTTCCACCGCGCCCTTCATCCGGCGCTCGACATCGGCCTTGTCATATTGCGGCATGGCTGGGTGTTCCCTTTGCTTCAGCTGTCTTGAACAATGGTCTGGACGCCCTCGCCCGCCAGCACGCGGGCAAGATTGCCTTTCTCGCGGATCGAAAAGACCACGATCGGGATCTTGTTGTCGCGGCACAGCGCCACGGCAGAGGCGTCCATCACCTTGAGATTATCGGCCAGCACCCGGTCGTAAGTCACGGTATCGAAACGCACCGCGTCCCGGTTGTGCTTGGGATCGCTGTCATACACCCCGTCGACGCTGGTGCCCTTGAGCAGCGCGTCGCACTTCATTTCCGCCGCGCGCAGCGCCGCACCGCTGTCGGTGGTGAAATAGGGCGCGCCAACACCTGCGGCGAAGATCACCACGCGGCCCTTTTCCAGGTGGCGCTCGGCGCGGCGGCGGATCACCGGCTCGCATACCTGATCCATCTGGATCGCGGACTGCACCCGGGTCTCTACCCCGAGCTGTTCGAGCGCGTTCTGCATCGCGAGCGCGTTCATGACAGTCGCCAGCATCCCCATGTAATCGGCCTGCGCGCGGTCCATCCCCTGCGCTGCGCCCGCCATGCCGCGGAAGATGTTGCCGCCGCCGATGACGAGGCAGATTTCGAGACCGGTTTCCTTGGCCGCCTTCACTTCGGCTGCGAGCGCGGCGACAAAGGCCGGATCGATCCCGAACTGCTGATCCCCCATCAGCACTTCGCCCGAGAGTTTCAGGAGCACGCGCTTGATCGGAAGAAGGGACATGAGAATTGACGGCTCCGGGTGGAATCTGAGTTGGCGCACTTAACGGGCAATCCGCCATTGCGCAAAGACTAAGGTAGCGCGCGGCACCGACGCGCTCAAGCAAACGGCCGCCGCAGCGTGCATGCTGCGACGGCCGTCAAAATTCGGGCGCTACGAATATCAGCCGGCGACGGCGGCTGCCACTTCCGCGGCGAAATCGGTTTCTTCCTTCTCGATGCCTTCACCAAGCTGGAAGCGGGCATAGTCCTTGAGCACGATCGGGGTGCCGGCGGCCTTGCCGGCCTGGGCCACGAGATCAGCGATCACGGTCTTGTTGTCCATCACGAAGATCTGGCTGAGCAGCGCGTTTTCCTTGGCGAACTTCTTCACCGCGCCGTCGACCATCTTGGCCTGCACCTCGGCGGGCTTGCCGGTTTCGGCAGCCTTTTCGGCCGCGATCTTGCGTTCGCGCTCGATCACTTCGGGATCGAGGCTGTCCGCGTCGAGCGCCATCGGGAAGGCGGCGGCCGCGTGCATCGCGAGCTGCTTGCCGAGCGGTTCGAGCACGTCGGCACCCGCCTCGCTTTCCAGACCGATCAGCACGCCGATCTTGCCGAGGCCTTCGGCCGCAGCGGTGTGCACGTAGGCAACGACGGCGCCCTTCTCGACCGAGACAGTCTTTATGCGGCGGATCTGCTGGTTTTCACCGATGGTCGCGACATTGTCGGTCAGCTTCTCGCCAACGGTGCCACCCTCGGGGTAGGGCGCCGCCTTGAGCGCTTCGACATCGTCCGAGCCCAGCGACAGGGCCACCACAGTCGCGTTGCGCACAAAGCTCTGGAACTGGTCGTTCTTGGCGACGAAATCGGTTTCCGAGTTCACTTCGACAACCACGCCCCGGTTGCCCGCAACGGCAACGCCGACGAGGCCTTCGGCCGCGGTGCGGCTCGACTTCTTCTGGGCGGTGGCGAGGCCCTTGGCGCGCAGCGCGTCAACCGCAGCCTCGATGTCGCCCCCCGCTTCGGTCAGCGCCTTCTTGGCGTCCATCATGCCAGCGCCGGTGCGCTCGCGCAGCTTCTTCACATCGGCGACGGAGAAATCGGCCATGGGAATTTCCTTTTCATTCGGTTGTTCGGGCGCCCGGCCCTGCCAGCCCGCAGAGGGAGGCAATGCCGGGCGCGCTAGAGGGGGAATGTGACGGGCGATTGACGAAAACCGTCAAACGCCCGCGCAAAATCAGGCTTCGGCGTCTTCGGCAGCCGGTGCCTCGGCGATCACCGCTTCGGCCGGCGGCTCTTCCATCGCGCCGAAATCGCTCGATACGTCAGCCTGGAACTTGCCCTTGCCGGCCAGTGCGGCTTCGCCAACGGCCTGACAGTAAAGACGCACCGCCCGGGCCGCATCGTCGTTACCCGGAACCGGGAAGGCAATGTTCGAGGGATCGACATTGGTGTCGAGGATCGCGATCACCGGAATGCCGAGCACGGCGGCTTCCTTGATGGCGAGATCCTCCTTGTTGGCATCGATCACGAACATCACGTCCGGAATGCCCCCCATGTCGCGGATGCCGCCGAGCGACAATTCCAGCTTCTCGCGCTCACGGGTGAGGTTGAGCACTTCCTTCTTGGTCAGTCCGCTGGTGTCGCCCGAGAGCATTTCCTCAAGGCTCTTGAGACGCCGGATCGAACCCGAAATGGTCTTCCAGTTGGTGAGCATCCCGCCCAGCCAGCGATGATTGACGAAGTGCTGGCCCGACATGCGGGCAGCCTCGGCGATCGGCTCCTGCGCCTGACGCTTGGTGCCGACAAACAGCACCTTGCCGCCCGAACGTACGGTCTGCTCGACAAAGTCGAGCGCGCGGGCGAACAACGGCACCGTCTGCGACAGGTCGATGATGTGGACACCGTTGCGCGCGCCGAAAATGTACGGCTTCATGCGCGGGTTCCAGCGGTGGGTCTGGTGGCCGAAGTGAGCGCCGGCCTCGATCAATGCTTGCATGGTGACGACAGGTGCCGCCATAAGTATTTCCCTTCCGGTTGTTCCTCTGGAAGGCTGGAACCGCGTTGGCGGAGCTCCCGCCTGCGGCACCGGTATGTGCGCCTTCCATGTGACGTTAGCGCCCCCGACAGATCCTGCGACCAGCCCGGAGCGTGCGCGCCGATAGCCGTGAACGCACGGGAAATCCAGCCCTGATTCCGCGAACGAAGCGGAACATAACACGAAAATCATCTTGACAGACAGGAACGCATAGGGAACAAAGCGAATGGAACAAATATCGAACAACGAATCGGAAGGAACCGCCCATGCTTGCTCTTGCGATCACCCTGCTGCTCGTTCTTGCTGCCGTGACGGCGGTGCTGAGCCTTGTTGACAGCGCGGTCAAGGCGCGCCGGGCCTATAGCGCGCTGATGCGCGAAAAGGCGCTGATGGATGCCGGTTTCGTGATGCAGGTCGCACCGCGCGAGCTGCGGCTGCGCGCAGCTGCCCGTCAGGGCGGTGCCGTTATCCTGCCGCGGCGCTCGCCGATGCTGCGGCCGCTGCCTGCTCTTGCGCGCGGCGCCGCTTGATCCGGCCGTATTTTACAAGACCATAAGGCATCAGCACCAAATAGGCGGCGCAGATCGTGGCCAGCGTCCACCATGGTTCCAGCAACAAGGCGGCAAAGGCCAGCGCAACAAAGGCTATGAGCGGCAGACGGATCGAACGGCGTGGCCGCAGCGAAGCCCAGCTGAGCGTCGCCATGTTCGAGATCATCAGCACCGCGATGACACTGAGCCATGCCGCGTTCAGCAGCGGGTGGCGGAAGGTGTCCAACCCGGTTTCCTGCCACAGGTAGAATGGAGCGAAGGCCAACCCCGCCCCGACCGGGGCTGGCACTCCGGTCAGGAAACCGGCGGACTTGTGTGGCTGGTGATCGACATCGATCCGCGCGTTGAAGCGCGCCAGCCTGAGCGCGCAGGAAATCGCGAAGGCAAGCGCGGCAAACCAGCCGAAGCGCGGCAGGTCGTGCAAGCTCCAAAGGAACAGGATCAGCGCGGGGGCGACCCCGAAAGACAGGGAATCGGCAAGGCTGTCGAGCTCCGCACCGAAGCGCGACTGGGCTTTGAGCAGCCGCGCGATCCGGCCATCGATGCCATCGAGCACGCCCGCCAACACCACCAGCCCGATCGCCAAGGCCCATTCGCCGTCAATCGCGAACCGGATCCCGGTCAGGCCAGAAGCGAGCGCCGCAGCGGTGATCGCATTGGGCAGCATGGCCCGCAAGGTCAGCCCGCCGCCGCGGACGGCGTGTCCATCCTCGTGCTCGTCCTCTGCCGCCTTCGGGCCGAGCCGGGCGGGCAGGAAGCGCACGCCCGGGAGCTTGCGCGGGCTGCGCTTGCGGGAGGCCCCGTTCACTGGGCGATGCCTTCGATCAGTCCCCGCTGGCCAAGCTCGGCAAGCACCGTTTCGCCCGCGATCACGGTCTGGCCGATCATCACCTTGGGGTCAGTCCCGGCGGGCAAGTAGACATCGACCCGGCTGCCAAACCGGATCAACCCGACCCGCTGGCCCTTGGCGACGATGTCGCCCGGCTTGACGAAAGGCACGATCCGCCGCGCCACCAGCCCGGCTATCTGGGTGAAACCGATCTTAAGCCCATCCCCGCGCTCGATCAGGATGTGCTGGCGCTCGTTTTCCTCGCTCGCCTTGTCGAGCTCGGCATTCATGAAGCGCCCGGGAATATAGACCACCCGCCTTACCGTCCCGCCCACGGGGGTGCGGTTGATGTGCACATCGAACACGCTCATGAAGATCGACACCCGCGTCACCGGCCCGGCGGGCAACCCGGCAAAGCCCGATCCGTCGTCGATCTGGAGCTCGCGCGGCGGCTCGACATCCTCGATCAGCGTCACCAGCCCGTCCGCGGGCGAGACCAACACGGCATCGGCCTGTGGCACCACCCGTTCGGGATCGCGGAAGAACGCGAACACCCCGATCGACAGCAACGCCAGCGGCCAGCCGATCAGCTCCCAGCCGACAGCCAAGAAAAACAGACTGACCGCGCTGGCGGCAAGCCCGAACTTGCGACCTTCGGGGTGGATCGCCGGCCAGGTCCAGCCCGCGTCTCCCCGGCCCTTGTTATCGAGGATTTCACCTGCCATCGCTGATCTTCTAGGGAGTGGCGCACGGGCCTGCAAGGAGGCTCGACGTGCGAGCGCACCTTTGCCCCTTGTCAACCGGCCTTTCGCACGAACACGCAGCCCGCCGAATAGCCCGCGCCGAAGCTGCAGATCAATCCCGCATCGCCCGCCACCAGATCATCGGAATGCCGGTGGAAGGCGATGATCGAGCCGGCGCTGGAGGTGTTGCCATAGGTGTCGAGCACGGTCGGGCTTTCATCCTCGCTCGCCTCGTGGCCCAGCACCCGCTGCGCGATCAGCCGGTTCATCCCGGCATTGGCCTGGTGCAGCCACAGGCGGCGCAGGCCATCAGGTGCGATGCCGAGCCGCGCAGCTTCGTCGAGGATCATTTGCGCCACCATCGGCACGACTTCCTTGAACACCTTGCGCCCTTCCTGAACAAACAGCTTGTCGGCAGCCCCCGCCGTCTCCGGGGTGGCGCGGTTGAGGAAGCCGAAATTGTTGCGGATGTTGTTGGAGAACACCGTCTTCAGCTTCGTGCCGAGGATGTCCCAGTGCTGCGCGGGGGCCATTGCGGCATCCTCCACCAGCACCGCGGTCGCCACGTCGCCGAAGATGAAGTGGCTGTCCCGGTCACGCCAGTTCAGGTGGCCCGAGGTGATTTCGGGGCTGACCACCAGCACGCTTCGGGCATCGCCGGCGCGGATGAAATCGGCGGCGGTCTGGATGCCGAAAGTGGCCGAGGAGCAGGCGACGTTCATGTCGAAAGCGAAACCCGCAATCCCCAGCGCCTGCTGGATCTCGATCGCGATTGCCGGATAGGGGCGCTGCATGTTGGAGGCCGCGCACAGCACCGCGTCAACATCTTCCGGGCGGCGCCCGGCCCGCTCGAGCGCCTGCCACGCAGCAGCGACGCCGATCTCGGCCATGATCGACAATTCGTCATTGCTGCGCTCCGGCCAGCGCGGCGCCATGATCTCGGGATCGAGGATCGGCGCCTTGCTCATCACATGGCGCGCCTTGATCCCGCTCGCCTTCTCGATGAATTCGACCGAGGAATAGGCCAGCGGCTCGGCCTCGGGATGGGCAGCGTTGTAGCGATCGACGAATGTGTTGAAACTGGCGACCAGTTCTGCGTTGGTGATCGTTTCGGCGGGCGTGAACAGGCCGGTGGCTGAGATCACCGGGCGGCCGGTCAGGCTGGATTGCGTTTCCTGCATGAATCCCTCTTGCGTCCAGCGCGCGGCCTTAAAGCGCGCCCCCGCCCCCTGCAATACCCCGCTATGCCAAGACCGGGGATGCCGGATGTGTGGCACGCGGAAGGCAAGGTTGGGGCGGAGGGTGGGTGTTTGCCCGCGTTCCATCCGGACCGTGTTCCTGCAACCTGTCACCAGGACGCAACGCTTTGCGACGCAGAAACATTTGCCGGGCAAATTGGCCGTTCGGGAATTTTTCGCAGCATTGTTCCGTTCAGTCAGGCAAGAAGCCTCTTGCCGTGAATGGATGACCTATCAATGCTCGCATACCCCGCAGTTCCCGCACCGCAATCGGATTTGCACGCGCTGGAGGCGTTCCCATGGCTGGTGCGCGCCGATGCCGCCGAGCCCACCATCACCGATGGAAGCGGCAAGGCTGGGCGCGAAGGCGCGAAACGTCTGATCCACGCCGGGATCGCCTTTGCCTTTGCCGCGCTATGCGGCGGCGCATCCTATCTCGCGCTCGGGATGATTGAGGAGCCGGCAGCGCTGGTGCAACCGGCAAGCGTCCCCCAAGCCATCGCCGCGCCAGCCACCTTTGCGGCGGCAGAGGCGAATGCGGCAGAAGCGGCAGCCGGCAGCGCCGCGGCGGGCGAGGCAAGGCAGGCGCGCCTCATCGAGCAGGAGCAAACCGCGCGCGCTTCGCAAGCGGCACGCATGGGTCCGCCCGAGCCTGCCCGGAAACCATCGCCTGCGCCGCGCATCAATCCCGCGCCGGTCACCGGGCACGCCTTGGCGAGCGAGGCCGTGGGTGCCACCGCCACGCCCTCGCATCCAACCCCGCCCGAAGTTGTCGACCATCCGGCCAGCGCCGCAACGCTGCAGGCTTACCGCACGGCCATGGACGAAAGCAGAGCTGCTGTGCGCGAGGTCATTCGGCTGGCAAGCCGCCAGAAGCCGCCGCGCGATGCCTCCGCCGAAGCGCAGACTGGCTATCGCCACAGGCAGCAGAACGCCGCTGCGGCGCGGGACTATCGCAAATATCTCGACACGCTGGCCCGCTCCATGAGGGGCACGCCATCGGAAACGGTGGCCCAGCAATCGCTCGAAAGGGCGCGCCAGACGCTCGGCTATCTCAAACGGATGCAGGCGGATTCGCAGGCATCGCTGTGGTAGGCCAGCAGCAGGTTTAGTGGACGCCGAGACAGGATGTGATCACCTATCAGAGATCCACAATGCCACGACGGCAGCTCAGCCGCCAGTTCAAGCTTGGGTCGGTTAGGCGAGGCCGTCGTCTCATAAGCGCGCAACCACAGGTGCATTGGGTCGCGTTTGACCATGGCGCGGAAGTTGTCGGCGAGCTTTTCGTAGCGGGCTGGGATACGGCGGAAGTGCCTGAGCTTGCTGGGGCAGCGCCCGACTTGGTTCCGCTCGCGGCAGATCGTCCTGGAGAGGCAGAGGCGCCACTTGCGGTTGGACTTTGCCGGGATGTTCGGCACCGCCCCCCTGAGCTTCGATGAGGTCGCGGATGGCATTGCTGTCGTAGGCCTTGGTAATGGCGCCGATCTGCCGGTCCCACACGCCCGCCCCTCGCCAGCGCACGAATTGAAAACCCTGCTCATAGGTTCACGATCTAGGCCAGCTTTTGTCTCGCGTGACGACAAGCGTCGCTGCGCCGTCATAGCCGGGAGCGCAGCGGGGTCTTGGCCGGTTGCAGCCCTCCGCCGGTTCGCTGGCCTCAATCATTGGTCATTCCACCGCTGGATCGCAAGGCGCATGACCGGTGCGGCACCAGGCTATTCAGGCTCCTGCGACAGGATTGCGCTGTTACGGCGGGCAATTCGGCTCTGAAGTTCCACGCTGAGCGCCATGCCCAGACGCTGCAATCGCTGCAGCCCCGATCCTTCAGCCCAGCGCCAGGATGCGCGGGTGCGGCCAAACAAGCCCAGAGGCTTGATCCCGCAAGCCGAGAGCACGAGCCGATCGCGAATGATGGATGACGGCTGTGCTGCTGCTTGCTGATGAGCGTTGAATACGCTCTTGGCACACCACACGAATTCATTGAACAGACGGCTGACCTGATATTCCTGCGCCAGTGCCATGAGACGTTGCTCGGCGGCAGGCGGCTGGTCGCGAAGCGAATAGAGCAATTCGTGGGCATAGCCGATCCATGGCTCGCCGCTGCGCAGGGCTTTGCCGAAATTGATGGCGGTCAACATGAGCGCGTCTTCTGGCAAAAGGATGTAGGCGGAAGACCGGCCGACCGGGCGAGCAACCCTGCGATCAAAGAACTTTCCCGGATTGACCGGGTAAGGCCCTCCGGGCTGCTGCAACTGGTTGTGCAGGTCGATCGTCAGCCCGCCGCCTTCGCGCGGCCGGAACGGCGATTCACCAAGGAATTCGTGCCACCACCGATCATCCTTGGCCACCAGGCAGCAATACTCCAGTTCCTGTTCCAGCAAAGCTGCGGTGGGCCAGTAATGCTCTTTCTGCACAAACACATCGAGATCGCGGGATACCCGCACATCAGCCGCGCCATAGACCTGTTCCGACCGCAACGGGCCCTTGGCAAAGAAATAGGGGTAAGCCTGCCGTTCCATGATGTCCGCAAGGCGCGCGACAACCCCGAATATGCGCAGGTTGGTCATCAGGATCTGCGCCTGCGCCCGCTCGGTCTCTTCTGCCAGGCGGGGCGGCAAAGAAACGCCGAGCGAAGCGCTGCCTGTGCGCAACAGTCCGATCATCTTGGTGTATCGGGCCAGCGCGATAAGTTCGGGAATTTCGTCAGACAAATTTAGCCCCGGCTGGCTGACGGGATGCAACCAACCTGAAAGCAAGGCGACCAGCCTGATCGCCGCCTTCGTCATACCGGCGTTACCCCTGTATGCAGATCCCAACGGTTCTATAAAGCCCCCTGAAATTCCTGTATCCCGATCCAGCTGCAGGTTCTTTGCCGCACGTTCTGCTCGACGTGCCGCTGATACCAGTTTTAAAGCCACGCAGGACAGGTGCAAGCGCTTCATCATTTTTATGGCACCCGCTTGACGGCGGTGTCATTTCGGTAGAATCTGTCCTGATTTGAGACACCGCCCGATGTTCAGCCATTCCTTATTGCACTGCAACAGAAAAAGGTTGCCTAATCGTTAACCCTTTGACATCCTACGGACGGTCGATTCGATAGGGTTGTGTTCGGCCATCCGCGTTTTCCATATAGCCATATCGAAGGGTTTCAAAATGAAGATCAAGTCTGTGTATGAGCGTCCCTCGCTGGCCAAGGTTGGCTCGATCGAGGAAGTTACCCAGGCGGCGAGCAACGGTAGCGCCCTTGACGCGACCTTCCCCGTCAATACCCCCTTTGCCGATCTGACCTTTTCGTAAGATCAACGGCCAAATGATCAAGGCAACCGTGTTAACGGTTGCCTTTTTCATATCTGCTGACATGTTGCTCACGATAGTGCTTGGAGGCGGCAGATTTGGCTGACTTGGTGAAGATCTTGCGGCAAAGTCCGGACGTGGTCTCGTGCAAGCTGGATGGGGGCAATGCGTTGCTCGATCTTGCATCGAGTTGCTATTATCGTCTCAACAGCACCGCAGCCACGGTTTGGGATTGCATTGGCCAAGGCATGAACCGGCTCGAGATCTTAGAGCACCTGCTGAACGAGTACGATGTCGAAAGGGAGCAATGCTCCACTGATGTGGATGCGATCATCGTTTCGTTTCTCGAGGCAGGCCTAATTGCTAACGACGATTAAAGGCCTGATTGCGTCGGCCCGTGTCCTGTGGCGACATCGGCTGCTGGCCATCAAGACCTTGGCCCTGCTTGTTTTCGTGCGGCTATCGCTTACATTTGCCGGGTATCGCTCAGTGCTTGACCGGATTGCCCAGATAAAGCCGCACAATCGCCGCAGCATATCGCTGCCCCTTCTCGCCTGGTGGGTAGAGCGGTTAGCCAGATACGTCCCACAGGCGACTTGCATGACCCAGGCGCTGACGCTGCGCTATTTGGCTGCCCGCGAAGGTCACCCATGCACCATCAGGATTGGTGTAAGGCACGACCGCGGCAAAAAGTTTGAAGCCCATGCCTGGGTGATAGCCGAAGATCGGATCGTCATTGGCGGTCTGACCGAAGACACCATGCGCTTCACGCCGATCCTTGACTTGTGATCAGGCGCAGCCCCCAACAGGATCGTTGCATCGTCTCCTGGGGGGGGATGGCGAAGCCCGATGCTGGCGATGTGCATGTGCTGGTGCTGGCACCCAATTGCCGGATCGATAACGCGGCTGGCCTTTCTGAGTCTTGCGGCCTTGGGCAGCCAAACGATCTGCAGGCACTTCTCGTTGCGGGCTGGCGGAAATGGGGCACAACGCTGGCGCAGCAGATGCGCGGCGCCTTTGCATTTGTGCTCTATGATTGCACGACACACAGCGTCTACGCCGCTCGTGACCATTTTGGCTTGTCGCCGTTGTTCGTGGCCGACCGTCAAGATAGGCTTTATTTTGGAACCAGCTCTCAGGCGGTTCGGGCGATCCTGACGGAAACTGTCGAGGATAATGAGCTTTTGCTGGCCGACTTCGTGTCCGGCATTCTGACCGATCGCACCCAGACTTTCTTTCGTGGCATTGATCGCTTTCCTCAGGCACATTGGGCGCTTTACAGTGCAGGCCGTGCGCAATCCCGGCAATACTGGGCGCTATCCGACGTGCCAGCCCGGGAAGCCCCGCAAGAGCCGGCAGAGCAATTTCGCGTTCTGCTGGATCGGGCGGTGGGCAATTGCGTCCGCCCCGGCGAGACGGCTCTGATGCTGAGCGGGGGCCTTGATTCCTCGGCCATTGCCGTATCAGCGGCAGATTTGCCTGGCGAAAGGCTTACAACCTTCTCGCTGACGTACAGGAATACGCCAGGCTGGTGCGATGCCCCGCATCTGTCGGCAGTGGCCCGAGCAACCGGGCTGCAACCGATCGAGGTTCCGGCGGATCGGCATCAGCCGCTGAACGATATGGAATTCTGGCTTGCTGCCGTGGACGGGCCCTATCTGTCTTATGGCCATTCCGTATCGTTCCAGCTGCCGCGAATGGCAAAAGATGCAGGAGCGTCAATTGTTCTTACCGGCCACGGCGGTGATGAAGTCGTCTCATATGGATTTGGCAGGCTGAACGAGTTGGCTCTGGCAGGCAAGTGGTTCCAACTCTGGATGGAAACCAAAGGTGTAGCCGGGCTGTTGGGTGACTCCAGGACAGAGATCTTCGGCAGATATCTGGCTCATTTCAAATCACTCCGCCCGATTCTATCGCGTCTGCGCAATTCAAACAGACAGATTGAGCAAACCACCATAGCCTTTCTGGATCCTGAATTTTCTCGGCAAATAGCGCCAGATCGCTACCTGAGGACATCGGTCTATCACAAGGCCAATCATACTGAGAGGATGGCACACGAGGAGGCGTTGTCGGTTCCGCTTCAGCTCATCGCCAATGAAATCATCGCTCTGTGCGGCGCAGCGGTGGGGATTGAAGCCAGATCACCATTCTTCAGCGTTGATCTGGTTGAATTTTCGCTGTCGCTCCCGTCAGAATGGAAGCTGCGCAACGGGCTGTCGCGCTATATCTTGCGACGGGCCTATGCCGGCGCCCTGCCAGAAGAAACGCTCAAACGGCGCGACAAATTCGACTTCACCCGCCCTTTCATCGCCGGCCTTGTCGATCAGCGTGACAAGGTGCTCGATCTGACCGGGTCGGATTTGGCTCACCGCTGGGGTCTGGTCAACCGCGATGGCCTTACGCGCGCGCGCGACAACTTGTATCGAAACGGTACTGGGATCGATCGGTTGGAAGCTTTTTTCTTGTGGCGGGTAGCCATGTTGGCGATGTGGGCCGAAGTCGCACGCCAACCGCTTGCTGCCCCCGTCATGAAAGAGGTCATGTAGGACTGCTCATGTACCGATACCGCGCCTTTGGCTTGACGATTGGCAGTGATGTGCGGCTTGATGAACTGGCTCCGCAAACCGACAACAGCGCGCCGATTGACCTTCGAATCGTGCGGTCGCATTTCGGCGAAACCATTCCGCCGCTCGGCAGCCCCTCGAGGTATGATTTCGATGGCCCCGACGGCATTGAAATGATGTGGCCCGGCGCGGCTGCGGTGCGGATCAGGAACCCATCGCTGGTCGAAATCCAGCCGTTCGACAATGTCCCGGAGCGCTATCTGGCCTTCCCGCTGCTCGGCCCGGTGATGGGATTGATGCTGCACATGCGCGGCATGTTCGTGCTCCACGCGAGCGCGGTCCACCGAGCCGGCCGGTCAGTCGCCTTTCTGGGGGACAAACGGGCGGGGAAATCGACCACTGCCTCGGCGTTTCTCGAACACGGCTGGGAATTGCAGACCGACGACTTGCTGGCGATCGAGGTGCCGGAATTCGGTCAGCCGCTGGTCCAGCCGGCCTTTGCCCAGATCAAGCTCAACACCGATTCGCCGGGGTTGAACATGCCTTCGGCCAAGGTGCTGCCGCTCGTGATGGAAGGATTCCAGAAGCGGCAGTACAGGCTTCCCCACCTACCCCAGGTGGCCATTCCCGCCGGATACATCTTCGTGCTCGAGCGTGGCGGGGATCGGCCTGCGATCGAATGGCTGGACGCGGTCGACGCGATCGCTCCCCTGTTCCGTTACAGCTACAATATCCGCTTTGAAGGCGCTTTGCCCGAGCAGCAGGATCGGGCCCGGCAATTTCGGCAGGCTGCCCGACTGGCAGACACCACCCGAATCGGAAAGTTGACCATTCCCGATGCGCGTGACCGGCTTGGAGAAACAGTTCGCCTGATCGAGGACGCGATAGCGGCTGCCCCGGCATGACCCGATCCCAGAGGCGTCAATTTGCCAATACCGTGTGGCAACTGGGCGGCACCAGGCTGTTGGGCGGCATGGCGCTGACAGCCGTGGCAGGCTTGACCGAAGGTTTGTCGCTGGTGCTGCTGGTGCCACTGGTTGCGCTTGCCATGCCCGATGGCTCGCCGATGTTGTACGACATCCCCGTGCTCGGTGCCTCCCTCAGGCGATGGCAGCCCGGGCTGGGCCTGCTGCTGACCGCATTCGTGCTGCTGGTGATGATGCAGGCCCTGCTCAGCCGCGCCAAGACCTTGTATAACATGCGTCTCACGCAGGACATAAGTGCGCGCTTGCGCGCGGGCCTGTTCAAAAGCATGAGCTATGCGCGGTGGGACACGCTGCATCAGCGCCGCACCAGCGATCTGAACCATACGCTCACCAACGATGTGGACAGCATCGTCGGCGCAATCGGCAGCGTGCTGGGGCTGTTTCAGGCCGGCTTGCTGATGCTGATCTATTTCGGCCTCGCGCTGATGATCTCTTGGCCAATGGCGCTGTTTGCGAGCTTCGTGGGTGTGGCTCTGTTCGTCACGCTCTATCCGCTGCGTCGCCGCGCCAAACAACATGGCAAGCAGCTGGTGGCCATGTATCAGGAACAGAACGCCACCGTGCTTGAGTTCATTTCCAGCATCAAGCTGGCCAAGCTGTTTGTGGCCGAGGAGCTTCACGCCAAGGCCTACGCGAGGCATCTTGGCAAAATCCGCGCTGCGATCCTCAACTTCGCTGCCCTGAATTCATGGGGTGCTGTGCTGTTTCAAGTGGGCGCGGCGGTGGTGGCGGCCATGTTCGTCTATCTGGCCATCTCCGTGTTCCATCTGGATCTCGCTCGCCTAGCGACGTTGCTGGTTATCTTTGCAAGAATTGCGCCGCGGTTTTCGGCCATTCAGGAAAACGTGCAGATGTTCCTGACCGAGGCCCCCGCCTTCTCGAACTTCCGGCGCACCGCCAGCGCATTGGTCGCAAATCGCGAGGAAATGCCTGCCGGACAGATGGATGTGCCCGATCTTCGCAACGCCATCACCCTTACCGAACTTTGCAAGACCTATCCCGGCGCGAATGCTGCCGCGGTGAAAAAGATTACGCTGACCATTCCCGCGTTCAAGATTACCGCGCTGATCGGCCCTTCTGGCAGCGGCAAAAGCACACTCGCGGATATTGTCGCAGGGCTGCTGACCCCGACCAGCGGCGAAATGGCGGTGGACGGGGTGGCCATCAATGCGCGCAACAGGCGGGTATGGCGTTCGTCGATTGCGGTGGTGCCGCAGGATTCCCAACTGCTAAACACCACCCTCGCCGCCAATCTGCGGCTGGGCAATCAGTCCGCCACCGACGATGAGATCTGGCACGCACTCGAACAGGCCAGCATCGCTGATCTGGTGCGAACCCTGCCCGATGGACTTGATACTATGGCGGGTGATCGCGGGACGAGGTTCTCGGGCGGGGAACGCCAGCGCTTTGCTCTGGCCCGGGCGCTGTTGCGGCGCCCAAGCCTGCTGATCCTCGACGAAGCCACCAGTGCCCTGGACTGGGAAAACCAGCAGATGATCATGGCCGCGATCGCGGGGCTGCGGGGCAAGCTGACCATTCTGACCATTGCACACCGTCCGTCGCTGATTGGGCTGGCAGACCAGGTGGTTGCGATGACGGACGGTCGCATCGTCGAGCAAGGCACCTATGCCGAACTGTCGGCCCGGGCCGACAGCACGCTGGCTATGCTGATCGTCGGTGAGCAGTCCGGCCTGTAGCGCGGCGAAGCCGCCTGTGCTTGTTATCCCGAGATCGCCTCGCCCCAGGCACGCAATCCGGCATGAACCCGGGCCGCGCTGAAATTGCGATGGGCGCAGTCGAGCGCCTGCCTCGCAAGCGCGTTTCTGCGATCGGCGTCAGCCAGCAGGCCTGTGACCGAATCTGCGAAAACGGCAGGAGCATCGGTCTCGATCACCGAGCCGGCGCAGAGATCCTCGACCCCTTGCAGCGTGACGGGCGTCACCACCATCGCCTTGCCCCGCGCCAGGGCTTCGATCAGCTTGATCTTCAGCCCCGACCCGAAAGTCAAAGGCGAGATAACAACCCCCGCCCTGCTGTAGAGCGGCTCAAGATCGTCCACCATCCCCAGCATCCTGACACTGGGCATCGCCATGCCGGCAAAGGCCCTGTCGACGGTGCCCGCCACGGTCAATCGCGCCTGCGGACACGCTGCAAGCACGCGGGGCCAGACATGATCGAGAAACCAATTCAGGCCGACGACGTTCGGCGCGGTGTTGCTGCCGACAAACAGGATTTCATCGTCCGCCCCCGCTTGCGGAGCGGTTACCGGTTCGGCAGGCATGGGAACCAGGATCGCAGCGGTATTGGGCACGAAGCGCGTGACAAAGTCCTGTTCGGCTTGCTGAATTGTGAAGACCGTATCGGCTTCGCCGAGCAGCGCGATTTCACGTTCGCGCGTAGGCACCGAAACCGAATCAGCCCCGCCCCCGCTGCGCGAATGAAACAGATCATGCATCACGATCGCCCTTCCCGCACCGGCTGGCGCACAGCCAAAAGCTGGGGTGCAGTAGATGTAATCCGCAATAATGGCCTTCAAGGATCGCGGCATAACTCGGCGCAGAAAGGCGAAATCGGCCGGCAGCCAGGGCGTTGCGACCGCATAGGCTGCCGGGCGATCTGCCACCAGCGGCCCGGTAACGCCTGCCTTGCGCAACACCAGCCGCGCAGCGCCTGCAAGAAATTTGATCCAGATTGCCGGTGATCCAAACACCACCCACGATCCGAGCCTGATCGCGCCGCGGATCCGATGGCTGGCAAACAAGCGCATTTCGGGCCGCAGGCGCATAACCGGAGTCCTTCCGGCAATCGTCGGCGACGGCTGGATCAGATGCACATCAAAACCGCACGCGATAAGCGTGCGCGCAATCGAAAGGAGATAAGCAGAGCTGCCATTTGTCGCGCCAGCGAGGCGCTGCCGGGAAACGATTGCGATTGCCGGCCTTATACTCCGCTCAGTCACTCACGAGGCCCTGATGGCAATGAGCCGGTGCGGCCGCAGCCCGCTGGCCAAGCTGATGAGCAATATCATGGTCGGAAAATGCATATTGGAAAAGCCCACCAACTCAAAATAGATCCTTGGCGCCACGAACACGAGCATGGCTGAGCAGAAAATCCCGAAATAATCGGGAGCCAGCATTGTACGCCACAAAAGCCGTATACTCGCTATGAGCCACACGATCGCATATAACGACAGGCCGACGACACCAATATTCACCGTTATATCACGCAAGGTGTTATGAAAGTTGAAGGGCGATCCCGATGGAACATCAAGCAGCTTCCACAGCCGCTCTGCATCGAGATTTCCCTGCACCCAAAAAGCATTGTAGCCCAGCCCGAGAATGGGCCGTTGCGCAATCAAGCGATCGGCAACCTGCCACAAGTCGGATCTCCCGGTGAGGCTGGCATCTTTTCCGCTGACAGTCATGATATTGTCGAGGACCATTTCGCCCCAGATTGGCGCCGTGGCCAGCACGATAATCGCAGCAATCAGGGTAAGGCCGAACAGGACCGATCGCGTTGTGGACGCAAAGCGCCTTGAGATTGACCATATCCCCAAGCAGGCGAAGGCCAGGCTGACGGCAACCAAGGCCCCGGTCGATCTGGCAAAAACCAGACTATAGAGTGCAACTGGCATGGTCAAAAGCGCGGCCAGCGCCCAGCCCGGCCTGCGCTGCCCGATCGCCCAGAACAGCGTCGTCGCCGAGATCAGCAATCCAATCGCCGCCGCATCGCCCGCAGCATTCTTGGATCCTGCAAGGCCCGCATAGGCATAGGACCCCCCGCCCCAGTTGGTCCATCTACCGAAAAAAAATGAGAGAATCAAATATGTTGAGAAAATAAATTGCAGCCCTTTTAAGGCGCTGAGGCGCGGTGTTCCGGCACCGATTACGATCGCTGCGAGCACGGTAACCAGATATAGAAGGCCGTATCTGACCGTCGCTGCGGGCACTTCTGACCAGGCCACGGATGCAAGGCAGAAAAGCGGCAACAACAAGAGTGGCCAGGCCGAGCCGAACACCTTCACCAGCCGCTCATACCGCAAGAGGGCATAGGCCCCGACCGTGACGGTCACCAAAATCGGGGTGAGCGGCCCGATCGTAAGATTGAACAGCAACGCAGCGATCGGCACGACAACGATCAGCAAATCAATGAGCGGGCTGTCGCGCCCCAACCCCAGCCCCGCCTCTACACGCTTTCGGTAGTCGGGCTGAAGTGTGGCGGCAGTTCTTCCTCTCATGGGTCAGAAATACCGCTCACCAACCCGGATGGTGTCCCCCGGCGAGATGTAGACCGGCCGACCGGACCGCAGATCGTAACGCTCCTCGGTCTGTTTGCCGGCGCGCGTGATATAGATCGTGCTTTGGTCGGCGCGGTAGGAATACCCCCCTGCCCGAGCGACCGCCTGGATCGCCGTCAGGCCGTCACTAAAGGGATATTCGCCAGCCTTGTTCACTTCGCCCAGAATGTAGAACGGCCGGTAGTTCAGCACTTCCACTGTCACGCGCGGGTCGTTGACATATCCGTCAGCCAGGCGAGTGCGCAGCATTTCCTGCAGTTCGCTGACCGTCAGGTTGCTCACCGGGAGATCTCCCAGCAGAGGAAACGCAAGGTCGCCCTGCGGGGTAACGGAAAATTCGCGTGACAGGCTTTCTTCCCCAAAGACCGTGATCAGCAGCTTGTCGCCAGCCGCAAGTCGATAGACCGTCGGTTGGTAAGCGGCAGTGCCTGGGGGAGCCGTGGTTCCCGCACAGGCGCTGGTCAGAACGAGAAGGAAAGCGACTGCCAAAGCGCGCCCGCAAAGATGAATACCTAGCATGTTCAATCCCGTGTCTGAGTCACAGCCATTGCGGTCATACGATCCGCGCTGCCCGTGGACAACCTGTTATCCTCTGCCCAGCCATCGATGAAGGCGGGCCATGATCGGCATGGAGTAGAGCATGATCGCAGAAGGATACCGGACGATTTCCAGCGCCGCCGAGATGGGCCGCCTGTGCTTGATGGCCTCGATCGAACGGGTGAAGGCGCGGGCCCGCATCAGGGAATCCCATCGACCGCAATAGGCGGGATGACGGGCAATGTGTGGCGGCAGGAGTTTTGCCACAACTCTCTCCGCCTCAACCATCCTTTCGAGGTTGGCGAGCGACAGACGGTGCGAGATCGACTGATCGTGCCTGCGGTAACGATACCCGGCGGCACCACTGATCCGGTATGTCAGGCCGGCGATCAGCGCGCGGATGATGAGTTCGTCATCTTCGCCGATACGCAGCTGCTCGTTGTAACGCAGGCCCAGGCGCTCAATCGCATCGCGCCGGATCATCGGTTTGAGGTAGCCAGGGTTGGCCTGTTTGCCGAACATGCGCGATCGGGCGAGATAATCGGAAAGGTCCAGCGCCCGCGTCCCATCCGCAGGCGCAATATCGAACATCACCGTATCATCGATCCCTTCGCCAAACTGGATGAGGTTATCGGCCACGATCTGTGCATCGTGCTTTTCAGACATATCCAGCAGACGCCGTGTTCGGTCAGGCAGGACAAGATCATCGGCATCGAGGATGGCATACCAGCGGCCCCGCATGTGTTCGATCGCCACGTTGCGCGCACCGCTCGGCCCGCTGTTCTGCGCGGTTTGCAGCGCGCGCACGCGCGGATCCTCTTGCGCCAACCGTGCTGCAAGGGCTTGGCTGCCATCGGTGCTGCCGTCGTCGACGATCAGCACTTCGACCGATACCCCCCGCTGAGCCAGGGCAGAGCGGACAGCCTGTTCGAGAAAGTCGACCGCATTGAAACACGCCACCGCGAAACTGACATCGACCGTTTGGCGAGCTTCGGGAACGGTCACGGATTTACCTGACATTTCGAATTTTCCAAACCATAGAGGATCGATGCTGAATTTGTTACGCCAGCGACCAAGGCGACCTTGCACCCGCAAGGGAGAGCGCGTCTATGCAATCGGCGATATTCACGGGCGGCACGACCTGTTCCATCGGCTCGTCGCGGCAATCGTGCGTCATTGGGAAGTCAGTCCACGCAATTTCGACCGGGTCGAGATGGTGCTGTTGGGCGATATCATCGATCGTGGGCCTCACAGTGGCATGTGCCTGGAGTTGGCGCATAATCTGGTCACGCGGTCGCGCGTCCGCCTGCTGCGGGGGAACCATGAGGATCTGCTGCTCAAGAGCATCACAGGCCATCCCACCGCGCAAAGAATTTGGCTGGACAATGGCGGCAAGGCATTCTTGGCCGATTTCGGCATCGATCCGCCTCGCTTGGATGAGGACAGCATCGATTTCGGCCAGCGGATCGCAGCCGCAGTGCCCGCGCACTATATCACCATGCTGGAGCAGGCATGCCTGACTTTCAGAAGCGGAGACTATCTGTTCGTGCACGCTGGAATACGACCGGGCGTGAGGTTGAACCGGCAGGATGAACAGGATTTGCTGTTCATCCGGGACGAGTTCACGCAATCCGATCGCGATCACGGGGTTGTGGTCGTCCATGGACACTCGATCGTCGAGAATGTCGAAGTCCATCGCAATCGCATCGCCATCGACACCGGGGCCTATGCCAGCGGCCGGTTGTCTTGCATCTGTCTTGATGGTTGGCGGCACGAGATCATCCAAACCTGACATCTCATTCAAACAGCAGTTTGATGGCGTCGATATCGGTCCCCAAACACTTGCTGTTCGAGGCGCGCGGCCAGAGGTTGCAATCCCAATAGGCCTGCTGCCGGCGATTGCGCGAAACTTGAATGTAAACCAGATCGGGCGGGCGGGCGCTCAGTTGTTCGCGCGTCAGCGCCGCAGGCGCTTGCGATGGATCACTCCAACCGACAACGCGGCAAACCGGTTGCCCCTGACACAGGGTCAGCGCGTCGAGCGCCCAGCGCCCTGCCATCGCTCCGGCGCGCAACTCGAGCTTGCGGATGTCGGGCAGTTCGGCTGCTCGCGGCGTGCCCGAAACGCTCGCAGCCACAGGCACCTGCACGGAAGCAATCTGCACGGTCTGATCGGCATCCTTTGGCCCGTCGAACACTTCTTCGGTTTGCGAGGCATGTTCCGGGAACAGGCCTGCCAGCGCCGCTACCGCTGGCTCGCGCACAGACACGGTGCGGCGGAACGCAGCCGGGGTGCCCCAATAGCCACGCCAGCGAAAGAACAGGTGCGTCCGGACAGCAGTGAGTTTGTCGAGGCTCGCACTCCAGTACGGCACAACCCAATCGGTGTGGTAATGGGTTGCTAGGCCCACACGATCATCGACAAATCCGTCGAGCATGGCCCCGGCCAGGCCTTGTGCCCCTTTCCAGGTCTGCGCGCTCGGTGACCAGCGCCTCATGGAGCCATCGCAAGTGAAGCTGAACTGACACCCGGTCGCCCGCTCGGAGCCCTGAAAGACAACTCCGCAGATGGAGGCAGGGAAGGCAGGATGACGGACGCGATTGAGGATGACCTGCATCACCGCGCTCTGATCGGACCGGTTGCCACCGGCTTCGTAAACAGCGGCCGTCGCAAGGCAGGCAATGGCGCGCGCACGATCGGCGCCGGAAAGAGGGCTCAGCATTGGTCGCGCAGAGGGGTAGGGCCCGGACACGAATGGCCGGGTAGCATTGATTTGCCGGGCCGTCTGCGGCTCGACCTCGAGGAATTCGTCTTCAGGGGCGACAGCGCCTGGCCGACCGACCAGCGGCAAGGCGGGCAGTTTCTGGCCCTGAGCCCTCGTGACGAAACGGGAGATCGGCCTCGACCCGTCAATGACCGAATAGGCGAGCAAGGACGCAGCGCTCAGCGCGAAAAGCGCTGAAACTAGCAGAGCCAATTTAACCGATTTGGTCAAGAACTATTTTCCTACACGCATATTTTGGTTCAAAAAGAAATCTCTTTGCAACCAAAGGAGCACAATATGGACCGATTCCAGCATCTTGGCGACAGCGTTTCTGATCCTGCCCGCAAAGCTGCGCCGCTCACACCTTCGGCCACCGAGACCCTCACCGAAATCCCCAAGGCAATCTATGTCGGCACAGGAGGCCATATACGGCTGAAATGCATCGACGATGTTACGCCTGTCTCATTCCGGAACGTCGTCAGCGGCACCATTCTCCCGGTTCGCGCCGCGCAGGTCATGATCGAGGGCACCACCGCCACCGATCTGGTGGCGCTTTTCTGATGGATATATCGTTCAAGATCGGGGGCTACGCCTTGTCTCCGCGGACGCCGGAAGGCCCCCCGCCCCTCGCCCCGCCGACAGCCCCTGCCTATCTTGCTGCGAGCGTTTCGCCTTATGCGGCCTACGGGACGCAGCGGATGGTAGCGGGCTATTCCGGGCCGCTGTTTACCCTGCGCCGCAACGATGGGGCAACGCTCGACGTGGTGCCCCAGGCCGGTGGGGATTATCCCGATTATGCCGCGATCGACGCATGGGCTGGCGGAAACGTTTCGACCGTTGCCACCCTGCACGATCAGTCTGGCAACGGGCGGCACCTGACGCAGGCGACGGTGGCCAATCAGCCGGGTTTTGACACATCGCAGCGTTTCGGCAATGGCGTGCCGATCCTGTTCGATGGCTTCAACCGCACTGCCACCGCGGCGAACCCGCAGGTCAACAAGAAGCTGGCGATTAACGGGGTGAGCGGAATTGACTCCCATGCGCTTTCCGCTTTCCTCGCCGTGCAGCCGCAGACCTCCTATAACCGGCTTGGCTATCTCGCCGTCACGGATGCGGCCAGTGCCGATCGGTTCCGGTTGTTCCAGGGCATCACCGCCAATGCGATAACCGCGCGTCTTTCCGGGAACAGTCAAAGCCGCACCGCGCCTGGGCCGCAGGTGCGCTTTTCGCCCAATGTCATCGGTGTATCGGTCGAAGCGGGCACACTGGATATCTGGGCCAATGGCACCAGCGCGGCGGTATCGGGCCTGCCTGCCACTGCGGCTGCGGCAACCCGGATCGTTCTAGGCGATTGCGAAAGCGGCAATGCGGATTTCTGGGGCATGTTCCGTTTCTTTGGCGGGGCGCTCTACACCGGAAGGGTGAGCGGGGCGAATGGCACGGCCATTGTCAACAGCCTCAATGCCGCACTGGCGCATAGCAACGGTTTTGCCAGCGCGCCGGAATACAACGTGCTGCTGATCGGCGACAGCATCATGGAGGGCACAGGATCGCGCCTGCTCAAGAATATGCCCCATTTGCTCTCGCGCGGGCTGAGCCGTCCGCATCGCATCTTCAACAGTGCGGTGCATGGGGAGACGATGGCAACGGCCTATTCGCAGCGCACCACACGCTACGGCAGCACGATTGTTGCAGGGGTGCCCAATGTCGCGGTTCTTCAGATCGGCACCAATGACATTGGCAACGGGACTGCCGCAGCAACGCTTTACACCAACACTACCACGCCCTTCATTTCCTATCTCAAGTCGCTGGGCTACCTGGTCATTGCCACCACGCTGACCCCGCGCCAGCGGGCCGACTGGACAACCGCGCAGGAAACCCGGCGCACCGATTACAACGCGCTGGTTGTGGCCAATACAGCGGGAGCAGACATGGTGCTCGATCTGACCGCAAACCCGGTGATGGGTTCGGTTGCGGCATCGCAGGATACGACACTTTACCCCGATAACCTGCACCCCAGCAGCCTTGGATATGCCTATCTCGCCGGCGCGCCGAGCGGAACCTATGCCAACCCCCATACTTACTACGACGCGCTGCGCAGCGTGCTGCGTTCAACCTCGCTGGGGGCGGGTTATGTGCCTTGAGCCCTTGCGGATCAGACCTAGCCTTGGCGGCAAAAGCTCTCCATACTGGCCCTGCTGTCCAAGGCGCATCGGGACAGGCAGCATCGAGGCAAGAACTGCGATGGGGATGTTCTCACTAGTTCTGGCAGGCATCGTCTTGCTGGTTGGAACAAGCGCGCTGTCATGCACTTCGCGCCAGTCCGCCCTGCCGCCCCCCGTGATCGGTTCGGGCGGGCCCTTCCTTGATGATCTCAAGACGCATGACCGGCAGCGCTGGTCAATCTCCCACGGGTGGAGCAATGGCCCATTCATGCTGAACGACTGGCGCCGATCGCAAACGCAGATCGACAACGGCATGCAGCTCACGATCGCGCCCGCAATCAACGGCGACAAAGCCTATTCATCGGGCGAAGTGCAGAGCCGGGCGACTTATGGTCACGGCTATTACGAAGCAACCTTGCGAGCGGCTTCGGGCAGCGGGATCGTTAGCGGGATTTTCACCTACACCGGCCCGCCCTTCGGCAAGCCGTGGAACGAAATCGACGTGGAGATTTTGGGCAAGAACACCCGTGAAGCGGTACTAACCTATCATCTTGACGGCCAATCCCGTTCGCGCATCGTCAGGTTGCCATTCGATGCGGCTGCGGGATTCAATCATTATGCCTTCGATTGGCAACCCGGCCACATCCGCTGGTTCATCAATGGTGTGCAAGTCCACGAGGAGACTGGCGGCAGTCTGCCCCTGCCGAACCAGCCGCAAAAACTCATGGTGCATCTTTGGGCAACCGACCGCAGCCGAGAATGGGCCGGTCCATTTGATCCGCGCGCAATTCCCGCGCAAATGCAGGTCGGCTGCATTGCCTATTCGGCCAGTCGAAAGGCCGGCGATCAGTGCCGCTGAGCGGCCTTTGGTCGTGGCGGATCCGCAACCTGCGGCGCGAAACCATACCGGGGTGAAGCCGAAGCGGGAGCGCAAAACCATTCGATCAGGAAACCGATTGCCCATGCCAGTTGCATGGTCATCGCCGCCACCCCGGCAAGCAAGGCCCAGCCCCCGCCCGCTCGCGCGCCAATAACCAGCCCCAGTCCAATACAAAGCACGGCCCATGCCAGCGCGGGCACGGCCAGCACCGGGTGCACCCAACTGAACAGCAACAACAGCATCGCCACCGGCACAGCCAGCGGTACCAGCTGGCGCAGTCGCGGTCGCATCCGGTGGCGGCGCAGGTTTCGCGCGCGGCCCTGCCCATAGCGCCGATACTGGCGCCACAAGGCGCCAATTGTCGAACGGGGGAAATAGGTCAGCGCGAGCGAGGGTTCCAGCCAGATTGCCCCGCCCGCGGCGATCTGCCGATAATCGAGCTCGGCATCCTCGTTGCAGGCCATGGCCTCGCAATAGCCACCGATCGTGCGAAACAGGTCGATGTCCATCAATGCATGGTGGCCGTGCTCGACAAAGCAACCCTGGCCGAGATGGCGATGCGCCGACCCGCCGGTGCCCAGGACGCTGTTCTGCGCCGCGGCAGCAGCCCGCTGGAAGCCCTTTTTGCCAACCGTCACCATCGGCACGACCACCGCTGAAGCGTCGTGGGCTTTGGCCGCTTCAAGCAAGGACCGGGCGTAATTGTCAGGATAAAGACAATGCGCATCGATCCGCAGCAGCCAGGTGTACCCCCCGCCATATTCGCGCACAGCGCGGTTCACCCCGGCGCTCTGGATGCGGGCGGGATTATCGAGCAGGGTCACGCGATCCTGCAAGGAAAACTGGCGCACGATTTCGCGGCTGCCGTCATCGCTGCCCCCGTCTGCAACCACGATCCGGTCAATTGTCGGGTCTGCCAGCATCTGACGCAGCAACGCAGGCAAGTGAGATGCCTCATTGAGGCACGGAATTACGGCCAGAAGGCTCATCGCCGCCGCACCGCGCCCAGCCGCCGAACCAGATCGCGACAATCGCTGTCATCAGCCAGCACCGCCGTGCGTGGCACAGACAGGACTTCTGCCTGAAACCGCGCCACGTCTGACGCGCTCAGCCCGGCCAGAACGGCGGCAATCGCATCGACATCGGTCAGGCGCAATCCAGCGCCGTTGCGGGCGAGCCAGCGTCCCACCTCGATATCCGCCAGCGCAATCGGTACGCAGCCATGCGCGATCGATTCATAGATGCGGTTCGGCAGCAGCCAGCTGCTGTTCTCGCCTTCCTCGAACCAGTCGATCGTCCAGGCAAAATGGCAGCGGCCATAGAGGGCAGGCAAATCGTCATAAGTGTATGGCCCTAGATAGCGAACACCCGGATGGCCGCGGATCGCCGCCTCGAAGTCTGGAAAAACGGCGGGAGACGGCTTTCCCGCGATCAGGATATCAATCTTTTCGGGCATGGTGCCAGCAAGGCCCACCAGCACTTCCAACGTCCTGCGGCAGCGCAGCATGCCAAACCATCCAATGCAGATACGCTCTCCAGCGGCGGGCTGCTGCGGCAAGGAGAAGGCCAAGGCGTTTCTGACCAGCAACTTGTTTTCGACAAGCTCGATCGGGCAAGCAAGCGTCGTCGCGGCGAAGTGATTGTCCACGAACGCCGGCGAGGAGGTAAGCAGCAGATCCACGCGTGGCAGCAGCCGCGCTTCCACCGTCTGCACGGCCCGGGCAGCAAGCCCCGTCCCGACAAGCGTTCGGTGAATGTCGAGGCATTCATAGATCAGCGGACGCTCACCCACCACGGTGCGAGCCACGCACAATTGTTCCAGATTGCGCGCGAGGATCACGTCACAGCTTTTCCAATAGCGTTTTAGCTGTGCATGAAAAACGGCAGATCGGACCATTCCAAGCGTGCGCTGCAACATCGCCGAATCCTGAGTCCTGCCCAGCAGCAGCGGGTTTCGCGCGGCAATGGCATCGGAAAATTCCGCATCGCGGCAAAAACCGGCAAGATCGACCTTTGCCCCCCCATTCTCGAGCATGACGCATCGCCGTTCTACGGCAGGGTCGTTTAGATTGTGGACAATGTAGCCAATGCGCATAGAGGTACGCTCTGCCGGCAAATCAGTTACGGGTAAAGGTCGCGCGGATGCGGACATTATCGATAAGAGAGGAATGTTGCGCTATGACGTGGCGACCTGTTGCGCAGCGGATCGGCATCGGATGACAGATTTCAGACCACAAGTTGCCGTGATCATTGCCGCCTACAATGTCGCTGAAATGATCGGCAAGGCTATCGAAAGCGCCCTTGAGCAGCCCGAAACAGCCGAGGTCGTGGTGGTAGATGACGCATCCAGCGACGGCACGGCAGATGCAGCACAAGTTTTCGCTCAGCGTGACAGCCGCGTTCAGGTGATTCGCAACCAGCAGAACCGCGGCCCGTCCAAGGCGCGAAATATTGCCATCGCCGCCACCCGGGCGCCATTCATTGCCATCCTTGATGGCGATGACATGTTTCTGCCCGGGCGGTTTGCGGCCATGTTTGCGCTGGGCGAATGGGATTTTTGCGCCGACAACATTCTCTTCTTTTCAAAGCCTGAGCAGCTTCACTCTACCATCGCCGCATCTGCCGCCGACCAACGGCTGACGATGACACTCGACTGCGCGACCTTCATTGAAGGCAACATTCCCGATGCCACCCGCCCCCGCGGCGAACTCGGCTTCCTGAAGCCCGTGATCCGCCGCAAATTCCTGGAACAGAACGCGATAACCTATCGCGAAGACTGCCGCTTGGGCGAAGATTTCCTCCTTTATGTCGAAGCCCTCGCCAAGGGGGCAAGATACCAGGTTCTTTCGTCCTGCGGCTATGCAGCCCTGGTCAGACAGCATTCGCTGAGTGAGAAACATTCGGTCGACGATCTTTACAATCTTTGCGCTGCGGAAGCCGCGATCCTGCAATCGCTCGCGCTGACGCCACAGGAGCGGGCCAACTTGCGGCGGCGTCACCGATCAACCGAGCGACGGCTGAACCATCGGCTGGTTTTGGAATCCAAGGCACGCAATGGGCTGATCGCGGGGCTGGCAACCGGGTTGTCCCACCCGCAGTCATTGCTGGACATTGCACGCGACCGCTGGCGCAGCCTTGGCCCGCCGCCTCCCGCCCCGGCCATCCCCCGCAAATTGCTGCAATCGGCGCACTTCATGCCGGATTGAACGCCGGTAAAGCAACCGGCTTGCGCCATTGCCGCAAGGCATCCGCGGTCAGTCTGAGATCCGGCTCCCGTTCGCGCAGCTGCGAAGCAGCACCACCCTTGCCTGCCCCCAGCATCCGGGTGGCGAGGGCCGCGGCATTGGGGGCATGGATCAGATGGCGCAGCGCCAACCACCGGTTGTCAGGGTCATCACTCTTGAGACGCCAGAGCAGCCCTCGGGAAATCTCGCCAAGGATGGCGCGGCCCATGCCCGATTCCCGGGCCAATCTGCGCATTCCTGCGGCGATATCAGCGTTCAGCAGGCCGGCAAAACCATACTTGCCCGCTGTCATCCGGCGGCAGGTGGCGATTTCCAGCGCGTGCAGGGGCTGGGCCGTGCGGGCCGAGGCTGCCCGCACGCAATCCTCCAGCGCATCAGCCCACAAGCCGTGCCGGGCAAGGATGCAGGCCCGCTGCAACAGGCCGGCGCGGTGCGCCAGTGCCGGATCCGGGCTGTCATACATCGATACGAAGAAATCGAGCGGCACACGATCGCGCAGGCGTTCAAAAATCTGCCTGTCGAACCGCTGCCAGACTTCGTCGGATTTGGCGACACCATGAACGATCGGCGCAGGCCCCCGGTCTCCAGAATGGACGCGCTGCAAGAACACCAGCTCGTCAACAAAGGCGATTGAGCTTGTCAACGCCAGGCGAACGAACATTTCATAGTCCTGCGAGCGGAGCATTGCCGGATCAAACGGGCCAACCCGTTCATAGGCGGATCGGCGCACCAGTGACGCATTGTGAAAGGCGAACATGTCTTCCAGCGTATGCCGCGCGATGGAGCCGGTCTCCAGCCGAGGCCAATAGCCCGTTCCCAGATCGGCCTGTTCACCGTTCCTGATAGAAAACCGGGAATACTTTCCGAACACCACATCACAGGCGCTGCCTTCGATGGCATCGTGCAGAAGCTCAACCGCGCCCGGAAGCAACAGATCATCATCGTCGCAGATCCAGACATACTGGCCTGACGTTACGGCAAGACCGTGGTTCAGCGCGGTCGACTTGCCCGCATTTTCCTGACGGACATAACGCAACCGATCCCAGTAGCGTTTGACGACATCTTGCGTCGCATCAACAGATCCGTCGTCAATCACCAGCAATTCATCGTGCGGCCCGATCTGGCACAATATTGATTCGATGGATTCGGCAATGTGTCCGGCCCGGTTGTATGTGGGCATGAGGAAAGAAATACGCATTATCTTGCCAGCCCAAAATGCCGGATCATCGCGGCCAGTTGCCGATCATTGCCATCGCCCAAGAGATTGTTGACATAGAGCCCGTCTGCCTGGGACGTTGGCCATTCAACGATATCGATCCGCTTGTCAGCCATTCGATGCCCCATGCCAGCCGCGCGTGACATCCAGTAAAACCAGATATCGTCGCCATGGGGCGCAAACTTCGTAAACAGGTCACTGTCATCGACCTGATTATCCAACCCATCTGGCGGATATAATATGCCGCCAATGCCGGTTGGCATGATCCTGGGCGCCAGCCCACCGGCACGAGAGCGCCCCTGGTATACGGGCCAATCTCGATAGGGTGCCAGATCACCATCCTGATTGAATAATATGCCTCGCGCGCGCCAGGCAATCACATTGCCCGGATAGCGGCGCGCGGCTTCGACCAGGCCGGCGAGCCAGCGCGGCGGGTAATAGACATCGTCGTCGGCGGTGACGAAGTAGCGCGCCGGATCTTCGCGCCATGCCGGGATCAGCTTCTTGTAGGATCGCAGATCCTCGCAAGCGCGGATCTCGAGGCCATGATCGCGCAGATCCAGCACATCGTCGGGAAGCTGATCCATGTCGGCGTGGGCGATCCACAGGATGGTGTGATCGGCCGCCACGGTCTGATCGAGCAGGCTGCGCAGGGTTTTGCCGAGATGCGAAAAGCGCGGCGGATAGGATGTCAGCGTTACCACCAAAGGAGCGCCGAGGCCGTGCGCACGTTTGCGGCGTTGCTGCGGAAAGTGCGCCACGGCCCGCTCTGCCCGGGCCATCTGAAGCCGCATGTTCACAGAGCGAAGCGCCATCCGCGTTCGCCACAGGCCGGGAATCCTCACCGCCACAACCCCTTCACTCCCCCAAACCGAAGCCGGCCCGACGCAATCCGGGCCAGCTTTGCCGGGCTACGGGTGCGATGATAAGGTGGATGTTCCAGCACCAGATCAGCCTCTTTCATTGAGGCAACAGGCAGCCACCTTGTGCCATTGGCCAGATGGCGATGGAGGGTTGCCTCGTTCCATTCGACAAATTCGGGGGAAAGCCGATAGGCCTTCCGGCACAGGCCCACAGGCGAAGCGTGTTCGTAATCAAAAGCGACGAGATATTCCTGAACGACATTGTTTGCCAGCAGCCGGTCTGCTTCTCCCAGCTGCGATTTCCAGGCAAACAGTCGGCTCGGATCGAGTGCCCCGCCCACTGGTTTCTTCCAGCTTTCGGCAGCGCTGCCCACATCCTTGGCGCGGGCAGCGAAATCGAGCATTGCCGGGTGAAAGTCGATCCCGACGCCGGCGCACATCTGCCGCAGTTGGCTCTCGGGATCCAGCACCAGGCTTTCATATCGGATCGTGTAGCTCAACCGGTCTTGGGCCAGAAACGCGCAAGCGGCGTCCTGCCACTGCCGCCACAGGTAGATATTGGCGGCAAAACTGTTGCTGAAGGTGGGCAGCTTGCCGGTCGATAGCGCAGCATCCCGCGGATCGCGCATGATGCGAATGATCCGCGCCTCAGGCCATTCGCGCCGGATTTCAGGCAGGCTGAGCAGATGGTTCGGAGTCTTTTCGGCCCAGCCCTGCTTTCCCCGCGACCGCGCAAACGGCACGCAAAGCGCTTCCAGCATGGCCGCAACTGAGGGCTGGCGTTCTGACAGGAAGGCGGACACTTTCGCCGGCGTCGTCTCGAACAGGTCCAGGACGCTTTGCCCGGCCAGCGTCAGGCTGCTCAGACAGACAACAGCGTGCTCTGGCCAGGCCGAATCGCGCACCGCGGCGGCCAACCGATCAACCGACAGCTTGCTGAAAAACTGCGTTTCCGGCCCTATCGCATAATGGGGGTGCGAGCCGATCATCGCTGCCAGCAGCGTTGTGCCCGATCGGGGCGCGCCTACGATGAACAGGGGCGGCGTTTGCGCAGTCAATCCAAATCTCCGTTGGCTGCCGGTATTCCCGCAAGCCAGGATTGCAACCGCGCGCCCATCCCTTGTCCCGCCATGGAACTTTTCTGTGGCCCGCCAATCCACCGGCTATACATCCGGCCGAAGCAAGTCTAGCATTGTGCACTGCAATATGGAAACCGCCAAATGAACCTCGGAGCCCGCGGGGCAGTTTTGCAGGGGGCGGTCTGGATGGGGGCCGCGCGGATCGTGGTCAATCTGACCGCATTTGCCAGCACCATCATTCTGGCCCGGCTGCTGTCGCCCGCTGATTTCGGGCTGGTCGCCATCGCAACCGCGGCGGCGACGGTGTTGGCAATGGTCTCAGAACTTTCGCTGACCCAAGCGCTGATCAAGTTTGAAGATCCGTGTGATGACGATTTCCATTCCGCCTGGACGCTCAACCTGATGCGTGCCGTGGCGCTTGCTACCGCGCTGCTCGCGCTTGCCCCGGCACTGGCGGTGGCCTACGCAGATCCGCGGCTGGTTCCGGTCATGGCGGTGGTGGCAGTATCCAACGCGATCCGGGCGCTGGAAAACCCCCGCATCGTGATGTTTCGCCGGGCGCTGAACTTCCGGCCTGACTTCCAGTTTGACGTGGCCGAGAAAATGGCCGCTTTCGTGTTCGCGGTGGCGCTGGCGGTTGTGCTGAGGTCCTATTGGGCGCTGATCTTGGGCACGCTCGCAGGGACTTTGGCAAGGATCGTGCTGACCTATGCCATGATGCCCTATCGCCCCAGGCTGCGGCTCAACCGCTGGCGCTCGCTCTTGTCCTTCTCGATCTGGCTCACGCTGGCCGAAACGGTCAAGGCGATAAACCTGAGGGCCGTGCCGCTGGTCGTGGGCGCATTTTTGCCGACCGGCGCAGTGGGACAATTTACGCTGGGTGAGCGCGTGGCATCGATGCCGGTGCGGGAATCGGTCAGCGCGCTTCAGGCGACCCTGTTCCCCGCCTTTTCGCGGATGGCGCACGATTTGCCGAGAATGCGCGCGGCCTACGTGCGTGCCCAGGCAATGACCTGCCTGTTCGCCGCACCGATGGGGTTTGGATTGGCTGCGCTGGCAGAACCTGTGGTGCAGGTGCTGATCGGGGCAAAGTGGCTGCCCTCTGTCCCGATCATTCGGGCAGTGGCGATCACCAGCTCGATCATGGCCATCCAGAATGTTCTGCCGCTCGCCATGGCGACGGGCAATACGCAGCAGCTTCTCAACCGCAACCTCAGGGCACTGATGGTGCAAATGCCTCTGATCGTCGCCGGTCTGGCGATCGGCCGCGCAAGCGCCGTCGGCGGGCTGACGGGGCTGGCGATCGCGATGGTTCTTTCAACGTCTGCCAACACCTTGCTCAATCTGTTGCTGGTGCGAAAGCTGGTCGCCAGCCCGCTGCGCGAACAGTTGGGACTGGCGGCACGGCCGATGGTCGCCTCCGCGCTCATGTTCGCGGTGCTGACGTGCATGGTCGAGCATCTGGGGGCGCGCAGCGGACAATCTGCCACGATAGCCGATCTTGCTTTAATGGTCGGCGTGGGCGCCTTGGTGTTTGGCGCTTTCCTTTTTATCCTCCACGCCCTATTCGCAGATGCGCAAAGTGCCGAGCGGGAATTGGCAAACATAGTCCGGACGCGCCTGCGCAAATCGGGCGCGACGGAATGAACGCGCGATGACCGCCAGACCGGAGACAGAAAAGCCGATGCCGCCAGCGGGCGATTTCAACATCAATGATGAACACGAAGGTGATGCCACCGTTGCGTCAGCACGCGTGCCGTTGTTGCCCGATCCCGGTCTGGTGTGGCAGGTCTTCCGCCGCAACATGCTGCTGTTCGTTCTTGTGGTCGGGGCCATTGTGGGCCTCACCGCCGCGATCATGGCGATGCTCACCCCGCAATATCGTGCGGTGGCCAGCGTCCTGATCGAGCCAACCAGCGAACCGGTGCGCACCGATGGATCGCAGCGGCAACCGAAAAGCATCGTCGGCGTAGACGAGGTCGATACGGAAATCGCACTCATAGGCTCGCCGCTCGTGGCTGAGCGCGCGGCAAAACTCTACGGCGAGCGGTTTGCTTCGCCCGATGGCGATCCGTTCAAGCCGGAAGAACTGGAACTGCTTGCCCGTCGCATCGGGGCCGCCGTATCGGCCAGTCGCTCGGGCGATGTTCGGGTTATCGACTTAACCGCGATCAGCGACGATCCGGTGTTTGCCGCCGCCTCGGCCAATCTGGTGGCCGAGGCTTTTTTGCTCAGCCAGGTCGAAGCCAAGACTGTCCGCAGTCAATCGTCATCCGCCTTCATCAATGCCCGGCTCAAGGAATTGCAGCAGAACGCGATCGAGGCGCAAGGAGCGGTCGACCGCTATCGCGCGGCCCGAGGTCTCTCCAGCAACAACACCGGGACCAATGCCGAGCAGGAGGTGTCGAACCTTAACTCCGAACTGGCGCAGGCCCGGGCCGATCTGGCTGAACGCCGCGGACGTTACAATTCGGCACGCGAACAGCTGACTCGCGGCGGTGGCGGGGCAGATGTCGGGGCAGCGCTGGGTTCCGGCACGATCGGCAGCCTGCGCCAGCAGGAAGCCGATGCCAGTGCCCGCCTCGCGGTGCTGCGGGAACGCTATGGCCCGCTGCATCCCGAACGCCGGCAGGTTGAGCAGGAGCTGCGCGATATCCGGGCGCGGATCCAGGACGAGATTGATCGGGTTCTCTCCAACCTCGAAGCGGAAGTGCAAACGGCCCAGTCACGCGTCGCCTCGCTGGAGGGCAGCCGTGGCAGCGCGCTGGGAGCGGTTCGCAACAGCAGCGTCGCGCAAACCGGATTGAGCGCGCTGGAACAGAAAGCCGATGCAGCGAAGGCAATTTACGAATCGTTTCTCAAGCGGTCACAGGAAGAAGGCGCATTGCGTGACAGCGCGATGCCCGATGCCACCATCGCCGCCCGGGCGGTGGTGCCCTCGGCGCCGTCGAGCCCCAATTATCTTCTCATTGCCGTTGCAGGGATCGTTCTGGCCGTGAGTGCCGGTGTCTTCGCTATCCTTTGCGCCGAATATCTGCGGCGCGGGGTTCAAACCAAGCGAGATGTCGAGCGGCGCCTGCAATTGCGATATGCGGGAGCAGTGCCCTCGCTCGTATCGACGATCAAGGGAAAGCGGCCGATAGAGGCTCCACACGATTATGTCATCACCCATCCCCATTCGCTGTTTGCCGAGGCGTTCCGGTCGATCCGTACATTTCTGACACTGTCGCCGGGTGCCCGCCCGCGGACGATCGCTGTGACATCAGCCCTGCCCGGCGAAGGCAAGACGACGACCTCTGTATGTCTGGCACGCACCAGTGCGGCAGAGGGGCTGAGCGTCGTGCTGGTCGATGCAGATCTGCGGCGGCGCGGAGCCAGCAGTCTGCTCGAGTACGACAACCCGAAGGATCTGGCCACTTATCTCGCTGGCGAGGCATCGCTGGAGGAATGCATCCAGATTGACCCCGTTTCGGGCCTCGCAATTCTGGGCAATCGTCGCGCTGCTGAAACCGCATTCAATCCGCTGACAGAGGCAAGCGTTCGCGCGCTGTTTGATGCCTTGCGCGAAAAGTTCGATATTGTGATCGTCGATACCGCCCCCATTCTCGGGGTTGCCGAAGGCCGCGTTCTTGCCGCCGCGGCAGACCGCGTCCTGGTTATCACCAAGTGGAAACGCACATCGATGCGGGCGGCGGAAGCTGCGGTAGCGATGTTGCTCGACGCCAATGCGAAGATAACCGGACTTGCGCTTACGCAGGTAAACATCAAGAAATACGCCAGCACCGGGGATGGCGATGTGTACGCTTATACCAAGAAATTTCAGGGATATTACCAAAACTGACATAGCATCGACATAAGCATCAGCAGATCAGGCCCCACAAAGATCAAGAGGGAACGAAGTCGTGCGGACCAATCAAGCCATTGCCGTTGCAATTGCCGTATATGCGACTGGCGTTCAAACGAGTGTTGCGGCCCAGGAAATCGACCCGAGGACCGCTATCGAGGATCGTGCAAGGCCGGAATATGCCAGCCCGCCAATCACGGTGGGCGCGTTCGAAGTGGTACCCCGGATCGAGGTCGGCACGGAATATGTCGACAACCTCTATGCTTCCGACCAGTTCGATGTTGATGATGTCATCCTCACGACCCGTGCAAGCGTTTCGGTCGCCGATCGCCGCACGGATCGCGAATTGCGGCTTAACCTGTCGGCCGGTTATCAGACCTTTCTGGATAACAAGGCATCGGACCGGGTGCAGATCAATGCCCGTTTGCGAGGGCGGTTGGGATTGGGTTCGGCTACACGGCCGTTTTTCGGCGCCATGTTCCGGCAAAACGATACCAGCGCGATAGGGCTTGATCCCGGTAGCGACCCGGCCCAGCCGATCAGAAGCAGTATCTATGGCGTAAACCTTGGCATAGCTCAGGATATCGGTGATTTCACTTTAGAGACCGAAGGTCGTGTGAATGATTACAATTATGATGGCCAATTCATCTTCGATGGTCAGTCACTTAATTCGAGCCTGCGCGACTATACCTATTATGAAGGTCGTGCGCGTGCCAGCTATTCATCGCGGCCCGACCAGCGTTTCTACATCGAAGGTCGCTATGGCAAGTTCGATAGTGCCAATGTGGGACTGACAGTTCCGCCGAATCTGGCAAACTTGTTCCTGTTTGATCGTTCGGGGACGAACCTCAATCTGGTTGGCGGGATCCAGTTCCAGATTACCGAAGTTTTGTCTTTAGATGCCAACGTCGGCTACACCGAGCTGAGTTTCGACGATCCGCGTCAACCGACTTTGTCAAGCGTCTCGTTTTCGGCGATTGCCTATTACAGCCCCTCACGCCTGACCCGTTTCCAGCTCCGGGCGGCTCGCTCGGTCGATGATACACTCAACCCGCTGTTCAGCACTTTTCTGCGTACCGGGGTTTCGGCTGTGGGAGAGCATGAACTGCTCCGCAATCTGATTCTGCGCGCCGAGGCAGAGTATGTGCACTTCAGTGCCGGCGCTCTGAACGTTGACGGAGACGAATACCGCACCGCGCTTGGCGCGATTTATTACGTTTCGCCGCACCTGTCGCTGAGGTTGCGCGGCGAATTGTTTGATCGAAGCGGGCTTGCCCCGGGGACGCAGCGGCGCGCACTGATTTCGTTTGGATACAATTTCTAGAAAAGGGTCTCGATCTGCGGTCTGGCACCAGACCCACGAAATTGGCAGGGTTGCCGGTGACGTGCGCTTCTGAGATGCTCGACAATGCAGCGATGACCGGAAGGGCAGCGTAGCTAACGATCTGGCATAAAAAATGGTAACGCCCGGCGCTAGAGCGGCTGCCGATCCGACTGCATCGGGCCGGCCGCTCCAGACTTTATGTTTTACCGCGTTTTCCGAGCCGCCGGGTGATCCCACCCGGCTCGAAAACGCTCCAGGCCCAATTGCTTCGAGCAATCCCGGGGCAGTTCAAACAACCATTATGAAGGAGCGAGACTCTACCTCTGACTGGTAACAATCAGGGGAGCACGTCAGCGACAACGGCGCGCCCCCAAAATCAAAGCGCCGTGCCCTGCGCCCTTGTGCCGGCGGGCAGGCGCGAATATCACGTGGCGAGTTTTTCGATTTGATCGCGGGATCTACGTGTGCTGCTCAGTCGCATGCGATCAGCCGGGGAGCGCAAAAGGCATGAACAGCATCAGGGGAGTGCTCGCACGACTGGGTATCGACTCGAGGCGCGTCTCCGCCAAGCAGTCTGAACCGATCGCGCTCCACGCGGATGATGATCTGCGGGTAACCCGGCTGGGCGATCCGGCGGCTTCAGGGCTGTTTATCTGTTTCACCGGAATCCGCCAGGCAATGGGCGGGATCGGCGCAGAGGAATTTACCGGCTCGACTGCGCTACCAGACTTTTCGGCGCTCTTTGTCAGCGATCTCAAGCGGACCTGGTACAACGGTTTTCCGGCTGAACGGTTGACCGACATCCTTGCCCCTTTCTGCACGGGCAAACGTGTTGTCACGGTCGGCAATTCGATGGGCGGATTTGGTGCGCTCTGGGCCACGACGATCCTCCCGGTTGACACCGCCATCGCTTTCGCACCGCAGTATTCGTTGCATCCCGAGCTTGTCCCGGGCGAGACACGGTGGCGCGAGTTTACTGAAGCCATTACGCATTTCCGTTACCCATCACTTGCCGATGCCTTCACCACCGGCGCGCGGATCTTTACAATCAACGGTGACGATGATCGGGAGCATTGGATCAATTTTCCCGCACGACCCGGTTGCGAGAACGTTTTGATCCGTAACTCGGGCCATGATCCTGCGCGTTTGATAAAGCAATCCGGTGCGCTTCCGGCTCTGTTGCAAACCTGCCTTGGGGGCGGGTCTGCCTTGGCGCTATTGCGGCAAGCCGGGCTTGACGTTGTGCGCATTTGAGGACCATGCCGCTTTCCTCCCGGCGTTGCTAAGGTCTGCCCCACGATGTCCGCCAAGCTATCGGTGTCTTCTGCCGAATCGGGGAGGACCAAGCAGCGCTTCGGCGGCACGGGGCCATGGATAGTCGCGACCTTTGCCCTGTTCGCCTCGCCCGCAGCCATTGACCTCATCCGCACGACCTGGCGCACCGAAGCAGGATCGCTTGCGCCGATTGTCGTGGCGCTGGGCGGATATACCCTGTGGCGCGATCTTGATGCGGCGCGGGGCTTGTCGCGCCCTGGCTCACCGGCAGTATGGATCTTCATCCTGATCGCAGCAACCGCTATCCTCTTGTTCGCCAGCGCCGCGGCCGTTCCATCGCTGGGCGCCATTGCCGTATGGCTTGGCGGTGTTGCAGCGCTTTATGCCCTGCATGGGCAGGAGGTGCTGCGCCGCTTGATTTTTCCTCTCGTCTTTTTGCTTATGATTGTGCCGTTGCCATACAGCTTGTCGATTGCGGCTAATGGGCACTTGCGCACCTTCGTAGCCGGGAATGCTGTCGCGCTGGCAAGGATGAGCGGGATCGATGCAGCAGTAGGCCACGGCATTGTGGCGGTTGGGCCCTATGTCCTTGCCATCGAAAACGCCTGCGCCGGGGCCAATTCAACCCTCACGCTTGTTTCGATCAGTGTTCTTTACGCTTATTGGGTTCACCAGCGCAGTCCCTTGCGGGCGTGGTTTGCGGGCGCGCTGGCAATTCCTATCGCCATGGCGGCCAACATCGCCCGGGTGGTGGCCTTGCTGGCGCTGGTCGAATGGCAAGGCAGCGCCATCCTGTCGACGGCCGTGCATCCCCTCTCGGGCTTTGTCAGCTTCCTGTTTGCTGCCGGCATGCTGTGGGTGTGCGATCGGGCCGCGATGCGATGGGACAGGGGTGCAGACCGATGATACGCCGGCGCGATGCGATGCTGGGTGCTATGCTGGCCTTGGGCGGCGCCGCAGCGCTTTGGGTGAAGCCAAGAGTGCACCCGGAAACGGGGACTGATGTTGTGCTCGATGACATGCTCGCTCACGCATTCCCCGGCTGGCGGGTGGTCGAGGCAGACGACGTTATCTTGGCCGATGTTGATGCACTGGGCATCGACCAGTATGACCAATTGGCCGTTGCCCAATACCTGGCAGCAGACCAGCATGGTGTGACCGTGGTTCTGGCGCACGGGGCAGCGCAAAGCCCCGCGACCCAGCTGCACCGGCCCGAAATCTGCTATCCCGCCTCAGGCTTCACAATCCTTATGCAGCAAGAAATGTCGCTTGAACTTGCCGGACGAACGATCCCTGTCGGTATTCTGGCCGCACAGCGCGCCAGCCGTCTGGAAACGGTGCTGTACTGGACGAGGATTGGCAGGAGCTTTCCCCTTGGTATCTGGGAACAGCGGATCGCCCTCGCCGCTGGCGCCTTCCATGCGAAGGGCCAGGACGGGCTGCTGGCCCGTTTTTCCACCGGAGGGATCGATCAGGCCGCGCTCGCCCGGTTGGAACGATTTGCCGTCGACTTCGTGACCGCGCAGGACGCTGCACAGCAGCGGTTTCTGCTTGGCTTGGCGCAGGCGTGATGTGGCCCAGAGCGTTTTCGAGCCGGGTGGAATCACCCGGCGGCTCGGAAAACGCAGCAAATCAAAAGTCTGGAGCGGCCGATCTGATGCAGTCGGATCGCAAACCGCTCTAGCGTCAGTTCCGCCGTGCCAGCGGCCGTATCACCAAAGCGAGATAAAGCGCCGACGAAGCGAGAATGAGCACCGCCCCCGCAGCATGACCTTCATTGCCAAGCCAATTGCCGAAGGCGCAGCCTACTGCGGGCGGAAGATAGGCCACGATCCGATCATGAAACGGCGGTTGCATCGATCGATGGAGCAGAGTGACGGCAAGGACGCAGAACAGCAGGACGCTGGCCCAGTCATATACTGATTGCATTTGTTTTGTATGCGCGCAACGAAGTCCTGAGGCAAGGAGGGGCGAGGCGAGATGAGGCGGATCGCAACAGTGCTGATGATCGCTTTTCTTGCGGCCTGTCAGGATGCTGCTCCCGTGGGGCAGGCGCTGGCCAATGTCGCAGGTCGCGAAATCACGCTGCGAGAATTGAAGCAATCCCTCGATCAGCCGCTCGGCAACAGAGACGCGCGACATGCGGCGCTCGATGCGCTTGTGGCACGCACCGCCTTGGCGATCGAGGCTGAACGGCGTGGCCTCGCGCAAGATGCGGAGTTTCACTTCGCCTTGCGCGACGCCCGCGACCGTTTGCTGGTCGAAGCGCTACGGCGGCAAGTCCGGGCACGCGTGGATCCCGTCGGCGCGGACGAAATCGCGCGCGAGTTGTCCCTCAACCCATGGCGTTACAGCCAGCGCTTCGTGCTCGTTGTTGCGAACAACGAGCAGAACGGATCATCATTCATCCTCGACAGTGCCAGCCTGCCGAAGCAACCCGATCCGGAGCTTGCGACTGCCCGGATCGGTGAAAAGATTGACTACGGCGGAACGCAATGGACAGTCGTCTCCCGTATGCCCAGCGAAGCGGGGCAGACGCAGTGGCAGGAACAGGCGCGCGAGCTTCTGATGGAACGCAAGGCCGATGCCCAGCTTGCCAAAATCATACAGAATTATCGACAACGCGGGTTGATCCGCTATCAATCGGGATGGGGAGCTTCCGGAAGAAGTCCTAAGCCTTAATGAAGGGGGATGGCATGGCGGAAAAGCGCTCGGAACCAGTTGTTTCCACGCGCATGCTGGTCTTTTTGCTTGTCGCATGGACGTTGTTGGTGGTGTCGATCCTGGCCTGGCAGGCCTACGCTTACCGGGGCCCGTTTGCGGCAATGGCGGAGTGGCAGTTTCGCCAATGGGACAAGATGTTCCCTGTCGCGACAATCATCCTCGTCACCTTTCTGCTGCAGATCCCGCTTCTGATCCTGATTGGCTTGCGATTGCGCCAGCGGCGGCGAAAATTCGGGCCAGCAGGAGGGGCCTTGGTGATCCGACGGGAGAAGCTGGCCGCAGGGATCGTCGGCTTCATTAGCGCAATCGCCTTGCTGGCAGCGGTGATGCTGACAATTCTCGGCTTTACAATTGGCGGCATCAGCGAAAAGGCAAGCATCACCGCCTCGATCAACGACGGCAAGACCCACGTCAACCAGATGGTGCGGATGCGGGGTTTGGCGCGGTTTGACCGGATCGGTTTCTATCGCGAAAGGGTTTTGATCACGGGCCGGGATCTATGGGTGGCACCGCTTCTGAGTTCCACCGACGATCGCACGATCCGTTACTTTGTTGAGGTCCCGCGCGGCACCAAGGCGTCACCGGCCGAATTGCGGAATGTAACGGGCATCGTCCGCCGTTCAGCGGTGCCAGGCGGCCTGCGCAAGCTGTACGAATACGAAGGCTATTCAGTGCCCCAACCAGCCTATGTGTTGTTCACGTCTCGCGCTTCTGCACGCTGGCCGTTCTTCAACGCAGCGATAGATCTGGTGATTGTTGCGCTTGTAGGGTTGCTTGTCGTCATTCTTCTGCGCAGCCATTCTCGGCAAATATCGAAGCGCATGGCCGATCCCGGAGAGCCTGCATCCTTATAGCGTTTTCAAGGCAGGCTTAAACCAATCTTAAGGCACGCTGGATATTCGGGAAGTATGTTTTCGTATCTGAGCCATCTGGGCATGATCGGAGCCACGATGATGGGTGGATTCTTCCTTCTGTCGGGCAATGTCTCTGAGCAGATCTTTGACGGTCTCCAGGCTCATGATGCGCAGATTGGGCGAATGCACACCTCCGCGAAGGTTTTTGCGCCGGAAGTGATCGAGGACGGCCGGTACTACGCCTCGGTCGGCATAGGGGCGAAAACCATTCGGTTTATGATCGACACGGGCGCAAGCCAGACCGTGCTGAGCGCTGCGGATGCAAAGCTGCTCGGCTTCAGAAAATTGGGCACGGTCAAAGTCGATACGCTGGGCGGCGAGGTTGATATGCTCAAGGGCCGGGTGCCAAGCATGACAATTGGCGATGTTACACTGTCCGAGGTCGATGTGCTGGTGGCCGAAACCGTCACGGTTTCGCTCATCGGGGTCGATACGCTACACCGGCTTGGCGCGACACACCTCTCGCTTCAGCTCAGCTGACCGGCCAAAACTCTGGCCGAAGTTTTGCGGCCGTCAGCTTCGGAAGGCATGGCCCGGTGGCGCAAAGCAGCCGCCAGAACGCCGACCCCGAGAATCATCAACAACCACGCGGCAGGTTCCGGAACTGCCGGGACCGGTGGATTGTCGGTCACGATCACGCCCGGAGGATTACCGCCGCCGCCGCCAAACGTGGACGGTGTGAAGGCGGTTGGCCCCCGCGGCACGGACGGATTGCCCGCGCCTGCCACGGGCGTGCCAGTCGGCTTGGTTTGTCCAGCGCCACTATCTGGCAAGCGCGGTGCGATATAGCCGGGCTGAGCGGCTGTGCCCGTGGGCGTACCGGGTATGCCCAGGCCTTCGCGAAGAGGAATGAACCTTGCGGCTCTTCTGCCGTCCCATCCCGCTCGCTCGTGCGGCTGGCCAAGCCCGAGATAGACGATGTCGTAGGAGTTCGGCAGAGCCCTCGCCTCTCCCGCGGCAAAGGCCGCCGGACGATCCCAGCGCAGCAAGCCACGGCTATCATTTTCAGCCAGAGAAGCAACGCCGAGAAGCACTGCGCCTGCGCCGAACAGAAGTATCGTGAAATGGCGATGGATTCGCCCAAGCCGTAGGGGAGCCACTTCTGCCATCTTCAGTCCTCTTTGCTCATGGGCCACAAGTTTTACACCGCAGGAGCAGTTTATCAGTAGCTTCCGCGTCTGGCCAGAACTGTCGGAACCGTCAAAGCAAGGATCCGCAGATTGTCGGTGACGCGTGCTGTGCGGATGTAAAGCACGTCATAGGCGACGCGCCGGCGATAACTCACATCATTGCGACCGCTGATCTGCCACAAGCCTGTCAGGCCCGGCCGGACCGCACAATAATGTTCGAAGTAGCGCCCGTAGCGCAGCGCCTCGTTCTCGACGATCGGACGCGGGCCGACCAAGCTCATGTCGCCGCGCAACACGCTGTAAAGCTGCGGCAGTTCATCAAGGCTGGTCTTGCGCAGGAACCGCCCGAAGCGCGAAACCCGGGGATCGTTGCGCAGTTTGTGATCGCTTTCCCATTCGGCACGGGCTGCCGGGTCATTCGCGAGCAGGGTGTCGAGTCGCGCCTCGGCATCGGTTACCATCGTGCGGAACTTGTAACAGTAGAACAGTCGCCCATCGAACCCGATTCGCTTCTGTCTGAAAAGGATCGGGCCTGGGTCCATGATCATGATGCCGATGGCAACCAGGAGCATGACAGGCATGAAAAAGATGAGTAAAATCAAAGCGCCTACGATATCGAGACCTCGCTTTTGACGCTCGTCTGCGATCACAAACTTGCGCCGCTCGCCCAGCTCGGGGGCGGTATAGGGGCGCTTGATACGGGTCATTTCCATGAGAAAAATTCCCCCCCGGATGCAACGGCATGTTGCAATGCAGCAAGTTTAGGGGAATCTTAATTTCGTGTAAACCAACGCCCGTCTCCACCGTGATCGGTGCGTCGATATGAAACAACGGTCCGACGCTAAGTGAACACGGCGATCAGCAGGCAGCCCCAGAGGAATATTGAAAGCCCGACCGGCAGCGCCATCCAGCGTGCGAGATCGGGCAAGTCGGCACACAGCGGTTCGACAAGCCGCAGATCACCGGGATCGGCCTGGTTGGCAATCAGGCGGGCATGATCGGCAAGGCGAGGAACGATTTCCATGCCGCTAAGATTGCCCATGGGGGTTAACAAATATCTATCGCCTATCCGGGGTCAGGGCTTACTTCGGTATTCAGGAGACGGCGATTGCGACAATGCCGATGGCCTTGGCGTGGCCCCCTGATGTTCCTCCACGAGCGATTAGACTCTGGCCTAAAGGAAGGACAGACGATGAAGCGCAAGAGGTTTCCAGAAGAGCAGATCATTGGTGTGCCGAAGGAAGCAGAAGCGGGCGCGAAGACCGCTGATCAGGCCCGTCGGCACGAGGTGTCGGAAGCGGCGATCTGCAACTGGAAGGCCAAGTGTGGCGGACTGGAGATATCCGAGGCCCGGCGCCTGCGGGAGCTTGAGAGCGAAAACGCGAAGCTCAAGCGGCTGCTGGCCGACACGATGCTGGACAACGTGGCGACGCACCGGGCCAGCATGTCGCGGTAGAAGCTGGCAGCCATCCGGTGCGCTTCTGCCTCCGAAAGGTCCAACCGGGATGCCTCTGCCCGCTTGGCGCGGGCTTCACTCACCAGCCGCTCATACTCAGCCGCAAGGTAGGCAAGCTGGGCTTGCGCCGCTTTGCGATCCTCCTCGCCCGTGGATTTATTGAACTCGCCCTTGAGAATAGACTCAACGTCACTGGGCCAACACTTCCGAACCTGCCACTTTGCAGAGCCTTTCGCCGAGACAGCTAGAAGAGCTTTTCCATGCCTTCCGTGTAACTGCCTTGCGTAGCAGTCTGAAGGAATAAAGAATTGTTTTTTTGGATTTACATCACCTCAAGGGGAATTGGTGGACAGGGCTGGATTCGAACCAGCGTACGCTTGCGCGGGCAGATTTACAGTCTGCTGCCTTTAACCACTCGGCCACCTGTCCACACAGTCCCCTGGTTTGAGGGGGGCGTTCCCGAGCGCATGTGCGCCCTGAATGAGCGCGAGTCCCCAATCGGACCCGCTGCCGAGAGGCGCCCCTTTGGCGAAGCACTGCTTGCCTGTCAATGGCCCTGCTGGCAGGGGGCGCTTGTGGTGCCGGCAAGGAGCAAACATGACCGAGGGTAAACGCAAGCGCGCGCTGCGCGGACGCGCGGGGCGGATGAAGGGCGGGCGCGGGTCGGGCAAGGCAAGCGCCGGGCAAGTGCGCCTGTGGGGCCGCCATCCGGTCGAAGCTGCGCTCAAGAATCCCGAGCGCCAGCACCGCAAGCTGTGGGCCACGCGCGAGGGGATCGCCAGCCTCGATGGCGAGCTGCCGGAGGGCTTCCCGGTCGAATATGCCGATGTCGCCGATCTTGCGCGGCTGGTCGCCAAGGACGCACCGCATCAGGGCCTGGTGCTCGAATGTTCACCGCTGGAGGACGTGTTCCTCGACGAGGTCGCGCTTGGCGAGGCCGACCGGCCGATCGTGGTGCTCGATCAGGTCACCGATCCGCATAACGTGGGTGCGATCCTGCGTTCGGCAGCGGCCTTCAATGCCGCAGCAATCGTGACGCAGGATCGCCACGCCCCGCCGGAAGGCGGAGTCCTGGCCAAGGCCGCCTCGGGCGCGCTGGAAAGCGTGCCGTGGGTGCGCGTCGTCAACCTCGCCCGCGCGCTGGAGGAACTGGCCGAAGCCGGATACTGGCGGATCGGCCTTGCCGGAGAGGCCGCAGCGGTGCTTGCCGATACCATGCCCACCGGCCCGCTGGCGATCGTGCTGGGTGCCGAGGGAGAGGGCCTCAGGCACAATATCGCCGCGCATTGCGATACGCTCGCGAGGCTGCCGATTTCCTCTGCGATCGAAAGTCTCAATGTCTCGAACGCTGCGGCGATTGCGCTTTATGCGGTTGCCACGCGCGACTAGACTGCCCGCCAAAGGGAGGGGAATTCCATGATCAAATTTTCGATGATCCGCCTGCGCGCAGCGGCGCTGCTCGCCGGCTTTGCGCTGGTGCTGTCGGGCTGCTTTATGTCGCCGGGCAAGTTCACGTCCGAGCTCGCGCTCACCGGGCCGAACAACTTCACCTTCAGCTATGACGGCGAAATCTTCTTCCTTAGCCTGTCCAAGCTGGCGACGATGGAAGCGGCCAGGCAGGAGGCCTTCACCCCGTCCGAATGCTACAACGAGGAGACCTTCGAGACGCGCGAATGCACCGCCGAGGAAATCGCCGCGCAGCGCGCCGAATGGGACGCTGGCGCTGCCGATCGGGCGGCCAAGGCCAAGAAGGACGCCGATATGATGAAGGCGATGATGGGCGGCATCGACCCGAGCGATCCCAAGGCGACCGAGGAAATGGTGCGCCTGCTCGAGAGGCAGAAAGGCTGGAACCGGGTGGTGCACAAGGGCGACGGGCTGTTCGAGGTAAGCTATTCGGTCAGCGGCACGTTGGGCCATGATTTCATGTTCCCGACGATCGAGGGCTTTCCCGCGACCAATCCCTTCGTGCAGATGATCCTGCGCGATGGTGGGCAGGTGCGCATCAATGCCCCGGCCTTCGTGTTCCAGAACGGCGACAATCCGATGGGCGCGATGATGGGTGGCATGGGCTCGCTGGCGGGCCTTGCCGCGATGGGCGCGGCCGATCAGAGCGGCAACGGCGCTCCCGAGGCCGCGCAGGTTCTGGGAATGCCGGTGCTCGAGGGCACCTTCACGATCCGCACCGCAGCCGGAATGCGGATCCTGGCCAACAACACCGACGAGGGCCCGGTCTCCGCCACGGACGGCGGCGAAGTGCTGCGCTGGAACATCTCGCAGCGCACCACGGCCGCACCTACCGCGCTGATCGCTGCGGGCGGCTGAATGTTCCGCCGGCGCTGAAAAGACAAAACCCCGTCAGCCGCTCAGGCTGACGGGGTTTTCGAATGCGCCTGCACCGCCCCATGGCGATGCGGTCTCAGGTCATCAGTTGACCGCGTCCTTGAGGCCCTTGCCCGCCTTGAACTTGGGCTGGTTCGATGCCTTGATCTTCATTTCCTCGCCGGTGCGCGGATTGCGGCCGATCGAGGCCTTGCGCTTGGCGACCGAGAACGTGCCGAAGCCCACCAGGCGCACTTCGTCACCGCCCGAAAGGGCCTTGGTGATGGTATCGAACACGCTTTCCACCGCGTTCGATGCATCGTTCTTGGAAAGGCCGCTTGCATCGGCAACGGCGCTGATCAGGTCGTTCTTGTTCATCTGTGAACCCCCTCGGCTCGAGATTGTGTTGTTTCGGTGAATCGCCCCACGCAAAATCCGGACTTGAGACTGTTTCGGCCGGGCTGTCAAAGCCTATTCGCCGCCGTGTGAAGCGGGCGCAAAGTGTGCATATTTTGCAGTGAGTGACGCCGCGCCGCGACACCCATGGAAACACTCCTTTGTCCGGGATGAAAGGCGACCCTGCCGCGAATCGCGGCAAGCACTCGCCTTCTAACGCTTCAATGCGCGGTTGGCACCTCTGATGCGCCCGGATTGGTTCCCGAGGTGGCGGCTCCCGGCTGGCTCGCCAGATCATCGGCCTCGGTCCATTCGATCGCCACCGGCGGCTCCACCAGCGCGCGGGCCAGCACTTGATCGACATGGGCAACCGGCACGATCTCCAGCCCTTCGCGGGCATTGGCCGGGATTTCGGCAAGGTCCTTCTCGTTTTCCTCGGGGATCAGCACGGTCTTGATCCCGCCGCGCAGCGCGGCGAGAAGTTTCTCCTTCAATCCGCCGATCGCCAGCACCCGGCCGCGCAGCGTGACCTCGCCGGTCATCGCCACATCGGGGCGCACCGCGATGCCGGTGAGGGTCGAAACGATCGAGGTGACCATCCCGATGCCTGCGCTCGGCCCATCCTTGGGCACCGCACCTTCGGGCAGGTGAATGTGGACGTTCTTGCGATTGAAGACGCTCGGTTTGATGCCATAGGCCGGCGCGCGCGCCTTGACGAAGCTGAAAGCCGCCGCGACGCTCTCGTTCATCACCTGACCGAGCTTGCCGGTGGTCTTGATCTCGCCCTTGCCTGGCGTCGTTACGCTTTCGATCGTGAGCAGTTCGCCCCCCACCGACGTCCACGCCAGCCCGGTGACGGCACCAACCTGCGGCTCATCTTCCGAGACACCATGCTTGAACTTGCGCACCCCGGAAAAGTCACCGAGATTTTCCGGGGTGATGGTGATGCTGTCGGCCTTTTTCTCAAGAATCTGGCGCAGCGACTTGCGGCACAGCTTGGCAATCTCGCGCTCCAGCGTGCGCACCCCGGCCTCACGGGTGTAATAGCGGATCAGGTCGCGCAGCGCCGCCTCGGTAAGGGTAAACTCGCCCTGCTTAAGGCCATGCGCTTTGACCTGCTTTTCGATCAGGTGACGCTGCGCGATTGCGACCTTCTCGTCCTCGGTATAGCCTTCGAGGCGGATGATCTCCATCCGGTCAAGCAGCGGCTGCGGCAGGTTGAGGCTGTTCGCGGTGCACACGAACATGATGTCGGAAAGGTCGAGATCAAGTTCGAGATAGTGGTCCTGGAACCTGGCGTTCTGTTCGGGATCGAGCACCTCCAGCAGCGCCGAGGCCGGATCGCCGCGGAAATCCTGTCCGAGCTTGTCGATCTCGTCCAAAAGGAACAGCGGATTGCTGGTCCCGGCCTTCTTGAGATTGGCGACAATCTTGCCCGGCATCGAGCCGATATAGGTGCGCCGGTGCCCGCGGATCTCGGCCTCGTCCCGCACGCCCCCCAAGGACTGACGCACGAATTCGCGCCCGCAGGCCTTGGCGATCGACTTGCCCAGCGAAGTCTTGCCCACGCCCGGCGGACCGACGAGGCACAGAATTGGTCCCTTCAGCTTGTTCGTCCGCGCCTGAACGCTGAGATATTCGATAATGCGATCCTTGACCTTCTCCAACGCGTAGTGATCGGCATCGAGCACAGCCTGCGCGGCGGCAATATCGCGCTTGAGCTTCGACTTTTTGCCCCACGGCAGGCCAAGCAGCACGTCGAGATAGTTGCGGATCACCGTCGCTTCGGCGCTCATCGGCTGCATCGACTTGAGCTTCTTCAATTCGGCCTGCGCCTTGGCCCTGGCTTCCTTGGAAAGCCTGGTCTTCTCGATTTTCTCGGTAAGCTCGGCAATCTCGTTGCCTTCGCCATCTTCGCCGCCGCCCAGTTCCGACTGGATCGCCTTGAGCTGTTCGTTGAGGTAATATTCGCGCTGGGTCTTTTCCATCTGGCGCTTCACACGCCCGCGGATGCGGCGTTCGACCTGAAGCACCGAAAGCTCGCCTTCCATGAAGGCCATGACGAGCTCGAGCCGCTTCAAGGGATTGCTCTCGGTCAGCAGGCTTTGCTTGTCCGACACCTTGGCGCTGATTGCGGCGGCGATGGTGTCGGCCAGTTGCCCGGCGTCGTCGACCTCGGAAAGATCAACCCCGGCATCCTCGCCCATCTTCTTGTTGAGCTTCACATATTCACCAAACTGCTCGGTCACCTGCCGCATCAGCGCGATGACTTCGCTCCCCGCGACCGTTTCGGGCACCATCGGTTCGACCTCGGCCACAAGGTGCGTACCGGCATTCTCGAGCGCGATCAGCGCTGCGCGGGTCTGGCCTTCGACCAGCACGCGCACCGTGCCGTCGGGCAGCTTGAGCAGCTGGAGCACCTGCGCGATCACGCCGACATCATAGATATCATCGCCCTCCGGATCGTCGCAGCCCGGATCGAGCTGGGCGATCAGGACGATGTCCTTGGAGGCTTCCATAGCCGCTTCAAGCGCCGCAACCGACTTGTCGCGCCCGACGAACAGGGGGACAATCATGCCGGGGAAAACGACGATGTCACGCAGCGGGAGGAGGGGGTAGGTCTGGGTCATATTCGTGTGTCCGCGACGGCCCAAAGTCCTTCATTGAACGGGCGCGCCTTCAAGCGGAATATGGGTAGCCCTTGGGCGGGCCGCAATGGTGGGCTTGGGCTAAGCTGTGGACGCTGGCTATTGCGGCAATGATGCGCTCGCGATCATGCGGTCTGGCTATCCGGAACTTCATCGTCCCGGATAAGCAGGAACAGGACAAGCAAGGACAGCGCAGTTTGCGGCGCAATCACCTTCCAGGCGCCGGCCCCGAACATGGCGAGCGCCAGCGCAGTCGCCGGTACCGGCCCAAGCACGATAAAGGCAAGATGATGCCGCAGCACATCGCGCAAGAACACCAGCGTCACGGCGAGGATCGGCAGGAACAAGAGGGCCGACATAAACAGCCCAGGGACGAATACACCGATAAGGTCAGCCGCCCCCCGGGACTTCACTCTTGACAGTCCCGGCAATCGCCACTCCAAGCAGTCCCGCGCAATGCACTAGACCCATTTTCAGGGCGAAGTCGCGCCGGAACACACCTCACCCCAGACCGGGCAGGTTGAACCCCGGCGGCAGGCCCATCGCGCCCTGCATTTCCTTCATCTGCTCGTTCGAGACCCGGTCGGCCCGGTCGCGCGCATCGTTGAAGGCGGCGGCGACCAGATCCTCGACGATGCCCTTGTCGTCGGGGTTCATCAGGCTGTCATCGATGCTCACGCCGAGGATGCGACCCTTGGCACTGGCGCGGACCTTGACGAGGCCGCCGCCCGCCTGGCCCTCGACCTCGATCGAATCGAGCTTCACCTGCATCTCGTTCATCTGCTTGCTGATCGTCTCGGCAGCTTGCTGGGCCGCCTTCATCATTTCTTCCATCGACTTCATTTCGGGGGACTCCTCAATTCCAGGGGGGACGGGACGCGCGGGCGACATTGCCCTCGGTCCCGATCAGTTCGGCCTCGGGGAAGGCCGCAAAGGCCGCCGCGACCAGCGGATCGGAGCGGATGCGCGCCGCTTCGGCGGCAGCCGCGGCGGCGGCGGCTTCGCGCAAGCTGGGCTGCGCTGCGCCGCTGCCGCGTTCGATCTGCCAGCGCTTGCCGGTGAGCTTGAACAGCGCCTCGCGAATATCGGGCGCGGGATCATCGGGGAAACTGTCGGCCTGTTCGTAGACCAGCTTTTGCGCGCCGAGCTCGATCACCCGCACCCGGTCACGCATGATCTGGGCAACGCGCAGCTGGCCCGCGGCATCAACCTGATCGACCAGTGCGGCCCAGTCCTGCGCGCAGGCAGGCGCAGCGGAGGCTGGCGCGCGAGCGCTGCCCTCGGCCGCTGGTGCCGCGACCGGCGCCGCAAAGCCGCCCGCCGCGATCGCCTCCAGCCGCTTCGCCAGCTTGCCCGGATCGGGCATTTGCGCGGCGTGGAGAATGCGCAGCAGCGCCATTTGCAGCGACACCAGCGGATCGGGGCCGGTGCGCACCTCGTCATGGCCTTTGAGCAGCAATTGCCACAGGCGGTGCAATTCCCCTGCTCCCAGCCTTGCGGCGAAATCGGCCAGCGCGGCGCGTTCTTCCTCGGCCGGCGCCTCGGGCTCGGTGCCGGAGATCTGCGCCAGCGTGATGCGGTGGACGAGATCCATCAACGCGCGCATCAGCGCCAGCGGCTCGACCCCGAGCGCATATTGCTCGTCCACCGCTGCCAGCAGCGCAGGCGCATCGCCTTCAAGCAGGTGGCCAAGCAGGCGGCGTTGCGCGCTTTTGTCGGCAAGGCCAAGCATGTCACGCACGCGCGAAGCGGCAACCTTGCCCTCCCCGTCCAAATCGGCATGGGCGATCGCCTGATCGAGAATCGAGAGACCATCGCGCACCGAACCTTCGGCAGCATTGGCGATGATGCTGAGCGCCTCACCCTCGGCCTCAACCCCTTCGAGGCGGCACACCTTGGCAAAATGTTCGGCCAGCAATGCCGCGGGGATGCGGCGCAGATCAAAGCGCTGGGTGCGGCTCAGCACCGTCACCGGCAGCTTGTCGACCTCGGTGGTGGCAAACAGGAACTTCACATGCGGCGGTGGTTCCTCAAGTGTCTTGAGCAAAGCGTTGAATGCATTGCGCGACAGCATGTGGACTTCGTCGATGATGTAGATCTTGTAGCGCGCCGAGACAGCGGCATAGCGAACCTGTTCGATGATCTCGCGCACATTTTCGACCCCGGTGTTCGAGGCGGCATCCATCTCGATCACGTCGATGTGGCGGCCTTCGGCAATCGCAACGCACGGCTCGCATATCCCGCAAGGATCGATCGTCGGCCCACCCTGCCCGTCCGGCCCGACGCAATTCAGCGCCTTGGCGATCAGCCGCGCAGTGGAAGTCTTGCCGACCCCGCGCACCCCGGTCATCAGGAAGGCGTGTGCCAGCCGGTCGCGGGCGATGGCATTGGCGAGAGTGCGCACCATCGCCTCCTGCCCGATCAGCTCGGAGAAGGTCTGCGGGCGGTATTTGCGCGCGAGGACGCGGTAGGGCTGGCTACCGTGAGCAAGCGCTGCCGGAACGGGCGATGGAGTTGCCACCGGCGCGGCCGCAGGATCGCCAAACAGCGCATTCTGCCCCGCCGCCTCAAGCTCGGCAGCAGTCGGCGCGTTCTCATCCTCGGGCAGTTCTGGGTCTGAATCGTTCATGCGACAAAGCTAGGCGTTCAGACCCGGTTTGTCATGCTGCGCCTTGCCGCGAATGTCGTGAAAAAGGAGCCGGGCGACCCGCCGCAATCCACCTGTGCTGCTGCCTTCCGGCCCTGACACGGTGGGCGGACGCAAACGTCCACCCGACTCCCGGCTGGGCATATGGCCGGGCTTGAGGGGGATTTCAAGTCGCCTTTGCAGCATGATATCGGCCCGATGGGCCGCAAGGCGCAAACCCGCACCCCGAAGCGAGCCAAGCATTGCTACGCGCCAGACGCGGATGCAGCCCTGGATGGGGCTGCGCCAAAAATCAGCGGAAATTATCTGCGTAGGCCTGCAGCCTGAGCCGCTTGGGCGGGGTCGCATGGACGCGCGCGGGGATACCATATTTCCCGGCATAGGCGCGGGCGGCATCCTTGCTCGGGAACGTCAGACGCACCTGCGACTGGGTGTCGCCCGTCCCCGTCCAGCCCATCAGCGGATCAGCGAACCGCGCCTGCGATTGTTCAAACTCCAGCACCCACTCGTCGGTATGGGCCTTGCCGGATTGCATCGCGTGCTTGGGCTTCTGATAGATACGTGCGGACATCTTTGTTTTCGATCCTCGCTGATGCGGCGTTCTTATCGGCCTGCCGCTTCGCAACCTGAGGCCCGAGGGCCGCGTCGCTGCGGGCGGGCGCCAAAAACCTCTGACACCCTTGCGGGCCGCTTATCCGCCCCGCAATCCGCTGGGCCGATAGCCGAATCCTATTCCCGGTTGAAGGCATTTTTGGTCTTCATGCTCGGCTTTTCGAGCCACGGCTGATCGGGCCAGCGGTGCTTGGGGTAGCGGCCCTTCATGTCCTTTACCACATCCCGCCAGCTGCCGCGCCAGAAGCCGGGCAGGTCGCGGGTCGATTGGATCGGTCGACCGGCGGGACTGGTAAGCTTGAGCAGCAGCGGGGTGGTGCCGATCAGCGGTTGGCTGTCGAGCCCGAACAGCGCCTGCACCCGCACCTCGACGCTGGGGGCATCATCGCCGGCATAGTCGATGGGGTGGCGGGTGTCGGCAGGCGAGGTGAAGTGCGTGGGCGCGAACCGGTCGAGCGCCTGACGCTGGTTCCAGTCGAGCAGGCCCAGCGCGGCATCGGCAAAGCGATGCGAGGGCAGATCGAGATCGCGTCGACCCGACAGCAGCGGAGCAAGCCACGCGCCTGCCTGTTCGCGCAGAGCTTCAGGCGAGAGCGCCGCCACCCCGGCGAACCGCGCGCGAGCGAGAAAGCCTTGCGGCAACAGCGCATCAAGCCGCTCAAGCGCCCGCTCACGCAGCACATCGGCATAGAGCGCGGGGTCAGGCGAAGGCTCGGGCACGCTGGAAAGCACAATCGCACCCAATCGTCGCTCGCGTCGGGCTTCGATTCGATCCTTGTCGCTATTCCAGCGCGTTGTGATGCGTTCCTCAAGCGTTTCGGAAAACAGCACGGCGATCCGTTCGGGCGCGATTTCGCAACCTGCGGTGATGCGCGCCCCCTTGGCCTGCCCCTGCGCATCGCCGATCACCATCCACTCCGCCCGCGCCAGCGGCGAGACCGGATCAAGGCTGTAGCCGCGCCCGCCCGCGCTGATCCAGTGCTCGCCGGACGCATCGCGGCGGCGCGCGACAAAATCGGGCCGCGCAAGCGCCAGCGCCTCGCTGGCATTGGCGGCGGGACTATCGCCAATCACGCCCGCCAGCTTGCCCGCCTGCCCCGCCCAGCCCTGCGCGATCCGCGCCGCGGCCAGGCTGCGCGGTGCGCGGTCACCACGCCAGCGGGCAAGGCGTTGCAGCAGATCTTCGCTCCGCCCCCCCAGGCCACGCTCCTGCAACAGCATCACCAGCCGCGCCGCATCCTCGCCGCAGCCGCCGCGCGCCGCGTGGAGCACCGTCGCCGCCTGGTCGGGCGCCATCGGCAGACTGGCGATCGCTTCCCCCAGCGGCGTGATCCGCCCGCCCGCATCGAGCGCGCCCAAGGCCTCCAGCGCGCTCCTTGCGGCGGCCACGGACGGCGCCGGCGGTGGATCGAGCCATGGCAACCCGGCGGGATCGACAGTCCCCCATTTCGCCAGCCGCAGCAGCAGTGGGGCGAGATCGGCAGCCAGGATTTCGGCGGGCGTGAATTCCGGCCGCCCCGCGTGACCCGCTTCCTCCCACAGGCGATAGGCAACCCCCGGCCCTTGGCGCGCCGCGCGCCCAGCCCGCTGCGCGGCCGAAGCCTGGCTGGCCCGCCGGGTGACAAGATGCGTTGTGCCCGCCGCCCGGTCGAATTCGGCAAGACGCGCAAGGCCGGAATCGACCACCACGCTCACCCCGTCCAAAGTCAGCGAGGTTTCCGCAATCGCGGTGGCCAGCACGATCCGCCGGCGACCTTCCGGATCACGGCGGATCGCAGCGGCTTGCGCGGCGGGTTCGATCTGGCCGTGGAGCGGATGGATCGGAGTGCCGGTGAGGCGCGCCTCCAGCCGTTCGCGCACCCGCTCGATCTCGCGCACGCCCGGCAGGAAAGCGAGGATATCACCCGCCTCCTCGCGCCATGCGGTGAGGATGGCGGCGACCACGCGATCTTCGACAGCTTGCAAGGTATCACCTCCAAGCCACTTTATCGCGAGCGGAAAGCTGCGACCCTCGCTCTCGATAATCGGCGCATCATCGCCCAGCAGCCGGGCATAGCGCGCGCCGTCGATGGTCGCCGACATCACCAACACGCGCAAGTCCTCGCGCAGCACGGCGCGGGTTTCGAGCGCCAGCGCGAGGCCCAGATCGCTGTCGAGTGCACGTTCATGCGCCTCGTCGAACAGCAAGGCCGAAACGCCCGGCAATTCGGGATTATCGACCAGCCGGTTGACCAGAATCGCCTCGGTGACAACGAGGATGCGGGTGCGCGGCGAAACCTTGCTGTCGAGCCGGGTGATATAGCCCACGGTCTCGCCCGGCTTCTCGCCCAGCAGCTCGGCCATCCGCTCGGCGGCAGCGCGGGCCGCAACCCGGCGGGGCGAGGTGAGGATGATTTGTCCGGTGCACCACGGCTGCAAGAGCAGATCGGGCGCGACCGCAGTGGTCTTGCCCGCCCCCGGCGGCGCAATGAGCACGCCCGCGCCCCGCTCCGCCAGCGCGGCACGAATTTCCGGCAAGACAGCGTGGATGGGAAGGTCGGGGAGCATGACCCCGGCCGATAGCTTGCTCAATGCCCGCGCGCGACCGCGAATTGCGCCGCTTCGGCCATTGCCGCGCGGGCCTTGCCATCAGGGAAGATCGAGATCGCGTCGATCGCTCGGGCCGCGAAGTGCCGCGCCCGTTCGCGCGTGTCATCGAGCGCGTTGTGCTTGCCGATCAGATGGATCGCGTGGGCGAGGTCATCGTCCGACGTCCGGTGCCCGATAATCGCGTCCTTCCAGAACTTGCGCTCATCCTCGTCTCCGCGGGCATAGGCGAGGATCACCGGCAGGGTCATCTTGCCTTCGCGGAAATCGTCGCCCTGGTCCTTTCCCATCTGCGCGGCATCGGAATCGTAATCGATCGCATCGTCGACCAGCTGGAAGGCGACACCAAGGTTGCGGCCATAGGCCTCCAGCGCGTGCTCCTGCTCGTCCGAACATTCGCCCACCACGGCAGCGATCTGGCTGGCGGCGGCGAACAGGGCGGCGGTCTTGGCGCCGATGATGTGGAGGTATTGTTCCTCGCTGGTGTTGATCTGGCGCTGGGCGGAGAGCTGCGAAACCTCCCCTTCGGCAATCACCGCACTGGCGCGCGACAGGATCGAGAGCACCCGCAGCGAACCGTCCTCGGTCATCAGTTCAAAGGCGCGGCTGAACAGGAAATCGCCAACCAGCACGGTCGCCGGGTTGCCAAACACAATATTGGCCGCCGCCTTGCCACGCCGCAGCTCGCTGCCGTCCACGACATCGTCGTGCAGCAGCGTGGCGGTGTGGATGAATTCAACCGCGGCTGCCAGCTTGTGGTGGCGCGTGCCCTTGTAGCCGACCAGTTCCGCCCCCGCTAGGGTGAGCATCGGGCGCAGCCGCTTGCCCCCGCCGCTGATCAGGTGCCCGGCAAGGCGCGGGATCAGCGGGATCTCGCTCTGCATCCGGTCAAGGATCACGGCGTTGACGCAATTCATCCCCGCAGCCGTCAACGACAGCATTGGGTCAAGCGTTGGTGCCTGGCGCGGCAAGGGAATGATGTCGGCACTCATGCGCCCTTGGCTCTAGGGCGGGCCCTGCGTGCTTGGCAAGCGCAGAATTGCTGCTAGTTTCGCGCGCCATGCCGCAGGATACGCAACCCTCGCCCGCCCCCACAAGCCAACCCGATCCGGTGCTCGCGTCCTTCCGCAAGAGCATCGACAACATCGATGCCGCGCTGATCCACATTCTGGCCGAACGCTTTCGGATCACGCAGGCGGTGGGGGAATACAAGGCCCGGGCGGCCTTGCCCCCCGCCGACCCCGAGCGCGAGGCGCGCCAGATCGCACGCCTGCGCAAGCTTTCGGAGGAGGCCAACCTCGATCCGGAATTTTCCGAGAAGTTCCTGCGCTTCATCATCGAAGAGGTGATCCGCCACCACGAACAGGCCCGCAGCGGCTGACCGGACGGCGCGAACGCGCGGAAACCGGGCAAAGGAAGGGGCCCGCAGCCGGGTCAGGAACTGCCTCCCCCCCGGTCGGAGCGCGCACCGTTCCACCAGACCGGCCAGCGCTCCGCCACATTGCGCGCTCCATCGGGTGGCAGGATCAGGCGGGGCCGCTGATCCCTGCCGAAAGCAGCGCAATTTCAATGTTCTTCAGCCGCGCTGATGGCGGGCGCGCGGCGGACGGGTGACGCCGGGAGCGCGGGTGCGGCTGACGCTGCGGCTCACCTGACCATCGCTGCGGGTGGTGGTGCGCTCCTGCGCGGCGGCAGGAAGCGCGAAGGTCAGCGCACCAAGCGAGGCGAACATCAGGGTGGTCTTGATCATGGCGAAACTCCTCGTGCTTTGACGTCTGCCCGCCGCTTCGGGGTGATGCTGCGGGCGACATCATGGAAACGGGAGAGGCGACGGACGCCCTTCGCGCAAAGGCCCGACTTTTTTCGCTCAGCGTGGCGGTTCGGCGGGCGTTGTAGCGAGGCGGGATGGATCGGGCACGGCGGCCTCTTCGGGCGCAGCGGCGGGCGCGGTTTCGACCGGAGGCACACCAGCCGGTGCCTCTTGGCCGAGCCGCTCGGCGCGGCGCTGCTGCCAGGCTTCCAGCAGCGCGCGGCGCTGTTCGGGGGGCAGCTGGCGCACCGCCTCGCGGCGCTCTTCGGGGTTCATCCGCCGCAGCCGTTCAAGTTTCTGGCGCTGTTGCAGGCTGCGCTGCTCTTCGCGGATGGGACGCACAAGATCCTCGCGGGTGAGCGCCTCGCCGCTCTCGACCCGCGCACGCAGTTGCGCGCGGCGTGCCTCGATGCGTTCGTTCAGTGCCGCTTCGCGGCGCAGGCGTGCCTCTTCCAGCCGCTGACGGATGCGCGCCTCTTCTTCCGGCGTGGGGAGCGGCAGGCCGGCAGCAGCTCGGCGCTCCTTCTCGCGCGCGATGCGCTGGTCGAGCTGCTGGCGGCGCAGTTCCGAACGGCGGGTGCGCACCTCGTCGATCCGGCGGAAGGTCTCGCTCAGCTCCTCGGGCGTATCGATCGGGCCTTCGATGCGGACCGGCGCGGTTTCGACCGGCGCAGGGTCGTGCGGCACGGCCGCGACCGGCATGGCGGGCTTGGCGGGTTTGCGGGCGGACGGCTGGCCGGTGATGCTGGCCCAAACCTTGCTCGCCGAGGGCACAGGCAGGCCGACCCGATCGAGCAGACCAGTGGCCGCCGCCGCGCTCGCCAGCGCGCTGATGCCCACCACGCCGATCGCGATTCGTCGCCCCAGCCGCCAGCCGCGCACGGTGCCGGTGGAGCCGGTGCGGCGAAGGTAGGGCACAGGCGCGGGCCGGGTGGCGGTGGCGGCGAGCACCTTGTCGGCAAAGCCTGCGGGAAGATCGGGCACGCCAAAACCGTCGAGCGCACGCGCCAGCGGGCCGCCCGGCGCAATCGGTGCGCCCTCGTCATGTTCGGCGTGGCTCATTGGGCCTCTCCCTGCGCTGCGAAGGCCTGCCGCAGGCTCGCGCGGGCACGGTGCAGCAGGCTTTCGAAGGCCTTGATGTTCATGTCCATCGCTTCGGCCGCCGCGGCATTGGGCAGCTCTTCATAGTAGGTCAGCACGATCGCGGCACGCTGGCGTTCGGGCAGCATCAGCACCAGCGCGCGGGTTGAGGCATCGCGTTGTTCGGTCTCGATGCAGGCATCAGCCAGCGGCGCTTCGTCGGCGCGTTCGGGCACCTCATCGCCCGCGATCCGGCGCCCGGCGCGCAGGCGATCGATCGCAAGATTGGTCACCACCCGCTTGAGCCAGCCCGACAGGCGCAAGGCCGCGCCTGCAGGCGTGCCTGCCGGATGACGCTGCGCCAGCCGCGGCGCATGATCCCACAATCGCAAACACGCTTCCTGCACAATATCCTCGGCCTCGTGGGCATCGCCGACCATGCGGTAGGCGATGCGGTTGAGTGCGCCCGCGTGCCGCGCGATCACTTCGCGCAGCGCCTGAGCATCACGCGCTGCCAGCCGCGCCGCCAGCGCTGCGTCATCGGCCATCGGGGCCGCCCTCGAAGGCTCGCGGCCAGCTGTCATGTATCGGCGCAAATGGCCCTGTTTGCTTGTGGTGTGGTGGTGCACGCTGCAAGGCTAACGGTGCAAGCCGCCGAACCCTTCGCGAGCCGCTCCATCATGCGCGCGGCAGGCGCAATTCGACCAGCAGCCCGCCCAGATCCTCGCTGGTGCCGAGCGTGACCGAGCCGCCGTAGATCTCTGCCACATCGCGCACGATCGCAAGGCCGAGGCCTGTGCCGGGCTTGCCGGTATCGAGCCGCACGCCGCGATCGAAGATGCGGATGCGCTCGGCCTCGGGGATGCCGGTTCCGTCATCCTCGACCCAGATCAGGCATTCGCCGGCCCGCCCCTCAGCACTTTCATCCTCGGGATCGATGGTGACGAACACCGATCCCCCGCCATACTTGGCGGCGTTCTCGATCAGGTTGCCGAGCATTTCGTCAAGATCCTGCCGCTCGATCGCAACTTCGGCGGTGCGGCTCCCGGCGATGTCGAGCCGGCCCTCGGGATAAAGCCGCTCGACCGCGCGGCGCACCGCCTCGGCGCTGGCGAAAACATTGGTGCGCGCATGGCCGATCGCGCGGCGGCCGACAGCGCGGGCGCGGGCGAGGTGGTGATCGACATGGCGCTGCATCGTGCGGGTCTCGCGCATCACCGTGGCCCCGAGATCGGGCGCGCGCGCAGTGGCGGCGTTGGTGAGCACGGTGAGCGGAGTCTTCAAGGCATGGGCAAGGTTGCCGGCGTGGCGCCGCGCTTCTTCCGCCTGCCGCTCGGTATGTTCGAGCAGCGCGTTCACTTCATCGACCAGCGGCTGCACTTCGAGTGGCAGCGGCTCGGTGATGCGGTTCGCGCCGGTCGTGCGCAGGTTCTGGATCGCCGCCCGCACCCGTCTGAGCGGCGAGAGGCCGTAGCGGATTTGCAGAAGAGCCATCACCAGAAGGCCGAGGCCGAGCACCGCAAAGCTCCAGATCAGGATTAGCCGCACCCGCCCGATCTGCGTGTCCATCTGCTCGGTGGCACTGGCAACCGCGAAGGTCCAGCGCGTCTCGCTGCCGGGCAGGATCACGCTGCGCTCGGCGATGCGCAGCGGTTCGCCGGGGAACTGGGCGGAATCGTAGAAATGCACCTTACTGTCGAAATGCGCACCCTCGGCCTCCACCCCCTGGAGCTTAAGGGTGCGGTCCCACAGGCTGCGCGAGGGCCAGGGATCATGCCCTGCGCCACTCACCTGCCAGTACAGCCCGCTGCCCGGTTCGAGAAAGCGCTGGTCGCCGAGCGCGCGGTAGAAATTGACCTCGCCAAAGGCGTCGATTTCCGCCGAGGAGATCATCGCGGTGAGGATGTAGTCGAGCTGTTCGTCGAAATTGCTTTCGACCTGCGCGGTGAGCGTGCGTTCGAGCGCGATACCGCCGCCCAGCAGCAGGACGAAGATCCACCCCGCGGCGATCAGCCCCATGCGCCGCGCAAGGCTGGCGCGCGGTGCCGGGCGGGCGGGCGGCGCGGCGAGCGCTTCTTCGACGGCCGAGGCCGCCTCGCCCGAGGGCAAGCCGGTCAGCGCGTCACCGCCCTCTCCCGCCGCCTCAGGCGCGGGGGGCTTCGGCGGGGTCGTCGAGGCTGTAACCGAGTCCACGGATGGTCGTAATCACGTCTGCGCCGAGTTTCTTGCGGATGCGGGTGACAAACACTTCGATGGTGTTCGAATCCCGGTCGAAGTCCTGATCATAGATATGTTCGATCAGCTCGGTGCGGCTTACCACCTTGCCCTTGTGGTGCATCAGGTAACTGAGCAGCTTGTATTCCTGCGCAGTCAGCTTGACCGGCTCGCCCGCCAGCGTCACCCGGCCCGAGCGCGTGTCCAGCCGCACATCGCCGGCCGTCAGTTCCGAGGAGGTATTGCCCGAAGCGCGGCGGATTAGCGCGCGCAGGCGGGCAATCAGCTCTTCGGTCTGGAACGGCTTGGCAAGATAGTCATCGGCACCCGCATCGAGGCCTGCAACCTTGTCCGACCAGCTGTCACGCGCGGTCAGCACCAGCACCGGGAAGGTGCGACCCTCGCGCCGCCACATGCCGAGCACTGTCAGCCCGTCGATTTCGGGCAGTCCGAGATCGAGGATCACCGCGTCGTAATCCTCGGTCGAACCCATGAAGTGCCCGTCCTCGCCATCGGCCGAAAGGTCGACGGCATAGCCGTTGTGCTCCAGCGTCGACTTGAGCTGCGCGCCCAGCGTGGGCTCATCCTCGACGATCAGAATCCGCATATGCCACCATTTTCCTGCTGCATCATGGCCGGGTTGGTGCGCTTTTGGCACGGCAGCGTCAAGCAAGGGGGACGAAAGGAAGCCATGCCTTTCCCCCGATCATGCCGCACGCGGCGCACGTTCAGTGCGAGCGGGCGATCACCCGCCCGGTGCGGGCATCGACATCGACATAGGTCACACGACCTTCGCGGATGAACTTGAGCCGATAGGCGCGCGCAGTCGAATCGTAGGCAGGCCCCAGATACTCGCTGCCGCGCATCTGCGGCAGGATGCGCCGTTCGATCTCGCGCAGCGACAGCTGGGTGCCGGCCTGCGCCTCGCGCCGCGCCTCGCCCTGATCGCTGAGCGACTGCGCCTGCGTAGCCGCCGCGGGCACAGCCGCACCCGCCACGGTGAGCGCGGCCACCACGGCAGCAAGACGGAAAGATGGAGGCTTCGTCATGCGAACATGCCTAGTTGCAAAGGCTTGAACAAGGCGTGAATGGCCGCGCTGCCTTACTGCGCAGCGTTCTTCACCAGCTCGAACTTGAACGACATCGCAATTCCGGTCGAGACCATGCCCGGCTGAACCGGCGGTGCGGCGGCGACCATGCCATCGTTGGCCTTCATCATCGCCATTTCCGGCATCGGACCGCGACCTTCGATGCTCTCGCTGATCCACAGCACCTTGGCGCCATCATAGCCGAACATCTCCGCATAGGCCTTCACCCGCGCCTGCGCCCGCTCGATCGCGCGCTTGCGCGCTGCATCCTTGGCGGCTTCGTCATTCTCGATGCTGAACGAGGGGCCGTTGAGATCATTGGCCCCGGCCGCCACCAGCGCGTCGAGCACCTTGCCGGTGTCCTCGATCTTGCGCAGGATTATGCTGATGCGGTTTGCGGCCTGATAGCCGCGGAACACCGTACGCTGGCTCGCCTGATCATAGTCATAACGGGCGTTGAGGTTGATGCCGGTGGTCTGGATGTCCTTGTCGGCAATGCCCAGCGCCTTGAGCCGGGCGATCACCTTGGCCATCTCGCCCGAGTTCTGGCGCAGCGCCTCGGTCGCGGTCGCGGCTTCGCTGGTCACGCCTGCACCGATGGTGGCGATGTCTGGCGCAACCGAAACGCTTTCGAACACGCTGAGCTCGACCACCGGGCCATCGGTCTTGAGCGCGATCTCGGCGGCGGCAAGGCCGGCGGCAGGGAATGCCAGTGCGCTGGCGGCGGCAAGGGCGAGTGCGGGACGGATCATCTTGGCTTTCCTCCAGTTGGTCTGCACCAATGGACGCGTCCAGCTTTCGCGGGACTGAACCGCCTTGGCAGGCACGCGACAAATCCCTAACGAGCCCGGGCCATGGCACAACCTCCAATCCTCTCGCTCGAAGGCCTTGCGCTGCAACAGGGCGGGCGCTGGCTGTTCGGTGGCCCGACCCCTGCCAGCAGCGCCGCGCCGATCGATCTGCATGTGCTGCCTGCCGACCGGCTGGCGCTGATCGGGCGCAACGGGGCGGGCAAGACGACGCTGCTGCGGCTCATCACCGGCCGGATCGAGGCCGACCGCGGGGCACGGCGGGTGAAGCCGGGCACGCGCATCGTGTTCCTCGAACAGGAGCCGGATTTCGCGCCCCATGCCACGCTGATGGACTTCGCGATCGGCGGCGAGGATGCGCCCGCCGCGCATGAGGTGGAGGCGATCGCTGGTCAGCTCGGCATCGATATGAGCCGCCCCGCTGCCACCGCCAGCGGCGGCGAGAAGCGCCGCGCCGCGATCGCCCGCGCGCTGGCCTCGGCACCCGATCTGCTGCTGCTCGACGAGCCGACCAACCATCTCGATCTGGGTGCGATCGAATGGCTGGAGGACTGGCTCAGTCGCTATCGCGGGGCCTTCATCACCATCAGCCACGATCGCACCTTTCTTACCCGACTGACGCGCGCGACGCTGTGGCTCGACCGTGGCACGCTGCGGCGCAAGGAGGTGGGCTTCGGCGGCTACGAGGCATGGGAGGAGCAGGTCTATGCCGAGGAAGCCCGCGCGGCCGAACGGATGGATGCCAAGCTGAAGATCGAGGCGCATTGGCTCGAACGCGGGGTGACCGCGCGGCGCAAGCGCAACCAGGGCCGGCTCGAGAAGCTGCATCAGATGCGCGCGGCCCGGGCGGCGATGATCTCGGACGCAGGCGCAGCCAAGCTCAAGCTCGCCAGCGATGACGACTTCAAGTCCAAATCGGTGATCGTCGCGGAAGGAATCTCCAAAACCTATGGGGAGCGGGCGATCATCAAGCCTTTCACCCTGCGCATCCAGAACGGCGACCGGATCGGTATCGTCGGCGCCAACGGCGCGGGCAAGACCACGCTCCTGAAGCTGCTCACCAAAGAGCTGGAATCCGATACCGGCACTGTCACCCACGCCCGCACCTTGTCGGGGGTGATGATCGACCAGCAGAGGAAGCTGCTCGAACCGGATGCCACCGTCCGCCAGATCCTGGCCGAGGGCGGTGACTGGATCGACGTGCGCGGGGTGCGGAAGCACGTCATGGCCTATCTCAAGGACTTCCTGTTCGATCCCGGGCTGGTCGATACCAAGGTCGGCATTCTATCGGGCGGCGAACGCTCGCGGCTGCTGCTGGCGCGCGAGTTTGCCCGCACCGCGAACCTGCTGGTGCTCGACGAGCCGACCAATGACCTTGATCTGGAAACGCTCGACCTGTTGCAGGAAGTCATCGCCGATTTCGACGGCACGGTGCTGATCGTCAGCCATGATCGCGACTTCCTCGACCGCACCGTCACCATCACGCTGGGCCTCGATGGATCAGGCAAGGTCGACATTGTCGCGGGCGGCTATGCCGATTGGGAGGCCAGGCGCCGTAAGCCAGCCGCGCTATCCGCCAAGGGCGGACAAGCCAGGCCCGCTGCAACGCCCACCCCGTCGCCGGTGACCGCGCGCGCGGCTCCCAGGCTGACCTACAAGGACCAGCGCGATTACGAGATCCTGCCTGCCCGGATCGCCGAATTGGACGCCGCGATTGCCAAAGGCGAGGCGATCCTTGCCGATCCCGAACTCTACATCAAGGACCCGCAGCGCTTTGCCGCAATCTCGAAGGGCATCGAGGCCGCCCGCGCCGAGAAGGACGCGGCCGAGGAACGCTGGCTGATGCTGGCCGAGATGGTCGAGGGCTAGCGCTGCTTTCGTTCATCTTCAGGCCTGTTGGAGACACATGAGACACTGTCCTGAAGCGAAAAACCTGGCCCTCGCTTCCGCTCATGTGATCCGGTAGAATTCCGCCACGCGTTCGAGCGCAATGCGCAGCACCAGCTTGCCGCTGCGGGCGGGCCAGCCGAGGGTCTTCTCGGCCTCGGGCAGGGCCTCGCCGGCGCACACAACGCGCCACAGGATGTCCTCCAGCCCACGCCCCGCGGCGCTGATCGCACCATCGAACCGCTGGCGCGCCGCGATCTGCTGTTCGGTTGGCGAAAGCCCGCGCTCGCCGGTGCTCTTCACCCGCACCGGATCCCAGCGCATGGTAACGCTTGGTGCCAGCGCGCTGCGTTCGTAATCGCGCCGCAGCGCCTCGCCCGCGTCAAGCAGCCGGTCGGACAGGTGCCCGCGCGCGTGCAGCCAGGCGAGCGGGCTTTCGGCAAGGTTGACGCTGACCGTTCGCGCCGCGCGCCGCCCGGCCTGCCCCGCCCCGCGACGCGGGCCTTCTTCGGTAAGTTCGCATTCGACCAGTTCGCGCTTCATGGCATTTTCCCCTCGATGATGACGGAAATCGACTTGCCAAAGCGGCTCATCTGTAGGAAAGAGAAAAACCATTATGGTTATTTCTTAAGGTCGGTTTTGATGCTCAACCGTATCCGCGATATCCGCAAGGCCAAGGGCCTGACGCTGGCCGATCTCGCTGCCGCCTGCTCTCCGCCCACCACCGCGCAGACCATCGGGCGGCTGGAGACCGGCACGCGGCAATTGTCGCTGGTGTGGATGAACCGCATCGCCGCCGCGCTCGGGGTCGAGCCTGCCAGTCTGATGCGCGCCGAACAGGCAGAAACCGCGCAGATTGTCGCCGAGCTGGTCGCCGGCGGGGCACAGGCGCTCACCGCCCCGCGCGAGGCGCTGCTGCCGAGCCAACTGGCCGATGGCCCTGCCCCGCTGGTGCTGACAGTAAGCGAAAGCGTCGGCGAATATCGCCCTGGCGATCTCGTCTGGCTGCGGCCGATGGATCCGGATGATGTCGCCGGCGCGATCAACCGCGATTGCCTTGTCCCCCGCCCCGGCGGGCGCTTCGCCTTCGGGCGGCTGATCGACCGCAAGGGCACGCTGGTCGGCCTGCTGCCGCCGGGTGCCGGGCAGAAACAGGTGGTGATCGACAATCCGGCATGGATCGCGCAGGCCTTCATGCTGGTCAGGCCGCTTTAACCTCCATGCGCGCAGGAAAGGCTTCGTGAAACACGTCCTCGTCCTCTCGACGCTCTATCCCAACGCTGCGGGGCCGCGCTTCGGCACCTTCGTGGCGCGCTCGATCGAGGCGCTGGCCAAGCGCGGGGACTGGCGCGTGACGATGGTCAACCCGATCGGCCTGCCGCCGCTGGCGCTGGGGCGCTACCGCCCGCTCGCCGATCTGCCTGCGGTGAGCGAGGAAGGCGGCGTCACCGTCCACCGCCCGCGCTTCACTCTGATCCCGCGTATCGGCGCGCGCCGCAACCCCGTCGCCATCGCCCGCGCGGTGCTGCCGCTGGCCACGCGCCTCCATGCCGAGGCCCCATTCGATCTGATCGACGCGCAGTTCTTCTTCCCCGATGGCCCTGCCGCTGCCATCATCGCGCGCGAACTCGGCTTGCCGCTCTCGATCAAGGCGCGCGGGAGCGACATCAGCTTCTGGGGCGAGCAGGATTTTGCGCGCGCACAGATGCTCGATGCCGCACGCGCGGCTGCCGGGCTGCTCTCGGTCAGCCACGATCTTGCCGGGCAGATGGCGGCCATGGGCATGGATCGCGCGAAGATCACAGTGCATTACACCGGGCTCGACCGCGACCGCTTCCGCCCGCTCGAACACACCCAGTTGCGCCGCCAGCTGTCCGAGGCGCTTGGCTTTGCCATGCCCGACAACGCCCCGCTGCTCGCCAGCGTCGGGGCGCTGATCGAACGCAAGGGCCAGGGCATCGCGATCGCGGCGCTGAAGGACATTCCCGGTGCGCGGCTGGTGCTCGTGGGAAAGGGCGAGGACGAGCCGCGGCTGCGCGCGCTGGCGGTGAGCGAGGGCGTGGCCGATCGGGTGCATTTCGCCGGCTCGTGCGATCACGACATGATGCCGCTGATTCTCTCGGCCGCCGATGTGATGGTGTTGCCGACCGTGGCCGAGGGGTTGGCCAATGCCTGGGTCGAAGCGCTCGCCTGCGGCACGCCGGTGGTAACGACCGATGTCGGCGGCGCGCGCGAACTGATTACCTGCGATACCGCAGGCCGCCTGCTGGCCGAACGCACGCCTGAGGCGGTGGCACAGGCGGTCAGCGCCATCCTCAACGCCCCGCCCCCGCGCGAGGCGGTGGCCGCGCTGACAGAGGGGTTCAGCTGGGAAGCCAACGCCGCCGCGCTGGCAGCCTATTATGAAACGCTCGCGGGCGGGGCCTGAGCCTCAGCCCCCTTGCACTTCCCCGCGCGCGAGCTTTTCCTGACGCTCGATCGCGCCTTCGGTCGGCACGAAGCTGTTTGAGGTCACCCCCATCCAGATCAGCAGCGGGCCGGCCATGTAGATCGACGAATAGGTGCCAATGAACAGGCCCACGGTGATCGCCGCGACCATGCCGAACAGGCTTGGCGGGCCGAAGATCAACAGCGGGATCAGCGCCACGAACAGCGTCAGCGATGTCATGACCGTGCGCGCCAGCGTCTCGTTGACCGACAGGTCGAGCAGCTCGGCCAGCGGCATCTTGCGGAACTTCTTGAGGTTCTCGCGGATGCGGTCGTAAACCACGATGGTATCGTTGAGCGAATAGCCGATGATCGCGAGGATCGCGGCGACGATCTGGAGGCTGAACTCCATTTGCGTGAGGGCAAACAGACCCACCGTCACCGACACGTCGTGCACCAGCGCGAACATCGCGCCCACGCCGAACTGCCATTCGAACCGCACCCAGATATAGATCGACACCGCCGCCATCGCCGCCAGCAGCGCCAGGATTGCCGAATCGCGGAACTCGCCCGCGACCTTGCCCGAGACGGTATCGTTCCCGTCGGTGCGCACGTCAGGATATTGCCTGGCGATCGCGGCGATCACCTTTTCGCCGATCGCGGTGGCCGCGCCGGGCGTGTCCTCGGCCCCATCGGGCAGGGGAACGCGGATCGATACCGACTTCGGCCCGCCGAACTCCTGCACCACCGGTTCGCCATAGCCCAAGCCGCCAACCAGCTCGCGCAGGCTGGCAACGGGTGCCTGCTCGCGCTGCTCGAAGGTCATGCGCACTTCCTGTCCGCCGGCGAAATCGACCCCGAAATTGAGGCCATTGACCAGCACCGCCGCCCAGCTGCCGACAATCAGCACAAGGCTGAGCACGAAGAACGGGACGCGCAGTTTCAGGAACCTGATGTTGGTATCGTCGGGGACGAGCTTCAGGAGTTTCATGGATCTCGCTCCGTCAGATGGTAATGTCGCTGGGGCGCGCCTTGCGCAGCCATCCGGCGACGAACATGCGCGTCAGCGTGACGCCGGTGAATACCGAGGTGAACAGGCCCACCACCAGCACCACCGCGAAGCCCTTGACCGGCCCCGAACCGAAGGCGAACAGCGCCACCCCGGCGATGAAGTTGGTGAAGTTGGCATCGTAGATCGCGCGGCCGGCTTCCTTGTAGCCGGTTTCGACCGCGGCGACGACCTTGCGGCCGCGCTTGCGTTCCTCGCGGATACGCTCGTTGATCAGCACGTTGGCATCGACCGCTGCGCCGATGGTGATAACAAAGCCCGCGATCCCCGGCAGGGTGAGCGTGAAATTGCCGAGCGCCATCAGGCCCAGCAGCATGGCCACGTTGAACACCAGCGCGATGGTCGCATAGACCCCGAAGCGGCCATAGGTCGCAATCATCAACGCGATCACCGCAAAGCTGCCGATCGCCATCGCCAGCAGTCCCTTGCGGATCGAATCCGCGCCGAGGTCCGGCCCGACGGTGCGTTCCTCGATGACTTGCAGTGGCACCGGCAGCGCCCCCGAACGCAGCGAGATCGCAAGGTTGTTGGCGCTTTCGGGCGTAAAGCTGCCCGAAATCTGCGCGCTGCCGCCAAGGATCGGCTCATTGATATTGGGCGCCGAGAGAATTTGCCCGTCGAGGATGATCGCAAACGGCTTGCCCACGTTTTCGCGGGTCAGCTTGGCGAACTTGGCCCCGCCCTGCGCGTCGAAGGTGATGTTGACGACGTTCTGGTTGGTGTTGGGATCGACCCCGGCCTGCGCACCTGTCAGGTTGTCGCCGCGAATCCCGCCCAGACGGCGCACCGCTTCGAACCGCCCGGCCATCGGGCTGCCGGGAGCATAGGGAAACACCTGACTGCCCGGAGGCGCGATCCCCGCCTGCACGTTTTCGGGCAGGGCATTGAGATCGACCAGCTTGAATTCGAGCTGCGCGGTCTGGCCGAGCAGGTTCTTGAGCGCCTCGGGATCTTCGAGGCCCGGCACCTGCACGACGATGCGGGTATCGCCCTGGCGGATGATGGTCGGCTCGCGCGTGCCGAGCTCGTCGATGCGGCGGCGCACGACTTCGGTGGCGCTGTCCATCGCGTCGTCAAGCGCGGCCTCGATCCCCGAAGCCGTCGGCGTGAGCACAATGCGCTGGCCATCGACCACCGCCAGATCCCATTCGCGGGTGAGATTGGCGCCCTGCATCACCGGTTCGAGCAGCCCGCGCGCGCGATCAATATCGCCGGGGCTGTCGAGCATGAAGCTCATCCGCCCGTCTCCGGTCGAAACGTCGCCGATGCGGATGCGGGGGCGCGCGTTGCGCATCAGCTGGCGGACGGTCTCTTCCATGTTCTCGAGCCGCTGGGCGCGGATATCCTCGGCCTTGGCTTCAAGCAGCAGGTGCGAGCCGCCGGCAAGATCAAGCCCGAGATTGACCTGCGGATCAGGCAGGCGCGACGGCCAGTCCAGCCCCGTCACGTTGAACAGCGAAGGCAGCGCCAGCACCGATGCGGCCAGCGTAAGGCCCCACAGCCAGAGCTTCTTCCAGAGGGGAAATTCGAGCATTGCGTCTCAGGTCTCGCGCAGAATGGTTGCGGCGGCTGGCGGCGGCGCAGCCGGATCAGTCGTTGGCCATTAATCGTTGGCGGGCGTGCCGCCCGGGGGAATGATGTCGCCAATGGTGGCCTTGATCGCCTTTACGCGGACATTGGTGCCCAGCTCCAGCTCGACATAGGTATCGTCGACCTTGATGACCTTGCCCACCAGCCCGCCGGCGGTGACAACCGTATCGCCCTTCTTCATCGCGGCGACTTTCTGCTGGTGCTCTTTCTGCCGCTTCATCTGCGGGCGGATAATCAGGAACCAGAAGATCGCGATCATGCCGATGATCGGCAGGAAGCTGATCCAGGCCGGCGGCGCTTCGGCAGCACCGGCTGCGGCGGCGAGAAGATCGATTGTCATGCGTGAAAAGCCCGTCAGATCCCGTGATTGCCATGCAAGGGACAAGACCCCTGCTGTTTAAGTGGGCGCGCCTAGCAGCAATGCAAGCGGGCGGCAATCGTGGGGCTGAAGGCGGTGCACACATGCAACACGCCCTTGCTGCCCAAACCCGCTTGCCAGCCTTGAACGCGCGCCCTATAGGCCCGCTTCCACTGGAACGGGACGTAGCGCAGCCTGGTAGCGCATCACACTGGGGGTGTGGGGGTCGGAGGTTCGAATCCTCTCGTCCCGACCAGTGGACTTTGTGATTTTCCGCACGCCATCAGGCGGGCGATTTCCTCGCGCACGTGGCCTGAAGACGGCGCCGCTGTGGGTGGGCAGCCCGCCTTGGGGGCGATCCTTCCCGATAAACGCTTTCTCGACAATCGCCGTGGGTCAGCCCTGAAGGTTGCGACCCACCACCTCAAAGGCATCATCGCCTGCGCCGGCGCTGTCGCGCACCACGGCAAGGCCGGCCTCCTTCTGCGCTTTGAGTTCGGCCTTGAGCTTGGCCGGATCGCGCGCGAAGACGAAGCCGAAGCTCACCCCGCCCTCCTTGCCGATGGTCGCATGATGGAGCTTGTGCGCCTGCACCAGCCGCTTGGCGTAGCCCTTGCGCGGCACCCAGCGCCAGTAGCGCTGGTGGACAAGGCCATCATGCACCAGCGTGTAGATCACCCCGTAGAGCGTGATGCCGACCGCGAACCACCACAGCCACTCCCAGTAGAGCGAGCCGTAAATATACATCGCAGCGTTGATCGTGCCGAACACCACCGCAAACAGATCGTTCTTTTCCAGCGTATTGTCATGCGGCTCGTGATGGTCGCGGTGCCAGCCCCAGCCCCAGCCATGCATGATGTACTTGTGCGCAACCCACGCGAACAGTTCCATCCCGATCAGCGAGGACATGACGGTGAGAACAATTTCGAGCCAGCTCATGCGGGCGCCTTTGCACCATATTCAACCTCGCCCACCCCGGCCTGTTTCGCCGCCGGCAGGCTCCACCACGGCACTTCGGGCCGGTGGTGATGTTCGAGATGATAGCCGAAATGGAAGCAGGTGGCGAGACTGGCGAGCGTGCCGAAATCATTGCTGCGGGCATTGTGCCGGTCGGTGAAGGGCTGGCCCTCGCGGTGACAATGCGGGCGGAAGGTGCCGAAGTAGAACAGCTGGAGCGAGGAACCCAGCGCCGGCAGTCCGTAAAGCAGCACGATCTGGATCATGGGAATATCCAGCACCAGCCAGTAGATGCCGACCACGGTGTTCACGAACAGGATCGAGCGCCAGCCGAAATAGCGGCGAAAGAAGGTGCCATACCAGCGCCAGAAGGAATCCGGATGGTGCTCGTCGAAATCGGGATCGCCCGCCTGGCCCGACAGCTTGTGATGGACGAAGTGGGCATCGCGCATCTGCTGCCACGCAAACCCCGCGTAAAGCGCCAGCAGCGTTGCACCGATCGCCGAATTGAGCTTCGGCCGGCCCGGCACCAGACTGCCGTGCATCGCATCATGGCAGACGATGAAAACGCCGACCGAAAGCCAGCACTGCACCGCCGCCATTGCCAGCGCAAGGGGCCAGTTGTTCCAGCTCAGCTCGAACACGAACATGCCGTAGGCGTGCAGGCCCAGCCAGCTGCCCGCGATCGCCACAGCGAGCGCAAGGCCGACCGTGCGCTGGACGCTGCGCGCAGGCAAAGCAAAGCGGGGATTGCTCATGCGGGAGATACGCGCTGCGCGGTCATGCGGTTGCGTATAAAGCGCGCGAGCGAAACGGCAATTGCGTTTACGAAAAGCCCACCGGCAATGGCCCCCAAGCGCCTATTCCCCTTGCGGGAAGAAGAACGCGCGCAGGTGCTCACCGATGCGCGCCGGGCGCAGGGTTTCGGCATCGATGCAGCACCACGAGGACTGCACCTCGGCCAGCACCTCCTCGCCGCGCTTGATCAGCGTGGAATAGAAGGCGCGCGCGCCGTTGAACCGTTCGAGCACGGTTTGCGCGATCACGTCGTCGTTAAGAAAGGCGGGCTTGCGATAGGTGATTTCATGCTTCAGCGCGACCCACGCCTTCGACGCCACATCCTCGGCTGGCGCGATCCCGCGCCAATGCGCCAGCACCGCGTCCTGCACCCAGTTGAGGTAGCGCGCATTGTTGACGTGGCCCATGAAGTCGATATCGGCCGGCTGGACCGTGATCGGGTGACAAAAGGGCGCGGCGGAGGTTTCGATCGCTGACATATTTGTCAGTTATACCCGAGGAACCTTGCAAATCCATGACGATTTTGACGTGCATCGCGCACAGATCTTGCACGACGGGGCGGCCCATGTCTAATCGCGCTTCCCCAACCCCCTTTTGCACACAGGGAACAAGACCCGATGGCAAGCCGCCCGCGCACACTCTACGAGAAGATCTGGGACGCGCATGTTGTCGAGACGCGCGACGATGGAACCGCGCTGGTCTATATTGATCGCCACCTGGTGCACGAAGTCACCAGCCCGCAGGCGTTCGAGGCCCTCAAGCTCGCAGGGCGTCCGGTGCGCCGGCCCGAGCTGACGCTCGCCGTTCCCGATCACAACCTGCCCACAACGCCGCGGCTGGATGCGAAGGGCGTGCCCGTTCCGATCGCTGATCCGGAAAGCGCCGCGCAATTGGCCGCGCTTGAAGTCAACGCGCCGGCATTCGGCATCCACTACATCCCGGCAACCGCCAGGGAACAGGGGATTGTCCATGTGGTTGGCCCCGAACAGGGCTTCTCGCTGCCCGGCACCACCATTGTCTGCGGCGATTCGCACACCGCCTGCCACGGTGGCCTGGGCGCGCTCGCCTTCGGGATCGGGACGAGCGAGGTCGAACACGTGCTGGCGACCCAGACGCTGCTGCTCCAGCAGTCAAAGCCGATGGAAGTGCGGGTGGAGGGCGATCTCGGCCCGGGTGTCTCAGCCAAGGATCTGATCCTGCATATCATCGGCAAGATCGGCGCGGCGGGTGGTTCGGGCTACGTGATCGAATATCGCGGGCGCGTGTTCGAGCGGATGACCATCGAGGAGCGCCTCACGGTCTGCAACATGAGCATCGAGGCGGGCGCGCGCGCCGGACTGATCGCGCCCGATGACACCACCTTCGCCTATTTGCAGGGCCGGCCGATGGCGCCGCAGGGCGCGCAATGGGATGCGGCGGTGGCCTATTGGCGGACGCTGCACACGGACGAAGGCGCGGTGTTCGCCAAGTCGGTCACCATCAACGCCGCCGAGGTCGAGCCGAGCGTGACCTGGGGCACTTCGCCCGAAGACGTGGTGCCGATCGGCGGGCGCGTGCCCTTCCCTGAAGACTTTGCCGACGAGAGCAAGCGCGTCGCCGCGCAGAAATCGCTCGAATACATGGGCCTTGCCCCCGGCACCCCGATGACCGAGGTGCCCATCGAGAACGTGTTCATCGGATCGTGCACCAACAGCCGCATCGAAGACCTGCGCGCCGCTGCCGCGATCCTCAAGGGCCGCCGCAAGGCCGATAATGTGCGCTGGGCGATTGTCGTCCCCGGCTCCGGTCTGGTGAAGGCGCAAGCCGAGGAAGAAGGGCTCGACCGGGTGTTTATCGAGGCTGGCTTCGAATGGCGCGAGCCCGGCTGTTCGGCGTGTCTGGGCATGAACCCCGACAAGGTGCCGCCGGGCGAGCGCTGCGCCTCGACCAGCAACCGCAATTTCGTCGGCCGCCAGGGGCCGGGCGCGCGCACCCACCTCGTCAGCCCGGCGATGGCTGCCGCCGCCGCAGTCACCGGCCGGCTCGCCGATGTGCGCTTGCTTGGTGTGACGCCAGCCCCTTGAAACCCCCGCGCGCGAGGCGCATGAAACAACCATGACCGACAAGCCCAGAAACAATACCGCCCGCAACGCCGCGCTTGCTGCGGCAGGTGCCATCGGATCGGCGGCCATCGCGGCCGCGCTGCTCTATGCGGGCAAGCGCAAGAAGAAGGCCGACGAGCCGGCGAGGCCCGATGCCATTCCTTCGGGCGAACCGCCCCAGACCGACTGACAGGAACCGCCATGCAACCGCTCTCCCGCGTCGAAGGCCGCGCCATTCCGCTTGGCCTCAAGAATGTCGATACCGACATCATCATACCGGCCAAATGGCTCAAGACCGTGAGCCGCGAAGGGCTTGGTGCGGGCGCGTTCGAGGCGCTGCGGGCCGAGCCGGGCAATGTCTTCGACGATCCCGCCTACAAGGGCGCGCCGATACTGATCGCGGGCGACAATTACGGCTGCGGATCAAGCCGCGAGCATGCGGCCTGGGCGATGCTCGACCTTGGTATCCGCGTGGTCATTGCACCCAGCTTTTCCGACATTCATTCGGGCAATGCGGTCAAGAACGGGATCCTGCCGGTGGTGCTGCCGCAGGAAGCTGTCGACCGACTGCTCGCAGTGGCGCGCGAGGGACTCGAAATCACTGTCGATCTCGAAGCTCAGACCGTCACCACCCCCTATCAGGACCGCTTCACCTTCGCGATCGATCCGTTCCGGCGGCATTGCCTGCTGAACGGACTCGACGAAGTCGGGCTGACGATGGCGCGCAGTGAGGCGATCGGCGCATTCGAAGCCAGCCGCACCGCCGCCCAGCCATGGCTGATGCGCGGCACCGCGGCCTGACACACAGATTGACGGGAGAGGACGAGCCATGAAAGCCATTCGCAGCCACACCATCGGGGGGCCGGAAACCCTGACTCTGGACGAGGTTGAAACCCCCACCCCCGGCAAGGGCGAAGTGCTGATCGCGGTCAAGGCCTGCGCGATCAACTATCCCGATACGCTGATCATCCGCGACCTCTATCAGTTCAAGCCGCAGCGCCCCTTCTCCCCCGGCGGCGAGATCGCGGGCGTGATCGAAGCGTTGGGCGAAGGGGTTGAAGGTTACACGGTGGGCGACACCGTCTTGGCCGGGATCGGCAATGGCGGGCTTGCCGAGAAGGTCGTGGTGCCGGCGGGCCGGATGTTCCCGGTGCCCGACGGCGTGCCATACGAAAAGGCGGCAAGCCTGCTGATGACCTATGGCACCACCATCCACGGTCTCAAGGATCGCGGGCACATCAAGCCGGGCGACACCGTGCTGGTGCTGGGCGCAGCAGGCGGCGTCGGGCTGTCGGCGGTGGAACTGGCCAAGGCTTTCGGCGCGCGCGTGGTCGCCGCCGTTTCCTCTGAGGCCAAGGGCGAAGTGGCGCGCAAGGCCGGGGCCGACGACGTGGTGATCTACCCCAGGGAAGCGATGGACAAGGATGCCTCCAAGGCGCTTGCCGATGCCTTCAAGCAGGCCTGCGGGCCGAACGGCGCGAACATCGTCTATGACATTGTCGGCGGGCAATATTCCGAGCCTGCGCTGCGCGCCATCGCGTGGGAGGGCCGCTTCCTCGTGGTCGGCTTCCCCGCCGGGATCGCCAAAATGCCGCTCAACCTCACCCTGCTGAAATCCTGCGATATCTGCGGCGTGTTCTGGGGCGCCTTCACCGCGCGCGAACCAGCCAAATTCCGGGCGCAGGTCGAGGAACTGTTCGCTCTGATGAAGGCCGGCACAATCGATCCGCTGGTGTCCGAGACCTTCCCGCTTGAACGCGCCGGCGAGGCTATCGCCAGGCTCGAAAACCGCGAGGCGGTGGGCAAGCTCGTGGTGACGATGGAATAATGCTGCTCCGCCCGCGGCTTCGCGCTTGAAGCCGCGGGCGGGCCGCTTTATCGCTGCTGGCGGATCCTATCCGAAGGAACACACATAAATGACCGATTTCAAGGACCGCGAACGCTCGGAAGAAGCCCACTTCGCGCTCGAGGAAGAAACCGCCTTCCGTATCGCCGCACGCCGCAACCGGCTGCTGGGCGAATGGGCCGCAGGGCTGATGCAACTCACCGCCGCCGAGGCCGATGCCTACCGGAAAGCGGTGGTGCAGGCCGATTTCGAGGAAGCCGGCGACGAGGACGTGATCCGCAAGCTGCTGGGCGATCTCACGGCTGCCGGAACCGAAATTTCCGAGGCCGACATCCGCGCCAAGCTCGACGAACTGGCGATCGAGGCGCGCCGCCAGCTGCTCGGCGGCGTGTAATCCCATGCCGATGAGCGCTGCTGCCATTGAGGCCGCGATCCTCGCCGCTCTGCCGGGCGCGAGCGTCGAGCTGACCGACCTTGCCGGAGACGATGACCATTGGGCGGCCACCGTCACCGCACCGCAATTCGCCGGCAAGAGCCGGGTGGCGCAGCACAAGATGGTTTATGCCGCCTTTGGCGGCCGCATGGGCGGCGAACTCCACGCCTTGCAAGTCACCACCCGGGTTCCCACCTGAAGCGCGTTACTCGTCCAACCCAGCAGGGGCCGCACCGCACCATGTCCGATATCAACGCCCGCATTTCCGATCTCGTCACCAGCCATGATGTGGTGTTGTTCATGAAGGGTACCCCGTTGTTCCCGCAATGCGGCTTTTCCAGCCGCGCAGTGGCGATACTCGAGCATTGCGGGATCGCCTATGAAAGCGTCGACGTGCTGCAGGACATGGAAATCCGTCAGGGCATCAAGAGCTTTTCCGACTGGCCGACCATCCCGCAGCTCTATGTAAAGGGCGAATTTGTGGGCGGCAGCGATATCATGATGGAAATGTTCGAGGCCGGCGAATTGCAGCAGCTGCTCGACGAAAGCGGTGTCGCGAAAGTCTGATTTTCCACCGTCGTTTTTGCCTGAGCCTCAGGCGCCCGACGCGCAAACAAAAAACGCCCCGCAGGGCCAGTGCGGGGCGTTTTTCCGTATTGGGGAGGCGCTGCCCGAGAAACCAGGAAGAGCGCGCCTCGCTGTGAAGACCTTTGGGACCACACCTCGTTATGCATGGGGCGTGCCAAATCAGGGAAACCACGCAATTCCGGTATTTTTGCGGTTCCGGATCCCGCCTCCAAGAGCCAGGGTGTAAAGCTTGCCGACACCCCTCTCCAAAGCGGCAGGACGCTGCCAAGACGCTTGGCAAGGGCTTGCCGCCGCGCCACACTGTATCGCAATGAACAATGATTCCTCTCCGCAGGGCATTCCTGCCGCGACCATCATCATCTTCCGCAACGCCGCTGAAGGCGGCCCGCCGGAAGTGCTGATGACCGTGCGTTCGACCGGCTTGAGCTTTGCCGGCGGCATGGCGGTGTTCCCCGGTGGACGGGTCGACCCGGAAGACTTCGCGCTGGGCGAGCAGATCGCCGCAGCCTGTGGCCTCGCGCCCGACGAGGCCGCGCACCAGATCGCCGCGGTGCGCGAAACCTTGGAGGAAACCGGCCTCGCCATGGGGCTTGCCGGCACCATCGACGCCGCGCGCGCCGCCGCGGCGCGGGCGATGCTGGCCGAGACGGGGGCGCTGGCACCGGTGCTGGCGGCATTCGGCTGGCAGCTCGATCTCGCCCAGATCACGCCCTTCGCCCGCTGGTTCCCCAAGAACGAACGCATTGCGCGCGTCTATGATACGCGCTTCTACCTCGCCAATCTCGGCACCGGCGCGGTCGACGTGTCGATCGACCATGCGGAAAACACCCACCTGTTCTGGACCACGGCACAGGGCGCGCTCGACGCGGCGGAACGCGGCGAGATCAAGCTGATCTTCCCCACCCGCCGCAATCTCGAACGCCTCGCGCTGTTTGCCAGCTACGAGGAAGCCCGCGCCCAGGCTGAAGCGATTCCCGTGCGCACGATCATGCCGCAGGTGGTCGAGGAAGGCGGCAAGGCCTGGCTGACGATTCTGGGCGATGCAGGCTATCCGGTCACGGCCGAGCTGCTGGAGAACGTGGCGCGGGGCTAGAGGATAGACCCCGATACAAAAACGGCGGCGCGGGTTGTTCCCGTCGCCGCCGTGTTGCGCTGACCCGAGGGCAGACTAACGTGGTTTGCGATCCGACTGCATCAGATCGGCCGCTCTAGAATATTGTTTTACCGCGTTTTCCGAGCCGCCGGGCGATCCCGCCCGGCTCGAAAACGCTCTAGAACTTGTAACCGAACTCCACCCCGAGACGCTGGCGGCCACCGGGCGAGATGAACGAACCGCCAAACTCGACCGCGGTGATCACCTCGTTCAGATACTTCTTGTTGAACAGGTTTTCGGCATAGGCGAACAACGACCACCGGTCGGTCTCCACCCCGATGCGCGCATCGACCACGCCGAAGGCCTTGCGCCGCGAAACCGAATAATCAGCATCGCCCACAAAGGCCGGCAATTGCAAGGCCGAGATCGGCAGCAAGCCGCTGAACAGCGTCGGGTTGGGATCGTCCTGCAGCGTGTGGAACCACGTCGGCCCGGTGACGCGGTAATCGGCGCGGGCTACGAAATCCATGCTGTCTGTCATCGGCACTTCCAACTGCGAGCCGAAGTTGAGCGTGTAGTCGGCGGTGTAGGGCGATTTGTTGCCGACCGTCACCGGACGCGAGGCGTTCTGCTTGATCTCGCTTTCCGTCACGTTGGCCGAGCCGAACACTGTCCAGCCCTCGATGATCCTGGCCGTGAGGTTGAGCTCGCCGCCGTAGATCTCGACCTCGTCGATGTTCGAGACCACGCGCAGCAGGCCGAAACCGCCGACGAAGAATTCAAAGAACTGCATGTCGTCGATGGTGGTGTAGTAACCGGCCAGATCATAGGTGATGCGGCCATCCAGCAGGCTGCCCTTGATCCCGGCCTCGAACGCGCTCGACACTTCCTTGCGGTATTGGTCGTTGATGAGAACGTTGGTGCCGATGAACTGGTTGAACGCCTGATCGACGATCGCAGCCGATCCCTGGTTGTTGAACCCGCCCGATTTGAACCCGATGCCCCAGTTGGCATAGAGGTTGGCATCGTCGGCCAGCGCGTAGCGCAGCGAGATCTTGGGCTGGAACTGCCGGAAGGTTTGCGACTGGTCGGCAATCGGCTGGACCACGCCGTTCACGACCTGCTGGCCGGGATTGATCGGCCCGCCGGTGAAGGGATCGAACACCGTCGGCACGAGGCTGCTGACGCGGCGATCCTCGATATCGTAGCGGCCCGCGACGGAGATGTTGAAGCGATCGCTGACATCGATGTCGGCTGCCGCGAACAGGGCGTAGACATCGGTCTTGAAGCCATCGTTATAAAGCTGCGTGGTCGGGTTGGACGAGCCCGGCCCATTGTAAAGCTGGCGGGTCACCCCCTGGCCGAGATCCGCACCGAGGCTGACACCCACCTCGCGGTCAATGTGCAGGTAATAGGCACCGATCTGCCAGCCCACCGGCCCATCGCCGTTCGATGCCAAGCGCACTTCCGCGCTGAAATCGCTCTGCTCGCGGACCTGGAACTGGGTGCCGTCGCAGGTGGTCGGGCTGTAGGCGCCGAAGGTCGAACCATTGGCGGGTGCGAAGATGAACGGCACCGGGACCTGGCCGATGAAGGTCGGCGCGTTGAGCGGATAGCCCGTCAGCGCGGCGGTGCTGGCGAAACAGGCATTCGACGCGGCAACCGAAGTCGGGGTTGCGCCCGGAAAGGTGAAGCGCGCAAAGTCGGCCGAGGTGCCATCGGCGGTCAGCGACTGGTCGACATCGCTGTAAAGCGCCCAGGCCGTCAGCGTCATGCTGTCGAATTGGTGTTCGATCTTGGCCGAGGCCTCGAAGGTGGTCTGGTCGTTGGTCGGGCGGATATTCGAATAGTAGCCGAAGGGATGCCGGTTCACATCCTCGAAGAAGGCCGGATCGACCCCCGCGAAATTGGGCAGGTGGAAGCTGGCGTTGAAGTTGATCGAGGCACCGGTGAGGTCGGCATAGCGGGCCTTCAGATCGAGTTCGGTATCGGGGCCGAGCGCCGCGACAAAGCGCCCGTCGACCGACCAGATCTCCTGATCGTCGATGGTCTTGGAATTGCCGAGAAAGCGGTTGCGGAAAAATCCGTCAGTGGTCGAATAATTGCCCGACAGCACAAAGCCGGCCGCCTCGCCCAGCGGCACTGCGACATAGCCGGTGGCAAGATAGGTGTTGTCCTCGGCCGCGCGCAGCGTCATCCCGCCTTCGAGCCTGTCGCCCGGCTTGACCGTCTGGATAACGATCGCCCCGGCGGCCGCGTTGCGGCCATAGAGCGCGCCTTGCGGGCCTTTCAGGATTTCGACCTGACGCATCGTGCCCTGGTTCTGGTTGAGCTGGGCGGTGTTGGTTTTCAGAATGCCGTCGACCACCAGCGCAACCGAGCTTTCCGCATCGCGCGCACCGTTGATGCCGCGGATGTTGATTTGGGTGTCGCCCGCTTCGGCAGTGCCGGTGACGATCGTCACCCCAGGGGTCAACTGGATGAAGTCGTCAGCGCGCTGCACCCCCGTTTTGGCAAGGGCATCGGCCCCGAACACCGTGATTGCGGCGGGCACCTCGGCGACGCTTTCCGACTGGCGGCGCGCGGTGACGATGATGGCGTTGTCTTCTTCGGCGGCCGGATCGGCGGCCGGGGCATCCTGCGCGATCGCAGGCGCAGACAGGGCAACGGCGCCAAGAGCCGCGCCACAGGCAAGAACGAAACGGATATTCATGGGACGGCTCTCCTGCAAGGAAGCAAACGGCAAGGGATCACACGGGCGGGCTGGCACCGCGCGTGCACAGGGGAATTTCCTGACACCCGATGCCGACGCGTAGGCGCTGCAATCGCGTGTTTGCCGGCAGCGTCACACCGCCGCCATGCTCATGCAGGCAGGCAGCCAAACAAGCCGTAATGCGCCCCTCAGCCGCACGCCGGCGCCTCGCCCTGAAACGAAGCGCACGGCCCGCACGCACGAAGCTGCCCGCAAGCGGCCGCACGCAGTTGGCGATGCCGCCTTCATCCATGACGTTCGGCACAATGGCCTTCATGCGGTTCACGGCACTCCCCTGTTGCCTTGTGCTCTGCTGATTATTGTATACAAAACGCCTCCGTCAAGCACTAAACACGATTGTTGCGCGAAGCCGCCGCAAAGTGTGTTTTTATCACCTCACACCGCTTGCAGTCGGCAAGCCAAGCAAGCACAAGGTCATCCATGATCGCGCCCCGCCGCATTCTGGCCAGCAGGAACCCGCAAGGATGAGCCGCGCGTCTGATCGCGCCTATGCAGCGATCCGCGCGCACCTGCTGAGCGGCGCGGTGAGCGCGGGCGAGCAGTTGACCGAGGATCAGCTGGCGCAGATTACCGGGGTCAGCCGCACGCCGGTGCGCGAGGCGGTGCGACGGCTGGAGAACGAGCTGCTGCTGGTGCGCTCCGACACCAAGCGGCTGTTCGTCGCCGACTGGAGCCGCGACGATATCGAAGAGATGTTCACTTTGCGGCAAATGCTCGAATGCCACGCCGCCGAGCGCGCCGCCCGCCGGATGACGCAAAGCGAGGTGGCAGCGATTGACGCGGTCAATCGCGAGCTCAAGGCCGCGATCGAACAGTCCGCTCCCGACGTTGCGCGCTTTCTCGATGCCAACCGCGCCTTCCACGATGCGATCATTGCCGCTGCCGCTTCTCCGCGGCTCGGACAGATGCTCGCGCGGCTGGTAGAGGCACCGGTGGTGCTGCGCACGGCACGCACCTACTCGGCCGAAGACCTGCGTCAGTCAGCGCGCGATCACGACGAACTGATCGCGGCCTTCGCCGCGCGCGATCCGGACTGGGCCCGGGCAGTGATGGGGAGCCACCTGCGCCGCGCGTTCCACACCTTCGCCCGCACGGTCGGCCCCGCAAGAGATGCACAAAACGCATAACAACGCGCTTGATCGCGCGCGGTTCCGGCGCACTTGATCGCGCCAGTCATGATTGCATTTGTATACAAATTCCGCCAAGCTCTCCCAATATCCGCAAGCACAGGCGATTCAGGATGTCATCCGCTCACATCGAACTGGTAGAAGTCGGCCCGCGCGACGGGCTCCAGAACGAGCCGGACATTATCTCCACCCCAACCAAGCTGGCGCTCATCAGGCGGATGATCGACTATGGCGCACGGCGGCTTGAAGTGGCGAGTTTCGTTCACCCGGCGCGCGTGCCGCAGATGGCCGATGCGGAAGGCGTGATCGCCGCTCTGCCGCCCGACTCCGACTGCACCTATGTCGGCCTCGTGCTCAACAAGCGCGGCGTGCTGCGAGCCCTCGCCACCCGCGATCATGGTGCGCGCGGGGTCGATCAGATCGGCTGCGTGGTGGTTGCCAGCGACACCTTCGGACAAAAGAACCAGGGCCAGACCATTGCCCAGGGCATCGCCGAAACCCGCGCCATGCTGCGCTTCGCCCGCGCCGAAGGCATCGCCGCGCAGGTCACCATCAGCGCCGCTTTCGGCTGCCCGTTCGAGGGCGAGGTCCGTCACGACACCGTGCTCGCCATCGCCGGGGAGCTTGCCGCGGAAGCGCCGGTAGAAATCGCGCTGGCGGACACCATCGGGGTCGGCACCCCGTTCGAGGCGGGCGAATTGTTCGGCAAGCTGAGCGAACTTCTGCGCGGCAAAATCCCGATGCGCGCACATTTCCATAACACCCGCGCAACCGGCATCGCCAATGCATGGGAGGCCTACAAGGCGGGGGTGCGGGTGTTCGATGCCTCGCTCGGCGGCCTCGGCGGCTGCCCCTTCGCCCCGCGCGCAACGGGCAATATCGCCACCGAGGATCTGGTTTACATGATGGCGCGTTCGGGGGTGGAGACAGGCATTGATCTGGGCGCGGCGATCGCTGCGAACAAGTGGTTTGCGGGCGTGCTGGGGCGCGAATTGCCCTCAGCGGTCGCCCGCGCAGCATAAGAAGAAGGACACGGCATGACTTACAGGTTGGGCGTCGATGTGGGCGGGACTTTCACCGACCTCTTGCTGTTCGACGAGGCAAGCGGTGCCTTCTGGCGGCACAAGACCCCCTCGACCCCGCATGATTCCTCCGAGGGCATCCTGGCAGGCGTGAAGGCGATCACTGAAAAAGCCGGGATTACTGCCGCCGACATCACCTATTTTCTCCACGGCACCACCGTCGCCACCAACGCGGTGCTTGAAGGCAAGGGCGCGCGCGTCGGCCTCGTTACCACGCAGGGCTATCGCGACATCATGCAGATCGCGCGTTCCTATGTCCCCGGCGGTCTCGCCGCGTGGATCGTGTGGCCCAAGCCGCAGCCGCTCGCCCGGCTCGAACACACCGTCGAGGTGCCCGGGCGCATCGATGCACAGGGGCGCGAGGTCACCCCGCTGGACGAAGATGCGGTGCGCGCCGCGCTGCGCAAGCTCAAGGGCGAAGGCATAGAGGCGCTCACCGTCAGCCTGATGAACGCCTATCTCAATGGCGCGCATGAGGCCCGGATTGGTGCCATCGCGGCGGAGGAACTGCCAGGCATTCCCGTTTCGCTCTCCCACGAAGTCCTGCCCGAAATGCAGGAATACGAGCGCACGCTTTCTACCGTGGCCAACGCCGCGGTGCGGCCGGTGGTGAGCAAATATGTCTCGAACCTGCGTGACCGTCTGGAGGCCGAGGGGTTCAAGGGCCGTCTTTCGCTGCTGCGTTCCGATGGCGGGCTGATGAGCAGCCAGAAGGCCGAGGAACACCCTGTCAACATCTTGATGTCCGGCCCCGCTGGCGGTGTGACCGGCGCATTGTGGGTGGCGAGGAATGCGGGCTTTCACAACATCCTGACGCTCGATGTTGGCGGCACCTCGACCGACGTGGCGCTGATCCAGGGGCTGGAACCGCGCCGTCAGCGCACCACTGAAGTGGGGCACCTCTCGGTCCGCGCCTCGGCGCTTGATGTGAAGACCATGGGTGCAGGCGGCGGTTCGATCGCGCATGTGCCCCAGCTGACCGGCGCGCTGCGTGTCGGACCGGAGAGCGCGGGCGCGGTGCCGGGGCCGGTGGCCTACGCCAAGGGCGGCACGCTTCCCACCGTGACCGACGCCAATGTGGTGCTCGGCTACCTCCCCGAAGACCTGCTCGGCGGAAGTTTCAAGCTTGACCGTGAAGGGGCGAAGGCGGCGGTGCAGACCATTGCCGATGCGCTCGGCGTCAGCCTGATGGAGGCAGCGCGCGGGATTATCGACATCGTCAACGAGAACATGTTCGGCGCGCTGCGGATGATCAGCGTGCAGCAGGGCTACGACCCGCGCGAATTTGCGCTGATGGGCTTTGGCGGGGCCGGCCCGCTCCACGTCAACGCCGTCGCCCGGCTGATGGGCAGCTGGCCCGCGATTGCGCCGGTCTCCCCCGGTGTGCTGTGCGCGCTCGGCGATGCGACGACGCGGATGCGCACCGAGACCGCGCGCAGCTTCTCGCGCCTTGCCCGCGACACCACCATCGCCGATCTCTCCCGTGTGCTCGACGAAATGGCCGCCCAGACCCGCGGCGAGCTGATCGCCGACGGCATTCCCGAAGATCAGATCACCTCGCTGTTCGAAATCGACGTCCGCTATGCCGGGCAGGCCTTCGAAGTGCCGCTGACGATCACCCAGGACATGCTCGAAAAGCATGGGATCGCAGGCATCCTCGCCCGCTTTGATGAAGAACACCTGCGGCTGTTCACCTTCAACATGGACACCCCGCACGAGATCGTGAACCTGCGCGCCGTGGCACAGGGGCAGGCCCCCGCCCTCCCCGCTGCCCGGCTGCCCAAGGGCGACGGCAATCCTGAATCCGCCAAGATCCGCGACCACGTGATGTGGATCGGCGGCAGCGAGCGGCCGGCCGTGATCTACGACCGTGCCAGGCTCAGGCAGGGCGACATCATCGAAGGCCCGGCGATCATCACCGAGATGGATTCGACCACGCTGGTCGAACACGATTGCCGCGCGGCTGTCGACGCGGTCGGCAACATCCTCATCACTCTGAAGGCGAAGGGTTAAGACCATGCCGGCTCGCATTATTGAACCCAACCCCGTCCCGTTTGCCACGGTCGCCATCGACCCGGTCACGCTCGACATCATCGAGAACGCGCTTCGCAATGCCCGCGTCGAGATGGACGCGACCCTCGTGCGCACCGCCATGAGCCCCGGCATCCGCGAACAGGGCGATGCCTTCCCGCTGATTGCCGATCCGGCGGGCAAGATGATCGTCGGCCAGTTCGGCAGCTTCATCGACGGCTTCCTGCAAAGCTTCGACGGCACGATCGAGGACGGGGACATGATCTTCCTGTCCGATCCCTATTCCTGCGCCGGGGCGATCAGCCACGCGAACGACTGGCTGGTGCTGCTCCCGGTGTTCAAGGACGGGCGGCTGATCGCCTATACCGCGATGTTCGGCCACCAGAGCGACATCGGCGGTTCTGTCCCCGGCTCGATGCCGATCGGCGCCTCCTCGATCTTCGAGGAAGGCGTGCGCATCCCGCCGGTGAAAATCTGGAAGAAGGGCGAATACAACGAAGACCTGATGAAGCTGGTGATGCACCAGACGCGCAAGCCCGACTGGTGCCAGGCCGACCTCAACGCGCTGATCGCCTCGTGCCGGGTCGCCGCGCGCCGCGTGGTCGAAATGGCCGATCGCTTCGGCGATGATGTCTATGTCTCGGCCACACAGGAACTGCTGGCGCGCAACCACCGCGCGATGAAGGCGCTCTTGGCGATGGCCGTGGCCGAGGAGCCGGTGAGCTTCGAGGACTACATCTGCGACGACGGCAAGGGCTATGGCCCCTACAAGATCCGCTGCACCATGTGGCGCGAGGGCGACAAGGTGATCCTCGATTTCGCCGGCACCGATCCGCAATCGGCCGCCTCGATCAACTTTTTCCTCAATGAAAACATGTTCAAGATGTTCTTCGGCATCTACATGATCATGGTGTTCGATCCGCAGATCCTGTTCAATGACGGGTTCTACGATCTGATCGAGGTGCGCATCCCGGAAGGCTCGCTGCTCAAGCCGCGCTTTCCCGCCGCACTGTCGGGGCGCACCCATGCGCTGGGGCGGATCTTCGATATTCTCGGCGGGCTGCTGGGGCAGAAGACGCCGGAGTTTCTCAACGCCGCCGGGTTTTCCTCCAGCCCCCACCTGTTCTATTCGGGCTGGGACGCGCGCGAGGATGGGACGCGCGACTGGTTCCAGCTGTTCCAGATCGGCTTTGGCGGGATTCCGGGGCGGCCGCTGGGCGACGGGCCGGACGGGCATTCGCTGTGGCCGGGATTTACCAATGTCCCCAACGAGTTCCTCGAACGCTATTTCCCGCTCAGGATCGAGCGTTATTCGACCGCGCCCGACAGCGGCGGGGCGGGGCTGCATCGCGGCGGCAACGGCATCCACATGACCTACCGCTTCCTCGCCGATGGCGAGATCGCGATCCATGATGATCGCTGGTTCGTGCCGCCCTGGGGCGTGAACGGCGGCTTGCCCGGCGCGCGGGCGAAGAAAGTGCTCGAACGCGCCGAAGGCACCACCGAAATCCTCGGCAACAAGGTCGAAAGCGTGCACGTCAAGGCGGGCGATCTCCTCCACTTCATCACCTGGGGCGGCGGCGGCTGGGGCGATCCGCTGGCACGCGATCCCGAACTGGTGGGCCTCGAAATCCGCCAGGGTCTCGTCACTCCTGATGGCGCGCGCGCCTATGGGGTGGTGGCGGATAGCGAAGGCGTGATCGATGCGGCCGCAACCGCAGCCCTGCGCAGCCAAATGGCGGCCAGCCGCGGCGAACTTCCGCTGTTCGACTTCGGCCCGGGCATCGACGCGCTGCGGGCCAAGTGCCTCGCCGAAACCGGCCTGCCCGCCCCCGTCCAGCCGGTCTGGACGAACCTCAGGGAGGCCGCCGAATGAGCGCGCTTGACGGGATCAAGGTCGTGGAAATGGGCCAGCTCCTCGCCGGCCCGTTCTGCGGTCAGCTGCTCGGCGACATGGGCGCGGATGTGGTCAAGATCGAACCGCCGGTGGTCAATGGTGTCGGAGGCGATCCGATGCGCAACTGGGGCCAGGGCGAGGAGAAGGTGCAGTGGGAGGTGATCGCGCGCAACAAGCGCTCGGTCACCTGCAATCTGCGTGTGCCCGAAGGTCAGGAACTCGCGCGTCGGCTGATCGCCGGGGCGGATGTTCTGATCGAGAACTTCAAGCCCGGAACGCTGGAGCGCTGGGGCCTTTCCCCTGCACAGCTCCACGCCAACAACCCCGGCCTCATCATCGCCCGCATGTCGGGCTATGGGCAGGACGGGCCTTACTCCGACCGCGCCGGCTTCGGCGGGATCGGCGAGGCGATGGGTGGCTGGCGCTATATCGTCGGCGAGCCTGACCGTCCGCCCTCCCGCATGGGCATCTCGATCGGCGATACCCTGTGCGCCACCTATGGGGCATTGGGTGTGCTCGCCGCGCTCCACCACCGCGACAAGACCGGCGAGGGTCAGGTCGTGGACTCGGCGCTCTACGAGGCGGTCTTGCAGGTGATGGAGGGGTTGATCCCCGAATATGACCGCAACGGCGTGATCCGCGAGCGGTCAGGCTCGGTGCTCAAGGGCATCGCGCCGTCCAACGTCTATACCTGCAAGGACGGCAGCTACATGATCGGCGCCAACGGCGATGCAATCTTCGCGCGCCTGTGTCAGGCGATGGGCCGCCCCGAACTGTCGAGCGATGAACGCTACGCCACCCACATCGCCCGCGGCATCCATCAGGACGAACTCGATGCGCTGATCAACGAATGGACCGGCACGCTTAGCGTGGACGAGGTCGATGCACTGATGATCGCCTATTCGATCCCGGCAGGCCGGGTCTACCGCGCGCCCGACATGCTGGCCGATCCGCATTTTCAGGCGCGGCAGGCGATCATCGAGATCGAGACCCAGAACCGGGGCAAGATCAAGATGCAGAACGCCTTCCCCAGGCTGTCGAAGACCCCTTCGAGCATCCGCCGCCCTGCCCCGGCCACACCCGGGCAGGACAATGCGGAGGTCTATGGGACAAGGCTCGGGCTGGATGCCGCCGAGCTTGCGCGGTTGACGGCGGCGGGAATCATCTGATGACCGGCCCCTCGGCAGCCGACAATTACGCGGGCGTGTTCGAGGGGCGGCTGCAACCGGGCACCCGTCCGGCGCTGCTGATCGTTGATGTGGTGGCGGCCTATCTCACCGAAGGCTCGCCGCTGTTCATGCAAACCGCCGCTGCGGCGCGCGACAGCAACCGCCGCCTCGCCAAGGCCGCACGGGCCGCAGGCGTGCCGGTGGTGTTCACCAATGTCAGCTACAAGCCCGATGGTTCTGACGGCGGGGTGTTCTACCGCAAGGCCCCGGTGCTCAAAGCCTTCGTCCACGGCTCGCCGCTCGGGGCTTTCCCGCCCGAACTGACCCCGCAAGCGGGCGACAAGGTGTTCACCAAGCAATACCCCAGCGCCTTCTTCGGCACCGGCCTTGCCGAAGTGCTGCACGCCGGGGGCATCGATACGCTGCTGATCACCGGCTACTCGACCTCGGGCTGCGTGAGGGCGAGCGCGCTCGACGCGATGCAATACGGCTTCGTGCCGCTGGTGGTGCGCGATGCCTGCGCCGACCGCCACGATGGCCCGCACGAGGCCAACCTGTTCGACCTTCAGGCCAAGTATGCCGAGGTCATCAGCGAGGCCGAGGCGCTGGCGGTGATCGGAGCCGATGCCTGAGACACAAAAATCGAAATGGCGCGCCCGGCAGGACTCGAACCTGCTGCCTCAAGATTAGAAGTCTCGCGCTCTATCCAGATGAGCTACGGGCGCACGCTGGTATCGCCAATAGCGCGCTTTGCGGGACAGGCAAATCTCGCTAACCGTCTCGGTGATGGAAAACACCTCGTCTGCCGATCCCGCCTTCGATCCCGCCGCCGCGTTTGATCGCGACCCGACCGACGGGATTGTCGCGACCTCGCGCCCGCCGGTCACGTTCCGTTACTACGATCTGGTGATGGCGGCCTTCGTCACAATCCTGCTGCTGTCGAACATCATCGGTGCGGCCAAGCTCACCTTTGTCGATGTGCCGTTCTGGCCCGAGGGCTGGTGGCCGGCACCTGACGGCACCTTCATCTACGGCGCAGGCATCCTGTTCTTCCCGCTGGGCTATGTCATCGGCGATGTGCTGACCGAGATCTACGGCTTTGCCAAGGCGCGGCGCGTAATCTGGGTCGGCACCGCGGCGATGATCTTCCTCGCCTTCATGTCCTATGTCGTCACCTCGCTGCCAGCGTTCGAGGGGTGGGAATGCGCGGCGAGCGGCTTTGGCGGCGAGCGCCCGCCGACCTCGAGCACCGATCCGGCGATCTCTGGCGGGGCAATCTGCCAGATGACGTACGAAAGCGTGTTCGGCAGCACCTGGCGCATCGTCGTCG
>JBKBLZ010000003.1:0-207854 GCA_046296035.1 Erythrobacter sp. | reverse complement strand
GATGTCGGCACCGATCGTGGCTTCTCGAGCACCGGCACCACGGTGACCGTGACGATCGAGCCGGGCGTGATCCTGTTCGGCCAGCAGGACTCCTACTTTGTGGTCAACCGCGGCAACGCGATCCAGTCGAACGGCACCGCCGAGCGCCCGATCATCTGGACCAGCCGCGACAATATCCTCGGCCTTGCCAACGACAACAGCCAGCAGCAGTGGGGCGGCGTCGTGCTGCTCGGCCGCGCCCCGGTGTCCGACTGCTCGACCGGCGTGTTCAACACCACCGCTGCGCCGAACAACAACCCGACTTGCGAAGGCCGCCTCGAAGGTGCGGCCGTGGCCACCCCGTTCGGCGGTGCCAACGCGGCTGACAATTCGGGCTCGTTCCGGTTCAACCAGATCCGCTTCTCGGGCTTCGAACTGGCACCGAACAATGAACTCCAGTCGCTGACCACTGGTGGCGTGGGTTCGGCCACGGTGATTGAGAACCTGCTCTCGTTCAACAGCTCGGATGACGGCGTCGAATTCTTCGGCGGCGGGTTCAACGCCCGCAATTTCGCGATCATCGGCGCGTCGGACGACTCGCTCGACGTCGACACCGGCGCGCTCGTCAACCTCGACACCATCATCGCGGTGCAGCGTTCGACCACGGGTGACCGCGGGATCGAACTCGATTCTCCCAACGTGGCCGACCGCACTCCCTCGAACGCGATCCCGCAGACCCGCTTCCAGGTGAACAACTTCACCTTCGTTATGCGTGACGGTGCCCCGCAGGTGGTTCAGGCGCGTGGCGGCGCCGCGCTCGGCCTCACCAACGGCGTGATCAATGCCGGCCTCAACCACTGTTTCCAGATCGACGAGCCGACCACGCTGGCGGCGATCATCGGGGTCGATTCGGTGGTGGGTGACTGTCCGGCGACCGATCCGATCCGTGGCGGTGCCGGCAACACCAATGCCGATGTCGCAGCCAGGATCAATGGCGGCACCAACAACAATTTCGCCTTCGCGATCACCCTTACCAATGGCGTGGTGAACGGTGCCAACGAAACCGCCCGCACCCCGTTTGCTGCGGCTGGACGTTCGAGCTACTTCCCGAACCGTACCTTCATCGGGGCGATCCAGAACGCTGCGGCGCTCACCAGCGTCTTCGGCAACTGGACCTGCAACTCGTCGATTCAGAACTTCGGCAGCGCGACGGGCAACTGCACCGGCCTGCCCGTCTATCCGGCCTGATCGGCGCTTATGCCACCGCAAGGGGGAGGCGCCGCGTGATCGCTGCGCCTCCCTCCTTTTCGCATCCAGACTGAGCAATTCATCGAGGGGTCCTCACCTATGTCGACCGGCAAGCGCCTGGCAGGCCTGCTGCTTCTCACCACGTCGCTGACCTTGCCGTCGGTGCTCCATGCGCAGGAAGCGCCGCAGGACAAGACTGCGGTCGAAGCCGAATCGGTCGAGGGCGAGGATCCGCCCGAGGAGGAGCTCCGGCAGTCGGATATCTCGGTACCCGGCGGTGGCATCATCGTCACCGGCCGGCGCAACCGTGACCCGGCGCGCAACTCCGGCCAGGTGCTGAGCGTTTTGTCGGAAGCCGACATCGCCCGCACCGGCGAAGGCGACATTGCCGGCGCGCTCGGACGCGTCAGCGGTCTGTCGCTGGTGGGTAACGGGCGGGTGTTCGTGCGCGGGCTGGGTGATCGCTACTCGCTGGCGCTGCTCAACGGCCTGCCACTGCCCAGCCCCGAACCGCTCAGCCGCGTCGTTCCGCTGGATATCTTCCCGACCAGCGTGATCGCCTCCAGCCTCGTGCAGAAGACCTATTCCGCCAACTTTCCGGGGGAATTCGGCGGCGGGGTGATCAACCTCACCACCAAGGCCATCCCGACCGAAGACTTCTTCAACATCAGCCTCGGCACCAGTGGCGATACCGAAACGACGTTCGAAAATGGACTGACCTATTTCGGCAGCCGCTGGGACACCTTCGGCTTCGACAACGGCAACCGCGACATCCCGAGCGCGCTGCAGACGCTGATCGACACCGGCACGCGCGTCAATGATGCCCCGGCTGCCGTCCAGCGCCAGCTGGCAGGGCAGATTCTGCCGCTCAATCTCGTCACGCTCCAGAAGAACGACAAGCTGCCCGCCAACTTCTCCGCCAATCTCACCGGCGGTGTCTCGCTTGAAGTCGGCGACGGCAACTATCTCGGTGTGATCGCTGCCGCCGGGATCAGCAATTCCTGGCGCAACCGCTCGGTCATCAGCCAGCAGTTCGGCGATGCGCAGGCCGGCGACATCATCTTCGATTCGAACACCTTCATCACCGACAACAAGGTGCTGGTGAACGGGCTGCTCGGCCTCGGGCTCGACATCGGCGAACACACCATCCGCTGGACCAACCTCTACATCCGCGACACGCTCAAGACCGCACGTCTCGCGCAGGGGACCGACTTTTTCACCGATCGTGTCACCGGGTATGACTTCCAGACCCAGCAAACCGGCTGGTTTGAACGCCAGCTGATCGATTCGCAGCTGGTTGCCGAACTGAAATTCGACAAGCTCCAGGTCGATCTGCGCGGCGGCTATGCCCAGACCGACCGCGAAGCCCCCTATAACGCCATCGTTCCCTATTTCCGTACCAACTTCCCGGTCGATAGCGATCCCTTCGGCGACAAGTTCGTGGTGGATGTCGGTGCACTGATCGGCGGCACCGAGCGCATCCAGGTCGGCTTTGAAGATCTCACCGAAAAGCTGTGGTTCGGCGGGGCGGACGTGTCCTACGAGCTGACCGACAATTTCAGCGTGACCGCGGGCTACAGCTATTCGGACACCGACCGGCTTTCGACTTCGTTCATCATCCGGCCGCTGATCAGTTCGGCCATCGAGTTGACCACGGCGCTGCGCGCGCTGGGCCTCAGGCAACCGGGCGAGATCATCAATGGTGCGGTGCTGGCGACCGATGCCAATGGTGTCGGCCTGTTCAACGTCACGGTTTCCGATCCCACCCCCTTCCCCGTGTTTAACGCGGCGCTGACGATCCATGCCGGCTATGGCCTGCTGCGCTACCGGCCGACCGACACGCTCAGCATCGAGGCCGGCCTGCGCTACGAGGACGGCTTGCAGGTGGCCGCGCCCGATCCCATGTTCGGCGGCGGCAATGCGGCCAACCCGACCCGCATCGCCAACGACTACTTCCTGCCCTCAGCGACAGTGACGTGGGAGGTGATGGACAGCCTGCAATTGCGCCTCTCGGCCTCGCAGACCATTGCCCGCCCGCAGTTCCGCGAACTGGTGGAGCAGACCTATTTCGATCCCGAATCCAACCGCCGCTTCCGCGGGAACCCGTTCCTGCAGGACAGCGAGCTGATCAACGCCGAAGCGCGGATCGAATACTACCTCGGCGGGCCGAACAAGGTCAGCCTCGCGGGCTTCTACAAGGATATCGACAATCCGATCGAGAACTTCCTGATCACCGCGCCCGGCATTATCGAAACCAGCTACGCCAACGCGCCGGCGGCCCAGCTCTACGGTGCCGAGCTCGATATCGCCTATGGTATCGACCTGGCCGACTGGGGTGGGTTCTTCGAAACCAAGCAGTTCCTGATCCTTGCCAATTACACCTATACGCAATCCGAGATTACGGTGGGTGCGGCTGATCTCGCGCCGATCCCGGGTTCGACACAGCAGCCCGCGAGCCAGCTGTTCGATGACGGCGCGCCGCTGGTGGGCCAATCGGACCATGTCGCCAACCTCTCGCTGGGGATCGAGGATACCGAGAAAGTCCAGCAGTTCACCGTGCTGCTCAACTACGCGAGCAAGCGGGTTACCCTGCGCGGCGGAGCGCTGCCCGACGTGGTCGAGGATCCGGGCCTGACGGTCGACATCGTCGCCCGTTCCGAACTCAATCTCGGCGGTGTTCCGCTCGAACTCAGCTTCGAGGCGCGCAATATCCTGGGGCGTGACAACTTCGAATATCAGGAAGTGAACGGCAACCGCGCCGAGCTCAACACCTTCCAGGTCGGCACCACCTTCGCGCTGGGGGTGAAGGCGAGCTTCTGATCCTGTCCTGCCGGACAACGCAAAGGCCGCTCCCTCATCGGGGCGGCCTTTTGCATTGGCGAAGATTGCGCCAGCGACGGCCGGTCGCTGGTCAGGGTTTGAGACGGGCGAGCAGCCCCTCCTGAAGCCATTGGCCGAGCAGCCGCCCCGCCCGGGCGGTGCCCTCGTCAGGGCCAAGCCGCGCGACCAGCGCTGCACAAATCTCGCCAAAGGTTCCGCCACCGGTGGCGATGGCTACGGCCGCGCCATCCGCCTCTTCCATCAGCCGGAAGACCGGGCGCAGCCCCTCGCGCCAGACCAGCATGGCTTGGGGTGCGTCAAGACCGATCTCAGGCGCCGTAAAATCTTCACCGGCCAGCGCGTGCCATAATGCGCCCACATCATGCACCACGCTCAGCAAGGCCGTAGCGGGCACAAAGACAAAGCCGAGCCTGCCCCAATCCTCGTCGCTGAAGTGCGCGGTTTGCCTGGCAAAATCCGCCATGGTGAGGCTGGCGGCATCCCCGGCCACAAAAGCCTGATGCATGGCCCATTCGAGCGCGGCCAGTTCGGCCACTTCGGGGTCATTGGCGAAAAGGCCGGCAAGTGTCGCATCGAAACCGTGGCCGACCGCGTCGATTGTCCAGCTGAAGGGCGGATGCAGGATCACGTGATGCGCCGCGGCCCGCCGGAAACTCTCCTGCCCCACCCAGCGCTGCGTGCGCTCGAAGGTTGCCGCGAGCGCTGCCACCACGGACGCGCGGTAATTGTTGCGATAGATTTCAAGCCCCGCCGCCTGCCGCGCGCCCCAGCCGGCAGGCAATTCTGCCTGATCATCAAGGATCGCGGCCATGAAGGCCTGCTGACGGGCGGCAAGGCTCACGCGCCACCTGCCAGCGCGCGGCCATTCCCGGCCATTTTCCGCGCAATCTGCAATTCAGCGAGCAGCTCCGCCAGCGGCGGGATCTGGTCATCGCGCTCGATCATCGTCGCCACCGGCCCGACCCGCGCCATGGCGTAGGCATAAAGATCCCACACCGCAGCGCAGACGGCGCGATCATGGGTGTCGATGGTGATTTCGCCCGGCGTGTGCCCCGCGAGGTGGATCTGGCGCACCCGATCAAGCGGAAGCGCATCAATATAGCCGCGCGGGTCGAAGCCGTGATTGCGGGCGCTGACATAGGCATTGTTGACGTCGAGCAACACGAGGCACCCCGTGCGCCGCACCATCGCGGTGATGAATTCCGGTTCGCTCATCGCGTCTTCCGGGAAGGTCAGATAGCTCGACGGATTCTCGAACAGCATCGCCCGCCCGAGCGCGTCTTGCGCCTGATCGATGTTGTCGCAGACAACGCCGAGCGCCTCCTGCGTGAGGGGCAGCGGCAGCAGATCGTGGCTGTTGTGCGCGCTGGTGCGGGTCCAGCACACGTGGTCCGAGAGCCACAGCGGATCGATCCGCTCGGCCAGAGCGCGCAATCTGGCAAGGTAGTCACGATCAAGCCCGTGCGCCGAACCGGCCGACAGCGAGACCCCGTGCAATATCACCGGGTGCCTTTCGCGGATCTTTTCGAGCGTCGCCAGCGGACGTCCGCCGGCGACCATGAAATTTTCGGAGATCACCTCGACAAAATCGACCGCCACATCGCCATCAAGAAAATCGCGATAGTGTTCAGGTCGCAATCCAAGGCCGAAACCGGAAAACGAGGGGATGGCAAGGGGCATGGAATTCCTGTCCCATTCGGCAGGGGTGGCGTAGGCCGGCGCAACCGTCGAGATAGGGGGAGACAGACGGCGCGCCGACCCACGCAGGGTGGCGATCAGGCTCCAAGATCCCCGATCGTGCCCCCCTTGCTCAGGCATTCGCCCGCCTTCATCGCCTTGAAGCCGTGGCCCTTGCAGGCATTCTGGCCCTTGCAGGCGTTCTCGGTGGTCGCACAGTCGGAATTGCCCTTGCAGCTGTGAACCCCGTAGCAATGCACGGTATCATCGGCATCGATCGCAGCACCACGGCTTCCCGCGGGAGCATCGGCAGCGGCAGCAGCGGCGGAAGAAAGCGCCAGCATGGCGGCGGCGGCGGCGAAGGTGGTCTTGGTCTTGATCGTCATGGACGTGCTCTCGCTTTCACAGGGTTTGTGCCTCAACGGCATCACCCGGTTCGCCGCCGATGGATCAGCGGTTACAAGCGCAAGGTCTTTTTGTCGGCTGTAACGTGCCGCGTGGTTGCGGCGAACTGTCCATCGGGCCTGCCGCAACGCCGGGCCCGTTTCTTGTGCAATCCATTTCGGAGCCAGACATGAACAATGCCACCCTCGCCCGCGCCGCCAGCCTCGCGCTCGCCGCCGGGATCACCGCCGGCCTCGCGGCTGCCGCCCCTGCCTCGGCACAGGGCAAGCCGGCCATGGAAAAGTGCTACGGCATCGCCAAGGCGGGCCAGAATGATTGCGCCGCCGGACCGGGCACCAGCTGTTCGGGCACCTCCACCCGCGACTATCAGGGCAATGCCTGGAAACTGGTGGAAAAAGGCACCTGCGAGAAGATCAAGACCCCCAAGGGCAACGGCTCGCTCAAGCCGATCCAGCGTTGAACCACCGGGGCAGGTGAGCAGACATGCAGCACTTCCTTTCGCTATACGACCGGACCGCTAGATTGCTTTCGGGCCGGTGGTTCGAAAGCGCCGCCCTGCTGCTCACCCGCCTTGCGCTGGCCGGAGTGTTCTGGCGCTCAGGCAGAACCAAGGTGGTTGACGGCAGCTGGTTGACCATCGAGGATAGGCAATATTTCCTGTTTGCGGAATTCGGCCTGCCGCTCCCGCCGGAAATCACGGTGCCGGTGACGACCTATGCCGAGTCCCTGCTGCCGATCCTGGTGCTTGCAGGCCTATTTACGCGGCTGTCGGCGCTGGCGCTGCTGGGGATGACGCTGGTGATCCAGCTGCTGATCTTTCCCGAAGCCTGGTGGCCGACGCACAGCCTTTGGGCAGCGATGGCGCTGGTGCTGATCAGTCGCGGTGGGGGGCTGCTCGCGCTCGACACGCTGCTGCTGCGCGCCCGCGCGTAAGCGCCCGCGCAGACCAGCTGGCGTCAGGTCAGGTCAGATCGAAGACATAGCCCATCGAGCGCACCGTGCGTAAGGGGTTGCCCCCGCCGGCCGCCTTGATCGCGCGGCGCAGGCGGCCGATCCACACGTCGACGGTGCGCTCGTCGATCGGAGGCTCGCGTTTGCCCAGACCGCTGATCAGATCCTCGCGGGTCAGCACCCGGTTGGGGTTTTCGGCAAAGAAGCGCAGCAGCCGGAATTCATTGGGGCGCAGCGGGATCGGCTCACCGTTCCAGCGCGCCTGCAGCGCGGCCATATCGATGCTGAGCGCGCCCGCCTCGAAACGCTGGGTGGCGTGACGCTCGGCCCCGCGCGCCTGCAGCGCCAGCACCCGGTCGAGCACCGCGGTGCGGGTGAGCGGGCCGACCACATAATCATCCGCCCCGGCGCGCAGCGCGCGGCGGCGATCCTCGGCATCGTCGTTTTCGAGAACCATGGTGATATGGGCATCGGCCGTGCGCGCATCGGCGCGCAGGCGGCGGCACATTTCCAGCCCGGCCAGATCGTCCATCACCCAGTCGATGAAGGCCCACATCGGCCCCTCGACCAGCCGGCGCGGGCCTTCCGCCCCCAGCTTGTCAAAGGTGAAGCGGCGCTGATCGTGGACGAAATCATCAAGGCTTTCGCCCAGCTCGCTGGTGAGGAAGATATTGATGACGTCCACGTGTGCCCCGCATGGTTGCGCGGCAGACTTGGCCGAGCTCTGTGACGCGATTGTGACGTGATTACAGCGCCGTGTCGCAAACCCGGATATTGGTCACGAAAGGGTCAGGCCACCGTCCACCACCAGTGTCTGCCCGATGATGTAAGCCGACAGCGGCGAGGCAAGGAACAGCGCGGCGCCGGCCATGTCCTCAGGGCTACCCATGCGGCGCAGCGGGATTTTCCTGAGGCTCGCTTCGCGGCGTTCGGGGTGATCGGTGGTCACGCTGGTGAGCTTGGTCGGCACCAGCCCCGGGGCGATGCCGTTGACGCGGATGCCGTCCCTTGCCCAGGCCTCGCCCAGCGTTTTGGTGAGGCTCGCCGCGCCTGCCTTCGATGCTGCATAGGCGGGGGTGCCGATGGTCGATTTGAACGCCGCCACGCTGGAGACGATGATGATCGTGCCCTTCGTTTGCGTAAGCGCGGGGTGAAAAGCGCGCGCGGCGTCCATCACCGAATTCAAGTTGATATCGATCACCTGATCCCAGCCGGCGCGGGTGAATTCCTGCCGGCCGTAGCGCACCGTGCCCTGGCACAGCACCAGCACATCGACCAGGCCGAAGCCCTCAGCCAATAACCCCGCTGCCTCGCGGTCGGTAAGGTCGAGCTGGCGATAATCGAGGCCGGTGAAGTCGGCGTCTTCCGCTTCCAGATAATCGCCGCAATCGGGCCGCGTGCCGGTCACGGTCACCGCTGCTCCCCGGAGGCGGAAGCCGTGGGCGATGCCGTTGCCGATCCCGCTCGACCCGCCGATAACGAGCACGCGTTTGCCGGTGAAGTCGAGCGGTTCGCTCATGTCAGGCCCCTCCCAAGGCAAATCAGATCGAGCGGCTGATCACTTCCTTCATGATCTCGTTGGTGCCGCCAAAGATCCGCGTTACGCGTGCGTCGCGCCACAGGCGGGCAATCGCGTATTCGTTCATGTAGCCCGCCCCGCCGTGGAGTTGCAGCGCGACATCGCAGCATTCCCATTGCAGATCGGTGTGCCACAGCTTGGCCGCGCTGGCTTCGTCGGTGGTGAGTTCGCCGGCCAGATGCTTCCTGATCGCCCAGTCGAGATGCGCCCAACCCACTTGCAGCTTGGCCTTCAAATCGGCGAGGGTGAACTTGGTGTTCTGGAATTCGAACACGGTCTTGCCGAAAGCGGCACGCTCCTTGGTGAACTTCACTGCCTCGTCGAAGGCGCGCTGCGCTGCCGCCTGCGCGCCGACCGCGATGCTGAGGCGCTCCTGCGGCAGCTCCTCCATGAGATGGACAAAGCCCATGCCCTCTGCACCCAGGATGTTGGTCATCGGCACGCGGCAATCGTTGAAGAACAGTTCCGAGGTGTCGGCGGAATGCTGCCCGATCTTGTCGAGATTGCGCCCGCGCTCGAAGCCGGGGGTGTCGGCATCGACCAGCACCAGTGAAATGCCCTTTGCCCCCTTGTCCGGATCGGTCTTGGCCACCACGATCACCACATCGGCGTTCTGGCCATTGGTGATGTAGGTTTTCGAGCCGTTGATGACGAGGTGGTTGCCATCCTTCCTGGCGGTGGTGCGGATGCCCTGAAGGTCGGAGCCTGCGCCCGGTTCGGTCATGGCGATGGCGGTGATGATATCGCCTGTCACCATGCCGGGAAGATACTTGGCGCGCTGTTCGGGAGTGCCGAGACGCTCGAAATAGTTGGCCGTGATGTCCGATTGCAGCGTGAAGCCCGCGGCCGAGCCGAGGTAGCTGAGTTCCTCGGCAACGATGCAGTTGAACCCGAAATCGAGACCGAGGCCGCCGTTTTCCGGCTTGACGGTGGGGCACAGGAGGCCCGCCTCGCCCACCGCCTTCCACACGGAGCGCGGGACGATGCCGTTGGCCTCGTGCTCGTCGAGATGGGGGGCGAGGTGTTCGGCAAAGACCTTGCGGACAGTATCGCGGAAGGCCTCGTGGTCTTCGTTATAGGCGGTGCGGTGGGTGGTCGCGAGCATGCGAGTCTCTTTCGGCAAATTGGTTTTGATTTGCCACGATAGAAGCCCGCCTGCCCGCGAGGGTCAAGCGCGAAAGTGGGGGTTGAGGCCCCCTGCCCTGCCTGCTCGCCCGGTGGAGCAGATCATGGATTTAACCCACAAACGCTCGCTCGATCACGAACTGGCCCGGCTTATTGTTCGCGCCCTCTTCGAACCCGCGGCGTTCCAGATCGGCGGCGTGGTCCTTGATCATCGCCATGCTGCCGCACAGCATCACCCGATCATATGCCGGCACAAAGCGCTGCGGGCCCTTGCTCTGCTCGAACAGCCGGCCATCGTCGATCAGCGCCTGAATGCGGCCCTGCGTGCGGAACGGCTCGCGGGTCACGGTCGGCACGTAGATCATCCGCGCGCGGTCTTCGTCTTCCAGCAGCGGATCGCCTTCGAGCTTGCTCTCCAGCAGCTCGCGATAGGCCAGTTCGGCCACGTTGCGCACCGAATGCACGACGATCACTTCTTCGAACATCTGGTAAACCTCGGGGTCGCGCACGAGGCTCATGAAGGGCGCAAGACCCGTGCCGGTCGAAAGCATGAACAGGCGCTTGCCCGGCAGCAGCGCGTCCGTCACCAGCGTGCCGGTCGGCTTCTTGCCGAGATAGATCGGATCGCCCGGCTGGATATATTGCAGCCGCGAGGTGAGCGGGCCGTCGGGCACCTTGATCGAGAGGAATTCCAACTCCTCGGCATAGGACGGCGAGGCCACCGAATAGGCGCGCAGCAGCGGCTTGCCGTTATCGTCCGGCAGGCCGATCATCACGAATTCGCCCGAACGGAAGCGGAAAGCGGCAGGCCGCGTCATCTTGAGGCTGAACAGCCCTTCGCACCAGTGGTGGACGTGGGTGATGGTCTCGACAGAGAGCGCCGCGCTTTCGGTGAACTGGTCGCGGGTCAGGGTGAGCTGGTTCAAAACGGGCCTCGGCAAGTGTGATCGGCGCCGCCATGACGGGCGGCCGGAATGCGGGCGCAAATGGACGACAAGCGCGCGCCCTTCAAGACAGATTAGTGATAAGAGCTGAAAGCGCGCCTTGAATTGCGGCAGATCAACCCGGCGCTCAATTCCACCCGGCGCGGTCGAAGATCTTCACCGCCTCGGCCTGACCCTTGCCGATTTCCGCGGCGTTGAGCGTGTCCGCTTTGAACGCGCCGAGCTGTTCGACCGCCGAATTGGCCTTGAGGCCGACGGCCGCCGGATATTCGTTGTTGCCGTCGGCAAAGTAGCGCTGGGCGCTTTGCGAGGTGAGATATTCGAGGAACTTCACCGCGTTCTCGCGGTTGGGCGCAGTCTTGACCACGCCAGCGCCCGAAATGTTGACATGGGTGCCAGTCCCGGCCTGATCGGGGAAGATCACGCCCACGGCCTTAAAGATCGCCTTGTCCTTCGCATCGCCTGCGGCATAGCGCGCCAGATAATAGGTGTTGACGATCGAGATGCGGCATTCACCCGCCGCCACTGCCTCGATCATCGCGGTGTCATTGCCCTGCGGCGCCTGCCTGAAATTGGCAACCACGCCCCTGGCCCACTTTTCCGCCGCGGCCGCGCCGGTGTGCGCAATGATGCTGGACAGCAGCGAAATGTTGTAGATGTTCGAGGACGAACGCATGCAGATCTGCCCCTGCCACCTGGGGTCGGCGAGATCGGCGTAGTTGGCGAGGCCCTGCGGCACCCCGGCAGCCTTGTTGTAGATGATGATCCGCGCGCGGGTGGAGAGGCCAAACCACAGCCCTTGCGGATGGCGCAGATGGGCGGGAATGCGCTGCTTGAGCATTGCCGAATCAACCGCGGCCAGCACCCCCGCTTGCTCGGCACGCCACAGCCGTCCGGCATCAACGGTGATGAGGATGTCCGCCGGGCTGAATTCGCCTTCGGACTTGATCCGCTCGATCAGCGCGTCGGCATCGGCCTCGATCCGGTTGACCTTGATGCCAGTCTGCCTGGTGAAATCCTCATACAGCGCCAGATCGGTGTCGTAGTGGCGCGAGGAATAGATGTTGATCTCGCCGGTGATCGGCACCGCAGCCCCCACTTCCTCGGAGCCTTGCGAACAGGCGGCAGTCAGGGCAAGGCCGGCACAGGCAATCAGGCCGAGCAGCAGTTTCTTCATGACAAGAAGCTTTCCGGTTGCAAGTTGCGAATGACTTGCAATATTATCTGACGCGGCGCAAGCGCTAATTGCGTGCGAACACCCTCAGCGCACCCGCGCGCGGCATCACCCGGTAGCGCGCGGCGGGAATGACCGGCGCGGCGGTTTCAACCGTGATCTCGCTGCCATCGGGTGCCGCCAGCACCACCCGCACGCCTTTGCCTTGCGCGTGACAATCGCGCACCCTGAGGCCCGCGGCATCTTCGGCCAGATCGAGCGCGTCGGCATGGACCAGCAGATCAATCGCCGCCGCATCGGGCACGCTCCCGCGCGCACATTCGGCAGGCCACAGCCCGAAAGCCGAGGCAAAGCCGCCCTCAGCCCGTGTGCCGGCCACCACCTGCGCCCCGCTGAACATCGCGCCCACTGCCGCGCTGGCAGGGGCATCGTGCAATTCCTGGGGGGAGGCGAACTGGACGATCCGCCCCGCCTCCATCACCGCGATCCGGTCGGCAATGTCGAGCGCTTCGGCGGGATCGTGGGTGACCAGCACCGTGGTCGCCCCGCGCTCGCGCAGGAGAATGCGGCAATCGCGGCGCAAGCGGCGGCGCAGCACGATGTCGACGCTGGCGAAGGGTTCATCCATCAGCAACACCTGCGGCCCTGGTGCCATCGCCCGCGCCAGCGCGGCGCGCTGCTGCTGCCCGCCCGACAATTCGTGCGGATAGCGCGCGCCCAGCCCCGCCAGTCCGACCTGCGCCAGCCAGCCCTCAACCTCGCCGTGGCGCGCCTTGGGCAGGCCGAAGGCGACGTTGGCGGCGATGGTCATGTGCGGAAACAGCGCGCCATCCTGGAACACCAGCCCCACCGGGCGCGCTTCGGGCGGGGGCGAAGCCTTGGCATCGGCCAGCACCGCACCCTCGAGCAGGATGCTTCCCTGCTGCAACCGCAGCATTCCGGCGGCGAGCGCGAGCAGAGTTGACTTGCCGCATCCCGACGCGCCAAGCAGACAGGTGATTTCGCCGGTCGGCGCGCTGAAGCTTACATCCTCCAGCGCCTGCACCGGGCCATAGGCATGGGCAATATGACGGAATTCGAGGCTCAAATGATGATCCTGCCCATGACAGCGGAGGACGTGCGGTGAGCCGCCTTAGGCAATTTGCAGGCCCGCAGGCAAGCGCGCGCGCGCAGGGCAGCGCCCGCGCAGGGAACAGATGGAGCCTCGCCGCGCTCGCCATCGCCGCGCTGGCAGGGCTGCCGATCGCCGCGATCCTGTTCGCTGCGACTGCGGGCGGGATCGAAGCGATCGCCCATCTCGCGCGCACGGTGCTGGGCGAATATCTCGCCAACACCGGATTGCTGATGCTGCTCGCGGGGAGCTTTGCCGCGCTGGTCGGCACGGGCTGCGCCTGGCTGGTGGCGGCAAGCGCGTTTCCCGGCCGCCGCGTGCTTGGCTGGGCGCTGGTGCTGCCGCTGAGCGTGCCGGCCTATATCGCGGCCTATATCTATGCCGACCTGTTCGACTATGCCGGGCCGGTGCAGCGCGCGCTGCGCCATCTCACCGGATGGGGGCCACAGGATTATGCCTTCCCGCCGGTGCGCTCGCTCGGAGGGGCCGCTCTGGTGCTGGGGCTGGTGCTCTATCCTTACGTCTATCTGCTCGCCCGTACTGCCTTTGCCGCGCAAAGCCTGAGCCAGCTGCGCGCCGCGCGCAGCCTTGGCGCCGGCCCTGCGCGCGCCTTCTGGCAGGTGGCCCTGCCCGCCGCGCGCCCCGCCATCGCCGGCGGCCTCGCGCTGGTGCTGATGGAGGTGCTCGCCGATTTCGGGGTTGCCGAATATTTCGCGATTCCCACCTTTTCGACCGGCATTTTCCGCAGCTGGCTGGCGATGGGCGACAAGGCCGCGGCGCTCAAGCTCGCCGCGGTGATGCTGGTGTTCGTGATCGCGCTGGTCGCGCTCGAAGCCACAACGCGCGCCGGGCGCAGCGACAGCCGCGACGGGCTGGCCATGCGCGCGGCCGAACCGATGGTGGCACTCTCGCCAAGCGGTCAGGCGCTCGCCTTTCTCGCCTGCTTCACGCCGGTGCTGTTCGGCTTCCTCGTCCCCGCAGGCGCGCTCGGAGCCATGGCGCTGAGCGAGACCGCGCGCGCCGCTGCGGGGGATCTGGCGAGCTATGCCAAGGGCAGCCTGTGGCTTGGCCTCGCCACCAGCGGGGTGTGCCTTGCCGCGGCGCTGCTGCTGGCCTTCGCCCGTGCGCGCTCGGTCTCGCGGCTGACGACGGGCGCGATCCGGCTGGGCACGCTGGGCTATGCCCTGCCCGGCGCGCTGCTGGCGGTAGGGCTGCTGACGCCGCTGGGCGCGCTCGACCAGAGCCTGACGCGCTTTGCCCGCGATTGGCTGGGGTGGAGCGGCGGGCTGCTGCTGACCGGGACCGCGGTGATCCTCGTCTATGCGCTGGCGGTGCGGTTCCTGACAGTCGCTTACAATTCTGTCAGCGGCGGCCTTTCGCGCATTCCGCCCGGGCTTGATTCGGCGGCGCGCTCGCTCGGTGCGGGGCCGGCGCGGGTGCTGACGCGGATCTATGCCCCGCTGCTCGCCCCGAGCCTTGCCGGTGCCGCCGCGCTGGTGTTCATCGACACCTTGCGCGAACTGCCCGCCACGCTGATCCTGCGTCCCTTCAATCTCGAAACCCTCGCCACCCGCACCTACCGCCTCGCCAGCGACGAGCGGCTGATCGAGGCTTCGATCCCCGCGCTGATTTTGCTGGCGGCAGGGCTGCTGCCGGTGCTGCTGCTGAACCGTCTGGGGAAGCGCTAGAAAAAACTGTCCAGGCTGCTTGTCACTTGGCCTTGTCCAAACCTTCCGGAGGGTTCACAAGGAAAGGCATATGGCACGCTTCCCTTTCTCCGCGATCGTCGGACAGGACGAAATGAAACAGGCGCTGCTGATGGCAGCGATCGATCCTTCGATCGGCGGGGTGATGGTGTTTGGCGATCGCGGCACGGGCAAGTCCACTGCCGCGCGCGCGCTCGCCAGCCTGCTCCCGCCGATCATGGCGGCCGACGGCTGCCCCTATGGTGCCTCGAAAGAGGATCAGGCGCGCTACCCCGAGGTCTGCGGGAGCGGCAAGATGGTGAAACGCGCCGTGCCTTTCGTCGACATGCCGCTGGGCGCGACCGAAGACCGGGTGATCGGCAGCCTCGATCTCGAACGCGCGCTGCGTTCGGGCGAAAAGGCGTTCGAACCGGGTCTGCTGGCCAAGGCCCACCGCGGCTTTCTCTACATCGACGAGATCAACCTGCTCGAAGATCATCTGGTTGACCTGCTGCTCGATGTCGCCGCTTCGGGCGAGAACGTGGTGGAGCGCGAGGGCCTGTCGGTGCGCCATCCGGCGCGGTTCGTGCTGATCGGCAGCGGCAACCCGGAAGAAGGCGAGCTGCGCCCGCAGCTGCTCGATCGCTTCGGCCTGTCGGTCGAAGTGCGCACGCCCAAAGATATCGAGGTGCGAATCGCGATCATGAAGCTGGTGGCCGAGAACGAGGCCGACCCGCAGGGCTTTGCGGCACGCTGGGCGGCGGCGGACGAGGCTGTGCTCCGCCGCATCGCCAAGGGCAAGGCGCGGCTGGCCAAGCTGGTTCCGCCCGAGGATGTGCTGCGCGATGCGGCCAACCTGTGTCTGGCGGTGGGTGCAGACGGGCTGCGCGGCGAGCTCACGCTGATGCGCGCGGCGCGGGCGCTGGCGGCGCTGGAAGGTGCGAAGAAAGTCACCCGCAAGCACCTCGTCGCGATTGCTCCTTCGGCGCTGCGCCACCGGCTGCGGCGCGATGTGCTCGACGAGACCGGCTCGACCGCGCGGATCACCCGCGCGATTGCCGAACTGTTCGGCTGATGCCGGCGCAAGACGCCGCCGATCCGCTCGATGAAGCGGTGCTGGCGGCGCGCCTGTTCCTGCTCGCTCCGCGATTGTTCGGCGGGATGGTGCTGCGCGGCTCCAGCCCGGCGCGCGAGGCGCTGGTCGCGGCATTGGGCGAGCACATCGCGCTCAGGCGGGTGCCGGGCCATATTGATGACGAAGGGTTGCTGGGCGGGATCGATCTGGCTGCCAGCCTCGCCGCGGGTGCGCCGGTGCGCCAGAGCGGGCTGATCGAGCAAGCATCCGGCGGCGCGCTGATCGCGGGCATGGCTGAACGGCTGGATGGTGGGGTTGCCGGACGGCTCGCGCAGGCGCTCGACGAGGGCAATGCCGCGCTGGTGCTGTGCGATGATGCGACCGAACCCGACGAAGGCCCGCCCGCGAGCCTGCGGGAGCGTCTCGCTTTCCTGTGCGACCTCAGCCAGTCGCGGCGCTGGCAGGAGGTGGAACTCGCGCCGGCTTCAGGCACGCTTGTCGCCGTCGCGCCGCTCGATATGGCAGCAATGACAGCGCTGGCAACCACCGCCGACATGCTCGGGGTCGAGAGCTTGCGCGCGCTGATCTTTGCCGGAGAGGCCGCGCGCGCCCTTGCCGCGCTCGGCGGGCGCAGCGTGGCCGACGACAGCGATCTGGCAGGTGCGGTGCGACTGGTGATCGCGCCGCGCGCCACCCGCCTGCCGCCCGAGGACGCAGACCAGCCCCCCGCGCCGCAGGATGAACCGCCCCCGCCCCCCGACGGGACACGCGACCACCAGCAGGATAGCGAACAGCAACAGCCCGATCTTTCGGAGCTTCTGGTCGAGGCGGCCAAGGCGGCGATCCCGGCCGATCTCCTCGCGCAATTGGCGCAAGGCAAGGCTCCGCGCCGCAGCAACACCAGCGGCACCGGGCAGAAGCGCAAGGCCGCCACGCGCGGCAAACCGCTCGGTGCGCGTCCCGGGATGCCGCGCGGCGGGGCCAAGCTCGCGCTGATCGATTCGCTTCGCGCCGCGGTGCCATGGCAGCCGGTGCGGCGCCGGGAAGCGGGCGCGAACCCGGATGCACCCATCATCATGCGCAAGCAAGACCTGCGCATCCGCCGCTTCGAGGAACGCGCGGCGCGCGTCACCATCTTTGCGGTCGACGCCAGCGGCTCGGCGGCAGCGGCGCGGCTGGCCGAAGCCAAGGGCGCGGTCGAGCTGATGCTGGCACAGGCCTATGTCACCCGTTCCGAAGTGGCGCTGGTCGCCTTCCGGGGCGAAACCGCCGAGCTGCTGCTGCCCCCCACCCGCTCGCTGACCCGCGCCCGCCGCAGCCTTTGCGAGCTGCCCGGCGGCGGCGGCACGCCGCTCGCCATGGGCCTCAACGCCGCACGCGAATGCGCCGAGGCGGCGATCGCACGCGGACGCAGCGCGGCGCTGGTCATCCTCACCGACGGCAGAGCCAATATCGCCGCGGACGGATCGCCCGGCCGCGCACAGGCCAAGGCGGATGCCGAGGCCGCCGCCCGGGCGATCTGTGCGCGCGGGATCGATGCGCTGGTGGTCGATATCTCGGCCCGCCCCGGCCCCGAGGGCGCGGCGCTTGCCGCAGCGATGGGCGGGCGCTTTCTCGCTCTGCCCCGGGCCGACGCGCGCACCTTGCAGGCCGCGATCAGCGCCGTGCAAGCGCCCGGCAAGGCAGCATGAGCGGGCTTGACTGGAACCGCGAGGGGCTGATCTGGCCGCACCGCGAGGCGAGCAGCTTCGTGACGGTCGGCAAGGCGCGCTGGCATGTGCAGCGGATGGGTCCACCGAGTAACAAGAACGCCCCGCCCTTGCTGCTGCTCCACGGCACCGGCGCTTCGGTGCATTCGTGGCGCGGGCTGATGCCGCTGCTCGCCCGCGACTACAGCGTCATCGCCCCCGATCTGCCGCGCCACGCCTTCACCACCGGGCATGATGCCTATGCGATGAGCCTGCCCACCATGGCCGCACAAGTCGCTGCACTGCTGAGGGCGCTCGACATCGAGCCTGCGGCGATTGTCGGCCATTCGGCAGGCTCGGCGCTGGCGCTGCAACTGGCGCTCGCGCATGGCCACAGCGGGCCGATTGTCGGGCTTTCCGCCGCGCTGCGTCCCTTTCCGGGGCCGCTGGCGCAGATCTATCCGGCGATTGCCAAGGCCTTGTTCGTCAACCCGCTGGTGCCACGCCTGTTTGCCGGCACCATCGACTGGGCCGGCGGGGCCAGGCGCTTCTTGTGGAACGCAACCCGCTCGCGGATCGATCCTGTGGGGTTCGAATGTTACCGTACGCTGTTCAAGAACGCGCAGCACGCGAGCGGCGGCCTTGCGATGATGGCAAACTGGGACCTGCCCGGCTTGCGCGCGCGGATCGGCGAGGTGCGCAATCGGGTGCTGCTGGTGCACGGCGCCAAGGATCCTGCCGTCCCGCTCGACTGGGCGCGCGAGGCCGCCGGCTGGCTTGCCGATGCGCGGCTTGCAGTACTGCCCGGTCTTGGCCATCTTGCCCACGAGGAAGCCCCCGATCAGGCCGCCGCGCAGATCGCCGCTTTCCTCAAAGAGCACGCTTAGGAGAGGCGCAATGGGCAGCATGGGCTGGGTCGAGATCGTGCTGTTCTATGGCATCGCCATTGGCATCGGCGTGTGGCAGTTCTGGAAGATGGACCGGATGCTCAAGAAAACCCGCGCCGATAAAGCGGCGAAGGAGGCGGCGGAGCGCGACGCCGAGCCACCTGCAGCCTAGGCGCGCCAAGCCGGGCCAGCCACTCCGCCTCAAGACTTCATTAAGGATAATTCGCTAGTCACAGGCCTGCACTGGCATGGCGCACAGCCGTGCGCGAGCAGGGGACGATGACCATGAACATGCAGTCTTCGGCATTGGTCGAACTGCTGGCGCAAGCGAAAGCAGCACAGGCCGCTGCCGCGCCAGCCGATCCCCCCAAGCCACGTCACCTGTTTGGCCCGGTGATCGATTTCCTCTGCCTCGGCGGCTCGTCGCTGCTGCTCTTGCCCTTCATCTTCATGCTGCCCGAAGCCGAACTGAAGGCCCCGCTGGCGACGGCGATGATGCTGCTGACGAACGTGCTGAACCATCCGCACTTCGCCCATAGCTACCAGATCTTCTATCGCGGCTATGCCACAAAGGCGTTCAGCAATACGCTCGGGCGGCAGATGCAGGTGCGCTATCTTGTTGCCGGGCTGATCGTCCCGGTACTGCTCGCAGCCTTCCTCGGCTATGGCGCGCTCGCCGCCGATCCGCGGCTGCTCGGCTATGCCGGGAACCTGATGGCGCTCGCGGTCGGCTGGCACTACGCCAAGCAGGGCTACGGGATGCTGATGGTCGATGCGGCGCTCAAACGGCGCTACCTCGACGAGCGCACCAAGAAGGTCCTGCTGGTGAACGCCTATGCCGTGTGGCTGGCCGCCTGGGTAAGCCTCAACCTCACGGTAAGCGAGGAGAACCTCTGGGGTCTTGCCTATTACAGCTTCGCCGTCCCGCAGCCGCTGTTCTATCTGACCAGCACCGCCGCCTGCGTCACCACCGCGCTGTCGGTCGGGGCGTTGGCGATGCACTGGAAGGCCAAGGGCTCGTTGCCGGTCACCGGGGTCGTTGCCTATGGTGTGAGCCTTTACCTGTGGCTGGCATTCGTCCAGGTCAGTCTGCTGTGGATGCTGGTGGTGCCGGCGCTGCATTCGCTTCAGTATCTGACGGTGGTTTGGCGCTACCAGCTCAATTACGAAAAGGCGCAGTCCGGCAGCGAGGACTACCGCAAGGACAGCTTGGTGCGGGCCGTGTTCGGGGCCAGTCCGGCGGGCCATATGGCCGGTTTCGTGGTCACCGGCGCGCTGCTGGGCTTCCTTGCCTTCTGGGCCATTCCGGTGCTGGCCGACAGCATCGTGCCCTATGATCGGCAGGCGATCGCGGGCTTCCTGTTCCTGTTCACCTTCTGGATCTTCATCAACGTCCACCACTATTTTCTCGACAGCGTGATGTGGCGCCGCGAGAACCCGGACACCCGGCTCTACCTGTTCGGCTGATGCATCAGCGCGCCTTGCGCGGCATCCGATAGGGCAGCATGAACTGCACGAGGCGCGAGGAGAAGCGCCGCATGTCGAGGCTTTCCTGCACCGCCACCACCTCCTCGCCAAGGAAGCGCGAGGCAAGCTCGCTGCGGGCGTAAAAGGGCGTATCCTCCCATGTCCGGCGCACCTCGGCGACCCCGATGTCGGAACGGGTGCGGCGCTCGACCCGCCACCGGCTCGGCGGCAGCTGCGCGATCGGCGGCAGGTCAACCGGCTCGGGCGCACCATCCGCCCCGAAGCGCAGCGCGCTGGCAAACAGCGAGCCATCGCCGCGCTCGCCCTCGTAGCACACCAGCGCCCCGCGCTCCAGATGCGCGCGCGACCAGTGCCAGGTGTTGAAACCCGCCTCCAGCGGCTCGGCTCCGCGGTTGTGATCGAGATAGGCCTTCCCGCTCCAGCGGATGCCGGGCGAGGTCATCTCCACCGCGATCCGCGCGCGCGGCGCAAGGCAATGCCAGATGTGGTTCTCCTGCCGGTCAAGCGCGAAGGCCGCGCGGTTCAAGGCCTCGGGATAGACGCGCACCGTGCCAGTCACCTTGCGCTGCCACGGCACGAACAGGCGCGTGTCGCCTTCGACAATGTCGATGGTGAGCACCCCGCTCTCCCAGCGCACCGCGCTTGGCCCGATCCCGAGGCCCGCGGCATCGCGCGCCACCGCGCTACGCCCCCGCTCGGTCATAGCCCAACGCGCCTGCGGGCCGTAGAGCGCGACATTGAGCGCGCAATGGTTCAGCGGATCGCCCCGCCCGCTCTTCTTGTAATAGGGCGAAAACACGCTCCCGAGGAAGGCGATGATCGTCAGCCCGTGCTGCCCGTCGTCGCTGATCGCGTCGACATACCACCAGGAATAGCCGCCCGCGGGGATGGCTTCGTCAAAGCGAGGTCCTTCGCGATCACCTTGGCTACCAGCTGCCCGGACAAGGCTGCCATGGGGACGCCTGCCGCCGGATGGGTCGCCCCGCCCGTGCAATAGAGCCCTGCCAGCCGCGTTTTCGGGCCCTGTCGCTGGAAGGAGGCCGCCCAGCCGTGTGACGCTCGCCCATAAAGCGCGCCCCCCGTGGCCGGGAACAGCCTCTCCCAGTCCTGCGGGGTCATGAGGCTGTGCGGCAAAGGCTCCTCCAGCGTGAGGCCGCAGCGCTTCAGCGTGGCGATCATGGCGCTTGTGCATTGCCGTCTCTCCTCGGGATTATAGCTATGGGTGTCGCCATTGGCGGGCGCGTTGACGATGATTTGCAGGCGCTCGCGGCCCTGTGGCGGCGGCACGCCTTCGCCTGCACCGCGGTCGATGGCGCAGACATAGACGGTGGGTTCGGACGGGGTCTGCCCGGCGGCGATCTCGCGGAACTCGCGCGGATAATCGGACGAGAAGAACACGTTGTGATGGCTGAGATTGAATCCGCTCGTCCGGGTGTGGACATACCACACCAGCGCCGAGAGCGAGCGTTTGGCCGGCGGGATCGCCGGCACCGCGCGCCGCGCATCCTCGCCAAAGCGGCCGGTGGCGAGTGCGGAAGGATCGCCGTTGCAGATCACGATCTCGGCCGGGATCACCTCGCCACTCGCAAGCCGCACCCCGCTGGCGCGCCCCTTGGCGGCCAGCACCTCGGCGACCGGGGCATTGGTGCGCAGCTTCGCGCCCTGCCGTGTCGCCAGCGCGGCGATCGCCCTGGCCAGCGCATGGATCCCGCCCTCGATCAACCACACCCCGCGCGCCTCGACATGGGCGATCAGCATCAGCGTGGCGGGCGCGGCAAAGGGCGAAGAACCGCAATAGGTGGCATAGCGGCCGAACAATTGCTGGAGGCGCGGATCCTTGAAATGCCCGCCCAGCGCATCCCACATCCGGTCGAACGGACGCATGGCCAGCATGTCGCCCAGCTTCCACGGCCCGATCCGCCACATCATCGGCAAGGGCGTTGCGGCTTTTTCGCCGCGCAGAAAGGGCTGTTCGAGCACATCGAAGATGCGCTGCGCCTCGCGCGCGAAGCCGCGATAGCCGCGCGCTGCTTCGGCTCCGGCAAAGGCGGCAACAGCCGCCGCGCTGCGTTCGGGATCGGCAAACAGATCGAGCGTGCCGGACGCGTCCCACGCATGGCGGGCAAGGACATTGGCCTTGTGCGCGATGATGTGGTCGTCAAGCCGCGCCCCGCAGGCGGCAAACACCTCGTCGAACACGTCGCGATAGGTGAACACCGTCGGTCCGCCGTCGATCTCGGCCCCGTCGACCAGGACGCGCCGCGCCTTGCCGCCGACCCAGGCCTCTTTTTCGAGCACGATCACGTCATGGCCGCGCGCCGCCAGCAGCGCGGCGCTCACCAACCCGCCGATGCCGGCTCCGATCACGGCGACTCGTGCGCTCACCCGTCCTCCCGTCGATCACCCGTGACAATATCATTGACCTTGTCACTTGATCTGTCCAATCATTTAGACATATGGTCCATGAAGCACCCCGATTGTGAGCCGCCTGACCGCCTTGCGGACCAGCTGGATCAGACGCCGCAACCAGGTGTTCGCCAATCCGCGCTTCCAGTACTGGGCGGCGCGCCTGCCGCTGATCCGCCGGATTGCCCGTTCGCGCGCCGACGCCGCCTTCGATCTGCTGGCCGGCTTTGCCTATTCGCAGGTGCTGCGCGCCTATGTCGAAGGCGGGCTGTTCGACATTCTCAAGGACGGCCCGCTCGGGGTTGGCACCATTGCCCCGCGCATGGGGTTGAGCGAAGCGGCTGCGCTTACGCTGCTGCGCGCCGGGCGGGCGCTGATGCTCTCGCAAGAGGCCGGGCCGGACCGCTGGATGTTGGGCGAACAGGGCGCGGTGTTTGCCGCCAATGCCGGGGTGCAGGCAATGGTGCGCCACCACCGCCTGCTCTATGCCGATCTTGCCGATCCGCTCGCCCTGCTGCGCGCCGACCGGCGCGAGGCGACCGGGCTGTCGCGCTTCTGGACCTATGCCGGCGCGCTCCATGGCAATGCCGAGCGGGGCGAACAAACCGCTGAATATTCTGAGCTTATGGCCGCCTCGCAGCACTTTGTCGCAGACGAGGTGCTGGCCTCGGTGAGCTTTCGCGACGTGCGGCGACTGCTCGATGTCGGCGGCGGACACGGCGCGTTCCTGAAGGCGATCGGCGCCGCCTGGCCGCATCTCGAACTCGGCCTGTTCGATTTGCCGGAGGTTGCGCAAACCGGCCGGCAGGTGCTGGGCGCAGCGGTGGGGGCGGCCCGCGTCCATGCGCATCCTGGCAATTTCTTCAAGGATTCCATACCCCAAGGCTACGACATGGTATCGCTGATCCGCATTCTGCACGATCACGACGATGAACCCGCTTTTGCCCTGCTGGCCAATATCCGCGCCAGCCTCGCCCCCGGCGCACGGCTGCTGATCGCCGAGCCGATGGCCCGGATTCGCGGGGCCGAGCCAATGGGAGAGGCCTTTTTCGGGCTTTATCTGTGGGCGATGGGCTCGGGCCGCGCGCGCAGTCCGGCAGAAATCATCGCGATGCTGAAACAGGCCGGGTTTGCGCGCGCTCGATCCGTCGCAACTGCGCAACCGGTCAACGCAAGCGTCATTATCGCGCGAGCCTGAGGGAAACTTGTCCATGTAAATTGACAGTTGGGAACGTAAGGCGTAGCAAACAGTTGGGAGAACGTTTCAGCGGACTTTTCGAGTCGACGTTTTCGGCCTCGAGAACCCCGGGCGGAGAGCGAGAAGATATGGAAACGCTGGCAGTCATACTCGAAGCACCGGAGCGTCTGGCGCTGCGGGCGCTGGGTATGAAGCCGGTGGAAGCAGGCGATGTCGTGGTCGACATCGCGTGGAGCGGAATCAGCACAGGCACGGAAAAACTGCTGTTTACCGGGCGGATGCCGCCCTTCCCCGGGCTGGGCTATCCGCTGGTTCCGGGCTACGAATCGGTTGGCCGGATCGTCGATGCCGGCAGCGAGGCGCGCGGCCGGATTGGTGACTGGGTATTTGTCCCGGGTGCCAATTGCTACACCGATGCCCGCGGGCTGTTCGGCGGCACCGCCGCCCGCGTGATCGTGCCTTCGGCCCGCGCTCTGCCCATTCCTGAACATCTGGGCGATGCCGGCGTGCTGTGCGCGCTGGCCGCCACCGCGCTCCATGCCATCAAGGGCGGTTTCGATCACCGCGATGCGCTGCCTGATCTGATTGTCGGCCATGGCGTGCTCGGCCGGCTGCTGGCGCGCCTCACGCTCGCGCTCGGCGGCAAGGCCCCGACGGTGTGGGAAACCAATCCCGCCCGCCGCCGTGGCGCGGTCGGCTATCAGGTCATCCACCCCGACGAAGACGAGCGCTGCGATTATCGCGCGATCTACGATGCCAGCGGCGATTCGAGCCTTATCGATAGGCTGGTCATGCGGCTTGCCAAGGGTGGTGAGATCGTGCTCGCCGGGTTTTATGCCGAACGGGTGAGCTTTGCCTTCCCGGCCGCCTTCATGAAGGAGGCCCACTTGCGCATTGCGGCGGAATGGCAGCCGGGCGACCTCGCCGAAACGCGCACGCTGATCGAATGCGGACGGCTCGATCTGGGTGGTCTCATCACCAATCGCCGTCCGGCGGGCGAGGCAAGCGACGCCTATCCGCAGGCCTTCAACGATCCCGAGTGTCTGAAGATGGTTCTCGATTGGAGTGACTGCTGATGTCCGTGCTCGACACCCAGACGGCCCATCTGCGTGACGAAGCCGCGCACGAACCCGATCCGGTTCACACCGGCGAAGTCACCAGCGAAACGCAGATCATCGCGATCTACGGCAAGGGCGGTTCGGGCAAGAGCTTCGCGCTCGCCAATCTCAGCTACATGATGGCCCAGCAGGGCAAGCGCGTGCTGCTGATCGGCTGCGATCCCAAGAGCGACACCACCAGCCTGCTGTTCGGCGGCAAGGCCACCCCGTCGATCATCGAAACTTCTTCGCGCAAGAAGCTTGCCGGCGAGGAAGTGCGGATCGAGGATGTGTGCTTCCAGCGCGACGGCGTGTTCGCGATGGAACTGGGCGGCCCCGAAGTCGGTCGCGGTTGCGGCGGGCGCGGCATTATCCACGGGTTCGAAACGCTCGAAAAACTGGGCTTCCACGACTGGGGCTTCGATTACGTGCTGCTCGACTTCCTTGGCGATGTGGTGTGCGGCGGCTTCGGCCTGCCGATTGCCCGCGACATGTGCCAGAAGGTGATCGTGGTCGGCTCGAACGACCTGCAATCGCTTTATGTCGCCAACAACGTGTGCCAGGCCGTCGAATATTTCCGCAAGATGGGCGGGAACGTCGGCGTGGCCGGCATGATCGTCAACAAGGATGACGGCACCGGAGAGGCGCACGCCTTTGCCAAGGCGGTGGGCATTCCGGTGCTCACCGCAATTCCCGCCAACGAGGATATTCGCCGCAAGAGCGCCAATTACCAGATTATCGGCATTCCCGGCGGTGAATGGGGCAGCCTGTTCGAGGAACTGGCGGAAAATGTCGCTAGCGCCCCGCCGCTGCGGCCGACGCCGCTGTCGCAGGATGAACTGCTCGGCCTGTTCAGCCCCGATCAGGTCGGCGGCGCGATCGAGCTAATCCCTGCTACCCAGGCCGACATGCGTGGCGGCGTGTTCGAAACCCGCCCCAGCCTCGAAGTGGTCTACGACGAGGCATGATGCGATGAGCGATGCCTTCCCTTCCAACGGCAACCGCGCCCCCGACCGGATCGAGCTTGGCTCGCCCCCGGTCGAGGGTGGCTGCGCGTCGAGGGACACCATGTCCGAGGCGGCCCGCGCCGCCGGCAAGAGCGAGATCCTCGATCGCTATGCGGCCGATTATCCGGTCGGCCCGCACGACCAGCCGCAATCCATGTGCCCCGCCTTCGGATCGCTGCGGGTGGGCCTCAGGATGCGGCGCACCGCGACCGTGCTCTCCGGCTCGGCCTGCTGCGTCTATGGCCTGACCTTCACCTCCCACTTCTACGGGGCGCGGCGGACGGTCGGCTATGTGCCCTTCTCCAGCGAAACGCTCGTCACCGGCAAGCTGTTCGAGGATATCAAGGAGGCGGTCGAAGGGCTCGCCGATCCCGATCTTTACGACGCGATCGTGGTCACCAACCTGTGCGTGCCCACGGCAAGCGGCGTGCCGCTGCGGCTGCTGAAAAAGCAGATCAACGGGGTGCGCATCATCGGCATCGATGTGCCCGGCTTCGGCATTCCGACCCACGCCGAAGCCAAGGATGTGCTGGCGGGTGCGATGCTGCAATATGCCCGCGAAGAAGTGCTGGCCGGCCCGGTCGCTGCCCCGCGCGAACGTTCGGACCGCCCGACGGTGACGCTGCTGGGCGAGATGTTCCCGGCCGATCCGGTGGTGATCGGGCAGATGCTCGCGCCCTTGGGGCTGGCCGCCGGCCCCGTGGTGCCGACCCGCGAATGGCGCGAACTCTACGCCGCGCTCGATTGCGCGGTGGTCGCCGCGATCCACCCGTTCTACACCGCCAGCATCCGCGAATTCGAAGCCGCCGGCCGCCCGGTCATCGGCTCCGCCCCCGTCGGCGCGGATGGCACGGCGGCCTGGCTGCAAGCGATCGGCGACACGCTCGGCCTGCCGCAGGACAAGGTTGACGGGGTCAAGAACGCGATGATCGCCGCCTGCAAGGGCGCGCTTGAAAAGATGCCGATCAGGGGACGGATCACGGTTTCGGGCTATGAAGGCTCGGAGCTGCTGGTGGCGCGCCTGCTGCTCGAAAGCGGGGCCGAGGTGCCCTATGTCGGCACCGCGACCCCGCGCACGAAGTGGTCGGATGCCGATCGCGAATGGCTTGAAGCGCGCGGCGTCAAGGTGCAGTTCCGCGCCAGCCTCGAGCAGGACATCGCCGCGGTTGACGAATACCGCCCCGATTGCGCGATCGGCACCACACCGGTGGTGCAGCACGCCAAGACGAAGGCGATCCCGGCGCTCTATTTCACCAACCTGATTTCTGCCCGCCCGCTGATGGGTCCGGCAGGCGCAGGCAGCCTCGCCACCGTGGTGGGCGCGGCGATGGCCAACAAGGCGCGGTTTGATGCCATGCGCGACTTCTTCGAAGGCGTGGGCACGCAGCATGCGGCGGGCGTGTGGGAAGACCTGCCGGTTGACCGGCCCAAGTTCCGCAAGAAATACGCCGCCCTCAACGAGGCCGCGCGCAAGGCAGCGGAGGCGATCGGCACATGACGCTCGTCCTCGATCATGATCGGGCAGGCGGCTACTGGGGCGCCACCTATGTCTTCACCGCGGTGAAGGGGTTGCAGGTCATCATCGATGGCCCGGTGGGCTGCGAAAACCTGCCGGTCACGAGCGTCCTGCACTACACCGATGCCCTGCCCCCGCATGAACTTCCGATCGTCGTCACTGGCCTTGGCGAGGACGAACTGGGCAAGACCGGCACCGAAGGCGCGATGAAACGCGCGTGGAAGACGCTCGATCCCGAACTGCCCTGCGTGGTGGTGACCGGCTCGATTGCCGAGATGATCGGCGGCGGGGTCACGCCCGAGGGCACCAACATCAAGCGCTTCCTGCCGCGCACCATCGACGAAGATCAATGGCAGTCGGCCGACCGCGCGCTGACCTGGCTGTGGACCGAATTCGGCCCCAAGAAGATGCCCGAAAAGCGCGTGCGCAAGGACGGCGAAAAGCCGGTCGTCAACATCATCGGCCCGGCCTACGGCATGTTCAACATGCCTTCCGATCTGGCCGAGATTCGCCGCCTCGTCGAAGGCATCGGCGCCGAGGTGGGGATGGTGTTCCCGCTCGGCAGCCACCTTGCCGACATCCGCGATCTTGCCGCCAGCGATGCCAATATCTGCATGTACCGCGAATATGGCCGCAACCTGTGCGAAACGCTCGAACGGCCCTATTTCCAGGCCCCGATCGGGCTGACGCAGACCACCAGGTTCCTGCGCGCCTTGGGGGCCGAACTGGGGCTTGATCCCGAACCCTTCATCGAGCGCGAAAAGCACACCACAATCAAGCCCTTGTGGGATCTGTGGCGCTCGGTCACGCAGGATTTCTTCGGCACGGCAAGCTTTGGCATCGTCGCCAACGAAACCTATGCGCGCGGCATCCGCCACTTCCTTGAAGACGACATGGGCCTGCCCTGCAATTTCGCCTTCGCGCGCTGCGCCGGGGTCAAGCCGGTCAACGATCAGGTGCGCGCCGCGATCCATGCCAACCCGCCGCTGGTGATGTTCGGAAGCTACAACGAGCGCATGTACATGGCCGAGTGCGGCGCGCGCGGGATGTATATCCCTGCAAGCTTCCCGGGCGCAGCGATCCGGCGGCACACCGGCACGCCCTTCATGGGCTATTCGGGCGCGACCTATCTGGTGCAGGAGGTGTGCAATGCGCTGTTTGACGCGCTGTTCCACATCCTCCCGCTCGCCACCGAGCTGGACAAGGTCGACAAGACCCCGGCGCGCAATCTGACCGAATTGTCCTGGGATAACGATGCCAAGGCGCGGCTCGATACCCTTGTCGAAGCCCAGCCGGTGCTGATCCGCATTTCCGCGGCCAAGCGGCTGCGCGACGCGGCCGAATGGCGCGCGCGCCAGCGCGGGCGCGATATCGTCACCGCAGACTGCCTTGAAGAGGCGCTGCTTGAAGGAGCGGGAGCATGAACGCCGTGTTCGCCCGCCCCAACCTGTTGCTGCCACTGCGGATGATGTCCGCCCTGGCGCAAGCCCATGCCCCCGCACAGGGGGCTCTCCAATCCACGTGGGGGATCACGCGGGGATGCCGACGGGGGCCTTCGGGCTTCCATTCTCACCCAACTGAACGGAGACAACCCGATGAACGAACGTATCGGAACTCACCTGACGCCTGAAGAGGCACAGGAAATCCACAAGGGCTTCATGGGGACCTTTGTCCTCTATGTGGCGATCGCGCTGGTCGCTCACGCTCTGATGTGGGCCTACAAGCCCTGGCTCTAATTTCCGGGACGACTTCGCGCAGTCTGCACGGCGCAGGCGGCGCAACTTTCTGAACGGTAAACGAAAGGAATTTTCCCATGTGGAGAATCTGGTTCTACTTTGACATCCGTCGCGCGCTGGTGGCCCTGCATGTCGGTCTCGCAGTGCTGGCTTTCACCATCCACTTCATCCTGCTCAGCACGGATCGCTACAACTGGCTCGAACGCGCCCCCGGCGCGCCCGCGCCGGCTCAGGCCGCTATCGAATCGTCGGAAAGCCCGGCGGCGGGATAGTCCTGATCGAAATGTGAGGGGGCAGGTTCGCCTGCCTGCCTCCTGACTTTTGTCGAACAACCTATAGCACCCGCCCTTGTGGCGGGGAGGATGGACCTATGGCGCTCCTTAGTTTCGAGCGGAAATACCGCACACGCGGTGGCACATTGATCGGCGGCGACCTTTTCGACTTCTGGGTCGGGCCGTTTTATGTTGGATTCTTCGGAGTGACGACGGCAATCGCGGCCTTGCTTGGCACGGCGCTGATTTTCGCCGCTGCAACCCAGGGTCCGACCCTCAACCCGTGGCTGATCTCGATCAACCCGCCGCCTGTCGAATACGGGCTCGCCTTTGCCCCTCTGAAGGAAGGGGGATATTGGCAGGTCATCACCATCTGCGCCGTGATCGCCTTCGGCTCGTGGGTAATGCGTCAGGCTGAAATCTCGCGCAAGCTGGGCATGAGCTATCATGTCCCGATCGCCTTCAGCATCGCGGTGTTTGCCTATGTCACCTTGAACGTGATCCGTCCCTTGTGGATGGGGGCTTGGGCCAACGGCTTCCCCTACGGCATCTGGACCCACCTCGTGTGGGTGTCGAACGTGGGCTACGCCTTCGGCAACTTCCACTACAATCCCGTGCACATGCTCGCGATCACGTTCTTCTTCACGAACTGCCTCGCGCTGGCCCTGCACGGCGGCCTTGTGCTGTCGGCGGTCAACCCGAGCGGCGGCACCGATGTCAAATCGCCGGAATATGAAGACACCTATTTCCGTGACTTTATCGGCTATTCGGTCGGCACGCTCGGCATTCACCGGGTGGGTCTCTTCCTCGCGCTGTCTGCCGCGTTCTGGAGCGCCATCTGCATCGTCATTTCCGGCACTCTGTATGTCGGCAGCTGGATCGAATTCTGGGATTTCTGGAAGAAGATCCCGATCTGGTCGTAAGGAGCACCTGAACCATGGCGACTTATCAAAACATTTTCACCCAGGTCCAGGTGCAGGGGCCGCCCGAAATGGGTGTCCCGCATCTCGATGGCAGTGAAGGACGTCTCGCCCTCGTCGGGCACAACCACTGGATGGGCAAGATCGGCCAGGCCCAGCTCGGCCCGGTCTATCTCGGCTGGCTGGGCGTGATCAGTCTCGCCTTTGGCGGCGCGGCGATCATGATCATCGGGCTCAATTTCTGGGCCCAGGCCGGCTGGAGCCCGCAGACCTTCATGCGCGAGTTCTTCTGGCTTTCGCTGAACCCTCCGGGGCCGGAATACGGCTTCAGCCCGTTCGTTCCGCTGGAAAAGGGCGGCTGGTTCATCATGACCGGCGCGTTCCTGACCATCGCGGTGCTGTGCTGGTGGGCACGCACCTACATGCGGGCCAAGGCGCTCGGCATGGGGATGCACATTCCCTGGGCCTTTGCCTCGGCGATCTGGCTGTTCCTGGTGCTGGGCTTCATCCGTCCGATGCTGATGGGCGACTGGTCGCAGGCGGTGCCCTACGGCATCTTCAGCCATCTCGACTGGACCAACAACTTCAGCCTCGTCTACGGTAACCTGTTCTACAATCCGTTCCACGCGCTCTCGATCGTCTTCCTCTACGGGTCGGCGGTGCTGTTCGCGATGCACGGGGCGACGATCCTGGCGCTGGGCCGTTACGGCGGCGAGCGCGAGATCGAACAGATCACGGATCGCGGCACGGCGGCAGAGCGCGGCGCGCTGTTCTGGCGCTGGGTCATGGGCTTCAACGCCACCTTCGAATCGATCCACCGCTGGGCCTGGTGGTTTGCGGTGCTGACCACGCTCACCGGCGGGATCGGCATCCTGCTGACCGGCACGGTGGTCGATAACTGGTATCTTTGGGCGCAGGAGCACCACTACGCTCCCGACACCATCCACTATGATGTGAGCGGGGCGCTCCAGTTCAGCCAGCAGCCGTCTGAATAAGCACGCACGCCGCTCGCGCGGCTGACAAGCGAAAGAAACCCGGCCTGGCCCTGTGGCCCGGCCGGGTTTTTTCGTCCCGGGGGCGGGGGGCGGCAGATGCCGCGGCGCTCAGGCCTGGCGGCGGGAAGCGAGCCGGCTGCGCAAGTCCAGCAGGTGGAGCGGGAGCGAGGCGGCCAACGGCAGCGCAATCCACCACCACGCCGCCCCCGTCAAAGCCGCGCGCAGGCCCAGCACGATCAGCGCCGCGGGGCCGAGCAGCCCGGTAATCGCACCCCAGCTCCAGCCATGGCGCAATCGCAGCCACAGGCCTTCTGCGCACAGCACCGCCAGAATGACATCGGCCGCGTGGCCCGAGGCAAACAGCCAGGCGATCATCGCCATCGCCCCTGCCCCGGGATCAACCGAAGGGGCCGTTGAGATCGACCACCGCCCAGTTGAGCGCGCCGGCAAAGCTTACCCATGCAAGGTAAGGCACCAGCAACGCTGCCGCAGTGCGCGAGAAGCGGCCGCAATAGATGATCAGCGCAATGATCGAGAGCCACAGCGCGATCAGCTCGATGAAGGCCCAGTCGGGGCGCTGCATCCGGAAGAAAATCAGGCTCCAGGTGATGTTGAGAAAGCCGTTCAAGGCAAACAGCCCGATCACCGCTTCCGACACCGCCGCATCAGGCGCTGCCCGCCACGCGGTGATCGCCGAGATGGTGATCAGCGCATAGATCAGCGTCCAGCCCATCGGGAAAGCCACATCGGGCGGGTTCCATGCCGGCTTGGCCAGCGCCTGATACCACGGCCCGAGATCGGTGATGGTTGCCCCCAGCGCCGCCACGCACAGCGCCGCGACGGTCGCCACGGTCACCGGCAAGATCATCATACGGCTCATACCGAAGCGGTTTAGCGCGTTGCGGGCCTCAAGCCTAGCAGGTGCGCGGTATCCTTGAGAAAGATCTTGACGTGCGCCATGGGTTTGGCCCGCACCAGCTGCTTGTGCATATAGGCCTGCCAGGTCAGTTCCTGCACGTCCTTGTCATCGCACATGGTGACAAAGCGTTCGCGGCGCTTGTCCGAGGAATACCAGAAATACTGCATCATCCCGAGGATCCAGAACACCTTGCCGTGCTCCTTCATGAAGCGCTTGCGGGCGGTGCGCAGCTGCCTGGCCTCGCCCGTTCGCAGGAACGCGGCCGCAGCCTCTCCCACCATCCGCCCGCCGACCATGGCGTAGTAGATCCCCTCACCCGATGCCGGCGCGACAATCCCGGCGGCATCGCCGGCAACGATCACGTCTGCGCCGTTATCCCAGCGCTTGAGCGGCCTCAGCGGGATCGGCGCGCCTTCGCGGCGCACGGTCTCGCACCGATCGAGCCCGAGATCCTCGCGCATCGTGGCAATCGCGCCGCGCAAGCTGAAGCCCTTGTTGGCGCTGCCCACCCCGATGCTGGCGGTGGCGCCATGCGGGAACACCCAGGCATAGAAATCGGGCGAGAGGCGGCCCTGATAGAACACGTCGCAGCGCGAGGCATCGAAGCCTGGCGTGTTCTCGTCGGGGGACTTGATGATCTCGTGATAGGCGAAGACGCAAGGCACCCGCTCGGCACCCGGCAGGCACTGCCTTGCCACCGCCGAGCGCGCGCCGTCGGCTCCGATCACCACGCGCGCGCGCACCCCCTCGATCGGCCCGCCCCGGCTGCGGCGAAAGGTGACGATCGGATGGGCCTCGCCATCGCGCTCGATCTTTTCGAACGTCGCGGTGAGGCGTTCCGCGCCCGAATGGCGGGCGCGTTCGCGCAAGGCTTCGTCGAACACGTCGCGATCGACCATGCCGACATAGCCGATTTCGCCCACCGGCATATCGACCGCCCGGCCCGACGGCGCGATCATGCGGGCCGAGCGCGCCTTGGCGACCAGCAGCGATTGCGGAATGTCGAAATCGGCGAGCAGCCGCGGCGGGATCGCCCCGCCGCATGGCTTGATCCGCCCCCCGCGCTCGATCAGCAGCACCGAATGGCCTGCCAGCGCCAGTTCGGTCGCAGCGGTCGCCCCGGAAGGGCCACCGCCAATCACCACGGCATCATAGATTGACTGATTCATGCGTAGGCCTCTTCCTTCCTGTGCTGTCCGGCGCTTGCGCGGACGGCTGCCGCGCCGGTCGCCTTGATCGCCAGCAGGGCCGCGCCAACGAAGGCAGCCGCCTCGATGGCGAACACCAGCTGAAAGGCCGCGCCGTCATCTCCCAGCATCCGCCGCGCCAGATCGACCCCGACCGCGCCGGTCAGCCCCCCCAGCCCGAAGGCGATCGCCTGTGATGCACCCCACACGCCCATGCGCACGCCTTCACGCGTGGTCGCGCCCGCGCCCGCCAGTCCCATCATCGCGCCGATCGCGGCGACCGCGAACACCCCGTTGCCAAGCCCGAGGACAAACACATTCACCCCCAGCGGCCAGGGCGGGCCATTGACCGCCGCCAGCCCGAGCGCGCCCAGCCCCGCGGCCGAGACCAGGCACCCGCCGATCACCCACACCCTGAGGCCATCGGGGCGCTTGCCGGTGAAGGCGCTGCCGCCGATCCCGGTGAGGATCATGCCGATCAGGATGCCGCCCTGATGCTGCCCGCCGAGCTGGGTCGATTCGCCTGGCGCCAGGCCGAACACCAGCCCGGCGAAGGGTTCGAGAATCAGATCCTGCATGGAAAACGCGATCATCGAGACGAAGATGAAGATGGTGAAACGCCGCGCCGCTGTCTCGTGCCAGATCTCGCGGATCGCCGCGCCGAAATCGGGGGCCTCCCCGCCCGCAGCCGCGTGGCCGAACTGGCCTGCCTGCCGCTCCAGCCGGAAGGTCGCCAGCGCGGTCAGCGTCACCATCACCAGCGCAAGGCCACCCGCCACCAACAGCAGCCGCTCGGGCGAGAAGGGCTTGAGCAGGTGGCCGACCGTGATGGCCGAGGCGACGATGCCGGCAACCATCATGATCCATGTCACCGCCGCAGCCGCCGCGCGCCGCTCGGGGGCAACCCCGCTTGCCAGCAGCGCCAGTGCCGAAGTGCCGCCCGCGCCCACGCCCGCGCCGATCAGGGTGTAGGCGATCACCGCCAGCGTGAAGCCGATTCCGGGTGCACTATCGAGCAGCAGCGTCGCCTGCGTCGCCAGCAGCGAAGCCGCCGCCAGCAGTGCGACGCCGCCGACGATCCACAGCGTGCGGCTGTTGCCCCCCTTGGCCGCCGACCTGTCCGAGCCGTGGCCCCACAGCGGGCGGCCAAGCTGCACCGCATAGTGCCACGCCACAAGCCCCGCGGGGATCGCTGCGGCCAGCCCGAATTCGACCACCATCAGCCGGTTGAGCACGGTTGTCGCCAGCATCACCAGCGCGCCGATCGCTGCCTGCACCAGACCGATGCGGACGATCCCGAGCCAGCCGAACCCCTTGCTCGCCATCCCTGCGCAAGGAGAGGCGAGCGGGGCATGCATCAGATGTAGCCTCCAAGGCCCAATGCTGCGGCAAGCATTCCCAGCACATAAAGCGTCACGCCCACGCCGTTGTACCACGGCGCCTGCCCGGCCGGATCGCGGATCAGGCGCGGCATGGCGGCGATCTGTGCGGCCAGCACGCCGGTGACGATCAGCGCCGAAAGCCCGTAACCCCACAGCGCCAGCAGCGCGATCACCACGATCTGGAGCGATGCCATGGTGGTGCAGGCAAAGCGCGCGGCATGTTCCACCCCCATGGTCACCGGCAGCGAGCCAAGGCCGGTCTGGCGATCCCCTTCGACCGCCTTGAAATCGTTGAGCACCATGATGCCGTGCGCGCCCAGCGAATACATGAACAGGATCGTCACCACCTCGACCGAAGGCATCGCGCCGAGCATTACGGCCGCACCGGTGAACCAGCTGAGGCCTTCATAGGTGAAGCCGCAAACCAGTGGGCCGACCATGCCATTGGCCTTGAAGCGCAGCGGCGGGGCGGAATAGGCCCAGGCAAAAGCCAGCCCGACCAGCGCAGCGACGAACACGATCGGGCCGAGCAGCCAACCCACGCTCGCCGAAATCAGGCTGGCGATGATCGCGATATAAAGGCCCCAGCGCCCCGGGATGCGGCCCGAGGGAATCGGACGATCCGGTTCGTTGATGGCATCGACGTGCCGGTCGAACCAGTCGTTGACCGCCTGGCTGGTGCCGCACACCAGCGGCCCGGCCAGCAGCACGCCGCCCGCGACGAACCACCAGCGCCCCTCCAGCCCGGCCCCGGACGAGACCGCGCCGCACATGAAAGCCCACATCGGCGGGAACCAGGTGATCGGCTTGAGGAGTTGCAGAACGTCGCGCAAACGGGGCGCGGGACGCCGCGTGGGGGGCGCCGGGGGAACGGGCGCGGAGCGAGTCGTAGGCACCGATTGTTCCATATCATCAGGCTATGCCTGACAAAACGAGGCGTCAATTTATTTTGACACATGGATTCCAGACTGGCGCGATTTGAAGGCAATTTACCGGTTGCGAAGGAATCGGGGTGTCAAATCGGGCCGTGTCAAACCGGCGTTATGGAGGCGATTGCGGTGCGCGCCGGATTAGCGCATCTCGAGTCGCCGCGGGCGCGGCCCGTGCGCTGGTCGTTGCCCGGTCATTGCGCAGTCATTGCTGGGTCATCCTCGGGGGCTGCGGGACACCCCGGGGGGCAGGACTAATCGTTGTCGCCCGCGAGGTTGCCAAGCCCGTAGCGGTGCAGCTTGGAATAGAGGCTCTGGCGCGAAAGACCGAGGATTTCCGCCGCCGAGGCGCGGTTATCCGAGGTGTAGGACAGCGCCGCCTCGATGCACAGGCGCTCGATCAGATCGGTGCTTTCGCGCACGATGTCCTTGAGGCTCATCCGCCCGACCAGCTCGGTGAGCTGCTCGACCGAGCGCGGCATATCCTGCGAACCCGGCGGCAGATCGCGCAACCGGCGCCCGATCGGGCGGATCACGAAGGCATAGTGCGGATCCTCTCCGCCGGTTCTTACCGCAGACAATTCAACCGGTTCGCCATCAACCTCATGGCCGGTTCGCAGCACCGTGCTGACATTGCGCGCCGCGCCGTGCTGATCGATCTGGCCCTCGATCAGATCAAGATCAATACCCGGACGGCCGATCGATTCCGACAGGTGCCTCCCGCGCAGCTGATCGACGCTGGCGGCCTGCAACAGCTCGACGAAGGCGGCATTGGCGGTGACGATAACGAGGTTGGCGTCGGCCACCACAAAGGCATCGGGCATCCGGTCGATCAGATCGAGCACCGGCGACGACATTGGGGCCTCGCGCTCAGTGGCGGGCATCATCCGGACCAGCAGAAATTGTCCGCGATCCTGGGTGAATCCGGTGATCGCCACCATCACATCGCGCGCCCCGCGCACCAGACGGATGCGCGCCGGACTGACCGTGTCCGACACCAGCGCCCCGCCAACCAGTGCCTGCAGCGTATCATGCGAAACCTTGTCGATCACGCTCGGCAGCTTCTTGCCCACAAGGCTTCCGGCGCGCGCGCCGACCAACGCGTGTGCCGCCGGATTGGCCTCGCGGATCCGCAGGCTTGCCGCCTCGATGATCAACACCGCCTCGGCCGAACGCTCGAACAGCATCCGGTAGCGCGCTTCGAGCTGACGCATCCTGAGATAGTCGCGCTCGAGCGACTGCTGAACCTGCAACAGGCGCTGCTGAAGCTTGCCCGCCTCGCGCAGATCGCGCCCGAAGGCGATCCGGTGCGTGCCGCCATTGACGCTCAGCACGGCATAGCGGATCGGCACATCACCTTCGCGGGTGGGATGGGTGACTTGCCGCCAGTGCTGCACCTCGCCGCGCCGGGCGGCAGCGAGCATCTCCATGATTTTCTGGCGACTTTCGTCTGTCACCGTCTCGATCCAGTTGCTCCCCACCCAGCCTGCGAAACCCGGAAATTCGCGCGGATCGAAGGCGGCATCAAGGATCGTCCCGGTATCGTCGAGCACCAGCGTGACATCGCCTGCCACCATTGCCAGCTTCATCGCGGCATCGGCATCCAGCGACTGGAACAGCTCCGTCGCCCGTTCAAACGGGTGCTTGCCATCGATGCTGTGCTTGCGGGTAAGCATTGCCGGCCGGCCTAGCGCCGCTGCTGGCTGCTGCGGGCAGAAACCTTCACCAGCGCCTCGGCCACATCCAATGCGGCAAGCGCATCTACCCCCGTGCCGTCGGCACCGACTTCCTTCACCAGGCCCGTATTTTCGTTGATCATGCGTCCGCCGACCAGCACAGCTATTCTGGGATTGGCCGATGCGTTGCGCATCGCCGAGATGAGATTCGAAAGTGTCGCGCTAGGGCAATCGCGGGCTAGCGTCAATCCAACCAGATCGAAGGGTCGCTGCGACACCCGGTCCAGCAGTTCGCGGCGATCCGGCTTGACCAGCGCCTCGCTCTGCCAGCCGGCCCGCGCGAACACCTCCTCGATCATCATCGTCCCGAAATTGTGGTGATCACCGGGCATCGGCGCGAACAGCGCAGAGCGCGGAACGTCGAGCGGGCGCAGATCGGCAGGCGAGCGCGCGGCAATCTCGCGCATCACTTCCTGCAAGCGCCACAGGCCCATGGTCACGTCGATGAAATCGCATTCGTCGCGCTCCCACACCTCGCCCAGCATCCGCGCCGCGGGGGCGAGCAGATCAAGGCAGACGGTCTCGACGCTGGAGCCCTCGGCAATGAAAGCATCGACTTCGTCGAGCAGACTGGCCGCCTCGAGGCGGAGCGGGAGGATCGCGAAATCGGCGGCATCCTCGGGCGCGATCGCACGGCTGCGCCGGGCCTTGAGCGGATTGTCGCCGTCCCGATGCGCCATCAGCAGCCGCGGAATGATCTCGCCCTCGATCATGGCGTTAACCGATTCGCGCGCACCATCGCGGTTGCTCGAAGCAGCACGCCGAACCCGCTCAAGCGGGGCAGATATCACCCCCAGCAGAGCCGCCGATCCGGCACCAAACATGCCCGAAGCCTTCGATTCTCCCATTCGCCGGACCCTCCCCAGGTCATGCGGACATCCTTCCGCAGGAGGTAACAAGCACAACCACACCGTGTGCCCTTGGCCGTGATCCCGAAAGCCTGCGAATCCTTCTACGCCTTTTTCCGGAAGCGCGCAAACGACACTACTGCCGCACAGCAAATCGTCAACATCTCTAAACGTCCAATCCAGTTGACACTTGTGCTGGAACGCGCGTAATCTTCGAGTCCAAGAGAGAAGGCTAACGCACGAATGACTCGGAAGGATCAGGCATCCCCGGTCGAACCCCACACCGCGGTGGCGGGGGCGGGCCACGAGAGAGGGAAGAGCCGGGCGCTCTACACTGCTGAAGAGCGGGCTCGCCGCGACTCGTCGGTCTGGACCATCGTGCAAGGCGTCCTCGCCCCGCTGCAGTTTCTGGTGTTTCTCGTCAGCCTCGGCCTGGTGCTGCGCACACTGCTGACCGGCGAAGGCGCGTTTGCCGCCGATGTCTCGATCGTGATCAAGACGCTGGTGCTCTATACCATCATGGTCACCGGCGCGATCTGGGAGAAGGCGGTCTTTGGCAAATACCTGTTTGCCGATGCATTCTTCTGGGAAGACGTGTTCTCGATGCTCGTGATCGCACTGCACACCTTTTATCTGGTGATGCTGCTCGGCGGTTACGGAACGCTTGAGGAGCGGATGCTCGTCGCGCTGGCAGGCTATGGTGCCTATGTCATCAATGCCGGGCAGTTCCTGTGGAAGCTCAGGATGGCGCGGCGGCAAGGGACGCAGGCCCAGCCCCCGGCCTGCGACCATGTCGGCACGGCGGTGACTGCATGAGCGTGGCTGACATCCTCGACGGCTGTGCGAGCGAGCTCGTCCGCCCCGCAGCGGACACTCGGCCCCCGGTGCTGCGCGAACGCGGCCAGCGCGAGGTGTTCTGCGGGCTGACCGGAATCATCTGGTTGCACCGCAAGATGCAGGATGCCTTCTTTCTGGTGGTCGGCTCGCGCACCTGCGCCCACCTGCTGCAATCGGCGGCGGGCGTGATGATCTTTGCCGAGCCGCGCTTTGCCACCGCGATCATGGAAGAGCGCGATCTGGCCGGCATGGCCGATGCGCAGGACGAGCTTGACCGGGTGGTGAACCGTCTGCTCGAACGCCGCCCCGACATCCGCACGCTGTTCCTCGTGGGTTCGTGCCCGTCGGAGGTCATCAAGCTCGATCTCGCCAAGGCCGCCCAGCGTCTGGGTGCGGTGCACATGCCGCGCGTGCGCATTCTGAACTATTCGGGCAGCGGAATCGAAACCACTTTCACGCAGGGCGAAGATGCCTGCCTCGCCGCTCTGGTGCCGGCGATGCCGGCCGTCACCGCCACTGCGCCCAAAGATCTGCTGATCGTCGGCAGCCTGCCGGACATTGTCGAAGACCAGTTCCTGCGCCTGTTCGCGCAAATGGGCATCGCGCGCGTCGGCTGCCTGCCCGCCCGCAACGCCCGCGACTTGCCCGCAGTCGGCCCGAACACCCGCTACCTTCTCGCCCAGCCCTTCCTCGGCGAGACCGCGATGGCGCTCGAAGGGCGCGGGGCAAGACGGATCGAGGCGCTGTTCCCGTTCGGCGTGGAGGGCACCACCGACTGGCTGCGCGCCGCCGCGCGCGAATTCGGCATCGATGCGGCCCTCACCGAAAGGGTGCTCGCCCCCGGGCGCGAACGTGCGCGCATCGCGCTTTCCAAACTGCGCCCGCAGCTCGAAGGCAGGCGGATCAGCTTCCTGCCGGATTCGCAGCTCGAGGTGCCGCTCGCGCGCTTCCTGCAGGACGAGCTGGGGATGGAACTGGTCGAGATCGGCACGCCCTATCTCCACCGTGCCCATCTGGCCCGCGAGCTGGATCGTTTCGGCGCGAATGTCCGCCTGTCCGAAGGCCAGCATGTCGAGCGCCAGCTCGATCGCCTGCGCGCCGACCGGCCCGACATCACCGTCTGCGGCCTTGGCCTTGCCAATCCGCTCGAGGCCGAAGGCTTCACCACCAAGTGGGCGATCGAACTCGTTTTTTCGCCGATCCACGGCTTTGATCAGGCCGCGGATCTCGCCGAACTCTTTGCCCGGCCGCTTCGGCGCCGCGACATGCTGGAGGTATAGGCGATGCAGCTGGCTGTCTGGACCTACGAAGGGCCGCCCCACGTGGGGGCCATGCGGGTCGCAACGGCCATGGAAAAGCTGCACTACGTGCTGCACGCGCCGCAGGGCGACACCTATGCCGACCTGCTGTTCACAATGATCGAACGGCGCAGCAAGCGCCCGCCGGTGACCTATACCACCTTCGAAGCGCGCGATCTGGGCAAGGATACCGCGCAGATCTTCCAGGATGCCGCGCGCGAGGCGGTGACACGGTTCAAGCCGCAGGCGATCATCGTCGGCGCGTCCTGCACCGCTGAACTGATCCAGGACGACCCCGCCGGCCTTGCCGAGGCGATGGGTCTGCCCGTGCCGGTGATACCGCTCGAACTGCCGAGCTACCAGCGCAAGGAAAACTGGGGCGCGGCCGAGACCTTCTATCAGATCGTCCGCAACCTTGCCGACAAGTCGGTGGTGCGGCCCCCGCGTGAGGGCCGCCCGGCCCGCGCCAACATTCTCGGACCCACCGCACTGGGCTTCCGCCACCGCGACGATCTGGTCGAGATCCGCAAGATTCTCGATGCGCTGGGCGTCGCGGTCAACCTTGTCGCTCCGCTGGGGGCAACGCCGCAGGACATTGGCCGGATCGGCGCTGCCGACTTCAACATCGTCCTCTACCCCGAAATCGCAGATGAGGCCGCCCGCTGGCTCGAGCGCACTTTTGCGCAGCCCGCGGTGCGGACCGTCCCTATCGGCGTGGGAGCAACCCGCTCCTTCATCGCCGACGTCGCCGAGCTGGCAGGTGCAGATCCCACGCCTGCCCTCGGCGACACCTCTTCCCGGCTGCCGTGGTGGTCACGCTCGGTCGATTCGACCTACCTGACCGGCAAGCGTGTCTTCATATTCGGTGATGCCACCCATGCTGTCGCCGCCGCCCGCATCGCTCGCGAGGAGCTGGGCTTCGAGGTTTGCGGCCTTGGCTGCTACAACCGCGAATTCGCCCGCGAGATCCGCGCCGAGGCCGCGCGCTGCGGGGTCGAGCCGCTGATCACCGATGATCACCTCGCGGTCGAGGAGGCGATCGCCGCGGCCGCCTGCGAACTGGTGCTCGGAACGCAGATGGAGCGCCATATCGCCAAGCGTCTGGGCCTGCCTTGCGCGGTCATCAGCGCACCGGTGCACGTGCAGGATTTCCCCGCGCGCCACTCGCCCCAGATGGGCTTTGAAGGCGCCAATGTAATCTTCGACACCTGGGTGCACCCGCTGGTGATGGGCCTCGAAGAGCACCTGCTTACCATGTTCCGCGACGATTTCGAATTCGCCGACGAGCACGGGCCGAGCCATCTCGCCGCCCATTCGCCGCGCGTCTTGGCCCGCACCATCCCCGCTGACGAGCCCGAGCCGGTCACGCGCGCCGAAGTCGCGGTCGAAGCCGCGCCCGCCGCCCCTCGCACCTTGCCCGGCACACCCGAGTGGACCGCCGAGGCCGAACGCGAACTCAGGAAAATCCCGTTCTTCGTGCGCGGCAAGGCACGCCGCAACACCGAGAACTTTGCGGCGCTGGAGGGACGCGCACAGATCGATCTCGAAACGCTCTACGATGCCAAGGCGCATTATGCACGGTAGCATCCCCTCGGCCTCCTCGCATGATCCCCGCGCGCTGGTGCGGGTGGTGATCGTTACGCTGGACAATCACCTCAAGGGTGCGGTGGGTCGGGCCGAGGCGGAGCTGGCGGCGGACAACATCCTGCTTTCGCTCCACGCCGCCTCCGAATGGGGCAGCGACCCGGCCGAGCTGGCGCGGGTCAACGCGGCCATCGCCGAGGCCGATATCATCATCGCCACGATGATCTTCCTCGACGAGCAGATCCGCATGATCCTGCCCGCGCTCGAAGCGCGGCGCGAGGCCTGCGATGCGATGGTGTGCCTGATGTCGGCAGGCGAGATCGTGCGGCTCACCAAGATGGGCAATTACCGCATGGACGCGCCGGCCAAGGGCCCGCTCGCCCTGCTCAAGAAGTTGCGCGGCTCGGCCAAGCCCGGCGGCAGCTCGGGCGCGGGACAGATGAAGATGCTGCGCCGCTTGCCCAAGCTGCTGAAATTCATCCCCGGCACCGCGCAGGACGTGCGCGCCTATTTCCTCACCCTGCAATACTGGCTGGCCGGCTCGGACGAGAACGTGGTCGCCATGGTGCGTGCGTTGATCGATCGCTACGCCAGCGGCGAGCGCAGCTACCGGCGCGGGATCACCAGGGCCGCAGCACCGGTCGAATATCCCGAAGTCGGGGTCTATCATCCGCGCACCCAGCAACGCATTTCCGAAAGCCTGCGCCTGTTGCCGGCGGAAAAGGGCCGCGAGGGCACGGTCGGGCTGATCCTGCTGCGCTCCTACCTGCTGGGCCGCGACGCGGCGCATTATGACGGCGCGATTGCCGCCTTGGAGGCAGCCGGGCTCAAGGTCGTGCCGGTGTTCGCCAGCGGGCTTGATGCGCGCCCCGCGATCGACAAGTTCTTCGTCGATCACGAAGGCCGACCGACGGTTGACGCGATCATCAATCTCACCGGCTTCTCGCTGGTCGGCGGGCCGGCCTACAGCGATGCCGCGGCCGCGCGCGAAGTGCTGGGGCGGATGGACATGCCCTACATTGCTGCCCACGCGGTGGAGTTCCAGACCATCGAGGACTGGGCGCTTGGCCAGCGCGGGCTGCTGCCGCTCGAAGCCACGCTGATGGTCGCTCTGCCCGAGCTTGACGGGTCGAGCGTGCCGTGCGTGTTCGGTGGCCGCGCCAGCGCCTCGGGTGCGGCGTGCAAGGGGTGCGAGCGCCATTGCCCCTCGCAGGCGAGCGCCAAGCTGCGCCCGATGCAGACCTGCACCGAGCGGGCCGAGGCGCTGGCCGCACGCACCGTCAAGCTGATCCGCCTGCGCAAGAGCGAGCGCGCGCAGCGCAAGCTCGCCATCGTGCTGTTCAACTTCCCGCCCAATTCCGGCGCGGTTGGCACGGCGGCCTTCATGGGCGTGCACGAATCGCTCTACGCAACGCTGCGGCGCTTGAAGGCCGAGGGCTACGATGTCGAGGTGCCCGAAAGCCTCGAGGCGATGCGGGCGGCGATCCTTGCGGGCAATGCCGATCAATACGGCACCGATGCCAATGTCGCCCACCGCATTTCCGCCGACGAGCACGTCCAGCGTGAGCGGTATCTGGCCGAAATCGAGGCGCAGTGGGGCCCGGCCCCGGGCAAGCAACTGTCCGATGGCCGCACCATCCAGATCCTTGGCGCGCACTTCGGCAATGTCTTTGTCGGCATCCAGCCCGCCTTCGGCTATGAAGGCGATCCGATGCGGCTGCTGTTCGAAGGCCGCTTCGCGCCGACCCACGCCTTCAGCGCCTTTTATCGCTATATCCGGGAAGATTTCGGCGCCCACGCGGTGCTGCATTTCGGCACCCACGGCGCGCTCGAATTCATGCCGGGCAAACAGGCGGGAATGTCGGGCACGTGCTGGCCCGAACGGCTGATCGGCGATCTGCCCAATTTCTATCTCTACGCCGCCAACAACCCGACCGAAGGCATGCTGGCCAAGCGCCGCTCGGCCGCGACGCTGATCAGCTACCTCACCCCGCCGCTGGCGCAGGCCGGGCTTTACAAGGGGCTGTCCGAGCTCAAGACCAGTGTCGAGCGCTGGCGGCTGACGCAGGACGATCCCGATCACGCCGACGAACGCGCCGATCTGGAAGCGCTGATTGCCGACCAGTGCGCCGCGCTCGATATCGAATATGGTGCGATCGGCGAACTCACCACCAAGCTCTACGAGCTGGAGGAAGCGCTGATCCCCTATGGCCTGCACATTCTGGGCAAGAACCCCGAAGGCCAGGAACTTGAAGACATGCTCGATGCGATGGTCGAGGCAGCCGGCGGGCCGGACAAGGCGGACCGGGCCGAGCTTGCCGCGAAGATCGCGTCTTCGGACGAACTCGGCGCGCTGATCCACGCGCTCGACGGGGGCTATGTGCTGCCAGCGCCGGGCGGCGATGTGGTGGCCAATCCGGACGTGCTGCCCACGGGGCGCAACATTCATGGCTTCGATCCTTTCACACTGCCCTCGGCCTTCGCCTGCAAACTCGGCTCGGAGCAGGCCGAACGCCTGATCGCGCGGCATGTCGAAAGCGGGCAACCCTTCCCTGAAACCATCGCGATGGTGCTGTGGGGCACGGACAACATGAAGTCCGAAGGCGTGCAGATCGCGCAGGCGATGACACTGATGGGCGCGCGGCCGCGACGCGATTCCTATGGCCGGCTATGCGGGGCGGAACTGATCCCGCTCGAAGAACTCGGCCGCCCGCGCATCGATGTGGTAATGACGCTTTCGGGCATTTTTCGCGATCTGCTGCCGATGCAGATCCGGATGCTTGCCGAGGCCGCGCTCATTGCCAGCACCGCCGACGAGCCGCCGGAGGCGAACTTCATCCGCAAGCACACGCTGGCGCAGATGGCACAGCATGACTGCGATCTGGAAACCGCGGCGCTGCGGGTGTTCTCCAACGCCGAAGGGGCCTACGGCGCCAACGTCAACCAGATGATCGAAGGCGGCACCTGGGCCGATCCGGACGAACTCGCCAACGCCTTCGAAACCCAGAAAGGCTTCGGCTACGGCATTGCAGGCCGTCCGGTGCAGCGCCGCGACATCCTCCAGACCGCCCTGAGCACGGTCGACTTCACCTACCAGAACCTCGAAAGCATCGAACTGGGCATCAATGATGTCGACCAGTATGTCGACGGGCTCGGCGGGGTGGCGCGCTCGGTTGCCAGGGCCAGGGGGGCAGACGCCCCGGTCTATATCCTCGATGCCACCCGCGGCAAGCCCAAGGTGCGCACCCTGGCCGAACAGATCGATCTTGAAGCGCGCACCCGCACGCTCAATCCGAAGTGGTATGAAGGCCTGCTCGAACACGGCTATGAAGGCGTGCGCCAGATCGAAGGCCACGTGAATTCGACCTTCGGCTGGTCGGCCACCACCGGGCAGGTCGCGCCGTGGGTTTACCAGAAGATTTCCGAGACCTTCGTGCTCGACGAGGCGATGCGGCGGCGGCTGGCGCAGCTCAATCCCAAGGCCTCGGTGCGCATGGCCAATCGCCTGCTCGAAGCCTGCGACCGCCATCTGTGGGAACCTGACGAAGCCACCCTCGCAGCTCTGCGCGAGGCCAATGATGAACTCGAGGACCGCCTGGAAGGCGTGTTCGCGGGCGACTGAACGAGGGATCGTAGCCTATGAACCTGCATTCTCCCGCATCCGGCTTCAGGCCCCCTGATGGCGAGGGATCGTTGCAAGTCCAGCTTGATCCGTCCGATCGCATCGGCACAGCCAAGGTTTTCGCGGTCTATGGCAAGGGCGGGATCGGCAAGTCGACCACCTCGTCGAACCTTTCGGCCGCTTTCTCGAAACTCGGCCACCGGGTGCTCCAGATCGGCTGCGATCCCAAGCACGATTCCACCTTCACGCTCACCAAGAAGCTGATGCCGACGGTGATCGACGTGCTCGAAACGGTCGAATTCCACGCCGAGGAATTGCGGCCCGAAGACTACATGTTCGAAGGTTATAACGGGGTGATGTGCGTCGAGGCGGGCGGGCCGCCGGCGGGCACGGGCTGCGGCGGCTATGTGGTGGGCCAGACGGTCAAGCTCCTGAAGCAGCACCACCTGCTCGAAGAAACCGACGTGGTGATCTTCGATGTGCTGGGCGATGTGGTGTGCGGCGGCTTTGCCGCACCCTTGCAGCACGCCGAACGCGCGATCGTGGTGGCGGCCAATGATTTCGACAGCATCTTCGCGATGAACCGCATCGTGGCGGCGATCGGCGCAAAGTCCAAGAATTACGACGTGCGCCTCGCCGGCGTGGTCGCCAACCGCAGCCGCGAGACCGACGAGATCGACCGTTTCTGCGACGCGATCGGGATGCAGCGGCTGGCGCATTTTCGCGATGTCGATGCGATCCGCCGTTCGCGTCTCAAGAAGTGCACCTTGTTCGAGATGGGCGAGGATCCCGAAGTGATCGCCGCCCAGAACGAATATCTGCGCCTCGCGCAGATGCTGTGGGACGGGGTGGAGCCTTCGCTGGCCCGGCCGATGAAGGATCGTGATATCTTCGACTTCCTGGGGTTCGAATAATGGCGAGCCGGCTGCCCTCCCGCTATGACGACCAGCGCGAGGCGCTGGCGACCTATTTCGACAGCACTGCGCGGCAGGCATGGATCGATCTGACCTCGGACACCAAGGTCAGCGGCATCCGCGCGACGGTGCGCGCCGGGCGCGAGCAGATGCGGGCCACGCTGCTCGACTGGCTGCCGGACGATCTGCGCCGCACCAAGGTGCTTGATGCCGGCTGCGGCACCGGGGCGCTGACGGTTGCGGTAGCTTGCCGCGGAGCGGAAGTGACGGGAATCGATGTCGCGGGCGGGCTGGTCGAGGTCGCGCGCGAGCGCACGCCTTCGTTCATCGGCCACGGCCGGATCCACTGGCGGGCGGGCGACATGCTCGACCCGCAGCTGGGCACCTTCGACCATGTGGTGGCGATGGATTCGCTGATCCATTACCAGCCCGAGGATCTGGTCGCCGCACTCGGCGAACTGGCGCAGCGCACCACCCGTTCGATCCTGTTCACCTTCGCCCCGCGCACCCGGCTGCTGCAGACGATGTACACGATCGGCAAGGCCTTCCCGAAATCGGATCGCTCGCCCGCCATCGTCCCGACCGCCGAGGCCGACATCCGCGCGCGGCTCGCCAGCCTGAAGGGCTGGAGTATCGGCCGCACCCGGCGCATCTCCAGCGGCTTCTACACCTCGCAGGCACTCGAACTGGTGAGGCACGGATGAAACCCGCAGGCCGCCCTCAGGCACCGCATTGGACCGAGGTGGCGTTCCGCCTCTTGCCGTTTGCGGATGCTGCGAGTGCGGATCTGCCGCTGGGGCGGCTGCTGCGGCTGTCGCTGTTCCAGGTAACCGTGGGCATGGCTACGGTGCTTCTGAACGGCACGCTCAACCGGGTGATGGTGGTGGAGCTTGGCACGCCGACCTGGCTGGTGGCGCTGCTGATCGCGGTGCCGCTGCTGGTCGCGCCGTTCCGCGCGCTGATCGGGCACAAGTCCGACACCCACCGTTCGGTGCTGGGCTGGCGGCGGGTGCCCTATATCTGGTTCGGCACGCTGATGCAGTTCGGCGGGCTGGCGATCATGCCCTTTGCGCTGCTGCTGCTGGGCATCCCCGAACGCTTCACGATTGGCCTGATCGCGGCGACTGCGGCCTTCCTTCTCACCGGCACCGGCTTCCATGTCACCCAGACCGCCGGCCTTGCCCTCGCCACCGATCTCGCCCCCGAGGACAAGCGCCCACGCGCCGTTGCGCTGCTTTATGTCATGCTGCTGGTGGGTATGATGTTCGCCGCTTTCGTGATCGGCGGCGTGCTGCTGGATTACAGCGCCACCAAGCTCGTACAGGTAATTCAGGGCTGCGCGGTGCTGACCATCATTCTCAACGTGGCCGCCCTGTGGAAGCAGGAGGCGCGCAACCCGCAAGTGACCGCCCCCGATCGCGACACGCCCCGTTTTTCGGATCTTTGGCAGGCCTTCGTCAAGGATGGCCGCAACGCCCGGCTGCTGGTGGCGATCGGGATCGGGGCGATGGGCTTTGCGATGCAGGATGCGCTGCTCGAACCCTATGGCGGGGAGATCCTCGGCCTGTCGGTCGGGGCGACCACCGGGCTGACGGGGGCCTGGGCGCTTGGCTCGCTGCTCGGTTTCATGCTGTCGGGCCGCTTGCTGGGCCGCGGGTGGGATCAACTGCGGCTGGCTGGCGCGGGCCTTGTGATCGGGATCAATGCCTTTCTGCTGGTGCTGTTCGCCGGACCGTTTTCAGCGGCGGCGATGCTGTACTGCGGGGCGCTGGGGATCGGGCTTGGACTCGGGCTGTTCTCGGTCGGTACGCTGATGGAGGCGATGGCAATCGCCAGAAGCGAGACCGCAGGCCTCGCGCTGGGCGCCTGGGGTGCGGTGCAGGCGAGCTGCGCAGGGCTGGGCATTGCCGCAGGCGGCCTGCTGCGCGACGCGATTGCCGCTCTGGTGCAAAGCGGCACCGCGCCGGTCAGCGCCGCCACCCGCGCAAGCGGCTATGCCACTGTCTACACCATCGAGATTGCCCTGCTTCTGGCAGGACTCGCCGCGCTGGGGCCGCTTGTCGGCCTGCGGCGCAACCGTTCTCCCGAGGATGCCGACCTGCCGGGGCAGCCCTTCGGCCTGAGGGAGTTTCCGACATGATGAGCTGTGCCTGCCCGTCCAACATCCTGCCCGGCTTCGCCTCAGCCGACCCAATCCACGAGAGGAACGTGAAATGAACCACGCCTATATTGTCGGCACCTTCGATGTGGCCGAACTCGCCTTTCTGCTGTTCTTTGGCTTCTTCGTCGCGCTGGTGTTCTACCTCAACAGGGAAAGCCGCCGCGAGGGCTACCCGCTCGAGGACGAGCAGACCGGCAGGATCCACCCCGGCAGCCTGTTCGACGCCGGTAAGAAAACCTTCGCGCTGCCCAACGGCCGCGGCACCTATGTGCCTGAAGATGTCGCCCGTGACGACATCAACGTTCCCGCGGTGCAGGCCTTCAACGCGGCCGGCGCCCCCTGGGTGCCGACCGGCAATCCGATGAAGGACGGCATGGGGCCGGCTGCCTGGGCCAACCGGGCGAAATATCCCGATCTGACCTACGATGGCCGTCCGCGCATCGTGCCGATCGCCGACAGCCACGAGCTGATCGTCTCGCCCAATGATCCGCAGCTGATCGGCTGGCCGGTGGTCGCTGCCGACGGCGTGACCGTGGGCAAGGTGAGCGACATCTGGGTTGACCAGGCCGAGCACATCATCCGCTATCTCGAAGTCGAGACCACCAGCGGCAAGAAGGTGCTCGCCCCGATGATGGTTGCCGTGGTGCACGGCAACGGCCTGATCGACGCGCTTCTGCCGATCGTCGAGGACAAGCCCAGGTTCGTCGAGATCGATGCGATCACCGCCGCCCAGTTCGAGGACGTGCCCCCGCTTGAAACCCCGGGCATCATCACCCGCTACGAGGAAGACCGCGTGCAGGCCTACTTCGGCGGCGGCTACATGTATGCAACCCCAGAAAGGGCTGAACCGTGGCTCTGACCGACGCCGCGCAGCGGGCAGCCATGCAGATGTCGCTGGCTGCCGGGATCGACCACGCCGAGCTGGAAAACGACGGGCCGACCGCCCATGGTGACCGGCTCGGCACCCCGGCGCCCGATGAAAAGGTGCTGTGGAAAGGCCGCCCTGCCGCGGGCCTGCTGGCACGCACCGCGTTCCATGCCCACAAGGCCGGCCTCTACATGGCCGCCCTTGCCGTGATCGGCGTTGCGCTGGGCAATACCGGTGCGGCGCTGTTTGCCGCCGCAGCCGGGGTGGTTCTGGTGGCGCTGCTCTATCTGCTCGCCTGGCTGAGCGCGCGCAGCACGCTCTACATCCTCACCGACACGCGCCTGATCATGCGTATCGGCATGGCAATCGAGACCCGCATCAACCTGCCATTGAAGCAGATCAAGGCAGCGCATCTGCGCCCGCGCCCCGGCGGCCATGGCGACATCGCGCTCGAACTGAGCGGCGAGCGGCTGCTCGGCCATGTCCTGCTGTGGCCGCATGTGCGCCCGTGGCACTATGCCATGCCCCAGCCGATGCTGCGCGCCGTGCCCGAAGCCGCAGCGCTGGCGCAGACCATCGCCGAAGTGCGCGCGCGATATGGCGACATCAGCCGGAATTTGACCGGGATCAAGGATCGGGCGGCTGCGGCCGGCCATCATGTTCCGGTTGCTGCTCCGGCGATGGCGCGGGCAGCGGTGCTGAAACGTGCGGGCGATCCCGGCCTCGGCGACAGGGGAATGGAGGGGGCACCGGCATGATCGTTCGCGAATACGAGAAGGACGAAGTCACCGTCCACAAGGTGCCGCTGATGCTGATGGGCGGGATCGTGCTGATCTCGCTTGCGCTCACCGCCTCGGTTCGGCTCGGCTTTTTCGAACGCAGCGCCGTGCCCGAAGTGTCCCGCGCCGAAAAGGGCATCCAGCCGGTGGCGATGCGTTCCTTGCGTTTCTTCGACGAACCCGACGGCACGGTGCGCGTGGAAGACGGCAAGCGCACCATGGTGCTCGGCCGCTTCACCCCTGGCCAGGGCGGCTTCATCCGCGCCACGGTGCGCAGCCTTGTCCACCAGCGCCGCATCCGCAATATCGGGGCCGAGGTGCCGTTCGAACTTACCGAGTGGGACGATGGCGGCATGACGTTGCGCGATCCAGCCACCGGTTTCCGGGTCGAGGTCTCCTCGTTCGGGCCTGATAACCGCGCAGTCTACGCCGCGATGCTACCCGCAAAGGACGCGCGCTGATGGCATTGCTGTTCCTCGGCCAGAGCCCGCGCTCGTTCGACGTGCCCTGCACCATCACGGTGGAGCAGAGCCCCGAACATTTCCATGCCCATGTCGATCTGGCCGATGACATTGAGATCCAGCCGGGCGACAAGGTGCGTGTGCACGGCGCGCCGATTTCGATTCCGTTCGGCAGCCGCGAAGTGTTCCGCCGCACCGCCACCGTCACCCGTGCCGGCCCCTTGACCCGTGCCGCGATCCGGCTGGCGGCCTATTTCGACCTGGCTGAACTTTACGAAGTCAGCTTCAACGCCGGGAGGATCAAATGAACGCCTACAAGCCGATGACCAGCGAAGAGGCGATGGCAATCGCGACGCAGGACACGATGCTGACCCCGCGCTTCTACACCACCGATTACGACGCATTGGACGCGATCGATGTCAGCCCGGTGCGGGGCGAATGGGACCAGCTGATCGCCGACATGGTGGGCGATCCCAACAAGCTGCACTTCAAGCGCAGCGAGAGCTTCAAGGGCGTGATCGAAGGGATGGAACCGGCCCTGCGCAAGGAGTTCACCGATTTCCTCGTCAGCTCGATGACCAGCGAGTTTTCGGGCTGCGTGCTCTATGCCGAAATCGCCAAGCGCACCAAGAACCCCGATGTGAAGCAGCTGTTCCGCCTGCTCGCGCGCGATGAAAGCCGCCATGCCGGCTTCATCAATGAATGCCTCAAGGATGCCGGCATCGGGGTGGATCTGGGCTATCTGACCAAGACCAAGAAATACACCTACTTCCAGCCCAAGTTCATCTTCTACGCGGTCTATCTGTCGGAAAAGATCGGCTACGCGCGCTACATCACGATCTTCCGCCACCTGGCGGCCAATCCGCAACACAAGTTCCACCCGATCTTCGACTGGTTCGAGGAATGGTGCAACGACGAGTTCCGCCACGGCGAGGCATTCGCGATGCTGCTGCGTTCGGATCCCAAGCTGCTGCAAGGCGCCAACAAGCTGTGGGTGCGCTTCTTCCTGCTGTCGGTCTATGCGACAATGTATGTGCGCGATCACAACCGCCCGGTGTTTCACGCAGCCCTTGGCGTCGATCCGACCGAGTATGACTACAAGGTGTTCGCGATCTGCAACCAGATCGCCCGGCAGGTCTTCCCGGTCGAGCTCGACATCGATGCCCCTGCCTTCCGCCGCCAGATGGAAGCCCTGCGGCTTGCCGCGGCGCGGATCGAGGCGGGCAAGGAGCGCGGCGGGATTGTCGGCCTGGCACAGCGCGCCTCGGGCATGGCCGGCGCGGGCCTCGCCTTTGCGCGGATGTATCTGCAACGCCCCCGCCGCAACACCCTGCCGCATTCGATCCGGTTGCAGCCAGCGTGGTAAGCTGGGAAGGCCATATTGTTCCGTTCATCGTGACGGTGGCGATCTGGTTCATCGCCACCGGCCTGATCGCGTGGGCGGATAACCGCGAGCGTTCGACCTTCACCGGCGCGATGCTGATTGGCGGATTTGCCGGCATCGCCGGGCTGGTGGTGATTCTCATCGCTTCGCTTGTCGCCGAGGTGTGGGCTGTCTATCTCGCCTTCATCGGTGCGCTGATGGTATGGGGCTGGCACGAACTCGCCTTCCTCACCGGGGCTGCTGCCGGGCCGCGCCGGGGGCTGGCCGATCCGGATCTCACCGGCATTGCGCGCTTCCGTCAGGCGGCCTCGACCGTGATGCACCACGAAGTCGCGCTGGCGCTAACCGCGCTGCTGCTGATCTCGCTGTCGTGGAACGTCCCCAACCAGATCGGCGCCACCGTGTTCGTGCTGATGTTCGCGATGCGGCTGACCTCGAAGATCAACCTGTTCATAGGGGTGCCCAACAGCACGTCGGAAATGCTGCCCGAGCATCTCGCCTATCTGAAGACCTATTTCGGCCGCAACCGCCTGACTGTGGTGCTGCCAGCCTCGATCTGCGGCATCCTGGCGGCGACCTGGTGGTTTGCACAGGCGGCGCTGGCAGCGCCGGTGGGCAGCGCCGAGATGGTCGGCGCGAGCCTGCTTGCCACGCTGGCGTTGCTGGGCGTGCTCGAACACCTGTTTCTGGCCCTGCCATTCCGCGACGGAATGCTGTGGGGCTGGGCCCTGCCACAGCGCAAACACGCTGCGCACACCACCCGGAATTGAGAACATAATCATGGAAACAGAGGGAAAGCCCATGGACTTCGAAGCCTTCTTCGCCGACGAGCTGGCAAGCGTGCGGGCAGACGGACGATATCGCGTCTTCACCGATATCAAGCGCCATCGCGGCAAGTTCCCGCACGCCACGCGCTTCCTTAAGGAAGACACCCAGGCGGTCACCGTGTGGTGCTCGAACGACTATCTCGGCATGGGCCAGCACCCCAAGGTGCTCGAAGCGATGCACGAATGTCTCGACGAATGCGGCGCGGGCGCAGGCGGCACGCGCAACATTTCGGGCACCAACCATTACCACGTGGAGCTGGAAGCCGAACTGGCCGATCTCCACGGCAAGCAAGCCGCGCTGCTGTTCACCAGCGGCTATGTCTCGAACTGGGCAGGTCTTGGCACGCTGGCGGGCCGGATTCCGGGCTGCGTGGTGTTCTCCGACGCGCTCAATCACGCCTCGATGATCGAAGGCATTCGCTACAGCCGCGCGCCCTACAAGATCTGGCGCCACAACGATGTCGCCCATCTCGACGAACTGCTGTCGCAATACGGCCCCGAGGTGCCCAAGCTGGTCGCCTTCGAGAGCGTCTATTCGATGGACGGCGACATTGCTCCCATCGCCGAGATCCTCGACGTGTGCGAGAAGCACGGCGCGATGAGCTATATCGACGAAGTCCACGCCGTGGGCCTCTATGGCCCGCGCGGCGGCGGCATTGCCGAGCGCGAAGGGCTGATGGATCGCATCACCGTGATCGAGGGCACGCTGGGCAAGGCCTTCGGAGTGATGGGCGGCTATATCGCGGCCTCGGCCAACCTGATCGATTTCGTGCGCAGCTTTGCCAGCGGCTTCATCTTTTCGACCGCGCTGCCGCCTGCCGTCGCGGCCGGTGCGGCGGCGAGCATCCGCCACCTGAAGCAATCGAGCGCCGAGCGCGAATTGCACCAGGAACGGGTGGCGCAGGTGCGCCGCAAGCTCGACCTCATCGGCATCCCGCATCTCGACAATCCGAGCCACATCATCCCGGTGATGGTGGGCGATGCCAAGAAGTGCAAGATGATCAGCGACTGGCTGATGGACAATCACGGCATCTATGTGCAGCCGATCAACTACCCGACCGTGCCGGTGGGCACCGAGCGGCTGCGGGTGACGCCTTCGCCGGTGCACAGCGACGGCGACATCGACCGGCTGATCAAGGCGCTCTCCGAGATCTGGTCGCATTGCGAACTCGCCCGGATGGAAAAAGCCGCCTAGATCGGTTTCCGATCCGACTGCATCAGACCGGCCGCTCCAGACTTCATGTTTTACCGCGTTTTCCGAGCCGCCGGGTGATTCCACCCCGCTCGAAAACGCTCTAGGGCGCGGTTCCACTGACACCGAAACCCGGTTCTCCCTTGGACGGGAGTGCGCGAGGGCGGTTGCCTTGGGGGAGGCAGCCGCCCTCTATTCGTCCCGGGCGGCGCGCCGCCAGCACGGCGTGACGTCCCCGATGATTATCCGACCGGAATAAACCTTACCGCCACCCCGCCCGAGGCCGCCAGCCACACTGCGAAGTTCTCGCCGCCGGTCACCAGCCTCTCCTCGATTACGATGGCATAGGGATTGGTGTCCCAGTGCGCATCCGGCCCGTCGCGGTAAACTTGCGCGCGGTATTGTCGGCCCTTTTCGAGGAAGGACAGCGGCAACACGAGATCGCGCGGGGTTTCGTCGGTCACCGCGCCGAGGAACCATTCCTTCGACTTGCGGCCCTGCCGTGCAATCGCGACATATTGCCCGACCTCGCCCGCCAGCGCGATGCTCTCCTCCCAGTCGGCCTCGACATCCTTGATGAACTGGAAGGCGTCCATCCGCGCTTCGTAATTCTCGGGAAGGTCGGCCGCCATCTGGAGCGGCGAATAGATCGTAACATAGGTGGCCAGCTGCTTGGCCAGCGTGGTCTGCGGGCGGTTCCTGGGATCGCCGCGCGGCATGTCAGGGCGCACCGGCGGGCGCTCGTTGGGCTTCAGGTCGAAGATGCCGGGGGTGTAATCCATTGGCCCGGCCAGCAGACGGGTAAAGGCCAGCATCGCCTCGTGGCTCGGCGGGTTCGGGGGCGAGCCCCACGCATTGAACTCCATCCCCCGCGCGCCTTCACGGGTCATCCAGTTGGGATAGGTGCGGCGCAGGCCCGTGTCCTTCACCGGCTCGTGGGCATTGATCGCAATCTGCCGCTTGGCCGCCGCCTCCACCACCCGCAGATGGTGGCCAACCATGAACTGGCTGTCGTGCCATTCGTAACGACGGATGCCCTTTTCATCCACGCGCACCGCATCGCCGGCATCCGCGACATAGCCGGTCTTGACCTGCCGCACGCCGACCTTCTGATAAAGGTCGAAGGCGGCCTCCATCTGCGCCTCGTAATTGGTGATATTGGCCGAAGTTTCGTGGTGCCCGATCAGCCGCACGCCCTTGGAGCGGGCATAGCGGCCGAGTTCCTCAAGATCGAAATCGGGCATGGCTTGGGTAAAGCGGAACAGATCGCCATTGTTGAACCAGTCACCATCCCAGCCAATGTTCCAGCCTTCCACCAGCACGCCGGAAAAACCGTGCTTGGCCGCGAAATCGATGTAGCGCTTGGTCTCGGCCGTGGTCGCCCCGTGGATCTTGTCGCGGCCCCAGCTGCGATCATTGATGTGCATCGCCCACCAGATGCCGACATATTTGCCCGGCTCCACCCACGAGACATCGCCGAGTTTGTTGGGCTCGTTGAGGTTGAGGATGATGTCCGAATTGATCAGGCCGATAGCCTCGCGCGCGATCTGGATGGTGCGCCACGGGGACTTGAAGGGCGCGCGGGTTTTGACCTTCGGCCCGCCCGACCAACTGCGCAGCCGCGCCTCGAAGGTGCCCGGGCGCAGCGCCCCCAGCGACATCGCGGAATAATCGACCAGCGCGGCCTCGTGGATGCTGAAATGGACGCCGGCCGCGTTACGGAAGGTCGCCGGCGTGTGCGCATCGTCAACCTTGCCGGCAAGGCCGGTGCGGGTGACGTATTCGTAGCGGTTGAATTCGTCCGAAGGCGTGTACCACATCTGCGTGTCTTCACCGACGCTGAACTGGGTCAGCTCCTCGACGATGGCGATGTCGCCCTCCAGCGCCTCCTGTTCGGCCAGCTCGTAGCGCAGGCCGATGCCGGTATCGAAGGCGCGCAAGCGCACGGTCATCGCTCTCGCGGGGCCTTGCGTGGCGGCGAAGGTGACAGCGAGTTCATTGTGCTGATCGCGCACCAGGCGTCGCTCGCCCCAGGGTTGCTCCCAAGTCTCGTCCCTGGCTGAGCGGGTCGCGGCAGCGATGGCCAGCCCGTGCTCGAAGCCGTGGTGTTCGGCAAACAGCATCCCGAGCTTTGAGGGAGCGATCACCTGCTCGCCTTCGAAGCTCACGGCATAGGTTGCAAGCCCCCCCTCGTCGCTGACCGTGACGGTAATCTTGCCGTCGGGGGAGGCGAGCGTCAGGCTTTCGGCATGGGCTGGGGCTGCGGCCCACGCGATCGCGGCCAGCGTCACAAGCGATTTCCAGTGTTTCGTCATGCGTCCTCTCCCGCGCGCCTCGGGTCCGCGCGTCATTTGGTTTCGGTGTAGATGCGGTAGCCCCATGCCGGCAGATCGAGCGCCTCGCCGCCGCCAAAGACGACGGGTGCGCCGGTCAGCGCGTCGGCGTAGCGGCCGAGATGGCGCGCCTGTTCGAAGGTGACGACTTGCTGGCGCGGCGAAAGGTTGAACACCGCGAACACCCGCTCGCCCATTTGCCCGCGCGTAAAGGCATAGACATCGGCCATCTCGCTGTTCGGCACCTCCACCATCGGCGCACCGAAGCGGCCATTGTGGAGAGCGGGCTGCGCGGTCTTGAGCGCGATCAGCCGAGCAAACAGCGCCGCGTGCCTGCCTTCGCGCCACGCAATCGGATCGCGCTCGAAGAACTTCAGCTGGCGGTCGTTATCGGCTTCCTGCCCGTTGTAGATCAGCGGCAAGCCGCTCCCCACAAACGACAGCGCAATCGCTGCCTCGTAGGCCGGGCCGTAGATTTGCGCCGCCACGCCGTCCCACGAATTCTGGTCGTGGTTTTCGGTATAGACCATGCGCATTGCAGCGTGCGGCCAGGTTTCGGATTGTCCGGCATAGTAGCCACGGATCGGCCCTGCCCCCTCGCCGCTTCTGACCAGCCGCTGCATCGCCTCCTTCCAGCCCCAGCCATAGGTGGCATCAAAGGCGCGGGCGTGCAGATCGCGCTGCTCCCATTCGGCGAGCATGAAAACGGGTTTGACCTTGTCCAGCTCGGCGCGGGCGGTTTCCCAGAAGTCGGTCGGAACATAGCCGGCCACATCGGCGCGGTAGCCATCGATCCCGAATGCGCGCACCCAGTAGACGAGGCTCTCGGTCATGTAGCGTCTGAGGCCGGGCTGGCTGTAATCGAAGTCGGCGACATCCGACCAGTCGGTGCCCGCAGGCGACATCAGCGCGCCCTCGGGCGTGCGGGTATACCAATCGGGATGGCTCACCGTCAGCGGGTTGTCGGTGGCCGAATGGTTGGCGACCCAATCGAGGATCACCTTCAGCCCCAGCCGGTGCGCCTCGTTGACGAAAGCGCGCAATTCGGCCTCGGTGCCCAGTTCAGGATTGACCGCGCGATAGTCGCGCACCGCGTAGGGACTGCCGAGCGAGCCTTTCCGGTTCGCCTCGCCGATCGGGTGGATCGGCATCAGCCAGATGATATCGATCCCCATCGCGGCCAGCCGCGGCAGCTGCATCTGCGCCGCGGCGAAGGTGCCTTCCGGCGTGAACTGGCGGGTATTGATCTGATACAGCACCGCATCGCGCGTCCAGGGCGCGTTGTGCAGCGCAACCACTTCGCGCGGCGAGTAATCCGGCTCTGCCTGCGCAGGCGCCGCCATGAGGACGGCTGCCGCAAGGGCGAAAACTGCACGCCTCATGTGCCTTGCTCCTTCACCAGCAGCGTCGCCGCCGCCGCTGCCACAAAACTCACCGCCGCAATTACCATCGCGTAGATCGGCTCCCCGCCGAACAGATTGGTGACGAGAAAGCCCAGCAGCGTCGCCGCCAGCAGCTGCGGCACCACGATGAAGATGTTGAACACCCCCATGTAAATGCCCATTTTTTCAGGGGGAACCGAGCCTGCAAGAATGGCATAGGGCAACGCGACAATCGAGGCCCAGGCGATGCCCAGCCCGATCTGCGGCACCCACAACAGCGCGGGATCGCGGATCAGCAGCACCGCGGCAAAGCCCGCCGCGCCCAGCATCAGGTTGAGCGCATGCAGGCGCGTGCGGTCGATCTGCGCGGCCACCACCACGAAGCCCAATGCGGCAGCCGCAGCAAGCCCGTTGCGCACCGATCCCATCAGGCTCCACCAGTCAGCCCCGTCCTGATAGGCAGCGCTCGCTGCGTCGGCGGCGCCGAAGTGGTACGCGGTCACCCCCGGCGTGCCGTAGATCCACAGCGCGAACATCGCAAACCAGCTGAAGAACTGCACCACCGCGAGCTGGCGCATGGTCTTGGGCATGGCGAACAGATCGCTGACCACTTCCATGAAACCACTGTCCTCGCGCCCCCGCGAACGCAGGGCCGCCGCGACCAGCTGGATCACGCCGAACCCGGCAACCAGTGCAGCAAGGACGTAAAGTTCCTGCGCGACTTCGATGGCGCCCAGAAACGCCGGACGGCTCTCGCCGCGCGCCAAGGCCACCAGCGCGGCGATCAGGCCACCGGCGATGATCCATGCCGCGCCGCCGCCCGCAAACTGGCCGGCGCTGCGCTGCCCTTCGGCAGGCCTTGCGCCTGCCGCGACACCCGCAAAGCCGGCGAGTTCCTGCGGCGAATACTCCTTCGTCGTGAACACTGTCCATGCCACCGCCGCCAGCAGCGCCGCCCCGCCGATATAGAACGACCAGCGCACGGTTTCGGGGATCTGCCCCTCGGGCGCGACATTGGCGAGGCCGAGCCAGTTGGTCATCACCCACGGCAGCGCGCCTGCCAGCACCGCGCCGGTGCCAATGAAGAAGCTTTGCATCGCATAGCCCATGGTGCGCTGGCGATCGGGCAGGTTGTCACCCACGAAGGCGCGGAACGGCTCCATCGTGATGTTGAGCGAGGCGTCCATCACCCACAGCATCCCTGCCGCCGCCCACAGCACCGGCGCATGGGGCATGACAAACAGTGCGAGGCTGGCAAGCAGCGCGCCGAGCAGGAAGAAGGGGCGGCGGCGACCCCAGCGCGGGCTCCAGGTCTTGTCCGAAAGGTGGCCGATGATCGGCTGGACGATCAGCCCCGTCATCGGCGCGGCAATCCACAGGATCGCGAGCTCACCCACATCCGCGCCCAGCGTCTGGAAGATGCGGCTGACATTTCCGTTTTGCAGTTCGAAACCGATCTGGATACCAAGAAAGCCGAAGCTCATGTTCCAGATCTGGCCAGCGCTCATCGCAGGCTTGTGGCCGGCTTGCGTCATGCGTGTCATGTCCTCTCCCCCCGCCTGTCCGGCCCCGCCGGGGTGACGCGGCTCTCCGCGGGCTGGAGCATCCCGGCATTCTTGTCCGCGTGTCTCGCCCGGCCCGCGCCGGATAGTCTGGACAGCTTGCAAAAATTTGCAAGAAACTTTCCAATTCTCGTCGGAGAAATTCGTATTCTTGTCGAGAAACTCACTGCTTTATCATATTTTATATGATCTTAAGGCCTAGTGGGTGCCCCGCAATCAGCTCCTACAAAGATTTGCAAAGATTCGCCCATGATGTCACAAACGCCGCCGGAGGGAATTGGATCATGACGCGAATCCTCGTGGGGTTTACTGCGGCACTATGGGCAGGAACAGCCTTGGCGGGTGGTCCGGTTGCGCCCAAAGCAGCGGCTCCGGTCCCGCTTGCCGCGCCGATGGCAGAGCGCCAGCTCGAAGACGAGATCATCTATTTCGTTCTGCCCGACCGCTTCGCCAACGGTGATCCCGGGAACGACAAGGGCGGCCTGCAGGGTGGCCCCCTCGATCACGGCTTCGATCCGACGCACAAGGGCTTTTACCACGGCGGTGATCTCAAGGGGCTGACGGCGAAGCTCGACTACATTCAGGGCATGGGCATCACCGCGATCTGGTTCGCGCCGATTTTCAAGAACAAGCCGGTACAGGGCCGCCCGGGCGAGGAAAGCGCAGGCTATCACGGCTACTGGGTGACCGATTTCACCAGCGTCGATCCGCATTTCGGCACCAATGCCGAATTCAAGGCCTTCGTCGATGCCGCCCACGCGCGCGGCATGAAGGTCTATATGGACATCATCACCAACCACACCGCCGATGTGATCGACTATGCCGAGGGCGAACAAGCCGGCTACGCCTACCGCGCGAAAGGCGACTACCCCTTCTCGCGCAAGGGCGGCCCGGACGGCGCGCCAATCAACCAAGGATTCAGCGGCGACGACAACCCCGATCCGGCCAACTGGGCCAGACTGACCGATCCCGCCTTCGCCTACACCCCCGTCGTGCGCGAGGCCGAGCGCCATGTGAAGGTGCCGGCGTGGCTCAACGATGTCACGCTTTACCACAACCGCGGCAATTCGCACTGGATCGGCGAAAGCTCGGTCTATGGCGACTTCTCCGGCCTTGATGATCTTGCCACCGAGAACCCGCGCGTGGTGGCCGGAATGATCGACATCTTCGGCCAGTGGATCGACGACTATGGCATCGATGGCTTTCGCATCGACACCGCCAAGCACGTGAACCCCGAATTCTGGCAGGCCTTCGTCCCCGCGATGCGCGCCCGCGCCAAGGCGAAGGGGATCGACCACTTCCACATCTTCGGCGAAATCGCCTACGAGGAACCCACCGCCACCCTCGCCGCACAGGTGATGGCGCAAAGCGGCCTGCCTTACGCGCTCGACATGGGCTTTGCGAAAGCCGCGCAATTGGTGGCAAGCGGCAAAGCCCCGCCGCGACTGATGGCGGAATTCCTCCAGCAGGACGCGATCTACCCCGGCGGCGCAACCACCGCGCTTGGCCTGCCGACCTTCCTCGGCAACCATGATTTCGGCCGCTTTTCCATGTTCGTGCGCGACATGAGCGGCACTGCCGACGAGGCCTCGCTGCTTGCCCGCGTCAAGCTCGGCCATGCGATGATGTTCCTGCTGCGCGGCGTGCCCACGGTCTATTACGGCGACGAACAGGGCTTCATCTCCGACGGCAATGACCAGCTGGCACGCGAGGACATGTTCCCATCAAAGGTGGCGCTCTACAACGATAACGACCTCGTCGGATCGGACGCGACCACCGCGCAGGACAATTTCGATACCACCCATCCGCTCTACCGCCTGATTGCCGAACTTTCAGCCGCCCGCACCGCCAGTCCGGCGCTGCGGCGCGGCCTCAGCGAGGTGCGCGCCTTCGCGGAAGCCGCCCCCGGCCTGCTCGCGGTCGAGCGCCATGATCCCGAAACCGGACAGCGTGTGCTGCTGGCGTTCAACACCGGCGCATCAGCGCTTTCCCGAAATATCGAGGTGAGCTATCGGGCGCAGCGCATCGCGCCGCTGCTGGGCCAATGTCCGGCGGCACTCGCCGCGCCGGGCACGGTGCGGATCGCGCTGGAGCCTTTCGGTTTTGTCGCCTGCATTCTGGAGACTGACACGTAATGGCAACCGCACTTGCCGACACCGCTGACGCCACCACCACCGGCACGCTCGCCTGGTGGCGCGGTGCAGTGATCTACCAGATCTATCCGCGCAGCTTCCGCGACACCAATGGCGACGGCATCGGCGATTTGGCCGGAATTGCCGAGGGGCTGGACTACATCGCCGAACTGGGCGTGGACGGCATCTGGATCAGCCCCTTCTTCACCTCGCCGATGAAGGATTTCGGCTATGACGTCGCCGATTACTGCGGGATCGATCCCTCTTTCGGCACCTTTGCCGATTTTGACCGGGTGGTGGAAAGGGCGCACAGCCTTGGGCTAAAAGTCATTATCGATCAGGTCTATTCGCACACTTCGGATGCGCACGCCTGGTTCCAGGAAAGCCGGCAGGATCGCACCAATCCCAAGGCCGACTGGTATGTCTGGGCCGATCCCAAGCCCGACGGCACACCGCCGTCGAACTGGCAATCCGTGTTCGGCGGCTCGGCGTGGCAGTGGGACGGGCCAAGGAAGCAGTATTACCTGCACAATTTCCTGACCTCGCAGCCCGATCTCAACGTCCACAACCGGGCCGTGCAGGACGCGCTGCTGGACGTGGCGCGGTTCTGGCTGAACCGGGGCGTTGACGGGTTCCGCCTCGATGCGCTCAACTTCGCGATGCATGATCCCGAATTGCGCGACAATCCGCCCTCGGGCCTGCCCATGGAACTGGTGACGCGCCCGTTCGACATGCAGCTGAAACGCTACAACCAGTCGCACCCGGATATCGTCGCCTTCCTCGAACGCATCCGCCAGACGATCGACGAATTTCCCGGCCGCTTCACTGTTGCCGAAGTCGGCGGGCCGGAGCCGCTGGCCGAGATGAAGGCCTTTACCGCAGGCGGCAAGCGGCTCGACAGTGCCTATAATTTCGATTTCCTCTACGCCCCGCGCCTCACTGCGCCGCTGGTGCGTGCGAGCCTTGCGCAGTGGAGCGGAGCACAGGGCGAGGGCTGGCCCTCGTGGGCGTTTTCGAACCACGACGCGCCGCGCGCCGTCACCCGCTGGACGCTGGATGGCGACCTGGCCCGCGCCGCACGGCTCAATCTGCTGCTGCTGCTGGCCCTGCGCGGCAATCCGATCATCTATCAGGGCGAGGAACTGGGCCTGCCGCAGGGCGAGGTTGCCTTCGAGGATTTGCTCGATCCGGAAGCCATCGCCAACTGGCCGCATACGCTGGGCCGTGACGGCGCGCGCACCCCGATGCCGTGGCAGGCGAATGCGCCGCAAGCGGGCTTTTCCAGCGCCAGCCGCACCTGGCTCAAACGCGATCCGGCGCACGCCGCGCTCGCAGTCGACCGACAGGCGCAGAACCCGCAATCGACGCTGCACTATGCCCGCCAACTGCTGGCCCTGCGGCGCGAATGGCCCGCGCTGGCGCACGGCGACATCACCCTGCTCGACACCCCCGAGGCGCTGCTGGCCTTCATACGCCGCGACCCGCATGGCGCGGTGCTGTGTGCCTTCAATCTCGGCGAGGAGGTGCTCGAATGGAGCCCGCCGGAGACCTTCACCGCGGCGCGCCTGCTCGCCACCGAATGCAGCGTCGGCGCGGTGGGCAATCCCCCCATGGTTCTCGCGCCCGGTTCGGGTTACTGGGCAGCAATGACAGCGGAGCGCACCTGACGATGATTGCCACCCGATCCTCCGCGCGGCGCAGTGCCACGCTGGAGGATATTGCCCGCGAGGCCGGAGTATCGGTGTCGACCGTCAGCCGCGCGCTCAATGACAGCCCCTCGGTCAAGCGGCGCACCAAGCAGCAGATCTGGCAGATCGCCCGCGCGCACGATTATGAATTCCGCGCCTCGATGCCCGCCGGGCCGAGCGGCGCGGATGCCACCATCGCGGTGGTCGTGCCCGCCCCGCAGGCGCGCGAGAGCCGGGTGGCGGATCCCTTCTTCCTCGAACTGCTGGCCGGAATCGCCGAGGCCGCGCGCGAGCGCAATGCCGATCTGCTGGTCAGCCACCTGACCCCGCGCGCGAGCAACGACCTCGACTACGCGATGAGCACCAGCCGCGCCACGGGGGTGATCTTCATCGGCCAGTCCTCGCTGCACCACGCCTTCAACGCGCTCGCCGCACGCGACAATCGCTTCGTGGTATGGGGCGCGGAGTTTCCCGATGCGCAATATTGCGCAATCGGTTCGGACAATGTCGCGGGGGGACGGCGCGCGACAGCGCATCTGGCGCGGCTCGGGCGCCAGCGCATCCTGTTCCTCGGCGACACCGAAGCGCCCGAGGCCGAACAGCGCTGCCGGGGCTACCGCCAGGCGCTGGCGCAGGCGGGGATCGCGGTCGATGAAAGCCTCGTCATTCCGGCGCATTTCGAAGTCCATTCCGCCGAAGCCGCCACCCGCAGCGCGATTGCGCGGGGGCTGAAGTTCGATGCGGTGTTCGCCGCTTCCGATCTCATCGCCATCGGCGCGATCCGCGCGCTGACCCGTTCGGGGCTGCGTGTGCCGGGCGACGTTTCGGTGGTGGGCTATGACAACATTCCCGCCGCGCGGCTGGTGACCCCGCAGCTCACCACCATCGATCAGGACGCGAACCTTGCCGGACGGATGCTGGTGTCCAAGCTGATCGACCGCGGCGACGGCCCGGCGATTTCCGAGCGGCTCGAAACCAGCCTGCTGATTCGCGAGAGCTGCGGCGGATGATGACCGCGCCTGCCCCGCTCCAATCCATCGTCATCGTCGGCGGCGGCTCGGCCGGGTGGATGACCGCCGCAGCGCTGGCAGACGCAGTGGGCAAATCTTGCGCGATCACCCTGATCGAGAGCGAGGCGATCGGGACGGTCGGCGTGGGCGAGGCGACGATCCCGCCGATCCGCCACTTCAACCGTCGCCTCGGGATCGACGAGGCAACCTTCGTGCGCGAGACGCAAGGCAGCTTCAAGCTCGGCATCCAGTTCGTTGACTGGGGGCGCAAGGGACACAGCTATTTCCATCCCTTCGGCCAGTATGGCGCGGAATTTGATTCGGTGCCGTTCTACCACCACTGGATGCGCGAGAGCCTCGCGGGCCGGGTAGACGGCGCGATCGACGATTTTTCGATGTGCTGGGCGATGGCCAGAGCGGGCAAATTCACCCATCCCGCCGCCGATCGGCGGATGATCCAGTCGACCTTCGACTATGCCTATCACTTCGACGCCGGGCTTTACGCCGCCTTCCTGCGGCGCTTTGCCGAAGAAAGGGGCGTGGTGCGCAAGGAAGGTTGCGTCGTCGACGTAACGCTGCGCGCGGCTGACGGGTTCATCGACAGCGTCACGCTGGAAAGCGGCGAACAGGTTGCGGGGGAGTTCTTCATCGATTGCAGCGGCTTTCGCGGGTTGCTCATCGAGGAGGCGCTGGAGGCAGGCTACGACAACTGGCAGCACTGGCTGCCCTGTGATCGCGCGGTGGCGGTGCCCTGCGAACGCGGCGAATTCACCCCCTACACCCGCTCCACTGCGAAAGCGGCGGGCTGGCAATGGCGCATCCCGCTCCAGCACCGCACCGGCAATGGCTATGTGCATTGCAGCGCGTTTATCGGGCAGGACGAGGCAGCGGCGATCCTGCTCGCCAGCCTCGATGGCAAGCCGCTGGCCGACCCGCGCACGCTTCGCTTTGTCACCGGCAAGCGACGCGAATTCTGGAAGAAGAACTGCGTGGCCATCGGGCTGTCGGCCGGCTTCATGGAGCCGCTGGAATCGACCAGCCTTCACCTCATCCAATACGGCATCCTGCGCCTCATCGCGCTGCTGCCGGACAATGCCATGTCGCCGCTGCTGGCGCGCGAATATAACGCCCAGACCGCCGCGGAGTATGAGCGCATCCGCGACTTCCTGATCCTGCATTACAAGGCAAATGAGCGCGCGGATTGCGAGCTGTGGCGCTATTGCGCGGCGATGCCGATCCCCGACAGCCTGCAATACAAGATCGACCATTTCCGCGAATATGGCCTGCTGGTTGCCGACGGGCACGAGCTGTTCGCCAACCCCAGCTGGATCGCGGTCTATCTCGGGCAGGGCATCGTCCCCGCCCGCGCGCCGGCGCTCGCCGCGATGCGCGCCGGAGTGCCGGTGGCCGAGCGACTTGCCCAGGTCCGCGCCGCGATGGCCGAGGCTGTCGCCGCAATGCCATCGCACAGCGACTTCATCGCCCGGCACTGCGCCGCCCCGCCGATCGCGGCCTGAACGCCGCTTCCTGGCCGGCCACAAATCGAAAGGGCCCGCCATCGCTGGCGGGCCCTCTCTCTGATGCCCTCATGCAACCCGAGGTGCCCCGTGTTAGAAATTCTTGCGCAGGGTGAAGTTGAATGTGCGCCCGTAGAGCTCGTGCCGGCTCGGGAAGGTGCCGATCTGGTTGCCACCCGTATCGAACAGGTCGTTCTGGGTGACAAACGGCTCGTTGGTCATGTTGAACACTTCAAACAGCACACCGAGCCCGTTGAGGAAGCTGCCCGGCTTGTCGAAGGTATAACCGATCTGCGCGTCGAGAATGGTTTCCGACCGGGCATCGGCACCCGAGAGCGAACCGTCGAAGTTCTGCACTTCGGACAGGAAGCCCGAGCGGTAACGCGCCGCCAGCTTCGCGCGGAACCCGTGCTTTTCATAGAAGATGTCACCCGACCAGGTGAGATCGGAATAGCCCGGGATCGGGATCGAATTGCCGTTCTGGTTCTGGACCTTGGCGTCGGCATAGGTGATCGAATAAAATCCGCCGAAGCCGTCGAGCGCATTTGACAGGTCGCCGAAATTGACCCGCACCGTGCCTTCGATGCCGGTAATATTGCCATCGGCGAAGTTCACCGGCCCGCTGAAGATACCGGTGGCAACCTCGGGGTTGGTCTGGAGGATGCCGCCCGCACCAAAGTTCACGATCGACTGGGTCAGATCGGTCAGTTCGCTGAAATCGATGATCCAGTCCGACAGATCCTTGTGGAAGCCGGCGACGATGATCGCCGAGCCGGGCGAGAAGTATTTCTCGACCGAGATGTCGTAGGACGTCGACTTGTAGGGCTGGAGGAACGGGTTGCCCCCGCCCAGATTGAAGCACACTACTGACGGCGGGTTGAACGCCACCACCCGATCGGGCCGTTGGTCGTTGTTGGTATCGATGCAGCTCTGACTGTTGAACCCGATGTTCTGGTTCGCGGTCATCTGGTCAAGCCGCGAACGGGTGATGGTCTTGGCAGCCGCCAGGCGGATAAAGGTATCGGGCATGACCTCAAAGCTGAGGTTCATGCTCGGCAGCCAGTTGTCGTAGCTGGTGCCAACCGTGTTGGTCAGCCCGCCACTGATCGTCCCGGTCGATTCCTGTTCGGTATCGGCATAACGCAGGCCGATATTGCCGCGCACCGGCACCGAACCCAGATCGCCATCGATATTGGCCTGAATGTAGAAATTGTGGACCTTCTCCTTCACCACCCATTGGGTGTCGAAGGTGGCCTTTTCCACCCGATAGGTGCCATCGGTCAGGAAGCGCGAAGGATCATAGGCGAGGATGTCCATCCCCAGACCGTGCGAGTTGGTGGCACCGACAATCGCGCTGGTCGGAATCGCAAGGCCATTGCCGAAAGCCGCGGTCGGCCGCAGAAAGCTTTCGTTGGAGTCGAAATTCTTCTCGCGATCGGTGTAGAGCCAGCCGACGGTGATGTTGTCGATCAGCCCGCCATCGAATTCCCAATAGGCTTCCGCGCGCAACTGGTGCAGCTCATCCTGAATGACCGGCTGCTTGATGAAGCCAACCTGACCCCACCCGCCCGGATCGGTAAGCAGCACATTGGCCGGATCGGTGTAATCGAGCAGACTGTCGATGCTGTAGGCACCATCGCGCGGGAACGTGAAGGTCAGCGTGTCCTGCGCCCCCGAACGGGCACGGCCGGTCCCGGCGTAACTTTCATAATCGATGTCGTTGCGGTCGAGCGTCGAAAAGCCGTAGTCGATCACAAAGCCGAGGTTGTCTGACACCTTCCAATCGGCATTCGCGCCAATCGCGAAGATTTCGGATTTGCTGCCCTCGGTGTCGGTGCGCAGGATCGGCACGACATTGGTGTAGGTCGCGCTGTCGGCAAACGGCCCGCTGCCCGTGGCCCCGCCAAACTGCGCGCCGCTCCACGAGGCGATCGGGGTTTCGGTGCCGCGGAAGATACCGCTGTCGCTGGTGTCGGTGTAGAACGAATCGAACATCAGCGAGAAGCTGTCCGTCGGCTCGAACTGAAGCGTTCCGGCCAATGAGGTGCGCTCGAAGGTGCGGCTCACCACCCCCTGGCGTGGGTTGTCGGCGGGATAGATCACCCCGCCCGGCGTGCGGCCAACCTGGAACCGGTTGGTCTTGAGCTCGCGGCTGATGAACTGGGTCGGGATCGATTGCACCGTCACCCCAAGCGACCAACCCACCGTGCCACTGTCGTTCTGATCAATGTAGGAGCCGAAGAAACGATAGCCGTCATCGGCGAAATCGGGATTGAGCGAGCCACTGTCATTGAGCGTATAGGTCGCCGAAGCGGTGATCTGGCGGCTCTTGGAATCGAGCGGACGAATGGTGCGCAGGTCAACTGCGCCGGCAATCCCGATCGCGGCGAGGCGCGCGTCGCCGGTTTTGTAGACCACACCCGAGCCGATCAGCTCCGAGGGGAACTGGTCAAACTCGATACCGCGATTGTTGCCGGCCGAGACGACTTCGCGTCCGTTGAGCAGGGCAAGGCTGAAGTCCGGGCCGAGGCCGCGGATCGAGATCTGCTGCGAACGACCGCGCACGCGCTGGGCGGTAACGCCGGGCAGTCGCGCAAGGGTGTCGGCGATCGAGAGGTCAGGCAATAGGCCGATGTCTTCGGCGGCGATCACCTCGACGATCGAAGTCGCGTTGCGCTTGGCATCGAGCGAAGTCTGGATCGAGCTGCGGATCCCGGTAACGATGATCGCATCGCCCTCCTCACCCGTGGCTACGGACTGTCCGGCAGCATCCTGCGCCAGCGCCGGCGCGCCGGCCGCAGCCAGCGCCAGAAAGGTCGCCGCCCCGCACAGCAAGCGCGCACTGCCATTGATCCCCTTGGTCTTCATCAGAACTTCTCTCCCGCTCACCACATCAATCGTGTGCTTTTGCAGATTTTTTCATAGCGCACTGAAGGCCACAGGTAAATCGCCAATCGCATGGCTGGCCGAGCATTGTCGGACTCACTATTTTCTATGCGGAATCAGAACTTTGATCAGATATATCGGCGCTCATGTGGCGGCAGGGATGGCGGGTTTCAGAAAGTTGTTGCCAGATTGTCACAGTTTCCTCGCAGCCGCAGGGCGTTGTGCGCGGCAAATCCGGCAAAGCGCGCAGCCCCATCGTCGCCGGGTGGCAGCGAATTGTCTTTATATGATTTTAATTCAATCTTTTATCTATTATCCTTGGAGGCTGCCAAGGCTTTTGTTAGGTTTTGCACCATGGCCATCACCCGCACATCGCACGCGCTGACAGCGCCATCCGGATGGGCCATTGGCGCCAACAACCCGGTAATTTATCATTTTTCGTCTGATAATCATAGACTTGTGATGCTTAACGGGTTTCTTTCAGAACCCGAGCACGCCATCTCCCAGGCTTTTTTGCAAAATTTTGCAAAAATCACGCCGCAATACCCCGGGGTGCGGGCGCCGCTCGAACCGGCGGTCTGCGGCTACCTGTTGGAAGCGCTCATGCCGCTGCTCGATCAATGGTTTGCCGGGGAACCGACGCGCTGGGAGATGCAGGCGTGGTATTCGCTTGTCACCACTGCGCCCGCCGCGCTCGCGCCGATCCAGCGCCTGCCGCATGTCGACGGCACCGATCCGCGCCAGATCGCGATGATGCTCTACCTCCACCGAACCGGTCACGGCGGCACAGCGTTTTTCCGCCACCGCTCAACCGGTCTGGAGTCGCTCACCGCCGAAGACTACCCGCGCTATGCCGCAGCGCTCCGGGCCGATGTCGCGCGCACCGGCCTGCCGCCTGCCGCCTACACCACCGATGGCGCGCCGCATTTCGAGCGCATCCACACCGTGCCCGGCGACTTCAACAGCGCGATCTTCTATCGCGGCAACATCCTCCACAGCGGGGTGATCGACAATGCCACCCCGCTCAGCGCCGATCCGCGCCGGGGCCGGCTGACGATCAACGCCTTCTTCCGCCCCGCCGCGGACTGACAGATGCAAGGAACCGGGTATGGACAGGGGTGAGGTGAGGAAACTGGTGATCGTCGGCGGCGGCACCGCCGGGTGGATCACCGCAGCAGCCTTCGCCCGGCTGCTGGGTGAGCGCCTGTCGATCGAACTGGTCGAGAGCGAGGCGATCGGCACGGTCGGCGTCGGCGAGGCGACGATCCCCCAGATCATCCGACTGAACGCAATCCTCGGACTGGACGAGCACGCATTCCTCAAGGCCACCTCGGGCACCTTCAAGCTGGGGATCGAATTCGTTGACTGGAACCGGCTCGGCAGCCGCTACCTCCACACCTTCGGCGATACCGGGCTGAACCTCGGCAATGTCGCCTTCCACCATTACTGGCGGCGCAGCGCCGGGAGCGCACCCGACCCGCGCGGGCTGTGGCACTGGTCGCTGCACCAGCTCGCTGCCGCTCAGGCGCGCTTCGGCAAGCTCGACAAGATCGGCAACACCGCGATGACGGGCCTCGCCTATGCCTATCACTTCGATGCCAGCCGCTATGCGCTCTTCCTGCGGGCCTATGCCGAAGAGCGCGGGGTGACCCGCACCGAGGGGATGGTCGAAAGCGTCGCGCGCGACGGGGAGAGCGGCGATATCCGTTCGATCACGCTCGAGGACGGTCGCTGCGTGGGGGGCGATTTCTTCATCGACTGCACCGGCTTCCGGTCGCTGCTGCTCGGCGAGACGCTGGGGGTTGGCTTCGAGGACTGGTCCAGATGGCTGCCGTGTGACCGCGCGCTGGCCGTGCCCAGCGCGCGCCTGCCAAGGCTGGTGCCTTACACCCGCGCCACGGCGAAGAGCGCCGGGTGGCAGTGGCGCATCCCGCTCCAGCACCGCACCGGCAACGGGCACGTCTATTCCAGCGGCTTCATCTCCGACGAGGCGGCGGCTGACACGCTGATGGCAGGGCTGGATACGAAAGCGCTGGGCGATCCGCGTCCGATCCGCTTCACCACCGGGCGGCGCGCGGCGTTCTGGGCACACAACTGCGCCGCGATCGGCCTGTCGAGCGGGTTTCTCGAGCCGCTCGAATCGACCAGCATCCACCTGATCCAGTCGCATGTCAGCCGCCTGATCCAGTTGTTCCCGCGCGGAGGCGATGCCGCCGCCGAGCGGGCCGAATACAACCGCCGATGCGCTGCGGAATTCGCGCAAATTCGCGATTTTCTGATCCTGCACTACCATCAGACCGAGCGCGAGGACACCGAGTTCTGGCGCTATTGCAAGCACATGGACGTGCCCGACAGCCTCACCCACAAGCTTGCGCTGTTCGCCGCCTCGGGCCGGGTTGGCCGCGATGCCGATGATCTGTTCAAGGAAGCAAGCTGGGTGCAGGTGATGCTGGGACAGGGCATTGTCCCTGCGGATTACGATCCGATGGCAGACCAGATCAGCGATGCGCAGCTCGGCGAATTCCTCGCATCCTTGCGCACGATCATCGAGCGCAGCGTGGCCGGGCTTCCCACCCACGAGGACTATCTTGCGCGGCACTGCCCCGCCGCAGCCGCTTGAATGCGGAAAACAAAAAGGGCGGCATGGTTGCCCGCGCCGCCCTTTTCCTGTTGCCTGAAAGGGTCAGCCTTACTTCGACTGGCTTTCGAGATAGGCAACAACGTTGGCACGGTCCTGCGCATCCTTGATGCCCGGGAAGGCCATCTTGGTGCCCGGCATGAACGCCTTGGGGTTTTCAAGATACTTGAACAGCACGTCGGCGGTCCAGGTCACGCCGCTGTTCTTGTTCGCGTCCGAATAGGCAAAACCGGCCACCGAACCCGACTTACGGCCGACGACCTTATGGAGCGACGGGCCGACGCGGTTCACGCCTTCGTCGAGCACGTGGCACGAACGGCACAGCGCGAAGACCTTCTCGCCAGCGGCGGCATCGGTGGTGAAGCTGGCATATTCAGCGCCCGCGGCCGGAGCCGGAGCGGCCGCTTGGGTGGCAGCCGGTTCGGCGGCCGGAGCGGCCTGGGTGGCTTGCGCAGCCGGGGCATTAGCATCGCTGCCCGCACCGCCACCGCAAGCCGAAAGAGTCATCAGGCCCGCCAGTGCGGCCGCTCCCATCAGGAAATTACGCTTCATGGTCGTTTGTCCTCTGAACAATTAAGTCCTCCCGCATCCCCGCGGGGCCTTAACCCAGTTTATCGGCCAAGAAAAGCAGGACTTCGGCATCGTCCCCATGCCCCGCCCGTCCCGTTGCCGTAAGAGCGAAACGCATAAGTGCAAAAGGGTTTCCCGCAGCCGATCATATGCCAAATGCAATCGCGTGATTGCGCTGGCCGGCACGCACGCTAACATGATGCCCATGTTGATCAAGACCCTGCCCTGGCACACCAGGCTCGTCCTCGCCCTGCTGGCGTTCATGCCGCTCTATTTCATGGTCGCTGCGCTGGGCACCAAGTTCGGGATCTGGAGCTGGAAATTCGGGCTTGGCGCGATGCTTATCGTCGGCGGGCCTGTCCTGCTGGGCATTATGGCGCTCGCCGCAGTTATTTCGCTGATTATTGCCGCGCGCGCCAGGCCGCGCAGCAATGGCGTGCTCGCGACCGCGATCATCGGCCTATTGGCGCCCGGTGCGGCCTTCGTGCTGTTCATGGCGGCGGGCAGCAAGGCGGCAGACAACCCGATCCACGATATCTCCACCGATACCGCCAACCCCCCGGCTTTCTCCGCCGAAACGCTGGCGAAGCGCGAGGCGGCAGGGGCCAATCCGCTCGCCGACTACCAAACCCCGCTCGGGCAGATTGCGGTGTTCAAGGACAGCGTCCCGCCGCAGCTCGCAATCAAGAGCCACGCGCAAATCATCACCGACCGCAAGGACCGCCCCGCCCCGCTGCCCTTGGGCGGCGCGAGCAAGTCCGAGGGCATCGCGGCAGTCGCGGCGGCGATGGCGCAGATGGGGCTCAAGGATATCCGCCAGGACGAGGCTGCCGGCACGGTCGAGGGCGTGGCCGAGACCTTCTGGTTCGGCTTCAAGGATGATGTGATCGCCCGCGTGGGAGATCAGCAGATCGATTTCCGCTCGGTCAGCCGGGTCGGGCAGAGCGATCTTGGTGCCAACACCGCGAGGATTGTCGAATTGCGCAGCCGCACCGAAGCGCTGCTGGGCGCGGCCAGCCGCTAGTCCCGGAAGTCCGTCACCGCCATCGCGCTGCGCTGAAACACGGTGAGCACGCAGAGCGCCGCATAGCCATAGGCGATGGCCACAAACCATCCCGGCCACAGGCACATGGCGATGAACACAGCAATGGTCTCGGTGCCTTCGGCAAGGCCGGTGGAATAGAAAAAGCTCTTCTTGCCGTGCGCCTCGGTGCTTGCCCCGCGCTTGGCCGCGATCACCGCGAAGGCAAGGAAGCTCACCCCCGTCAGCACGAAGCTCGCCACCAGCACCAGCGCGGGCAGGGTGTTGGAGGGCGCGAGCACCCCGAAGCCCAGCGGCACGCTGACATAAAAGGCAAAGTCGGCGACGATATCGAAATAGCCGCCCAGATCGGACGGCCCGCGCGCCCGCGCCACCGCCCCGTCGAGCCCGTCGAGCAATCGGTTCGCACCAATCAGCGCCAGCCCCCAGCCGATCTGGCCGAAGGCGATCGCTCCCGCGCCTGCCAGCCCCAGCGCGAGGCCCGCGAAGGTCAGGGCATTGGCGGTGACGCCCAGCCCGGCGAGCATCTGTCCCGCGGCATTGAGCGGTGGATCGATCAACGGACGCAACCTTGCATCAAGCATGGGTCACCAGCCCGATCCACGCCCCCGTCATGCAGCTGGCGAGGTTCCCCGAAATCCAGCTTTTCATCCCCAGCCCGGCGGCTTCGGCGCGGCGCTCGGGGCAGAGCGTGCCGATGGTCGAAACCAGCAGGCCGACGCTCGCAAGGTTGGCAACGCCGCACAGCGCGTAGGTGACGATCAGCAAGGACCGCGGCCCCAATTGGCCTTCAGGCAGCGCGGCAAGTTCGAGAAAGGCAACATATTCGTTGAGCACCGCCTTGGTGCCCATCAGGCTTCCTGCTGCCTGCGCTTCGCTCCATGGCACGCCCAGCAGCCACATCAACGGCGCGAGCGCCCAGCCGAGCAGTCGCTTGAGACTCAGCGGCTCGCCTTCGATGAAGGGCAATGCCTCCAGCATCCCGTCCACCAACGCCACCAGCGCGAACACCACGATGATCACCGCGATCACGCTGAGAAACAGCTGCATCCCGTCCATTGTGCCTTTGACGATCGCATCGATGCTGGATTCGTATTTCAGGCCAGGGGCTTCCTGCTCCACCTCGGTTGCCTTGTCAGCCAGCCGGCCCGGCACCATCAGCCGTGCGATCAGCAGCGCCGCCGGAAGCGAGATCAGCGAGGCAGAAATCATGTGGCCGACCGCATCGGGCACCGTGGCGCGCAGGGTGGTGGCATAAAGGATCAGGATCGCTCCCGAGATGGTCGCCATCGTCAGGGTCATGATCTGGAACAGCTCGGCCCGGCTGACGCGGTCGAAATAGGCGCGGGTCACCAGCGGGGCTTCGACCACGCCGAGGAACACGCTCGCACCTCCTGAAAGTCCCACCACCCCCGATACGCCGAGGCTGCGGCGCAGCAGGAAAGAAAGGCCATTCACAGCCGCGCGCAGCACCCCCCAGTGCCACAGCAGCGCGGCGAGTGCGGAAAAGACGATCACCAGCGGCAGGATCTGGAAGGCGATCACCAGCGGGGGCTGCGCGCCGTCTTTCAGCAGGAAAGGCAGCTCCGCCCCGCCAAGGTAGCCGAACATATAGGCTGATCCCTTGAGCGTCGCCGCCTCCACCGCGCGCACCGCATCGTTGACGAGGCCGACCGCCGCCCACACCGGCGGCACCCGCACGATCAGCACCGCGAGCAAGCCCTGCAACGCCAGCGCGCCCGCAATCCAGCGCCAGCCGGGATGCTGGCGGCGGTTCTCGCTGACCGCCCAGGCCAGCCCCATCAACGCGGCGATGCCGATCAGCCCGCGCAGCTGGTCAAACAGTTCCAAACCTTCGTCCCCTTATTGGCGGCCTCGGTGCTTCTTGCCGATCACGCGGTCAAGCGCCAGCCTGTCCTGCTCGCGCATGGCAATCAGCGCCAGCGCCGCGCCCGCGGCCGTCACCGAGGGGAAGAACAAAAGGTTGGCATCAGCGTGCCGATAGATCCCGAACGGATCGAGGAAATGCCGCCAGATCAGCATCGCCCCGCCAACAAGGATCACCGCCGCCAATGGCGTGGTGATCGTGCGAATCAGCCCCGGCACCACCAGCGCGCCAATCGCCACCTCGAACCCGGCAAAGGCGGGTTGCAGCGTGCTGTCCGCCCCGATGCCGCTGTAATACTGTTGGCAAGGTTCGCGCCCATGCCGTCCTTGAGCAGGCGCACCCCGCCCCACAGCACCAGCAGCATTCCGGTGCCGATCCGCATGATCAGCAGTGATATTCTGGCGAGCATCGTGCGTTCTCCCGTTCAGCCCCGCATCCACGCATGGTAGCGCTCGACCCACTTCAGCAGGCCTTCGGGCTTGTGCGCCTTCTTCCAGTTGCCGGCGGCAAACTTGTTGGCTTCTGCCAGCGTGGGATAGGCGTGGATCGTGCCGAGGATCTTGTTCAGCCCGATGCCGTGCTTCATCGCCAGCACATATTCGGCCAGCAATTCGCCCGCCTGCGCGCCGACGATGGTGGCGCCGAGCACTGTGTCCTTGCCGCCCGCCGGGGTGAGCACCTTGACGAAGCCCTTGGTCTCGCTCTCGGCAATAGCGCGATCCAGCTCGTCCAGCGCGTAGCGGGTCACCTCCACCGCGATTTCCTTCTCGGCCGCCTCGCGTTCGTTGAGGCCGACACGGGCGATTTCGGGATCGAGGAAAGTGACGGCCGGTATCACGCGGTAATCGGCCTTGAACTTGCGCAGGCTTCCGAACAGCGCGTTGACGCTGGCGTACCATGCCTGATGGCTGGCGGTGTGGGTAAACTGGTACGGCCCGGCAACGTCGCCTGCGGCAAAGATGTTGGGGAATTTGGTGGCGAGGAAGGCGTCGGTGACGACGGTTTTCGCGGTATCGACCCCGATATTTTCCAGTCCGAAGCCGGTGAGCCGGGCCTTGCGGCCAGTCGCCACGATCAGCGCGTCGAAGGGCACGACCAATTCCGCCCCGGCATGTTCGGCGATCACGGTTTTGCCTTCGATCCGGACCGCGGCATGGCCGGTCAAAACGCGCACCCCGGCCTCTTCCAGCGCTGCCTTGGCCAGCGCCGAGACATCGTCATCCTCGCGGGCAAGCACCCGCGCGCCCCGCACGACCTGGGTGACCTGCGGTCCGAGCCGCGCCAGCGCCTGCGACAATTCGCAGCCGATCGGCCCGCCACCCATCACCACCACCCGCGCCGGCGCCTCGTCCAGCGCGGCAAAGGCCTGCCACAGGGTTTCGCTGGTGAGGTAACCGCTGTCTTCGATTCCGGGAATGTCTGGCACCACCGGAGCCGCCCCGCTGGCAATGATGATGCTGCGCGTGGTGAGCCGCCGGGTGCCGCCGTCGTTGAGTGCAATCTCGACCGTCCAGGGATCGATGATCGTGGCATAGCCCTTGATCACATCGACACCCAGGCCGGTGTAGCGTTCGACCGAATCGTGCGGCGCGATCGCCTTGATCGTGTCCAGCACACGGGCCATCACCCGTTTGAACGGCACCTGCGGCGCGCTCGGCGCCAGCCCGTACTTGTCGGCGCTGCGCATCATCGCGGCGACCTTGGCGCTCTTGATGAGCGCCTTGCTGGGCACGCAGCCGGTGTTGAGGCAATCACCGCCCATGGCGCGCGCTTCGACCAGCGTCACCCTGGCCTTCACTGTCGCCGCAATCAGCGCCGATACCAGCCCCGCCGAACCCGCGCCGATCACCACCAGATTGCGGTCGAACCGCTTGGGCCGCGTGAACCCGGCATAGACACGGCGGCGCTTGATCAGGCCGATGGTCCCCTTGGCGATCCACGGCACCATGGCAAGCAGCAGGAACGAGACCAACAGCAGCGGCGAGAGCAGATCGCGCGGATCGCCGATCCGAGCCAGCTGGGTGCCGGCGTTGACATAGACCACCGTGCCCAGCAGCATCCCCACCTGGCTCACCCAGGCATAGGTCAGCGTGCGGATGCGGGTCAGGCCCATCACCAGATTGACCGCGAAAAACGGGATGTAGGGGATCATCCGCAGCGTGAAGAGGTAGAACGGCCCGTCGCGCTCCAACCCGGCATTGATCGCCTTCAACCGCTCGCCGAACCGTGCCTCCACCCAATCGCGCAGCACATAGCGCGATGACAGAAAGGCCAGCGTCGCGCCGATGGTCGAAGCAAAGGATACGATCAGCGTGCCAAGCACGACACCAAACAGCGCCCCTGCCGCCAGCGTCATGATCCCCGCGCCGGGAATGGAAGCAGCGGTCACCACCACATAGGCGAGGAAGAACCCGGCGATCACCGCCAGCGGATTGTCCTGCTGGAAGGTGGCCAGATCGGCCGCGAGCGTCTTGACCCCCTCCAGCGTGAAATACTGGCCGAGATCGAAGGCGAAATAGGCAAGGACCAGCACGCCAAGCACGGCAAGGATGATGATCTTCTTCACACGCTCTCCTTGCCCCCGTTTTGCAGCCGCGTGCCCAAAGGTTACGCCCTGCCGGCAAGCGCTGCGTATCGCGCGATCCAGCGCCGGTCGATCCCGTGCTTCAGGCGCAGCACCCAGCGCCCCTGTGCAGCCAAGCGGCCATAGCTGGCAATTGCCGAACCATCGCCAGTGTCGAGAAGGTAGAGGTTGTTCCAGCGCGGACGATAGGCGCGGTCCGGTGCCTCGCCCGCCAGCGCGGCGCGCAGATTGGCGGCAAGCACCGGCCCGGCAAACACCGCATGGACGCCCGAATGGGGCAGCGGGCGGTCGCTGCGGGCAGCGACATCGCCGGCGGCAAAGATGTGCGGGTGCGAAACCGATTGCTGGTGCTGGTTCACTGTGATGAAGCAAGCCGCGTCGCAGGCCAGGCCGCTCGCCCGCGCCCAATTGGGCGCGGCGCTGCCGAGCGCGGCGATGATCGTGCTGACGGGTTCGAGCGAAGCACCACCCGCGATCACTGTCCCGCGCTCGAGCGCCATCCTGCCGGCGACCGCCACGATCCCCTGCCGCGCCAAGGCCAGCGCCGCCTTGCGTCGCACCGCGTCTGCAAATCCCGGCAGCAACCCGCCCTCGCCCGTCACCAGCGTCACTTCGGGCTGCGGGCCTGCCCCGCCGCGCGCATGGTTGCGCAGACCAAAGGCGAGCTCCACACCCCCGGCGCCGCCGCCGGCAACCACCACCCGGCCCAGCGCGGGCAGCGCGGCGACCCGGTCGACAAAGGCGCTGATCGGGCGCACGTCGATCAGCCGTGGATCATCGCCCAGCAGGGCGCGCGCACGGCCAACCCCGCCGGTGTCGATGCTGGCGAGATCAAAGGCGATGCTGGCACCGCCCACCATCCGCACCACGCGCGCCGCAGGGTCGATCGCGGTGCAGGTGCCGAGCACCAGTTCCACTCCGGCCCGCTGCGCCAGCGCCGCGAGATCGACCAGCCCATCATCGCGCGCGTGGTGTCCGACGAGCCACCCGGGCACCATGCCCGAATAGCGCAGGTAGCGCTCGGGCGTAAGCAGCACGCCGCGCGCGCCCTCGGGTGCCCCGCGGCTGATCCAGTCGGCCAGCACCGCGACATGGGCATGGCCGCCGCCAACCAGCAGCAGGTTGCAGGGTTTCATCGCGGTCGGGTGCGAAGGCATCGCAGTCTCATGCCCGATCGGGAATGGTTCAGCCAGCGGCAAGGTTGATCCACTAGGGGCCTGGTTAAACCGCAAATGCTTCGCAATACCTTTTTCAGGTTCATATCTTCATGAATTTGCCGATGCCCTCGGGACCGGAACCACAGGCCGTCTGGGCCATTTCTGCATTGCAGCAATGGCTGTTGCACGCAATGCGCTTGGCCGCGAAGCGCCGGCAGCAAAACCTGAAAGGGGCAGGCATGACGTGGTGCGCGATCACGGTTTCAGGACAGAAAGGCTGCCATGGCGGTTGAAGGCCCCTCTTACGGCGCGCAGATATCGCTGAAGCGGTTCTTCCGCATCTTTGCCGAAATTCTCCGGCCTGAAACCAGTTTCTACTGGCTTGCGCTGGTCTACGGCGTGGGCATCAGCCTGCTCAGCCTCGCCACGCCGATCTCGGTGCAGATGCTGATCAACACCGTCGCCAACACCGCCATGCCCGCGCCGCTGCTGATGCTGTCGGTGACTCTGTTCGTGCTGCTGCTGTTTTCCTCGCTGCTGTATGCCCTGCGCATCCATCTGATGGAGCTATTCGCGCGGCGCTTCTACGCGCGCCTGGTGAGCGAGATTTCACTGATCGCGATCTACGCCCAGAACCCGTTCTTCACCGACACCACCCGCGGCGCACTGTTCAACCGCTATTTCGACGTGATGATCATCATGTCGCGCCTGCCGATCCTGCTGCTCGACGGGTTTTCGATTCTGCTCGCTATTGCCGTGGGCTTCGTGCTGGTGTCGCTTTATCACCCGCTGTTCCTGATCTTCACGCTGGTGACCATCGCGCTGATCTGGGTGGTGTGGCTGACCTGGGGCAGCAGCGCCATCCGCGCCGCGATCGATGTCAGCCATGCCAAGCACGGCACGGCGATGTGGTTGCAGCAAATCGGCGAATCCAACGGCTTCTTCAAGTCGCAGCAACGGGTCGATTACGCGGTCGAACAGACCGACAAGGCGACCCACGCCTATCTGGATGCCCGGCGCCGCTTTTTCCGCAAGCATTTCTCGCAGACGCTGTCGTTCCTGCTGATGTATGCCACCGCCAGCGCGGTGCTGCTGGGGCTTGGCGGCTGGCTGGTGATCCGGTTCGAACTGACACTGGGCCAGCTGGTGGCGGCCGAACTGGTGCTGTCGGCGGCATTCTTCGGCGTGGCACAGCTGGGCACCTATCTCCAGTATTTCTACGAGCTGTGCGCCGCAGGCGAGGAAGTGTCGCTGTTTTTCGATATCGAACAGGAAACGCCGTGCGGTACCGATCCGCTCACCGGCAAGGATCACACGCTGGTGTTCCGGCAGGTGCGGGGCAAGGCGCGCTACGAGCACGCCGAGCTTGATTTTACGGTTCCCGGCGGTGCGGTGGTAATGGCCTCGACCAGCCAGCACGGGCTCCAGCGCCTGTTCACCAACGTGCTCAAGCGCTACGAACTGCCCGCCACCGGCTACACCACGCTGGGTGGCACCGACATCAAGGATATCGAGGCGCACCACCTGCGCATGGCGATCTATGTGCTCGACCGGCCGAGCTTCGTGCCGATGACGATCCGCCAGTATCTCAGCCTGTCCTGCCCGACCGGCGAAAGCTGGCGGATGCTCGATGCGCTCAAGGCGGTGGGCCTTGCCGAAATCCTGCCGGGCCTCGAACAGGGGCTCGATACCAGGATCGCGGCCACCGGCTATCCGCTCTCGACGGTCGAACTGCTCAAACTCAAGCTGGCCAGCGCAATGCTCGCCCGCCCGAAGGTGCTGGTGCTGACCCGGCTGTTCGATCTGCTCGAGGCCGACGACCTTGCCAGCGCGCTTGCCACCCTGCGCGCTCAGGCCTTCACCACGGTGATCTACTTCTCCAACCGCGAGGCTACGCTCGGATGCGATCGCTTCCTGCTGATGGAGGCCCGCGAGCAACGCTGGTTCGACAGCTTTGCCGACTTCGCCCAAGCGCGGCGCCAGCGGCGCAGCACCCCCGGCGACGTGCTTGACAGCGCACACGGTTCCCCAAACGGAGAAACGCCATGAGCGCGCTGCCACGCCCGCCCCACCGCTTCACCGCGCTGGAATCGATCAAGATCCCGCGCGTGATGCGCACCATTTTCTATCTGCTGCTGGTGGCCTTCCTTTCGCTTGTGGTGTTCCTGGTCTACGCCCCCTGGGTGCAGACTGCGACCGGGCGCGGCGCGGTCACCACGCTCAACCCCAACGAACGCACGCAGGAAATCAACGCGCTGGTGCCGGGCCGGATCGAGCAGTGGTTTGTGCGCGACGGGAGCCGGGTGAAAAAGGGCGATCCGATCGTGCGGATTGCGGATATCGATCCGCAGCTGGTCGATCGCCTGCGGGCCGAACGCGGTGAGATTGCCGCCCAGCTGTCGGCCTCGCAGACCGCGCTCGCAACCGCCCAGCTTGATGAGCAGCGGATGCGCGAACTGTATCAGGCAGGGCTTGCCGCGAGGCGCGATTACGAGGCGGCGCAGATTCGCGTTGCCGAGCGCCAGGGACAGGTGGCTGCGGCCCGGGCTGCGCTCAACCGTGCCGATGTCGGCCTCGCGCGTCAGTCCTCGCAGATCCTGCGCTCGCCGCGCGACGGCTTCATCCAGAGCCTCAACGCCGGCGACAGCGCAACCCTCGTCAGCGCTGGCGACGTGCTGGCGACCTTCGTCCCGGAAAGCCCGGAGCGGGTGGTGGAAATCTTCATCGACGGGCGCGATGTCGCGTTGGTCAAGCCGGGCGACAAGGCGCGGATCATGTTCGAAGGCTGGCCAGCGGTGCAGTTTTCGGGCTGGCCCTCGGTTGCGGTCGGCACCTTTGGCGGGATCGTGGTCGCGGTTGACCAATCGGCCCAGATCGATGGGCGTTTTCGCTTGCTGATCCGCGAGGACAAGCGCGAGAGGCACCGCTGGCCGGAAAATCGGTTCGTGCGCTTCGGGGCCAAGGCGCAGGCCTGGGTGCTGCTGGAAACCGTGCCGGTGGGATACGAAATCTGGCGTCAGCTCAACAACTTCCCGCCGGTTCTGCCATCGGCCGAAGCCGCGCCTGCCGCAGCCAAGTGATGATGGCAAGCGGCCTTGCCCTCCTTGCTCGCCCGTGGCTGGCAGGCAGTGTGGCGCTGCTGGTTCTGGTGCTGGCGGTGTCGGGCCCGCGCGCGCGCGCGCAGGACATCGCGCCCCTTGGCGATCCGGTCGAACGGGCGCTGACCACTGGCCCGCTGCTGCCCGAGGAAGTGCTGCGCGCCTCGGCGCTGACCTTTCCCGCGATCCTCGAGGCCTTCGAGCGCGAGGCCGCCGCGCGCTCCGACCAGCTATCGGCCGACGGCGCTTTCGACCTGATGCTCAAGGGCGAATATTATGACCGCCTGACCGGCTTCTATTCGGGCGGCTACGGCAAGCTCGAGGCGCGCCAGCCCCTGCGCCCCTACGGTGCCGAGGTGTTCGGCAGCTACAGGCTGTCCGACGGCACCTTCCCGACCTACGAAAACCAGTTCAACACCAACGGGCTTGGCGAAATCAAGGTGGGCGCGCTGTTCTCGCTGCTGCGCAATCGCGATATCGACAGCCGCCGCTTTGCGATCGAGGACACGCGCCTCGCTGCTGCCCAGGCGCGGCTGGATGTGATGCTGGTGCAGCTCAACGTCCAGCTCGAAGCGCTGCGGGCCTATTGGCGCTGGGTTGCGGCGGGCGAGGAAATTCGCGTCTACGAGGAACTGCTCGAAATCGCCGAGGCGCGGCAAGTGGGGCTGGCGCGCGAGGTGCGCGCAGGCGCGCGCCCGGCCATCGCGCTGACCGAGAACGAGCGCAATCTGCTGGCGCGCCGCATCTTGCTCGAACAGGGGCGGCGCGATCTTGAGATGGCGGCGAACAGCCTGTCGTTCTACCTGCGCGCAAGCGACGGGCGGCTGATCGTGCCGACCCGCGAGATGCTGCCCGATGCGGCGCGGATGAAGGCGCTGGCCCCGGCCGAGCAACTGGCCGCGACACCGGTGGGCGAGGTGATCCGCAGCCGTCCCGAACTCCAGACCTTCCGGCTCGCGCTCGAACGCGCCAACAACCGCATCGCGCTGCGCCGCAACGATCTCGAACCCTCGCTCAATGCCAGTGTCGAGCTGTCGCGCGACTTCGGGCCTGTAGGCCCGGGCGGCCCCGGCTTCGATTCCACCGACACCGTGGTCGGCCTGACCTTCTCGGTGCCACTCCAGCGGCGCGCGGCGCGCGGGCAGTTGCAGCGCGCCGAGGCCGAACTGCGCGAGACCGAATGGCGCCAGCGCCGCATTGCCGACCAGATCACCACCGAAATCGGCAACATCCTTGTCACGCTCGGCGCCGCGACCAGGCTCGCCGAACTCGCCCGCGCCGAGGTGCGGCAGGCGAACCGGATGGTTGAGGCCGAGCGCACCCGCTTCCGCCTTGGCGCGGCCGATTTCTTCCTCGTCAACTTGCGCGAGGAAGATGCCGCCAGCGCCCGCATCCGCGCGATCCGCGCCGAGCGCGACGGACGGCTGGCCGAAGCGAGCTACCACGCGGCGACGATGAACCTTGCAGCGCTGGGGCTGGAATAGGCGCGGCTGACCTGCATTTCGCTCGACCAGAACGATTTGCGTGCGCTGTGTTCATCTTCCGGAACTTAGCATTTGCTTGCCATCCACGAACGGCCCATCAGCGCGTTACACCTCCACGCGAGTCGCTTGTTTCCATGACCCCAAAGCTGCAAACCGGGCTGCTCGCCAAGCCGAGAGATCCTGATGCCGAGGCGCGCTGCACGCGCGGCGAACGCCTTTTCCAGATTGCCTTCGGCGCGATCCAGTGGCCATGGCTGCTACACAGTCTGTATGGCGGCACGCAGGCGCAAAAGCAGGCGCTGCTGGCGCGTGTGGGTCTTGGCAAAGACGCCTTACCGCATCTCGGTAGCTGGAAGGCCGATACCTACCTGCTGCACCGGATTGTCGACATCATCACCGAAACCCGGCCAGCCACGGTGGTTGAACTGGGTTCTGGCGCAACTTCGCTGGTGATCGCCAAGGCGCTGACGCAGCATGGCGCGGGCAAGCTGCATTCCTACGATCAGCACGCGCCGTTTATCGCGGCGATGGAAACCTGGCTGGGCGAACATGGTCTGTCGGCAGCGTTCCGCCACGCGCCGCTGGCGCAGCGCGATGCGCGCTGGCCGGGGCTTTGGTATGATCTGACTGCTGTGCCGGACACGATTGATCTGCTGGTGATCGATGGCCCACCGTGGGCGGTGCATCCCTTCGCGCGCGGAATGGCCGAACGCCTGTTCCCGCTGATCGCGCCGGGCGGCACGGTGTTGCTCGACGATGCGGCGCGCCCGGGTGAACGCTATGTCGCGCAGCGGTGGAAGAAAGGCTGGCCGGATTTCGCTTTCTCCTACGAAAATGGCGGCACCAAGGGCACGCTGGTCGGGCGGCGACGGACCTAGAATTTACCCCTGAGCGCCTGATAGGCCGCCGCCGCAACCGTATTGGCGAGATTCAATGAGCGGATCACCCCGGACCGCATCGGCAGCCTGAACAGCCGGTCTGCGTGACGGTCGATTATGTCAGCGGGGATGCCCCTGGTCTCCTGCCCGAACACGAGGAAGGCGTCATCGGGATAGTCAGGCTGGTAGAAGCTGCGGCTGCCGTATTCCTCGAACAGGAACAGCTGATCGGCGCGCGGGCTGCGCGCAGCGATAAAGGCATCCCAGCTGGCATATTCGGCAAGGCGCACATGCGGCCAGTAATCCAGCCCCGAGCGTTTGACCCGCTTGTCGCTGATCTCAAAGCCGAGCGGATGGATCAGGATCAGCTCCATGTCGAGCGCCACGCAGGTGCGCCCCACCGCGCCGGTGTTGCCGGGGATCTCGGGCTGGACGAGAATGATGGCAAGGCCCATCAGGCCCCGCTCCTCAGCCCAGCTTGCCCTTCAACAGCGCGTTCACCACGCCCGGATTGGCCTTGCCCTGCATCGCCTTCATCACCTGGCCGACGAAGAAACCGAACAGCGCTTCCTTGCCGGCGCGGTATTGTTCGACCTTGTCGGCATTGGCAGCGATGATCGCGTCCACGGCCGCTTCGATCGCGCCGGTGTCGGACACCTGCTTCAGACCCTCGGTCTCAGCGATTTCAGCCGGATCGCGGCCGGTCTTGAGGACGATTTCGAAGATCTCCTTGGCCTGCCCGCCGCTGATCTCGCCCTTGTCGGCCATCGCGAGGATGGCGGCCTGCGCGGCCGCCGTGGCATGGACGAGATCGACCTTGTCACCCAGCGCCTTGATCACCCCCGGTGCAACCGAGAGCGACCAGTTGGCGACCTGCGTGGCGACGGCGGGCTCATCCTTGGCCGTGGCCTTGGCGGTTTCGGCCAGCAGGGTCTCGAAGCGGGCGAAGGTTTCCACCTCGGCAGTCAGCTCGCGCGCGTTGTAAGGGGTGAGGCCGAGCACCGCGACATAACGCTTGCGCTTGGCATCGGGCAGTTCCGGGAGCGAAGCGCGGCATTCGGCGAGGAAGTCCTCCTCCAGCACCAGCGGCAGCAGATCGGGATCTGGGAAGTAGCGATAATCATGCGCGTCTTCCTTTGAACGCATCGTGCGCGTGGTGCCGCTGCCGGGATCGAACAGGCGGGTTTCCTGATCGACTGTGCCGCCCGCTTCCAGCACATCGACCTGGCGCATCGCCTCGTGCTCGATCGCCTGCATGACGAAGCGCACCGAGTTGACGTTCTTGGTCTCGGTGCGGGTGCCGAAGGGCTCGCCCGGACGACGGACGCTGACGTTCACGTCGGCGCGCATCGAGCCTTCTTCCATGTTGCCATCGCACGAGCCGACATAGCGCAGGATTGCCCTGAGCTTGCGCAGATAGGCCCCTGCTTCTGCAGGTGAACGCATGTCGGGCCTGGAGACGATTTCCATCAGCGCCACGCCGCTGCGGTTCAAATCGACATAGGACATGGTCGGGTGCTGATCGTGCATCAGTTTCCCTGCGTCCTGCTCGACATGGATGCGCTCGATCCCGATGACCTTGTCTTCAGGGATGCCGGCCTTCTCGTCCGCCTCGATCAGCAGGCTGCCTTCGCCCACCAATGGATGATAGAGCTGGCTGATCTGGTAGCCCTGCGGCAGGTCGGCGTAGAAGTAGTTCTTGCGATCGAACCGGCTCCACGCATTGATCTGAGCCTCGATCGCCATGCCGGTGCGCACCGCCTGACGGATACATTCGCGGTTGGGCACGGGCAGCATCCCGGGCATGGCCGCATCCACCAGACTGACCTGCGTATTCGGCTCCGCGCCGAACGCGGTCGCCGCGCCCGAGAAGAGCTTGGATTGCGAAGTGACCTGCGCGTGGACTTCAAGGCCGATCACGACCTCCCATTCGCCGGTGGCGCCCTGAATGCGGTAGTTGCTCATTTCGCTTCCTCATCCTCGATCACCTTGCCATCCGGCCCGAAGCGCAACTCGCCGTGATCGACGTTTTTCCTGACCCAGTTGGCAACCATGAAAGTCACCGGCACCGCCAGCATGATCCCGATCCCGGCGATCCACAGCGGCAGATCGGCGTTCACCACCACTTCTCCGGCCTGGCGGTGAAGCCTGCCCTTTGCTGAATCGCAAGACCCGCATCGAGCACGCCCTGTTCGTCGAACGGGCGGCCGACCAGCTGAAGGCCGAGCGGCAAGCCATCGGCGTTGAGCGTGGCGGGCACGCTCATCGCCGGCAGGCCTGCGAGGCTGGCGGGCACGGCGAAAACGTCGTTCAGATACATCGTCAGCGGGTCTTCGTTCATCGAACCCAGCGGAAAGCTTGCCGTCGGCGTGGTCGGGGCGAGGATCACGTCGCACTGCTCGAAAGCCCGCGCGAAATCGCGGGCGACCAGCGCGCGCACCTTCTGCGCCTGGGTGTAGTAGGCATCGTAGAAACCGGCCGAAAGCACATAGGTGCCGATCAGGATGCGGCGCTTGACTTCATCGCCAAACCCGGCGGCGCGGGTGGCGGCGTACATGTCCTGCAGGCCCACCCCATCCGGAAGCTCGCGCAGGCCATAGCGCACCCCGTCATAACGGGCGAGGTTGCTCGACGCTTCGGCGGGCGCGACGATGTAATAGGCGGGCAGCGCATATCTGGTGTGCGGCAGCGAGACATCGACGATCTCGGCGCCTGCGTCCTTCAGCCAGGCCTTGCCCTGCTCCCAGCTATCGAGGATCGCCTGATCGGTGCCTTCCATCCGGTATTCGCGCGGGATGCCGACGCGCTTGCCGCGCAGATCGGCGTTCAGCGCGGCTTCCCAGTCGGGCACGGGCATGTCGAGGCTGGTCGCGTCCTTGGGATCGAACCCGGCCATCGCGCCGAGCATGATCGCGCAATCCTCGACACTGCGCGCCATCGGCCCGGCCTGATCGAGGCTCGAGGCGAAGGCGACGATGCCCCAGCGGCTACACCGGCCATAGGTCGGCTTGATCCCGCAGATGCCGGTGAAGGCGGCGGGCTGGCGGATCGATCCGCCGGTGTCGGTGCCGGTCGCAGCCGGTGCAATGCGCGCGGCGACGGCGGCCGAGGAGCCGCCCGAGGAACCACCGGGGCTCATCGCGGCGTTCGAGCCGGCCTTGCGCCAGGGCGAGGTGACATTGCCGAAATAGGAGGTCTCGTTCGACGATCCCATCGCGAACTGATCGAGATTGAGCTTGCCCAGCATCCCCGCGCCTGCATCCCACAGTTTCTGGCTGACGGTGCTTTCGTAGCGCGGCGTGAAGCCTTCGAGGATGTGGCTCGCAGCGGTGGTCTGGACGCCGTGAGTGGCGAACAGGTCTTTCATCCCGATCGGCACGCCTGCCATTGCGCCCAGTTGCTCGCCAGCGGCGCGCGCGGCATCGACCTTGTCGGCTGCGGCGAGCGCGTGATCCGGGGTGGTGACGATGAAGGCGTTCAATGCGGCCGCTTCGGCCACGGCGGCGTTAAAGCTTTCCGCCACTTCGCGCGCGGTGAAATCACCGGCACGCACACCATCGCGGATGTCCTTCACGCCGAGAGAGGTCAGGTCAGTCATGTGTTCTCTTCCGTCATCCCGCGAAGGCGGGGACCCAGCTAACGTTCCCCGTCGAACCAGCGGCCCACTGGCACCCCGCCGGCGCGGGGTGACGGGGGCATGTTATTCGATCACCTTCGGCACACCGAAGAAGCCGTGCTCGGCCGCAGGCGCGTTGGCGAGCACGTCGCCTTGCTTGCCCCCGCCGGTCAGCGGATCGGCATCGACCAGGTCATCGCGCAGGCGCAAGCTGTTGGGGATCACCGCCGCCATCGGCTCGATCCCGGTCACGTCCACCTCGCCAAGCTGCTCGACCCAGTGGAGGATGCCGTTGAGTTCGGGCACCATCTGTTCAAGCGCAGCATCATCCATGCGGATGCGCGCGAGGCTGGCGATCTTGGCAACGGTTGCCTTGTCGATCGACATTGCGCCTTCGCTCCTTACTGCGCCGGAGCCGGGGCGGGAGCACCACCGGGCGCGCCGCCCTGCTGGCCCATCTGACGTTGCATCGCCTGCTGCAAGATGCCGAGGTTCCGATCGAAGGTTTGCTTGCTCATGATCTCGATCACCTCGATCTCGAATTCGAGATCGGCGTTGGGCGGGATCGGCGCTCCCGGCGGCGGTTCGGCACCATAGGCCTTGTCGGCCGGAATGAAGAGGTTGTACTTGCCCCCCTTCTGCATCTGCTGAAGGCCTTCGAAAAAGCCCGGGATCGCAGCGCCTTCTTCGATCGGGAAGGGGGTGCCCTTGGGGAACAGGCCCTCGATCGGCAGCGGGATTTCGCGCGATTCATCGAACACCGTGCCGTCGGCAAGCTTGCCCTTGTAGGTCAGCCACACGACCTCGCCCGGCTTGGGCAGCGGGCCGGTGCCCTTCACCAGCACGTCAAGATCGACCCCGCGCGGCACGGCGGCCCAGGCAAGGCCGGCGCCCACGGCGATGGCGAGCAGGATGCCGAGCCACAGCTTGGTCAGCGAACCCTTGGCAAGCGGAGCGATCGGAACGCGGGTAATCTCGGTCATGGTCAGGATCCTGATGGGCCGCACACAGGGGCGCAGCGTTATGACGACAAAAGGGCGCGGGGTTCAGCCGCGCCCTGATGGCTTATCGCAAAGGGGGTTTCAAGCGGTTCCATGATCGGCAACCCGCCCGAAGACGGGATTACTTGCTCCCGTCGCGCTCCATCCGCTTGCGCTCGAGCTTGCGGGCGCGGCGAACGGCGGCAGCCTTTTCCCGGGCGCGCTTTTCGGAGGGCTTTTCGTAGTGGCGACGCAGCTTCATCTCGCGATAAACGCCTTCGCGCTGCAACTTCTTCTTGAGCGCGCGCAGGGCCTGATCGACATTGTTATCGCGAACCATGATTTGCATAAACGACGACTACCTCATGTCCAAACGCTCAGAGCCCCGCTTGCGAATCGGCGCGGGGATACGCGGTGAATTTCCAATGAAAGAGGGGCGATTCCCACAGGGGAGCCGCCCTCCGAACCGCGCCGCGATAGTCCAACAGCGCCGCAAAGGCAAGCCGTCAGCGCGCATTGGCACAGCAAGCCTGCCTAGGCAGAACCCCTCGCCCCCGCTATGGGCAGGCGATGGCCGGTGAAATCTCCCCCCTCGTTGCCACGCTCAACGTCGCTCTTGGCGGCGCGGTGGGCTCGGCGCTGCGGTATCATGTCGGGCGCGCGGTGTCGGGGCTGGCCGGCCCGGGCAATACGTTCCCGTGGGGCACGCTGAGTGTCAACATCATCGGCAGCCTTGCCATGGGGGTGCTGGTCGGCTGGCTTGCGCGCGGCACGACACCGGCGCACACCGGCGAATCTGTCCGGCTCCTGATCGGGGTCGGTTTCCTCGGCGGCTTTACCACCTTCAGCGCCTTTTCCTCCGAGCTCGTCACCCTCGTCCATCGCGGCCAGCCGGGCTTGGCAGCAGGCTATGCCACAGCCTCGCTGATTGCGGGGATGGCCGCCGTAATCATTGGCCTTGTTGCCGCGCAGAGCGTGCAATGACCTTTCGGCAAACACCGGGCGATCGGGACGAGGTTCGCCAGTTCACTGTAAGCGAGGATGACGACGGCATCCGGCTCGACCGCTGGTTCAAGCGCAACCTGCCGCAGGTCGGCTTTGCCACCGTGTCGCGCTGGGCGCGCACCGGTCAGATCCGCCTCGACGGCAAGCGCACCAGGCCGGAAGATCGTCTTGCCGCCGGACAGGTGCTGCGTGTGCCGCCGGGCGGTGAAACTTCGCCTTCTGCAAAGAAATCCGCGCCGCGCGCGCGCGCGCTCAGCCCCGAACAGATCGCCGAGGCCAAGGCGATGGTGATCCGTGAAACGCCGAGCGCGATCGTGCTGAACAAGCCGCCGGGCCTCGCCACGCAGGGCGGCAGCAAGACCACCAGGCATGTCGATGGGTTGCTCGATGCCTTTGTCGATGATGAAAAGACGCCCCGCCCGCGCCTTGTCCATCGGCTCGACAAGGATACCAGCGGAGTCTTGCTGATCGCCCGCACGCCGGGGAGTGCGGCGAGCTTTTCCAAGCGGTTCTCCAGCCGTGCCGCGCGCAAGGTCTACTGGGCGCTGGTGGTGGGCGTGCCGCAGCTGGCCGAAGGGGTGATCGACGCGCCCCTTGCCAAGCAGCCGGGCACCGGCGGCGAGAAGATGCATATCGACGAGGAAGCCGGCGCGGCGGCCAAGACCCGTTACCGCGTGGTCGATCGCGCCGGCCAGCGCGCCGCATGGGTCGAGCTGGAACCGCTCACCGGCCGCACCCACCAGCTGCGCGTTCACATGGCCGCGATCGGCCACCCGATCGTGGGCGATGGCAAGTATGGCGGCCCGGACGCGTTCCTGACCGGCGCGGTGAGCCGCAAGATGCACCTGCACGCCCGCCGCCTGATCATCACCGAGCCAAAGGCGGGCGAGGGCACCGGCGGCAAGCTCGATGTCACCGCCGAACTCCCCCCGCACTTTGCCATGAGCATGGAGGTGCTCGGCTTTGATCCGGCGCTGTCCGACGCCTCGCCGCTGCGCGAGGACGTGACCGAAAGGACACCAGAAGAAAAGAAGCAGGCCGCCCGCCGCCACTTCAAACAGGCGCGCAAGGAAACCCGCGCGCCCCGCCGGGCGCGCGGGGCTACGAGCGCCAGGCCGAAGGCCAAGGGCAAGCCCAGGGCCAGGCCGGGTCTCAACGCAGGCGGCAAGCCCAAGCCCAAGGGAGCAGGCCGCAAGCCGACCCGCTGATGCACCCCAATCCGCTCTTCCGCACCGATGACCGCGGCCTGTGCGAAAGCCTGATCGACGAGATCGGCTTCGGCATGGTGTTCGCCCAGACCCCTGACGGCCCGCGCGTGGCGCACACGCCGCTGCTGAGCAGCGGAGACGGGGCGATCGCATTCCACCTCGCACGCGGCAACGCGCTCGCCCGCCACCTCGAAGGCAGCACCGCGCTGATCGTGGTCAACGGGCCGGATGCCTATGTTTCCCCGCGCTGGTATGCGGGCCGTGACACCGTGCCGACCTGGGATTACGTCGCGCTGGAGCTGGAAGGCCGGGTGCGGCGGATGGATGACGCGGGGCTGGAAGCCTTCCTCCACGCCGCGATCAAACAGCACGAAGGGCGGCTGGGCGGTGCGCCGTGGCTGGCAAGCGAGACCTCGGACAAGATGTGGAGCGGGCTGGTGCGCGGCATTGTCGGCTTCGAGCTTGAGGTGCAGGCATGGCGACCAACGCTCAAGCTTTCGCAGAACAAGTCCGCCGCCGAGCGCGCGGCCATTGCTGAGGGACTGGAGGCTGCGGGCCACGCCGCGCTTGCCCATCTCGTGCGGAGCCTTGCGGCATGAGGCTCCCTGTGCGTTTGGCGGTGTTCGACTGTGACGGCACGCTGGTCGACGGGCAGGCGGACGTGTGCTGGGCGATGGAGCGTGCCTTTACCCGCGCCGGCCTTGCCGCGCCTGATGCAGCGGCGGTGCGCCGGATGGTCGGCCTCAGCTTGCCCGTCGCAATCCGCCACCTCGCCCCCGATCTCGACGAGGCGCAAAACCGGGCCGTTACCGAGTTCTACAAGTCGAGCTTCCGTGCGCGGCGGGAGGAGGGCCTGCTCGACGAGCCGCTCTATGACGGCATCGCCGAACTTCTGACAGCGCTGCACGATGGCGGCTGGAGCCTTGCGGTGGCCACCGGCAAGTCCGATCGCGGCCTCGCCGCCTGTCTTGCGACCCACGGCATCACCGATCTGTTCGTCTCGCTCCAGACCGCCGACCGCCATCCTTCCAAGCCGCATCCGGCGATGCTCGAGGCCGCATTGTTCGAAGCCGGCGCCGCCCCGCACCAGGCGGTGATGATCGGCGACACCAGCTTCGACATGCTGATGGCCCGCAGCGCCGGGGTGCGCGCGGTGGGCGTCGCATGGGGCTATCACGCGCCCGCTGAACTGCTGGCGAGCGGCGCGTTCAGCGTCGCCGACACCGTCGCTGCCCTGGCGCAGGCGCTGGAGGAGACGCTCGGATGAGCCGTTCGCCGCACGAGATCGCCGATGCAAGGGCGCAGCGGCGCCTGATCGTCCTCAACGCCCTGCGCTTTGGCGGGATCGCGCTGGTGATGTTCGGGTTTGCGATCGTGCGCGGGCTGATCGACCTGCCGTGGGCGGTGGGCGCTGTGCTTGCAGTGGCGGGAATGCTCGAATTCTTCTTCCTGCCGCGCTTCATCGCCCGCCGCTGGAATGCCGGAGAAGAGCAGCGCCGATGATCCGCCGGTTCTACAAGGACGTCACGCTCGGAGAGGCACCGGGCGGGTTTCAGGTGCGGCTCGATGCGCGCGGAGTGAAGACCGTGGGCGGCGCGCCGCAGATTGCCCCGACGCGCGCGCTCGGCGAAGCGCTGGCGGCGGAGTGGCGGCGGCAAGGCGAGAAGATCGATCCCCAAAGCCTGCCCCTGCGCGACATGGCCGATTACGCGATCGACATCGTCGCGCCCGATCCTGCCCCCGTGGCGCAGGCGCTCCTCGCCTATGCCGAAACCGATACGCTGTGCTACCGCGCCGATCCCGACGAGCCGCTCCACGCCCGCCAGCAGGAAGTGTGGGAGCCGCTGCTCGAGCGCTTCGAGGCGGCGCATGGCATCCGGCTGGTGCGGGTCAGCGGCATCGTGCATCGCCCCCAGCCGGCCGAGACGCTGGCGCAACTTGAAGCGAAGCTGCGCGCGCTCGATCCCTTCACGCTCGCCGGAGTGGAGGCGATGACGAAGCTGGCCGCCTCGCTCGTCACGGCGCTCGCTGCGCTCGACGCGCAAGGCGAGGAGGAGCCGCTGGCGCTATGGCAGGCCGCGTGTCTCGAAGAGCAATGGCAGGCCGATCTGTGGGGCCGCGACCGGGAGGCCGAGGAACGCCGGCGCGTGCGCGAGGCCGATTTCCTGCGCGCCTGCGCCTTCGCGCGGCTGGCGCGGGGTTAGCCCCCCACAGCCCATTGCGCCGCTTCGCCCGCGACCGTGTTCGCCACGCGGTTGAGCGCTGCGCCGACGCTGCGGGCCTCGGCGGGAATGCCGCTTTCGCGCGCTTCAAAGCGGCGGGTGGTGGCATTGCCCTGGCTGTCCACCCGGATCGCGTCATAGCGCACCACCACCGATTGCGAAGGCGCATCATATCCCATGTCGATCAGCGTCCCGCGCAGCGTCGTGGTGGCAAGCGCCACGGTCTCGTCGCCGTCGAGCACCAGGGCCGCCCCGCTGCTCCTGGCGCGCAGGGTCTCGCCCAGCAGGTGCCGGAACAGGCGCGCGGGCTTTTCCACCCAGAAGGCTTCCTTGAGATAGGCCAGTTCGGTGTCGCTCACCTGCACCGGCACGCGCAGCACATCGAGCTTGGCCGGGGTGTCGAGCGCGAGCACCGCGATCACCTTGCGATCGGGCGCCGCCGTCGCGCCGCTGCCGGCGGGCGCACGGGCGGTGGGGCTGAGGGTCAGCAGGCTCTCGGGCGGCGGGCCGCCAAGGCTGATGCAGCCCGCCAGCCCCAGCGCCAGAGCCAGCGGCAGAGCGAAACGCCGCAAGATACGGGGAGCGGGTTTGGCGATCATGGCCCTATCCTTCACGGCTTGTAATCCGGCAGCGCCTTGCCGCCCACCAACGCGCCCGCGCCTTCGCTTTCGAGCTTTTCGGTGAGCGAACGCAGGCTCCGGCTGGTGGCGCGCAAGTCCTGCAAGGTCGCCTCGGCATTGGGCAGCGTGCTTTCACGCAATTGCCGCGCCGCCGGTCGGGTGTCCTCCAGCGTGGCGGCCAGCGAGGCGGCCGCCGCATTGGCCGAGCGCAACGTTGCGCGCAGTTCGGCGGCGAGCGGCTTGCCGTCCTGCGTCACCAGACCCTCGGTGGTCTGCGCCAGCTTTTCGACCGCATCCAATGTCTGGTTGAATTCATCGAGCGTGGTCTGGAATTGTTCGAGATTGGCGGTCAGCGCCGGGGTGGCATCGGCCAGGCCTCCGGTGAGCCGGCTGGTGTTCTTGAGGATGCTGGAAATCTCGGTCTGGTTTTCCGGCCCGAGGATGGTGTTGAGCTGTTCGGTCAGCGTGGCCAGCCGTTCCAGCAGCAGCGGCGTGTTGGCGACGATTTCGCCGAAGCCGCCGCGCCCCGGCGGGATCACCGGGCGGCCTTCGGGGCAGGCGGTGGTCTCGCAGGTGATCGCCGGCGCGCCCTTGCGTGCGCCGTTGAGCAGGATGGTCGAAACCCCGGTAAAGCTCGCCTCGATCGTGGCCTCGGTGCCGACCAGGATCGGCACGTCGTCCTTCACCTTGATCCGCACGCGCACGAATTCAGGATCGCCCTTGGCCAGCGCGATTTCGGTGACCTGGCCCACCGGCACCCCGGCAAAACTGACCTGGCTGCCATTGGCCAGACCGGAGACCGACTGGGCATAGAAAATGTCGTATTCGCTCTGTTCGCCCTGCCCCAGCCGCGCGATCCAGACAATGAACGCCGCCAGCGCCGCCAGCAGCACCAGCGTGACCGCACCGACCCAGAGATGGTTCGCTCTTGTTTCCATGTGCGTTCCCTATGCAGCCCGGCGGGCGACAATGTCCAACATTCTCTCGCCCTATGCTCTTGCCCGCGCATGCGAACCCTGCGCTGCCCGCCCACGCGGGCCGTTGAAATATTCCTCGATCCACGGGTGCCCCGTGGCAATCAGTTCGGGGATGGTGCCCACTGCGATGATTTTCTTTTCGGCAATCACCGCCACCCGATCGCAGATTTCATAGAGCGTATCGAGATCGTGGGTGATGAGGAACACGGTAAGGCCGAGCGTCTCCTTGAGGTCGCGGGTGAGCCGGTCGAACTTGGCCGCGCCGATTGGATCGAGCCCGGCGGTCGGTTCATCAAGAAAAAGCAGTTCGGGATCGAGCGCCAGCGCCCGCGCCAGACCGGCACGCTTCTTCATCCCGCCCGAAAGCTCGGAAGGATATTTGCCCACCGCGCTTTCGGGCAGGCCGGTGAGAATCACCTTGTAGCGGGCGATCTCGGCCCGCAGTTCGGAGCTGAGTTCGGGGTAGTATTTGCGCAGCGCCACCTCGACATTCTCGCCAACCGTCAGCGTAGAGAACAGCGCCCCGCCCTGAAACAGCACGCCCCAGCGCCGCCGCACCCCGATACCGCGGTCGAGATCGACCCCGGTGATGGTATGGCCGAGCACGTCGATCCGTCCCGCGCTGGGCCGCTGCAAGCCGATGATCGAGCGCATCAGCACCGATTTGCCGCTGCCCGAGCCGCCCACCACGCCGAGAATTTCACCCCGCCGCACGGTGAGATCGAGATCCTCATGCACGCTGAAATCGCCAAAGCGGTTGGCAAGCCCCTCAACCACAATCGGCGGCGGCTGATCTGCGGAATCGAAATCTCCGGTCATCGCAGGTTCCCTACCCCCAGCCGATCTCGGTGAAGAACACCGCGAAAAAGGCATCGAGCACAATCACCGCGAAGATCGCCGAAACCACCGCCATGGTGGTGCGGCGGCCAACCTCTTCCGAATTCCCGCGCACCTGCAACCCATTGTAACAGCCCGCCAAAGCCACGATCAGCCCGAACACCGGCGCCTTGATCAGCCCCACCCACAGGTCATGGGTCGGCACCACTTCCTGGATGCGCGCGAGAAAGGTCCAGAACGGGATGCCCAGCGCCACCTCACCCACCACTGCCCCGCCGATGATTGCCACCACCGAGGAATAGAAGCCCAGCAGCACCATCATGAAGGTCGCCGCGAGGATGCGCGGGATCACCAGCACCTCGACCGGCGAGATACCGATGGTGCGCATCGCGTCGATCTCCTCGGTCAGCTTCATCGTGCCCAATTGCGCGGCAAAGGCGCTGCCCGAACGGCCCGCCACCATGATCGCGGTCATCAGCACGCCCAGCTCGCGCAGGGTGATGCGCCCGACGAGGTTGACCGTCAGCGCCTCGGCCCCGAACTGTTCGAGCTGCACCGAACCCTGCTGGGCGATGACGATGCCGATCAGGAAACTCATCAACCCGATGATCGGCAGCGCGGTGACGCCGACCAGCTCCATCTGGTGCACCAGCGCCTTGATCGGAAAGCGCAAGGGATGGCGCGCAAGGCTGGCGACCCCGAGCAAGATCTGCCCGAGGAAGCCGACCACCCCATAGACGCCCGAGCGCGCGGCATAGACCTGCTGCCCCACCGCCACCGGCACCCGTTCCCACACGGGACGCCTTTCGGGGCCAATATCGCTGCCGGGAGCAATGCCGCGCACCGCCGCCAGCAGCCGCTCGGCCGCGGGGCTCGCGCCCGTGATGTCGCAATGATGCGCGCGCGCCAGACGGCACACCACCCATGCGCCGGCGGTGTCCATATCCTCGACGGCTTCCAGATCGATCGCCGCCAGCGGGCCGGGGAGGGTGCTGACCGCGCGCTCGACCGGGGCTATGGCTGCCAGCACGAGTTGCCCCGACAGCACCAGCCGGGAACCTCCCGCGCCGTCCTCCACCAGCGAATATTGCGCGGCTTCCTGCATTGCGTAGCTGCTATGGGGAGATTTTCGGCTCCCGACAAGGCTCTCGCGCCCCCGCCTGTGCGGCAATCATTGCACCGCAGCATGGCCTCTGGCATGGCGCGCACCATTATGAGCACCACCTTGCCCACCACTTTCGACCCCGCCGCCATCGAGGCGCGCTGGTATGCCCACTGGGAAACGAACGGCCTGTTCCGGCCCGAGCGCCCCGGTGCGGAAGCCTACACAATCGTCAATCCGCCGCCGAACGTGACCGGCTCGCTGCACATCGGCCACGCGCTCGACAACACCTTGCAGGACGTGGTGATCCGCTATGAACGGCTGCGCGGCAAGGACGCGCTGTGGGTGGTCGGCACCGATCACGCCGGGATTGCCACGCAGATGGTGGTCGAGCGCCAGATGGAGGCGCGCGGCGACAAGCGCACCAATTATTCGCGCGAGGATTTCGTGACGAAGGTGTGGGAATGGAAGGCCGAAAGCGGCGGCACCATCACCCACCAGCTGCGCCGCCTCGGCTGCTCGATGGACTGGAGCCGCGAACAGTTCACGATGGACCCGCACTTCACCAGGGCGGTGATCAAGACCTTCGTTGATCTGTATAACGACGGCCTGATCTACCGCGACAAGCGGCTGGTGAACTGGGACCCGAAGCTCAAGACCGCGATTTCCGACCTTGAGGTCGAAACGCAGACGATTGCGGGCAGCTTCTGGCACTTCAAATATCCGCTGGCCGATGGCGTAACCCTGCCCGACGGGCGCGATTATCTGGAGGTGGCGACCACCCGCCCTGAAACGATGCTGGCCGACATGGCAGTGGCGGTGAACCCGGCGGACGAACGCTATGCCAGCGTGGTGGGCAAGCATGTGATCCTGCCGCTCACCGGCCGCCGCGTTCCCGTCATCGCCGACGAGCACGCCGATCCCGAGCTGGGCAGCGGCTGCGTCAAAATCACGCCGGGGCATGATTTCAACGATTTCGAAGTGGGCAAGCGGGCGGGAATCGCCCCTGCGGACATGCTCAACATGCTCGATGCCGAGGCCAACGTGTGCCAGACGGCGGATGGGCTGGTGCCCGAGGAATTCCTCGGCCTGCACCGCTTCAAGCGTGACGGGGTGGACGGCGCGCGCGAGCTGGTGGTGGCTCGGATGAAAGAGCTTGGCCTGCTCATCCCCCACATCACCAAGTCCAAGGACGGCGAAAGGCAAGAACACGACGCCGAACCCCGCCAGATAGCCACCCCCTTCGGCGACCGCGGCGGCGTGGTGATCGAACCGTGGCTGACCGACCAATGGTATGTGAACGCCGCAAAGCTCGCCAAAAAGCCGATCGAGGCGGTGCGCTCGGGCGAGATCCAGATCGTGCCCAAGACGTGGGAAAAAACCTTCTTCAACTGGATGGAAAACATCCAGCCGTGGTGCGTCAGCCGCCAATTGTGGTGGGGCCACCGGATTCCGGCGTGGTTTGCCGACGATGGCCGCTGCTTCGTCGCCGAAACCGCCGAGGCCGCGCAGCGACAAGCGGGCGAAGGCGTGGCGCTGCGGCAGGACGAGGACGTGCTCGACACGTGGTTTTCCTCCGCGCTGTGGCCCTTTGCCACGCTCGGCTGGCCGCAGGACGATGCGCCGCTCCTCAACAAGCACTTCCCCAACAGCCTGCTCATCTCCGGCTTCGACATCCTGTTCTTCTGGGATGCGCGGATGATGATGATGGGCTTTTACAACATGGGGCAAAAGCCCTGGGACAAGCTCTATCTCCACGGCCTCGTGCGCGCCGCCGATGGCGCGAAGATGTCGAAGTCCAAGGGCAATGTCGTCGATCCGCTCGGCCTTATCGACCACTATGGCGCGGACGCGCTCAGGTTCTTCATGGCGGCGATGGAGAGCCAGGGCCGCGACATCAAGATGGATGAACGCCGCGTCGAGGGATACCGCAACTTCGCCACCAAGCTGTGGAACGCGGCACGCTTCTGCCAGTCGAACGGCATCGGGGCTTCCGACACCATCAAGGCTCCCCCCGCCCGCCTCGCCGCCAACCAGTGGATCATCGCAGAGGTCGCGGCCTGCGTCGGCGAAATCGAACGCGCCATGGCCGATCTCAGGTTCGATGCGGCAGCGAACGCGATCTACCAGTTCACGTGGAGCAAGTTCTGCGACTGGTATCTGGAGCTGATCAAGCCGGTGTTCGCCAGTGACGCCGACAGCCCGCCGGCGCTGGAAACCCGCGCGGTGGCCGGCTGGGCGCTCGATCAGATCCTCGTCATGCTTCACCCCTTCATGCCCTTCATCACCGAAGAACTGTGGCACCAAATGGGTGCGCGGCCCTACGAGCTGATCGTGGCACAATGGCCCAAACCGGAAGCCGAGGTGAGTAGGCAAGCGACCGACGCGATCGACTGGGTGATCGACCTCACGACCAGCACCCGCTCGGCCAAGGCCGAACTCGGCATCGCACCGGGGGCCAGGCTGGCGGCCTGGCTGGCAAACCCTTCGGATGTGGCCGCGCGTACCATTGAGCGCTCCAGTGCCGCGATCGAGCGCCTTGCGCGACTGGTGCCGGTGACCATCGGCGAGGCCCCTGCCGGCCCCGCGATGCAGGTGACAGCAGGCGAGGACGTGTTCATCATCCCGCTCGAAGGGATCATCGACATCGCCGCCGAAAAGGCCCGGCTGGAAAAGGCGCTGGCAACCAGCACCAGGGAAGCCAAGTCGCTCGAAGGCCGCCTCTCAAACCCCGCCTTTGCCGAGAAGGCCAAGCCGGAAGCGGTCGAGAAGGCGCGCGCCGATCTTGCCCACCACACGGGCGAGGTCGAGCGGCTGACGGCAGCACTGGCACGGCTGGGGTGAGGTGAACCTCGTCCTCGCCACCGACGATAGCGGCGCACCTGAGATCTTCGCCTCGCTTCAGGGCGAAGGGCCTTCCGCCGGAACGCCGGTCGCCTTCGTGCGGCTGTCGCGCTGCAACCTTGCCTGCACGTGGTGCGACACGGCCTACACCTGGCGGTTCGCCGGTGACAATCGCCCGCACCGCGATGGCATCGCCTTTGACCGCAAGGCCAATCAGGTGACGCTGTCAGCCGAGGAAACCGCTGCGCGCATTGCGGCCCTGGGCCAGAGCCGCCTCGTCATCACCGGGGGCGAGCCGCTGTTGCAGGCCGGCGCGCTGGCCGAGATGCTGGCGCACCTTCCGGACATCAGTGTCGAGATCGAGACCAACGGCACGGTCGCCCCTCCGGCCCGGCTCGATATCCGCGTCGATCAGTACAATGTCAGCCCCAAGCTCGCGCATAGCGGCAACCCTGCCGACCTCGCGCTGCTGCCAGAACGGCTCGATGCGTGGGCAAGCGAGCCGCGCGCCTTTCTGAAATTCGTGGTGGCCTCGCCAGAGGATGTCGCCGAGGTGGTGAAACTCCAGCAACGCTACCGCTTCCGTCCCGGGCAGGTGTTCCTGATGCCCGAAGGCACCGACAGCGCCACCTTGCGCGCGCGGCAAGCATGGCTGTCGGACCTGTGCCTGACACATGGTTTCCGCATGAGCGACCGGCTGCACATCCACCTTTACGGGGATACCAGAGGCACTTGAAAGAAAGGAGGCGCTGATCGGTCGCGCAGCGGCCGCAAGGGCGACCGCCCGCCCGCAGGCGCTCAAGCCCGAAGGGCTTGAAACAGCGCCGAGGACGTGCCCGCGCAGGCGGGCACGCAAAGCAAGATCAACCCTGACTTCTCCAGCGCATCACCACCCGTTCGACCAGTTCTTCCTCGCCGCCGTCGGTGCTCCATAGCGCAACGAAGCTCGGGTCTTCCGAGGCCGGGCGGCGGTGTTCCTCGAGGGTGTCGAAGGTGACGCGGATCGGGATCGCCACGCCTTCGCCGCAGATGATGCATTCGCGGTTCCTGAGCGCCGGGATCGAATCGAGGAATCCACGCGCGCCTTCGGGCATCGCGGCCTTGACGAAGGCCTGGTCGCGATCATTGTTGAGGCGCATCGAAATGATCGTGCCGCACTGCGACAGCACGCCTTCGGCAAGGTCTGAGGGGCGCTGGGTGATGAGACCCAGTGAAATGCCGTATTTGCGCCCTTCCTTGGCAATCCGGCCGAGAATCTTGGCGACCGAGGAGCCGTCCGCGTGTTTCTCCGAGGGCACGTAGCGGTGGGCTTCCTCGCACACCAGCAGGATCGGCCGGGTCTTCTCCTCGCGGCCCCAGATCGCGAAATCGAACACCAGCCGCGAGAGCACCGCCACCACGGTCGAGGTGATGTCGGACGGCACGCCCGAGACATCGATGATCGAGATCGGCTTGCCAAGGCCGGGCATGCGGAAAATCTTGCTGATGAAGGCTGTCATGGTGTCGCCCACCAGCATCCCGGAGAACATGAACTGGTAGCGCGGATCGGCCTTCAATTCGTCGAGCTTGCCCTTGATCCGCATGTAGGGCGCGGACGAGGTGGCCTTGTCGAGCTTGCCCATCTCGTCCTGCAGGATGTTGTTCAGATCGGACAGCAGATAGGGGATCGGCGAATCCACCGTAATCTTGCCCATGGTCTGCGCCAGCCGGCTCTTGGAGCGCGCGGCGAGCAGGCACTTGGCAAGAATGTCGGCATCGACCTGCCGTTCGTTGCCACTGCTCGAGAGCAGCACCTCGCAGTGCTCCTCGAAGTTCATCAGCCAATAGGGCATCTGCAGGTTCGACACGTCGAGGATCAGCCCGGTCTGGCGGAAGGCGGCGGAATATTCGCCGTGCGGGTCGATCATCACGATATGACCCTTTGGCGCGGCCTCGCAGATGCGGTGGAGGATCAGCGCGGCGCTGGTGGATTTGCCAGTGCCGGTCGAACCGAGCAGCGCGAAGTGCTTGCCGAGCATCGCGTCGATGTAAAGCCCGGCGCGGATGTCGCGGGTGGGGAACACCTTGCCGATGGTGATGCTGGCGCGGCCGTCGCTGGCGTAGATCTGTTCAAGATCCTTGGTGGTGGCCGGATAGGCCATCGCGCCCGGCACGGGATAGCGGGTCACCCCGCGTTTGAAGCCGTGGATGCGCCCGGTCAGCTTCTCCTCACTGCCTTCGCCAAGGAAGTCGATATGAGCGATGATCCCGCCTTCGGTGCGGCGGTCCTTGCGCTGGTCGCGCACGCTGGCGAGCAGCCAGGCATCGCCGACGCGGATCTTGATCTGGCTGCCGACCTGCCCGGCGAGCGCCACCGAGGGATCAGGATCGGCCATGCATTCATTGATGCGCTGGAGATCGAAGGCAATCTGCGAGCCGGAGCCGGACACTTCCAGCACCACCCCGATCGGCAGGCGCGCATTGTCGTGCACCGGGGTGAAATGAGACGGCGCATCGTCATCACCGCCAAGGGCCGGCCCGGTGAAACGTTCGAAATCCTGCCTGCCGTTGTCGGTCATGCGCGCCTTTCCCTGCGCCAGCGTGAAGATGCCGCCGGAGGGATAGGGCGCACGAGGTTAAGATCGGGTCAACACTGTCGGCAAAAGCGAAGGCTCAGCCGCGCGCGAACAGGCGTCCGGCGACCCAGCCCATCGCCAGCGACAGCGCGATCGCGCCAAGCCCATACAGGAACGACCAGCGCTGGGCGGCGGCCACCACCCTGCCTTCGAGCCCGACCTTCTCGACCTCGATCCGCGCGGTCGCGCTGGCCAGCACCCGACCGCGCGCGATCGCGAAAGTCTCGGCGGTGTAGCGCCCGGTGGTGACGTTCGAGGGCAGATCAATGCGCGCCTGATAGAGCACCCCCTCGCTGATCCGCACGCCCTTGGGGTTCTGCTGGTAGAGTCCCTGCCGCTGGCGCAGCTCCACCAGTCCGCGCGCAAACCGCGCCTGTTCCACAGGATCAATCTGGCCCGAGGGCGAGAGCTGGATAAAGTCGGTGCCAAGCTCGTAGATCGCCGCAGTGCGTTCATCGACGATCTGACTGACGGGTCGCGAGGAAGCGACCGCGAAGAACGACGGGGCCGAACGGAAATCGGTGTCGGCGGCGTTCATCCAGATGCCGGCGATGCGGGCCTTCTCGCGGATGCGCACCGCCTCGGTCGGGCCTTTGAGCACCACCACGATGTCATACTTGTCGCGGCTTGCGCGCGGGGCGATCACCGCGCCGTAGAGCAGCAGGTTGGCACCGGTGAAGCCCTGGCGCACCTCGATCCGCGACTGGCTGACTTCGGGCACCAGGATGGGTTCGGCCTGCGCCATCAGCAAGGGCGCGGCGCAGGCCAGCAGCAGGGCAGCGGCGCGGCGCTGCCTCATAGCGGGGTCACCGTGTAAATCTCGTCGGGCTGCACCCCGAGGCCGTAGAGCATCCTCAGCGCAATCAGGATCACCAGCGCGGCAAGCGCAAGCCGCAGATATTCGGGCCGCGCCTTCAGCGCGATCTGTGTGCCGAACTGCGCCCCCAGCACCGATCCCAGCAGCAGCAGCGCGGCCAGCACCAGATCGACCGCCTTGGTGGTAAGCGCGTGGGTCATGGTGGTCACCATGGTCACGAACAGGATCTGGTAGAGCGACGTGCCGACCACGACATTGCCGCTCATGCCGAGGATGTAGAGCATCGCCGGCACCAGCAGGAACCCACCGCCCACACCCATCAGCATCGTGAGAATGCCCACCAGCATCCCGAGGATCAGCGGTGCCAGCGGCGAGATATAAAGGCCCGAGGCATAAAACCGCCAGCGGTAAGGCAGGCTTGCGACCAGCGGATGGTGGCGGCGCTTCCTGACCGCCGGGGCCGCCTTGCCCAGCAGCGATGGCCTCAGCGCGCCAACCGCCTCGCGCATCATCAGCGATCCGATCGAACCGAGCATCACCACATAGAGGATGTTGATGACGATATCGATCTGGCCGAGCGCCTGCAGCAGCCGGAACAGCACCGCGCCGATCAGCGCGCCGATCACCCCGCCGCCGACCATCACCGTCCCCATGCGGTAATCCACCCCGCCCCGGCGCGAATGGGCGAGCACGCCCGAAACGCTGGCGCCGGTCACCTGCGTGGCGGCCGAGGCGGCGGCGACCGTGGGCGGAATGCCGTAGAAGATCAGCAACGGTGTCGTCAGAAACCCGCCGCCGATGCCGAACAGGCCCGACAGGATACCTGTCAGCCCGCCCAGCAGCACGATATACAACCCGTTGACCGAAAGATTCGCGATGGGCAGGTAGACATCCATGGGCGTGAGGCTAGCCGAGGCGGCGGGGGGATGAAAGGCGGGGGATGCGCCTATCCTCGGTGATTTTGGTTTTTCGTGTCGCGCTGGCGCGCGGCGCAGGCGTCCCGCCCGCGAACCTGAAAATCAAAAACGTGTCGACAGCGTTACCGCAGCGCCCGAGCCGGGGGCCGCATCGCCCTCCACCCGCTCGCGCCAGTCGAGCGAGAGGCGTGCGGGCACCTCGCCCAGCCGCACGTCGAGCCGCATGGTCGGGCCAAGATCGACCCGGTGCGCACCGTCCTGCGCCCCGCTCCACACGCCCGCACCAAGGCTGAAACGCATGGCATCGCCGGTGGCCTGCGCGACGTGATCGAATGCGCGGGTAAGGCTCGCCTGGCCGTCGGCGAAGAGCGTCGCATCCTCGCCGCCGACCCAGCCGGCCTGCGCATAGCCCTCCAGCCGCGCGCCGAACGGCAGACCCTGCGGGGCAAGCTCGGTCACCGCATAGGCGGCCGGGCGGGCCTCGGTGCGGAACGCTCCGTCGGTGATGCGCAGCTCGCCGAACAGCCGCACCGGCACGCGCGGCAGCGGGCGAGCCGAGGCCCCCAGCGCCAGCTCGCTTTCGCCGCGCCGCACCAGCGCGCGGTAGGCGCGGACGTAGAGGCGCGGGTCGCGCTGATTTTCAGGGCGTATACGATATTGCAGCAAGGCTCCGATCTGGCTTGCGCCATAGATCGGCGCGCGCCCCTGTGCGATGGGTGCGGCATCCGAGCCTTGCCGCCAGAAACCCCACGCATCGGCAAGCCAGTGCCCTGCCTTCCGGCCGGCCGCCGGCCGCGCCTCAGGAGCCGCAAAAAACGGCGGCACGTCGCCCTCGTCACCCACCAGGAACTCCGCAGCCATGCGCCGCCCATCCAGCGGTGATCGATACGCGGCGCGCAGCAGGTATTGATGGGCGAAGGCATATTCGGGCTCCATCGCGACCGTAAGCCCACTGGCAAGCATGGCAAAGGAGCCGTCGCCGCGGTGCTGCGCGGCGCGACGCACAGGCACTGCGGAACCGGTCGCATTCGGCACCGCAAGGGTCGCGGGCGCTGCGCCCAAATCCGCCGCGGCGATTGCCGGAAAACCGGTGGGGATCAGGTCGGCGGGCACGGGGAAGGGGCTCTCCCACACCATCGCCCGCCCGCCGATCCACGCGGCGAGCACCAGCCCCATCATCGCCAGCGGCGCACCGCGGCTCATGTGCCCCCGCCTTGAACGGCAAGCCCCAACCGCAGCGGGTGGAGATCATGCTCGGTCTTGTCCCACGCCGCCGCGCGCCCGCCCAGCGTGCGGGCGTAGGCAAACACCGCGCGGCGTCCGGCCATGATCGCGATGACATTGGCGAGCGGCAGGCGCAGCACCGCGCGCAGCCCCTCGGCCACGCCATATTCGCGCGCAGCAAAGGCGAAGCGCATCGCCACCCGCCAGACGAAGGCAACGAGATTGGCGACCAGCAGGACGTTCAGCATCGGGGTCAGCGGCACCGGCTCGCCTACCCCGGCAAGGATTGCCACGCCGCCAAGGCCGGTGAGCAGCACCAGCGCATAGCCGGCCAGCAGCACCAGCGCGGCAAGCGGCCCGCGCCGGTCGCGCGCGCGCATCCAGCCTTCGAGGATACCGCCGCTCCAGCCGATCCGGTCCCAGCCCTGCAAGGCGATCCCGAGCACCCAGCGGCTCTTCTGGCGCACCACCTGCTCGAACCGGTTGGGAAAGAAGGCGCGGGTGGCGATCATCCGCCCGTCCTCGCCGCGCACCCGCACCAGCCGGCAGCGTCCGCCACCGGCCGCAAGGCTCAGCCCGAGCTCGTAATCCTCGGTGAGCGAATCGCTGGCGAAGGGCCGGCCGTCAGGGCGTGCCGCCGCGAGCCGTTCGAGTGCATCGCGCGCCGCCGCGCAGCCCACCCCCGCGCCCGGAAGCCCCGCGCCCAGCCAGTCACGCACCACCAGCGCCTTGCCATGAGCCTCGGCGAATTCCTCGCAATAATGGCTGCCGAGCTGGTTGGCGAACCAGTCGCCATGACGCTGCACCAACGGCTCGACCGGCAGCTGGACAAAGTCTGCACCAAACGCGATCGTCTCGTCGAGCAGGCCGAGCGCGGCCGGATCGACCATGTCTTCGGCATCGTGAAACACCACCATCGCGAACCGCCGTCCCGAACGCGCCTCGTCGGTGACCAGCGCAGCGTAGAGGCGGTTGAGGCAATCGGCCTTGGTGCTCGGCCCGTCGCGATCGTGGATCACGAGGCGCAGGCGCGGATCGCCCCTGGCCGCCGCACTCGCCGCCGCCAGCGTCGCCGGATCGTTGCGGTAGCAGCCGACATAAAGGCGCATGGTCGCCTGCGGCCAGCTTGCCAGAAGATGCGCGATCGTATCGCCAATCACTGCCGCCTCGTGCCAGGCGGGGATAATCACCGCCGCCGGGCCGTGCAGCGGGCGGTTGACCAGCGCGGCGCGCTTGCGCACCGGGGCCTTCGCCTTCCCGGTCGCGCGCAGCCACAGCCACAGCGCGTCCACGGCCAGATCATCGGCCGCCCCGATCAGGAAGAAAATCCCGGCGAACAGCAACAATTCGTGCTGCAGCAGAGCAAGCCACTGCCACAGGCCAAGGTCTGCAAAAGGCAAGGCGACCCCCTTCCCCGTGTAAGCCGCAAGACTACCTTGGCCTTGCAAAGGATGCAACGCCCTCAAATATTTTGATAGTTTCCAATTGGTTTACACGCTCGCAGGCGCAGCCCCGGCGGTTTTACCAGCTCCCGACATTGGGCATGCTGACCCATGGCTCTGCTGGTTCGAGCGTCCCGTCCTGCAACAATTCGACCGAGATCCCGTCGGGCGTTTTGACGAAGGCCATGTGCCCATCGCGCGGGGGGCGGTGGATGATATGCCCGGCATCCATAAGGCGCTGGCAGGTGTCGTAGATATTCTCGACCCGGTAAGCAAGGTGGCCGAAATTGCGCCCGCCGGTGTATTCTTCGCCCGCGCTGCCATCTGCTGGCGGCCAGTTATGGGTAAGTTCCACCTCGGCTACGCCCTCCTGGCCCGGCGCGGCGAGGAAAATCAGCGTGAAGCGCCCTGCCTCGACATCGAAGCGGCGCACTTCCTCCAGCCCGATCAGCCTGAAGAAATCGACCGTCGCCTGCGGATCGGTGACGCGGATCATGGAGTGGAGGTATGTCACCATTATATTAGCCCCAAAAGTTGTGCTGTCCCCGTCGCGCAGCGACTGCAAGCCCGAAAAGGCGCCCGCAGCCACGCGCCCGAAAAGCGTGTGAACGACAATTTCGCATCGCGGATGCAATGCGGAAAACCAAGACGCATTCAAACTTGGTTCATCGATGCTTATGCACAACTCGTCGCACCAATTCCGACAGGGGGGACAATGCGATGAACAGCGATGACGTGCAACCAGCGAATGCGACGAGCGGTTTCTGGAGCGCGCCGGCGACCCGGCTGTGGTTCGGCACCGCAGCCATCCTTGCAACCGGCCTGATCGCGGGCGGCTACCTGCTCGGCGACGGGCTGCTGCGCGCAAAGGATGCCGAGCGCGCGGTCACCGTGCGCGGACTGGCCGAACGCAACGTCACCGCCGATCTGGCGACCTGGACGATCTCCTATTCGGCCACCTCGAACAGCCTCGCTGAAGCGCAGGGCAAGGTGCGCGCCGATACGCAGGCGATCGAGGCCTTCTTCAAAGAGCTTGGCTTTCCCGCCGATGCGCTCCAGCCGACCGGCGCCAACGTGTCGAGCTATACCAACGAAGGCCTGACCACCTACACCGTGCGCCAACGCCTGTCGCTGCGCACCACCGATGTCGCCCGCGCGCAGAAGGCGGTGGCGCGGCAGTTCGATCTGGTCGGGCGAGGGGTGTTCCTGGAGGAAGGCTCGGGCATGGCCTACACCTTCACCAAGCTCAACGACATCAAGCCCGCGATGGTGGCCGAAGCGACCAGGGACGCGCGCGCCGCGGCCGAGCAGTTTGCCAAGGATTCGCACTCCGCCGTCGGCAAGATCAAGGAGGCCACGCAAGGCTATTTCGAGATCGAGGCGCGCGATGGCGATGCGGGCGGCTGGGGCATGGCTGACAGCCCCTACAAGAAGGTGCGCGTGGTCACCACGGTCAGCTTTTCGCTCGAATAGCGCGGCGCGATGCCATCCGGCGACAATTGAGCACCTTCCGTCGCGCCCGCCCGAGGGTTTGTTGCAACGCAACCTTCATCGCTGTAAACAACCTGCCCCTCTCTCAGAGGCGGTAAACCACGTGCCGACCGGAGCCGCCCGGGTCGCATCCGGAACAGCCAGCCGTTCATGCTTCACAAGTTGCGCGACATCTTCAGGCCGAAACCTCCACCGAAGCTGCCTTCGGTGCCCGCCGGGACGCGTTATTACGTAATCGGTGACATTCACGGCCGGCTCGATCTCTACGAGGCGTTGATCGCCGCGATCGAGGAGGATGACCGGCAGGCCCGCTCCGCCGACACGCGCATCGTGCTGCTGGGCGACCTTGTCGATCGCGGGCCGGATAGCGCCGGTGTGATCGCGCGCACCCGCCGCTGGCAGCAGCAGGCCAATGTCAGGGTGCTCGCCGGCAATCATGAGGAAATGTTCCTCGATGCCTTCGAGCGGCCCGAGGCGCTGCGCCACTTTCTCAAGCATGGCGGGCACGAGACGGTGCTGAGCTACGGGCTATCGAAATCGCAGTTCGCCGCACTCGAGCTTGAGGACCTCTTCGCGCTTCTGCCCGAACTGGTGCCCGAGGCCGACCGCGAATACATCGCCTCCTTCGAAACCATGCTGCGCGCGGGCGATTATGTCTTCGTCCACGCCGGGATCGACCCGAACCGCCCGCTCGACCAACAAAGGCGTTCCGACCTGCTGTGGATCCGCGAGCGCTTCCTCAGCCACGAGGGGCCGCTGGAAAAGGTGGTGGTCCATGGCCACACCATCTTCGAGAGGGTGATGGATTGCGGCAATCGCATAGGGATTGATACTGGCGCTTTCCGCTCGGGTGTGCTTACAGCGCTGGTGCTTGAGGGCGATCAACGGCGGATCATCCAGGCCTGTTCGGTCAATGGCGGCCCGATCGAGATCTTCCACAGCGAGGGGGCACGCTAGTCCCGCACAGCGGGCGGAGCACTTTTTGCGACATTACGCGTAAGGGCAGGTATCCATGAAGATTGCGATGGTGGGTTCGGGCTATGTCGGGCTCGTATCGGGGGCGTGCTTTGCCGATTTCGGGCACGAAGTGGTCTGCATCGACAAGGATCAGAGCAAGATTGATCGCCTGCACGCCGGGATCATGCCGATCTATGAACCCGGCCTTGATGCGCTGGTCGAAAGCAATGTGAAGGCCGGCCGCCTCAGCTTCACCACCTCGCTGGCCGAAGGCATCAGGGGCGCGGACGCGATCTTCATCGCGGTCGGCACACCGAGCCGCCGGGGCGATGGCCATGCCGACCTGACCTTCGTTTACCAGGTCGCGCGCGAAGTGGGCGAGAGCCTTGCCAATGACGCGGTCATCGTCACCAAGTCGACCGTGCCGGTCGGCACCGGCGACGAGGTCGAACGGATCATCCGCGAGACCGGTACTGCTCACCGCTTCTCGGTCGTCTCCAACCCCGAATTTCTGCGCGAAGGCGCAGCGATCGGCGATTTCAAGCGCCCCGACCGCATCGTGATCGGCGCCGAGGACGAATTCGGCCGCGAGGTGATGCGCGAGGTCTATCGCCCGCTGTTCCTCAATGAATCGCCGATCCTGTTCACCGGCCGGCGCACCAGCGAGCTGATCAAGTATGCCGCCAACGCCTTTCTTGCGACCAAGATCACCTTCATCAACGAAATGGCGGATCTGTGCGAAAAGGTCGGCGCGAATGTGCAGGATGTGAGCCGCGGGATCGGGATGGACAACCGGATCGGTTCCAAGTTCCTGCACGCCGGGCCGGGTTACGGCGGCTCGTGCTTTCCCAAGGATACGCTTGCGCTGCTCAAGACCGCCGAGGACTATGACAGCCCGACACGGATCGTCGAGGCGGTGGTCAAGGTCAACGAAACCCGAAAGCGCGCCATGGGCCGCAAGGTGATCGATGCGCTGGGCGGCGCGGAAGCCGCCCGCGGCAAGAAGGCCGCACTGCTTGGCCTGACCTTCAAACCCAACACCGACGACATGCGTGACAGCCCCGCGATCGCTGTGGCGCAAACGTTGCTGGATGCGGGCGTGATGGTGGCCGCCTATGATCCCGAAGGCATGGAGCAGGCCCGCCCGCTGCTGCCGCAAGTGACCATGTGCGACAGCCCCTATGCTGCGATCGCGGGCGCGGAGGTGGTGGTGATCGTGACCGAATGGGACGCTTTCCGTGCGCTCGACTTCAAGCGCATCAAGGAACTCGCCAAAGCCCCGGTGCTGGTTGATCTCAGAAACATCTACAAGCCCGAAGACATGCGCGCGGCAGGGTTCACCTATGTGAGCGTCGGGCGCGCCTGAGCCGGCGCGCAGCAAAATTTGATTTGCATCAATGCCCCGGCAGCGGGCAGCGTGCTCTGGGTTCTGGCACCACAGCCAAGGAACCGATCATGGCACCTACCCACTTCAAGGATTGGCCTGCAATGGCCGCCAATCTGACCCCTGCCTTGCGCGAACTCCACAAGGCCGCCCCGGGCGTGATGAAGGCCTTTCGCGAAATGGGCGGGGCCGCGCATGGCGAAGGCGTGATCGACCCCAAGACCAAGGAATTGCTGGCGGTGGCAATCTCGGTCGCGGTGCGCTGCGATCCGTGCATCACCTACCATGTCGAAGGTGCGCGCAGGCATGGGGCGACCCGCGAGGAACTGGCTGAAACCATTGGCCTTGCGATCTACATGGGCGCCGGGCCAAGCGCGATGTATGCGGCCCAGGCGCTGGAAGCCTATGACCAATATGTCGAAAAGGCAGGCTAGAGCGGTTTGCGATCCGACTGCATCGGACCGGCCGCTCCAGCCTTTTGTTTCACCGCGTTTTCCGAGCCGCCGGGTGATTCCACCCGGCTCGAAAACGCTCCAGCCTTTTGTTTCACCGCGTTTTCCGAGCCGCCGGGTGATTCCACCCGGCTCGAAAACGCTCCAGACTTTTGTTTCACCGCGTTTTCCGAGCCGCCGGGTGATTCCACCCGGCTCGAAAACGCTCCAGAATTTTGTTTCACCGCGTTTTCCGAGCCGCCGGGTGATTCCACCCGGCTCGAAAACGCTCTGGCACGCCGCGCAGCAATGCGGCTGCGGGAAAGATCAAACCCCCTGATGCAGCCAAGCGACAGGGAATGCAGGACATCAGGGGGCCATCATAAGCCGGGTTCTGTCTCCTCAGGCGGTATCCCTTGCGGGACGGGCCTGCGGCGGCAGCCATTCATCTGGGCCGGCGATTGCTCGACGGCTCTAGCAGCCAACCCGGGTCTCCCGGCGCGAAACACGCCTGCCCCACCGCGAAGGGTTTGGCATGAGACCCCTATTCGGCCTTGCTCCGGGTGGGGTTTGCCCTGCGGTGACTGTTGCCAGCCCCCCGGTGCGCTCTTACCGCACCCTTTCACCCTTGCCTGTTCCCCTGACGGGGCCATCGGCGGTTTGCTTTCTGTGGCACTTTCCCTTGCGCCCCCGAAAGGACGCCGGCGGGCGTTACCCGCCACCCTTGTTTCGTGGAGCCCGGACTTTCCTCGCGCACACGCACGCGGCTGCCTCAGGCCCCCTGACACTGCCCCTATAGGGACAGCATCAGGGTTTGGCAAAGGCGGCTCAGTCCTCGCCACCCGCCAGCAGCAGCTTCCACACCAGCGCGCCCAGTGCCGCGCCCGCCAGCGGCGCTGCCCAGAACAGCCACAGCTGGCTGACCGCGGCGGTATCGGCATAAAAGGCCACACTGGTGGAACGCGCCGGATTGACCGAGGTGTTGGTCACCGGAATCGAGACGAGGTGAATAAGCGTGAGCGCAAGGCCGATCGCGATCGGGGCAAAGCCCGCCGGTGCCTTGGGCGCAGTCGCACCGAGGATCACCACCAGGAACACCGCCGTCAGCACCACTTCGGTCACCAGCGCGGCCAGCATCGAATAGCCGCCCGGCGACAAGGTGTCATAGCCGTTCGAAGCGAATCCGCCGGCGGCGAAGTCCGGCGCGCCGCTGGCGATCACGAACAGCACGCCCGCCGCGCAGAACGAGCCGAGCACCTGCGCCGCCCAGTAGGGCACCAGTTCAGCCCAGCCGAAGCGCCCGGCGATCGCCAGCCCGAGGCTGACCGCCGGATTGAAATGCCCGCCCGAAATGCCGCCCACGGCATAGGCCATGGTCAGGACGCTCAGCCCGAAGGCGAGCGACACGCCGGCAAAGCCGATCCCCAGTTCCGGAAAACCCGCCGCCAACACCGCCGAACCGCAGCCCCCGAACACCAGCACGAACGTCCCGAAAAATTCCGCTGCAAGTTTCTTCATCATCGTGTGATCCCCTTGATTGACACGCGTCCAGGCCCCCCGACCTTGCCGCAACAAGGCCCCAAATTGCAGACAACCCTTTTCACCGCGTGCGCCCCTGATCGCGGTCAAGCAGCAATTGCCACAGGATCGCTGCGATCTCGCCGTCAACCACGCCGGTGATGTGTTCGGGCCGCCAGCGCCGCTCGAAGGCTTCCACCGCCTTGCGCTGATCGGTGATGTCATAGCCGAAGCGTTCGAGCGCGAGGAAGAAGGCGCTCTCGTTGCGGAACGGATCGCCCGCGCCAAGCGAGGTCGGGCGCGGCAGGCACAGGCGGTAACGCGCCAGCCGCTCCCACGGGAACAGCTCGCCCGGATCGACCTTGCGCATGGGCGCGACATCGGAATGGCCCACCACATTGGCGCGCGGAATGTCGTAATCCTTGACGATCCGTGCCAGCAGCGGGATCAGCGCGTCGATCTGCGCCGGGGCAAAGGCGCGATAGCCCCCGTTTTCGGGCGCGTGGCCGGGATGATCCAGCTCGATCCCGATGCTGGCCGAGTTCACATCCGGAATCCCGCGCCAGTAGGATGCGCCCGCATGCCAGGCGCGCTTGTCCTCGGGCACCAGCCGGATCACCTCGCCTTCTTCGGTGATGCAGTAATGCGCGCTGACCGAGGCGGCGGGATCGCACATCCGGGCAAGCGCTGCCGCAACCGGCTTCATTTCGGTATAGTGCAGCACCACCATGCTGATCGGCAGGGTGCGTTCGTTGAAATTGGGCGACGGCACCGCGCGGTGCACCAGTTCGTCATCGTCGGTGCCCCCCCGCATCGATGACGCCCTATCCGATCATGCCGTCCGGCTCGGGCAGCACCGCGCCGAGCACCAGCACACCTTCGGAAAGCTTGTATTGCAGGCCGCCCGCCATTTCCTCGGCCACGAGAGCGATCATGTGGGCTGCGGCGGTGCGACTGGTGATCTCGCTGTCATCGAGATCGCCCTGCAGCGCGCGGCCGATGGCATCGTCAAAGGCCACCCGGTCACCCCGGGCGCGGGCAACGATCTCGACCGCCCCGTCGCGCCGCTCCGCCCCGATGTCGAGCGTTCCGCCGCGCACCAGCGCATCGAGCGCAATCTGCGCGAGATTGAGCAGCACCTTGATCGCCGGCTTGGGCAGGCTCGGCTCGGCAATCGCCCAGTTGATCTCGACCCGTTTGGCATCGGCGGCCAGCGCGTTGATCACGCTTTGCGCCTCGTCGATCGGGATCGCCTCGCCAAAGCCGCCCGCCGCGCCGAACGCCAGCCGGAAGAACTTCAGCTTTTCGGTGCTGATCCGCGCCGACTGTTCGAGCAGTTCCATGCAGCGCGCGCGCATTGCCGGATCCTGCTCGTCTGCGAGCAACTCCAGCCCGTTGGCAAGCGCGCCCACCGGCGAAAGCATATCATGGCACAGGCGCGAGCACAGCATCGCGGCAAGATCGGTTTGCGAAATCATGCGCCTTTCCTAACCGTCGATCTGCACAAAGGAAAGCGCGCTGAAGCCCTCTTCCCCGTCTCTCCAGAATGCGATGTCGCCGCCGCCGATGATGGCCCATACCCTCCCCTCGCCCGGGGCGCAGGCGCGATCGGTGGCGGAAGGAGCGGCCGGGCCGCAGGGGTGTGAGTGGAAATAGCCGATCACTTGCGGCCCGCCCGCCCGCGCGGCGCGGTGCGCATCGATCAGCGCCTGCGGGTCGATCTCGAAATGGGTTGCGGGCGCGGGGTGGACATTGGCGGTTTCGCGGGCCGCAGTGATCCGCCCGCCCTCACCCAGGAGCAGCCCGCACGCCTCGCTCGGGTGAGCGGCCGCGGCAGCGGCGCGCATCGCGGCAAGGGCAGCGCTTGTCACTTCGACCTTCATCGCGCATGGCCATAGCATGGCGCAAAGCGAAGTCATCACCGGCACCATCGCCGGGCCTGCCCGTCTCGACAAGGCGCTGGCCGAGGCGACCGGCCTCTCCCGCGCGCGGGTGCAGGGCCTGATCGACGCGGGCCGGGTCGATATCGCGGGCAAGACCGCCACGACGGCCGCGATGAAGGTCGCCGAGGGCACCGCGTTCCGCATCATCCTCGCTGCCGCCATGCCCGCCGAGGCGCTGCCCGAGGACATTGCGCTCACCATCGCCTATGAAGACGATCACCTCGTCGTGGTCGACAAGCCGGCGGGCATGGTGGTGCATCCGGCGGTTGGCAACATCACCGGCACGCTGGTGAATGCCCTGCTCCACCATTGCCGGGGCCAGCTTTCGGGCATCAACGGGGTCGCGCGGCCCGGGATTGTCCACCGGATCGACAAGGACACCTCGGGCCTGCTGGTGGTGGCCAAGTCCGATGCCGCGCACGAGGGCCTTGCCGTGCAGTTTGCCGCGCACAGTGTCCATCGCCGCTATGTCGCGGTGTGCGCCGGGTGCCCCTCACCCGCCCAAGGCACGATCAATGCGCGCATCGGGCGATCGGATGCCGACCGCAAGAAAATGACGGTGCTGCCCAAGAATTCCTCGCGCGGGAAAACCGCGATCACCCATTACACAGTCGTTGAACGGCTGGATGATGCCGCGCTGATCGAATGCCGACTGGAAACAGGCCGCACCCACCAGGTGCGCGTTCACTTGGCGTCAATCGGCCATCCGCTATTGGGAGACCCTTCCTATGGACGCACCCCCAAAACCTTGCGCCCGCTGCTCGAACGAATCGGCTTTGCCCGGCAGGCGCTCCACGCGGCCGAGCTGGGCTTCGTCCACCCGCTCACCGGCGAAAACATCCGTTTGGGCAGCGAAATTCCCGCCGACATGGCGGAACTCATCGACCAACTGCGCCGTTGTGATCGATGAAACGCGCATACAACTGACAGCTTCGAGCGTATAATCATAACCCGTGGCCCAAGCGCGACGGATGCCCATCAGGGGTCCTTCGCCTCAGCGGTCGACACCAGAAAGGTTAGGTAACGAGTGACCAAGACGAATTCCCCTTCGGTTCCGGCCCTCAGCGGTGAGCAGAGCCTCAACCGCTATCTCGCCGAAATCCGCAAGTTCCCGGTGCTTACCGCCGAGCAGGAATACATGCTCGCCAAGCGCTATCAGGAACATGAAGACCCAGATGCCGCCGCCCAGCTGGTGACCAGCCACCTGCGCCTCGTCGCGAAGATCGCGATGGGTTATCGCGGCTATGGCCTGCCGGTTGCCGATCTTATTTCGGAAGGCAATGTGGGCCTGATGCAGGGCGTCAAGAAGTTTGAACCCGATCGCGGCTTCCGCCTCGCGACCTACGCGATGTGGTGGATCAAGGCCTCGATCCAGGAATATATCCTGCGTTCGTGGAGCCTTGTGAAAATGGGCACCACCGCCGCGCAGAAGAAGCTGTTTTTCAACCTGCGGCGGATGAAGAAGAACCTCGACGCCTACGAGGACACCGATCTCCACCCCGATGATGTCGCCCGGATCGCGACCGATCTGGGCGTGCCGGAGCAGGAAGTGGTCAACATGAACCGCCGGATGATGATGGGCGGCGATGGCTCGCTCAACACGCCGATGCGCGGCGGCGAGGAAGGCTCGGGCGAGTGGCAGGACTGGCTGACCGATGATCGTCCCTTGCAGGACGAAACCGTCGCCGAGGCGGAAGAAACGCAGATGCGCCACGAAATGCTGGCCGAAGCGATGGAAAGCCTCAACGATCGCGAGCGGCATATCCTCACCGAGCGCCGCCTGACCGACAAGCCGCAGACGCTGGAAGAACTGTCGCAGGCCTACGACGTGAGCCGCGAACGCATCCGCCAGATCGAAGTGCGCGCGTTTGAAAAGCTCCAGAAGGCGATGCAGCGGATCGCGGGCGAGCGCTTGCTGCCGGGGGCGGCCTGAAGCCTCGCCGGGTTGTTGCCCGGTCATTGCCGGATCATCGCGAGGGCGCAGCGGGCAACCGCTGCGCCCGCTTCGTATTGCCGCCAATGTTTCACGTGAAACATTTGCAGAACATCGTCACACTTCCGCACCGTCCGCGAGTCGGCTAAGCGGGGCAGATGCTGCTCACCATCGCTCGCTACGCCGCCAATGCGATCCTGTGGTTCATTGGCCTTTCGCTGCTGCTGGTGATCGCCTTCAAGTGGCTCCCCGTGCCTGTCACCGCGACCATGTTGATGGACGCAAACGGCATCACCAAGGACTGGGAGAGCCTCGACAATATCGATCGCAATCTGGTCAGCGCGGTGATCGCCGCGGAGGATTCGCAGTTTTGCGAACATTTCGGTTTTGACGCCGAAGCGATCGAGCAGGCGATGCGGGAAAACCTTGAGGCAGCGGAAAATGGCGGGCGCATCCGCGGCGGCTCCACCATCAGCCAGCAGACCGCCAAGAACGTGTTCCTGTGGCAGGGCGGCGGGTTCTTCCGCAAGGGGCTGGAGGCATGGTTCACCTTCTGGATCGAAGCGGTGTGGGGCAAGCGGCGGATCATGGAAGTCTATCTCAACGTCGCTGAAACCGGGATCGGCACCTATGGCGCCGAGGCCGGGGCGCAGCGCTATTTCGGCCACTCTGCCGCACGGCTTTCTGCCGACGAGGCCAGCCGCATGGCCGCTGCCCTGCCCAGCCCCAAGAAACGCGCGGTGAAAAGCCCCGGCGGCTGGCTCGCCCGCCATGGCAACCGGATCGAACGGCGGATCGGCATCGTCAGGCGTGACGGGCTCGATGCTTGCGTCTACAAGTGACGCGATGGCGCACGCGCACGCTCATACCCACCAAGGCGACGGCCACCACCACCACGCGCCCGCTGATTTCGGCCGCGCCTTTGCCATCGGTATCGCGCTCAACACCGGCTTCGTTCTGGTTGAGGCGGTCGCCGGGTTCCTCTATGGCTCGATGGCGCTGGTCGCCGATGCCGGTCACAACCTGTCCGATGTGCTGGCGCTGCTGCTCGCCTGGATCGCCAGCGTCGCCGCCCGCCGCCCGCCATCGGGGCGCTTCACCTATGGCTACAAGTCCTCGACCATCCTTGCCGCGCTCGCCAATGCGCTGCTGCTGGCAATCGCGATCGGGGCGATTCTGCTTGAGACCTTCCACCGCCTGACAACGCCGCAAGCCCCGCATGGCACGGCAATGATGGTGGTGGCCGGGATCGGGATCGCAATCAACGCGTTGACTGCCGTGATGTTCATGCGCGGTCAGGAGGATCTCAACATCCGCGGCGCCTATCTCCACATGGCGGCCGATGCGCTCGTATCGCTTGGCGTGGTGCTGGCGGGGGCGGCGATCCTGCTGACGGGCCTCGTGTGGATCGATGCCGCGGTGAGCCTGGCGATCATCGCCGTGATCGGGGCTGGCACCTGGGGGCTGGCGCGCGATTCGGTGGCGATGGGACTCAACGCCGTGCCCGCCCGCATCGACCTTGGCGACGTGCGCCGCCACCTTGCCGGCTTCGATGGGGTGGCGGCTGTGCACGATCTTCACGTCTGGCCGATGTCGACCACCGAGACCGCGCTCACCGCGCACCTGGTGATGCCGCAGCGCCCCGCCTCGGATGCCTTCCTCCACGATGTCGCCGCATCGCTTCGCACCCGTTTCGGAGTGGGACATGCGACCATCCAGATCGAGCGCGGCGATACCGCTTGCGAACCGTCCTGCGGGGCGCATTGCTGATGGCCGCCCGTCCCAGCCCTGCCAGCGATGAAGCGCGCGAGGCGCTGCGCGAGGCAATGGCGCGGCTTGCGGCGGGCGACAGGGATGCGCTCGAAATCGTCTACCGCCTGACCCGGGTGAAGCTGTTCGGCATCTGCCTGCGTATCTTGGGCGACAGAAAGGAAGCCGAGGACGCCTTGCAGGAGGTCTATGTCAATCTCTGGCAGCGGGCCGACCGCTATGATCCCGCGCGGGCGAGCCCGATTTCGTGGCTGGCGACCTTTGCCCGCAACCGCGCAATCGATCGGCTGCGCACCGGCAAGGTGCGCGGCGGGGCGGTTGCGATCGAGGAAGCCGCGCCGCTCCCCGACGAAAGCCCGCTGGCCGATGCGCTGCTGGTCGATGCCGAGCAGACCGCGCAGATCCACAAGTGCATCGCGGGTCTCGATCAACGCACCCAGACCCATATCCGCGCCGCCTTTTTCGACGGCAAGACCTATGCCCAATTGGCCGAACAGGCCGGCGTGCCGCTCGGCACGATGAAGAGCTGGATCCGCCGCGGCTTGCAACGCCTGCGCGCCTGTCTTGAAGCGAGCGAAGCGGCATGAGCGGCCCCGAAGACAGCGCAACCGATCCCCTCCGCGACGATCCGGTGATTGCCGCCGAATGGGCGCTGGGCCTGCTCGAAGGCGAGGAATTGCTCGCCGCGCGCGGGAAATATGCGACCGATCCCGCCTTTGCCTGGCGCAAGGAATGGTGGGACAACTGGTTCGCCCCCTGGACCGATGCCATGGCCGGTGCGGCCGAGCCGGGCGAGCACGTGTGGCAGGGCATCGCCGCGCAGGTCGGAGCCGGCGATGCGCCGGAGGCCGAACGCGCGGCCCTGCCGAGCGAAGTGATCACCCTGAGGGCGCGTGTGCGGCGCTGGCAGTGGGCGGCAGGGATCAGCTCGGCTGCGGCAGCGGTGTCGCTGGCGATGCTGGCCTTTGCGCCCGCTAATGCGCCGGTCAGCGCCCCGGGCACCGTGCCCGCGCAGCTGGCCGCGTCTCCGATGGTGGCGACCGTGCCGATCGGTGACACCGGCCTGCGGCTTGATGTGACTTACATCCCCCAAAGCGAGAAGATGCTGGTCGCCGCGATCGGCCTCACCCCTGACGGGGTGCACGATCACGAATTGTGGCTGGTGCCGGACGATGGCAGCGCGGCAAAATCGCTCGGGGTGGTCGTGCCGGGCGCGGTGCGCTCGATGGCCTTGCCGCAGGACATCTCTGCCGCGCTCCACGACGGTTCGCAGCTCGTGCTCACCCGCGAACCGCTGGGCGGCAAGCCCGATGACGTGGACGCGGGGCCGGTGGTGGCCAAGGGCACCTTCGCCCGGATCTGACCGGGCCTGCGTGTCGCCGCAGACCAGCGGCGGTTGATCGTGTTTGTCGGTATTTTCACATCCGCGCGCGCAGCGGCTGCGTAGCTTGCGGCGCAGGCAGAAAAGGCTTGCCGCAGTTTCGCAAAAGAGGAGAGTTCCCCATGCCCCGCAAGATCACCGTCACCGCGATCGCTGCTGCCGCGCTGGCCGCCACCACCGGCCTTGTATCCGCACCGGCGCTGGCGGATCACCACATGGAACAACAGGCCGATGTCCCGATGGTGGGCGGCGCGGCCATGTATCCGACCAGGACGATCGTGGAGAACGCCGTCAATTCGCAGGATCACACCACGCTGGTTGCCGCCGTGCAGGCCGCCGGACTGGTTGAGGCGCTTTCCGGACCCGGTCCCTTCACGGTCTTTGCGCCCACCAACGCCGCCTTTGCCAAGCTGCCCGCCGGCACGGTCGAAACCCTGGTGAAGCCGGAAAACAAGGCGACGCTGACCGCGATCCTCACCTACCACGTGGTGCCGGGCAGGGTTTCCGAGGGCGAACTGATCGAGATGATCACGATGGGCGGCGGCAAGGCCGAGCTCAAGACGCTGGCCGGCGGCATCCTCACCGCGCGGATGGTGGATGGCCAGGTCGTGCTGATCGACGCCACGGGCGGTCAGGCGACCGTTACCCAGGCCGACGTGTTCCAGTCGAACGGCGTGATCCACGTGACTGACACGGTCTCCTTGCCGGGTTGAACCGCGCCAACCGCTTGGCGCCGCCCCTTATTCCCCATCCCCTCCAACCCGGGGGTGCGGCGCTGCATGCGACCCCGTCCGGCTTCTCCTCCAAGGGCCGGGCGGGGTTTTTTGTCCCGAATGGCAGGCGCAGTCAGCCTGAACGAGGGAAACGAAAAGATCGCAGAACGGTCGTAAATCCGAACGATCGACCGGGCCTACGCGAAGACGTTCAGGGCCGACAGGCGTCGGTTATCTGGCACTTTCGCGCGTAGCAGGTTACGCTGCCGCTTCCTTCTTCTCTTCGCTGCCGATCACCCGGATCGGTTCCTTCTTGCCCGCCACCACATCGGCGTCGATCACGATTTCGGTGACGCCATCCATGTCGGGCAGATCGAACATCGTGTCGAGCAGCAGGCCCTCAACGATCGAACGCAACCCGCGTGCCCCAGTCTTGCGCTTGATCGCGCGCTCGGCGATCGCCTGAAGCGCATCGTCGGTGAAGGTGAGTTCGACATCCTCAAGCTCGAACAGCTTGCGATACTGCTTCACCAGCGCGTTTTTCGGCTCCTTGAGGATTGTCACCAGCGCGGGCACATCGAGATCGTGCAGCGTGGCGATGACCGGCAGGCGGCCGACGAATTCGGGGATGAGGCCGAACTTGAGCAAATCTTCCGGTTCGCTCTTTTCAAGCAGCTCGCCCACGCGGCGCTTGTCCGGATCGGCAACGTGCGCGCCGAAACCGATCGAACGCTTCTGCAGGCGATCCGCGATGATCTTGTCGAGGCCGGCAAAGGCCCCGCCGCAGATGAACAGGATGTTGGTGGTGTCCACTTGCAGGAATTCCTGCTGCGGATGCTTGCGCCCGCCCTGCGGCGGCACCGAGGCGGTGGTGCCTTCCATCAGCTTGAGCAGCGCCTGCTGCACGCCCTCGCCCGAAACGTCGCGGGTGATCGAGGGGTTTTCGGCCTTGCGGGTGATCTTGTCGATCTCGTCGATATAGACGATCCCGTGCTGCGCCTTCTCGACATTGTAATCGGAGGCCTGGAGCAGCTTGAGGATAATGTTTTCGACATCCTCACCCACGTAGCCCGCTTCGGTCAGCGTGGTGGCGTCGGCCATGGTGAAGGGCACATCGAAGGTGCGCGCCAGCGTCTGGGCAAGCAGGGTCTTGCCCGAACCGGTGGGCCCGACCAGCAGGATATTCGACTTGGCAAGTTCGACATCGCCCGCCTTGCCCGAATGCTTCAGCCGCTTGTAGTGGTTGTGCACCGCGACCGAGAGCACGCGCTTGGCGCGATCCTGCCCGATCACGTAATCGTTCAGCGTGGTGAAGATATCCATCGGCGTGGGGATTTCGCCTTCCTTGCGCCCGGCAATCCCCGCCTTGGTTTCCTCGCGGATGATATCGTTGCACAGTTCCACGCATTCATCGCAGATGAACACCGTGGGGCCGGCGATGAGCTTGCGCACCTCGTGCTGCGACTTCCCGCAGAAGCTGCAATAAAGAGTGCTCTTGCTGTCGGATCCGCTCAATTTGGTCATTCCTGTGTCCTCGAATCCGCAGGCAATAGCATCGCTATGACACGCACGGATTCGCCAAGTGTATCGTTGGCACCAGATGAATCAACACATGGCGCACGTTTTAATGGCTCCGGCATGGAGTTCGGGGCGGCCAGATACCGGAAAACACCGGGGCATCGGGTCGCCGTCCCGCCACGGGGCAGATGCCGGGGGAGAGCCTTATTCAGGCGCCCCGCCCGAACCGTCCTCAACAGCGGTTTCCTCGCTGTCGGGGCGGGTCTCGAACACCTTGTCGACCAGGCCGAAGGCCCTTGCTTCCTCGGCTTCGAGGAAGGTGTCGCGGTCCATCGCCTTTTCGATCTCGTCGAGGCTGCGGCCGGTGAACTTGACGTAGAGATCGTTCATGCGGCTCCGGATGCGCAGGATCTCGCGCGCCTGAATCTCGATATCCGAGGCCATCCCGCGCGCGCCGCCCGAAGGCTGATGGATCATGATCCGCGCATTGGGCAGCGCAATGCGCATCCCCGGCTCTCCCGCGGCCAGCAGGAAACTGCCCATCGAGGCGGCCTGCCCGATGCACACGGTCGACACGCGCGGCTTGATATATTGCATGGTGTCGAAGATCGCGAGACCCGCGGTCACCACCCCGCCGGGCGAGTTGATGTACATCGAGATCGGCTTCGAGGGATTCTCGCTTTCGAGAAACAGCAGCTGGGCAACGATCAGCGAAGCCATGCCATCTTCCACCTGTCCGGTGACAAACACGATGCGTTCGCGCAGCAGGCGGCTGAAGATGTCGAACGAGCGCTCGCCCCGGCTGGTCTGTTCGACGACCACCGGCACCAGTGCCCCGGTCAGCGGATCGCGGGTGAACTGACCCTGAGTGCCGTAGGTTTCGCCAGCGTTGTCGAACAGATCGATCATGGGATTTGCGTGTCCTTCGTAAGTTCCAGACTGGCTATGTCGTCAGGCGCGGGGCAATTTCAAGGGCGTTTACCGTGTCGCCTGTGAATTGCGCGATGCACTTGAGGTGCGGGGCATCTTGCATCGCTGCGCAAAGCAGGCAAACCTGCGCGCCATGACCACGCCAGCCCTTGCGCGCAGCGCGCTTGCCGCCCTCCTTGCCACCACCTCGGCCGCGGGTTTCGCGCAAGGCTCGCCGCCCCCGTCGGAAGCTGCGCCAGACCGCGAGGCCATGAGCGAACTGCTGGCGGTGGACGAATATATCCTGCGCATCCAGTCGCTTGACGACAACGGGCCGCGCCTCAACGCGGTGCTCGACTATGATCCCGCAGCGTCGGTCAAGGCGCGCCAGCTCGCCGCCACCGGCCCCTTGCGCGGCCGCACCGTGCTGGTGAAGGACAATATCGAAACGAGTGGATTTGCCACCACTGCGGGCAGCCTCGCCCTGAAAGACAATATGACGGGGCGCGATGCGCCGCTGATCGCCAACCTGCGCGCGGCCGGCGGTGTTGTGCTGGGCAAAACCAACCTTTCGGAATGGGCCAATATCCGCTCCAGCGGATCGACCAGCGGGTGGAGCGCTCTGGGCGGCCTCACCCGCAATCCCTTTGCAATTGATCGCAACACCTGCGGTTCTTCCTCGGGCAGCGGTGCGGCGGTGGCGGCGGGCTTTGCCTGGGGCGCGATCGGGACCGAGACCAACGGCTCGATCACCTGCCCGGCAAGCATCAACGGCATCGTCGGCTTCAAGCCGAGCGTCGGGATCGTCAGCCGCACCCACATCGTGCCGATTTCGAGCACGCAGGACACCGCCGGGCCGATGACGCGGACGGTGTATGACGCTGCGCTGCTGCTCACTGCCATCGCGGGGCCGGACAAGGCCGATCCGGTGACGCTCGAGGCCAAGCGGGTGAAGGACTATACCCAAGCACTCGATACCTATTCGCTCAAGGGCGTGCGGATCGGGGTGTTGCGCGACCAGATCGGCAAGCGCGCCGATCTTGCAGCGGTGTTCGATGTCGCGCTCAATGATCTCGAACGCGCCGGCGCGGTGCTGGTCGACATCAGCTTCACGCCGAACGAGCAGATGGATGGCGACAGCTTCACCGTGATGATGTTCGAACTGCGCGAGGAAATGGGCAAGTATCTCGGCTCGATCCCCGCTTTCCGGGAGGGACCGACCCCGCGCAGCCTCGCCGACATCATCGCCTTCAACAAGGCCCACGCGAACGAGGAAATGCGCTGGTTCGGGCAGGACCTGTTCGAGCTGGCCGAACAGACCACCGACCGCGCGGCCTACGAAACCGCGCGCGCCAATGCACTGCGGATCGCCGGGCCAGAAACGCTCGACAAGCTGCTGGCGGACAACAAGGTGCAGTTCCTGATCGCTCCGACACAGGGACCAGCCTGGACCAGTGATCTCGTCAACGGAGACAATTACAACGGCGCGATCGGCTTCGGCAGCCCGGCGGCGATTGCCGGCTACCCGCACCTCACCGTGCCGATGGGCGCGATCGAGGGCCTGCCGGTGGGCCTGAGCATCATGGGCGCGAAGTGGGACGATCACGCCGTGCTGAAGGCGGGCGCCGCCTACGAAAAGGCGCGGACAGCCAGGCTGCCGGCGCCGAAATTCCGTGCGTGGCGACCGGCGGGGGAATAATCCCCTGCCTGCGCCGGATCACTTCTTGGCCGGAGCCTTCTTGGCAGGCGCCTTCTTGGCGGCGGGCTTTTCGTCAGCCGCTTCAGCCTTCTTCGTCGGAGCCTTTTTGGCAGGCGCCTTCTTGGCAGGCTGTTCGTCCACAGCCGGAGCTTCCTCGGCAGCCGCTTCCTTCTTGGCCGGAGCCTTCTTCTTGGCGTCGGCCTTCTTCGGAGCCGGAGCAGCCTCGGCGGTTTCGTCCGCCTCGATTGCGGCCTGCAGTTCCTCGATGGTCACTTCGCGTTCCGTCACCTCGGCCTTGTCGAACAGGAAGTCGACGACCTTGTCCTCATACAGCGGCGCGCGCAACTGAGCGGCCGCCAGCGGCTCGGACTGGATGTACTGCACGAACCGCTCACGGTCCTCGGTGCGGTACTGCATCGCGGCCTGCTGGATCAGCATGGACATTTCCTGGCTGGTCACTTCCACGCCATTGGCCTGGCCGATTTCCGAGAGCAGCAGGCCCAGACGCACGCGGCGCTCGGCGATCGCGCGGTATTCGTCCTTCTCCTTCTCGATCTGCTCCAGCGCAGCAGCCGGATCCTCCTCGCGCGATGCTTCCTGCTGGAGCTGCGCCCAGATCTGCTGGAATTCGGCTTCAACCATGGTGCCGGGGACTTCGAAGCTGTGGCCCGCGGCAAGCTGATCGAGCAGCGCACGCTTCATCTGCGTGCGGGTCAGGCCAGCGGTCTGCTGTTCCAGCTGCGCCTTCATGATTTCGCGCAGCTTTTCGAGGCTGTCGAGTCCAAGGCTCTTGGCGAAATCTTCGTCAACGCTGGTCTCGGTTTCGACCTTCACCGCCTTCACGGTGACATCGAAGGTGGCTTGCTTGCCCGCCAGATGATCGGCCTGATAGTTTTCCGGGAAGGTAACGGTGATGGTCTTTTCCTGACCGACCTTCACGCCCACCAGCTGGTCTTCAAATCCGGGAATGAAGGTGCCCGAACCCAGCACCAGCGCCGCGTCCTCGGCCTTGCCGCCGTCGAATTCGACCCCGTCGAGCTTGCCGACGAAATCGATGATCAGCTGGTCGCCCTCGGCCGCCTTCTTCGTCTTGGCGGCATCCTTGTAGCTCTTGTTCTGCGAGGCGATGCCGGCCAGCGCCTCGTCGATCTGCGCGTCGGTGACGGGCACGACCAGACGTTCGAGCTTCAGGCCGTCAAGGCTGGGCGCTTCGATCGCGGGCAGCACTTCGAGGCTGACGGTGATTTCGGCATCCCTGCCCTGTTCGTAATCCTGATTGAGGCCCACCTCAGGCTGCATCGCGGGACGCAAGCCCTCGTCCCGCAGCAGCTTGTCGACCGATTCGCGGATCGTCTCGCTCACGACCTGGCCGTGCAGGGCTTCGCCGTGCATCTTCCTGACGAGGTTGGCCGGCACCTTGCCGGGACGGAAGCCGGGCATCCGCACCTGCGGCGCGACCTTCTTGATTTCGGCATCGATCTTCGCGGCAAGATCGGCGGCCGGAATCGTGATCAGATAGGCGCGCTTGAGCCCTTCGTTGACAGTCTGCTGGGTGTGCATGGGAACTGGTCTGATGCCTTCTATGATAGAATTCCGTAAGGTCGGAACAGGCCGGGGACGAACTGGTGCGGGCGAAGGGACTCGAACCCCCACATCTTGCGATGCCAGAACCTAAATCTGGTGCGTCTACCAATTTCGCCACGCCCGCATGTCCGAACGAAGCCGCGCGGGAAGCATGGCCTCCCGCGCGTATCAGCCGGTGCCCTTATCCCCGCCGGGACGAAAGGGCAAGCGCAACACGCTTGAAGCCTTGCTGATTGGCGGATAAGGGCCGCGCCATGAGCGAAGAAACCCCTGAACCCGCCCCTCAGACCAGCTCCGGCAGCGACATTCCGCCCGATCATCTGTCGGTCAATCCGAGGAGCCCGTTCTTCGACGCGGACAAGCTGCGCCGCGGAATCGGCATCCGCTTCAAGGGCCGGGTGCGCACCGATGTCGAGGAATATTCGATTTCCGAAGGCTGGGTGCGGGTGCAGGCCGGCAAGACGGTGGACCGCAAGGGCCAGCCGCTGACATTGAAGCTCACCGGCCCGGTCGAGGCATGGTACGAGGATCTGGGCGAAAACCCGCCAGTCGCCAAAAAGGGCTGATCCCCGCCCGAACTTGCCAAACGGGGCGTTTGCGCCCACTTGGGCCGGGTTATGTCCCTCCCCAAGAAGCCTGAAGTCGTCATCATCGGCCGTCCGAATGTCGGCAAGTCCACCCTGTTCAACCGGCTGGTGGGCAAGAAACTCGCGCTGGTCGATGATCAGCCGGGCGTGACGCGCGACCGGCGCATGGGCGATGCGGTGATCGCGGGGCTGCACTTCACGATTGTGGACACCGCCGGGTGGGAGGACGAAGACGAACTTTCGCTGCCCGGCCGGATGCGCAAGCAGACCGAAGCGAGCCTCGCCGGCGCAGACGCTGCGATCTTCGTGATCGATGCGCGCGCGGGGCTCACCCCGCTCGACGAGGAAATCGCCCGCTACCTGCGCGAACAGGAAGTGCCCGTGGTGGTGGTCGCCAACAAGGCCGAAGGCGCGGCCGGAGAAAGCGGGGCGATGGAAGCCTATGCGCTGGGCCTTGGGGAGCCGCTGGCGATGTCCGCCGAGCACGGCGAAGGCATCGCCGACCTGTTCGGCGGGCTGTGGCCGATCATCGGTGCCAAGGCCGAGGCATGGGAAGCGGCGAACGAGGCCGCGCGTGCCGAAACCGCTGCGATGGACGAGGATGATCGCCCCTCCGGCCCGCTCAAGCTGGCGATCGTGGGCCGTCCGAACGCGGGCAAGTCCACCCTGATCAACCGCCTGCTGGGAGAAGATCGGCTGCTGACCGGCCCCGAAGCCGGGATCACCCGCGATTCGATCGCGATCGACTGGCAATGGACCGACCGCAGGAGCGGCGAAACGCGCGCGATCCGCCTGATCGACACCGCCGGGATGCGCAAGAAGCGCAATGTCACCGAAAAGCTCGAAAAGCTCTCGGTGGCCGACGCGCGCAGGGCGGTCGATTTTGCCGAGGTGGTGGTGCTGCTGCTCGATGCCACCCAGGGCCTCGAACATCAGGATCTGAAGATCGCCAGCCTCGTGCTTGAAGAAGGCCGCGCATTGATGATCGCGATCAACAAGTGGGACGTCGCCGGCTCGGGGCACGAAGACGCGAGCAAACTGTTCAACGGCATCCGCGCCGCATTGGATGATGGCCTCGCCCAGGTGCGCGGCCTGCCGCTGTTCGCTGTGTCAGCCAAGACCGGCAAGGGCTTGGACCAGATGCTGGCCGGCGCCTTCGAACTGCGCGAGGCATGGTCGAAGCGCGTGCCGACCGCGGCTTTGAACCGCTGGTTCGACGATGCGCTGGAGGCCAACCCGCCCCCCGCCCCCGGCGGCAAGCGGATCAAGCTCAGATACATCACCCAGGCCGGCACCCGCCCGCCGCGCTTCGTGATCTTCGGCACACGGCTCGACCTGCTGCCCAAGAGCTACGAGCGCTATCTGGTCAACGGCATCCGCGCCAAGCTGGGCTTTGACGCGGTGCCGGTGCGCGTCACGCTGAAAGCCAACAAGAACCCCTACGCCAAGGAGTAGCCCCCATGCTGCTCGATCTGCTTGCCGCCGCCGCCGAAGCCGCTCAAAAAACGCCCTTCGCCTTCGAGATCATCGAGCGCACCGCTTCCACCCCGCGGGTGCAGCAGGTGGTGCAGCTGAGCCTGGCGCCCGCGTTCCTGCTGTCGGGCATCGGGGCGATCATGAATGTCATCATGAGCCGGATGATCTGGATCGCCCAGCGGGTGGAAAAGATCGACGAGAAGCGGGAGGAGGAACGCACACCCAAGCAGCTGCGCGAATATGCGTGGCTGATGCGGCGGCGCAAGCTGGCACAGGGCGCGATCATGTTCTCCACTGCGGCGGCGGTGATGATCAGCCTGGTGATCGGCCTGCTGTTCATCTCGGCCTATATCACCGCGCAGATCGGCACGGTGATCGCCGCCCTGTGGGTGCTGACGATGGTGCTGCTGGTGACGGGGCTGGGTTTCTTTCTGATGGAAACGCGGCTCGCGGCGATCGGGGCCGAGCCACCCAAAGGCTGATACCTGCCAGCAAAAAGGGGGCAGAGCCTCGCCTGACTCTGCCCCCAATTGTGCCTGACGCGTTGCCGAACCGCCCCAAAGCGGCGACCGGATGCCCTGTCAGCTATCGCCGGCAGGCGCGCTTTGCAACTGACAGTAATTGTGCAGACCCATGCGCTCGATCAGCTCGAACTGGGTTTCGAGGAAATCGACGTGCTCTTCCTCGTTCTTGAGGATATGAGCGAACAGATCGCGGCTGACATAGTCGCGCACGCTTTCGCAATGTTGGATCGCATCGCGCAGCAGCGGGATCGCTTCGTGCTCCAGCGCGAGATCGGCCTTGAGCACTTCCTCGACATTCTCGCCGACCTTCAGTTTGTGGATCGCCTGAAAATTGGGCAGCGCTTCCAGAAACAGGATGCGTTCGGCCAGCTTGTCGGCGTGCTCCATTTCCTCGATCGATTCGTGGCGTTCGTAGGCGGCCAGCTTCTTGAGGCCCCAGTTGTCGAGCACGCGGTAATGCAGCCAGTACTGGTTGATCGCGGTCAGCTCGTTGGTGAGCGCCTGGTTGAGATAGTCGATGACCTGCTGGTCGCCCTTCATGCAGAAATATCCTTTGCGAAATGTCGAAGCCGATGGCCGACGCTGCATCCGGATAGACGCTGCGAGGGCCTGTCCGCAAGGGGCGGGCTTGAAATTCTGTTATGAATCAGATGTTTGCGAGAGGTTCGCAATCGCGGATCAGGCGACTTCTATTGCGAGGAAATCGCAACTTGCGGCAGCGCGTTCCGCATTGATGATTTCCTGCGCTTCCTCAAGGCATTGGCCGCAATTGGGACGCTTGCCGAGACAGGCATAGGTCGCCGCGGCATCGCCGTCACACGCCAGCGCAGCCTTGCGCAAGTCGCTCTCACGGATGGCGTTGCAGATGCAGATATACATAAGGGCCGAATCACTCCTGAGAAGCGTTTGCAGGAGCGAAGATATGCGAATTGTTCTCAATAACAAGAGGGGTTCTTGCTTGCGGTCGCTTGCAGCGACGGGCTCATCTTCGGATCGGAAAAACCGTCCTATAAGTCAGGCAGCGCCACAGCCATTCCAGCGGGCCGTAGCGATAGCGATCGAGCCATGGTTTCGACCATGCCAGCATCAGTGCCCATGCCAACGCCACCACGAGATAGAGCTGCGGGCGATTGAGCTGACCGAACAGGCCCAGCGCCCAGCCGTGGAACACGACCATCATCACCACCGAAGTGCCAAGATAATTGGTGAAGGCCGCCCGACCTGCCGCACGCACGCGCTGGCCCAACCATCCGTTCGCCGAGGGTGCCCAGGCCACCAGCAGCGCGGCGAGGCCCAGCACCATCCACAGCCGCGGCAGCGGGCTCAGCCCCATGAACGCGGCGAGCGTGCCGTAATAGCTGAAACCGTCGGCCCGCATCGCCAATCCGATGGCAAGATGCGCCAGCCCGCCCGCGATCACGCCCGCCCAGCCCCAGCGCAGCAGCTGCGCCCGCGCGAAGGCTCCGGTGAAGAAACCCATGCGGTAGAGCGCCATGCCGATCAGCATCAGCGGGATCGTCTCGAGGCAGAAGAACAGCGACATCGCCAGCGGATCGAACGCCTGCGCCCCGAAGCGGTGCGCCACCAGCGCCGCGTAATCGCCCGAGGCCATCGCATCATTGGGCACCTGCGACAGCGCGAGGGTCTGTTCCATCTGCGCGATCATGTCGGCGCGCTGTTCCAGCATCGCGGGCGAGGATTGGCCCAGCGGCGAATCCACCACCAGCCAGGGAAAGATCATCATCGCCCCGTAGCCGATCACGCCGAGCAGGTAGGCGCCCAGTCCGACGAAAGCCTGCGTCCTTGCGCTCCACTTGATACAGGCGAGCGCCGCCAACCCCAGCGAACCATATCCGAACAGGATGTCGCCGGGCCAGATGAAGAAGAAATGGACAAGACCAAAGCCCATCAGCAGCACCAGCCGCCATGCCTGAAGCGCGCGGGTCGCGCCCTTGGCCCAGGCCTTTTCCATGAACAGGTACATCCCGGCCCCGAACAGCAGTGTGAACAGCCCGCGCATCTTGCCATCGATCAGGATGAACTGCGCGATCCACATCCACCCGCCCGGATCGGCTGGATCGACCTTGAAGGCAGCGGGATACATGTAGGCATCGAAGGGCTGGCCGAAGGCCACGATGTTGGCGGCCAGAATGCCCATCACGGCAAGGCCGCGGATGAAATCGAGGGTGTCGATCCGCTCGCTTGAAGCCACAGGTGCGATGGCCGCAGCAGCCTCACCAGGATGATGCTGCGCGGCGCGCGCGCGCCTTGTCTGATCCACGACTGATCCCCCACCCTGATTGGGCGCAAGGCCTAGCAAGGCCGGGGCCGGTTGGATAGTGCGCTGTTGCGCAGGTTATTGCGCCGCGTCAGCCGCTCGGCCCGACGATCACCCTTGCCCCGCGACGAGACAGGCCTGACCCTGCGCCTTGAGGCGGGCACAGGCGCGCGCGGCATCAGCCTCGCTGGCAAAGCCGGTCGCCAGCAGCCGCGTCAACCGGCCGCTGGGAATGACCGTCTTTTTCGTCCCGGCGAGCGCGGGATTGCCCGACAGCTGGCGCCACATCCGCTCGGCATTGGCGGCCACCCCGAAGGAGCCGAGTTGGACGCGCCAGCTGCCGCCCGTACGCACCGCCGGCGCGGCGGCACGCACCGGTGCCGGGGCGGGCGTGGGGGCTGTCGTTGTCCGCACCGCCGGGCGCGCTTGCACCGCTGCGGGGGCTGCGGCGGTCACTGCGGGCGCGGTGGTGCCAAGTTCGAAGGCCGCAAGCTCAGTGCTGCGCTGGGCCTTGGTTTCGGCCTCGATCTGGCGGGCCAACGACTGGGCCTGCTGGCGCTGCACCATCGGCACATAACGATCCATCTGCGTGATCGCGTCCTGCGCCTGCGGCAAGCCCTGCCCTTGCGCCAACGTCATCAACGCATAGGCACGCACCCAGTCGCGCGGGGCATAATCGGCGTTGAAGTGCGACAGGCCCAGCACATATTGCGCACGCGGATCGCCGCGCTCGGCCGCTGCGCGGATCAGCGGCATGGCCTTTTCCTGCTCGCCTTCCTGAAACAGCATGAGCCCGAAATTGTCGGCCGCCTTGACATGGCCGCGCGTCGCCGCATCCTCGTAATACTGGCGCGCACGGGCATTGTCGGCCGGCACGCCGCGCCCGAGCCGATAAGCCTGCGCGAGATTGAACAGCGCATCGGCATCGCCTTCGGCAGCAGGGCCCCGCCACTCGCTCACGGCTCGGGCATAATCGCCCGCGCTCCAGGCATCGACCCCGGCCTTGACATCGGCCAGCACCGGCGAGCAGACCATTGCCGCTAACGCCAGACCCAGAGCCGCGCGCATCCCCGTTCCTGCGATCTTTCCAGCCATGCAACGCCTCGCGTCATCCTGTGCGGTTTCGTTTCGCGTTCATAAGCCCGATACGGTTAGCAAATCCTTGTCGGGTATCACGCGCTCGCCCAGGATGCTCGGCCGCCGGTTTCGGATCCGCCCGTGCCCTCACACCAAAACGCTTAATCACGGCATGTTAACCCAAAATTAGGGGTATCCTGCGATCCCGTTCCCAACCGGTCGCAAATCGGGGTCGCAATGGGGCGGCACGAGGCGGCATCAATCCAGGGGGACCCAGGCGTTGCGTGTACTCGCTTTGGCATCGCAGAAAGGCGGATCGGGCAAGACCACCCTGTCCGGACATCTGGCCGTCCAGGCCCAGCGCGCCGGCGCTGGCCCGGTCGTGCTGATCGACATCGATCCGCAAGGTTCGCTGGCCGACTGGTGGAACGAGCGCGAGGCGGAATATCCCGCCTTCGCCCAGACCACGGTCTCGCGCCTCGCGAATGATCTTCAGGTGCTGCGCCAGCAGGGCTTCAAGCTCGCGGTGATCGACACCCCGCCTGCCATCACCATGGCGATCCAGTCGGTGATCTCGGTCGCCGAGCTGATCGTGGTGCCCACTCGCCCGTCCCCTCACGATCTGCGCGCCGTGGGGGCCACGGTCGACCTGTGCGAACGCGCCGGCAAGCCGCTGGTGTTCGTCGTCAACGCTGCCACGCCCAAGGCCAAGATCACCTCGGAAGCCGCGGTCGCACTCTCGCAGCACGGCACCGTCGCTCCGATCACGCTCCACCACCGCACCGATTTCGCCGCCTCGATGATCGATGGCCGCACGGTGATGGAAGTCGATCCCGAAGGCCGCTCGGCTGCCGAGATCGGCGCGCTGTGGCGCTACATCGCCGACCGGCTCGAAAAGAATTTCCGTCGCACCGTGTTTGCGCCCGCTCCCAATGGCGTGGGTCAGCAAATCGGCGGTGTGCCGCGTCCGGCTGGCGGCTTCGGTCGCCGGGTGGCGCAATAGCTCGGGCACGGGGAACAAGGGCGATGTCCGAACCCGGTTTTGCCTCGCTCAGTCCCACCTTGCTGGCCCGCAAGGGGGGTGCCAAGCCTGCGATGCGTCCGCAAGTCGCCCCGCTGGTGATCGACGAGGCGGAGATTGCCGCTCTGGCCGACGAGCAGCTCGAGGATCTCGGCTGGAACGACATGGGTGACAGCCAGAGCATCGGCGAAAGCGAAACCGGCGCGGACGTCGTCGTCCCGATCAACGCCGCTGTCGCCGCGGGTGAAACTGCGCCCGTGCACAGCCCGATCATCCACCGCCAGCAGCGCCGCCTTGAACAGCGCGTCCTGTCCGATGCGGTGATGACCGGCCCCCAATACGATACCGGAATGGCTTCAGACGAAAGCGCCGACGAAGCCGATACGGCACAGGACGAGGCCTGCCCGGATGAATACGACGCGTCCGGCTACGCGCCGCTTGCGCCGGCTCCGGCCCCCGCCAAACCTCCGGTCAAGGCCCGCCGCACCCCTCGCGCTCCGGCCCGCAGCCAGCAGCGCACCCTTAGCCCGGTGACCGAACGCCGCGCCGCCTTCACACTGAGGCTCGATCCGGAACGTCATCTCAAGCTGCGACTTGCCGCCACCATGCAAGGCGTCAGCGCGCAGGCGCTGCTGACCGAGGCGCTCGACGCGATGCTTGCCGAATTTGACGATCTCGATGTGATCGCCGCCCATCTGAAACGTCACTGACAGCCACCACCACCGCGAACCGACAGGATCAACAGGGGGAATATGACCATGGACCGCAGCACCAAGACCGGCTTCACCGCGCCGCGCCTCGCGCTCGCCGTCACCACCGCACTGGCGGGCCTTTCGCTCGCAGGCTGCTCCACCTCGACCGCGCCGCGCGCCGATGTGTCGTTCTCCAGCGCGCAGGTGGCGCTGCAGAAGGGCCAGACCGACAAGGCCATCGCTCATGCCGAAGCCGCTGTGCTGGCCGATCCGCGCAACCCGGGCTTTCGCGCGCTGCTGGGCGCCGCCTATATGGAAGCAGGCCGGTTCCAGTCGGCCGCGACGAGCTTCGGCGATGCGCTCGACCTCGGCAATGAAGACCCGCGCACGGTGCTGAGCTTCGCCCTGGCCAAGACCGCGCTGGGCGAAGGCAAGGCCGCGATAAAGGTGCTCGACGACTACGCCAAGCTGATCGATCCTGCCGATCTCGGACTTGCCTATGCGCTTGCCGGGCAGCCGGAACGCGGCGTGCACGTGCTGATCAACGCGGTGCGCGGCAGCGATCAAGCCACGCCCAAAATGCGCCAGAACCTCGCCTACGCCTACGCACTCGCCGGTAACTGGCGCGCCGCGCGGGTGATGGCCGCCGAGGATGTGCCCGCAGACCAGCTCGGTGCGCGCCTTGCAGAATGGGCGACGATGTCCGCACCCGAACATTTCCAGCAGCGCGTCGCGGCGATGTTGCAGGTGACCCCGCGTATGGACAGTGGCCAGCCGCAGCAGCTCGCGCTCGCCAATTTCCCGTCGCAGGACGTGATGGTTGCCGAAGCTGCCGCGCAGGCTGAAAGGCCGGCCATGGCCGAGGCCGCGCCGGTCGCGCCCGCCGCTGCCCCGCAAATGGCCGCGGCAAGCCCGCGCCCGAGCTTCGAGGAAGCCTTTGCCGCCCCTGTTGCAGCGGCGCCCGCCGCGGCCTCGGGCATCCGCTTTGTCTCCAACCCCGTGGTGCAGCAGCTTCCGGCCCGCGCCGTGCGCGCCGCACCGCGCGCCGGCACCCGCGTGGCCGCCAGCTCGCAGCGCCGCATGACCGGCACCCTCGCCGCGCCGGTGGCGCGCGAAAAGAGCGCCACCCATCTCGTCCAGCTGGGTGCCTATGACAGCAAGATCGAGGCCCAGCGCGGCTGGACCATGCTGAAGGGCAAGTTCCCGCAGCTCAAGGATCACGACGTCGTCATTACCGAAGCGGTGGTGAACGGGCGCACCTTCTGGCGCCTGGCCGCCGCCGGCTTTGGCGCAAACAGCGCCAAGGGCATGTGCGGCACCGTCAAGTCGGCCGGGCGCGGCTGCTTCGCCTATGCCGCAGCAAGCCCGCCCGCCGGTGCGGTCGACCGCGGCGTGCGCCTCGCGGCCCGCACCCGCTAAAACGCTTCCCCCCTGCGATCACGCAGCAAAATGTCCCCGGCAGGCCGTGGCTTGCCGGGGGCTTTTTGTTGGCTCGATGGGTTCAGGAGGAAAGACTGACACCGCCCTTCCACAGGCCCAGCACCCGGCCCTGTGCGCCCTGACGGTCAAACGGGGTATTGTCAGCGGTGGCTTCCATCTTGCGCCGATCGATGATCCACGGCGCATCCGGGTCGATCAGGGCGATGTCGGCCTCCAGCCCAGCTGCCAGCTCCCCCGCTGCCACGCCGAGCAGACGGGCCGGGTTACGGGCGAGCAGGTCGAAAGCGCGGGGCATGCCGATCACGCCGTCGCGCACCAGATTGAGCGTCATGGCCAGCAGCGTCTCGGCCCCCGCCATGCCGGGCAGTGCATCGGCAAATGGCAGCCGCTTGTCCTCCGGCCCGCGCGGATCGTGGCCGCTGGCGATCACGTCCACCGTTCCCTCGGCAATCGCGGCCAGCGCCGCCTGCCGGTCAGCCTCGCCGCGCAAGGGCGGCGAGAGGCGGGCAAAGGTGCGGTAATCGGCGGTCGCCAGATCGGACAGCATGAAATGGGCAGGTGTGATGCCGCAGGTGACAGGCAGCCCGCGCGCCTTGGCCGCGCGCACCAGGCCAAAGCCGGCCGCGGTGGTGACCTGCCGGAAGTGCAGCCGTGCCCCCGCCAGTTCGGCCAGCGCAATGTCGCGTGCGATCGCCAGGGCCTCGGCCTCGGCGGGCGCGGCGGGCAGGCCTGCCCGCGTCGCGATTTCGCCCGCAGTGGCCACTGCCTCCCCCGTCAGCCCGGCATCCTCGGCATGGGTGACAACCAGAAGATCGAGCATTGCGGCATATTGCAGCAGGCGCAGCATCACGCCCGAATCGGCGATCCAGCGGCGGCCTGTCGCAACCCCCCGCGCCCCGGCCTGCTGCATCAGCGCCAGTTCGGCGAGCTGGCTGCCCTCCAGCGCGCGGGTCGCCGCAGCCAGCGGGTGAACCCACAGATCGGGCTTGCCGCTCTTGGCGATGAAGCCGACCCGGCTCGGCAGATCAAGCGGTGGGGACTGGTCGGGCATCAGCGCAGCGCGGGTGATCCCGCCGAAATGGAACGCCGGCTTGTCGACCGCGAACACGCCCAGATCGACAAGCCCGGGGGCTGCAAGCTTGCCCTGCGCGTCGATCACCGCGTCGCCCGCAGCCGGAGCAACATCGCTGCCGACCGCGGCAATCAGGCCATCGGCACAGCGCAGGGCACCGGTGACAAGACCATCCGGCGTCACCAGCTGCGCGTTGGTGATGGTGAAAGGCTGCATCTGCTTCATGCCCAGCCCTCCTGCCCACGCGCTTCGCGCGTCAGGATATCGAGACAGGCCATGCGGATCGCCACGCCCATCTCCACCTGCCGGGTAATCAGCGAACGGCCCACCATGTCGGCGACTTCGCTGTCGATTTCGACGCCGCGGTTCATCGGCCCGGGGTGCATCACCAGCGCATCCGGACGGGCCAGCGCGAGGCGCGCCTTGGTCAGCCCGTAAAGGTGGCGATATTCGCGCGCCGAAGGGATGAATTGCCCGCTCATCCGCTCCGATTGCAGCCGCAGCATCATCACCACGTCAGCCCCTGCAAGCGCCTCCTCGAAGCGGTGGAACACGCTCACCCCCATCGCCGCGATCCCGGCTGGCATCAGCGCCGGGGGCGCGCAGACGCGCACATCGGCCCCCAGCGCGGTGAGGCACAGGATATTCGATCGCGCCACCCGGCTGTGCAGGATATCGCCGCAGATCACCACCTTGAGGCCGGTAAAATCCTCCGCCCCCTCGCCCCGCTCGGCCAGCGCATGGCGCAACGTCAACGCATCGAGCAGCGCCTGCGTGGGGTGCTCGTGCTGCCCGTCGCCAGCGTTGAGCACCGGACAATCGACCTTGTCGGCAATCAGCCCGGTCGCGCCCGAGGAAGCGTGGCGGATCACGATCGCATCGGCGCGCATGGCATTGAGCGTGATCGCGGTGTCGATCAGCGTCTCGCCCTTTTTGACCGAGCTTTGCGCGGCATGCATATTGACCACGTCCGCCCCCAGCCGCTTGCCCGCGATCTCGAAGCTCAGCAGCGTGCGGGTGGAATTCTCGAAAAAGGCGTTGATGATCGTCAGCCCGGCCAGCAGATCGCTGTGCTTGGTGCTCTGCCGGTTGAGCGCAACCCATTGTTCGGCCTGGTGCAGCAGATAGAGAATTTCGTGACGCTGCAATTGGGCGATACCGGTGAGATCACGGTGCGCAAAGGCCATGCGTCCCGCCGGAAAGCGGCCCGAAGGCGCGGAAAGGTCGGTGGTAGCCATCAAAGCCACGCCCTTAGTCGAGCCGCATCCGCTGCTCAACCCATGGCGTAAGCTTTCCAATGGAAGTCGGCGTGCAAAGCACCTAGAGGGTGCCGGCATACATGAAGGGGCAGCTTTGATGAGTTTTGTGGGCAAGGTCTGGAAAATCCTCGTCGGGATCAAGGACGGGCTTGTCCTGCTGTTCATGCTGCTGTTCTTCGTCGCGCTGTTCGGGATTCTCTCGGCCCGCCCCAGCCCGGGGCAGGTGCGCGAAGGCGCCTTGCTGATCGCGCTGTCTGGCCGCGTGGTCGAGGAAAAGTCGGCGCTCGATCCGATCGGGGCACTGCTGTCGGGCACCGCCCCGGTCGAGGAATACCAGGCCCGCGATCTGCTGCGGGCGCTGGATGCCGCCGTGACCGACGAGAGGATCAAGGCCGTCGTCCTCGATCTCACCACCTTCACCGGCGGCGGTCAGGTGCACCTCACCGAAATCGGGGAGGCGATGGACCGGGTGCGCAAGGCAAAGAAGCCGGTGCTCACCTTCGCGCTCGGCTATGCCGATGATCACCTGCTGCTCGCCGCCCATGCCAGCGAGGTGTGGCTCGATCCGCAAGGCGCGGCGCTGGTCACCGGGCCGGGCGGCAACAACCTCTATTTCGCCGATCTGCTGCAAAAGTTCGGGGTCAATGCGCGGATCTACCGCGCCGGGCAGTTCAAGTCGGCGGTCGAACCCTATTCGCGCAGTTCGATGTCGGACGAGGCGCGCGAGAGCATTGCCGGCGTATACAACGCGCTGTGGTCGGAATGGCAGGCCAATGTGAAGAAGGCCCGACCCAAGGCCGATATCGCGCAGGTCACCGGCAACACGGCAGGCTTCATTGCCGCCGGCGGCGGCGATCTGGCCGATGCGGCGCTCAGGGCCGGGCTGGTCGACAAGCTCGGCGACAAGGTGCAATTCGGTGCGCGGGTGGCGGAAATAGCGGGCAAGGACAGCGCTGATGATACGCCCGGGGCCTTCGCTGCAAGCGATCTTGGGGCTTTTCTGGCAGACCTTGGCCCTGAACGTTCGGGCAAGGCGATCGGCGTGGTCACGATCGCCGGCGAAATCGTCGATGGCGAGGCTGGCCCGGGCGCGGCAGGCGGCACGCGGATCGCCGATCTGCTCGACGAAGCGCTCGACGATGATCTGGCCGCGCTGGTGGTGCGGGTCGATTCGCCCGGCGGCTCGGCCATCGCGGCCGAGGAAATGCGGCGCGCGATCGAGCGATTCCGCAATCGCAAAATCCCGGTTGCCGTCTCCTTTGCCAATGTCGCGGCGAGCGGCGGCTACTGGGTGGCGACCTCGTCCGACCGCATCTTTGCCCAGCCCGAGACCATTACCGGTTCGATCGGCGTGTTCGCCGTGGTGCCGACCTTCGAGCAGACCGCCACGAAAATCGGGGTCAATGCCGATGGCTACAAGACGACGCCGCTGTCGGGCCAGCCTGACATCATCGGTGGTTTCTCGCCCGAAATCGAGGCGGTGCTGCAAGCAGGGGTCAGCTCGACCTATCGCGATTTCCTGGTCCGCGTCGCCCGCTCGCGCAAGATGACCATCGCCAAGGTCGACACCATGGCACAGGGGCGCCTGTGGGACGGCGGCGCAGCGCGGCAGATGGGCCTGGTTGACCAGTTCGGCGGGCTCGAGGACGCGCTCGCATGGGCAGCCGCCAAGGCGGGCCTCAAGAAAGGCGACTGGCATCCGGTGTTCCTCGGCGAGGAGGCTGCCAATTTCGATCCGCTGATCCGGCGGTTGCTGACAAGCGGGGCGCGCGCACCCGCGGTGGTGGCGGGCGGCGATCCCTTCGCGCTGGTGGCGCGCCGCCAGAACGCGCTCGCGGCGCGGCTGATGCAGGATGCCGAGCGGTTCGCCGGCGGAACCGGTGTGCAGGCCTATTGCCTCGAATGCCCCTACCGCCCGCTCGCTCCGGCAGGGTCGGTCCGCGCGCCGGCCAGCAGCATGGCCGCGCTCATCCGCCTGCTGTTGGCCAATTGAGCGAGCGCGCGAAAAAGTCTTTCCGCCAGAGCGTGCGGGCGCTTGCCAAACGCAGCCGACCACAGTAATGGCCCGCCCCTGTCCGGGGCTGGCGCCCCTTCACGGACGGGCGCGTAGCTCAGCGGTAGAGCACACCCTTCACACGGGTGGGGTCACAGGTTCAATCCCTGTCGCGCCCACCATAAATCCCTATGATTTTTAGGGAATTTATGGACGGTAAATTGCCTGCCTTGCAGATTTTTGCCCCGTCTGCTCCCCAGAAGGCACCGGGATCGACCTCCCGCTCATACAAAACCCGCAGCGCATCAGGGCTGCTTTCTCAGCTTGTGCCGCGCCTTGCGCTCGGCCGAGAAATGCCGCCGGATGGCACGCTGAATATCCTTCACCACCCGCTCGGACGGGGCCTTCACCGGCGATTATTTCAAGCACGGCGGGGGCTGGCCGAGGTGGCGGTGCTGCCGGCTCGCGGGGCAGCACCGCCCGGAAGTATCGCCCCGCCACCCTCGCCTTGCATGCGCCGGTTTTCAGCGCACACTTCCTGGCGGCGTATTTCGGGTAAGCCAAACACCCCTCCCTGCTTGACCGGGCAGGCAACTTGGCGGCAAAGCTTTGGCTTTCCGGCACCGGGCCAAGAACAGGGACATTTCATGCAGATCAGGTTGTGGAGCCGGTGGCTCGTGGGGCTGGCGGTTCTGGGCAGCGCGGTCCTGGGGACAAGCGCGCCGGTGCAGGCGCAGTCCTTCGCGCAAGGAGCCTTCGATCCCGCGATCCCGACCCTGACCGCGACAGTCGGCCATGCGCCTGGCGAGCGCATCACCGCGCCGGACCAGGTCTATGCCTATCTGAAAGCGCTGACCGCCGCTGCGCCGACCCGCACGCGACTGGTGCAATATGCGACGAGCTGGGAAGGCCGCCCGCTCTATTACGTGATCCTCTCCAGCCCGGAAAACATCGTCCGGCTCGATGCGATCCGCGCCGATCTCGCCAATATTGCCGCCGGGCGCGCATCGAACGGGGCGGCGCTGCCGGTGACGTGGCTGGCTTATGGTGTGCACGGCAACGAGATTTCCTCGACCGATGCCGCGCTGATGACCGCCTATCACCTGCTCGCCGCGCAAGGCGACGAAAGTGCCGCGCGGATCATGCGCGAGACCATCGTGGTGATCGATCCGATGCAGAACCCCGACGGGCGCGCGCGGTTCGTGAACAACTTCCTCGCCTCGACCGGCATCAGCCCCGCCGCCGACCGTCAGGCCGCCGAACATGACGAGCCGTGGCCTAGCGGGCGGGTCAACCACTACATGTTCGATCTGAACCGCGACTGGTTCACCCTCAGCCAGCCCGAGACCCGGGGCAAGGTCGCCGCGATCCGCGAATGGAACCCGGTGGTGGTGGTGGACCTGCACGAGATGGGCGGAGACGAAAGCTACTTCTTTTCGCCCGCCGCCCAGCCCTTCAACCCCAACCTCACGCCCGCGCAGATCCGCGCCTACGAACTGATCGGCCGCGCCAACGCCGCCGCCTTCGACGCGCGCGGTGAGCCCTATTTCACCCGCGAGGTCTATGACCTGTTCTATCCCGGCTATGGCGACACCTGGAACGCGCATCAGGGCGCGATCGGCAGCACCTACGAACAGGCTTCCGCGCGCGGGCTGGTGTTCGAGCGGCGCGACGGGACGCTGCTGACCTATGCCCAGGGGGTGATGAACCACTTCACCGCCAGCCTCGCGACTGCAGGCGCGGTGGCACAGAACCCGCAACGCTTCCTCAGCGATTTCGCCCAATATCGCGCCGCCAATGCCAGCGGCGCGGCGGGGCGCGGCACCTATCTGATCGACCTCTCCAAGCGGCGCTGGAATGCCGAGAACCTCGGTCGCCGCCTCGCCGCACAGGGGATCACCGTGCTGCGCCGCGACGGCCCGGCGAGCGCCTGCGGCAAGTCCTATCCGCGCGGGTTTCTCGCCGTGCCGCAGGCCCAGCCAGCCGCGCGCCTCGTCAGGAGCCTGCTCGAGCGCGACACCCCGCTGCCGCCCGATTTCCTCGCCGAACAGGAACGCCGCCGCTCGGCCGACCTGCCGCATGAACTCTATGACGTGACCGCCTGGTCGGTCGGACTGATGTCGGGAGCCGAGGTAAGCCTGTGCAACGCCCCGGCCACGGGCACGCAACTGGCCGCCGACGCCCCCGTCACACCGCTGGCCGAAGGGACAGGCGCTTTCGCCATCGCCGTGCCGTGGACCGATAGCGGGCAGGCCCGGCTCGTCGCCCTCGCCCTGCGCGAGGGGATCGAGGGGCGGGTGACCGACAAGGCTTTTGTCACCATGGGTCGCGAATTCCCGCGTGGCACGGTGGTGTTCGCGGCAGGGAGCAACACCCCCGAGAAGATGGCCCGCCTCGCCGCGATCGCCCGCGACATCGGCGCGCAGACCGTGGCGCTCGATTCGGGCTGGACCGAACGCGGCCCCAACCTCGGCAGCGAAAGCTTCGCGCGGCTCACCCTGCCGCGCGTCGCGATGGCATGGGATGATGGCATTTCGCAGCTTTCCGCGGGCGCGCTGCGCTATGTGCTCGAACGTCGCATCGGCCTGCCCGTCAGCCCGATCCGCACCCAGCGCCTCGCCCGCGCAGACCTTGCCGATTACGACGTGCTGCTGGTGCCCGAGGGTGAACCTTCCGCTATTCTCGGTGAGGCGGGCCAGCGCGCCATCCGCGATTTCGTTCGCAGAGGCGGGGTGCTGGTCGTGGTAGGGGACAGTCTCGCAACCGTCAGTGCGGGGGACAACCCGCTGCTTGCGGTCAAGCGCGAGGCGGCATTGGGTCGCGATCCCGCCGCGGAAAAGAAAAACAAGGCAGAATTGGCCGAAGCGCTCGAAATCGCCAGCGATGCCGAATATCGCGAGGCGATCAAGGATCAGCAGGCCCTGCCCGACACCCTGCCCGGCGCGCTGCTCAACGTGGTGGCCGAGCCGGATCACTTCCTCTCGGCCGGATATGATGCCGGGGCGGTGGTGCTGGCGACCGGCACGCAGATCTTCACCCCGCTCGACCGCGCCGACGGGATCAACGTGCTGCGCTTTGCCGCTGCGCCGAACCTCATCGCCAGCGGCTATGTGTGGGACGAGAACCGGCGGCAGCTGGCCTACAAGCCCTATCTGATGGCCCAGCGGCAGGGGCGCGGGCTGGTGATCGGCTTCGCCCATGATCCCTCGACCCGCGCCTATCTCGACGGGCTTGATCTGCTGATTGCCAACGCGGTGCTGATCGCGCCCTCGCGGGTGCGCTGACGCTAGGCGCGGCTTGCGCTTTGTGCCATGTCTGCGGGCATGGCGCTGTTCAATGCCCTTGTTGTCGCTCATGTCGTCACCGGAGCGGTGGGGCTGACGGCCTTCTGGGGGCCGATTGTCACCCGCAAGGGCGCGGCCAACCACCGCAAGTGGGGCAAGGCCGCCTGCTACGGCTTCCTTGGCGCAGGCAGCCTCGCGATCGCCATGGCGCTGCTTTCGCTCTTCGGGCCGGAAGCCCGCCACCCCGAAGTCACCGATCGCGCGCTGTTTGACGGGTTGTTCGGGTGGATGATGCTCTATCTCGGGGCGCTGACCATCGGCTTTGTCGACTATGGCCTTGCGGTGGTGAAGCACAGCCGCAACCGCCGGATGCTGCGCAAGGCGCGCTATCAGGGCGTGATCGCGGCGGTGGTGATTTCGGGCGGCTATTGCGGGTTCTACGGGTTCGGGGTCGGTCATCCGCTGATGGTGCTGGTCGCTGTCATCGGCATCATCGCAATGGCGATCCAGCAACGCTATATCTGGCGCGACGCGGACTTTCCGCGCGGCACCTTCGCCCTCAAGCAGCGAAGCGGTAGCGCAAACGAATACGTTGGCGAACATTTCCGCGCGCTGATCGGGATGGGCATTTCGGCCTATACCGCCTTCCTGTCGGTCGGCCTTATCCGCTTGCTGCCCGAACACGTGTTCAACCCCGCGATCTGGGCCGGGCCGAGCGTTATTGGGGTCAGCCTGATTCTCTACTTCACGCTGAAGGGTAAGAAGGCGCGCGTGCCCGGGCCGTCAGGCCTGCGCCCACATGCGCAGCAGATTGGCGATGGTCTTGTCGAGCGTCAGTAGCTCGGCCGACTGGCCGGGCAGCTGACACCGCAGCGCCGAGCGCAGGTTTTCCAGATCGAACAGCATTTCGCGCCGCGCGCCGTCGGCGATCATGCTTTCGATCCAGCCGATGCACACGATCCGCTCCCCGCGCACAACGGGGCGCACCTCGTGGATGGAGCCCGAGGGGTAGAGCACCAGATGCCCTGCCTCGCCCTTCACTTCCTGCGTCATGCCGGCGGTGTGCACCACCAGCTCGCCGCCCTCGTATTGGTCGGGCGCGGTGAGGAACAGGGTGAAGGACAGATCGGTGCGCACCAGGCCCGCGCCCCTGCCCTTGTGCGTCGCCATCAGTGCATTGTCGACATGGGGGCCGTAATACCCGCCCGCGGCGGTCTTGCTGATGATGAGCGGCGCGAAGCGGCGCGGCTGCGCGGCTGCCTTGAGCACGGGGTTGTCGGCGATCAGCGGCAGCAGTTCATCGGCCAGCCGCCGCCCGGCGGTGCTGTCCGTCGCGGCTTGCAGGTTGCGCTTGACCTCGCGCGCGACCGCGCCCGCCGTTTCGCGCCCGTCGCGCCATTCGAGCAGCGCGATCCGCTCGGCCAGCGCCGCGAGGTGTCCGGCATCGTCGATGGCGTTGATGACAAGCAGCATGGCCGCGGATGTAGCGTCCGGCGGGCGCGGAGGGAAGCGCGCCCGCGCGGCCTCACATCTAATCCGGTCAGCTCGGCGAGCGCTTGAGCACCCCCTCGGCGAGCAGCCGGTTGACCCCGGCCGCAACCGCATCAGGGGTCTTGTCCGCCCCGCCCCACACCACATAGCGCAGGCCGACAAACACGTTCATGCCCATCAGCGCCCAGGCTTCAAGCTCGCCCAGCCCGTCGCGGAATTCGCCGGATGCGGTGCCGGCCGCAAGCCGATCAGCGATCCGTTCGGCAACGGTTTCATAGTGCTGGCGGTAGCTGGCCGGATCGACAAATTCGGCCTCGTCGATGATGCGGTAGATCTCCTTGTGTTCGGCCGCAAAGCGCAGGAACGCCGCCAGCGCCGCGCGTTCGATCTCGAGCGCGCCCATGCCCTCGCGAAGTGCGGAGCGCGCGCTGGTGCGCACCTTTTCGCTCATGTCGCCCACCAGCGCGCGGAACAGTGCATCCTTGCTGTCGAAATAGGTGTAGAAACTGCCCAGCGCCACACCCGCCCGCCGGGTGATCGAGCTGACCGAGGCATCGTGGAAGCCCTTTTCGCCAAATTCCACGGCCGCGGCATCGAGCAGCTTGCGCAAGGTCCGCCGCCCGCGCTCGGTACGCGGGGTCTTCGCGTCGCTGCACACAACGTCTTCGACCTTGGTCGCGGTGCCCGGACTGTTGCCCATCAGCTACTCCCTCCACGCATTCGGTAAGCTGCGCAAGCCTTGCGCACAAGTCTAAACTTGAAAGGTGGTTCAACTTTCAATATCAGGGTGCCACAGAGGGCCAGGAGAGGAACAGACCCCATGACCAAGACGCTTTACGTCCGCGCCGCGCTGCTCGCCGGAACCGCCGCAATTGCCACGCTTGCCGCACCGGCCATGGCACAGGACGGTGCCAACACAGTCACTGCCGAAACCGCAGCTGACGATGATGGGGCGATCATCGTCACCGCCCGCCGCCGCGAGGAACGCCTGATCGACGTGCCGCTATCGGTGACCGCGCTCTCGGGCGAAGCGCTGACCCGGCAGGGGGTGCAGGATCTCACCCAGATCGCCCAGCAGGTGCCCAACATCACGCTCGAAGTCAGCCGCGGCACCAACACCACGCTTACCGCCTTCATTCGCGGTGTCGGCCAGCAGGATCCGGTCGCCGGCTTCGAGGCGGGCGTGGGCCTTTATGTCGACGATGTCTATCTCAACCGCCCGCAGGCCGCGGTGCTCGATGTCTATGATGTCGAGCGCATCGAAGTGCTGCGCGGGCCGCAAGGCACGCTTTACGGGCGCAACACCATCGGCGGCGCGATCAAGTATGTCACCGCCCCGCTGCCCGACAAGACCAGCCTGAAGCTGCGCGGCACCTATGGCTCCTACGATCAGGCCGATCTGATCGTGACCGCCTCAACCCCGATCACCGACAGCCTCAAGATCGGCGCGAGCGGTGCGCGCCTGTCGCGCGGGGGCTTTGGCGACAACCTCACGCTCGGCACCGAAAACTACAACAAGGACGTGTGGGCCGCGCGCGGCACCATCGCGTTCGAAAGCGGCGGCTTCTCGCTCCGCCTGTCGGGCGATTACGTCAAGGACAACTCCGAAGCGCGTCAGGGCCACCGCTTCATCCCCGGCCTGCGCAGCGGCGCGCCGGTGCTCGATGACGTGTTCGATACCCGCGCAGGGCTCAACATCGTCGATCAGGAAGTCGAAGCCTATGGCGGTGCGCTCAACATCGCCATCGCGCTGTCCGACACGCTCACCCTCAAGTCGATCACCGGCTACCGCGAGGACAGTTCCACCAGCCCGATCGACTTCGACAGCCTGCCGGCCATCGACCTCGACGTGCCGGCGATCTACAAGAACGACCAGCTGAGCCAGGAACTTCAGCTGCTGTACGAAGGCGACAGGCTGTCAGGCGTGCTCGGCCTGTACTACCTTGATGCCAACGCCTTCACCGCCTTCGACGTGGCGCTGTTCACCACGCTCAACGGTCTCACCGCGCAGACGCTGGGCGATGTCAACACCAAGACCTGGTCGGTGTTCGGTGACTTCACCTATGATCTGACCGACACCATCAGCGTGTCGCTGGGCGGGCGCTACACCCATGACAAGCGCACCAGCCAGGTGCTGCGCACCACCTTCCTTGGCGGGTTCTCCAACCTGTTCGGTGGCACCGGCGCGCCGATCGCGGTGACCAGCAATTTCAACGGCAGCGCCACCTTCAAGGATTTCAACCCGCGTGCCTCGATCAGCTGGCAGCCCAATGCCGATCACAACCTCTATTTCACCTATTCCCAAGGGTTCAAGGGCGGCGGCTTCGACCCGCGCGGCCAGACCACCGCGTGCCGCAACCCGCGCGGAGGCGCTTGCACGCCGCAAGAAGTCTATGATTTCATGGCGTTCGATCCGGAAACGGTCGACAGCTTCGAGCTGGGGTGGAAGGCTTCGCTGCTCGACAACCGGGTGAACATCAGCCTCGCCGGCTTCCTTGGCCAGTACAAGAACGTGCAGATCCCCGGCTCGGTCGGCTTCGATGCCAATGGCGACGGGGTGAACGAAAGCTTCATCGGGATCACCTCGAACGCCGCCGATGCCGATGTCAACGGGATCGAGTTCGAAGGCACCGCGCTGGTCGGCAAGGACTTTGCCGGCGACGGCAGCCGCTTCAGCATCAACTGGTCGTTGGGTGTGCTCGATGCGAAATTCAACACCTTCATCGACGCTTTCGGCAATGACGTGGCTGCCAGCCGCGTGTTCCAGAACACCCCCGAGATCACCGCGCACATGGGCTTTGACATGGGCGTGCCGGTGGCAAGCGGGATGATCGACTTCATCGGCCTGGCATCGCTGCGTTCGGATGCGAGCCAGTTCGAAGTGCCCAACCCCTTCCTCGATCAGGACGGCTTCGTGCTCGTCGATGCCAGCTTGGTCTACACCGCCGACAGCGGGCTCTATTCGATCGGGCTGCACGGCAAGAACCTGTTCGACAAGCAATATATCGTCGCCGGCTACAACTTTGTCGCGGGCGGCGTGGGCGGTGCGCCGTTCGTGCCCACACTGGGCCGGGAAGGCACGCTGACCGGCTTCTACGGCGATCCGCGCCGGATCTTCGTGACCGCGCAGATCAACTTCTGATCCACGCGCCGAAGGGGCGGCGGCCTGCACGGCACCGCCACCGCCCCTTCCCTCTTTCCTTGGATTGCCGAAGCGGGCATAGGCGCGTGCCATGCATGACATTCGCCTGATCCGTGAGAACCCCGAAGCATTTGACCAGGGTCTGGCGAGGCGCGGGCTCGCCCCTCAGGCCCAGGCTCTGATCGCGCTCGACGACAAACGCCGCGCGGCAGTGACCGCGGTGCAGGTGGCGCAAAGCCGCCGCAACGAGGCCTCCAGGCTGATCGGCGCGGCGATGGCCAAGGGCGACCGCGAGGGGGCCGAGGCGATCAAGGCCGAAGTCGCGGCGCTGAAAGACCAGATGCCCGCGCTCGAAGCCCGTGCGGATGAACTGGCGGGCAAGCTCAAAAAACTGCTCGAAGTCGTCCCGAACCTGCCCGGCGCGGACGTTCCCGACGGCGCGGGCGAGGAGGACAATGTCGAAATCAGCCGCTGGGGCACCCCGCGGGCGTTCGACTTCACCCCCCGCGAACACGCCGACATCGCGCCTGCGCTGGGCATGGACTTTGAAGCGGGCGCCAGGCTTTCGGGTGCCCGCTTCACCTTCCTGCGTGGGCCGATGGCCCGCCTGCACCGCGCGCTCGGCCAGTTCATGCTCGATGTGCAGACGGGCGAGCATGGCTATGCCGAATGCAACCCGCCGGTGCTGGTGAGCGATGATGCGATGTACGGCACCGACAAGCTGCCCAAGTTTGCCGAGGATAGTTTCTGCACCACCAATGGCCGCTGGCTCATCCCCACCAGCGAAGTCAGCCTCACCGCCAGCGTCATGGGCGAATTGCTCGACGAGGCTGCCTTGCCGCTGCGCCTCACCGCGCTGACCCTGTGCTTCCGCTCCGAAGCGGGCGCAGCGGGCAAGGACACCCGCGGCCTCATCCGCCAGCACCAGTTTGAAAAGTGCGAGCTGGTCAGCATCGTGCGCCCCGAAGATTCGGAAGCCGAACACCAGCGCATGGTCCGCGCGGCCGAAACCATCCTCGAACGCCTTGCCCTGCCCTATCGCAAGATCTTGCTGTGCACCGGCGACATGGGCTTTGGCGCGCGCAAGACCTATGATCTTGAAGTCTGGCTGCCCGGACAGGGCACCTACCGCGAGATCAGCTCGTGTTCGAACACCGGCGACTTCCAGGCGCGCCGCATGAACACCCGTTACCGCGTGGCGGGCGAAAAGCGCACCGAGTTTGTCCATACGCTCAACGGCTCGGGCCTCGCGGTGGGCCGCACGCTGGTGGCGGTGATCGAGAATTGCCAGAACGCCGATGGCAGCGTGAGCGTGCCTGACGCCTTGCTGCCCTACATGGGCGGCGTCACCAGGCTGGAGCCGCTGGCCTGATGCGCATCCTCCTTACCAATGACGACGGCATCCACGCCCCCGGCCTCAAGGTGCTGGAGGCAATCGCGCGTCAGTTCTCCGACGATATCTGGATCTGCGCGCCGTCCGAAGAGCAGTCGGGCGCGGGCCATTCGCTGACGCTGACGCGCCCCGTGCGCCTCCAGACGCTCGGCGAGCGACGCTTTGCCGTCACCGGCACGCCGACCGATTCGGTGATGATGGCGCTGCGCACTGTCATGCCCTCGCCCCCCGACCTGATCCTCTCGGGTGTCAACCGCGGTGCGAACCTTGCTGACGACATCACCTATTCGGGCACGGTCTCGGCCGCGATCGAAGGCGCGCTGGCAGGCGTGCGCGCCATCGCCTTGAGCCAGGTCTATGCCCGCGAAGGCATGGGCGACGATGTGCCCTTCGGTGCGGCGCGCGAATGGGGAGCAAAGGTGCTCGCCCCCCTGATCGATGCGCCGCTGGCCGAACGCACGCTGATCAACATCAATTTTCCTGCGATTGCTGCGGCGCAGGTAAAGGGCATCCGCGTCGTGCGGCAGGGCTTCCACGATTATTCGCGCGGCACCGTTGTCGAAGGCCGCGATCCGCGCGGCTACCGCTATTTCTGGTTCGGGCTCGACCAGATCGAGCACAGCCTCGATCATGGCACCGATCTCGAAGCGATCGAGGACGGGTTTGTCGCAGTCACCCCGCTCCAGCTCGATCTCACCCACTATTCGACGATCGGCATCCTTGCCGAGCGGTTCGGCGGCTGATGGCCGCGCGCGTCGGCCGCAACAACCCCTTCCGCCGCAAGCCGCGGCTCGCCGAGCAGTTCCAGCCGCTGCGCCGCGCGGTCAAGATCCCGGTGTGGGGCGATCTGGGCATCCGCATGAGCCTCGCCTTCGGGCTGATCGCGCTGGTGGTGATGATCCACTGGTGGGACCGCGCGGGGCTGAAGGACAATTTCGACGACACCGTAAGCTTTCTCGATGTCGTCTATTTCACCATGATCAGCATCACCACCACGGGGTTTGGCGATATTGCCCCGATCTCCACCCGCGCGCGGCTGATCGAGGCGGTGATCGTCACCCCGGTGCGCATCGCGGTGCTGTTCATCTTCGTGGGCGCAGCCTACGATTTCGTCATCAAGCGCAGCTGGGAGAAATGGCGCATGGCTCGCATCCAGGAACAGCTCACCGATCACGTGGTGGTGCTGGGCTATGGGGTGTCCGGCTCGCAGAGCGTGGGCGAGCTGATCGAACGCGGAGTCGATCCGCGCGCGATCGTGGTGATCGACCCTTCGCAAGACCGGCTGGCCGAGGCCGAAAAGCTCGGGGTCAACGTGATGGCCGCCGATGCCACCCGCGACGAGACCTTGAAGGCAGTGCGGATCGACACGGCACAAAGCGTGCTGGTGTCAGCCGGGCGCGACGACACCTCGATCCTGATCGTGCTGACCGTCCGCCATCTCGCGCCCAAGGTGCCGATCAGCGTGGTGGTGCGCGCCGAGGACAACGAGCTGCTGGCGCGGCAGGCAGGGGCAAACAATGTCATCAACCCGGTGCGCTTTACCGGTCTCTTGCTTGCCGGCAGCGTCAAGGGCGCGCACATCGCCGATTACCTTGCCGATCTCGCCAGTGTCGGTGGACGCGTCCAGCTGGTCGAGCGGGTTGTGAGCGAGGCCGAATGCGGCAAGCCGATCAGCGACCTCACCAGCGGCGGACAGGGTCTGCGCGTCTATCGCAATGGCCGCCCGATCGGGTTCTGGGAGGACGGGTGCAAGGCGCTCCAGCCGGGCGATGTGGTGGTCGAGATCGTGCCGACCGCGCCATCCGATTCTGCCACTAGCTCCTGAACCACACGAACACCGCGCCCATCGCGGCCATCCCGAACAGGAAGTGGCCGGCATCGATCAGGAAGTGGGTCAGGCGCTTGCGCAGATACAGGTAATTGATCCCCACCGCCGGGATCATCACGCCCACGGCAAAGCCTGTCGCCATCATCATCACCACGTGCGGGGGCGGATCGGTGCGGGCGATGAGGTGCCACAGCACCATCGCGATCAGCATCTCGAAGGCGAAGGTGAGACCGAAGATCAGCCCCATGTTGCCGCGTGCCAGATCGGCGTCGCTCAGCCCCGCCGCGCGCTGCCACACCTTGGAAAAGATCAGTCCGTACCACAGCGCCCCCACGGCGAAGAAAACCGCCGTTCCCGCCAGCACCGGCCACAGTGCGAAATCATTCATGCCTGTCTCTCCTTCACTTCTGCCGATGCTAGCGCAAGGCGCCCGTCTCGTGTAGGGCCGCGCCCAATGTCCGTCCGCCCCACTCTCATCCCCGACCAGAAGAAGATCGGCATGGTCAGCCTCGGCTGCCCCAAGGCGCTGGTCGATTCGGAACGCATCCTCACCCGGTTGCGCGCTGACGGCTATGCGTTCGCCGAAGATTATGCCGGCGCCGACGTGGTGCTGGTCAACACCTGCGGCTTTCTCGACAGCGCCAAGGAAGAAAGCCTTGCCGCGATCGGTGAGGCGATCGCCGAAAACGGCCGCGTGATTGTCACCGGCTGCATGGGCAAAGAGGCCGACGCAATCCGCGCCGCGCACCCGCAGGTGCTCGCGATTACCGGCGCGCACCAATACGAGCAGGTGGTTGAAGCGGTGCACACCCACGCCCCGCCGAGCCAAGGGCCGTTTGTGGACCTCATTCCGCAACCCGCCGTGCTCAAGCAGCGAAGCGATAGCGCAGACGACGATATCAAGCTGACCCCGCGCCATTACTCCTACCTCAAGATTTCCGAGGGCTGCAATCACGCCTGTGCCTTCTGCATCATCCCTTCGCTGCGCGGCAAACTCGCCAGCCGCCGGATCGATGCTTGCTTGCGTGAGGCGGAAAAGCTGGTCACGGCCGGAACGAAGGAACTGCTCGTCATCTCGCAGGATACCAGCGCCTACGGGGTCGATATCCGTCACGAGAGCCGCGACTGGAAGGGCCACCCCGTCCGCGCCCACATGACCGATCTCGCCCGCGAACTGGGCCAGCTTCGCACCCCGGAAGGCCATGCGCCGTGGGTGCGGCTCCACTATGTCTACCCCTATCCCCATGTCGATCAGGTCATCCCGCTGATGGCCGAGGGGCTGCTGACCCCCTATCTCGACATCCCCTTCCAGCACGCCAGCCCCAAGGTGCTCAAGCTGATGAAGCGCCCCGCCAACGAGGCCAAGGTGCTCGAACGGCTGAAGTCGTGGCGCGAAATCTGCCCTGACATCGCGATCCGCAGCTCCTTCGTGGTCGGCTTTCCGGGCGAGACCGAGGAAGACTTCCGGTATCTTCTCGACTGGCTGGAGGAAGCCCAGCTTGACCGCGTCGGCGCGTTCCGGTTCGAGCCGGTCGAAGGCGCGGCGGCCAATGCCTTGCCCGATCATGTGCCGGAAGACGTGAAGGAAGAACGCTACGCCCGGATCATGGAAGTGACCGAGCGCATCTCGGCGGCCAAGCTCGCCGCCAAGGTGGGCCGCAGGCTTCCGGTGATCATCGACGAGGTCGGCGCGCCGGACGAGGATGGCGATATCGGGGCCACGGGACGCAGCCAGGCCGACGCGCCCGAGATCGACGGCGCGGTCTATCTGCGCAACGTGCCCGAAAGCCTTGCGCCGGGGGCAATCGTCAACGTGCTCATCGAGGATGCTGACGCGCACGACCTTTTCGGCGTGATCGCACAAAAATAGGCGCAGGCTTTCGCTGCCCCCATTAACCCCTCGCTCGCCAGCGTCCCCCTGAGGGACGCGGGACGGTTAACGGCTGGAAACCCTCCCCTGCGTGCGGCATACTCCTGCTCATGATCCGCTCGCTCGTTCTTCCCATCGCCCTTGTTGCGCTCGCCGCGTCCTGTGCACCGCTGCTGGCCCAACCAGCCGCTGACGATGCAGCCGAAGCCGCGCAACTGGTTGCCGCGCGCGCCGATCAGGCGTTCGAGCGGATCGATCCCGATCTCGCCGCCGAAGGGGATGGGGCACCGGCGATCGACGCGGCCACGCCTGAGGATCCTGCGCTGGCCTATGCCGGCCTGCCGCCGCTGGCCAGCGAGGACGAGGTGACGTTCGCCGCGCCGGTGCCCGGGCCGGCAGTCGAATCCGCGCGTGGCCCGGCGGCGCGGATGATCACGGCCGAACCGGTTTTTGAAACCGCACCCTCACCCGCGCCAACGCCGGTTGCGCTGGCCAGCAATGGACCCTTCGTCATCAAGTCGATCCTGCCGATCGAAGGCCAGCTGCGCTATGGCGACTGGTTCTGGGACGAAAGCGCCGCACCGCGCTCGGGCAAGCTCGTCATCACCGTCGATCTGGAGGCGCGCGTCATCAGCGCCTTTCGCGACGGGCACGAAATCGGCACCGCCGTGGTGCTGCTCGGCACGCGCCAGCATCCGACGCCCCTGGGCATCTTCCCGATCCTGACCAAGGAGCGCAACAACGTCTCGGAGAAGTACAACAATGCGCCGATGCCCTTCACGCTGCGGCTGACGTGGGACGGGATCGCGATCCACGGCTCGCCGGTGCTCAACGGCTATGCCAGCCACGGCTGCATCGGCGTGCCGGACGAATTCGCCGCCAAGCTGTTCGCCGCTGCCGGGCGCGGGGACAAGGTGATCATTACCCGCGGGCGCATGATTGGGGTCGGCGACAGGGTGCTGTAAGTCTCCCCTTGCCTTCGGGAAGGGCACAGGCAGGCCCTAATTCACGCTGCCTCTCGGCGGTTCGGGGCGGAAGCGCCAGACGCGCATGGGCACGCCGATCTTCTCGACCTTCTCCACCCCCGGCACTGCCAGCACCCCGCCCAGCGAGGCATTTTCGCCCTGCCACAACCGGTCCCAGGCACGCGCGGCTTCTGCGCGGGAGGCGTGGCCGCCGAGCTCGCGGATAATCCGGATGATCGTCTCGATCGCCACCACCCGCGGCCCGTTGGCGAGGTAGGCAAAGCCCAGCCCGCCGGGCGCGGTGTCGTCGCGCACCACCATCTCGTCCCACTCGCACTCGGCATACCACTGGAGCGCCTGCCAGCCTTCCGCGATATGCGCGGCGCTGGCGGCAAGCTGCGCGGGATCGAGCCAGTCGGCCGCGGCCAGCCTCGCGCGGATCGCGGCGCGATCGAATTCGGGGTTGGCATTGGAGGGATCCTGCACCGCGACAATCCCTTTGGCGGCGACCAGCGCTGCAAGCTCGGCCTTGCGCCAGCCCAGCAGCGGGCGCAGCAGCGGCACTTCGGTTCCCTCGATCCGCGAGACCGCGCGCACGCCCGCGAGGCCCGCCAGCCCGCTCCCGCGGTTGAGACGCATCAGCAACGTCTCGGCCTGATCGTCGGCATGGTGCGCGGTCGCGACCGCCCCCAGCGCATTCGTCTGCGCCCACTGCGCCAAGGCGGCATAGCGCCCGGCGCGCGCCTGCGCCTGAAGGTTGCCCGGCTGGGGGGTAAGGGTGATCGCGGTGAAGGGAATGCCCCGCTCGCCCGCCAGCCGCTCGACCAGTGCGACTTCGCGCGCCGCTTCGGGGCGCAGGCCGTGATCGATGCTGGCAACCGCTATCCGCCCTGGCAGCGCGGCATGGGCGAGCAGCATCAGCGCGAGGCTGTCCGGCCCGCCCGACACCGCAAGCCCGAGCGGGCCGGTGCGATCCTCTTGCGGCCACAGCGCCGCCAGACCGGCGGCAAAGCGCGCCTGCTGGCTCAGTTGCACTTCACGCTGGCGCGGGCCGCCTGATAGTCGGTCGCGAGCCGGCCCGAGGCGATCAGCGGATAGGTCTCGGCAAATTCGGCCAGCGCGATGCAGGCGCGCCTGGTGTCCTTCATCGCGATCATCGCGGTGCCGAGATAGAGCAGGCTGTCCGCCGCGCGCGCGCCGTTCTTGTCGGCCTGGTAGTTTTTGAGGAACCAGCGCGCCGCCTCTTCGGGCAGCTTGTCGTCAAGGAAGGCGCGGCCAAGCAGATTGCGGCCGTAGCTGATGCGCGCATGGCTGGGATATTGTTCGACGAATTTGGTGAGTTGCTGGCGCGCTTCGGGATAGAACCCGGCGCTCCACAGGCGGAAGCCATAGGAATATTCATCATCGCCCGCGTCGGCGGTCTGCGGCTTGGCGATGGCCTGCACTGCGGCCAGACGTTGGGCACTGGGCGAGGCCGCAGCCGGAGCAGAGCGTGCGGGCGCGGGCGCGGCGGCGGTCACCGGCGGCGGCGCGGGACGCGCGGCGGGCGGGGCCGCAGCTGGCGGGTTCGTCACCGGCGCGGCGGCGACCATCGGCGCGGCGGCAGCCGGAGCCGCGCCCGCTTCGAGCGCTGCGAGCCGCAGTTCGAGCTGCGCAAGGGTATTGGCCTGCTCCTCCGAGCGTGCGGTGAGGCTTTGCAACTGCGCTTCGAGCGCATCGAGCCGCACCAGAATGTCGGTTACCGCCGTGTTCGCGGGCGGGATCACCCCCATCACCTGGCCATTCTGGGCCGATGATGCAGTGCCCGGCGCGATCTGCGGCTCGAACAGGCGACTGTCACCGCCCGGGAAGACCTTGCGCTGCAAGGCGCGCACTTCGGCCTCGATCTTGCGCAGCCGCGCTTCCGCAGCGGTGCTGTCCTGCGCGCCGGCGGCCACCGGCAGCGTCCCGAGCGCGGCAGCAGCGATGACCGCGCGCACGAACCGCAGCCGGAACGGGCGGGGACGAAGGATCGGGGCGGCGGTGGTCATGTTCGGCAGGCTCCCTCAGATGCCATTCACAACGATGCGATAGCCGCCCCTTGTGGCGCGGCGCAGATGAACAGAGGACGAATCCTTGCCCGCTTGAGGCAGCCAAGTCGAGAGCGATGAACACCCTCATCAACGGGAAAAGCCCCGCGCTTTGTGCCGGGCAGCAGACGTTCAGGCTTGCGGTGCTGCGTCGATGCTGGCGGCGGGCACGGGTGCTTCGGCGGCAGCGGCGGGCACGGTCTCGGCCATGGCGGGCGCAGTGGCCTGGGTGGGGTTGGCCGGAGCGGTGGGACGCGGCGGTGCTGAAAGGTTGCGGCGCAGCGGCGGGCGCTGTGGCTTCGCAGCCGACAGCGCAGGCGCGGGCGATGCCCTCACCGCCGGATCATCGCGGGCCAGCAACGCAGCCGCCGATACCGGCACAGCCGACATCTGCGCCGGCTTGTCCGACAGGGCCGCAACCGGTTTGCCGCCGATGGTGATCGCCAGCAGATCGGGCCGCCCGGTGTTGAGGCGCGGATCAGCTGCGGTAGCGGGAATGGTGAAGCTTTCGTCCTTCATCAGCTGCTTTTCGAGCAGGCGTTCGCCGCCTTCCTCGTAAACCCGCAGCCACACGTCAGCGAGCGCGGTCAGCACCACCGGCCCGCCGGTGGCGGAGGTGCCAGCCGGCGGCGCTGCGGAAGCGACCGGCCCCGGCGCGGGCGGCGCAGCCAGCGGCGCAGGACCGGTGCCGGCACCAAAGCGGGTCGAGAAGAAGGCGATCATCCCCAAAGCCAGCACCAGCGCAGCAAAGGCACCAAACCAGGCAAGACCGGCCGAGGGCAGCTTTGCCGGATCGCCCGGCTCCATCCCCGGACTTGCCGCCGAGCGCTGCGCCTGCCCATCGGCCAGCTCGGCGCGCACCGCATCGGTGATCGCAGCATCATCGAGCCCCACCGTCTTGGCGAAGGTGCGGGCGAATCCGATCGCGTAGGCGCGCGAGGGCAGGCTGCCGAAATCGCCCGCCTCGATCGCTTCGAGATGACGCAGCGGGATGCGGGTTTCGGCAGCGATCTGGGTCAATTCCAACCGCCGCGTCTCACGCGCTGCGCGCAGCCGTGCCCCGGCTCCGGCATAGGCCGCATCATGTGCGCTATCCGCGCCGATATCCTGTTCGCTGTCCATGACCCGGGTCCGCGCCTTCTTGAGAGGCTTTTGTGACGATTTGTGTGAATCGCGCTTGAACCGCAATCAGCCTGTCGCGGCTATTGCTGTCAAGCGGGCGAAAGACGAGGCAGCCGATGCCACGCACGGCGTGGCGCAAGCTGCCGCTGACGTGCGATCAATCATATTCGATATCGCGCGCTTCGGCCCAGGCGGCCAGCTGGGCACGCAGATCGCCCTTGGGATCGGTCAGCCAGCCGGTCATCGCCGTCGTCAGCTCGGCGAGATCGACCTTGCGCACCAGTTCCTTGATCGGGCCGACCGCGGCCGGCGTGATCGACAGGCGGCGATAGCCGATCCCCATAAGCGCCAGCGCCTCCAGCCGCCGCCCGCCCATTTCGCCGCATACGCCGATTTCCACGCCCGAACCAACGCTGGACTGGATCACGCGGCGCAGGAACCTGAGGATCGACGGGCTGAGCCAGTCGTAGCGCTCGGCCAGCTTGGGATTGGCGCGGTCAGCCGCGAACAGGAACTGGGTGAGGTCGTTGGTGCCAATCGACAGGAAACTGAGGCGCGGCAGCAGCATGTCGAGCACTTCGGCCAGTGCAGGCACTTCCAGCATCGCGCCAAAGTGGATCCGCTCGGGCAGCAGCTTCTTCTGCGAACGCAGATAGGCGAGCTGTTCGTCGAACACTGCCTTGGCCGCGTCGAATTCCCACGGCTCGCTGACCATCGGGAACATCACATAGAGTGCGCGCCCGCCCGCCGCTTCCAGCAGAGCGCGCGCCTGCACCTTCATCAGCCCTTCGCGTTCGAGCGCCAGCCGCAGCGCGCGCCAGCCCATCGCCGGATTTTCATCCTGCGCCGCGATTTCGGAGGCAAGATAGGGCACCGACTTGTCGCCGCCAATATCGACCGTGCGGAAGATCACCGGCTTGTCTCCCGCTGCGTCGAGCACGTCGCGGTAAAGCCGCGTCTGGCGCTCGCGCTGCGGCAGGGTGGCCGAAACAAGGAACTGGAACTCGGTGCGGAACAGGCCAACGCCGTCCGCGCCGGTCATCGCCAGCGCGCTCATGTCATCGCGCAGCCCGGCATTCATCATCACCTGGATGCGGGTGCCGCAGCGGGTGAAGGGCTCGACATCCCTGAGCGAAGCATAGGCCGCCTGCTTTTCGCGGCTCTTGGCAAAACGCGCCTGGAACGCCTCGGCGACCTGCGGCAGCGGGCGCACGATGGCGGTGCCGGCGGTGGCATCGAGCAGGATCTCGTCACCCTCGCGGATGGTGGTGCGCACGCCCTTGGTGCGCCCGATCACCGGCACGTTCATCGCCCGTGCCACGATCACCACGTGGGCGGTGAGCGATCCCTCTTCGAGGATCACGCCTTTCAGCCGCCGCTTGTCGTATTCGAGCAGTTCCGCCGGGCCAAGGTTGCGGGCGATCAGGATCGAATCCTTGCGCAGCCCCTGGCTGGCCGCCGTGCCAAACCGTCCGGCGACAATCCGCAGCAGACGGTTCGCCAGATCCTCCAGATCATGCATCCGGTCAGCCAGCAACGGATCGTCGATCTCGCGCATCCGCATCCGGGTGTGTTGCTGCACGCGCTCGATCGCGGCTTCGGCGGTGAGACCGGAATCGATCGCCTCGTTGATGCGCCGCGACCAGCCTTCGTCGTAGGCGAACATCTTGTAGGTTTCGAGCACCTCCTCGTGCTCGCCGCCGGCACCGAATTCGGCCTGGCTGGCGAGGCTGTCGATCTGCTCGCGCATCTTGTCGAAGGCACGGTAGACCCGCTGGCGTTCGGCCTCGATATCCTCGGCCATGACCTGCGTAATCTCGACCCGCGGCTGGTGAAAGACCGCCTGGCCTGCGCCCAGCCCCTTGACCAGCGTCAGGCCGGAGAGGGTCTGCGGCCCGGCCTGTTCCTGCGTCAGCCCAAAGGCTTCCTCCTCATCGATCAGCTCGGCATTGGCGATCAGTTCGCTGAGCACCATCGCGGTGGTCTGCAGCGCCTCGATCTCGACCTCTTCGTAGCGGCGCGGCTCCACATGCTGGACGCACAGCACCCCGACGGCGCGCTCGCGGTAAACGATCGGCACACCGGCAAAGGAGTGGAACTTTTCCTCTCCGGTTTCAGGGCGATACTGGAAGTCCGGATGCGCCTTGGCCTCGGCAAGGTTGAGCGTTTCGACCTTCTGCGCAATCGCGCCGGTCAGCCCTTCGCCGATGGCCATGCGGGTGACGTGCACCGCACTCTGGTTGAGACCGCGGGTTGCGAAGAGTTCGAGCATGCCTTCGCGCAGGAGGTAGATCGAGCACACCTCGCTCGACAGACATTGGCCAATGATCTCAACCACCTGATCGAGCTTGCCTTGCGCGTGCAGGCGCGAGGCCATGACCTCGGTCAGGCGGGTGAGAATCTGGCGGGCGGCGGCAGCTGCGCTCATGGCCCTTCAAGGATTAGGGCCGCATCCGCAAACCTGCAACTGCCGCGCGCGTATCAATAGCCGGCGATTTCTTCCTTCAATCGCAGCTTCTGCTTCTTGAGCGCCTGGATCGTCGCAGTGTCGGGCACGGGCCGGGCCATTTCGGCGCGCAGCCGCTGATCGAGTTCGGCATGCCTGGCCTGAAGGGCGTGGAGGTGGGAAGACACTGCGGTCGAAGCCATACGAGTTCTCCTGTCTGCGCGGGGGGCTGCCCCCGTGACGGCGACTCGAACCGGATACGGCCGAGCCGCAAGCACCATTGAAACCACAACCAGTGTGCGATGCAAAGCCCTACTGCATCGTAAATCGGCCCATCCCAACCGGCCTGCGACCAACCGACCCTGCCCCAAGCGCCGCCAGACGTTTCGCCCATGGGCATGGCGCAAAAAATGCGCACAGGCATCTTATCGAATCGCGCGCAAACGCGTAGCGGGTCTGCGGGGCGCGGCCACGGTCGGCGATGGCACGATAGAGGAAAACAGGCAGGCATGACCGAGCAGGAGCTGCGCAAAAAGCTCGAATTGCTCAGGACCGAGCATCGCGACCTCGATGCCGCGATTGCCGCCCTGACCGAAGCCGCACGCCAAAACGCCTTTGCCGACCAGCTCCAGATCGCGCGCCTGAAGAAGCGCAAGCTGCGCCTGAAGGATCAGATCGCGATCATCGAGGACACGCTGCTGCCCGATATCATTGCGTAGCTTGTTGTGATCGCGCTGAAGCGGAAGGTCTGCGCGACCGACAGCTGGCCCCACACAAAAACTGTTCCCGGCCGGGACAAAGTTCAAAAATTGCTTGGAAAGTAACCATGCGCCGGTAGCGGGGCGGGCGCTTGGGGCGTAGGCAGCCAACATGGCCCGGACCACCAATCTTTCCCGCCCGATCATCGAGGCACTGTACACCGAGGCGCTGGTGCTGGCGGACGAAGTGCGCGCGGTGTTCGCCGCCGGCACGCGCGAGCCGACGATCGGCGAGGATGCCTTTGTGCGCCTCGCATTTTCGACCGAAGGCCTCAAGACCACCACCCGCATGATGCACGTGCTGGCGTGGCTGCTCAACCAGCGCGCACTGTTCTCGGGCGAGCTGTCGGAAAGCGCGGTGCGGCTGCACGGCACGCTGCCGCCTGATCGCGGGTCGGATGCCAGGCAGCTCGCGCTGCTCGAACCGGAAACCCGCGCGCTGATCGCCGAAACCGAACGCCTGCACCAGCGCATCGCCCGATTGGACGAGGCATGGCGCCAGCATTTCAAAATGGCCTCCCCCGCGCGCGCCTTCCAGGAACGCATCGGGCGCGAGTTCGGCAAGCTGGGTTAGGCTCACCAGTCCCTTCCTGTGCCGCGGGGATGGCGGAGGATTTGGCCGGCGATCACGCCGCCGCCAAGGCTTTGCGCCAGCGCCCCAGCCGTTCCTCGCGCACACCGGCGGGCATGGCCGGATCGAACCGCGCCAGTTCCCCGCGCATCGCTGCCGCCGCATCGTCCAGCGTCGGGTAAAGCCCCGCCCCCGTCGCCGCCAGCATTGCTGCCCCGAGCGCAGTGGTCTCGACAAACGCGGGCCGCTCGACCGGCACGCCCAGCATGTCGGCAAGGTCCTGCGCCATCCAGTTGTTGGCCGACATCCCGCCGTCGATCCGGAGCGTCTGCCACGCCGCACCGTCGGCGGCGAAGGCGGTGGCGAGATCGTGGGTCTGGTGGGCCATCGCCTCCAGCGCCGCGCGCGCCAGATGCGCCTTGCCGCTGGCGAAGCTCAATCCTGCGATCACCCCGCGCGCATCGGCCTGCCAATGCGGCGCGCCGAGACCCGACAGAGCCGGCACGATCACCACCCCGCCGCTATCCGGGATCGAACGCGCGAGCGCCTCGGTCTCTTCGGCCACGGCGACGATCCCGAGCGAATCCCGCAGCCACTGCACCAGGCTCCCCGCGACGAACACCGAGCCTTCGATGGCATAGGTGCGCTGGCCATCAAGCTGGGTCAACACCGTGCCGAGCAGGCGGTGCGACGAACGCGGGATCGTGCGTCCCTGACAGGTCAGCACGAAGGCGCCGGTGCCGTAGGTCGCCTTGGTCTGCCCCGGCGTAAGGCAGCCCTGCCCGATGGTCGCGGCCTGCTGGTCGCCGGCCAGCCCGGTAATCGGGATCGCGCGCCCGAACAGCGCCGGATCGGTCATCGCCAGCGGCCCGGCCATATCGGTGACGCCCGGGAGCGCCGCCAGCGGCACGCCGACAAGGTTGCACAGGCTTTCATCGAACTGCGGATCCTCAAGCCCCATCAGCAGCGTGCGGCTGGCATTGCTGGCATCCGAGATATGCGCCGCCCCGCCGGTAAGCTTGAAAACCAGCCAGCTTTCCACCGTGCCAAGCGCCAGCGTGCCGTTTTCGGCCGCCGCGTTCACTTGCGGAACGTTGTCGAGCATCCAGCGCATTTTGGTGCCCGAAAAATAGGGATCGAGCAGCAGGCCGGTGCGCTGCTGCACCGCGGCCTCGTGTCCGCCTGCGCGCAGGGCCGCGCACAGCGGTTCGGTGCGGCGATCCTGCCACACGATCGCGCCCGTCAGCGGCTCGCCGGTATGGCGGTCCCATGCCACCACGGTCTCGCGCTGGTTGGTGATGCCGATGCAGGCCACCGCCGCCGCCCCGCCCGCCTTGGGAAGCACCTCCCGCGCGCAGGCCAGCGACTTGTCCCAGATCTCGCGCGGATCATGCTCGACCCAGCCGGCCTGCGGATAGTGCTGGGTCAGCGGGGCCTGCGCGCTGGCGATCAGCACGCCGTCGCTGGCGAACAGCATCGCGCGGGTAGACGTGGTGCCTTCGTCGAGCACAAGAATATAGTCTGCCATGCCTTACCTCTCTCTTGCGTGACTTCTGCCACGCGAGACTTCATATGCAAGGCCATGGTCACGATCCCTCCCCAACCCTGGCCCACCGGCCTTGCCGAAGATGTCGAGCCGCTGGTCAAGCGCGTGCTCGCCCCCAATCCCTCGCCCTACACCTTCACCGGCACCCAGACCTACGTGGTGGGCGAAGCGCGCGGGCCGGATTGCGCGGTAATCGATCCCGGCCCGAACGAGGCTGAGCATATCGACGCGATCATCGCCGCCGTTGCCGGGCGGCGCATCATGGCGATCATGTGCACCCACACCCACCGCGACCACTCCCCCGCCGCGGCGCCGCTCGCCGCCATCACCGGCGCGCCGATCGTCGGCTGCGCGCCGCTGGTGCTGTCCTGCGACCTGCCACGTTCGGACGAGGCTTTCGACCCCACCTACGCGCCCGACCGGGTGCTCGAAGATGGCGAAGGGATGCGCGGCACCGGCTGGACGCTCACCGCTATCGCCACGCCGGGCCACACCTCGAACCACCTTTGCTTCGCGCTGGAGGAGTCGGCTGCGCTGTTCACCGGCGATCACGTGATGGGCTGGTCAACCAGCGTCGTTATCCCGCCCGATGGCGACATGGGCGATTATATGGCGAGCCTTGAAAAGCTGCTGGCGCGCGACGATGTGCGTTACCATTCGGCCCACGGCGCGGCGATCGAAAGGCCCCGCCAGCTGGTGCGCGGCATGATCGGCCACCGCCGCCAGCGCGAGGCGCAGATCCTGCGCCTGCTGGGCGAAGCGGCGCGGCCTGTCAGCGCCTTCATTCCCGCAATGTACAAGGGCCTCGACCCGCGTCTGGTCGGGGCCGCCGAAATGAGCGTCACCGCGCATCTCATCGACCTCGAAAAGCGCGGGGCCGCAGCGCGCGAGGGCAGCGATAGTCTTGCCGTCTGGCGGGCCGTGTAACCGGTCGGTCGGAAAAGTGCCGCTTGCACAATCGCCCCTGACGTAGGAGGCTGCTTCGCGGGACGGAGCGAGGGAGGCAGTCATGATGGCAACATTGGCACAGCGCGCAGCCCAGCCGAGGGGAACGCGCTTCTTCATGATCATGGCGCTGGTCATGGCGCTGGTGATCGTGGCGGGCTTCTCGTTCAATCTGGCGATGGGCCGATCGAGCTTTGCCGCGCCCTTGCCGTTCCATGTCCACGGGATGATCTTCATGGGCTGGCTCGGGCTCTATGTCGCGCAGGCGCTTACCATCGCGGGCGGCAACATCGCATTGCACCGGCAGCTGGGCCGGCTCGCCTATATCTGGATTCCGGCGATGGTGGCGGCGGGGACGATGATCATCATCGTCTCGGCCCGCACCACCGGCGGGCCGTTCTTCTTCGCGCAGAACGAATTCTTCGTCAGCAATCTCGCCGGGTTGCTGACCTTCGGCGGCCTTGCGCTGTGGTCGCTGCGGGTGCGCCGCCATAGCGGCTGGCACCGGCGGCTGATGCTGGTGGCGATGAGCATCCTGACCGGCCCGGGCCTCGGACGGCTGCTGCCGATGCCGCTGTTCATCCCCTATGCTTGGCCGATCGCCAATCTGCTGACCCTGATCTTCCCGCTGATCGGGATGATCGCCGACTGGCGCCGCGATGGCCGAGTGCATCCGGCCTGGTGGTGGGGCGTGGGGATCGATGTCGGGGTGTTCGCCGCATCGATGGCGCTGGCCTGGTCGCCGCTGGGCCATGCCATCACCGAGTGGGTGATCGCCGGAACACCGGGAGCGGCGCGGCCGATGGCGGCGTTCCTGCCGCCCGGCTTTGCGATGTAGAGCGCTTTTCGCTCGAAAATCGCGGGAGCGCGCCTATATCCCGCAGGGCCTATTCAACAGCGGGATTGACCCATGAGCCTTGTCACCAAAGTCCCCACCGGCGCCGATCTGCTCGCCGAGATCGACCGCCTGCGCAAGGAGCGCAATGCGGTGATCCTCGCGCATTACTACCAGACGGCCGACATTCAGGACATTGCCGACTTCGTGGGCGACAGCCTCGAACTCTCGCGCAAGGCGGCGGCGACCGATGCCGACGTGATCGCCTTTTGCGGGGTCAAATTCATGGCTGATACCGCCAAGATCCTCAGCCCCCAGAAAACCGTGATCCTGCCGGACATGGACGCCGGGTGCAGCCTAGAAGACTCTTGCCCGCCCGAAAAATTCCGCGCCTTTCGCGAAGCCCACCCCGATCACATCGCGCTGACCTACATCAATTGTTCGACCGCGGTGAAGGCGCTTTCCGACATCATCGTCACCTCGTCGAGCGCCGAGACGATCCTCGCCCAGATCCCCAAGGAGCAGAAGATCATCTTTGGCCCCGACCGGCACCTTGGCGGCTACCTCAGCCGCAAGTTCAATCGCGAGATGCTGCTGTGGCCCGGCGTGTGCATCGTCCACGAGGCTTTCAGCGAGACCGAACTGCTCAAGCTGAAAGAGCAGCACCCCGGCGCGCCCGTCGCCGCGCACCCGGAATGCCCGCCGACGATCATCGACCACGCCGACTATGTCGGCTCGACCAGCGGCATCCTGAAATTCGCGCAGGGGTTTGAAGGCGATACCCTGATCGTGGCGACCGAGCCGCACATCATCCACCAGATGCAGAAAGCCCTGCCGAACAAGACCTTCATCGGTGCGCCCGGCGCAGACGGCAACTGCTCGTGCAACATCTGCCCCTACATGGCGCTGAACACGATGGAAAAGCTCTACGTCGCCCTGCGCGATCTCTCGCCGCAGATCGAAATCGAGGAAGGCATCCGCCTCAAGGCCAAACGCAGCCTCGACCGGATGCTGGAGATGGCGAGCGGCACCGTGGGCCTCGGCGATCTGGGCAAGGTGCCGTTCAGCGGGGATTGATCTGTGGCCGCCCTATGCCCCCAGCCTGCGCTGGGGGTGACGATCAAGCCCTCGCCCGGCTCACCGCCAGCGCCGCGCCGACCAGCAGCATCCCGACAATATCCATCCCCGACAGCACCTCGCCGAACGCCAGCCAGCCATAGATCGAGGCAACCACGGGCTGGGTCAGCAGCGCCAGGCCCACCACCAGCGGCGGGAAATATTTCAGCGCAAACACCATCAGCCCCTGTCCCACCAGCTGGCTGAGAATGAACAGGCCGATGATCGGCCCCCAGTCTTGCGGCCACACCGGCTCGCCCAGCGCCAAGGCAAGCACCAGCAGCACCGGTGCGCCGAACAGGCTCACCCAGACCAGCAGGCTCCACGAACCGAACTGGCCGCGCGCGCCCTGAAGCGTGAGCAGATAGACCGCATAGAGCAGCCCCGCGGCGACGGCGAACAGGTCACCGATCAGGGTTGCGTTGGAAATCTCGAGGCTGCGCCCCATCAGGATCGCCGCGCCCGAGAGCGCGAAGATGATCGCCAGCCACTCCAGCCGCCTGGGCAGCACCCGGTGGACGATGAAACCCCAGAACAGCAGCACGATCGACCCCGCATTGCCGAACAGCGTGGCATTGCCGAGCCGGGTCATGCCGATGCCGATGTGCCAGCTGGCCAGATCGAGCGCGAAGGTGACCGCGCCCAGCGCCACCAGCGCCAGCGTTGTCACAGGCATCCCCGTCAGCCGCTGGCCGTTCACCTTGGCCAGCACCACCAGGAACGGCAGCGCCAGCATCAGCCGCCAGAACCCGGCGGCGACCGGGCCGGTGTCCGCCACCCGCACGAACCACGGCCCGATCGCCAGCGCCACGTTCCCGCCCAGCAGCGCGAGCAGCAGCAGCCACGCCGCCGGGCGTGCCGGTTCGCCGGCAAGTTCTGCTTGGGGGCGCCCCTCATTTTCCATGCTTGCGCCCTAGCCCCGACCGCGCCAAGTGGATAGCCAATCGCAACCGGTCCAAGAGGATTACCCACACATGCACGAAGCCCTGTTCCAGCCGCTCGCCATGGGCGCGCTGCACGCCAAGAACCGCATCTTCATGGCCCCGCTCACCCGCGGCCGCGCCGCCGATCCGATGTTCGTGCCCAACGAGTTGATGGCGCTCTATTATCGCCAGCGCGCCGGGGCAGGGATGATCCTGACCGAGGCAACCGGCATCAGCCGCGAAGGATTGGGCTGGCCGTCTGCCCCCGGCATCTGGAGCGATGAACAGACCGAAGCGTGGAAAGCCACCACCAGGGCAGTGCACGAGGAAGGCGGCCTGATCGTGATGCAGCTGTGGCACATGGGCCGCATCGTCCACCCCTATTTCCTCGATGGCCAGCCGCCCTTCTCGGCCAGCGCCACGCAGGCCCCGGGCGAGGCCCACACCCCGGCCGGCAAGGCCCCCTATGCCATCGCGCGCGAAATGACCCACGAGGACATCACGCGCACCATCGGCGATTACCGCCGCGCCGCCGAGAACGCCAAGAAGGCGGGCTTTGACGGGGTGCAGCTGCACGGAGCGAACGGCTACCTTGTCGACCAGTTCCTGCGCGACAAGACCAACCTGCGCACCGATGAATATGGCGGCAGCCCCGAAAACCGCACCCGCTTCATGCGCGAAGCATTGGAAGCGCTAATCGACGTGTGGGGCGCGGACCGGGTCGGCATCCGCCTGTCGCCCAATGGCGATTCGCAAGGCACCGATGACAGCAACCCGCCCGCAACCTTTGGCGCGGCCGCCAGGGTGTGCGAGGAACTGGGCCTTGCCTTTGTCGAACTGCGCGAGCCGGGGCCGGAGGGCACCTTCGGCCAGACCGACGTGCCCAAGCAGAGCCCGCTGATCCGCCAGATCTACACCGGCAAGCTGATCCTCAATTCGGACTACACCGCAGAAGCTGCCGAGGCTGATGTGACCAGCGGCAAGTGCGACGCGGTGAGCTTTGGCCGCCCCTATATCTCCAACCCCGATCTGGAAAAGCGCATCGCGGCCGGAGCCCACTGGAACCCCAACAAGGACGTTCCCAAGAGCTGGTACTTCCCGATCCCGCAAGGCTATGTCGACTACCCGACGCTGGCCGAGGAACGGGCGCAGGCGGCAGAGTAGGACTTGCCCCCCGGCAGTGCCCGCAGCGGGCGCTGCCGGTCACAGCACAAAGGGCCGAACAGCCAGCCGCGCCCCGGATTGCAGGGCGCCTTCATCCAGCGTGCCATGAACCGCGCGATAGCCGATTCCCCGGACGATCGCGGAAAACACCGCGACAAGCGATGCCGGCGGCGATATCCCGCCCAGCATCTGCTCCAGGGCCCAGGCTCCGCTGGGATCATCCATGACGCGCACCAGCCCGCGCAAAGGCGCATAATCGCGGCCATTATAGATCGCGCGTTCGATTTCGTCATAGGCGGCGAGCACCGGCTGGTGCCCGCCGATAACCGCCTTCAGCAACCGATCAACCATCGCTTGCGGGGTAAATTTGCGGGTCAGCAGTTGCCCGGGATTCCCGCCCATCGCCTCGCGCTCGTAGAGCCGGTGCAGGGCGGTGTGGAGCAGTGCGCTCTTGGTCCCGAAGACCTGAATGACCTTGCCCAGCGTCACTCCGGCCCGCTTCGCCACGGCGCGGAAGGTCACCCCGGCATGGCCCTGCTCGGCCAGCAATCCGGCGGCTGCCTCGACGATGACCCGGTCTGCCCCTGCGACCTGCACAACAGGCAGATCATAGCTGCGCCGGGCCAGTACACGATAGGCCAGCCGCGCGCTGTCGTCGCCGAAGCGCCGCTCGCGCAGCCACAGGATCAGGCTGGCGACGGTTTCCTCAAGCAAGGCACGATCCAGCGGCGGATGCCACACCAGCAGGTGGCGTGCGGCTTCTCCGGTGGCAAAGCAGGCAAGCGCATCCGCGTGATCGCCAAGACCAAGTTCGGCCGCGAAGCGGCTCCAGAAACCGTCCAGCGCAGCCTGCCACGCAGCATCGGGGGCATAGCGCCAGGCCATCGCCAGGTGCCGCTGCCCAAACGTCCAGTCGGCGATCGCCGAGGCTATCAGCGAGGCCTGCACAGTTGCCGGAAGCGCTTGCCCGGCCAAGGGGCCAAGTTGCGCCAGTTGCGCCTCCATCCATGCTCGTCCCTCATCGAGGGCGGCCTGCGTGGCGGCCTTATACAAACGTTCTAAAGCACCGAAATGATAATGGATTGACGACGTTGCAGCGGCGGCTTTGCGAGCGACAAGCCGAACCGAAATCGCCTCGGCAGGCGCGGTGCACCAAATTTCCATCAAGGCATCAACGAGCCGATTTTGTGTCGAATTAAGGACACTTTTCTGGCCGTATTGTGATGTTTTTGCGATCTGACCAGCATTGCCCACCAAGAAAAACCTCGCGCTTCACGGCTCCGGAAGGCCCACGGTTTCGCTGTCACCCGGATTACTTACATTCGTTCTAATCCATCAGCGAATCGTGGCAATAGGGGTATCGTCAATGTCGCAAGTCACCAATTCTTTCCGGGCCGCCATGCTGGGTAGCGGTGCGCTTGGAACGCTACTCCTGGCCGTGCCGGTCGCGGCGCAGGACAGCGTTGCGGACGGGACCGCCGCGGCTGGCGATGAAGATGCCGGCAATGTCATCGTCGTTACCGGCTCGATCCGCGGCTCGCTGGAAAATGCGACCGAGGCCAAGCGTGCCGCGCTCAATGTCACCGATGTTGCGACGGCTGACTCAGTCGGGCGTTTCCCGGACGAGAATATCGCCGCCGCGCTCGCTCGCCTGCCAGGGGTTGCGGTGCAACTCGATCAGGGCCAGGCACGCTACATCCAGGTGCGCGGCGCGCCCAACCGCTGGACCTCGGTCAGCATCGATGGCCTGCCGCAGACCGGCACCGACGAAGGTGGCGGCGAACGGGCGTTTCGCTTCGACGCGGTGCCCGCGGTGCTGCTTCAGCAGCTGGTGGTGAACAAATCGCTCACGCCCGACATCACCGCCGAAGCCATCACCGCGCTGGTCGATTTGCAGACCTTCTCGCCGCTGGACGATGGCAAGGCCGGTTTCAGCGTGACCGGCGATGCCGCTTATGGCCTGATGGGCCTTGGCGAGGGGCCGCAGCGCCAGGGCTCGCTGCGCCTCGCCTGGACCAATGATCGCATCGGGCTTGTCATCGGCGGTTCGCACTACCGACGCGAGCAGGTCACCGACAATCGCGAGGCGGGCTACGATGCCAATGGCATCCCGATCGATATCGACATCCGCAATTACGAACTCACCCGCGAAAACAATGGCCTGTTCGGCGCCTTCGAAGTGCGCGCCAGCGATGATCTGAAGCTGTTCGTCAACGGCATCTTCACCGAGTTCCGTGACCGCGAGGAACGCCACGCCTATGAAATCGAAATCGGCGAAGCCGCCGCACGCGGCACCCGCGGGCTACTGACAGGCAGCCTCGATAACGTCTCGATCACCACCAATTACAACGACGGACGCTATCTCAACCAGAACTATATCGGATCAGCCGGGTTCGATTATGATACGCCCAAGGGCGGCATCAAGGGCATCGTCGGCTACACCCGCACCGAAAACACCACCGATCTGCCGCTGATCCAGTCTTCGATCCGCTCGATCAGCGTCGATTATGATCGCAGCGCCGATCCGCGGTTCCCCATCGTCCGGCTGTTCCGCACGGTGAGCACCGGCGGCGTGTTTTCGCGCGGGGCCGAATTGACGGCAATCCCGATCACCGAACAGAGCCTGCCGCGCACCATATTGATCCCGATCATCCAGGGGGTGACATCCAAGGCGTGGTCAGGCCGGCTCGATGCGTGGAAGCAGCTGGACGAACTCAAGATCAGCGCCGGGATCTATGGCACCTCGCGCGAGATCTCCGGCAACAACATCGGGGTAGGCGGGGTGGTGCCGCTGGCGGCGACCGGGTTCAACCCCAATGATTTTGCCACCGACCGGCCGTGGGATACCCGGTTCCCGCTCGGCGTCGAGATCAACTATTTCGATACGCGGGCGATGAACCGTTCGCTTCAGGAAGCGCTGGGCCGCGCCGGGATCAATGCCAACAATTTCGTCCTGCGAACCTCTTTCTACGATCAGGAAGAACGCATCTATGCCGGCTATGTCATGGCGCAGTGGGATGCCGGGCCGTTGCAACTGGTCGCGGGCGTGCGCGCCGAGCAATACGAGATCGACAATGCGGGAACGGTGCTGATCGGCGCCGTGCCCAACCAGCTGTCCGTATCGCAGGACTTCTTCGACCTCTTCCCGAGCGTGAATGTCCGCTACCAGGCGAGCGACAATGTCGTGCTGCGCATCGGCGGGCAGCGCGGGGTTTCGCGCCCGGCCTATGCCGCGATCCGCGTCGGCGCCTCGATCAGCGACACCGCCGCAACCATCAATGGCGGCAATCCCTTCCTCACCCCGGAATACACCTGGGGTCTGGATGCAACAATCGAATACTATTTTGCCAGCAACGGTATCGCCTCGATTAGCGGCTTCCACCGCTGGGTCGAGGATGTGCTCTACCAGAGCCGGCAACGGGTCGGATCGGATCTCTACGACAGCGGCGGGATCGACCGTTCGGATTACCTGCTGGGATCGACCTTCAACGGCGAGACTGGCAAGCTCTACGGGGTCGAGTTCAATATCGAAACGCAGTTCGATTTCCTGCCCGGCGCGCTGGCCGGCCTCGGAGTGCAGGGCAACGTCACGCTGCTGGGCGGCGACTTCGAGGCGCGCGACGCGACAGGTCAGCTGCAGAAACTCGCCTTCCAGGGTCTGTCGGACACGGTGATGAATGCCTCGGTGTTCTACGAATATGCCGGACTGAGCCTGCGGGTGGCCTATCAGAAGCGCACCGATTTCCTCGACACCATCGGCGGACTGGGCGCGGGCGAGTTCCGGCGAGGGTTCGAGAATCTCGACGTGACCGCCCGCTATGCGCTGACACCGAACATCACCCTGTTCGCGGATCTCGCCAATCTCACCAACGAGACCTATGTTGCCTATGAGGACACCCCGGCGACCCCTTCCGAGGTCGAACGCATTGGCGAGCGCTATCTGTTCGGCGTACGCTTCAATTTCTGACAGCCTGAAGGGGAACCATCATGCGCCGCCACCTCGCCGCTCTTGTCGTCTCGATTGCGCTCGGGTTCGTCCCGGCGGCACTCTCCGCGCGCAACATCGTCATTACCAACGACGATGGCCTGACCAGCAATGTCGTCGCACTCTACGAGGCGCTCAAGGCGGCGGGGCACGATGTCGTGGTGTCGGTGCCCTGCACCGACCAGAGCGGCCAGGGCACGGGGCTGGGCATCGCCCGCCCGCTCGCGCCGCTCACGCAGGCCTGCCGCAATGATGCGGCCAAACCGGGCGATCCGGGTGCCGGGCCGATGACCCGCGCGGGCCTGCCGGCGGGCGATTTCCACTATGTCGATGCCACCCCGGTGACGGCGCTGCTGCACGGGCTGGATGTGGTCGCCAAGGCGCGCTGGGGCAAGGCGCCCGATCTGGTGCTGTCCGGCCCCAACGAGGGGCAGAATGTCGGCGCGATCATTCTTGCCTCGGGCACGGTCAGTGCGGCCCAATATGCCGCTGTCATGGGGATCCCCGCGATCGCGCTGAGTGGCGGGGCGAACAGCGCGGCGGCAAACCTCGACAATCCCCTGTCGGATGCGGTTGCGCAACGCGCGCTCGAACTGATTGCCCATCTGGATGCGCGGGCCGGCACGGGGCCGATGCTGCCGCCTGGCCTCGCGCTCAATGTCAACTTCCCCGATCAGCCCGCCGATGCGCGCTGGCAGCTGAGCGAGATCGGCAGCTACAACGCCTACAAGGTCGGCTTCACCACCGACATGGCCGCCAGCGCCTCGCCGGTGATGCAGATGCTGGCCAAGTCGCGCGGCATGGATATCCCTTCGCTGCCGGGGGTGAGCTTCGACTTCAACACCGCCGCCCCCGCGCCCGAACAGATGGATGATGAAAGTATCGTCTATCGCAAGGCGATCGCGGTCAGTCCGATGCTGGCAGGCTATGCCTATCCGGTAAGCGAGCGCCTTCTGACCCCTGCGCAACTGGCCGCCTTGCTGCCGGCTCAGGGACAATAGCCCCGCGCACCGGAAACGAGCGGCGACCTATTGCACCGCTTCGGCCGGCGGTGCAGCTTGGGGAGTGGCATTGCCCGGGGCGGTTGGCGGGGCTGCGTCCTGGCCCTCCTCCACCCCTTCAAACGGGGTGACCAGCGGCTGCTCGGCATCAAGATCAGCCGGAGCCGGTCCCTGCCGCGGCGCCAGCGGGGCCTGCGAATCAAGCTGCTCCAGCGGGATCATCGCATCCGAGATCGAGCCGCCAAGCACTTCGCCTGCGGCCTCGCCGCCGCGCTCGGCAGTGGGGGCGGCCGCTTCGGTGCAGGCAGCACAGAGCAGCATCAGGGCGACAAGAGGAACGGCGCGGTTCATCGGTACGCTTTTTTCGCCGCCGCGTCCAATGCGTCAAGGAAATCCTCGCACGTCGCGCGCAGCGCTGCGTCCCATTCCTCTGCCGAAACCGTAAGGCCGAGTTTCGCCATGCTGGTGACGCCGTATTCGGAAATGCCGCAAGGCACGATCCCGCCGAAATGGGCAAGGTCGGGATCGAGATTGACCGAAAAGCCGTGCATCGTCACCCAGCGCCGCACCCGCACGCCGATCGCGCCGATCTTGGCTTCGCGGCCGTCGATGTCGCGGGTCCAGATGCCTACGCGCCCTTCCGCCCGCCAGCTTTCGACCCCGAACCGCGCCAGCGTGGCGATCACCCAGCCCTCGATCGCATGGACGAAGCAGCGCACGTCCTTGCCGCGCTGGCCCAGGTCGAGCACCAGATAGCCGATGCGCTGGCCGGGGCCGTGATAGGTATAGCGCCCGCCGCGCCCGGCCTCGACCACCTCGAAGCGCGGATCGACCAGTTCGGCCGGATCCGCGCTGGTGCCGGCAGTATAGACTGGCGGATGTTCGAGCAGCCAGATCAGCTCCGCCGCCTCGCCTGCCGCCACCGCCTGATTGCGCGCCTCCATCTGCGCCAGCGCCTTGACGTAAGGCACCGGGGCGGTTTCGCGCCGCCATTCAGGAAGCGGCGGTATCAGGGTTTCGGGTGCAGTGCTTGCCATGCCGCCCCGGTGGGGGCATTGAGCGCGCATATCAAGAGGCGATTGCACTTCGCATCGCTGCGCGCAGGATCGGACAGACATGGCACACGCGAAGCTCGACATGGGCAAGGCCTGGACCCAGGCGACAGCGCTGATCGGCGCCAACAAGGACACGGTCTCGGCGCTGGCCGGGCTGTTCTTCTTCCTGCCCTCGTTCGCGGCGGAGCTGTTCCTGCCCGAGACCGCTGCAACGATCCCGGCCGGCGGCCAGCGCCAGAGCGGCGATCCGCAGGTCGCGATGGAACAGGCGATGGTCCAGATCAGCACCATTTATGCCGATAACTGGCCGGTGCTGCTGGCGGTGAGCATCGCCGGCTTCATCGGTTCGATGAGCCTGCTCGCACTGCTGTCCGATCGCGGCCGTCCGACCGTGGGCGAGGCGCTGGGCAAGGGGATCCGGAGCATCCCGAGCTATGTCGCCGCGCAACTCCTCAGTGCGCTGGCCGCGGGCCTGGCGCTGGGCTTGCCGTTCAGCGTGGTCGCCGCCTTCGCCCCGCCTCCCGTGGCAGCGCTGGTGGCAATGCTGTTGATCGTCGCGATCGCCTATGCTGCGATCAAGTTCTCGCTCATAGCGCCGGTGATCGCCATCGACGAAGAACGCAATCCGATTGCCGCCATCGCTCGCTCGTGGCGGCTGACCAAGGGCAACAGCTTGCGCATCTTTGCCTTCCTTGTGCTGCTGTTCGTGGTGATCGTGATCATCGGCGCGCTGGTGCAGGGCGTTCTGACGCTGATCCTTTCGGCAGCAGGCGGCGAGGTGGCGCGCATCGGCATTGCCGGGGTGAGCGCGCTGGTCACCGCGATCATTACGGTGATCTTCCTCGTCGTGCTGGCCGCGATCCATCGCCAGCTTTCCGGAGCCACGCCCGGACGCATCGCCGAAACCTTTGCATAGGCCGCGAGCGCCCGCGCCCATGGCCGAGCCCGATCCACCCCTGAACCCCGCCGCAAAGGTTCCCGCGGCCAGCGCGATCCCGCCGGCGCGCATGGCGCTGCTGTTCATGGTGATGCTGGTGACCGCGGCGGGCAACACCGCGATGCAATCGGTGATGCCCTCGATCGGCACCGCGCTTGCCGTCGACGATGTATGGATCAGCCTGGCCTACAGCTGGTCAGCGCTGCTGTGGGTGGTGTGCGCACCGCTGTGGGCGCGGCGTTCGGACCGGCGCGGACGCAAGGCGATGATGGCGGTGGGGCTGGCCGGCTTCATCACCTCCTTCATGCTCTGCGGCGCGGCGCTGTGGGCGGGGCTGGCGGGGTGGATGAGTGCCTTCTGGACGCTGATCGCCTTTGCCGCCGCGCGCAGCCTTTATGGCGGGTTCGGCAGCGCCGCGCCGCCTGCGGTGCAGGCCTATGTCGCCGCGCGCACACCCCGCGCAACCCGCACGCAGGCGCTCTCGCTGATCGCATCGAGTTTTGGGCTTGGCACGGTGATCGGCCCGGCGCTGGCCCCGCTGATGGTGCTGCCGTTCCTCGGGATCGGGCTGACGGGGCCGTTCCTGTGCTTTGCCGCAATCGGCGTCATCGCGCTGGTTCTGCTGCGCCTGCGCCTGCCCGACGACGAGCCGCAATTCGCCGCGCGCGGGCAGGCGGTGGCCTATTCGTCGAGCGGATCGGGCGCGCCGCTCGACCCGCAGGAGACAAGCGAGAGCGAGGAGGCAACAGACCCCGTTGGCGAGCCGCCACGCCTGTCGTGGCGCGATCCGCGCCTCAGGCCGTGGGTGTTCGCCGGCCTGTTCGGCGGCCATGCGCAGGCGATGGTGCTGGGGATTTCGGGCTTTCTGGTGCTCGACCGGCTGGGCCTGCGCGACACGCCGGCGGAGGGGGCCGGGCCGGTGGGACTGGTGTTGATGAGCGGGGCAATCGCGACGCTGCTGGCGCAGTGGGGCCTGATTCCGCGCTTCGATCTCGGCCCGCGCGCGGCGACATTGTGGGGCATCGCCACCGCAGCGCTGGGCACGGCGGTGCTGGCGGTGGCGGACGATCTGCACCTGATCGCGCTGGGCTATGCCATCGCCTCGCTGGGCTTCGGGCTGTTCCGCCCGGGAACCACCGCTGGCACCTCGCTGGCGGTCACGCGCGCCGAGCAGGGTCAGGCGAGCGGCATCGTCGCCTCGTTGGCCGGCGCCAGCTACATCTATGCCCCGGCGCTGGGCGTGTGGCTTTACGGCCATTCGGACTGGCTGGGCTTTGGCCTTATCGTCACCCTGTGCGGCATCGTGCTGGCGCATGGGTGGTTCAGATTGCAGGCGGATCGGGAGCTTACGCGGTCTTGATTGCGGGGGCGCCTTCGCGCCCCCGTCCGCGGCGCTGTTTCAAGCCCTGCGGGCTTGAGCACCTGCGGCTCGCGCTGTGCACTCGCGGTCGCTGACGCGACCGATCTCAGCGCCATAGGCTAGAGAATTTCGAGCACCTTGTCCTGCGGCCGGCACAGGCGCACGCCCTTCTCGGTCTCGACCAGCGGGCGTTCGATCAGCTTGGGATCGGCCACCATCGCGGCGAGCACCGCGGCATCGTCGGCGTCGGTAAGGCCCCGTTCTGCGGCATCGGTGCCGCGCAGGCGCAGGCCTTGCTGGGGCGTGAGCCCGGCATCGCGGTAGAGCTGCGCGAGCTTGTCCGCATCCGGCGGGGTCTTGAGATATTCGATCACCGTCAGGTCAATCCCGCTCAGGCTTTGGAGAATCGCCAGCGTTTTCCTTGACGTGCCGCAAGCCGGGTTGTGCCAGATCGTCGCCTTCATCGCTAGCGCTCCTGCTGCTGCCGCTCGCGGGGTGAGCTAGGGGATGTGAAACACAAAAGCTACCGCCCGATGATTATCAATTTCACCAGAATCAGGTGTTGTATATGCGAGTGATTTGCAATAGCGAATAAGCAGATTGGAAAGGTCTCTGATGATTCTGCCTTATGCTCGCACAATTCTGATGATCGGTTGCGCCGCCATCGCCTTCCCCGCGCTTGCCGAAACCGCTGCCCCGGCCAACACCGCCGCAGCCGCCGACGCGGATGCCGCAGGGGCGGAAGGCCCCAACATCATCGTCACCGGCGATGTGCTCTATGCGAACCGGATCAACGCCACCAAAACACCCACTCGAATCATCGACGTGCCGCAATCGCTGAGCATCACCTCCGCCGACCAGATCATAAGGCAGGGCTTTGATTCGATCGCCGATATCGTGCTCTACACCCCCGGCGTCACCAATTCGCAGGGCGAAGGCCACCGCGATGCCGTGGTGTTCCGCGGCGTGCGCTCGACCGCCGATTTCTTCGTCGACGGCGTGCGTGACGACGTCGAATATTACCGCGGGCTCTACAATCTCGAACAGGTCGAGATCCTGCGCGGCCCCAACGCGCTGCTGTTCGGGCGCGGCGGCACCGGCGGCGTGCTCAACCGCGTGACCAAGAAGGGCGTGGTGGGCGAGACGTTCGCGGGCTTGCGCGCGTCTGCCGGCAGCATCGGTGCCTATGACATCTGGGGCGATCTCAATGTCGCGCTCGGCAGCAGCGCGGCGCTGCGCATCAGCGCCGCCTACGAGCACCTCGACAATCACCGCGACCTGTTCGATGGAGAGCAGATCAGCATCAACCCGACGCTGCGGCTGGAACCGGGCAGCCGCACCACCATCGATCTGTCCTACGAATACCTCGATCACGAGCGCTTCATTGATCGCGGCATCCCGACCGACGACAGCGGCGATCCGGTGCGCCCCTTGCAGCGCATCACCTTCGGAGACCCGGACAACAATTACGCCACCTTGAAGGCGCACGTGCTGCGCGGCACGCTGCAACACAGCTTCTCGGACAGCTTCAAGGCCAACCTGACTGCCGCTTATGGCGATTATGCCAAGACCTATGCCAACCACTTCCCGGTCGGCTACAATCCGGCCACCAATGTGGTGGCGATCGACGGCTACATCGACAACAACCAGCGCCGGAACCTGATCCTGTCGGGCAACATCGTGGGCGAATTCGATACCGGCGGAATCGGCCACACGCTGATCGTCGGCGGCGAATATATCGACACCCGCAACGACAATGACCGCTTCAACGCGGTGTTCGACACCGCGGTCGCCGATGGCCGGCGCGCCGATGTCGAGTTCTTCAGCGCGGTCCGCCCCTTCCCCATGCGCGGCGGGGTTGGCACGCTGGCCGACGGACGCACCACCCGCTTTGCCTTCACCGCGCTCAACGACGATACCGAAGCCGATGTCACCGTCGTTTCGGCCTATATCCAGGACGAGGTCAAGATCACCGAGTGGCTGCGCGCGGTGCTCGGCGCGCGGTTCGACAGCTTCGCGATCACCGTGCTCGATAAGCGCACCGGCGTGGTTCGCACCCGCAAGGACGAGGCAATTTCCCCGCGCCTCGGCCTGATCGTCAAGCCGCACGACAACCTGTCGCTCTACACCAGCTATTCACAGACCTTCCTGCCGCGATCGGGTGACCAGTTCGCCGACATCAATCCGCCCAAAGACGCGCTCGATCCCGATACCTTCTCCAACCTCGAAGCGGGGGTGAAGTGGGACATCCGCCCCGGCCTCGCGCTCACGGCCGCCGCGTTCCAGATCGAACAGTCCTCGCCGCAAGTCGCCGACAACAACCCCGGCACGCTCGACGTGATCGACAGCCGAACCCACGGGTTCGAGGCACAGTTGCAGGGGCAGGTCACCGATTGGTGGTTCGTCTCGGCGGGCTATTCCTGGCTCGACGGCGAACAGCAGAGCCCCGCCGGCCCCACGGGGCGCCGCCTGCGCGAATTGCCCGAACACTCGGTTTCGATCTGGAACAACCTCCAGCCTACCGACAAGCTCGGCTTCGGGCTGGGCCTGACCGCGCAGGACAAGAGCTTCGCCGACAACGGCAACACCGCGCGCCTGCCGGCCTATGCGCGGATCGACATGGCGGTGTCCTATGCGCTCAACGACAAGCTGCGCTTCCAGATCAATGTCGAGAACCTGCTTGACGCGCTGTATTTCCCCAGCGCCCACTCGGCCGACGAGCTGACCGTGGCCCCGCCGCTCAATGCGCGTCTCACGATCACCGGACGGTTCTGAAGCCTATTCCGGCTTCGCCACCCGCAAGGCCGGCACGGCCTGTGCTGCGTCCTCGGGGCTGATGCCGGGCGCGGGCGCGGCGCTGATGCTTTCGCGGCGCTGGGCCACGCGCCCAGCCTGTTCGACCGCACGGATCAGGCGCGGATAGACCCCGCAGCGACAGATATTGGGAATTGCCGCCTCAATCTCCGCACGGGTCGGGGCCGGGTTGCGCTGGATCAGCGCGGCGGCCGCAATGACGATGCCCGGAGTGCAATAGCCGCACTGGATCGCGGCTTGCGCCACCATCGCCTGTTGCACCGGGTGCGAACGATCACGGCTCAGCCCCTCGATCGTGGTGATGATCCGCCCCTCGGCCTCGGCCAGGGTGATCTTGCAGGATCGCAAGGCCACTCCGTCGACGAGCACCATGCACGCGCCGCCGCATTCGCCGTCGCCTGCACCCCCGCACGCCTTGGTGCCGGTGAGGTTCATCGCCTCGCGCAGCGCATAGAGCAGCGGCATGCGCGGATCGAGATCGAACTCTACCGGCCGCTCGTTGACGGTCATGCGCGACATAGGTGTTTCCTAGGTGCTCAGCTGCGCCAGCTGTCGTCGATCTTGTCGATGCGGCGCTTCCACGCCTCGAAGTCGAACAGGCCCGCCCCGCCCTGCCCGCTCATCACGGACAGATCGCGCTGGTGGACGTCGATCACGTCCTGCGGGACAAGGATCGGATCGCCCATGCCAAGCGTCGCCACCTGGATCTCGCAGGCGCGCTGCAAGGCCCACATCTTGACGAACATGCCCTGGATGGTGCGATCCATCACCACCGGGCCGTGGTTGCGCAGCATCAGGATGGTGTGATTGCCAAGGTTGCGCACCAGCCGTTCGCCTTCTTCCGGGCGGACGGTCACGCCTTCAAAGTCGTGATAGCCGATCTGGCCGGCAAAATTGCAGGCATAGAAATTGGTTGGCAGCAGGCCATCCTTGTGGCTGGCCACGGCCATGGTCGCGGTGGTGTGGACATGGCAGATCGCATCCGCGCGGGCGCCCAGATGCTTGTGGAAATAGGCGTGCTGGGTGAAGCCCGCCTTGTTCACCATGTAGGGCGAACCGCCGACATTGTTGCCCTCGACATCGATCTTGACGAGGTTGCTGGCGGTGACTTCGCAATAGAGCAGCCCGAAAGGGTTGATAAGGAAGGTATTCTCCTCCCCTGGCACCTTCAGCGAAATGTGGTTGTAGATCGATTCCGACCAGCCGAGGTGATCGAAGATGCGATAGCATGCCGCCAGATCGAGCCGCGCCTGCCACTCCTCCTTGCTGCATTCGATCCCGGGTTTCAGCTGGGTCGCCATGGGCTTTTCCTCTCCGTCCTCGCCTGGCATATGCTATCGCACGCACCGGGAATGCTTTGCAAGTCGCACAAGCCGCCGCTACGCCCGCTCAAACGATGAACGCGCCCGAGCAAAGCCTTCCCAAACTGGTCAGTGGTTCCATTCCCGGGCACCTCGTCAGCCAGACCCTGCCGGCGGTGATCGGGGTGGCGGCGATCATGTCGATCGGGATCGTCGATGCCTATTTCATCGGCCAGCTCGGCAGCGCCCCGCTGGCCGCGATCAGCTTCATCTTCCCGGTGGCCGTGGCCAGCACCTCGCTGGGTGTGGGGGTGATGGTGGGGATCAATTCGGTGGTCGCCCGCGCGCTGGGAGAAGGCGATCCGGAAAGGGCCGCGCGGCGCGCCAGTTTCGGGATCGTGTTCGCTACCCTGGTGGGCGTGGTGATGGGCCTCTCGCTGTGGCTGGCGATCGATCCGGTGTTCAGCGCCATGAACGCTCGTCCCGAGCTGATGCCGCTGATCCGCGCCTACATGACGCCCTATGCCTGCGGGGTCCCACTCAGCCTGGCGATCATGGGCTTCAACGGGGTGCTGCGCGGACAGGGCGAGGCCAAGCGCACCAGCACCGTCAGCATCACCTATGCTGCGGCCAATTGGGTGCTCAATCCAGTGCTGATCGTCGGCGCATTCGGGTTTGAGGGCTTTGGCATCGCGGGCTCGGCCTATGCCACGGTGATCGGCTGGGGGATCGGCGTGCTGACCGCGCTGGCGCTGCTGCGCGGCACGGCGCTGCCGCTCGATCTGGCGCTGCTCAAGGATTGCAACCTTGCCGAACAGGCGCGCGCGATCATCCGCGTCGGCCTGCCCGCGGCCTTCTCCAATGCGATCAATCCGCTCGGCCTGTCGATCCTGACCGCGCTGGTCGCGCTCGAGGGCGAGGCTGCGGTGGCAGGCTTCGGCGCGGCGGGACGCTTGCAGAGCTTCGTGATCGTGCCCTTGCTCGGCCTGTCGGGGGCGATCGGGGCGATTGTCGGGCAGAACTGGGGCGCGGGCCGATATGACCGCGCGCGCGCGGCAGCGCTCTATTCTGCCGGCTTTTGCGTAGTGTGGGGCCTTGGCGTGGCACTGGCGATGATGGCTGGGGGGGGAACGCTTCGCGCTGGTGTTCACCAACGATCCCGCCGTGGTTGCACAATTCGCGCTCTATCTGAAAATCGCCGCTTGGGGCTATGCCGGCTTTGGCCTGCTGATCGTGGGCAATGGCATCATGAACGCGGTCGACAAGGCCAGCCTTGCCCTGATGCAATCCGTGGCGCGGGTGTTTCTGGTGATGCTGCCGGTTGCGCTGCTGCTCCAGCCGGGCATGGGATCGGCCGCGATCTTCACCGCCGAGCTTGCCGCCAACCTGTTCGGCGCGGTGTCGGCGGTGCTGCTGGTGCGCCATATCTTCGTGAAACCGCAACCGGCATGGACGCGGCGCTAGGCGTTCATTAACCAAACTGCCGCATAGAGTGCCCCGCAAGACGAAGGGGCGCGCAACCAGATGGACGATCTGCTGGCGGAATTCATCGCCGAGACCCGCGAAATGCTGGAGGCTTCGGGCGGCGAAATCGTTGCCTGGGAGGCTGATCCGGGCGACCGCGCGCGCCTTGATACGATCTTCCGCTTCGTCCACACGGTGAAGGGCAATTGCGGGTTCTTCGACTTCCCGCGCCTGGCTGCCCTGTCCCACGCTGCCGAGGACGCGCTGGCCGATTGCCGCGCCATGCGGCGCGAGCCTGATCGCAATCTGGTATCCGCCGTGCTCGCGATCATCGACCGAATTGCGGCGATGGTCGATGCGATCGAAGCGGGTGAGGAGTTTCCTGCAGGCGGCGACGAGGCGCTGATCGCGGCGCTAAGTGATGCGCCCGAACCGGCCCTTGAAGCCGCCGAAACCCGGATCCACGCCCCGGCGAGCGCGCTGATCGAGCGCGGTGAGGATGCCGCTGGCCCGGCCACCCGCCGCTCCGACACCCTTGCCGCCCAGCGCACCATCCGCCTGCCGGTCGAATTGCTCGACCGGGTGATGAGCGGCGTTTCCGACATGGTGCTGGCGCGCAATGATCTGGCTCACCGGTTGCGGCAGGCGGGCAACCAGCCGACCATCGACGGCCCCTTCGAACGGCTCACCGCGATTCTCTCTGACGTGCGCGATGCGATCACGCGGATGCGGATGCAACGGATCGAGACGCTGCTGAGCGCGCTGCCGCGGCTGGTTCGCGATCTTTCTGCCGAGCTTGGCAAGCAGGTGATGGTCGATCTGGACGGCGGCGAAGTCGAGCTTGACCGCGAGATGATCGAGACCATCCGCGATCCTCTCACCCACCTGATCCGCAACGCTATCGATCACGGCATCGAAGCCCCCGCCGCACGCCTCGCTTCGGGCAAGCGCGAGATCGGGATGCTGGCGATTGCCGCGCGCCAATCAGGCAACACCATCGCCATCGTAATCCGCGACGACGGACGCGGGCTCGACGAGGAACGCATCGCCGCCAAGGCCATCGCCACCGGCCTCATCACTCCGGCCGAACGCGCGAGCATGGGGCGCGACAAGCTCGTCAATCTGATCTTCGAACCCGGCTTTTCCACCGCCGAGACTGTCAGCAACGTCTCCGGGCGCGGGGTCGGACTGGATGTGGTGCGCCAGAACCTCGAACGGGTCGGCGGCAGCATCAAGGTGGCGAGCGTGCCAGGCGAAGGCACCCAGTTCACGCTCCAGATTCCGCTCACGCTCAGCATCATTGCCGGCCTCACGGTCGAAGTCGGCACCCAGCGCTTCGCCATCCCGCAAGGCTATGTCGAGGAGATCGTCCAGGCCTCGCCCGAGGCGCTCGAACTCACCCGCATGGGCGAAACCGCGCTGGTCACCTTCCGCGGCAACCGCATTGCCTGCCTCATGCTGGCCGAGGTGCTCGGGATCGAGAGCGGCGATGCGCGCAGCGAACTCACGCTGGTGCTGCTGCGGCTGGCGAGCGGCGATCTGTTCGCGCTGGTGGTGGAACGGATCCACAGCCACGGCGATCTGGTGGTCAAGCCGCTCGCGCCGGGGGTGATGAAGTCCGGGCTCTATGCCGGATCGACGCTGCTCGACGATGGCCAGCCAGTGCTGCTGCTGGATATCACCAACATCGCCGCGCTGCACGATCTGGTGTCCGATGGCCGCGCCCGCGTGCTCAAGCCGCTCGACGAGGAAGCCACCGGGCCGGTCACGGCCGCGCCGCGCGCGATGCTGTTCACCGACTTTGCCGGCCGGCGCATGGCGGTGCGGCTGGAACTGGTGCAGCGCATCGAGACGGTCTCGGCCGGCGCAATCGACCGTTCGACCGCGCGTGCGCGCGCGGTGATCGACGGGCATATCCTGCCGCTGGTCGGCCTGCCCGAAAGCCCGCTCCCCGCCGAGAAGCTGCGGCTGCTGCGGCTTGGCGACGGGGCCTGCGAACTGCTCCATGCGGTGCGCATGGTCGAGGATGCGGTCGAGCTTACCGGGGCGCTGGTGGCCGTGCCCGAAGACCCGCTGATCGAGGCGATGACGCTGGTCGATGGCCAGCCGGTGGCGCTGATCGACGCGCACGAGCTCTTTGCCCGGTATGGCGAGGCCCCGATGCCCGCACCCGGCGCGCGCCCGCGCTGCACACTGCCCGAAGGTGACTGGGCGCGCACCATCCTTGCCCCGCTGGTCACCGCGGCCGGATATGACATCGTCACTGCCAGCAGCACCGATAGCGACGTGGTCACGATCCTGCCCGAAGAGGTGTTCGAAGCCGCCGAGGCGCTCGGCCGGGTGCCTGCCGGCCCGGTGATCCGCCTGCGCGATCATCCCGAGGATTGCAGCGCTGGCGCCACCATCTACCGCTACGACCGCGACGGCCTGCTGGCAGCGCTCGCCGCTGCCCGCCAAGCGCGGATGGCAGGAGGGCAGCGATGAGCGAATTGCTTGTCATCATCCAGATTGCCGGGCGCCGCTGCGCGCTCTCGGCGCATGACGTGAAATCGGTGATCGAACTCGGCACCATCACCCCGGTGCCGCGCGCGCCCGAATTCATCACCGGCATCACCGCGCTGCGCAGCCAGACGCTGACCGTGATCGACTGCCGCCGCGCGCTCGGAATTGGCGCGGGCGATGCGCCCACCGATAATCGTGCCGCGGTGGTCGCCAGCGGTGGTCATGCCTATGCGCTGATGGTCGATGCGATCGAGGACATTACCACCGCTATTGGCCTGCCCGGTCAGGTGCCCGGCGGTTTCGGCCGCGAATGGTCGCGGGTGGCACGCGGCATGATCGAGACCATGACTGGCCCCGCCCTGCTGATCGATCTGGCCGCGCTGATCGCCGGCCCCGATACGGCGCGCCCCGATGCCCTCCGCAACGAAATCGAAGTGGCGGCTTAATCCAATGCTTACCAGATTTTTGTAGCCTTGCGACGGGTCCAACGCAGGAAATGCCATGAAAACGTGCCTCATCGTTGACGATTCGCGGGTGATCCGCAAGGTTTCGCGGCATATACTCGAGACACTCGGCTTTGCGGTCGACGAGGCCGAAAACGGGCGGGACGCGCTCGACGCCTGCACGACGGCGATGCCCGATGTGGTGCTGCTCGACTGGAATATGCCGGTGATGACGGGGATCGAATTCCTGGTCCAGTTGCGTCGGCACCCCGGCGGCGACAAGCCCAAGGTGGTATTCTGCACCACCGAGAACGATGTTGCCCATATCCGCGAGGCGATCGAGGCCGGCGCGGACGAATATGTGATGAAGCCGTTCGATCACGAAACGCTCCAGATCAAGCTGCAGCTCGTCGGCTTCGCGTGAGCCTCGCCCCGCATCTTTCCTCTGCGATTTCCGGACGCACCGGCAAAGATGCCATCCGGGTGATGATCGTCGATGATTCGCTCACCGTGCGCACGATCTTCAAGCGCATGGTCGAAAGCGATCCCGCGCTGACGATTGCCGGCACCGCCAGCAGCGCCGAACGCGCCATCGCCCAGCTTGTCGCCGAGCCGGCCGATGTGGTGCTGCTCGATCTCGAAATGCCGGGCATGGGAGGGCTTGATGCCCTGCCCGCAATCCTCGCGACGCCCGCCCGCCCGCAGGTGCTGGTGGTGTCCTCGCTGACGATGGACGGCGCCGAACACACGCTTGCCGCGCTCCAGATGGGGGCGGCCGACACGCTGCTGAAACCGCGCCCGGGCGGCTTTACCGAAGATTACCGCGCCCAACTGCTCGGCAAGATCCGCGCGCTCGGCAGCCACAGCGCCGAGGCCGCGAGCCGCGCCGCCACGGGGCCCGAATGCGCTTTCGTGCGGCCCGGCGTCAGCCCGCGCATGCGCCGCACAGAGGTGGTGGCCATCGGTGCATCGACCGGCGGAATCCACGCGCTCGGGCTGATGCTCAGGGCCATGGACCGCACGTTCGACCTGCCGATCCTCATCACCCAGCACCTGCCCGCCTCGTTCATCCCGGTGTTCGCGCGGCAGGTCGAGAATGCCTGCGGCCGACCCACCGATATTGCCGCTGACGGCATGGAAATCCGTCCCGGGCGGGCGATGATCGCACCGGGCGATGGCCACCTGCTGGTGCGCCGCAGCGGTGAGCGGCTGCTCGCGCGGATCTGCGACGAGCCTGCCCCGAGCGGCTGTATGCCCTCGGTCGATCCGATGCTCGCCAGCCTCGCGGTCGCCTGCGAGGGCCGCGCGCTTGGCGTGATCCTGTCGGGCATGGGCCGCGACGGCGTCATCGGCGCGCAGGAACTGGTGACTGCGGGCGGCACGATCTATGCGCAGGACGCGGGCAGCAGCGCGGTGTGGGGAATGCCCGGCGCGGTCGCCAAGGCAGGCCTCGCCAGCCTTATCGCCCCGCCCGAAGCCCTTGGCGCGGCCGTCATGGTGCAGACCAGCGCCCCGTTGCTGCGTCAGGGTTGAGGCGCACGGGCCATGGAAACCAGCGAAGCCTCGCACCAGATCATCGCCGATCTGCTCGCCGCGCGCACCGGCCAGCACCTCACCGCAAGCCGCCGCTGGCGCGTCAATTCGGCGCTGGCGGGGATCTTCCGCGAACACGGCATCAGCAATGTCGACCAGCTCGTCTGCCTGCTCGCCTCGCCGCGCACCGCGTCCGCAAGCCACGACCTTTCGCAGGACGTGGTCGAGGCGCTGCTCAACAACGAGACCTATTTCTTCCGCGACAAGCCGACCTTCGACCAGCTGCCGCAGGAAATCCTGCCCGAACTCGCCCGCCGCCGCGCGAACACCAGGCGTTTGTCAATCTGGTCGGCGGGCTGCTCGACGGGGCAGGAAGTCTATTCGCTGGCGATGCTGTTTGCCGAACAGCAGGAACGCTGGGCCGGCTGGAGCATCGAGCTGATCGGCACCGACGTGTCGCACCGCGCAATCAACGCCGCGCGCAGCGGGCTTTACAGCCAGTTCGAAGTGCAGCGCGGACTTGGCGTGACCCAGATGCTGCGCCACTTCGACGAGACATCAAGCGGTTGGCAAATCCGCGAGAATGCCCGGCGGATGGCACATTTCCACCAGCACAACGTGCTTGGCCCGCCGCCCGGACGCCAGCCGTTCGACCTGGTGCTGTGCCGCAACGTGCTGCTCTATTTCGATCGTGCCACCCGCGCTGCCGCCTTCGATCGGCTCGCCAGCGCGCTCGTGCCTGACGGGTTCCTGATGCTCGGCGCGGGCGAAACCGTGGTTGGCCAGACCGAACGCTTCACCCCCTCGCCGCGCCGCGCGAGTTTCTTCGAGCCGATCGCGGCTGCCGGCGAAGCCCGCCAGTTGCGCACCGGTTAGCAAGGTTTGTCGCACATGCCCAGGGGCGCAGCGGGTTGCAATCGGTGTGCAGCTTTACCCTTCCTTAGCCGCTGCGCCTTACGATGATCGGTGAGAGCGGGCGTGACAACGGCCGCAGCCTGAACAGGAATAAAAGCTTGTCGCGACAGACCAAACCGCTGCGCCTGACACCTGTCGGCCTCGTGCTGGTGCCGCTGGCGGGTGCCTGCCTGATCACGGGAATAGCGGTGCTGGCGGTGAGCCTCAACAATCACCTTGCGATCGTGACTCACGCGCCGCTGCTGACCGCCACGATCCTCGTCTATTCGGCGATCCTGATCCTGCTCGGCCGCAGTGCCATCGCCAATGTCCGTGAACTGGAAGCGCTCGGCCTCACCGATTCGCTCACCTGCCTGCCCAACCGCCGCGCCCTGCACGAGGATATCGAACGTCTCGCGGAAGGCAGCGAAGAAGTGGCGCTGGCGCTGATCGATCTCGACAGCTTCAAGCAGGTCAACGACCATTACGGCCACAATCTTGGCGACATGCTGATCGACCGATGCGCGCAGATGCTGGTCGAGGCCTGCGGCAACGATGCGCGCTGCTACCGGCTCGGCGGTGACGAATTCGCGGCCGTGCTGAGCGGCAAGGTCGCGGGCACGATTCTCGAAGGGATGTGCCGCACCCTGCTCGAACGGCTGGCCACGCCGCTGGAGGTGGCCGGCCGGCAGATCGCGGTCGGGGCCAGCATCGGCCTTGCCCGCAGCACCGCCGAAAACCGCGTGCCCTCGTCCGAACTGCTGCGCCGCAGCGACGTGGCGATGTACATGTCCAAGCGCGGCGGCAAGATGCGCTGCACCTGGTTCAACGAAAGCTTCGACCGCCGCCGCGAACGCGTGCGCGAGATCGAGGACGAGATCCGCAACGGCCTTGCCGCGGGCGAGTTCGCGCTTGCCTACCAGCCGCTGGTCGATGCCGGGGACGGACGGATTGTCGCGGTCGAGGCGCTGCTGCGCTGGCCGCGCGGCGAGCGGGCGCCGCTCGGCCCCAATGTGTTCATTCCGGTGGCCGAGGATTCGGGGCTGATCAACCCGCTCGGCCAATGGGTGCTGCGCCAGGCGGTTTGCGACGCGCTGCGGTGGGATGACATCACCCTTTCGGTCAACATCTCCGCCGCGCAGCTGCGCAATCCCGAATTTCCAATCAAGCTGGGCCAAGTGCTCGAGGAAACCGGCTTCCCGCCGCACCGACTCGAACTGGAAGTCACCGAAACCTGCCTGGTGCTCGATCCGGTGGTGGCCGAACGCACGCTTGATGTGATCCGTTCCTTCGGGGTGCGCATCGCGCTCGACGATTTCGGCACCGGCTATGCCTCGATCGGCTTCCTGCGGCGCTTCCGCTTCGAAAAGCTGAAGCTCGACCGCAGCCTGATCGAGCTGGCGGGCGGCGATGATGGCAGCCGGGCGATGATGATCTCCAGCATCGCGCTGGCCCGCGCGCTCAACATGGGGGTCACCGCCGAAGGGGTGGAGACCGAGGAACAGGCCGAACTGGTGCGCCTTGCCGGGTGCGACCAGATCCAGGGCTGGCTCTATTATCGCGCGCTGCCCGCAGCCGAAATCGACCGCCTGATTGCCGGCCAGAACGAAGCGCCCGCCGCGGAGGCAGCGGCATGACCGCTTTGGGAGACATTGCGCTCGATCTCGAAGCCGACCGCGCCGGAGCCGACTGCGTCGCGCCGGCGCAGGTCGGCCGTTTGAGCGCACTGCAACGCTGGTTCGAGGGGCTCTCGATTGGTGGCAAGATCGCCTCCTTCTTCACGCTCGGCCTCGGCCTTGCTCTGGCTGCCGGGCTGTTCGCGATCGGCGGCTTTATCGAGCTGGGCAACCGCGCGGAACGGATCAACGCGATCCACGATCACGCATTGGAAGCCGAACGGCTGGTGACCTATCTGAGCGAAAGCCAGCGCCATGCCGAAATGCTGGTGGCCAGCGGAACAGCCGCGCGTGGCAGCGCGGCGCTCGATCATTTGGCGGCTGCCGATCGCACCATCGCCAGCCTCGACGACAGGCTGCGCGACGAGAATATCCCCGCCTATGAACGCCTCGCATTGATCCGCGAGGGCGTGGCCGATTTCCGCCGCCAGATTGCCGCCTTCGAGAGCGATGCCGGCGATATGCAGCGGCGCGATGCGCGCGCGCGCGAGGTTGTGGCAACCGGCGGCGCGGTGCTCCAGGCGGGCCGCGAAATGGCCGATCTGCTGGGGCAGGACGCCGATGCCAGCTCGGATGCCGGCGCACACCTCATCTCCACCCTGCTGTTCGTCTGGATCGGCATTGCTGCCGCGCTGATACTGATCACGCTGGTGGCGCAGCGCTATGTCAACCAGACCGTGGGCGGATTGCTCGCGTTGATGGCAGGGCAGATGACCCGGCTGGCTGCGGGCGAAAAAGGAGTCGAGATCACCGGCACCAACCGCCAGGACGAGATCGGCGCGATGGCACGCGCGCTGGTGGTGTTCCACCGCGCCGGCCTGCACCTCGAACGCCTCAGCCGCGAACGCGCCGAGCGCGCCAGGGCCGAACTCGACGAACAGACCCGCTTGCAGATCCAGCAGGAGGAAGCGCGGCTCGAACGCGAGCGGATGCTGCGCGATGTCGCTGACCAGTTCGAACGCACTGTGGGCGATGTCGTCTCCGGCGTGGTGGCCGCCTCCAGTCAGTTGCAGGGCACCGCCAGGCTGATGGCCGCCACGGCTGAGGATACCAGCCGCCGCACCGGCGAGGTTGCAGGCGCGATGGAGGAAGCCAATCTCGGCGCCACCGCGGCGGCTTCGGCAAGCGACGAATTTGCCATGTCGATCGGAGAGATCAGCCGGCAGGCGGCATCCTCTGCCGAGCTGGCGCGCGAGGCGACGCTTTCGGCCCGCAAAGCCGACAGCACCATCGGCGCGCTTGCCACCTCGGCGCAGCAGGTTGGCGAGATTGTCGAGCTGATCCAGAATATCGCCCGGCGCACCAACCTGCTCGCGCTCAACGCCAGCATCGAGGCTGCCCGCGGGGGCGAGGCCGGGCGCGGCTTCGCGGTGGTTGCGAGCGAGGTCAAGGAGCTCGCCAACCAGACCAGCCGCGCGACCGACAAGATTTCCGAACAGATCCGCGCCATGCAGGACACCACCGGGGCGAGCGTTTCGGCACTGCGCATGATCGCAGGCCAGATCGAGCAGCTCGAAACCACCGCAGTCGCCATCGCCAGCGCGGTCGACCAGCAGTCGGTGGCCGGGCAGAACCTGGCGCACAGCATCGATCTCGCAGCACGCGGTACCGATCGTGCCGCCAGCCATATCGCGGAGGTCCGTCAAGCCGCACTCTCGACCGGGGCGGCCGCGAGCCAGGTGCTCGACAGCGCCACCAGCCTCGAAGCCCAGGCCACCACCTTGCGCCAGCAGGTGCAGAACTTCCTGATGCGGGTGCGGGTCGGGTAATCCGCCGGAAAGACGCGGGTTCCCCTTGGTCAATCAAGCTTTCGGAAAGGATTATCCTTTACGAAAGCTTGAAAAGGAGCCTCGGGGGATTGCGGCATGAACATGATGACACTGCAGGAGCGGCGCGAGGAACAGGCCGTTCCCGAATTCGTCCGTGACCTCAGAGTCGAATTCGACAGCGACGCTGCGGCTTCGACGGCGGGCGTTTCGGCCGAAACCCAATCCTCGCGCGTCAGCCTGCTTGAACGGTTCGCGTGGTTCCGCGATCTGTCCCTCTCCCGCAAGATCAATGCCATCTTCGGCACCTTCTTCGCGGTCGGCGCGCTGATGACGCTGGTGCTCGGGCTGGGGCTGACCGATCTGTGGAACCGCTACAACGCCACCGCAAGGGTGCAGGAAGCCGTGGTGGCAGCAGGCGAACTTGAATCGGCGGCGGGCGGGCTGCGCTATCACGCCGTACGCGCGCTGTATGATCGTTCCTCGCGCCTGCGCGAAAGTCAACGCACGAGCGAGGCCGCCGTGCTCGCGCAAATAGCCGCGATCGACGCCGCTCTGGGCGAGCACCTGCCCGAGATGGAGCCGCGCGTATCGGCGCTCGGCAGCCAGCTTGATGACTTCCGCCGCGCAGCCGACCGCGCAACCGACGCTGTGCGCGACGGCGACAATGCCAATGGCGCGGCCGCGGCCCTCGCCACCGAAGGCGATCGGCTGGTCAGCGAGGCTGGCCGTTTGGCTGCCGAACTCATGCAGCAAGCCGAGGCCCGCGAAGCCAGCGGCATCGCCTATTTCTTCAACATGGTGCTGATCCTCGTAGTGCTCGCCGCCTTTGGGGCAACGGTGCTGGTGCTGGGCATGGCCTATCTGTCGCACGATTTCTCGCGCAAGATCGTCGAAATCGCCGGGGGCATGAACCAGCTGTCAGCCGGCGACCGCAATTTCTTCATCGCCGGCGCCGAGCGCCAGGACGAGGTTGGTCAGATGGTCCGCGCGCTCGAACTGTTCAAGCGCGCCAACAAGTGGATGGAAGACCGCGCACGTGAACGCTCGGAGCGGGCCGAGCAGGAATTGCAGCTCCAGCAGGAGCGCGAGCGCGAGCGAATCGAGGCAGAGGCCCGCCGGGCCGCGCTGCTCGACGAACTCGCACGCCAATTCGAACGCACGGTCGGCGAAGTCGTGGGCGGCGTCGCGGCGGCTTCGAGCCAGCTCCACACCACTGCCACGCGCATGGCCCAAAGCGCCGAGGAAGCAAGCCGCCGCACCGGCGAAGTTGCCACCTCGATGGAGGAGGCCAATGCCGGCGCCACTGCGGCGGCCGCTGCGAGCGACGAATTCGCGCTGTCGATCAGCGAGATCAGCCGTCAGGCGGCCTCCTCCAGCGAACTTGCCCGGCTTGCCAGCGAGGCGACCGGAGAGGCTGACGAAACCATCTCTGCGCTCGCCGCATCGGCCGAGGAAGTCGGCCAGATCGTCGAACTGATCCAGACCATCGCCCAGCGTACCAATCTGCTCGCGCTCAACGCCAGCATCGAAGCCGCGCGCGGCGGTGAAGCCGGGCGCGGCTTTGCCGTGGTCGCCAGCGAGGTCAAGGAGCTGGCGATGCAGACCAGCCGCGCCACCGAAAAGGTCGCTGAGCAGATCCGCGCGATGCAATCGACCACCGGCGCAAGCGTCAAGGCACTGCGCGCGATTGCGGGGCAGGTACAGGAACTCGAAGCCACCGCCGTCTCGATCGCCACCGCGGTCGATCAGCAGTCGGTTGCGGGCCGCGATCTGGCCCAGAGCATCGATCTTGCCGCGCGCGGGACCGAGAAGGTTGCGGGCCACATCGAGAACGTGCGCCAGCTTTCGCTGTCAACCGGCGCGGCCGCATCGCAGGTGCTCTCCAGCGCCAACGAGCTGGAAGCCCAGGCCGCGCATCTGAGCGAACAGGTGCGCGGGTTCCTGTCGCGGGTGCGCGCAGGCTAGAGCGGTTTTCGACCGTTTTGAATCGTGTGGGGATTCCCGCTGGGCGTGAATTCTGATTCAGGATCTGTGCTGGTGAAGGAGGCCAGCATGGATGGGTCAGCCTCTCTCTATGGATTTGCGTGTCCGGCTTCTGGCAGCGGTTGATGATGGGATGAGTTGCCGAGCTGCGGCAGCCCGTTTTGGCGTTGCGCCTTCGACGGCGATCCGCTGGCACGCCCTGCGGCGTGATGCGGGTGACTTTGCTGCCAAGCCCCAGGGTGGCGATATGCGGTCACATCGGGTTGAGGAGCGGGCGTCGGACATCCTGGCCGTTTGGGAAGCGCAAAAGGATATCACGCTTTTAGAACTGCGGTCGGCGCTCGCAGAAATGGGCCTGGTCGTCTCTGTCGCCGGGCTTCACCGCTTCTTTGCGCGCCGGGGCATGACGCGCAAAAAAAGACTGGCCATGCTATCGAGCAGGACCGGCCCGACGTCCTGAGGCAGCGGCAGCGCTGGTTCGATCACCAGCTCGATCTCGATCCCGAGCGTCTCGTGTTCATCGACGAGACGTGGACCGCTACCAACATGACCCGCAGCCATGGCCGCTGCCCGAAGGGCGAGCGGCTGCGCATGGGCTTCCCGCACGGGCATCGCAAGACAACTACGCTGGTCGCCGGTCTGCGCATGACCGGCATGGTCGCGCCGATGGTGCTGGACGGGCCAATCAATGGCGACTGGTTCGAAGCCTATGTCACCCAGGTGCTGGTGCCCGAACTGCACCCCGGTGACATTGTCATCATGGACAATCTGTCGAGCCACAAACGGGCCGCAGTGAAGGAGAGGATCGAAGCGGCCGGTGCAACCTTGCGCTTCCTTCCGCCCTACAGCCCGGACTTCAACCCGATCGAGAAGGCCTTCTCCCGGCTCAAGGCCATGCTGCGAAAGGCCGGAGAGCGCACCGTTCGCGGCCTCTGGGACTTGATCGGCCAACTCGTCAATATCTTCCAGCCAGATGAGTGCGCCAATTACTTCAGCTCGTGCGGATATGATCCAGAATGATCGAAAACCGCTCTAAGCCGGCTCTTGTCGTCCCCCGTGCCTTACCCCGCTGTCGCTGCTGCCGCCCGCTGCGCTATCGTCGCCTCTGCCTCGGGCAAGGCACGGTAGGCGTAGATCAGAAGCGCAAGCGAGACCGGGGCAACGCCGATCAGCGAGAGCACTCCGATCCGCAAACTGCCGCTCAAATCGGAAACCGCTCCTACCATGTACGGCCCAAGCCCAAGCCCGACGAGGGTGGTGGCCAAAAAGAACGAAGCCGTTGCCGTCCCGCGCATGCGCGGCAGAACGAGATCCTGCGTCGTCGCCGCCGCAGCCCCCAGCGCGGTCGCTGCGAACATGCCCGCGAGAAAATTCATCCCATAAAAAAGCACCGCGCTGTCGGTGGTGAAGCCGATCCAGATCGGGATGATCGGCGCCAGAATGCCGAACATCACCACAAGGATGCGGCCGGAAGGATTGCGCTGCCGCAGCCAGTCAGACATGCGCCCGCCAAGGATTACCCCCAGAAAGCCGGATGCCGCGCCGCAACCACCCAGCACAAAGGCGAGTTCATCCTTGGGCAGCTTCAGCACTGTTTCGGCATAAGGCGCCGACCAAAGCGCCAGCGCATAGGCCCCGAACGAAACCAGCCCGTAACCGAGCGCCGTGCAAATGAAGGCGGGCGTGCCCCAGATCAGCCGGAACGTCGCCGGGTCCTTCCGCCGCAAGGTCGAGGCCCACGAAAACACCGCATAATACCCAAAGGCGATCGCCAGCCATTGCGGCACGTTCTTGGTAAGCTTGATCATGACAAATGCAAAAGCGGCCATCGCGGCGGCCAAAGCCAAATTGATCACCAGCGCCTTCGCCCCGCGCCGCGCTGCATGAATGACAGTAAAGGGTGGCAAAAGTGTCGACAGGTCGATGAAGAAATCGATCAGGGGATGACGCTCGCCGTTCGCCCCATCAGGCTGACGCGCAGGCTCGCGCAGCGATGCCACCCACAAGGCCAGCAGCACCCCCGGCAAGCCAACGGCAACAAAGGCCGCCTGCCAACCGACCAGTCCGCCGATCCCACCCCCAGGGTAAGCCGCATCCCACCATTTGGAGATGTTGGCCCCGATCAACAGCGACACCCCTCCGCCAATATAGAGACCAGACGAATAGACCGCGAGCGCGGTCGCGCGCTGACGCGAAGGGAAATAGTCCGAGATCAGCGAATAGGCGGTCGGGCTCGCGGTCGCCTCGCCCACGCCCACCCCCATCCGTGCAAATGACAAGGTAACGAAATTGCGCGCCAGGCCCGACAGCGCTGTCGCAATAGACCACAGCAGCAGGCCGATGGTCAGCAGCCGCACCCGGTTCCAGCGATCCGCCAGCCGCCCGAGCGGCACGCCGAACAGCGCGTAGAACACCGCGAAGGCCGCGCCCCCAAGAAAGCCCAGATCCGCGTCGCTCAGCCCCAGATCGCGCTTGATGTCGACTGCAAGGATCGCCAGAATCTGCCGGTCGATAAAGTTGAGGATATAAACCACCACCAACACGCCGAGCACATACCAGCTATAGGCCGATGCAGCCTCTTCGCCGCGGCCATCGACCGCTGTGGTGTTGATGCTCAAAACCGATCCCCTATCCCGCAGACTTGCCCGAGACCGGCGCATCGCCGATCAGGTGTTGTAGCGCGTGCTATCGACAATCCCCGCTTCAGCAAAACCCTTTTTCCGCAAGCGGCAGGAATCGCACAGCCCGCAGGCCGAACCGTCAGCAGCGGGATCGTAGCACGACCAGCTCCATGCCGGATCCAGCCCCAGCCGAACGCATTCCCGGGCAATGTCGGCCTTGGTCATATGCTGGAGCGGCGCATGAATGGTGAACGGCGCGCCTTCGATCCCGGCCTTGGTTCCGAGCCGCGCCGTCTCGGCGAAGCTGGCGATAAATTCCGGGCGGCAATCGGGATAGCCCGAATAATCGAGCGCATTGACCCCGATGAACACATCGCGCGCGCCCGCGGCCTCGGCGCAGGCGGTGGTCAGCGCGAGAAACACCAGGTTGCGCGCGGGCACATAGGTTACGGGGATGTCGTCGCCCACTCCGCCCTTGGGCACATCGATCGCGTCGGTCAGGGCCGATCCGCCGAACGCCCGCAGATCGAGCGCGATCTCGGTGTGGCGGACAAGCCCGAGCCGGTGGGCAATCCGGCGCGCGGACTCCAGCTCCAGCCGGTGCCGCTGGCCGTAATCGACGCTCAGCGCCTGAACCGCAAACCCCTGTTCCCGCGCCAGCGCTGCCGTGACCATCGAATCGAGCCCGCCCGAAAGCAGGACAACTGCGATCGGCGCAGAAGGGATCAGTCGGGTGGGAATCATGGCATGGCCCTATCACGCCCGCCGGCAAAGGCAATTCGCAGCCCTCAGCACGTCCCGCTGCGGCGCGCCTCGGCCACGAACTGGAACGGCAACCCGCCCTCGATCCCCTGGCCTTCCAGCTGCACAAGCGTGGGCGTTTCCCGGCGAATGCTGGTGCGGCCATAGCCGTTGCCAGAGCAGGTGTACTGGACGGTAACCTTGGTCGCTGCGTCCTCGACGACAAAGCGGTTGCAGCCGCTTTCCCGGTGCCGCAACTGGATCAGCTCCTGACCGCTGCGCAGGCAAATCTTGCGGTCGGGCGAACCGTCGCGATACTTGATCGTCCATTCGCCCTTGGCCAGCGTCCCCAGCATCGCAAGTCCGCTGCCCTGGGCAAGCCCCGGCATCGCCGCGAGACCGACCAGGCCGGCCACCGCCGCGCCAAGACCGATCGCGCGCATGGGATTGTTGGGAACCTGTTTCATACCTGCCTTCCTGCCTGCATTTTGCCGGGTTGGCTTGGTGAAATTGGCAGAATTGCCGCCATATCGGGGCAATTTTCGACGAACCGTCAAATCGCCAGCTCGAACAGTCGCGAACAGAACGCGCAGTCAACGACGATATGCCCGGCCTCATTGCGCATCGCCGCCTGCTCTTCGGGCGGGAAGCGGGCGATGATTGTTGCATAGTGTTCAGCGCTGCAACGACAACCGCGCGACAGCACTGCGCCGGGCTGCACCCGCACTTCATCTTCCTCGTGAAACAATCGCCAGGCAATCGCTTCAAGCGACAGGTCAGGATCCAGCAGTTCTTCATGGCTGATCGAACCGGCCAGCACCGCGACGTGCTCCCAATCGGGATGATCCATCCGAACGTGCAGGCGTTCGCGGCCTTCCTCTCCATCGGCCAGATGCTGCACCAGCAGACCCGCCGCCGACCGGCCATCGGCCCCTGCGCGGCTGGCGACGCGGATCAGCGTCGGGATCTGTTCGGACTGGCTGAAATAGACCTGGCACGCCTCGGCCAGACTGTCGCCTTCGAGCGGCACGATGCCCTGATAGCGCTGGCGCCCCTCGGTCTCGAAGGTGATCGCGAGATAACCCTCCCCGAACAGCGCCGCAAGCGAGGGGTTGGCGCCCAGCCGCACCAGACGATCGGAATCGAAGTCGGCATAGCCACGCACCGCACCGGCGCGATAATCGCACACCAACAGGCTGACGATCCCGCCACTGGTCTGCGCCTGCATGGTCATCTGCGCGTGATCACCCTTGAGCAACCCGCCCATCAGCGCGCCCAGCACCAGTGCCTCGCTCAGAAGGTGGGTGATCGGCGCGGGGTAATCATGCGCCGACAGCACGTCCTCCAGCACGCCGCCGAGCCGCACCACGCGCCCGCGCGCGCTGCGGCCGGGCAGGGTGAAGCCCATCAGCTTGTCGGAAAAGGTCTCGATCGTGTCAGCCATGCGCCACCATATGGGGATTGATCGTGGCGGGCGAAAGCCCCGCTGCGCCCTGTTCAGCTGCCAAGCAGCCCGAAGCTCCACAACAACACCGATTTCTGCGCGTGGATCCGGTTCTCGGCCTCGTCGAACACGACCGATTGCCGCCCTTCGAACACATCTTCGCTGACCTCATCACCGACGTGCGCGGGCAGACAGTGGAGGAAGATCGCGTCAGGCTTGGCATGGGCCATCAGCGCCGCGTTGACCTGAAAAGGCACCATCGCCGCCTTCTTTTCGGCGGCATCGGCCTGTCCCATCGAAATCCACGTATCGGTCACAAGCACGTCTGCGCCGTGCGCGGCGGCTTGCGCATCCTGCGTCAGTGTAACCATCGCCCCGCCCGCGCGCGCCATGGCGACAAAGGCCGGATCGGGCTCATACCCCGCCGGAACCGCCACCCGGACGTTGAACTTGAACAACCCGGCCGCCTCCAGGATCGAGTGCAGCACGTTGTTGCCATCCCCGAACCATGCGACTTCCAGACCCGGAAGCGCCTTGCCATGCTCGATCACGGTCAAGAGATCGGCCACGATCTGGCACGGGTGCGACTTGTCGGTCAGCCCGTTGATCACCGGGACGCTGGCATGACGCGCCATTTCCTCGATCTTGGCGTGATCGTCGGTGCGCAGCATGATGGCATCGACCATCCGGCTCAGCACCCGCGCGGTATCGGCGATGGTCTCCCCCCGCCCGAGCTGGCTTGAGGCCGAATCGAGGATCAGCACGCTCCCGCCCAGCTGCCGCATGGCGATATCGAAGCTCACCCGGGTGCGGGTCGAATTCTTCTCGAACACCAGCGCGAGCACGCGGCCTGCCAGCGGCGCATCGGCATCGCTCGCGCCCTTGGGCAAGCCGGCGCGCGCGGCCTTGCGATCGATCGCATCATTGATCATCGCCGCGATATCATCGCCCCCGGCATCGCCAAGGTCGAGAAAGTGCCTGAAGGGCGCCGCTCCGGTCATGCTGCCTCGGACACCTTGAAGCTCGCGGCCCCGGCCGAAAGCTTGTCGAAGAACTCGTCGATCTCGGCATCGCCGATCACCAGCGGCGGGATGATGCGGATCGTGTTGTCGCCCGCCGCCACCGTCAGCAGCTGGTGATGATCGCGCAGGTGCACGTAGAACGGACGGCTTTCCATCTTCATCTTGATGCCGAGCATCAGCCCCTTGCCCCGCACCCGTTCGAACAGTTCAGGATAATTGCCGATGAATTGTTCGAGCCGCGCGCGCAGCCTTTCGCCCTTCTCGGCGACTTCATTGAGAAAGGCCTCGTTCGCGACGGCTTCCATCACCGCCATCCCCGCCGCCATCGCCAGCGGATTGCCGCCATAGGTCGATCCGTGGGTGCCGAAAGTCATACCGCGCGCCGCCTTTTCGGTGGCGATGCAGGCGCCGAGCGGGAAGCCCCCGCCGATGCCCTTGGCGGTCGCCATGATGTCGGGCGTGATCCCGTAATGCTCGTAGGCATAGAGCTTGCCGGTGCGGGCAACACCGCATTGCACCTCGTCGAGGATCAGCATCAGATCATGCTCGTCGCACAATGCGCGCAGGCCAGCCATGAACGCCTGCGATGCGGGGCGAATTCCGCCCTCTCCCTGAATTGGCTCGACCAGAATCCCCGCCGTATGCGGCCCGATCAGCGCCTTGGCGGCTTCGAGATCGTCGAACGGCGCGTATTTGAACCCGCCCAGCAACGGCGCAAAGCCGTGATGCATCTTGGTCTGGTTCGAGGCGCTGATCGTCGCCATCGTGCGGCCGTGGAAGGCGTTGTGGAAGGTGATGATCTCGAACCGGCTGGCATCGCCTGCATCACCGGCGTTCTGGTGATAGGCACGCGCCGTCTTGATCGCGCACTCGACCGCCTCGGCCCCGGAATTGGTGAAGAACACCGTATCGCCGAAGGTGGTGTCGACCAGCTTCTGCGCCAGCCGCTCGCCCTGCGGGCTGCCATAGAGGTTCGACACGTGCATCAGCGTCGCGGCTTGGCGCTGGATCGCCGAAATCAGCCCTTCATGCGAATGGCCAAGCAGGTTGACCGCGATGCCGCTGGCGAAATCGAGATAGCGGGTGCCATCTTCGTCGACGAGGTGGCAGTGCTCGCCGCGCACTGGCCGGACACCGCAACGCGGATAGACGGGCATGAGCGGGGTGATCGACATGGGCAAGATCCTGAATGCAAGTTTGTGAATATGAAACACAAATGGCGGCTCTGAACCAGAGCCGCCATCCGTTTTACCGTTAATCTTCCGCTGGCCCCGCGTCAAACCGCAAGAGGCGGTATTGGCCGGGTTCAGCCTTCGATCGGTGCCAGATTGACGGCGGAATACTTCCCGCGTCGATCGACTTCGAGATCGAACTCGTAGCGCTCGCCCTCGTTGATGGCGCTGAGACCCGAACGCTCGACCGCGCTGATGTGCACGAAGGCATCCGGCTGGCCATCATCCCGCACGAGGAAGCCAAAGCCCTTCATCGCGTTGAAGAACTTGACCGTGCCCTTGGCGCGCTCACCCGTCAGCTCGCGCTGCGGGGCAGCGGGCCTGGCCGGAGCGGCAATCACATCCCCGACGACCTGGAGATCCTGCGCCGACACCTTGCCGCCGCGATCAACCAGATTGTACTGAAGCTCCTGGCCTTCGGCGAGGCCTTCAAGCCCGGCACGCTCGACCGCGCTGATGTGCACGAACACATCTTCGCCGCCGCCTTCCTGCTGGATGAAGCCAAAGCCCTTTTGCGCATTGAAGAACTTGACGATGCCCTTGCCGGTGCCGACCACCTGGGCCGGCATACGGCTGAAGCCGCCACCGCCAGCGCCGCCGCCCGGCCCGCGCGGGCCGCCGAAGCCGCCGCGCGGCGCGCCGCCGCCACCGTAGCGATCACCGCCACCGTAGCGATCACCGCCCCCGCCGAACCGGTCGCCCCCGCCAAACCGATCACCGCCGCCAAACCGGTCACCGCCGAAATCACGCGGGGGCGGAAAACCGTCATTCCCGCCGCCGAACGGATCGAAGCCATCTTCGCCGAAACCGTCGCGCTTGTCGCGGCCGCGCCGGCGTCCCCTATCGTAACCCATAAATCAGAACGTACCTTGCCACACTGCCCGTCCTCCAATGTTCCGGTGGCGTGGACAGTGAGCCGCACCGGACACAAACGCGCCGGACGGATCGACCGGAACGTTCCTGCCTGTCACGCATAGCGCACAACGAGTTGCTTTGCGAACGATTTTACCGAGGCCCGCCGTGCCCCCCGGCCGGCAAGTGCCCCGTCTGGCCATGCCGGTGCTTGTGCGATCCTGCGCGGTTGGGCATGTCACGGGCAACCATCTCCTCCCAAGGCAGGAATCGAGCATGAGCGGATTTCGCAAGCTAACCGAAAATGTGCTGGTCAGCCCGCAACTTGCGCTGGCAGATGTCGCGGCGGCAGCGGCAGCCGGGGTGACGCTGATCGTCAACAATCGCCCCGACGGCGAAGATCCGGACGCGCCGCAAGGTGACGCGATCAGCGCGGCGGCAGCGGCGGCCGGGCTCAACTATGTCGCCATTCCGATCGGTCATTCCGGTTTCAGCGAACCACAGGTCGACGCGATGATTGCGGCGCTGGAACAGGCCGAAGGCCCGATTCTCGCCTATTGCCGCTCGGGCACACGATCAACCTTGCTGTGGGCGCTGGCCGCGGCAAAGCAGGGCGAATCGCCCGATGCCATCGCCCACGCGGCGGCGCAGGCAGGGTATGACATCAGCCCGATTCGCCCGATGATCGACATGCTCGGCGCGCGGTGAGTCCCCCCGCGGTGGATCTGCTGCTCCAGACCGCCGGATCGCTGGTCGCGATATTCGCGCTGGCTGGGCTTGCCTGGTGGATGCGGCTGGGCGGCGCGCCGGTGCTCGACAACGAGGCTGCGGTGCGCCGCGCCGCGGGCGAGGTGGTGGACGGCTTTGCTCCGGTCGCCATTGCTGTCGCGCAAGACGGGCAGGCTGCGCTGGCGCGCGATGCCGGGGGCCGGATCATGGTGATCAAGCGCCACGGCAACCACTTTGCCGGGCGCGTGCTCGGTGCCCGTGCCCGCGCCGCGATCCGGCGCGATCCGGGCCGTCCGGCGCTTGAGATTGATTGCGGAGAAGCACGCTTCGGCAAGGTGAATATCGAGATGCCCGAAGCGCAGGCTTGGGCCGATGCGATCAATGCGCTAAACCGCGCGCGTCATGCCTGACTTCGACCCCACCCAATATGCCGTGCCGCTGTTTGTGCTGGCGGTGCTGGCGGAGATGCTGTGGGCAAAGTTCCGCGCGCCTCAGGCCTACGAGCCGAAGGACACGCTGGTCAGCCTCGCCTTCGGACTGGGTTCGACCGTGGCGGGCGCGCTGCTGGGCGGGTTCGCGGCCGCGCTGTTCATCAAGGCCTACGAATACCGCCTGTTCGACTTCGGCCCGCAATGGTGGACAGTGTGGTGGGCCTGGCCGGTGTGCTTCGTGCTCGACGATCTCAAATATTACTGGGTGCACCGCGCGGGACACCGCATCCGCTGGATGTGGGCGGCGCATGTGAACCATCATTCGAGCCAGCACTACAATCTCTCCACCGCGCTCAGACAGTCATGGACAGGGGCGCTGACCTTCGGCTTTCTGTTCGCCGTGCCGCTGGTGCTGCTGGGCTTTCACCCGGCGATGATCGCGATCTGCAGCGGGTTCAACCTGATCTACCAGTTCTGGATCCACACCGAGGCGATCAGGCGGATGCCGCGCTGGTTCGAAGCGGTGATGAACACGCCCTCGCACCACCGCGTCCACCACGCCACCAATCCGCGCTATCTCGATCGCAATTACGCGGGCGTGTTCATCATCTGGGACCGGATGTTCGGCACCTTCGAGCCTGAAGTCGATGACGAGCCGATCCGCTATGGCATCGTCAAGCAGCTGGGCAGCTTCAACCTCTTGTGGGCGGTGTTCCACGAATGGATCGGGATGCTGACCGACATCTGGCGCGCGCCCTGGAAGCACAAGCTGTCCTACCTGCTGCGCGAGCCCGGCTGGAGCCATGACGGCAGCCGCGAAACTTCCGACATGATCCGCGAAAACTGGCGCGCACGCACCGGTCAGGCCGCCCTATCGACAACAATGTCAGTGGCTGATCGAAACCCGATTGCAGGCTCGCAAGAAGCTGCCTAGTCTCCCCGGCAACGAGGGAGAGATCATGGAAAGTTTCGACTACATCGTCATCGGCGGTGGCAGCGCCGGCAGCGCGGTTGCGGGCCGGCTCGCGGTGGACGGGACGCGCCGGGTGTGCCTGCTCGAAGCGGGCGGGCGCAACGACAATGTCTGGATCAAGACCCCGGGTTTCATGCCCTTTATCCCCGAAAAATCGAACTACCGCTATGAAACCGTGCCGCAAAAGGGCCTGAACGGCCGCACCGGCTATCAGCCGCGCGGGCGCGGGCTCGGCGGTTCCTCGGCAATCAACGCGATGGTCTATATCCGCGGCAACCGCTGGGATTACGACAACTGGGCCGCGCAAGGCTGCACCGGCTGGGGCTATGACGACGTGCTGCCCTACTTCAAGCGCGCCGAGGCCAACGAGCGCGGCGAGGATGATTATCATGGCGCAGGCGGACCGCTGTTCGTCTCCGACCAGACCGCCGCCAACCCCACCAGCCACGCCTTTGTCGAGGCCGCCGCGGCGCTGCAGCTGCGCACCAATCCCGATTTCAACGGCGCGCGGCAGGACGGCTTCGGGCTCTACCAGGTGACCCAGCACAAGGGCGAACGCTGGTCGGCGGCGCGCGCTTACGTCGAGCCGATTCGCGATTCCGGCAACTTCGCGGTGCGCACCGACACGCTGGTCGAAAAGCTCGTCATCGAAGGCGGGCGCGTTACCGGCGTTGCGATCCGGCGCGGGGGCAAACGCGAAGCCTTGCTGGCGCGGCGCGGCGTGATCCTGTCGGCAGGGGCGTTCAATTCTCCGCAAATCCTGATGCTGTCGGGCATCGGCCCGGCCGAGCATCTCAAGGCCCACGGGATCGACGTGGTGCTGGATCGTCCCGCTGTCGGAGGGAACCTGCAAGACCATATCGACTATGTCTCGGGCTGGGAGACGGACAGCGACGCGCCGATCGGCAGCACATTGAAGGGCACGCTGCGCATGGCCGCCGCGATCGTCGAGCATCGCCGCAAGCGCACGGGGGTGATGACCACGCCCTACGCCGAGGCGGGCGGGTTCTGGACGGTGATGCCGGACAGCCCCGCCCCCGATGTTCAGTGGCACTTCGTCCCGGCGGTGCTCGAAGATCATGGGCGCGAAAAGGTGAAGGCGCACGGCTTTTCGCTCCACGCCTGCGTGCTGCGACCCGAAAGCAGGGGGACGGTGCGGCTCGGCTCGGCAGATGCGGCGGCGGCGCCGGTGATTGATCCCAATTTCCTTAGCGACGAACGCGACATGGCAACCCTGCGCGCCGGCGTGCGGCTGTCGCACCGGATCGTCGACACCCCGCCCCTGCAGGCCTTTGGCCCCAAGGATCGCCACCCGATCAACCTCAATGACGATGCCGCGCTCGATGAACTGATCCGCAACCGCGCGGACACGGTCTATCACCCGGTCGGCACCTGCCGCATGGGGGCGGATGCGGACGCGGTGGTTGACCCGACGCTGAAGCTGAAAGGGCTGGACGGCCTGTGGGTGGCCGATGCGAGCATCATGCCCAAATTGGTCAGCGGCAACACCAATGCGCCGAGCATCATGATCGGCGAACGCTGCGCCGACTTCGTGATGGCAGCCGAGCTGGGATAATCCCGCCAGAGCGTTTCGAGCCGGGTGGAATGACCCGGCGGCTCGGAAAACGCGGTAAAACAAAAGTCTGGAACGGCCGATCCGATGCAGTCGGATCGCAAACCGTTCTCAGCCGACAATGCCGCGCTGTGACGGCCTGAAAGGCCGCAAGCGCGGACCCGCGCGCCGGCGCTTGAGGCGAACCAAAAAAAGGCCGGAGAGCCTTCGCTACTCCGGCCATATTCAGTCTGTTCGTTCGCAGGAGGAACAAGGGTTAGCGGGGGAAGGGGAGAGGGAGAGAGAGGATCCTCCCCCCGCCAAGCTGTTGAGGGGCGCTCAGTTGTAGGCGCGCTCCCCGTGTTCGGAGATGTCGAGACCGTTGACTTCGCTTTCCTCGTCCACGCGCAGGCCGGTGATCGCCTTGGCGATGGACATGGCAAGCGCAGTGCCGATAGCGGAGATCGCGATGGTGGCGGCGACAGCGCTGATCTGGGTCACCAGCTGCGCGCCCATGGCGAAGTCGTCACCGCCCGGCCCGCCGAGTGCCGGCGAGAACACGATACCGGTGCCGATCGCGCCGACGATGCCGCCCACGCCGTGGATACCGAAGGCGTCGAGCGCATCGTCATAGCCGAGCGCCGGCTTGACCTTGGCCACGAAGAAATAGCACACCACCGAGGCAATCGCGCCGAGCAGGATCGCACCGAACGGGCCGGAATTGCCCGCCGCCGGGGTGACCGCGACGAGCCCGGCGATGACACCCGAGCAGAAACCCAGCGCCGAACCCTTGTGGCCCATCACCCGCTCGGTCAGCATCCAGAACAGCCCGCCCGCAGCCGTGGCAACGAAGGTGTTGATCATCGCAAGCGCGGCCGAGCCATTGGCTTCGAGCGCCGAGCCGGCGTTGAAGCCGAACCAGCCCACCCACAGCAAACCCGTGCCGACCATCGTCAGCGTCAGGCTGTGCGGCATCATCGGCTCGGTCGGATAGCCGCGGCGCTTGCCGAGGATATAGGCGGCGACCAGCGCCGAGACGCCGGCGTTGATGTGCACCACCGTGCCTCCGGCAAAATCGAGCGCGCCCATCACGAAGAACACGCCGCGCGCTTCCCATACCATGTGGGCAATCGGGAAATAGACGATCGTCAGCCACACCAGACTGAACACCATGGTCGCGGCGAACTTCATCCGCTCCACCACCGATCCCAGCACCAGCGCCACGGTGATCGCGGCGAAGGTCATCTGGAAGCTGATGAAGATATATTCGCTGATGACTTCATCGCTGAAGGTCGCGGCCGTGGAGTCGGGCGTGACACCGGCAAGGAAGAACTTGCCCCAACTGATATACTCATTGCCTTCCGGGCCAAACGCGAGGCCATAGCCCCACATCACCCACACCAGCATCGCGAGCGCGGCAGCGGCGGCGATCTGGGTCATGGTGGACAGCATGTTCTTGGCGCGGGTCAGGCCGCCATAGAACAGCGCCAGCCCCGGCAGGATCATCAGCAGCACGAGCACGGTCGCCGTCATCATGAAGCCGTTGTTGCCCGGGTTGGGAACCGCAGGAGCGGCTTCGGCCACTTCGGCCATGACTTCGGCAGCCCCGGCCACCGGAGCGGCGAGCGCGGGCGCGGCCAGCACAACCGCCCCCGTCATCAGCGCCGCAGCATTGAGGAAGATACGCTTCATTGGATGTGTCCCCTTACAGCGCGGTTTCGCCGGACTCGCCGGTGCGGATGCGGGTGGCAGACGCGAGTTCGAGCACGAAGATCTTGCCGTCGCCGATGGCGCCCGTGTTGGCGGTTGCTTGAATGGTTTCGACGACCTGCGCGGCGACATCGTCACTCGCGGCGATCTCGAGCTTCACCTTGGGGAGCATGTTGGTGGAATATTCGGCCCCGCGGTAGATTTCGGTCTGGCCCTTCTGGCGACCAAACCCCTTGACCTCGGTGACGGTCATCCCGGCAATGCCCATGTTGCCGAGCGCCTGTCGCACCTCGTCGAGCTTGAACGGTTTGATGATGGCGATGATGAACTTCATCGAAGCCCCCTGTTGCACCGGAATTGCCCGGCGCAGAGGCTTCAGCAACAAGCGTGCCACATTTGTGCAACGCAGGCGCGGCAAGGAAATTCGCGGCTTTCTGCGCGCCTGCGCGAAAACACCTGCCTAACTATTAATCATATGCTTAATTTCTGAGCAAACTCTGCGGGGCGCTGCGGTGCCAGCGCTGGCTCAGAGAAAATCGCGCAAGGTGGCGATGAAGCGGTCGAACTGATCGTGGTGCAGCCAGTGGCCCGCCCGTTCGAACTCGATCACGCGCGCGGTGCGGAAATGCCGGATTCGCCCGTCCTTCTCCGGATTCGACGCCCAGGAGTCCGCGCCGTAGAGCAGCAGCGTCGGGCAGGTGATCGCCCCCCAAAGCTGCTCGATGAACTCGTCGGCCACATCCTCGACCGGCCAGACGTTGAGGTGGGGATCGAACTTCCAGCTATAGGTGCCATCCTCGTTGCGGTTGACCCCGTGGACGGTGAGGTGCCGCGCCTGTTCCTCGGTGAGGTAGGCGTTCTCCTCGATCATGCGGGCGAAGGCGGCCTCGATGCTTTCGTATTTGCGCGGGGAGCGGCCGGCCGCTTTCCGCTTCTTCTCGATCCATTCGGCAAGGCGTTCGGGATAGGGCACGCTGCGCTGCTTCTCGCGCCATTCGGGCGAGGGGCCGAGGCCTTCGATCGCCACCAGCCTGGTCACCATGTCGGGGAAGGCCCCGGCATAGCGCAGCGCGACATTGCCGCCCATCGAATGCGCCACCATCCGCACCGGGCCGACGCCCAGCTGGTGCACCAGCTGCGCCAGATCATAGACCATGTCGGCGGCCGAATAGACCCCGTCCGAGACCCAGTCGGAATCGCCATGCCCGCGGTGATCCATGGCGATGACGTGATAGTCTGTGCACAGCGCCTCGGCCGTCCAGTCCCAGCTGCGCGCATGATCGCGCCCGCCATGCACCAGCACCAGCGGCGGCTTCCCCCTGCCGCCCCAATCGAGGTAATTCAGGCGAAGGCGCTGCGAGATGAAGGTCTGCGAAGTCGGGCCGGCGGTGTGCATGGCGCTGCCATGCCGCGAAGCTGCCTGCCTCGCAAGCCTAGCGTTCCTTGGTGGCCGAGAAGGTCAGCTGCGGGTTCTTTTCGACCTGATAGCTCACATCCCACGGGCTCTTGGCCATGAACACAAGATCCCCGTCGCGGTCACGCGCAAGATTGGCGCGGTTGAACCCGGCGAATTCGTCGAGCGCCTTGGCCTCGCCCTTGATCCAGCGCGCGGTAGCGAAAGGCGAGGGTTCGAGCACGGCTTCGACCTTGTATTCGGCCTCCAGCCGCGAGATCAGCACTTCGAGCTGCAATTGGCCGACCACCCCGACAATGTGGGCCGAGCCGATCTCGGGATAGAACACCTGGATCACCCCTTCTTCGCTGAGATCGTCGAGCGCCTTGCGCAGCTGCTTGGTCTTGGTCGGATCCTTCAGCTGCACCCGGCGCAGGATTTCGGGCGCGAAGTTGGGCAGGCCAGTGAAGCGCACCTGGTTGCGTTCGGACAGGGTATCGCCCACCCGCAAGGTGCCGTGGTTGGGGATGCCGATGATGTCGCCCGCTTCGGCCGTGTCGGCCAGCTCGCGGTCCTGCGCGAAGAACAGGATCGGGGAGTGCACCGCGATCGGCTTGCCGAGGCCCGAGGGCGTCAGCTTCATGCCGCGTTTGAAGGTGCCCGAAACCTGCCGCATGAAGGCGATACGGTCACGGTGGTTGGGGTCCATGTTGGCCTGCACCTTGAAGATGAAGCCGGTCACCTCGTCACGCGACGGGTCAATCTGCTCCTCGCCCGCGGGTTGCGGGCGCGGCGGCGGGGCGTATCGGGCGATGGCGTCGATCAGTTCGATGACGCCGAAGTTCTTGAGCGCGCTGCCGAAATAGACCGGGGTAAGATCGCCGTGGCGGAAGGCTTCGAGATCGAAGGTGGGATAGCCGCCGCGCGCCAGCTCGATCTCGTCGACAAAGCGCGGGGGAATAGCAGCGCTATCGCGCAGCCCGAGAAATTCGCGGCTCGGGCCTTCGGGGCGGCTGATCGTTTCGGTCGCGAAGTCGAGCAGCCCCTCGAACTCACCCCCCATCCCGATCGGCCACATCTGCGGGCTGACATCGAGCGCCAGCATGTCGGCCACCTCGTCGAGCGTCTCGAACGGATCGCGGCCCTCACGGTCAACCTTGTTGACGAAGGTGATGATCGGCACGCTCCGCAGGCGGCAGACCTCGAACAGCTTGCGGGTCTGCGGCTCGATCCCCTTGGCCGCGTCGATCACCATCACCGCCGAATCCACCGCCGTCAGCGTGCGGTAGGTATCTTCCGAGAAATCCTCGTGGCCCGGCGTGTCGAGCAGGTTGAAAACGATGCCGTCCTTCTGAAACGTCATCACGCTCGATGTGACCGAAATCCCGCGCTGCTGCTCGATCTTCATCCAGTCGCTGCGCGCCCGCCGCGCCGCGCCGCGTGCCTTGACCTCGCCGGCGAGGTGAATTGCGCCGCCTTGCAGCAGCAGCTTTTCGGTCAGCGTGGTTTTCCCGGCGTCAGGGTGCGAGATGATCGCAAAGGTGCGGCGGTTGGATGGCGGATGGGACATCATGGCACGCGCGTTAAAAGCGAAAACGGCCGCCGTCCATCGGCTCGCGCCGTTCACCCGCTTGAAAACGGCGGGTCGAGGCGCGCAATGAACGCCGTGAGCGAGGCCAGCAGCGGCTCGACAAGATCCGAGCGCGATCTTGGCCAGGCAGCATAAACCGGGAAATCCAGATCGGGCATGCCGTCAACCCGCACAATCGTGCCCCGCGCCAATGCGCCTTGCGCCAGGCGCTCGGGCACATAGCCCGATGCGGCGCAGCTTTCGATCCATTCCACCGCCAGCCCGCCGAAATCGAGCCTGATCCCCGCACCATCTTCGATCGCGACAATCCGGTTGATTTCGGCACCAATGTCATCGCCCCAATTGATGTCCACCCAGCCGTCACGCCAATTGTCGAGCCCGGCCGATCGCACCAGCACCAGCCGATCATGGGCGATCACCCGGCTGTCGAGCGCCGGGCCGATCAGCGGACTGTAGAGAATCGCGAAATCCAGAAAATCCTCGGCCAATTCGCGATTGAGCCGCACCGCAGAGCCAGCCGT
>JBKBLZ010000002.1:0-210771 GCA_046296035.1 Erythrobacter sp. | reverse complement strand
CGATGCCAATCGGCCCGCCAAACTTGTGTGCGCTCACCACGATCATGTCTGCCTCGGGTAGGCGATATTTCCCGGCGCTCTGCGAGCAATCGGCCAGCAGCAGCCCGCCCGCCGCGCGCACCTGATGCGCCAGGTGCTGGCTGTGCGTCCGGCCCGCTGCCAGCAGCTGCGTCCCGGTTTCGGAATTGAGCGACTGCAACGCAACAATCGCGCTGCCGCGGCCAAGCGCCTCGGAGAGCGCGTCAGGATCAGGCTCCGCGCCGAAATGCGAAACCGGCACCACCTCGGCATCCGGTGCGGCCCGGAACACCGCGTCATGCTCGACCGCGCTGACGATCCGGCGCCTTGGCTTCGCGCGGTTAAGCGCGATCCAAAGGGCCTCGCTCGCCCCGGAGGTGAAGATCACCTCGCCGTCCCATTCCAGCGCGCGCTTCACCCGCTCGCGCGCTTCCTCCAGCGCGGCGCGCGCGCGGCGGCCTTCGGCGTGAGGGCTGGAGGGGTTGGCCCACAACCGCAAGCCCTCCTCTTGTCCCGCCATCGCTTCAGGGCGCAGCGGCGAGGTGGCGGCATGATCGAGATAGACCCGTTGGGGAATGGCCATTTCCTCACAAGAAATTGCGATTTTCGCGCGTGCCCCTATATAAGCCACGCAATGCCCAGCGCCACCCGGCGCGCAAGCTCTCGATCACAAGGTTTGCCTGATGCCCGCAGTCATCTTCCCCGGCCCTGAGGGCCGTCTTGAAGGCCGTTTCTCCCCGCCCCCGCGCCCGCGTGCGCCGGTGGCAATGATCCTGCACCCGCACCCCGAAGGCGGGGGGACAATGAACGACCGGATCGTACAGCGGCTCTACAAGACCTTTGCCGACCGCGGCTTTGCCACCCTGCGGTTCAACTTTCGCGGCGTGGGGCGCTCGCAAGGCAGCTTCGACAGCGGCATCGGCGAACTCTCCGATGCGGCGAGCGCGCTCGACTGGGTGCAGTCGATCCACCCCGAGGCCCAGAGCACCTGGATCGCAGGCTATTCCTTCGGCGCGCTGATCGGGATGCAATTGCTGATGCGCCGCCCCGAAGTGCGCGGCTTCATCTCGATCGCACCGCCGGCGAACATGTATGATTTCAGCTTCCTTGCCCCCTGCCCCGCCAGCGGCATCTTCGTGCAGGGCGCGGCCGATACCGTGGTGCAACCGGGCGCGGTGCAGAAGCTGGTGGACAAGCTGCGCACCCAGAAGCACATCACCATCCACCACGAGGAAATCCCGCGCGCCAACCATTTCTTCGAGAACGAACTCGAAGAACTGATGGCCTCGGTGGACAATTATCTGGACTTCCGGCTCTCGCCCGATTGCCCGATCAAGTGATGCTTCTGGCTCGGGCTTTGCGCTGCGGCGGCTGCGGGCCGTTCAACGCTGATCCTGCGCCTTCAACTGCGCGATCGGGGCCTGCCCGCTCTCGCTTGGCACGGTCCAGATCAGCACGTTGACCACCGCGATCACCGCCAGCAGCACCATCAGCGCGGGGTTCTTTGCCTCGCCGGTGCGGCGCCACAGGAAAAATGCCCCTGCCAGCAGCGCCAGCGCAGCGAGCATCACGATCGAAAGCACAAGGTCGGTCATCACCGCTGCATGATCCCTGTCAGGCCAAAGTCACACGACTTGCACATCTGCGGCCTACGCGCCAAGAAATGAAGCGGCATGGTGCCGCAACTGGAGAGGCTATGATGGGAATTTTCAGCTCGATCAAGAATGCAATCTGGGGTTCGGACAAGGACGAAAAGGCCGCGGCTGCGGCTGCGCCCAAGCCTGTCGCCGCGCCGGCTGCACCGGCTGCGCCCGCCGCCCCGGCCGCACCCGATCCGATCAGCCAGGCCGAAATGGAAGCCCGGATCGCCGCGATGCCCAATGCCGACAAGTTCAATTGGAAGACCTCGATTGTCGATCTGATGAAGATGGTGGGTCTCGATCCCAGCTTTGCCAACCGCAAGGAGCTGGCCGAAGAACTGGGCATGGAAGGGTATCAGGGCACGGCCGAGGAAAACATCAACCTGCACCATGCCGTGCTCAACCTGCTTGCCGCAGAAGGCGGCAAGGTCGGCGGCATGCTCAAGGATTGAGCAGGCCGCGATTGACTCCGGTTTTTTGCCCCGTCACACCGGGGGCATGAGAGAGAACCACGCTGTTTTTACCCGCCGCCAGGCTCTCGTGGGCCTGGCTGGAGGGACTTCCCTTGCCCTGCTGCCCGCCTGCGCGAGCAGCGAGGCCTCCCTTGGCACGGCCCCCGCCAGCGGCACGATCGCCGGGCTTGATCCCGACGCAGCGCTTGAGCGGATCGCCTACCGGATGCTCGCCCACGAGCCGGGCCGGGCCACCGGGCTGGGGGTGGATACCGGCGATTATGCCGCCTGGCGATCAACCTTCGGAACTCCGGGGGAGCAGGGACGCAGCGACTATGCCGAAACGCTGAAAAATTTGCTGGCCGAAGCGCGCGCCTATCCGCGCGAAGGGCTTACCAGCGACCAGCAGATCGGCTTTGAAGTGGTCGAAAGCGCCTTCTCCAAGGCGCTCGAAGGCATGGCCATGCCCTATGGCGAAGTCGCCGTCGGCAGCTGGCGCAACGCGCCCTATGTGGTGATCCAGAACGTCGGCGGCTACCTCGATTATCCTCGCTTCTTCGGATCGACCCAGCCGCTTAGGACGGCCGAGGATACCGGCCCCTATCTCGATCGGCTGGGCGAAGTCCCGGCCCTGCTCGACGGGGAGCTTGATCGCGCGCGCGCTGCCTTTGCGATGGGCGTGGTGCCGCCCGCCTTTCTGCTCGACAAGGCGATTGCCCAGCTGGAAGCAGCGATCGGTACGGCGCAGGACAGCTATGCCGGGCCGCTCGCCAGCTCCGGCATCGCCGGGGCCGAAAGCCGCGCCGGCCTTGCCGCGCGCATCACGGCCGGCGGAATCGTCCCCGCGCTCGAACGCCAGCTGGCGCATTTGCGCGAGCAGCGCGCCGAGGCCAAGGACAATGCCGGCATGTGGGCCCAGCCGATGGGCGAGGAATATTACGCCTGGGCGGTCAGCGCCTCGACCACCACCCGCCTCACGCCGGACGAAATCCACCGGCAGGGCCTTGCCGAGCTGGAAGAAATCCACGGCCGAATGGACCCGATCCTCAAGGAGATCGGCTACACCAGGGGCAGTGTCGGCGAGCGGATGCGCGCGCTTGGCGATGATCCGCGTTACAAGTTCGCCGAAGGCGATCCGGGCCGCAGGGAGATTTTCGATTTCATCAACGAACGGGTCGCGTGGATCAAGGCGCAGATGCCGCGCGCCTTCAACCGCCTGGTCGATCCGCCGCTCGAAGTGCGGCGATTGCCGCTGGTCGAGGAACCGGGCGCGCCGGGCGCCTATGGCGGCGCGGGCAGCAAGGATGGCAGCATTCCGGGGCGGTTCTGGATCAACCTTAGAACCACCGATCTGCACCGCAAATATGATCTGGCCGATCTCGCCTTTCACGAGAGCATCCCCGGCCACGTGTGGGAAGGCGAATTCTCCAACCGCCTGCCGCTGATCCGCTCGATCCTCGCCTTCAATGCTTTCAGCGAAGGCTGGGCGCTCTACGCCGAGCAGTTGGCGGACGAATTGGGCGCCTATGACGAATTCAAGGTCGGGCGGCTGGGATACCTGCAATCGCTCGCCTTCCGCGCCTGCCGGCTGGTGGTCGACACGGGTCTGCATTCGAAGCGCTGGACGCGCGAGCAGGGCCGCCAGTTCTTCGTCGAGCGCAATGGTTCGAAGGTCGAGGAAGTCGCCGCCGAGGTCGATCGCTATTGCTCGTGGCCGGGGCAGGCCTGCGGTTACAAGATCGGTCACAGCGAAATCTTGCGCCAGCGCGCGCGGGCACAGGCAGAGCTTGGCTCGGCTTACGACTTCAAGGCGTTCAACACCGCGGTGATCCTCGGCGGCAACGCGCCGCTCAATGTCGTAGCCAATACCGTGAGCCGCTACATCGCCGGGGCCAAGGGGTAATACGCCGCCCCCCTGAGCCGCCCCGCAAGCGGGCGGCGCCAGGGGAAGCGACGGGCGCGGGGTTCAGCTCTTGCCGAACAGGCCCTTGGCCATGTCCATGATGTCGTCGACCGGATTGCCGTCGCCGTCACGGTCGAGCATGTTGGCGAAGTTGGCGAGCGAGCCTTCGCCGCCGATCGCGCCAACGATCTGGTTGAGGACATCGGGCGAAAGGCCGGTCTTTTCCGCCGCCAGCGTCACCGTATCGCCTTCCATCACGTGGGTCTTGCCGAGGGCGCCGATCGCCATTTCCACCATTTTGGGATCAAGCCCGACCTGCTTGGCGAGGTTTGCCACATCATCCGGCGCGCCGCCGATGTTCTTCAGAATGCCGTCAAGAATGCTCATCACCGATCTCCTCCGACTCGTGATTGCGACACACTGCCGCAGGCGTGTTGCATTTCAAAGCAAAAGGCCCCGCGCCGGTCTTGCGCCGGGCGGGGCCCCTCTCCCTGACCGGTGATCCGCCTGTCAGGCGGCGACGGGGGCCGGCGCGGCCCGGCGCACGCTTTCATCGACATGGGCTTCGAACTGCGCGAAGTTGTCGATGAACAGCTGCACCAGCTTGCGCGCGGTCGCATCATACTCGGCACCGTCGGCCCAGGTGCTGCGCGGATCGAGGATGGTCTGGTCAAGCCCGGCCTCGGCCAGCGCAGGCACGAACACCGGCACGTCGAAGCCGAAATTCGGATCCTTGCGGAATTCCACCGCGTCCATCTTGCCGTCGAGCACGGCGTTGAGCAGCGCGCGGGTCGCCTTGATCGGCATGCGGCTGCCGGTGCCATACTTGCCGCCGGTCCAGCCGGTATTGACCAGCCAGCACTGCGCGCCGCCCTTGGCGATGCGCTCCTTGAGCAGGTTGCCGTAAACGCTCGGATGACGCGGCATAAAGGCCGCGCCAAAGCAGGTGCTGAAGGTTGCTTCCGGCTCGGTCACGCCGATTTCGGTGCCGGCGACCTTGGCGGTGTAGCCCGAGAGGAAGTAATACATCGCCTGATCCGCCGTCAGCCGCGCGATCGGGGGGAGCACGCCGAAGGCGTCCGCCGTGAGCATGATGACGTTCGACGGCGCCGGGCCGAGGTTCTTGTCCGAGGAATTGGGAATGAACTCGATCGGATAGGCACCGCGGGTGTTCTCCGTCTTGCTCGCGTCGGTGAAGTCGAGCTCGCGGGTTTCCTCGTCCATCGCCACGTTTTCGAGGATGGTGCCGAACATCCGGGTGGTCGCGAAGATTTCCGGTTCACCCTCGGCCGAAAGGTTGATCATCTTGGCGTAGCAGCCGCCTTCGAAGTTGAACACCGCCGTGTCCGACCAGCCGTGCTCGTCATCGCCAATCAGCGTGCGGCTGGCATCGGCCGAAAGCGTGGTCTTGCCGGTGCCCGAGAGGCCGAAGAAGATCGCAGACCGGCCGTCAGCGCCGATATTGGCCGAACAGTGCATCGGCATCACGCCCTGCGCGGGCAGCAGGTAGTTGAGCAGGCCGAACACGCCCTTCTTCATCTCGCCCGAATATTCGGTGTTGCCGATCAGGATCAGCTTTTCGGTGAAGTTGACCGCGATCACCGTGTCGCTGCGGCAGCCGTGGCGTTCGGGATTGGCCTTGAAGCTCGGCAGCGTGATGATGGTGTATTCGGGGACAAAGCCCGCCAGTTCGGCGGCGGTCGGCCGCACCAGCAGCGTGCGCACGAACAGGCTGTGCCATGCCAGCTCGGTGATGACCCGCACGTTGACGCGGTATTCGGGCTGCGAGCCGCCGAACAGGTCGGCCACGTAAAGTTCGTCCTGCCCGGCCAGCGCTTCAAGGAAATCCGCCTTGAGATTGGCAAAATGCTCCGGGCTCATTGGCTGGTTGATCGGGCCCCAGTCGATGGTGTTTTCGGTCTCAGCATCGCGGACGATGAACTTGTCCTTGACACTGCGTCCGGTGAACCGCCCGGTATCGACCAGCAACGCGCCGTGCCTGGTCAGCTTGCCCTCGCCTTTCTTGAGCGCGTGCTCGACCAGCGCAGGCGTGCCGAGATTGGCGTGGATAGTCGCCCGGGTGGCGAGGTTCTGGGCAGCCAGCGGGGTAGCAAGCGAGGTCACGGTCGTATCTCCTGAACCAGACGGATGTGGCAGCGGCGCGGGCAGACATTCCTGCGACTCCGCAGGCCCCAAGTAGCATCCCTGCATACCTATGCAACAGTGCGCCCGGGCGGCCAGCCACAAGTCATCGCGCACAGGATGCGGCACGCCCCGGCGGGCGCCTGCCGCCGGGCCAAAGGGGCCGGGGATGACAGAGTTGCATGGCCGGATTACGGCCGGCCACTGCGCCGCCGCCAATTGTATCGCAGCCGCATTGGCGCTACCGCTTGGCCCATGCAAAGGCCACGGGAGGAAGGATAGGCACCATGTCCGATGAAACCCCCGATCGCGCCGGACCCGCGCCGGATACAGCCCCCGATAAAGCGCGCGCGATGCAGATCGCGCTGGTCGATGATGATCGCAACATCCTCACCACCGTCTCGATTGCGCTGCAGGCCGAAGGCTTTGCCACCCGGCTCTATTCCGATGGCGAAACCGCGCTGAAGGCGCTGCTCGACAATCCGCCCGATCTCGCCGTGTTCGACATCAAGATGCCCAAAATGGACGGGATGGAACTGCTGCGCCGCCTGCGCGCGCAATCGCCGCTGCCGGTGATCTTTCTCACCAGCAAGGATGACGAAAGCGACGAGGAAGCGGGCCTGGAACTTGGCGCGGATGATTACATCGCCAAGCCCTTCAGTCTGCGCCTGCTGATCGCCCGCATCCGCGCGATCCTGCGCCGCGCCGAACCGCTGCGCGAAGGGGCAGGCCTGGCCGGCGGCGCGTCAGATCCGGCGCAGGCCAGCCTCACCCGCGGTCGGCTGTTCATGGATCCGGCGCGCCACCATGTGACGTGGGGCGGCCTGCCGGTCAGCCTTACGGTCACCGAATTCCTGATCCTCGAAGCGCTCGCGATCCGCCCCGGTGTGATCAAGAGCCGCAACCAGCTGATGGACGCGGCCTATCCCGACGACGTCTTCGTCGATGACCGCACGGTCGACAGCCACATCAAGCGAATGCGCCGCAAGTTCCGGATGGTCGATCCTCAGTTCAGCGCGATCGATACGCTCTACGGCGCGGGCTACAGCTTTACCGATGGCTGAACCGCGCCGCAGTGCGACCGCCGGCGAACAGCTGACCGCGACGGGCCGGTTCGCGCTCACTGCGCGTATCCTGGTGGTCAACATCCTGCCGCTGGCGATCATGGGTGGCGGCCTGTTCTATCTCGACAGCTATCGCACCCAATTGATCAACGAACGCTTCAAGCTTGCCCGGATCGAGGCGCAGATCACCGCCGAGGCGCTGGCCGGCGCAACCCGCGAACGGCAGGAGGCGCTGCTGGTACAGATCGGCAAGGAACAGCGGATGCGCCTGAGGATGTTCGATGCCCAGGGGAAGCTGACGGCGGACAGCTTCGCGCTGGCCGATCCCTCGTTCAGGTTCAACGACATCAACGATGATGACTGGGAGCAGCAATTCGCCCGTTGGCTGGATCGCACGGTCGATACCATCGTCGCTGCGCCAGCGGTGCAGGACTATGTCGAACCCGAGGCGCAGGAGGCCGATGCCTGGCCCGAACTGGCACGCGCGCGCGAGCTCGGCCTCAGCCAGGTGCGCCTCTATGACTGGCGCGACGGCACCCCGGTGATCACCGCGGCAGCGCCGGTCGGCCTGCAAGGCGCGACCTTGCTGACTGTGCGCAACGCGGTCGATATTACCAATAGCGTGCGCGATGCGCGGACCACGCTGGGCTTTGCGATGCTGCTGGTGCTGGGGGCCTCGGCGCTGCTCTCGCTGTTCCTCGCGCGCACCATCGTCACCCCCTTGCGCCAGCTCGCCCGCGCGGCGGTGCGGGTGCGCCAGGGGCGCGAACGCGAGGTGGAAGTGCCGCGCCTGCCGCAGCGCAGCGACGAGATCGGCCTGCTCGCCCGCGCGGTGTCGGACATGACGGCCGCGCTGCGCCAGCGGATCGACGCGGTCGACAGCTTTGCCGCCGACGTGGCGCACGAAATCAAGAACCCGCTGGCAAGCTTGCGCGGCGCGATCGAATCGCTTCCGCGGGTCGAGGATCCGGCGCTCAAAGACGCGCTGATCCGGATCGCCACCCACGATGTCCGACGGATCGACCGGCTGGTCAGCGAAATTTCCGATGCCAGCCGGATCGATGCCGAAATGAGCCGCGCGACGCTGGAAAACATCGACCTCGCGGCACTGGTGCGCGCGATCATCGGCGGCCGCGAAGACCGGGCCGAGAACGGCGGACGGCCAATCGCGCTCGCGGTGCGCGGGCCCGCGCCGCGGGTGCGCGGGGTCGGCGTGCGGCTCGAACGGGTGGTCGAAAATCTGCTCGACAATGCCGTGTCCTTCTCGCCCCCCGATGCGGCAATCGAAGTGGCGCTCGACAATGACGGCAAGTGGGTGACGCTGATGGTGTCTGATCACGGCCCCGGCATCCCCGAAGAATCGCGCGAAAAGGTGTTCCAGCGGTTCCACTCGGTGCGCCCGGCAGAGGAGGACTTCGGCAACCATTCGGGCCTTGGCCTGGCGATTGCCCGCGCCATTGCCGAAGCCCATGATGGCACGCTCACCGCTGATGCCCGCCCCGATGGCGCGGCGGGCGCGTGCCTGCGCCTGCGGCTTCCGGCGGCGGCATGAGCGGGGACGGGCCGATTGTCCATCCGGCCAGCGCGGTCGCCATCGGTGGCCGCGCGCTGCTGATCGAGGGGCCGCCCGGCAGCGGCAAATCAAGCCTCGCTCTCGCGCTGATCGATCGCGGCGCGGGGCTGATCGGCGATGATGCGGTGACATTGTGGGAAAGGGACGGAAAACTCATTGCCGCCCCGCCCCCCAACATCGCCGGGCTGCTCGAAGTGCGCGGAGTGGGCCTGGTGCGCCTGCCGGTGGCGGCAGCAGCGCCGGTCGCGCTGGTGCTGGTGCTGGGCGGCCCGCAGCAGGAACGTCTGCCCGCAAGCCCCCTGCCCCGCCGTAACCTGGCCGGCGTCGCGGTGCCAGTGCTGGCCTTCGATCCGGGCGCGATCGCCCCGGCCCAGCGCGCCGAGGCGGCGCTCGCGCTGCACGGAATCGGCGCGAATGCATCTTTCCTTTCCGCCGCTTCGGGGCAAGAATAGCGCCCATGCCGGATGTTTCGGAAAACCCCCGTCCGCCCCAGCAATTGCTGCTGCTGACCGGACTGTCCGGCGCGGGCAAGTCGACCGCGCTCGCGGTGCTTGAGGATCTCGGCTGGGAGACGATCGACAATTTCCCCGTGCGCCTGCTCAAGCGGCTGGTCGCCATGCCCGACGAAGCGCGCGGGCCGCTCGCCATCGGCTTCGATTCGCGCACCCGCGGCTTTGCCCCGGCCGAGATCATCGCGCTGGTGAAGGATCTTGCTGCGCGCGATGATATCGCGCTCGCCTTCGTGTTCCTCGACTGTGCCGGCAACGAGCTGGAGCGTCGCTACAACGAGACCCGCCGCCGCCACCCGATGGCCGCCGGTCGCCCGGTGATGGAGGGTATCGCCGCCGAACGCGAACTGCTCGAACCGCTGCGCCGCTGGGCCGAGATCATGATCGACACCTCGGCGATGACCAGCAACGATCTGCAGGGCCACATCCGCCAATTGTTCGCCCTTGATGCGCGCGCGGCAGCGCTGACCCTGACGCTTTCCAGCTTCGGATTTGCCCGCGGTATGCCGCCGCTGGCCGATCTGGTGTTCGACATGCGCTTTCTCGACAATCCCCACTGGGTGCCCGAATTGCGCCGGTTGACCGGGCAGGACGCGGCGGTCGGCGAACATATCCGGCGCGACCCCGCCTTCGCCGACGTGTTTGCCCGGATCCGCGATCTGCTGCTGGTGCTGCTCCCGCGCTATGCGGCGCAGGGCAAGCCCTATGTCCACGTCGCCTTCGGCTGTACCGGCGGGAGACACCGATCCGTCTACACCGCCGAAGCCATGGCTGAAAGCTTGCGCCGTGCCGGTTTTTCGCCCACTGTTCGCCACCGCAATCTGGGCTCGCGCGCGGCGGACGCAATCGAACGCGACCGGCGCGCGCAACAAGGTTGGGAATAGCTGGCTTGGCCAGCGCGTTCAATACGGGTAAGCCCCGCATCGCTGCGGGCAGTTAACGGACCGAAATTCACGCATGATCGGCTTGATCCTGGTTACTCACGGTCGCCTCGCCGACCAGTTCGTAGAGGCGATGGAACACGTCGTCGGCCCACAGGACGGGATCGTCACTGTGTGTATCGGGCCCAATGATGACATGGAACAGCGACGCGCCGAAATCGCGCAGGCGATCGCGACGGTCGATACCGGCAGCGGCGTCATCATCCTTACCGATCTGTTTGGCGGCACCCCGTCAAACCTTGCCATCTCTCTGCTCGATGCCGGACATATTGAAGTGATCGCGGGCATCAACCTGCCGATGCTGATCCGCCTTGCCGGGGCGCGCAAGGTGATGGATGTGACGGCCGCGGTGCACGCCGCACAGACTGCGGGGCGCAACTACATCACCATCGCCAGCGAACTGCTGGGCCAGGACACCGCGCCGCCGGTGCGGGCCAAGGCCTAAGGTCGCCGCGCCGTGGGGGAGGCAAGGCAGCGCGTCACGATTGTCAACCGCCGCGGTTTGCACGCGCGAGCGAGCGCGAAGTTCGTCGGCGCGGTTGCGGCCCTGCCCGAGGGACTGAAGGTGACCGTGAGCAAACCACCCCACAGCGCGGCCGGCGGATCGATTCTCGGGCTGATGATGCTTGGCGCAGCCAAGGGCGACATGATCGAGGTGGCGGTAACCGGCGACGGGGCGGATAGTGTGCTTGCCGATCTGATCGCGCTGGTCGCCGACGGCTTCGGCGAGGATTGACCCGCGGTCGCGAAAGCGCCAGCAGTGCCGCTCATGCGCAAGCACATCACCGGATTTTCCAATCCGACCGTCAAATACCTGCGATCCCTGCGCGACAAGAAGCACAGGAAGCACGCGCGGCAGTTCCTGGTCGAAGGGCTGCGACTGCTCGAGGATGCGCGCGCCTCGGGCCGGGTGCCACGCACGCTGGTGATGGCCGAGGGGCGGGAACATCCCCTGCTGGCGCAGCTTGAAGCTGCGGTGACGGCGGCGGGCGGCGAAGTGATTGCCACCACCACCGACATCCTGTCCAAGATCACCGGCAAGCAAAACGCCCAGAGCGTCGCGGGGGTGTTCGACGAATGGGAGACTGCGCTTGGGCGACTTGATCGCAACGCCGGGCCGATCTGGCTGGTGGCGCAGGCGCTGCGCGATCCGGGCAATCTTGGCACCATGCTGCGCACCTGCGATGCCGTCGGCGCGGGCGGGCTGATCCTGATCGACGACTGCGCCGATCCCTTCAGCGCCGAGGCCGTGCGCGCGAGCATGGGGGCGGTGTTCACCGTCGGCCTCGCGCAGGCGCGGTGGGAGGAATTTCTGCCGTGGCTGCGGGCCGGTGCGGGCCAGCTGGTGGCGGCATCCCTGCGCGACGCGGTACCCTATCGCGGGGCGCCCTATCAGGCGCCGTGCTTCATTCTCATCGGCAACGAATCGCAGGGCCTGCCTGCCGCTTACGAGGCAGCTTGCGATCTGCGGGTGACGATGCCGATGAAGGGCCGCGCGGATTCGCTCAATGCGGCCGTCGCCGGCGCGGTGCTGGCCTACGAGGTGCTGGCCGGAGTGGACGGCTAGTTACTCAGCCGCGTCCTTGCGGGTCTCCAGCGCCGGGTATTCCACCTCCACCGCATCGCCATCAGCCGCGTTGTAGCGCGGTGCGCTCTCAACCAGCGGCACTTGTTCGATCTCGCGCTTGCCGATCTCGACGCCCTTTTCGGCCAGCCGGCGTCCGGAGGACAGCACGTTGCGCTCGAAAGAGCCGACGAACTTGTTGTAATTATTGACCGCGCTCTCCAGCCCGCCGCCGACGCGCTTCAAGTGCTCGGCGGCGGTGGCGAGGCGGTCATACAATTCCGCACCCATCCGGCCGATCTCCTGCGCCTCTTTTGCCAGCCCGTCCTGCCGCCAGACCTGCGCCACGGTGCGGGCGATGGCGACGAGGTTGGTCGGGGTCGCCAGCAACACGCGTTTGTCGAAGGCAAAGTTCCACAGGTCGGGGCTGTGTTCGAGCGCGGCGGCGACGAAATGCTCGCCGGGGACGAACATCACCACATAGTCGGGGGCTTCCTCGAATTGCGACTGGTAGCTCTTGGCGCCGAGCGTCTCGATGTGCTTGCGCATCGACTTCACATGCTCGCCGAGCGCGCGCTGGCGGGCTTCGTCATCGGTGGCCTCGAAGGCTTCCTGATAGGCGTTCAAGGATACCTTGGAATCGATCACCAGCATCTTGCCGCCCGGTATGCGCACGATTGCATCGGGCCGCAGCCGCCCGTCCTCGGTATCAACCGAATGCTCCATGAAAAAGTCGGTGTGCTGCGCCAGCCCGCATTGTTCGAGCAGGTTCTGGAGCGCCTTTTCGCCCCAGCGCCCGCGCGCCTTGGGGGCGTTGGTGAGCGAATTGCCGAGCCGCTGTGCCTCGCGCCGCACCTGTTCCTGCCCCTCGCGCATCGACTGGATCAGGCCCGCAAGCTGCCCAAAGGCATCGGTGCGCCTCGCCTCCAGCTCGGCAACCTGTTTTTCGTAGCTCGCCAACTTCTCGCCCACCGGCGAAAGCAGCGCCTTCAGCTTCTCCTCGCTCGCCTTTTCGGAATGTCCGAGCCGCTCCTCGGCACGCTTGAGGAAGGCTTCCTGCGCGCGGTTCAACACCTGCGCGCCGGTGTTCTCGAACTCCTTGAGCAAGTTCGAGCGCGATTCTTCGAGCAGGCGCTTGTGTTCCTCGAAAGCGGCGCGTTCCGCGCGGAAACGGGCATTTTCCTCGCGCGCGGCCGACAATTGCTGCTCCAGTCCATCAACCCGCGCCGCCCGTTCGCCCAGCGCCGCGACCTCGATCCGCGCTTTGCCCAGTTCGGCAATGGCGCGCTTGAACTCGGCCTCCTGCTCGCTGCCTGCGCTTTCTGCCGCCGCCAGCCGCGCACGCAGATCGGCGAGCAGACGCGAGGCGAGGAACCAACCGAGGGCAAGGCCGGCAACAAGGGCAATGATCGAGAGAATTGCGGGGTCCATGATGCTTTCCTACACGGAACGTATAGGGAACGCCAGAGGTTTGACACGGATTTGCTCAAGAAAGCCTAGCCCCGGATCAAGCACGGGGTGACGATGGGGTAATGTTCGGCACAAAGCGCCGCAAGGCCAAGCGTCCGCCCGCAGGGGCCCGTAGCGAAGCGAAGGAACAGCCGCGAGGACGAAGGCGCGGAGGCGCCTTCGCAAAACAATTCAAGCCGCGCGGCGGATCTTTTCGAGCTTCTTCAGCACCATCGCGCGCTTCAGACGGCTGAGGTGGTCGATAAACAGGATGCCTTCGAGATGGTCCATCTCGTGCTGCAGGCAGGTGGCTAGCAGGCCTTCGAGGTGCTCCTCGTGGGTGTTGCCCTCCAAGTCCTGATAGCGCACCGTGCAGCTCGCCGGGCGATCGACATCGGCATAGATCTCGGGCACCGAGAGACAGCCTTCCTGATAGGTCGAAAGCTCCGCCGCAGGATCGAGGATCACGGGGTTGATGAACACCCGCGGTTCCTTCTTGGTGGCAGGGTGCGTGTGCTTGTGGCCGTTGTGCGAGCACTCGATCGGCTCTGCGTCGGGATCCTCGGGCTGGAGATCGATCACCAGCACCCGCTTGGGCACGCCGACCTGGATCGCGGCGAGGCCAATGCCGGGGGCATCATACATGGTCTCGAACATGTCGTCGACCAGCGTGCGCAGGTCGGCGTTGAACTCGTGCGGTTCAACCGGGCTCGAGATGGTCTTCAGCCGGGGGTCCGGCACTTCGAGGATTTCGCGGATAGCCATTGCCGCCATGTAAGCGAAGGAGGCCCGAATATCAACGCCGCCCGCTACCCCACCGGCCGCCGTGCGCGCAAGGCTTGGGCCAGCGTGCCCTCGTCGAGATAGTCGAGCTCGCCGCCCACTGGCAGGCCGTGCGCCAGCTGGGTGACGCGCACCGGATGCGCCGCCAGCCTTTCGACGAGGTAATGCGCGGTGGTCTGGCCTTCGAGCGTGGCGTTCATCGCCAGCACCACCTCGTCCACTGCGCCGCCCTCGACGCGGGCGAGCAGGCTGGCGATGTTGAGGTGTTCCGGGCCGATGCCGTCCAGCGCCGAGAGCCTGCCGCCGAGCACGTGGTAGCGTCCGGGGAACAGCCGCGCGCGGTCCAGCGCCCAGACATCCGAGACCTCCTCGACCACGCACAGCGCGCGGGCGTCGCGGCGCGGATCGGCACAGATGCCGCAAGGATTGGTGGTATCGACATTGCCGCAAGTCGGGCATTCAACCAGTGTCTCGGCAACGCCCGCGAGCGCTTCGAGCAGCGCGGGCAGCGCGCTCTCGCGGTGCTTGACCAGCCACAGCACCGCCCGCCGCGCCGAACGCGGCCCCAGCCCCGGCAGGCGGGCGAGCGCAGCGCTCAATGCCTCGATCTCTTGCGATGCCATGGGGGGCAAGATAGGGGCTGCGCTTCGCTTCACAAAGGCCGCGGGGCATCCTTATGCGCATCATCTTCATGGGAACGCCCGATTTCGCGGTGCCGGCGCTGCGGGCGCTGCATGATGCAGGGCACGAGATCGCCTGCGTCTACACCCAGCCGCCGCGCCCGGCGGGGCGGGGCAAGAAGCTGATGCCCTCCCCCGTGCAGATCGAGGCCGAGCGGCTGGGAGTGCCGGTGCGCTCGCCGGTGTCGCTGCGCAATGCGCAGGCGCAGGCGGAGTTTGCGGCGCTGAATGCCGACGTGGCGGTGGTCGCAGCTTACGGGTTGATCCTGCCGCAGGCGGTGCTCGATGCGCCGACACACGGCTGCCTCAACATCCACGCCTCGCTCCTGCCACGCTGGCGCGGGGCGGCACCGATTCACCGCGCGGTGATGGCGGGGGATCGCGAGACGGGCGTGACAATCATGCAGATGGAAGCGGGGCTGGATACCGGGCCGATGCTCCACAAGGTCGCCGTGCCGGTCGCGCGCAAGACGACCGGAGCGCTGTTCGGAGAACTGGGCGAAGTCGGCGCGGCGGCGATGGTGGCGGTGCTGGCCGATCTCGCCGCTTTCCCACCGCAGGCGCAGGACGACACGCTCGCGATCTATGCCCCCAAGATCGACAAGGCGGAAAGCCGGATCGACTGGACGCGGGATGCCCCGACGATCGAGCGGCTGGTGCGCGGGCTTGCCCCCTTCCCCGGCGCTTGGTTCGAACTGGAGGGGGAACGCGTCAAGCTGCTGCTGGCCGAGGTGGCCGATGCCATGGGAGCGCCCGGAACGGTGCTCGACGAGGACTTCACCATCGCCTGCGGGACAGGCGCGCTCCGGCCCTTGCGGCTCCAGCGCGCGGGCAAGCCGGTGCTCGAACGCGGCGAATTCCTGCGCGGGCGGCCGGTGGCTGCGGGAACGGTGCTGGCGTGACCCGCTTCGCGCTCACCCTCGAATTCGACGGCACGCCGTTCTTCGGACTGCAACGCCAGTCCCACGGGCCGAGCGTGCAGCAGGCAATCGAGGATGCGCTCGGGCGGATCACCGGCGAGACGGTGACGCTGCATTCCGCCGGCCGCACCGATGCCGGGGTGCATGCGCTGGCGATGCGCAGCCATGTCGATATCGAAAAGCCGTTCGATCCGTTCCGGCTGATGGCGGCTGTGAACGCGCAGCTGCGCCCCGAACCCATTGCCGTTACCCATTGCGAGGTGGTGCCCGATCACTGGCACGCCCGCTTTTCCTGCACCGGGCGGCGCTATCTCTACCGCATCGCCAACCGCCGCGCGCCGCTCGCGCTGATGCGTGACCGCGCGTGGCATGTCCCCCAGCCGCTCGACGCAGAGGCGATGCACCGCGCCGCGCAGGCGCTGGTGGGGCGGCACAATTTCACCACCTTCCGCTCGGTCCATTGCCAAGCCGCCGATCCGGTCAAGACGCTCGATCTGCTCGATGTCGAGCGGGTGGACGAGGAGATCCACATCCACGCCGCCGCGCGCAGCTTCCTGCATCATCAGGTGCGCTCGATGGTCGGCTGCCTCAAGCTGGTCGGCGCAGGCACATGGCCCGAAGCCCGCATCGCCGAGGCCCTTGCCGCGCGCGACCGCAATGCTTTGGGGCTTAACGCGCCCCCCCATGGCCTCTACTTCGTCGCGGCAACCTATCCGGATTCGCGAGAGGAACCACAATGACCATCACCGGAAAGCAGCTCTTCACCACGCTCACCGCCGACGGCAAGCTGACACTGGAAGTCGCGCAAAGCACCTTCCCCGCGCCCACCGGCAATCAGGTGCTGGTCAAGATGGAAGCTGCCCCCATCAACCCGTCCGATCTTGCCATCCTCACCAGCGCGGCCGATTTCGAGACGGCCGAATACACCCCCGGAAAGGTCGTCGCGACCATGCCCGAGCCGTTCCTGTCGGGCCAGAAGGGCCGCCACGGCCAGCGCCTGCCCGCAGGCAACGAGGGTGCCGGCACCGTCATCGCCACCGGTGACAGCGACATGGCCAAGGCGCTGATGGGCCAGCGCGTTGCCTGCGTTCCGGGCAACGCCTTCAGCCAGTATGCCATCGCCGATGCGATGATGTGCCTGCCGCTGGGCGATCATTCCGCCGAGGCCGGCGCCTCCAGCTTCGTCAACCCGATGACCGCGCTGGGCTTTGTCGAGACCGCCAAGATGGAAGGCCACTCGGCCATCGTCCACTTGGCCGCCGCCTCAAACCTCGGCCAGATGCTGAACCGCATCTGCATCGAAGACGGGATGAAACTGGTCAACATCGTGCGCAAGCCGGAACACGTGGCGATGCTCAAGGCGCAGGGCGCCACCCACGTGATCGACAGCTCCGCCCCCACCTACATGGCCGATCTGCGCACCGCGATTGCCGAGACCGGCGCCTATCTCGGCTTCGATCCGATCGGCGGCGGGCAGGCAAGCGACGGTGTGCTGAAGGCGATGGAACAGGTCGCCGCGAGCCAGATGGGCGAATTTTCGCGCTATGGTTCGAACCAGATGAAGAAGATGTATATCTATGGGCGGCTCGATCTCTCGCCCACCATCCTCACGCCCTCCTACGGCCTGCAATGGTGTGTGGCCGGGTGGCTGCTGACCCCCTTCCTCGCGCGTGCGGGCATGGAAACCGTGGCACGGATGCGCAGCCGTGTGCAGGCCAATCTCACCACCACCTTTGCCTCGCATTACAAGGCCAGGGTGACGCTGGAAGGGATGCTGGAGAAGAACGCCCTGCTCGACTATCGCCAGATGAAGACCGGTGAGAAATATCTCGTCACGCCCTGGGGGTGAGGCTGGCTAGGGGCGCGGTTCCAGCCGCCGGATTGCCTGCGGTAATCATCGCCACCGCGGCACCGGCCAGCGCGCTGCGCCCCACAACCTCCGTCGCTATGCCGGTCGCGACGAGCGTGGCCAGACCCCATGCCCAGGCGGGGTGGGCCCGCCCGCTCCGGCGCTTGTCCCAAACCATTCCGGCCAGCGGGAACAGCAGGATGACGAGCGACGAGGCAAGGCTCATTACCGCGAACAGCACCGGCACCGGCATCCAGCGGTTGACCGGCGTGACAAGCAGCGCCGCCATGCCGCAGATCATCAGGCGGCGGTGCCAGTCGGTGCGTCGCCGCAAGGCGACCGCCGCGCCTGTCAGAGCAACGAAGCCGACCAGCGCCATCATGTTCATCACCAGAAAATAGCCCGGCGTCCACATCGGCGGGGTGGTGCCCAGCTGCATCACCCGCACGATGGTGGCCGTTCCCGAGGCCAGGATCGCCCCAGGCCCATTCGCAGTGGGTAAGCCGGATCATTGTGGCGACGGGTGTTTCGGCTCAGCCCGGCGCCCGGCAGCCGCGCGTCCAGCGCCGCCGCCCCCTACCCGTCAAACGCCGCTTGCAGCGCCTTCGCGTCCGTAACCCCGCTCGCCACCAGCACCATCAGCAGCACCCGCGCCTTGGCCGGGCCGAGCGCGCGGGCGGCAACCAGGCCGAGGCCATCATCATCGACTTCGACATTGCGATCGACCAGCCCTTCATCGACCCGGGTCGAACGCACCACCGGCACGCCCGCAGCCGCGGCCTCGGCCAGCGCCGCGATCACGCGCGCGGGCGCATTGCCCTGCCCCATGCCGGCCAACACGATCCCCTTGCAGCCAATCCCGAGCAGCGCTGTGACCGGCTGTTCGTCCATCCCCGCCCCGGCGGCAAGAATCGCGATGCGCGGCAGGGCCTCGGGGAAAGGATAAAGGGCAGCCGCGCCCACGCGGTGCGGAGGGGCAAACCAGTCGAGGCTCGCCGGAGTGACGCGCGCCAGCGGCCCTCGCGGAAAGCTGCGGAAGGCATCGATACTGCTGGTCGCGGCCTTGCGGGCATCGCGCGCGGCCAGCACCGCGTCGCCCATCACCAGCATCACGCCCCGGCCTGCGGCTTGAGGGTCGCTTGCCACCTTCACCGCATTGGCAAAGTTGCGCATCCCGTCCGCGCCGACAGCGTCCACAGGCCGCATCGCGCCGACGAGGACGACGGGCTTGGCGCAAGGCAGCGTCAGATCGAGCAGGAACCCGGTCTCCTCGGCCGTGTCGGTGCCGTGGGTGATGATGATCCCGTCCACTGCCGGATCGGCCAGCGCGGCGGTGCAGGCGGCGTGGAGCGCGCGCCATTCGGCAAAGCCGATATCCTGCGAGCCGATCCGGGCGATCTCCTGCGGCAGAAGCTGCACATCTAGCCCGATCGCGGCGAGGTGGCCGACCAGCACATCGAGCGCAAGCCCGCCCGCACGATAGGCCGCGCCCGTGGCATTGCTGCCCGCGCCCGCAATCGTGCCGCCGGTGCCAAGAACAAGGATGCGCGAGGCGCTCATGTCAGCAGCCCTAGCCGCGCACTGCCTGAGAGGCTACAGGGCAATTGCAATTGCGCCCGGCCGCGCTAGAGACCGGGCAGCGCGGCGTGGGGCGGTTAGCTCAGTTGGTAGAGCATCTCGTTTACACCGAGAGGGTCAGCGGTTCGAGCCCGTTACCGCCCACCACGCAAGGCCCGTTACACGCGGAGAACATCGCGATGGATCTGCAACTCGGCGGCAAGACCGCGCTGGTGCTCGGCGCAAGCAAGGGGCTGGGGCGCGCCATCGCGGACAGCCTTGGCGCGGAAGGCGCTCAGGTGTTCACCGTTGCCCGCTCGGGCGAAGCAGGCGGGCATCACATCATCGCCGATCTCGATGATCCCGCGGCAGCACAGACAATCCTCGCCGCGCTGGGCGGGGCCGAAGTCGATATCCTCGTGCTCAACAGCGGCGGCCCGCCGATGGGCACGGCGGCGGCGACCGGGCCGGACGGTTTCGGCGCGGTCATGGGCCGGATGTTCAACACCCAGATCGCCGTCGCGCAGGCGCTGCTGCCGGGGATGCGCGCGCGCGGCTTCGGGCGGATCCTCGCCGTGGCCTCGACCAGCCTCATCACCCCGATCCCCGGCCTCGTGCTCTCCAACGCGGTGCGCGCGATGCTGGCCTCGTGGTGCAAGACGCTGGCGGCCGAGGTTGCCGCCAATGGCGTGACCGTCAACCTGCTGCTGCCCGGCCAGATTGCTACTGATCGCCTCGCCAGCCTGCATTCCGACATGGCGGCAGCGCAGGGGCTGGCCGTCGATCAGGTCACCGCCCGCTCGGTCGCGGCGATCCCGGCGGGCAGGCTCGGACGGCCGGAGGAATTCGGCGACATCGCCGCCTTCCTCGCCTCCCCGCGCGCAGCCTTCATCACCGGCAGCGCAATCAAGATTGATGGCGGGCAGACCGCGACGCTGTAACTACTTGGTGGCAAGCCCTGCGCGCACCAGCGCGATGGCTTCTTCGCTGTCCCAGTCGTATCCACCCACCACCCGCAGCACTTCCCTGCCGCGCGCATCGAACAGGATCGTCAGCGGCAGCGCGCCTTCGGGGGAGAACTGCGCGGACAGCTGCGCCTCGGGATCGAGCCACGGCTGTAGCCGGGCAAAGCCCTTGTCGGCAAAAAATGGCGTCACCACCTCGGCCCCGCGCAGATCCTGGCTGATGGTGATGACGCGCACCTCGCCCTCCAGCGCTGCGGCGAGGGCATCGAGCTGCGGCATTTCCTGCACGCACGGCGCACACCAGGTGGCCCACAGGTTGACCAGCACCGGCCCGTCCTGAGCGGCGAGATCAAGCGTCTGCCCCGCCGGATCGGTGAACCGCATCGCGGGCAACGGCGTTCCGGCAAACTTGCGTTCCACCACGCCGGCAGCAGCGCCTGCCTCAGCCGGTTGCGCTGGCGCGTCGGCGGGCCTATCGCAAGCCGCCAGCAGCAGGAGCGACAGGCCAAAAATGAAGGGCGAGCGGGACATGACAGGCTCCAATCAGGGGGCTTCGACCAACGCGATGTGGGGCGGCCGCTTTGCTGACGGCCCTAGCGCGATCATGCGCGAAATCAACGCCTCGATCCCGTTCGACAAGGCGCTCTGGCGCGAGGATATCGCCGCCTCCAAGGCCCATGTCGCGATGCTCGGAGCGCAAGGCATCATCGCCGCCGGGGATGCGCAGGCGATCAGCGCGGGCCTCGATGCGGTTGCAGCCGAATATGCCGCCGATGGCGTGCCCGAGGACTGGGACCTCGAAGACATCCACATGACCACCGAGGCGCGGCTGTCCGCGCTGATCGGGCCTGTCGCCGGTCGCTTGCACACCGCGCGCAGCCGCAACGATCAGGTGGCGACCGATTTCCGCCTGTGGGTGCGCGCCGCGATCGACCGCATCGATGCAGGCCTCGCCGCGCTACAGCGCGCGCTCGTGACGCGCGCGGGCGAACATGCCGACAGCATCATGCCCGGCTTTACCCACCTGCAAACCGCGCAGCCGGTAACGCTCGGCCACCACATGATGGCCTATTACGAGATGCTGCGGCGTGATCGCTCGCGGCTCGCCGATGCGCGCGCACGGCTGAACGAATGCCCGCTGGGCAGCGCCGCACTGGCGGGCACCGGTTTTGCGATCGACCGCGAAATGACCGCACAGGCGCTCGGCTTCGACGCCCCGACTGCCAATTCGCTCGATTCGGTCTCCGACCGCGATTTCGCGCTCGATTTCCTGTGGTGCTGCGCCACCACCGCGCTGCACCTGTCGCGGCTGGCCGAAGAGCTGATCCTGTGGGCGAGCCAGCCCTTCGGCTTTATCCGCCTGCCCGACAGCCTCTCGACCGGCTCGTCGATCATGCCGCAAAAGAAAAACCCCGACGCGGCCGAACTGGTGCGCGGGCATTCGGGGCGGGTGATCGGCAGCCTCACCAGCCTGATGATCACCATGAAAGGCCTGCCGCTGGCCTATTCCAAGGACATGCAGGACGACAAGCCGCCGGTGTTCGAGGCCGCGAGCCTGATGGAACTCGCCATCGCGGCGATGACGGGCATGATCGCGGGCAGCACCTTCAACACCGCGCGGATGCGCGCGGCAGCCGAACTTGGCTATGCCACCGCCACCGACCTTGCCGACTGGCTGGTGCGCGAGCGCGGCATCCCCTTCCGCGAGGCGCACCACATAACGGGAAGCGCGGTGAAACTGGCGGAAAGCCGCGGTGTGGCGCTTGATCAGCTGCCGCTCGACCAGCTCAAGGCGATCGATGCGCGGATCGACGAAAGCGTCTATGCCGCGCTTTCGGTCGATGCTTCGGTCGCGGCGCGCGCCTCGCTGGGCGGAACCGCGCCCGATCAGGTCCGTTTGCAGGTTGCCCGCGCCCGTGCTGCGCTGGGGATGGAGGAATGATGCGCTTGTCTGTCCTGCTGGCCGGTGCTGTGCTGCTGGCTGCCTGCGGTGCGCGCGCGCCGCTCACCCCTCCTGCCGGAACCAGCCTGCCGGTTGCCCCGCATGGCGCCGCCACCGAACCCAGCGCCGATGAGCTGCTGCGCCGCGACGCGCTGGCCGCGCCCGAGCGCAGCGTCGAGCTGCGCCGCCGCTCCGAAGAACGCCAGGACGATCCCTTCGATCTGCCGCCTGAATAACGAAACGAGAGATGGACCATTTCACTGTCAAGAACGGCGTGATGCACGCCGAAGACGTGCCGTTGCCGCTGATTGCGGAAGCCGTCGGCACTCCCGTCTATGTCTATTCGCGCGCGACGCTGGAACGCCACGCGCGGGTGCTGCGCGAAGCGCTGGCGGATGTGCCCGACAAGCTGATCGCCTTCGCGGTCAAATCCAATCCCAACCTCGCCGTGCTGAAAGTGCTGGGCGCGCAGGGCATGGGCGCGGACGTGGTCTCGGTGGGAGAAATGCGCCGCGCGCTGGCGGCAGGAATCGCGCCCGGGATGATCGTGTTTTCGGGCGTGGGCAAGACCGCGGCCGAGATGGTCGCCGCGCTCGAAGCCGGGATCGGCCAGTTCAATATCGAGAGCCAGGAAGAGGGGCTGGAACTGGCGCAAATCGCCGCCGCCCGCGGGACAAAGGCGCAGTGCACCTTGCGCATCAACCCCGATGTCGATGCCGGCACGCATGACAAGATCTCGACCGGCAAGGCCGATAACAAGTTTGGCGTGCCGATCAGCGAGGCGGGGCAGATCTTCGCTACGCTGGCCGCGCTGCCGGGCATAACCTTACGCGGCGTGGCGGTGCATATCGGCAGCCAGCTTGCTGATCTTGCGCCGCTCGAAGCCGCTTTCCTGAAACTTGGCGCGCTGGTGCAGACGCTGCGCGCGGCGGGGCACAGCATCACCCATGTCGATCTCGGTGGCGGGCTGGGCGTGCCCTACCGCGTGGGCGAGGTGCTGCCCGAGCCGGCCGAATACGGCGCGATGGTGGCGCGGGTAACGAAGGACTGGGGGGTCAAGCTGATCTTCGAGCCAGGCCGCGTGATCGCAGGCAATGCCGGTGTGCTGCTGACCCGGGTGGTGCGGGTCAAGCGCGGGGTCAAGGATCCCTTCGTCATTGTCGATGCGGCGATGAACGATCTGGCGCGGCCCGCGCTCTACGGCGCCTATCACCATTTCGAGGCGGTCGAACCCAGCGGCGCACGCATGAGAGCAAACATCGTCGGCCCGATCTGCGAGACAGGGGACACCTTCGCCATGGGCCGCGAATGCGATGCGCTGGCGGCGGGCGATCTCGCGGTGTTCCGCACCGCCGGGGCCTATGGCGCGACGATGGCCTCGTCCTACAATTCACGCGGCTTCGTCGCCGAGGTGCTGGTCGACGGCGACAGGTTCGCGGTGGTTGCCGACCGGATCGAGGCGGGCGCGATCATGGATGCCGAGCGCGTGCCCGAATGGCTGGGGTGATGCGCGCTTGAGCCAAATCGCCAGCCTGCCGCTGTTCCACCGTATCGCCGGGCAGCAGGTGCTGGTGCTGGGCGATGGGCCTGCGGCCGAACCCAAGCGGCGGCTGATCGAGCGCGCCGGGGGTGTGGTGGTGGACGATCTCGCCCGCGCGATCGACGAGGGCGTCAGGCTCGCCTTCATCGCCTATGACGATGCACAGGCTTGCGAGGTGGCGGCGATCAATGCGCGCTGTGCGGGCATGCTGGTCAACGTGGTCGACCGGCCCGAATTGTGCGACTTCACCACGCCGAGCATCCTCGAGCGCAATCCGCTGCTGGTGGCCATCGGCACCGGCGGGGCTTCGGCGGGGCTGGCCAAGCATGTGCGGCTGCGGCTGGAGCGGGTGCTCCCCGCGACGCTGGGGCAACTGGCGCGCGCGCTGGACGCGGCGCGGCCCGTGCTGCGGGCGCGCATCCCGGGGGGAGCCGAGCGGCGGCGGGCGGTGGACGCGGCCCTGTGCGAGGGCGGCGCGCTCGATCCGTTCGATCCCTCCGCGCACCAACGGGTGGCGGACTGGGCCTCGGGCAGCGCTGGCGTCAGGGCGGGTGAGCGGGCCGAGATCACTCTCGCCAGCCCCGACCCCGAAGATCTGACCCTGCGCCAGGCGCGATTGCTGGGCGAGGCTGATGTGCTGCTGCTGGATGGTGCGGTGCCGCCCGCGATCCTCGCCCGCGCCCGCGCCGATGCCGTGCGGCGGGTGTGGGACGCAGGCGTGGCGCCCGACGCAGCGCAGGCAGGCCTGACACTGCTGCTGCGCTATCAGCCCTGAGACGAGCGCGGTTCATGATTTGACACGCCTTGCGAACCGTCAGGTAATACCGTCCGACTGGTAAAGGCTCTGGCGCGGTGTGCGATCCGGCCGCATCAGATCGGCCGCTCTGGACTATTGTTTTGCCGCGTTTTCCGAGCCGCCGGGCGATTCCACCCGGCTCGACAACGCTCTAGGCCGCCAGCGTCACCGGGCCATGCAGGCTGGCAAAATAACCCGCCATTGCCGTGAGCGAGCGGTCGGACAGTGCGATGAAGGCGCGGCGCTTGTCCGCCGGATCGGGCACCCGCACGAACAGCCCGGCCTCGACCATCTGAGTCAGCCAGCGCAGCGCGGTGGTCGCGGGCACGCCAGCCGCGATGCACAGCGAGGTCACCGAGACCCGCGCACCCTCGCCATGCGCGGCGGTGAGATCGAGCAGCATGTCCCATGCCGGATCGCCGAACAGCTCGGCATCGAAGAAGCGCGCGCGCGCCTGACGGTTGGCGATCACCTGCCGCACCATGCGCGGATCGGGCAGCGGCGGCTGGCCGATGGGAGCAACAAAGCCGCCTGCGGATGCGCAAGCCGCACCACGGGAATCGCGCTGTAACGTGTCATTCGAAGCCATTGCGCGCGGATCGGGCCGCGACATCCGGTCGAGCGATTGGGCAATCGCTTCGACCTGCTGGGACAGTCGCAGCAGCGCCAGCCGGTCTTCCTCGGCCATTTCCCGCACCCGCGCGGCCCCCGCCTCGCCCATCGCCCGGCCAACCGCGACCACCCGTTCCGCCCGCCCCGGATCGATCAGGATCTGCGGGGCCGACTGGTCGAGCACCGCGAACACATCATCAAGTCCCGCCATGCTGGTCGACACGATCAGCTTTGCCCCGGAACGCGCCACCCGCATATCGAGCCGCGCGAGGCCGGCGAGCATCAGCCCATCCATCCCGCGCCCGCAGGCAACCGGGCAATCAACCAGCACCACATCGCCCAGCAGCGCGATCGGCCCTTCGATCAGCGCGGCGATGCTGCCGCCATCAATGGTGCGCAGCCCCGCCCCGCCAAGATCGGCGGCGATCTGTTCGCGCAAACCCGCGTTCTCGCCATAGATCGCCACCCGCGCGGGCAGGCCGGCCCCGTCCTGCGCCATGTCATAGGAAAAATCGGCCTGTCCGGAAGCGTCGTTCAGCATCGACTCGACTCCTGCAATCCTGGAACGAGACTAGAACAAAAACGGATCAGGTCAAGTAAATCTGCGTATTGGAGGCGCAGCTGGCCGCGCCCCCAATCAGGGCCGGATCTCGATCACCGTCCCGTCCGGAACTATCCGCCACAGCTCCTCGATTTCTGCGTTCGAGAAGGCGATGCAACCATCGGTCCAGTCGCCCGGCAGGCGGCCGAAGGGCAGCGCGTTGGGCTGGCCGTGGAGGAAGATATCGCCCCCCGGCGAGCGCCCAAATCGCGCAGCATAGGCGCGATCGGCGGGGTTGGGATAGGAGACCTTGAGGCTGAGGTGATAGGCGCTCGCCGGATTGCGTCCCGCGATCACATAGCGTCCCTCGGGCGTACGTTCATCGCCTTCGAAACGCTTGTGACCCTGCGGTTGATCCCCGAATTGCAGCCCGCGCCACAGCTTCACCGGCTGCCCGCCGGCATAGCCGATCATCAGCCGCTCGGACTTGTCGACCAGCAGATAGTCAACATGGGCAAAGCGCCGTTCGGGCACGATCCGCGCTGCCTCGCGCTCGAGCGAAGGGGGCTGCGACGATGCCCCCTCGGCCACCTTGGGCGGCGGGTTGGCGCAGGCAGCCAGAGCCAGCAGCGGCAGGAGCACAAGGCGTTTCACAGGCGCAAGATTAACCCCGCGCCGGCAGCCGATCAATTCACAAACGGCCTAATCGACGAAGGGATCGCGCATCAGGATCGTGTCGTCACGCTCGGGGCTGGTCGAGACCAGCGCCACCGGGCATTCGATCAGCTCCTGAATGCGCTGGATATACTTGATCGCATTGGCCGGCAGATCGGCATAGGAGCGCGCGCCCGCGGTGCTTTCGTGCCAGCCGGGCATTTCTTCATAAATGGGTTCGCATTCGGCCTGGTCGGCGGCATGGCTGGGGAGGTAATCATAGACCTTGCCGCGCAGCCGGTAGCCGGTGCAGATGCTCACCTTCTCCAGCCCGTCGAGCACGTCGATCTTGGTAAGCGCGATGCCGGTCACGCCGGAAATCGCGCAGGACTGGCGCACCAGCACTGCATCGAACCAGCCGACCCGGCGCTTGCGGCCGGTGACGGTGCCGAATTCATGGCCCCGTTCGCCAAGGCGCTGGCCGACCTCGTCCTCCAGTTCCGTGGGGAAGGGGCCGGAGCCGACTCGGGTGGTGTAGGCCTTGACGATGCCGAGCACGAAGCCGGTCGAACCTGGGCCGAGGCCGGAGCCTGACGCCGCCGTGCCGCTGACGGTGTTGGACGAGGTGACGAAGGGATAGGTGCCGTGATCAACATCGAGCAGCACGCCCTGTGCGCCCTCGAACAGGATCTTGGCCCCGGCGCGCCGCACCTTCTTGAGCCGTTTCCACACCGGCTGGGCAAAACGCAGCACGAAGGGCGCGATGGCGCGCAGTTCCTCCAGCAGCGCCGCGCGATCAACCGGGGGCTGGCCGAAACCGGCGCGCAGCGCGTCATGATGCGCGCAGAGCCGGTCAAGCTGCGGCTCCAAGGTATCAAGATGCGCAAGGTCGCACACGCGGATCGCCCGGCGGCCGACCTTGTCCTCGTAAGCCGGGCCGATCCCGCGCCCGGTGGTGCCGATCTTGCCCTTGCCCGCCGCGGTCTCGCGCAAGGCATCGAGATCGCGGTGGAGCGGCAGGATCAGCGGGCAATTGTCAGCAATCGCAAGATTATCGTCGGTGATCGCTACGCCTTGGCCTTCGACCTTGGCAACCTCGTCGCGCAAGGCCCAGGGATCGAGCACCACGCCATTGCCGATCACCGACAGCGTGCCCGAGACGATCCCCGAAGGCAGCAGGCTGAGCTTGTAGGTCTTGCCGCCCACCACCAGCGTGTGGCCGGCATTGTGCCCGCCCTGAAAGCGCACCACCACATCGGCGCGGCTGGCGAGCCAATCGACGATCTTGCCCTTGCCCTCATCGCCCCACTGGGCGCCGATCACGGTGACGTTGGCCATTGCTATCCTTCGATGGGGGGAAAATCCGCGCAGGCCGCCTAGGCGTTTGAGGCTTGAGAGGCAAGCGGGGCCGCCTCGCCTTTTGGCGCATTCTACCCCCGCTGGCTGCGGCAGCCCGGCCCCATGAACCCCGCATCGCCCCCCTCTCCGATTGCGGCGCGCGTTTTGCCGCAAGGGCCATGGTGTTGCGCGGCTGGCAGAGGGCGCGGTTCTGGTTTCAGGACAGTGCCTCAGGGATCGCCAACTTCGGCAAACGCCCCTGAAGCTGAATGGAGCGCAGGCAGAACAAAGGGTTTGCACGATTCGCGCGTTGCATAGCCAAATCCCAAGGCAAGAAAGGAAGCATCATGAAGACGGCCACCAAAGCCCTGCTCGCCCTCTGCGCTGCGTCGGTGCTGGCAATGCCAATCCTCGCGCAGCGGCGCGGGGGCGAGCGGCTGCCTGCCGAATGTCGCGATGAGATCATGCAGCTGTGCGGAACCGACCGCGCGCAGATCCGCACCTGCCTGCGCGAGAAATACGCCGAACTGTCGGAAGGCTGCGCAACCACCTTGCGCGAACGGATCAAGGCTCGCCGTCAGCAGGGGGGCAAAGGCCGGCGCGGCGAGACCGCAGCGATGGCGGCAGACCCTGCGCAAACCATCGCCTATGGCAGCGATCCGCTCCAGCAGCTTGATCTGTGGGTGCCGTCCGGCGCCAAGGCTGCACCGCTGGTGCTGTTCGTGCATGGCGGCGGGTGGAAGCGCGGGTCGAAGGACAATGCGGGCAGCCGTTCGCTGCCGGGGCACCTGATGGCGCAGGGCTATGCCTATGCCTCGATCAACTACCGGCTGGTGCCCGCCGCGACGGTGGAACAGCAGGCGGCGGATGTCGCCGCCGCGCTCGCCCACCTGCTGAAGCGCGCCGACGAACTGGGGATCGATCGCAGCCGCGTCGTGCTGACCGGGCATTCGGCCGGCGCGCATCTGGTGGCGCTGGTGGGAACGGACGAACAATATCTGAAGGCTGCGGGCCTGAGCTTCGCCGATCTCGACGGGGTGATGCCCAATGACGGCGCAGCCTATGACGTGCCGCGGCAGATGCAGCAGGCCGGGCCGATGATGAAGGACACCTACGAACAGGCCTTCGGCACCGATCCGGCGCGGCAGAAGGCGCTTTCGCCGTTCCACCACGCGGCGCATCCCAACGCCCCCGCCTTCCTGCTGCTGCATGTCCAGCGCGAGGACGGGGTGGCGCAGGCCAAGGCGCTCGGCCAGGCGCTTCAACGCGCGGGCACAGCGGTCGAGATCGGTAGCTTCCCCGGCGAAGGCCCGCGCGGCCATGCCGAGATCAACCGCAGGCTGGGCGAGGCGGATTACCCGGCCACCGCGGTGATGGACGCGTGGCTGAAAAAGGTGCTGGGTTGAAGACGGCGCGAGGCCGGCACTTGCGGACGCTCAGCCATCCCGGCCCAGTGCCACCGCATTGCCCTCGGCCAGGACGTGGGTGCAGCCCAGCGCCCGTGGCTCCTCGCTCTCGGCCAGTTGGGCGAGCGTGCGGCAACCCTCGGCGCGCAGCCGTGCAGCGGCCTTGCGATCGTGCCCGAACGGCAGCCAGACCAGCGGCGCCGCTTCGGGCTGGGGCGCGGCCTCGGCCAGACGGTCGAGATAAAGGGTGAAGCCGGTGGCGGCCTCGTCGCTCCCGGCGATCCGGTAGGTCCCGCCCCGCCCTGCCGCCCGGTTGAGACCTTCGGCATAGAGGGTGAAGCCGAACCACGACTGGTACTCGAAGCCGTGGCGCTCGGTCGGATCAAGGGTGATGCGTGCCGCATCGCCGATGCTGCCAGCGATGGCTTCGAGCGCGTCGAGCCGCGATTTGAGCGCCCCGCCCGCGTCGATGGCGCGCATCGCGGCGAGCGCTTCGGCAAAGGGCCCGGTGGCATAGAGCAGCGGCAGGTAAGCGGCACCGCCCGCCGCCTTGAGCCCTCCGGCGTCCTTGGTGTCGAGTTCGCGCCGCACCGCTTCGACCTGCTCGGGCGCGAGCGGGAACGCCTTCTCGGCGAGGGTGTCGACCAGGTCTGGCAAGGTGAAGTCAACGGAGATGCCGGTCAGCCCCGCAGCCGCCAAAGCCTCGACCGCAAGGCTGACGATCTCGCACGCCGCCGCGACGCTGTCGGCCCCGATCAGCTCGGCCCCGAGTTGCAGCCGCTCGCGCGCAGGGTCAAGCTGGCTCGCCTTGATGACGACGGTGTCGCCGCAATAGGCAAGCCGCAGCGGGCGCGCGGCATCACGCAGGCTGTTGGACGCGATGCGGCCGATCTGCGGGGTCATGTCGCTGCGCAGCGCGAGCGTGCGCAGGCTCGCCGGATCAACGAAGCGGAACATCGCGCTCCCCTCACCGACCGAGACCCCGGCCATCCGGCCCGCGAGCGAAGCTTCGAACTCGAGCAGCGGCGGGCGCACCCGGTCATAGCCATGGGCGCCCAGCACATCGAGGCAGGCATGCATCGCCGCGTTGATCCGCGCGGTCTCGGCGGGCAGGCGGTCTTCGAGACCTTCGGGCAGGAGATCGTTGGGCTTGGTCATCGGGTCTCGCGCTTAGCGGGGTATGGGCGCGCGGTGAAGGGGCTTGGGGAGACTGGCGGCACCAGCCTCCCGCGAGCGGTCAGAACGTCAGCGCGGTGACGGTCTTTACGCCTTCGATCTGCGCGGCCTCGGCCACCACTTCCGGGGTCAGCGCTTCATCGAGGCTCAACAGCAGCACCGCTTCCCCGCCCGCTTCGCGGCGGCCGAGGTTGAAGGTGCCGATGTTGATGCCGCGCGCGCCCAGCAGCGTGCCGATGCGGCCGATGAAGCCCGGCTTGTCGTCGTTGACGATGTAGAGCATGTTCCCGGAAAGTTCAGCCTCGATCCCGATCCCGAAGATATCGACCAGCCGCGGCGCGTCGTTGCCGAACAGCGTGCCCGCGACCGAGCGCGGCCCGGTAGCGGTCTGAACCGTGACCCGCACCAGCGTGTTGAACGCGCCCTCGCGCTCGTGGCGAATCTCGCTTACGTCAAGCCCGCGCTCCTTGGCGAGGAACGGCGCGTTGACCATGTTCACGCTGTCCGAATAGCGGCGCATGAACCCGGCGAGCACCGCCGCGGTGATCGGCTTGCCGTTGAGCGCGGCGGCCGCGCCTTCGCGCTCGATGCTGATGTGGGTGAGGTTGCCATGCGCCAGCTGGCCAACCAGCGAACCCAGCTTCTCGGCCAGCGCCATGTAGGGACGCAGCTTCGGGGCTTCCTCGGCCGAAAGGCTCGGCACGTTGAGCGCATTGGTGACGCCGCCGTTGACGAGGTAGTCCGCCAGTTGCTCGGCCACCTGCAACGCGACATTGACCTGCGCTTCCTTGGTCGAGGCGCCAAGGTGCGGGGTGCAGATGAAGTTCGGCGCGCCGAACAGCGGGTGATCGGCGGCCGGCGGCTCGGTTTCGAACACGTCGAGCGCGGCACCTGCCACCTGACCGCTTTCGAGACAGTCCTTCAAGGCCGCTTCGTCGATCAGCCCGCCGCGCGCGCAATTGATAATGCGGATGCCCTTCCTGGCATTCTCGAGCCGCTCGCGGCTGAGGATGTTGCGGGTGTCGTCGGTCAGCGGGGTGTGCAGGGTGACGAAATCGGCGCGGGCGAGCAAGGTATCGAGATCGACCTTCTCGACCCCCATTTCGACCGCGCGTTCCTCGGTCAGGAAGGGATCATAGGCGATCACCTTCATCTTGAGGCCCAGCGCGCGGGCAGCGACGATCGAGCCGATGTTGCCCGCGCCGATCAGGCCAAGCGTCTTGCCGGTGACTTCGACCCCCATGAACCCGCTCTTGGGCCACAGGCCAGCCTGGGTCTGGGCGTTGGCTTCGGGGATCTGGCGGGCCAGGGCAAACATCAGCGCGATGGCGTGTTCGGCGGTGGTGATCGAATTGCCGAACGGGGTGTTCATCACCACCACGCCCTTCGCGGAAGCATAGGGGATGTCGACATTGTCGACCCCGATCCCCGCGCGGCCGATCACCTTCAGATTGGTGGCGGCATCGAGCACCGCCTTGGTGACCTTGGTCGAGGACCGAATCGCGAGACCATCATATTCGCCGATGCGGGCGATCAGCTGTTCGGGCGTTTCGCCGGTGATCACATCGACATCGCAGCCGCGCTCTTCGAAGATGCGCGCGGCATTGGGATCCATCTTGTCGGAAATGAGAACTTTGGGACGGGTCATGCTGAATACCTTCCATCGTCATCCCGGACCTGATCCGGGACCGCGCGCAACACGCGCATCGGGAATTGGGGAAAACGGCCCCGGCTGAGTGGCCGGGGCGACGCGATATAGACGGCCTCAGCCGTTCTTGACCTTCTCGTAGGCCCATTCGATCCACGGCAGCAGGCGCTTGATGTCCTCCTGCTCAACCGTGGAACCGCACCAGATGCGCAAGGACGGCGGGGCATCGCGGTAGCCGTTGAAGTCGTAGCCGACGGCACGCTCTTCAAGCAGCTTGACGATCTTCTTGGGCACACCCGCCTTGTCCTCGTCCGAAAGGCTTTCGTACCAGTCGCCCTGAAACACCATGCACACGCTGGTGTTGGTCTGCTTGGCCGGATCGGCCACCATGTTGCGCAGCCACGGGGTGGCCTCGATCCAGTCCTTGACGAGCTGCGCATTGGCATTGGCCCGCTCGATCAGCGCCTTGCGCCCGCCGATCGCCTTGCCCCATTCGAGCGCGGCGATGTAATCTTCGGTCGCCAGCATCGAGGGGGTGTTGATCGTTTCGCCTGCAAAGATGCCGGCGTTGATCTTGCCCGCCTTCTTCATGCGGAACAGCTTGGGCAGCGGCCAGGCCGGATCGTAGCTTTCGATCCGCGCGACCGCCTTGGGGCTGAGGATCAGCATCCCGTGCTGGGCTTCGCTGCCCATCACCTTCTGCCACGAATAGGTGGTGGCATCGAGCTTGGCCCAGTCCATCTCCATCGCGAAGATCGCGCTGGTGGCGTCGTTGATGGTGATGCCTTCACGGCCCGGCTCAAGCCAGTCGGTGTTGGGGATCATCGCGCCGCTGGTGGTGCCGTTCCAGGTGAACACCACATCATTGCGCTGGGGGATGGTGGTAAGATCAGGGATCTCGCCATAATCGGCGGTAAGGACCTGCAGGTTGGGCAGCTTGAGCTGCTTCACCGCGTCCTGGATCCAGACGTTGCCGAAGCTTTCCCACGCCGCAACCGTGACCGGGCGCGCGGGATCGAGCAGCGACCACATCGCCGCCTCGATCGCACCGGTGTCGGATGCGGGCATGATGCCCACCAGATAATCATCGGGGATGCCGAGCAGCTCGCGGCTAAGGTCGATGGCATATTTCAGCCGCGCCTTGCCCAGCGCCGAACGGTGCGAGCGGCCGAGCGATTCGGTCTTGAGCTTGTCCAGCGACCAGCCGGGGAATTTTGCCGTGGGGCCCGAGGAAAAGAAGGGGCGTTCAGGCTTGAGGCTAGGCTCGTGTGCGAGCCCGCGAACGTAGTCGGTCATGTATTCTCTCCTTGCAGAGAGCTCGCGCGGCGTTGGGACCGCGTGGCCCGCTCGCCGCTCTAGTGGCCGCGGGCGAGGAGTCAATGAATGAATTCGGCTCGCCCTGCATTCACACTCAGGTAGCCTCTCGCCAAGTGCCATTTGCTCGCCTAAACGGGCTACCCCATGGACATTTCCGATCTCCGCATTGCCCTGTTCAGCGGCAACTACAACTACACCCGGGACGGGGCCAATCAGGCGTTGAACCGGCTGGTGGGATCGCTGCTGGACAAAGGCGCGGCGGTGCGGGTCTATTCGCCCACGGTCGCCAACCCGGCCTTTGCGCCGACAGGTGATCTGGTGAGCGTGCCCAGCATTGCCATGCCCATCAAGGGGCGCGGGGAATATCGGGTGCCCACCCATCTGGGCGCAGCGGTGAAGCGCGATCTGGCGCAGTTCCAGCCCAATATCGTCCATCTCTCCTCACCCGATCCGGTCGGGCACGCGGCGCTCAAATGGGCGCAGGAACACGATGTTCCGGTGCTTGCCAGCGTTCATACCCGGTTTGAAACCTACCCGCGCTATTACAACATGGCGTTTCTGGAACCGCTGATCGTGCGGATGCTCCGGCGGTTCTACAATCGCTGCGATGCGCTGGTCGCACCCTCGCAAAGCATGATCGATGCATTGCTGGCGATGGACATGCACGACGACATCGGGCTGTGGAGCCGCGGGGTTGATCGCACGATGTTCTCCAGCGCCCGGCGCGATCCGGAATGGCGCCGCAGCCTTGGCCTGGCAGATGATGATGTGGCCATCGTGTTTCTGGGCCGGCTGGTGATGGAAAAAGGGCTGGATGTCTTCACCGAGACCATCATCCAGCTGCGCAAGCGGCAGGTGCCGCACAAGGTGCTGGTGATTGGTGATGGCCCGGCGCGGCCGTGGTTTGAAAACAATCTGCCGGGCGGAATCTTTGTGGGCTTCAAGACCGGCGAAGAGCTGGGGCAGGCCCTTTCGAGCGGCGATGTGTTTTTCAATCCTTCAGTGACCGAGGCGTTTGGCAATGTCACGCTTGAAGCGATGGCCAGCGGCCTGCCGGTGGTCGCCGCCGGAGCCACGGGCAGCGCCAGCCTTGTCCAGCACGGGGTGACCGGAGAATTGGTTGCGATGGCCGGCGCATCGGCTGATGTGGCGGGCTGCGCCGATGCGCTGGCGCGTTATTGCGCTGATCCGGCGCTGCGCCGCGCGCACGGCGCGGCGGGCGAGACCCGCGCCCGCGAATACAGCTGGGACGCGATCAATCAGGTGGTGGCCGATACCTATGTCCGGCTGGTCGAGACGCGCCGCACATTGCAGGCCGCCGAAGCCGCCTGACAGGGGCGCGCCGCCTGACCCGCCCCTGCTGTCCGCCGCGCGTCACAGCCGCTCGATGCGCTTGGCCATTTCGTCGATCATGTCGACGATCTCGTTGATCGTGCGCTCGTCGAGCTTGCCGGCGCGGGCGCGGTTCTTGAGCACGCTGCCCAGATTGCCCATCGCGCGGAACACATCATGCGAGCGCACCGTGGTGGTGCGTTCGCCGTGGCGGCCGAGGCGGCGCATCAGGCCTTCCACCTCGTCCTTGCGCGCCTCCAGCTCGGCGCGCCCCTGATCGGTGGCGGCAAAGGGCTTCTTCGCGCCCTCGGCCTGGGCCTGCTCGATCGCGCCTTCATCCTCGAGCAGCTGGAGCGTCGGATAGACCGCGCCGGGACTTGGGGCGTAATCGCCGCCGGTCATGTCCTCGATCGCCTTGATCAGTTCGTAGCCGTGGCTGGGTTGCTCGGCGATCAGCGCCAGCAGCGCGAGCCGCAGCTCGCCAGGCGCGAACATCCGCCCGCGGCGGCCGCGGCGGCCCCGCGGGCCGTCGGACCCGCGCTCGTCGCCCTCGCCATCTGCTTCGCGGCCACGTGGGAAATCCTCGTCGAAGCGCGCACGCATCTTCCAGCCGGGCCCGGCAAAGTTGGTGTTGGCGTTCATGGCCCCGCTCATTGCCAGCGCGGCCATGGCTTCGGCGAATTTTTCCCAGCCATTGCCGCGGCCGTATCGATTCCAGCTCATGTTCGATCCTCCAGACGCGTATTTGCGATACATCCAAGATATATCTTGGAGCCATCGTTTCAAGGCACCTGTCTCGCGGGAGTTTTCTTTTCCGCTGGCAAGCCTATCACGCTCGACCAATGGCTGACCTGTTCGGACAAACCGCCCCCGAGGCTCCGCGTGGCGACGATGCTCCTGCGCCCGATGCCCCGCTGGCCGATCGCCTGCGCCCGCAGCAGCTTTCCGAGGTGGTCGGGCAAGAGCACCTGACCGGCCCCGAAGGCGCGATCGGGCGGATGGTGGCGGCGGGGCGCCTGGCGAGCATGATCCTGTGGGGGCCGCCCGGCACCGGCAAGACCAGCATCGCGCGCCTGCTGGCCGAAAGCGTGGGGATGCGCTACGCCCCGATCAGCGCGGTGTTTTCGGGCGTGGCGGATTTGAAGCAGGCCTTCGCCGAAGCCGAGAAGATGGCAAAGGCAGGCCGCAAGACCCTGCTGTTCGTGGACGAGATCCACCGTTTCAACCGCGCCCAGCAGGACGGATTTCTCCCCTATGTCGAGCGCGGGGTGGTGACGCTGGTGGGGGCGACCACCGAAAACCCGAGCTTTGCCCTCAACGCCGCGCTGCTTTCCCGCGCGCAGGTGCTGGTGCTGAATCGCCTGGGCGAAGATGCGCTGGCAGCCTTGTTGGCCAAGGCGGAAGCGCTCGAAGGCCCCCTCCCCCTTACCGCCGAAGCCCGCGCCGCGCTGATCGCCGGTGCCGATGGCGACGGGCGGTTCCTGCTCGGGCAGGCCGAGACGCTCTACAACGCGCGGCTCGCCGAGCCGCTCGGTCCGGCCGGACTTGGCGGCTTTCTCCAGCGCCGCGTGGCGGTTTACGACAAGGACCGCGACGGGCATTACAACCTCGTCAGTGCGCTGCACAAGGCGGTGCGCGGCAGCGACCCGCAAGCCGCGCTTTACTGGCTGGCACGGATGCTGGTGGCGGGCGAGGAGCCGCTGTTCGTCGCACGGCGGCTGGTGCGCATGGCGGTGGAGGACGTGGGGCTGGCCGACCCGCAGGCGCTCCCCCAATGCATGGCGGCGATGGAGGCCTACCGCTTCCTTGGCAGCCCCGAAGGCGAGCTGGCACTGGTGCAGGCCTGCCTCTATCTGGCGACCGCCCCCAAATCGAACGCCGCCTACATGGCACACAAGGCCGCGTGGAAGGCCGCAAAGGAGACCGGTAGCCTGATCCCGCCGATGAACATCGTCAATCCGGCCACGGGGCTGATGGAGAGCCTCGGCTATGGCAAGGGCTACACCTATGATCACGACACGCCCGAAGGCTTTTCGGGCGACAATTACTGGCCCGAAGGCATGGCGCCCGAGCTGTTCTACGCGCCCGTGGAACGCGGGTTCGAGCGCGAGGTGAGGAAGCGTCTCGACTATTGGGACAAGCTGAGGCGCGAGCGGCGGGGATGAGCCGCTATTGCGATTTCCTCGCCATCGACTGGTCAGGAGCCAAGGGCCCGCGCCAGAAAGGCATCGCGCTGGCGCTGGCCAAGGCCGCCGGTGGCCCGCCGGTGCTGATTCCGCCGCCCGACCCCAGGGGCTGGGCGCGTGGCGAGGTGCTGGCACTGCTGAAGGCGCTAAGGGTGCCGACGCTGGTCGGGATTGATCTCGGGATCAGCCTGCCTTTCGTCGATGCCGGCGCGTTCTTTCCGGGGTGGGATGCCTCGCCTGCCGATGCCCGCGGCCTGTGGGCGCTGATCGATGCGCTGTGCGCCGATGATCCGCACCTTGAGGCTGGGGGCTTCGTCACCCACCCCGAAGGCGCGCGCTATTTCCGGCAGGGCGCGGGTCTCGAGGGTGACCGGTTCCTGCTCCCTGATGCCGCCACCCGCGAAGGCCGTTTCCGCGTCGCCGAAGCGGCACAGCGCGCGGCTGGCGTGCGGCCGGTGAGCAATTTCAACCTGGTGGGCGCGGCGCAGGTCGGCAAGTCGAGCCTCACGGGGATGCGGATGCTGCACCGGCTGGGTGCGCGGGTGCCGGTGTGGCCGGTCGATCCGTTGCCCGAGCACGGATCGGTGGTGACCGAGATCTACACCGCGATCGCCGCGAGGCTGGGCGGGGTGACGGGCGCGGCGACGAAGATCCGCAGCTACGAGGCGCTCAACGATGCGCTCGATCGGCTCGGCTCTGCGCCGGTCAAGGGCACCGGCGCGATCGACGATCATTCCTCCGACGCCCTGCTGACGGCCGCCTGGCTGCGCCGCGTGCACGGCAATCGCGATCTGTGGCACCCGCCCAGCCTCAACCCGAAGGTCGCGCGCACCGAAGGGTGGACTTTCGGCGCGTTTTAGTTGCCCTACCGCTGCGCTGCCTGAGGGCGTTTTGGTTGCCCTACCGCTGCGCTGCTTGAGGGCGTTATTGTTCCCTACCGCTGCGCTGCTTGAGTGTGGGGAATCGGTGCCGGCTGCAGGGATCGAACCCGCGGCCCCCTGATTACAAATCAGGTGCTCTACCATCTGAGCTAAGCCGGCTTTCCGTGGAGGCGCGTCTATCCCCAAACCGCCTCGCTCTCAAGTAGCGAAGCGAAAGGGCAACACAGACTGTTATCCCAGCCGCAGAAAGAACTCCTCGCGCTCGCGGCGCAGTTCGTCCGGCGTCAGCGCGGCCAGTCCATCCAGTTCGGCCCGCAGCGCCAGCGCCAACCGCTTGACCATCTCGTCCGCGTCGCGGTGCGCCCCGCCGCGCGGTTCGTAGACGATGCGGTGGATGACGCCCAGCTTCAGCAGATCGCTGGCGGTCACCTTCATCGCCTCGGCCGCGTTGGGGGCCTGCGCGCCGCTGCGCCACAGGATCGCGGCGCAGCCTTCAGGGCTGATCACCGAATAGACCGCGTGTTCGCACATCAGCACGCGGTTCGCCGCGGCCAGCGCCACTGCCCCGCCCGATCCGCCCTCGCCAATAATCACCGCCACCAGCGGCACACCCAGCGCCAGGCACGCCTCGGTCGAACGGGCAATGGCCTCGGCCTGCCCGCGCGCTTCGGCATCCACGCCGGGAAAGGCACCGGGGGTGTCGACCAGCGTCACCACGGGAAGGCCGAAGCGGTCGGCCAGTTCCATCAGCCGGATCGCCTTGCGGTAGCCTTCGGGCCGCGCCATCCCGAAATTGTGCTTCAGGCGGCCCGGCGTATCCTCGCCCTTGACATGGCCGATCACCACCACCTTGCGGCCTTCAAACCGGGCAAAGCCGCCAATGATCGCCTGATCGTCGCCGAAGGTCCGGTCGCCCGCGATGGGGAGAAACCCGGTGAACAGCCCCGCCACCAGTTTCTCGAACCGGGGCCGCTGCGGGTGGCGAGCCACCAGCGTGCGCTGCCACGGGGTAAGCCGCGAATAGGTGTCGGCCAGCAGCTTGTCCGCCCGCTCCTTGAGCATCCGCGCTTCGGCGGTGCCTTCGGCATGGGCGGAAAGCTCCGCCACATGCCTGTCGAGCGCCTCGATCGGCTTTTCAAAGGGCAGATACTGGATCACGGATGCAGCCTTACACCGTCATCGACATGCCGCGGTAGATTCTTGCACGATAGCGCGAGTCCTCGGCATCGGGCAGCGGCGCACCGACCAGCAGCACCGCGCGGGCGAAACGCCGCACCTCTTCGAGATGCTCGTCGAGATCGCGCGGCTCCTCCGATTGCACCCGGCGGGTGAGGTTGATCTGGTTGACCGGCACATCGTGCACCAGCCGCTCGTTCTCCACGGCCAAGGTGGCCGTGAACGCGTGGAGCGTGGTCTTGATGAAGTTCGCCAGCGCGAAGGCGGGCGACCTGTCGCCCATCGGCACATCGGGGCTGGTCAGCACCAGTTGGCAATCATCATAAAGCGAGGCGCGGCGCGAGACCCGGAAATGGTGGGTGAGGTTGTCGGCCACCACCGTCCGGAACTCCTCGGGCGTCAGCGGATCGGCGCTGTCAAACAGCTTGCCCGGCAGCGCCGACATCGGGGTCGAGAGGATGGTGGTCGGCTTGCCCCACAGGGTCAGCGCCTCGTCCATCGCGACTTCGATATCGGCGGTCTTGACCAGCGAGGTCAGCGCCGCGGCGGTGTCGGGATCAAGCTGCGCCTTGATCGCCGCGAAGGCTTCGGCCGTGCGGGTGATCGCCACCACCTTGGCGACCTGGCAATCCTCGATGAAGGCGCGTGCGGTTTCGGCAAGGTAATCGGTGAGGTGTTCGCCGATGATCCACACCGTGCGCCCGCGCATCTGGTCAAGCCGCTCCTGCTTGGGGCTGCCGAACAATTCGCGCTCGGTGGTCGAGCGTTCGACGCTGAGCCCGCCCGAGGGCATGAAGGTCTCGCCCGACACGGCCCGGTCGGCAAGAAAGAACACGGTGGCCTGCGCCACGTCATGTTCGGTCGGCATCTTGCCGAGGTAGAGCTTGGAGAGCACCCCCGACCCGACCTTCTTGGCTTCAATGGCGATCTTCTCTGCCGGCAGGAAGGGCGCATCCTCGGGCGGGACGCGCAGCAGCCAGTCGCCATCCTCCGAAACGGGCCGCGCGTTCCAATCGGGCGCGTCGAGGAACAGGCCGGCCTGCCGCAGCCGCCCGATCAGCGCAGCGGCGATCTGCGGGGTGAGCAGGTATTGATCCCAGGTGCAGGTGCCATCGCCCTCGCGCGCGCAGGCCAGCGCCAGTTCGCGCAGCTCGCGCGGGTTGTTGGTGTCGTGGCTCATCCTGACGGTGTCGTTGCGGGCAAGCCGCGCCAGCACCGCCTCGACCCGCACCCCGCGCCGGATCGCCTTGATCGCGGCAGCGTGGACAGCATTCAGACGCTTGTTTTCCAGGATCAGCTTGCCGCGCCGCTCGAACAACCCCGGCTTGCCGCCGGTGCCCGACAGGCGGTCACCATCCACCGGCCCCGGAGCAATCGCATTGAATTGCACTTCGGGGCCGAGATAGCGCGCCATGCTTTCGACCATCGCGCGTTGCCCCGCCTTGGACACCGCATAATCGGCGCGGTTGGGGTAGGCGACCGCGAGATATTTCTCGCCCCCGAAATAGGACGAGACGTTCAGAATGTAGCCCGAACCTTGCGCTTTCATCAGCGGCGCGACATGGTGCATCAGAAAGTAGTTCGACACCAGGTTCGCATCGAGCGTGTAGTTCCACGCGTCGACCTCCATGTCGACCACCATGTCCTCCGCGCCCGCAACCCCGGCGTTGTTGATGAGGTAATCGATCCGACCAAAGGCCTTCAATGTCGCATCGACCGCGCCCTTCAGCGATTCAAAGTTGCTGACATCGACATTGGCGAGGGTCTGCACCCGGCGCTCCACCCCGGCAAAGCCGATATCCTCCAGCTCCGAGACGATCCGCGCGCGGGCCACCGCCAGCTCGCTTTCGCGCCGCGCCACCATCATCACCTTGGCCCCTGCAAGTGCCAGCAGCCGCGCGACCTGCCCGCCGATGCCCGCCGAACCGCCGGTGATCAGCGCAACCTTGCCAAGGTGCAGCCCGGTGATGTTTTCGGAGAAGCCGGGCATGGCCTTGCGCGCCCCCGTCGCCTCGCCGATATTGGCAGGGACATAGAGCGTGATCTCACCGAGCTTGCTTTCTTTGAGGAGGATGCGCGCCGCATGGCCGGCGGTGAAGCGGATGTTTTCGGCCTCGGTGTTGGTGAAACGCACGATCTGGTTGCCCCAAGCGGCCTGACGGCGGCGACCATGGGCGGTGTCGATCTCGCTCTCGTCGCGCCAGATGCGGATCAGCTGTTCGGTCGCAGCGCGCAGGATGTGGCCGTAGACATCGCCCTTCCCGTCGCTGGCATGGCTGACAAACACGAAGCGCGGCGGCTGGAGCAGGTTGTCATGGCGCTTCCAGTAGCGGCTGAGCGTGCGCGCCAGTGCCATGCTGCCTGCCAGTTCGGCATCCATCAGCGCTTCGACCACGGCATCCTCCGCAGCGGTGATCGCGCCCGACAATTCGCCCGCGCCCAGCGCGGGCAGAAACAGCGCACCGCTGATCGGGGTGCCGCCCTTGGTGTATTCCTCCAGCGCCGCTTCCATCGCCGCCGGGTCTTTCCGGTTGAAGCGGATGATCGCAAGCTTCTGTCCAAGGCCGAGCGCAGCGCAGCGCTTTTCGGCAATGGCGACATCGGCAGCACGCGGCAGGCCGAGCACGACTTCGGCCCCGCAGGCAAGCTGCACCTGCGCGATTTCGAGCGCTTCTTCCCAATCGTCGCCCGCCGCAATCAGCACGGCAAGGCCCGTGCCGTCCATCGAGCGCATGGTCGGGCGCGAAAGGTAGGTCGAGCGCTGTTCCTTGCGCACACTCATTCCGTGAGTGACCTCGAAATCGTGGCCATTGTAAGCCGCGCTCTCGTCCGACCCGAGGAACACACAGGTCGTCGCGATGTCTTCAGGCGTGGGGAAGGTCTTGGCCCTCTCGTTCCCGCCAGTGGCGCGTTCGAGGCTCATCATGTCGAAGAACTGGTTGGCAGTGGTACCCGCCGCATCGCCGCGCGCCTTGTCCATCGCGGCAAAGACGCTGCGAATGCGCTCGCTTTCGATCGGGCCGGGGTAGACGAGATTGACGCGAATGCCCTTCGGCCCAAGTTCGAGCGAAAGCTCGCGGCTCCACGCATTCATCGCCGCCTTGGGGACGACATAGGCGGCGCGCGCGTAATAGGGTGTGCGGCTGAAGATGGTCGAGACATTGATGATCGAGCCGCCTTCCGGAATGTGCTCGGCCGCAACCCGCGCAACGTTCCACGCAACCCCGAAGATGTTGCGCAGCGCATCGCCCACTGTCTCGCTGTCGGTGCTGCCCTGCTTTTGCAGCGCCGCCAGTTCCTCGGCCGAGAGTGGCAGGTGCTCGATCGGCTGCTTCGGCCCGGCGCTGCCGGCGTTGTTGACCAGAATGTCGATCCGCCCGAACTGCTTCACCACCTCGGCAATGGCCGCGCGGACCGAGGCGATGTCGCCGCCATCGAGCGCCACGGTGGCGAGCCGCGCCGGATCGGCCCCGGTGGCCTTGAGCAGCGCCTCGGCCGCCGCCTTGGTGCGATCGGGCGTGCGGCCTGTCATCACCACCGTTGCACCTTCTGCAAGATAGTGCGCGGTGATGTGCCCGCCGAGATTGCCCGCCGCGCCGGTGACGACAGCGATCTTGCCGGCCAGACGGCCCGGAACAGCGCCCTGCAAGGCAGGGGCAGCGGCAACAGCTTTCGATTTGGCCATAAGCTCTCTCCTCACAGAATTGCAACGAAGCGGCGCTTCGCTTTGTGTTTCGTTCAAACCCTGGGGAGGAGAGCCAAGAACGTTTCAAAAACTGCAACGCACGGATTGGCTTTCGGGTTCCCCGAGACTTGCAGCTGCCCACGCTTCAAGCAGCGCATCACGGCTTCTCAGGCCCATTTCCGGCAGCGCGTGATTGACGACATAGGTCGATCCGGTGTGCCGGTTCTCCCACATCGCCTGGTGCGCTTGCGGCAATCCCTCCCACGGCACCACTTCCGGCTCGGTCACTTCGAGCAGGCCGGCAGCAATCATGTCGTTCATGCGCGCGACTTCATAGGCGTTGCACAGGTGCGTGCCGAGGATCGACGCGGTCGGCATCAGGATCTTGCGCTGCCGCGTCCACACCTGCGGCGCGTAGAAGGTGAAGCGGCAGCCGCTAAGGTTTTCGGCAAAGATCACCCGGCCCGTGAAGGGCTTGACCAGCGAGGTCGAAATACCGAGCGTGTCCTGCCCCGCGCGCTCGAACACCAGATCGGGGCTGCCACGCGGGTTGTCGGGCGAGCGCAGGATCTTGCCCACCGCCTGTCCGAAGGGCTTCATCACCCGGTCCTGATAATCGCGCACCGCGGCCTTGAAGACCTCGATATCGGCTTTCGCGTCAGGCAGGCGCGGCATGGTGCCCGGCCAGTAGAAATTCGCGCCCTCGCGGCGGCGGATGGATTCGAGGCTGACGATCCCTTCGATCGCATCCTCCAGCCCCAGCGATTGCAGGAATTCGCGCTGGCCATCGGTGGTGGTGGCGATGACGCTCCGGCCGTTGAAACGCCGCGCGGCCTCGATCATTTCGAGGCCCGTTTCATCGAGCAGTTCGGACGATCCGGGGCCGTAGAAGATCAGCACCGCCTCGCCCCCGCGCAAGGCGGCGCGGCGGAGCATTTCTTCAGGGGATGCCGTGCCCGGCTTGCCCATGAAGCTGAAGTGATAGCCCGAAGACGCGCCATAGAAGGCCAGCGTGCCGTTCTCGGCGAGCAATTGGAACGAGCGCGGGAAGGCTGTCTCGCCCGCGTGGCTGACAACGTAATCGGCAAGCTTGCCACCGTTCAGCGCCTTGAACTCCTCGATCAGCGGAGCGCCGGCGGCTTCCCAGGCTTGGGCTTCGGCCTTGTCCTCGGGCACCACGGTGTAGAGATCGGCAAAGCGCGCATCCTTGCGGTTGATCGCGCCGATCGCGCCCTGCACCTGCGTGATGAAGGCCGCACGCTCCTCGGACGAAACAAGCCCCGTCACCTGCAACCCGGTGCGCACCGCACTTCGCAGCGCATCCAGCCCCGTCCCTGTCGCCGCGCCCTCGACGAACAGCGTCCGCCCCGGTGCAATCTGCAAGGTGGTGAACAGGCAGCGCGCGATGGTGCCCAAGTTCAGCACATAGCTCCCCGCCTGCTCCAGCGTGAGGTCAGGCGGCACCTTGTGCATCTGCGGGGCCTGAACGGTAAGGAACTGGGCGTGGCTGCCGGTCTCGGTCTCGTAGCCCTGAATGGCGAAATCGGCATACATCGGATCATTGCCAACCTGCGGGCTGAGCAGATCGTTGGTTCCCGAATAGACCGTCACCAGATCGCCCACCTTGATGCGGCCCTGCGCCCGCGTTTCGGAGCCAAGCGCAGCGACCAGCGCGATGCCGCCCGATCCGGTGATCTGCACGTCCTCCTCGTGCGCATCGAAGGGCGAGACGGGAATGCCGGTCAGCGCCCAGATGTCGTTGAAGTTGACCTCGCTGGTCAGCATGTAGAGCAGCGCCTCGTTGGGTGCGGGCTCGGGCACCTTGACGATCAGCTCCTTCTCGTGGCTCGCCGGCGGGCCGAAGCGGGGCTGGCCGGTATCGGGATCGCGGGCGATGCCAAAGGCGTATTGGTAGCGCGGGATCGGGGTCACGCCGGGATAGAACGGCGCGCCCACGGGCAGCAGATCGCCTGCGGCCTCCAACGCTGAGCTGCGCAGTTCGTGCTCGGCATCGATCCACACCCCGTCGCGCCGCACCGGAAGCGGGGGCGCCACCTTGTCCATAAATTGCCTGATGCCGGTCTTGCCGCCCTCGGGATCGACGATGGCCTCGGCAAACAGCGCGGCTTCGCGGGCGAGGCCGGCAGATATGCCCGCTTCAAGCCCGGTGCGCACCGCCTCCAGCGCCCGCGCGCCTGCGCCTGCGCGCCCGGCCCAATCGAGCTGGCGCAGGATGCGCTGGAGAAATTCGTCCGCCAGCACGGCATCGAGGCTCACGTCCGATGGTGTCTCCCAGCGGGCGACCGCCGCCTGCCGTTCGGCAAAGGCGCGGCCCAGCACCGAGTCCGCCCCGTGCTTCACATAATCGCGCACCGCCGCATGGGCCGCCGAGAGCGCATCCTGTGCGCCCTCGACCAGATCATCGACAAGGCCGATCGCGGCCGCCGCCTCGGCAGTGATGCTGCGCCCGCCGAGAATCAGGTCGAGCGCATCGCGCACGCCTTCAGCCCCGCGCCGATCGGCCAGCAGGCGCGGCAGGCGCTGGGTGCCGCCATAGCCGGGCAGCAGCCGCAGCCGGATTTCGGGCTGGCCGAAGCGCGCGGTCGGCTCGGCAACACGGTAATGGCAGGCGAGCGCAAACTCCATGCCCCCGCCAAGCGCCACGCCCTGCACCGCCGCGATGCAGGGCTTGCCCATGCTTTCAATGGTGCGGAAGGCGAGGTGCGCGTTGCCCGGCAGCACCATCGCTTCGTCAACCGTGTGGATCTCCTCCAGCATCTGGCGGATGTCGGCGCCGGCCACGAAAGACGAGGTGCCCTCGCCGGTAAACACCACCGCCACGACATTGTCGTCGCGCGCGAGGGCGGACGTCACCAGCACAAGCTCGTCGATCGCGCGTTCGTTCAATGCATTGACCGGCGGGTTGGTGACGGTGACGGTCGCCACCTGCTGGCCGGGCGCGACCGTATTGTATTGCACGAGGAAATAGCGGTGACGATCAAACAGCGCCTGTTCATCGCTCATGCGCTGCTTGCGCTGCCATTCGGCGATGACGGTGCGCAGTTCGTCGAGCGCCTCGGGGTTGCGCAGCGTGGTGACATCGCCGACATCCTCGCCCACCACCAGCGCGCGCACCATGCGGCGCATGTATTTGCCGCTGCGGGTTTCGGGGAATTGCGAGACCTCGATAAAGTCCGCCGGCACCGCGACCGCGCCCTTTTCGGTGCGCACCAGATCGAACAGCCGGCGCTTGTCTTCGATGGTGAGCTTGCGCCCCGCGACCGGCACCACGAAGGCAAGCGGGGTCAGCCCCTTTTCGCGGTGCGGCGCGCCGACCACCAGCACATTGCCGACCGGCGAGTCCGGCGCCAACGCCTTGTCGCGCAGCACCGCGCCTTCGATCTCCTCGGTTCCCATGCGGTGACCCGAGACGTTGATCACGTCGTCAGAACGACCGTGGAGCGAGAACGAGCCATCCTCATGCACGATCGCAAAGTCGCCCTGGGTATAGGCCCATGCACCCTTCCAGCGCGTCCAATAGCCGTCCTCCCAACGCGCCGCATCGCCGCGCCAGGCGGGATCGACGCGGCCATTATCGACCTTGAACCCTGCAATATCGCCCCAGATCGTGCGGGCGAGATAGGGATAGGGCGCAGCGATGACGATTTCGCCCTTTTCGCCCACCTCCGCCCGCCGCCACGGCACGCCGCCCGCCTCTGCGCGGGTGAACGGCGCATCACCCCCCGCCCCCGCTTCATCCTCGACCCACACATCGCCGACAATCCACGGCAGCGGATAGGCGTGGGCATCGGGGCGCAGCGGGAAATCCGCGTTGCCGAACATGTGCGTCCACGCGATCCCGCCGTGCTCGGTTGCCCAGTAGGAATTGATGTAGCGTGGGCAGACATGCTCCATCCCGAAGGCCTGCACGCTGGGGCTGACCGGCTCGGCACAGAAGGTCGCCACCCGCAGGCCGCTCATGTCGTAACGTGCAAGTTCGGCAAGGTTGGCCGGATCGGACATGATCGACTTGAGGAAGGTCACGCCCGCCTTGAAGATGCGGACATTGTGCCGCTCGATCATCGAGGCGAACCGCCCGGCGTGCGGGAATACCGGCGAGCCTTCGGAAACGAGGCTGGTCACCCGCGTCATCAGCGGCGCGCAGATCAGGTAGCTCTGCCCGGTAATCCAGCCCGGATCGGCCACCACGAACAGCGTGTCGCCGGGGCGCGCGTCGAAGCTCACCGCCATCGTCTCGGCGACGCCCGCGGCATAGCCGTGGGAATGGACGATCCCCTTGGGCTTGCCGGTGCTGCCCGAGGTGTAGATGAAGAACATCGGATAATCGGCATCGACCGGCATCGGCTTGGACGAAGCCCAGATCGCGCGGACGAAATCGCTGCCCTCCAGCGCCAGCAGATCGGCCTCGGATTGCACCGCAAAGCCCGCCGCGCGCGCCTTGTCCAGCACCACCTGAAGCGCCGCGTCGGTCAACTCGTGGCTCCAGCGGTCGCGCTCCTCGCGCCAGATCATGTCGCTCTGGTGCGTGTGGCGGCACACGATCACCGCCTCGACCCGCGGCGGCAGGGTAACGAGGCTGGAGGCAATCGCAATCCGCACCCGCGCCGCATCGGCGCTGGTGATGCGGCCCTCGCTGCCGAGATTGATCAGTGCCCGCCCGACGCCGCGCATCACGTCCGAACGGTCAACCGTGATTTCGCCGGCCAAGGCCTCGCGCACCGTCTCGACGATGGTTGCTGCGTCCGCAGCGGGCAGGCCCATGTCGAGCGCGCCGAGAATATCGAGCGCCGTTGTCACCGGCACGAAATTGTCGAGCGCCGGATCGGTGTAAGCATTCTTGAACGCGGCGACCTGCGCGTTGCGGTAGGAGCCGTCGCTGGTGACGATCACCCGCGCCCCGGTGTCGGCGATGCGATCAGACAGGGTCTTGTCGGAGAACCCCCCGAACACCGCCGTGTAGACCACGCCCATGCGCTTGGCGGCCTCGGTCCAGTAGATCTGCGGCACGATGCTCGGCATGTTCAATGCCATGCGGTCGCCCGGCTTGAGGCCCAGCGCCTCCAGAGCGACCGCGCATTTGGCGACCTCCAGCAGCAATTGCTTGCGGCTGATGGTGAAGCAGTCGATCGGCGCACCCTTGCCGCCGTTCGCGCTCATGTCCCAGCGGTCGCCTTCGAAGATCAGCGCGGCTTCCGCGCCGTGGCCGGCGAGCACATGGCGATCAAGTTCGGAAAAGGCGGCATTGGTGCGCCCGCCCACGAACCAGCGCCAGTGCGGCGGGTTCGAACCATCGAAGCCGGTGTGCCACGGGGTGAAATCTTCCGCGAGATCGGGACTGACGGGCGCCGCGCTGGCGGCATCCCAGCCATGCCAGCGACCGTCCTCGGCCTTGACCAGCCAGGCCCCTGCCGCGCCGATGCCGGCCACGAACCAGTGCATGTTGCGCGCGGCGATCGCGCCGTGAAAAGCGCCGGGATCGGCCAGCGCCGCAGCACGCATCGCCTCCCAATCGGCGCGGGTTCGCACCGGATTCACCAAGGCTTGTGCCCCGGCAGTGGCTGCACCGGCTTCGGGCATTCTCGCTTCCCCAATGTCAACAAGCCGCCCCTGCCGATCCCCCTGCGCCGGGCTGCATACAAAAAATTACGCCACAAGCAGCCTGTGAACAATTTTGTTCCGCTCAGGCCTTGTGGTGCGATAACGCATGATCGCGCGGGACGTTCCAGCCGTTCGTGTCGCGACCGGCGCAAACGTGCAGCCCCCAAAGGGTGCGTAACGCTTTTTCAATGGCCTTGGCCTAATCGTCATAGGGTTAACCGGGAAGGAATCTGGCACGCAGGCCTGACCGGCAGGCATCTGGATCGTCACCGGATGCGCGCGCGAGGTTGCACAATGGCATTCGGGTTTCTCAAGACGGGCAAGGATCAGGCGACACGATTGACCAACGCCGGCCAGCCTGCTCGCGACAAAGCCGAGGGCAAGGCCTTGCCCGAACGCACCAGCGTGCTCAGCGATGTCGAGGCGCTCGGCATCGGCATGTTCTGGGCGACCGATGCCGAAGGGCGGCTGTCGTTCCTGTCGCAGCGCGCGCTCGATGATCTCGGGTTCACGGCCGAGGATCTGCTGGGCAAGCCGGTCTCGCAGGTGTTTACCGATATCGAGGCCGAACCCGGCGCGCCGCAGCAGCGCGCGATCGGCTTCAAGATCAAGGCCCGCTCGCGGATCGAGGAACACATCATCGCGGTGACGGCGGCCAAGGCCCGCAACGCCGATTTCGAGACCCGCTGGTGGCGTGTGAATGGCCGGCCGATGCTCGACGAGTCGGGCAACTTCCTCGGCTATCGCGGCAGCGCGGTGGACATCACCAGCCAGTATGCCCACGAAATGCAGGTCGCCCGCCAGTCGCAGATCGACGAGCTCACCGGCCTCGCCAACCGCCGCAAGCTGTGCGAGCGGCTGACGGCAACCCTCGCTGCCTTCCGCGCCAGCCAGCGCAGCTGCGCGCTGATGATGCTCGATCTCGATCGCTTCAAGCACGTTAATGACACCATGGGCCACCCGGCTGGTGACGAATTGCTCAAGCAGTTCGCCGAGCGGCTCAAGAGCATCGTCAAGGACGCCGGCGAAGTCGGCCGGCTGGGCGGCGACGAATTCCAGGTGCTGCTGCCCGACATGGATGATCGCGGCACGCTGGGCGAGCTGGCCAACCGCATCGTCCAGTCGCTTTCGCAGCCCTATCAGATCAACGGCCGGCGGGCGATCATTGGCACTTCGGTCGGGATCGCGATCGCGCCCTATGACGGGGTGACCGCCGACGAGCTGACCCGTGCGGCGGACATGGCGCTCTATGCCGCCAAGGAGACGCGCGGCGGCACCTTCTGCTTTTTCACCAGCGAACTGCGCGATGCCGCCTCCAAGAACGCCCAACTGAGCGAACGGCTGCAGGACGCGGTTGACCGGGGGGAACTCAGCCTCGCTTACCAGCCGCTGGTCGACCCGGTCAGCAACGAGGTGCGCTGCTTCGAAGCGCTGCTGCGCTGGCATGACGGCGAGGAAGGCGCGATCTCGCCCGCCGAATTCATCCCGCTGGCCGAGAACGACGATCTGATCCTGAGCATCGGGGAAATGGCGCTGCGTCAGGCCTGCGTTGACGCAGCGCAGTGGCCCGAGACGATCCGCGTTGCCGTCAATGTCTCGGCCAAGCAGTTCGTGCGGCCCGGTTTCCGCAAGATCGTAGCGAGTGCGCTGGAAATGTCGGGCCTGATGCCGCAACGGCTCGAACTGGAGATCACCGAAAGCGTGTTCGTGGGCGATCTCGAGGCTGTTGATGCGGTGTTCCGCGATCTGAAAAAGCTCGGCGTGCGGCTTGCGCTCGACGATTTCGGCACCGGCTATTCCTCGCTCGGCTATCTGAAGAACGGGCATTTCGACAAGATCAAGATCGACCAGAGCTTCGTGCGCGGCTGCACCGAAAGCGGCGATATCAACCCGGCGATCATCACCGCGATCGTCGCACTCGCCAGGGCGCTCGACATGGAGACCGTGGCCGAAGGCGTCGAGGCGATGGACGAGCTGGAACTGGTGCGTGCGCGCGGAGCCGATCTGGTGCAGGGCTTTGTCTATTCGCCCGCAATCTCGCAGGAACAGGTGCAGGCTGCGCTTGCCGACGGCAGAATGAACGTCATGCCGAGCGGCCCGCCGCGCCATCGGGCAGAGCGGATCTCGATTTTCCGCAAGGTCGGCCTGATCCACGAGGATCACTATTACGACGTGATCCTGCGAAACCTGTCCAAGACCGGCGCGCGCATCAGCGGCCTCGCCGGCGTGCCGATCGGCACCGATGTGGTGCTCGATCTGGGTCATGGCCAGCTGGTGGTGAGCAAGGTGGTCAATGCCACCGAATCCAGCCAGGGCCTGAAGTTCGAGACCTCGCTGATCAGCGACGGCAGCGGCGGGTTCATGACCCGGCACCGCATCTCGCCCTATTCGCTGGCCGAGGCCGGGATTCCGCTGGCGGCGCTGGGCGCAGGGGCCTTCCCGCTCGCCAAGTGGCGCGAGGGCCACAGGAGTCCGCCGAAATTCGTGCAGCTCGCAGTGAGTGTGCCAGGGTACTGACCGCGCGGGCCGCAATGTTGCAAGTAAAACATCGCCCGTACCGGCAATGACCGGTCAATGACCCGGCAATGACCCGTCGACGCGTAGGGGCGGCAATCAGCCGCGCCCGCGATAGGACGGCACGCCCTGATCGGGCAGCCACAGGCCTTCAGGCGGATTGCCCGACTGCCAGAACACGTCGATCGGAATCCCGCCGCGCGGATACCAGTAGCCGCCGATGCGCAGCCATTGCGGGCGCATTTCCTCGAACAAGCGCACCCCGATGCCCACCGTCACATCCTCGTGAAAGCCGTTGTGGTTGCGGAACGACCCGAGGAACAGCTTGAGGCTCTTGCTCTCCACAATCGTCGCGTCCGGCACGTAATCAATCACCAGATGCGCAAAATCGGGCTGGCCCGTCACCGGACACAGCGAGGTGAATTCGGGCGAGACGAAGCGCACCAGATAGGTCAGGCCCGGGCGCGGATTGGGCACGTAGTCGAGCACCGCTTGCTCGGGCGAGGGTGGCAGCGGGGTGTCCCTGCCGAGGAACCGCGGGACAGGCCGGGATGGATCGGATGTGGTCGTCATGCGGCGCGCTGTTGCCCTGAATGGGGGATGGGTGCAAGCGGGCAACTGGACGGAACAGGCCAAGGTTGCCTATTGGGCCAGCCAATGTTCAGCTGGCGAGCGCCAGAAGAGTGCCCCTTTTCCCAATCCCGACATCATGAACCGCGCGCCCTTGCCCCTTGTCCGTCATTCCGCTGCGCTGATCGCGCTGACCATTGCCGTGCCGCTGGCGGCGCAGACCACCCCGGACAGCAGCTTTTCGCTGCCCGAGCCAACGCCCAGCCCCGCGCCCGCGCCAGCCGGCCCGGCGGACGAAGTGGCCGGCGTGGCGATCCCGCCGCGCAGCCTCGATCAGCCGCGGATCGCGCCCGCGCCGGTGCTGGGGGCCGAGGCATCGCCCTCCCCCCGCGCCGCGTCGCCTCGTCTGCCTGCCGCGCCCCCGGCGGCACGTCCTGTGCCGACCCCGGCACCGACAGCCCCGACCTTGGCGCCCGCACCCGCCCCCGCACCTGCAACCAATCCGGTGCCGCTGCCGACACCCGATGCCACACCGCTGCCCGGTGCCGCCCCCGGGTTCGAAGCCCTCACCCTGCCCACCCCCCCACCCGCAGCATTGCCCGCAGAGCCGCCCTCCGAGGCCCTGGGCGAGGCCGTGCTCGACTGGCGCTGGCTGGCTGGCGGAGCGCTGCTGCTGGCAAGCCTGCTGGGCGGCTGGCTGCTGTGGCGGCGGCGCAAGCCCCGGGTGCTGCACCTTGCCGCACCGGCTGCGGCAAGAACGCAGGAGGCCGAACCCGCCCTGCCGCGCATCGACATAACGCTCGATATCCCGGGCGCGAGCCGCAGCGTGATGACCTTCACCCTGCGCTACCGCATCAATCTCGCCAACCGCTCGGATCGCGCGGTCAATGGCCTTGCGCTCGCCGTGCAGATCACCACCGCGCAGCAGGGCCAGAACAACGCCGCCCCGATCGCCGCCGCGCAGAACCTGACGCGGGTGGAGCGGATCGGCCCGCATCAGACCCGCAGCATCAGCGGCGAGGTGCAACTGCCCTTCGCCGGGATTACCCCGGTGATGCAGGGCCGCACGATGCTGTTCATCCCGCTGCTCCACGTCACGCTCGAAGGTGACGGCCAGCAGGCGCTGACCCGCAGCTTCGTGATCGGCACGCCGGGCGCGTCCGCGGGCCGGGTGCAGCCGCTGCGCATGGACATGCTGCCCGGCCCTGCCCCCGATCTGCGCGCCTGCGCAATTGCCGCAATGCCGCCGGGTTAACGATCCGCTCCCCTTGGCGGCAGGGCGCTGGCAGGCTAGGCCATGCGCCATGAGCAACACCTTTCCGAGCCTCGTATCGACCGAATGGCTGGCCACCCGCCTCGACACGCCGGGCCTTGCCGTGCTCGATGCCTCCTACCACCTGCCCGCCGCCAATCGCGATGCTGCCGCCGATTATGCCGCCGGGCATGTCCCGGGCGCGCGCTTCCTCGAACTTGGCAGCCTGTTCGATGCGGGATCGTCTGTCCCCTATGCCTTCCCCACGCCCGGGCAGATCGCCGCGCGCCTCGCCAGTCTTGGCGTGGGTGCGGACGACGCAATCGTGCTTTATGATGACAGCGCGATCCGCACCGCCGCGCGCGCGTGGTTCGTGCTGACCGCCAGCGGGCGCAGCAAGATCGCGCTCCTCGATGGCGGGCTGGCCAAATGGCGCGCCGAGGGTCGCCCGCTTGCAAGCGGCGTGGCGGATATCGCGCCTGTCCCCCCGGCAACCTTTACGGCGCCGGTGCGGGTGCGCAGCAAGGCCGACATGCTCGCCAATCTCGCCAGCCATGCCGAACAGGTGATCGATGCGCGCGCGGCCGAGCGGGTGTTCGGCACCGGCACCGATCCGGTCAACGGCCTGCCGATGGGCCGGATTCCGGGCAGCGGCAATCTGCCCTACACCGATCTGTTCAATCCCGACGGCACCTACAAATCGCCCGCGGCGCTGCGGGCGGCCTTCGTGGCGGCAGGCATCGATCTTGCCCGTCCGCTGGTCACCACCTGCGGCAGCGGCGTGACCGCCAGTGTCGTGCTGTTCGCCGCGCACCTGATCGGCAAGCACGACACCGCGCTGTATGACGGCAGCTGGAGCGAATGGGGCGCGGATCCGGCGACCCCCAAGGCGCAAGGGCCGCAAGGATGAGCGGCGGGGGTGACGACTCCGCCCGCAGGCCCGCCACCCGCCTCGTGCGCGGGGGCCGGCGGCCCGAATGGACCGGGCCGGTGGTCAACCCGCCGGTGTGGCGCGCCTCGACCCACCTCTACGAAAGCGACGCCGAGCGGCGCGAGGCGGGCAGGCACAACCGTGACGGGCAATTCTTCTACGGCCGCCGCGGCGCGCCGACCCAGTGGGCGCTGGCCGAAGCATTGACGCAAATCGAAGAGGGCGCTTACGGCACCGTGCTCTACCCCAGCGGGCTGGCGGCGATTGCGGGGTGCCTGCTCGCGGTGCTCGAACCCGGCGACCGGCTGTTGATGGCTGACAATGCCTATGACCCCACGCGCAGCATGGCGACCGGGCTGCTGCGGCGCATGGGCGTGACAACCGATTTCTTCGATCCGCTCGACATCGCGGGCTACGCTGCGCTGTTTGCCGATCCGGTCAAGGCCGTGTGGCTGGAGTCCCCCGGCAGCCTCACCTTCGAGGTGTGCGACGTGCCTGCCCTGGCCGCCTTCGCGCGCGAACACGGCGCGGTCAGCCTGATCGACAACACCTGGGCCAGCCCCCTGGGCTTTGCCGCGCTCGAACATGGCTGCGACATCGTGATGATGAGCCTGTCCAAGCACGTCGGCGGCCATTCCGATCTGATGATGGGCAGCGCGAGCGCGGGCAAAGGCTGGTACACCGTGCTGCGCCGCACCGCGCAGGAGCTGGGACAGGTCGTCTCGCCCGATGATGCCGCGCTTGCCGCAAGGGGCCTGCGGACGATGGCGGTTCGCCTCGAAGCGCAGACCCGGAGCGCGCTCAAGGTGGCGCAGTGGCTCGAAACCTGTCCGCAGGTCGCGCAGGTGCTGTGCCCGCTGCTCCCCTCGCACCCCGGCCATGCGCTGTGGCGGCGCGACTTCACCGGCGGCTGCGGGTTGTTCACCTTCGTGCTGGCGAGCGATGATCGGGCCGCCTCGGCGCGGGTGGTGGATGCGCTGGAGCTGTTCGGGATCGGCTATTCGTGGGGCGGCTATGAAAGCCTTGCGCTGGCGATCACGCCCGAGGATTACCGCTCCGTCATGCCCGGCACCGGCGGCAAGCCGGCAATCCGCCTGGCGATCGGGCTGGAGGATGCCGAAGACCTGATCGCCGATCTGGCGCAGGGTCTACAGCGGATTTAGGATCCGGCTTCGGCCCGCCAGCGGACGGGCCGCGAGCGCACACGCGCGAGCCGCAGGCGATCGGGCGCGAAGCGACGGATACTCGCCGAGGATGTGCCCGCACAGCCGGGCACACAAACAGAGGCGCGGGTATAGTTCCGCTACTCTGCGGCCAAACCATTCTCGCTGGCAGGCTGGCCCGCGCTCGCCCATCTGTGCTGCCATGCAAAAGGTCGGCACCATCTTTCTCGTCGGCGCGGGGCCGGGTCCGGTGGACCTGCTGACCCTGCGCGCTCTTCGTCTGATCGGGCAGGCGCAGGTGATCGTCCATGACGGGCTGATCGGGCCTGATATTCTGGGCCTCGCCCGCCCCGATGCGCGGCTGATCTCGGTTGCCAAGCAACGCGCCCGCCACACCATGGCGCAGGAAGCGATCAACGCCCTGCTGGTGTGCGAGGCGCGCGCCGGGCGCGACGTGGTGCGATTGAAGGGCGGCGATCCCTTCATCTTCGGGCGCGGCGGCGAGGAGGCCGAGGCGGCCCGCGCCGCCGGGGTGCCGGTCGAAGTCGTCCCCGGCATCAGCGCAGCCAATGGCGCGGCGGCTGCCAGCCAGATCGCGCTGACCCACCGCGAATCCTCGAGCATCGTCAGTTTCGTCGCAGGCCAGTGCAAGGGATTGAGCGAACAGGACTGGTCGGGCCTTGCCGGCAAGGGCCGCACGCTGGTGATCTACATGGGCGTCTCCACCGCGCCGCAAATCGCGGAGAAGCTGATGGGTGACGGCCTCGCCCCTGATATGCCCTTCGCCGTGATCGAGAACGCCGCGCGCCCCGAAATGCGGGTGCTGCGGGGCCTGCTCGCCGCCCTGCCCGACCTGGTGGCGCGCGAGGCGGTGCAAAGCCCCGCGCTGATCGTCATCGGCGAAGTGACCGCGCGCGAAGACGCCGCCGTGGCCGCGCTCGCCCGGGAGAGTGCGCAATGAAAATCCTCACCGGCAATGACCTGCGCAGCGGCGCGGTGGTGTGGTGGAACGGCTCTGGCTGGTCGCTGTTCGTCGATGATGCGGTCGACGTGGGTGACAAGGCCGAGGAAATCCTCGCCCGCGAGGAGGCCGCACGGCGCGTCAACGTGCCCTATGCGTGTCAGGCCGGGATCGATGCCGAGGGCCATGTGCGCCCCGCGCATATCAAGGACCGGGTGCGCGCACTCGGCCCGACCGTGCGGCGCGACCTTGCCGTGCCGACCGCCGCCAAGACCGGCTGGGACTGGGTGATCTGATGTACAAGTATGACCACTACGATCAGGCGATGGTCGATGCCCGCGTCGCGGAATTCCGCGATCAGGCCCGCCGCCGCCTCGAAGGCAAACTGACCGAGGAGCAGTTCAAGCCGCTGCGGCTGATGAACGGGCTTTACCTGCAACTCCACGCTTACATGCTGCGCGTGGCGATCCCCTATGGCACGCTGAGCAGCCGCCAGCTGGAGATGCTGGCCACCATCGCCGAGAAATATGATCGCGGCTACGGCCATTTCACCACCCGGCAGAACATCCAGTTCAACTGGATCAGGCTGGAGGATGCCGCCGATATCCTTGCTGATCTGGCGACAGTCGGGATGCACGCGATCCAGACCAGCGGCAATTGCATCCGCAACATCAGCAGCGATCACTTCGCAGGTGCTGCGGCGGACGAGGTCGTCGATCCCCGCCCCTATGCCGAGCTGCTGCGCCAGTGGTCGAGTTTCCACCCGGAATTCAGCTACCTGCCGCGCAAGTTCAAGATCGCGGTGATCGCGAGCGAAAAGGACCGCGCGGCGATGCGGCTGCACGATATCGGGGTGCGCATCATCCGGAACCAGGCGGGCGAGCTGGGCGCGCAGTTCTATGCCGGGGGCGGCATGGGCCGCACCCCGATGATCGCCCCGCTGATCCGCGATTTCGTGGCCCTTGACCAGATGATCACCTATGCCGAGGCCGCCTTGCGGGTTTACAACCGCTACGGCCGGCGCGACAACAAGTACAAGGCGCGGATCAAGATCCTCGTCCATGAACTGGGCACGGAAGAATATATCCGGCAGGTCGAGGAGGAATTCGCCCACCTCCTCAGCGTCGGCGTGGAACCCCCGCGCGCGGAACTGGCGCGGATCGCGGCGCATTTTGCCGATCCGCCGTTCGTCGATGGCCCCACGACGATCGACCGTTCGAACCCCGATTTCGCCTTGTGGGTGGACCGCAACACCCATGCCCACAAGCACGATGCCTATGTCTCGGCCGTCATCAGCCTCAAGCCGGCCGGCGGGATTCCGGGTGATGCCACCGCGGACCAGATGCGGTTCGTCGCGCGGCTGGCGAAGCTCTATTCCTTCGACGAACTGCGGGTGATGCACACCCAGAACCTGCTGCTGCCCCATGTCAGGATTGCCGATCTTCCGGCCGTATGGCAGGCGCTCGATGCAGCCGGCCTTGCCGCGCCCAACATCGACACGATCGAGGACATCATCGCCTGTCCGGGCCTTGATTACTGCTCGCTCGCCAATGCCCGGTCGATCCCGCTCGCCCAGCGCATATCCGAGCGTTTCGCCCAAACCGGCCGCACGAAACAAGTGGGCGAGTTGAAGCTCAAGATCTCCGGCTGCATCAACGCCTGCGGACACCACCACGCGGGCCACATCGGCATCCTCGGCGTCGACAAGAAGGGGCGCGAGAACTACCAGCTCTCGCTCGGCGGCAGCGAGGCCGAGGACGTCAGCCTCGCCAAAATCACCGGCCCGGGCTTTGACGAGGATGGCGTGATCGCCGCGGTCGAGAAGGTCACCGATGTCTATCTCGCCGCGCGCAATGATGGCGAGCGCTTCCTCGATACCTACCGCCGCATCGGCATGGAGCCGTTCAAGGAGGCATTGTATGGTTGATACCGGCAACCTTGGCACCAGCCCTGACGAGGTGCAGTTCCGCTTTCGCGACGACGAACCGGTCGATCACGCCGCGGTGACGGTCGATTCGTGCTGCGATCAGACCAACGCGACTGCGGTGCGGATCGAGCCGGGTGACGATGCGCGGGCCTTGCTGCCCTTCCTTGATCGCCTCGCGCTGGTGGAGGTGAACTTCCCCACCTTTGGTGACGGGCGCGGCTATTCGGCGGCGCGTATCCTGCGGGAAGCGGGCTATACGGGCGAATTGCGCGCGATCGGCGAGGTGCTGATCGACCAGTTGAGCCACATGCGCCGCTGCGGCTTTGACAGCTTCGCGCCCGACAAGCGTCTCGACGAGGAGGATGCGGCCCGTGCCTTTGCAACGTGGGAGAATGTCTATCAGCGCGCGGCAGATGCCAGAATGTTGGGACGCCGCACCATTGCGGAAAAGCGCCATGAAGCCTGACACCACTGCCCCTGCGAGCGAACGCACCCGCGACACGCTCGATCTTGCTCCGCGGTTCACCGAGCATGATGCAATGCGTTTGAATCGCATGTTCCGCGGCGCCACCACGCAGGAAATGCTCGCCAGCATCATTCGCGACGGCCTTGCCGGCGATCTCGCAGTGGTGTCGAGCTTCGGCGCGGAAAGCGCGGTGCTGCTGCATCTCGTCGCCGCGATCGATCCCTCGGTGCCGGTGCTGTTCCTCGAAACCGGCAAGCACTTTGCCGAAACGCTCGCCTATCGCGACACGCTGGTGGAACGCCTGGGCCTCAACCTCGTGGTGCTCACCCCCGATCCGGCGGAACTGGCGAAAAAGGACGAAAGCGGCCTCAGGTGGTCGTATGATCCGGATGGCTGCTGCGATATCCGCAAGGTCAAACCGTTGGAGAAGGCGCTGGCCGACTTTGATGCCAGCCTTACGGGCCGCAAGGCGTTTCAGGCCGCCACCCGCGCCAATCTGCCGCGCTTCGAGATCGACACGGCGGACGCGCAGGGGCGGCTGAAGATCAACCCGCTGATCGACTGGAATGCCAGCCAGATCGAAGCCTATTTCATCCAGCACGATCTTCCCCGCCACCCGCTGATCGCAGCTGGCTTTCCCTCGATCGGCTGTTCGCCCTGCACTTCGCAGGTCGCCCCGGGGGAAGACCCGCGCTCAGGCAGGTGGAAGGGCTGGGACAAGACCGAATGCGGCATCCACAAGCCGGGCGAGGAGCCGTTCCTCTAGGCGATCACAGCCAGCCTTCACGGGCATACCATGCGGCGGTGGCCTTCAACCCCTCCTCGCCGGTGATGCGCGGCTGCCAGATGCCCGGCGGCACCTTGCGGTCAGAGCGCGAGACCCAGTTGGGGTGCGCCATGTAGCCGACGCGGTCGGCGGTAAGCTTGGCGCGATCGCCGCGCAGGAAGCGGTCGGCGGCGGCAGCGGCGATCAGCACCCCCTTGGGCAGATGCGGCGCGAACACCTCTCCCCGCCCGACCGCGCGGCCAATCGCGGCAGCCAGCTCCTTGTGGCTCCACCCGCCCTCGCGTCCGTCATCGGGTTCATAGGTCTGCTTGCGCATCGGCGCAGCCTTGCTGGCCGCAAGGGTGACCAGCAGCGCAGCGAGATCATCCGCATGGATGATCGAAGTCGCGCCGCCCGGCGGGAGCGGCACCACGCCCCATTTCGCTGCGCGGAACAGATCGAGCATGTCGATATCGCGCGGGCCATAAACGGCAGGCGGGCGCACAATTGTCCAGTCGAGGCCGCCAGAACCGCCAGCAGCTTCCACCAGCGTCTCGGCCCGTGCCTTGGAGGCGCCATAGGCCGAAAGCTGCGGCTCGCGCGCCGCGAGCGAGGAAACCAACACCAGCCGCCGCACCTCGGCCCGCTTCATCGCCGTCAGGACATTGGCGGTGCCGGTGACGTTGGCGATCTCGAACTGTGCCGGATCGGGGGTGTTGGTAAGCCCGGCAACATGGATCACCGCGTCCGCTTGTGCGACCAGCGCGGCGAGCGCGCCCGCCTCGCCCAGATCGCCGCGCACCCACGCAACGCCATCGCGCGCAGGCTGTTCGCGCCGGGCGAGCGCGCGCACCTGATGGCCCTGCCCCAGTGCCGCGTTCAGCACCGCGCTGCCGACGAAGCCGGTCGCGCCGGTGATCGCAAGACGGCTCATCGGGTCAGGCTCACAGCAAGACCATATGATCGCGGTGGATCACGCAGGAACGCGGCGCATAGCCCAGCCGCTCGGCCTGATCCTCAGCACGGCGGCCTGCGATCAACTGCACCTCGTGCGAATCATATTCGGCAAGGCCCTGCGCCAGCCGCTCGCCCTTGAGGCTCAGCACGCTGACGAGATCGCCGCGCCGGAACTGGCCGGAAACCCCGACAACACCCGCCGCCAGCAGGCTTGCTCCACCCTTGAGTGCCGCCGCGCAGCCCATATCCACCCGCAATTCTCCCGCAGGCGCCAGCCGCCCGCCGAGCCACGCCTTGCGCGCCGAAGCCGCGCTGACGGGCAGAAACAGCGTCCCCGTGCCCGCTTCCAGCGCGTGGCCAATCGGCGCGTCATGCGTGCCGTTGAGAATGGCGAGCGCAATCCCGGCGCGGGTCGCGATCTGCGCGGCTTGCAGCTTGGAGATCATCCCGCCCGAGCCAAGGCCCGAGGACGAGGCCCCGCTCGCCATTGCCATCACCTCGGGCGTGACAGCCTCGACCACCGGCACCAGCGCCGCCCCTGCCTTGCGCGGGTCGCAGGTGTAGAGACCGTCGACATCCGACAACAGCAGCACCAGATCGGCATTGGCCGCCTGCGCCACCCGCGCGGCGAGGCGATCATTGTCGCCGAAGCGGATTTCCTCGGTGGCAACCGAATCGTTTTCGTTGATGACCGGGATCGTGCCTGCCTCCAGCAGCCGGTCGAGCGTGGCCGAGGCGTTGAGATAGCGGCGGCGGTCTTCGAGGTCTCCGAGCGTGAGCAGCATCTGCGCCGCCGTGATGCCCTGCGCGGCCAGCGCCCGGCTCCACAGGTCGGCAAGCGCAATCTGGCCCACGGCCGCCGCGGCCTGCGCGTCGGCAAGGCTCCCGCGCCCGCCCTTCGCCAGCCCCATCCGCGCCGCACCCAGCGCAATCGCGCCGGAACTCACCACGATCACCTGCGCGCCGGCCTGTCGCAGCATCGCCAGATCGCCCGCCATGCGCGTCAGCCACGCCTCGCGCGCATGGCCACCGCCGACCAGCAGCGAAGAGCCGATCTTGACCACGATCCGCCGCGCGGCGGTGATGTCTGCCAAGGTGTTCAGCATGGCGCGGTCAGCATCGGCTGGGTCAGAGCGGCGACCATTCGCGCGCCTCGCCATCATCCTCGACCTCCACCGCCCGCGTCTCGGTCGCGGTGCGATCGGGCAGGTAGCCGATCACCGCGTCGAGCAGTTCGGGGATCCCCGCCCCCGTCGCGCCCGACACGGCGAACACCTTGTCCGCACCGGCCGCGCGCAGTTCCTTGCGGAACCCTTCGACCAGTTCGGCATCGGCAAGATCAAGCTTGTTGAGCACCACCAGCCGCGGCTTGTCGGCCAGATCGGCACCATAAGCGGCCAGTTCGTCCTCGACGATGCGCAGCGCTTCAGCCGGATCGGCAGCGCCGGTGCCGGTGATGTCGATCAGGTGGATCAGCACCCGGCAGCGTTCGATATGCCCGAGGAAGCGATCACCGATCCCGGCACCGTCGGCCGCGCCCTCGATCAGGCCGGGAATGTCGGCCAGCACGAATTCGCGCCCCCGGTGGCGCACCACGCCAAGCCTGGGCACCAGCGTGGTGAAGGCATAATCGCCCACCTTGGCCTGCGCGTTGGAAACGGCGTTGATGAAGGTCGATTTGCCCGCGTTGGGCAAACCCACCAGCCCCACATCGGCCAGCAGCTTCAGCCGCAGCCACACCCACATTTCCGCGCCCGGCATCCCCGGCTGGTGCTGGCGCGGGGCGCGATTGGTGGAGGTCTTGTAAGAGGCATTGCCGCGCCCGCCCATGCCGCCTTCGAGCAGCACGACCCGCTGGCCGACTTCGGTCAGATCGGCGAGCACCTCGTCCTTGTCTTCGGAGAGGATCTGCGTGCCAACCGGCACCTCGATCACCAGCGGTTTGGCGCTGGCACCGGTGCGGTCGCGGCCCATCCCGTGTCCCCCGCGCGGGGCCTTGAAGTGCTGGGTGTAGCGAAAGTCGATCAGGGTGTTCAGCCCCGCCACCGCTTCGAACACGATATCGCCCCCGCGCCCGCCATTGCCGCCGTCGGGGCCGCCATATTCGACATATTTTTCGCGCCGGAACGAAACGGCCCCGGGGCCGCCGCCGCCGGATTTCAGATAGATCTTGGCCTGGTCAAGGAAATGCATGGGGGGGCGCATAGGCAATTTGCGCCCGGATTGCGAGGGGAATGGCGCACCCGCCGTCGGTGTCGAGCGAAGTCGAGCCAGCATGGCCTCTCGACTTCGCTCGAGGAGAACGGCTTTTCCTAGAACCTCGCCTCGATCCCCACCACCGCACTGCGGCCGGGGGAGACGAAACTGAACACCTGCTCGTAGTCCTCGCCCAGCAGGTTTTCGACGCGCGCGAAGGCGCTGAACTGATCGGTCAGCCTCGCCTGCGCATTGAGATTGACCAGCGTGTAATCATCCAGCCGCACCCGCACCGGCACGAAGCTGGGATCGGTGAAGGCGACATCCGGGGTTTCGCCATTGTGACGCAGCACGAGGCTGGCCGAGGCGGCATCGCCGGGCGCTTGCCATGTCAGCGCCGCGCTGGCGATATGGCGGGGGCGGCGCACTTCTTCCACGCCGTTTTCTTCGGCATCGAGATAGGAATAGGCCGCAGCCAGGCTCCATTGCGGGCCGAAGCGGGCATTGACAGCGACTTCCACCCCGCGCTGCTGGCTGGTGGTGGTGCGGTTGGCAGGGGTGGCGATGAAGGTCGGCGGCGGGAAGGTGGTGAAAATCTCGCCCTCCAGCTCGCTGTCGAAATACGTCACCGCAAGGCTCGCGCTGTCACCCAATTGCTGGTCGATGCCCACTTCCCACCCGGTCGATTTCTCCGGACGCAAGCTCGCATTGCCGATGAAACGGCCATCGACGAAGCCGTAAAGCTCGAAGAAGCCGGGATTCTTGACCCCGCTCCCTGCCGCGGCGCGCAGCCGGGTGGCGCCAGTCACACGGTAGCCTGCGCCCACACGGAAGGTGGTGGCATCACGGAACAGATCGTTGAAATCCTTGCGCAGCGCCGCGCTGAAATCGAACGCCCCGCCCCCATAGCGGTATTCGCCCACCAGCCCGACCTGCTCGATTTCGCGCCGGCCGGTGAAGGCAAAGCCGCCCGGCGTGGTGTTGCGGAAGCCTTCGACCTCGTAATCGGCGGCGAAGGTCAGATTGTGATCGGCGGCCAGCCTGAAAGCACTGACATAGGAGGCCTTCACCCGGTCGCCCTTGCTGCCGCTTGCCTTGCCGAAGGGGCCAAAGGTTTCGCGCCTGACATCAGCCACCTGCGCCGAAAGATCATGCGTCCAGCGCCCCTCCAGCGCCTCGGCCCGCGCACCGACGAGGGCGTAGATCGCCTCGTTGGTGAAACGTGTCTGGGGCGAATCGATCACCAGGCCGAAGGTCGGGTTGGCGGGGTTGAAATCCTGATCGTTGAACCGGCCCTCGGTGCGGATGAAGCGGGCGGCCGCGCGCAGGGCGAAGCCGTTTGCCACATCCACGCTGCCCTTGCCCGAGAGGGTGTAGCTGTCGCGCCCGATATCGCGGGTTCCACCGCGCGCATTGGGCTGGCCATCGGTGCTGACCACCACGCCAGACAGCGCTGCGTCCCAGCGCTCACCGGCAGCGCCGTAGCGCAGCGCGCCATTGATGGTGTTGTCGGTTCCGCCTTCGACCCGCGCGGCAAAGCCCGGTCGGCTGCGCCCGCTGGCGCTTTCATAGGCGACCACCCCGCCGATCGCATCGGGTCCATAGAGCGCCGATTGCGGCCCGCGCAGCACCTCCACCCGCGCGCCGGGTTCAGCCTGAAGCGTGCCGATGTCGAATTCGCCGGCGAAGGGATCGGACACCTCGATCCCGTCCACCAGCACCAGCACGTGGTTGGCCTCGCTGCCGCGCAGCCGGATCTGGGTCTGCCCCGCCACGCCCGCCACCGCCACGCCGGGGACATCGCGCAGGATATCGGCAATGTCACGGGTCTGGCGCTGTTCGAGCATCCAGGCTTCGATCACCGTGGCCGAACCTGTGTAGGTTTCGGCATAGAGCACATCGCGCGTGCGGTTGGCATTGACGAGAATGCCGTCCTCGCGCTTGCGATCAGTTAGAGTGATGCGTTGATCGCCAGCGGCAGTTTGGGCATCATCCTTGCGCTCGGCCTGCTGCGCATGGCCTGCGCCAGGCACCAACAGCGCCGCCGCGGCGACGCTACCCAAAAATGCAAAATTCTTCACGGATTCCTCCCGTTATCAGCAACATGATGGCCGCAAGGCAGGTGCCTCACAGCCCAGCGATGTCGCTCACAACGAAAGTCAGTTTCCGCGCCCGGCCAACCCCTGAACCCGGCAAAGAGCGACACGCCCCGGTCGGTCTCCTGGCTCACGGATCAGCATATCCGGTGCTCACCTTCCCAAAGCGTCGCCGCTCCAGTGGCTGCGTCCCCGAAGGGACGAACGCACCGCATACTCACCGCTTACAGTTGCAGGGACAGCTGCGGATTTGCACCGCATTCCCGTTACCTTGGCGTGTTTCCTGTTTAGGCGCTCGCCTGCGCGAGCGCAATCCTTGCAAACATGCCTTGCGGGTGCGTCGCTGCGGGCGCGCGGTCGCGCTTGCGGTCGCTGACGCGACCGATGCCAGCACTTCCAATCATTGTAGCGCAAGTAACCGGCCGCAAGGCCGCAAGGCCGACCGGCCGCCGCGCCTAATGGCGCGAAAGCCAAGCGGGCCGGACGGCCCGCGCCCGGCGTCTGAGGGCGCAAACAATGACTCCGCTTCAACGCAAAAGGCCTTCCCCCTGGGGGGGAAGGCCTTTTGCGTTGAACTGGTGGAGCCGAGGGGGATCGAACCCCTGACCTCGTCATTGCGAACGACGCGCTCTCCCAGCTGAGCTACGGCCCCGTTCCAGGTCTTGCCCGACCCGCTCAGGGTCAGGCGAGCGCGCGCATTAGCGAGAAGTGCGCGCCCTTGCAACGGCAGATTTTGCTCTGCCTTGCCGCCGCAACCTACTGGCCCGGCTTGCGCTCCGGCTGCTCGGCGAGCGGCTGCACCACCGGCTGCGAGGTGACGCCTTCATTGACCGGAACCACCGGCACCGGCTGCCCCGTGACCGGATCGATCACGGTCTGCACCTGCACACCCTGTCCGGCCAGATCGGTCACGCCCGGCACCGGCAACCCGCTTGCGCGCGCTTCCTGAACCGCGACCCAGCCGGGCTGCGATGCACCATACATCGCGCCCCACCTGGCATCCCATTCGGCCGAAGCGCGCTGATAGGCCTCGTATTCGTCGAAGAAGGCCTCGAACGGCACCAGCAGCCCATCGAAATTGGCGCGGGCAAATTCAAGCGGATCGGTTGGCGGAGCCGCCAGCGCGCGGTTCGCCATGTCAAGCGCCGCGCCGCAGAAACCGGCGCGCGCCGCCGGCAGGGCAAAGAAATTGTAGACCTGCGTCACCGCACCGTCGCGTGCCACCATCGCTGCACGCCGGGCCTTGTGCTGCTTGAGGTATTCCGCCTCGATCCGGTCATTCACCGCCTTCAGCGTACGGGCGTTTCTCGTCAGGAATGCCCGATAGCCTTCGAGGATCGGCTCATATTCGGGGGCAAGGCAATTGAGCGCCGCCACGTTCCATGCCGAGCGCAGGTGCCAGACCAGGTGATCGTTGGTCAGGCCGGTGTTGACTGTCACGCGCCGCCCGTCGGGTCCGCGCGGCGGAATGTTCATCACGTAGTGCGCGCCGCCCGGCGGAAGCGGACGATAGGGCACCGCCTCGACCTTGGGCGCAGGCGGCGGCGGGGGTGGCGGCGGCGGCGGAGCAGGCGCGGCGCAGGCCGCCAGCAGCGCGGCACCGGCGGCAACCAATGTAATGGTCAGGCCGACAGGCGTGCGCCGGAGGGCCGGTGATGCTTGCTGGGGGACGACGGACATTGGCTTCAACCTCTCCTGCTGCCGGGGCCTTGCCGCTTTGCCAGGGCTCGGCTTGCTCCAGCCTGAAGCACCCGGATAGCTGCCCTGACTTACAAAGCAAATGCCCGGAGCCTGCGCAAAGGCCCCGGGCATCGGAGATGTCAACATCTGCGTCAGGCAGCAGCCCGGCCGGCGCCGCGCTGCGGTTATTCGCGGTTGCCCAGGAAGCGCAGCAGATACATGAACATGTTGACGAAATCGAGGTAAAGCGACAGCGCCCCCATGATCACCGCCTTGCCGACAAACTCGGTGCCGCGCAGGTAGGCATATTCCTGCTTCAGCCGCTGCGTGTCATAGGCGGTAAGCCCCGCGAAGATCAGCACGCCGAGGCCGCTGATCACGAAGGACAGCCCGCTCGACTGGAGGAACAGGTTCACCAGGCTGGCGATAATCAGGCCAATCACCCCCATGATCAGGAAGGTGCCGAAGCCCGACAGATCCTTCCTGGTGGTGTAGCCGAACAGGCTCAGCCCCGCGAAGGCACCGGCGGTTGCGAAAAAGGTCGTGGCAATCGATTCCCCGGTGTAAACGAGGAAGATGGTCGACATCGACAGGCCCATCACCGTGGCATAGGACCAGAACAGGAGATTGAGCGTGCCCTGGCTCATCTTGTGCAGGCCGAAGCTCATCGCCAGCACGAAGCCGAGCGGCGCGAGCATCACCACCCACATCAGCGGCGTGGCGACCAGCGCCTGGGTGATGCCGGTGCTGGCCGCGCCCAGGGCAACGATGCCGGTGAGCAGCACCGCCGAAGCCATGTAGTTGTAGATCGAGAGCATGTGCTTGCGCAGGCCCTCATCATACCGGCCGGCGACATCGCCACCGGCGCGCGGCACCGAGCCGAAGCGCTGAGCGCTGTGCGAAGTGTCTTTCCAGTCAGCCATTGCGAAACCCTTGTTCCTTCCTTCGGAGCGCGAAACGCCGCGCTCTCCATGCGCAGGAATATCGGGGTTTCGTCACGGCATTTCAAGCGAAACCGGATTGCAAAGCGTGCAATTCGTTCAGCTTAACAGCCGTTAAGATTAAGCGCCTTGGGAAAGGGCTGCGCCCTTTGCGGCCGTCGCGCGCAGGGTTTGGGTGAGCAGGTGCCGCAATGCGTTGGCGTCATCGAGCACATTGAGTCCCTCGCGGGTCATGCCGCCGGGGCTGGCCACGCGGTCGGCCAGCACTGCCGGAGGCGCATCGGCGCGCGCAGCCAGCAACGCCGCCCCCTCGACCGTGGCGAGCGCGAGGCTGGCCGCCATGTCGGGATCCATCCCAAGATCCGCCGCCGCGCCCGCCAGCGCATCGATAAAGCGATAGACGAAGCCCGGCCCCGATCCGGCCAGCGCGGTGACGAGATCGAACTGTGCCTCGTCCGCCAGCCACAGCGCGGTCCCGAGCCGGTCGAACAGCGCGAAGGCGGCTGCGCGCCCCGCTTCGTCCAGCCCCGCCCCTGCAAGGATCACCGGCGACTTGTTGATGCGCGCGGCGAGGTTGGGCATCACCCGCACCAGCGCGGCGGCATCGGGGAAGGCCGAACCCAGCTGGACAAGCGTGATCCCGGCAAGCAGCGAGCACACGGCCCGGCCTTTGGTCACGCCCTGCAACCCCGCCCCGAGGGCGCCCAATTGCTGGGGTTTGAACCCGAGCAGCACCGCATCATGCATCCCCGGCACCTCTTCCGCATCGCGATAGAGCGCCACGCCCTGCGGCACGGCAGCCAGCGCCGGATCGAGCACGGCAAAGCGCGCCGGCGGCTCGCCCGCAGCCAGCCAGCCGGCGAGCATCGCCCCGCCCATATTGCCGCAACCGATGATGAGAAGCTGTTGGAACATCGCCGGGCCTCAGGCTCTCAGGCCTCACCCGCCGCGTCAACCATCGCCGCTTCGAGCGCTGCGCGCGGGGATTTGTCGCCCCACAGCACGAACTGGAAGGCCGGATAGAAGCGGTCGCACTCGTCGATCGCGATTTCAACCAGCGACTGCGCCATGTCGAGGCTCAAGCGTCCCTCCTCGCTCAGCAGCGCGCCGTGACGGTAGAGCAGCACGTCGCCGTTCGACCAGATATCGAAATGCCCGAGCCACATCTGTTCGTTGACGAGGCACAGCAGCTCGTAAGCGGCGGCGCGCTTGTCGTCGGTGACGCGGATATCGGGCAGGCACAGGAATTGCAGCACCCGGTCTTCCGGGCGCCAGATCGCGCGCAGCTGGTAATTGGCCCAGCTGCCCTGCACCTCGCCGCACATTTCATCGTCCGAAACCATTTCGCACGGCCAGCCGCGCGCCTCGAACAAGGCCGCCAGCATTTCGACCGGCGCGGCATCATCCTCGGCGGAATAGTCCATCGTGCGCGGCCTCATCGGACGGTGTCCCGGCAGTGAGGCCGGAGGGCGAAGCCCGCAAGGGGGCGCATGGCGCGTGGTGCAGTCATCGGTCGCACGAATGAACGCGCAGGGGGCCGCTTGGCAATCCAGCGGTGCGGGCGAATTGGGGAGAACCGCGCAAGCTTGTTCAAAGCCTGTGCAAAGATTATGGGGAAGAGCCGGAAAAAATCACCTAATCGGTTGGATTTCCTCGCCTTCCTGACTAACGTAAAGGAAGCTGTCGAGCCCCTTGGCCTTGAGCTCGCGCACCAGCGCCTGGGCCTTGTCGCGGCTGTCGATCGGCCCCGCGAGCAGACGGTGCGCCGCGCCCCAGGGCGCGGTGTAGGGCTTGAGCTTCGCCAGCAGATCGCCCCCGCTGCGCGACAGGCGGCGCCAGTCGAACCCGAGCGCGCTGACGTTCTTGCCGGTCGCCAGCTGCACCCAGATACGGCTCGGATAGACCGGCTTGGGCGGCTCCTTGGGCTTGGGCGGCGGCGGGGGCGCCTCGCGCTTGATGGTGATTCGGGTGAGATCGACCGCATCGCCGCTGACGCGTGCATCGGGCAGCGGATCATCGCCAAGATCGGCAAAGGCATCGGCCACGCGCAGGGGGGCGGCAGGCTCAGAAGCCGGAGCCGCCGCCAGAGCAGGCGCAGGCGCTGCTGCCGGCGCAGGGGCGGGCGCGGGCGCGGGCGCGGGCGCGGGTGCCGGATCGGCGGGCGGGCCAAAGGGCGCAAGGCTCGGACGCGCAGCGGGCGCGGGAGCGGCGGCCACGCGCGCCGGAGCCGGTGTCGGTGTCGGTGTCGGTGTCGGTGTCGGTGTCGGTGTCGGTGCCGGTGCCGGTGCCGGAGTTGCAGGCCGCCCGAGCGGCGCGCCAACCGGTGCGAGCCGGCTGTCCGCCTGCGCCTCGCTCGCCAGCCGTGCCAGCCGCGGATCGTCGCGCCCGATATCCGCCGCGCGCGGGAAGATCCCGAGATTGGCCGCCGCCGCCTGCTGCGCCGCCGTCAACCGCGGCATATAGGCAAGATAGGGGATGATCCGGCTGGAAAGATCGCGCGGCATCACCTGTTCGGTAATCGCCGACGCGCGCGCCTGATCGCCAAGGATTGCCAGCCCGAACGCACGCGCGCGGAAGGCAGCCATGTCACGCTTGTCAAGCAACGGGCGCAGCGCCTCCTCGAAGCGCGCGCGGTTGCCGGCGATGGCAAAGCTGATCGCCTGCCGCCGCCGCGCCTCGTCATTGCCGGGATCGAAATCGAGCGCCTCGGCATAGGTCGCCTGTGCCGCGGCCTGATCACCCAGCAGATCGAAGGCCAGCGCCTGGTCGGGCAGCACCTCGCGCGCCGGAACCCCGGCGGCGCGGGCGCGATCGAATTGCGCGATCGCCTCGCCCGGCCGTCCGGAACGCAGATAGACCGCGCCCAGCCCGAGCGCGACGCGCGGATGGTTGGGATCAATATCCGCCGCGCGCCCAAAGAACCCGATCGCCGCTTCGACATCGTCGATGCCCATCGCCGCCGTTCCCGCCTCGACCAGCGCATCGAGATCGCGCGGGGCCTTGGCCAGCGCCACGAGCGCACGATTGAGGCGCTGGACTTCCTCGCTCGGCAGCGGCTGCACCACCTCGCGCGAGACCACCTCCTGCGCCGCGAGCGGCACGCTAGCGGCAATCAACACCAACGGGAGACAGAACGAGACGGGCTTCACCCAAGCTGACCTAACGCGGAAATGCGGGCTGGCCAGTGCCGCAGATCCACCGGCGCGGTGAACGGCACCCTCAGCGCGCCAAGCCGCAAGCGACCCGGGCGCTGGCCAGCGTGCTTACTGGTTGCGATTGCGATCGAGGAAGCGCGGAATGCTGAGCGCGGGGCCGTCTTCGCCTTCGTCCTCGTCTTCCTCCTGGTCGCGTCCGGTGCTGCGCGAAAGATTGGCCATGCGCTCGAACAGCGTGCTGCCGCTCGCAGCACCGCCTTCGCTCCTGCCTTCGCCGAGCAGGCCGCGCCGGCGCGCGCCGCCCAGCCGCGCGGTGACGGGCTGATCCTCGGCCGCGAGCCGGTCTGCGCTCGCCAGCAGATCGTCCTGCGCGGCGGCCGGCGTGTCGGCTTCCTGGTAATCGGCATAATCGCCGGTAAGGTCCAGCGTATCCTCATCCGCGCCAACCTCACTGCCCGGCAGATCGTCCTCGGCCCCGCGCAGCCCGGCGAGCGGATCGACGATTTCGTCGACATCGTCATCGTAATCCTCGCCCATCTCGTCACCAGCCTGCATTCCGGTGAGATCGAACGGCGCGGCACTGTCATAGTCGTCCGCAACTTCGGCCTCCTCGTCCCCGGCCGCCGGAAAATCGGGCGGGGTCAGGGTGAAGGGGGCCGCAGCCACCGGGGCCACAGCCGCCGCGCCAGGCGCGATTGCGCCGGCACCGGGATCCTCGGCCGGATATTCGACCAGACCCTCGTCCTCGGACAGTTCGAGCACCGGACGCTTGGGCGCGCGCGAGGCGCCGAGCGCGACCGGTTGTGGCCGCTCGATCTGGCCTATCGCGCCCTGTTCGATCCCGGTGGCGACCACCGAGACGCGGATCTTGCCCTTGAGATCGGGATTGAAGGCACTGCCCCAGATGATGTTGGCATCCTCGTCCACCAGTTCGCGGATGTGATTGGCAGCCTCGTCGACTTCGAGCAGACGCATGTCCTCGCCGCCGATGATCGAAATGATCACGCCCTTGGCGCCAGCCATGCTGACCCCGTCGAGCAGCGGGTTGGCGATCGCCTGTTCTGCGGCCTGGAGCGCGCGGTTCTCACCCTCACCCTCGCCAGTGCCCATCATCGCCTTGCCCATCTCGCTCATGACCGAGCGCACGTCAGCAAAATCAAGGTTGATGAGGCCCGGCATCACCATCAGATCGGTGATCGAGCGCACACCCTGCTGGAGCACCTCGTCGGCGAGCTGGAAGGCTTCCTTGAAGGTGGTTTCCGCCTTGGCAACCAGAAACAGGTTCTGGTTGGGGATGACGATCAGGGTATCGACGTGCTGCTGCAACTCCTCGATCCCGGCTTCGGCGGCGCGCATCCGGCGCGTGCCTTCGAACAGGAACGGCTTGGTGACAACGCCCACCGTCAGCACACCCATGCGGCGCGCGGCTTCGGCAATCACCGGCGCGGCGCCGGTGCCAGTGCCCCCGCCCATCCCGGCGGCAATGAAGCACATGTTGACGCCTTCGAGCGCCTTTTCGATCTCGTGCACGGTTTCTTCGGCCGCCGCCTTGCCCACTTCGGGCCGCGCGCCTGCGCCAAGCCCGCCGGTGATGTCGGGGCCAAGCTGGATGCGCTTTTCCGCCGGCGAGGTGCTGAGCGCCTGCGCGTCGGTGTTGGCGACGATGAACTCGACGCCCTCGATCTCGGCGGCGATCATGTTGGCGATGGCGTTGCCGCCCGCCCCGCCGATGCCGATGACGGTAATGCGCGGACGCAGATCATCCGTGGCGGCAGGTCCGATATTGATGCTCATCAGCTTGTCCTCCAACGCGGGATGCGGGATTTTGACCCTTCTGCCGCGGCCTTATTGCTTGTGTGACACAATCATCGTTGACATTTTATAGTGCCGGAGCCCTTTTCCACAGCGCTCGGCCGCAAGGCATCTGTCAATAATTCTCTCTCAGCTCCCGGATCAGCCGCATCAGGGCCTCGATCCACCCACTCCGACGCGCCGCAGCGCGATAGACCGCCGCGCGCGATGTGCCCACGGCGCGGATGTCAACCGGATCCTCGGCGGCGTAAAGGCACAGGCCCGCGAGCGTCGCAAAGCCGGGTGCGTGGTGCGCCTCGGGCATCCCGACCAGTTGCGGCGGACGGCCCAGCCGCACCGGCTGACCCAGCGCGCCCTGCATGAAATCGGCCATCCCGGCAAGCTCCGCGCCCCCGCCGGTAAGCACCACCTGCCCCGCGCTGCGGCCCGAAAATCCCATTTCCTTCAGCGCCTTGCCGATCTCTCCGGCAAGCAGTGCCAGCTGCTGCGTGACCACCGAAACCAGCTCAGCACGCACGATCCGGTTCTTGTCGTCGGCGCCGCGCGCCAGCGGCCCGCCGGCCACCCCGTCGGGCGCATCATTGGGGCCGTTCACCGGGATCAGCTCGCGGTGATCGGCGGGGCTGGCAATCGCCGATCCCGCGACGCATTTCAGCCGCTCGGCCTGCGATCGGCGGATGCCGAACCCGCTGGCGATCGCGTCGGTGATGTCGGCCGAGCCCATCGGCACCGCCTTGAGGCCAAGCAGCATCCCGCCGGCAAACACCGCGACATTGGTGACATCGGCCCCGATCTCGACCAGCGCCACGCCCAGCTCGCGCTCTTCCACCGTCAGGCAGGCATGGCCCGCAGCGAGCGGCGCGGCCACCACCCCGTCAACCGAAAGGTGCGCGTTCTGCACCGCTTCCATGAGGTTCTTCACCGGCGCGCCGTCGGCCAGCATCACGTGGATATCGACCCCCAGGCGCTCGGCATGGAGCCCGCGCGGATTGGCGACCCCGTGCGCGCCATCGAGCGTGTAATGCGCCGGCTGGGCATGGAGCACGGTGCGCCCGTCGGGCTGGATCATGTCCTGCGCCTGGATCAGCAGCTGCTCGATATCCTCGTCCTCGATCCGCCGCCCGCCGATCTCGAAATCGACCGAGACGACATTGCTGGCCAGCCCCGCCCCGGCGCAGGCAATCCACACCGAGCGGATCTGGGTGCCGGCGCTCTTTTCGGCACGCTCCACCGCGTCGCGGATCGCGTGGGCGGCCGCCGCCATGTCGGTGACATAGCCGCGCTTGATCCCGGCACTGGCGCGGTGGCCGCTGCCCAGCACCTGCAATTCGCCGCTCTCGGTCTCGCCCACGATCATCGCAGAAACACGGAATGAGCCGATATTCACCGCGCCGAAGGTGCGGACGAAACGGCGCTGCGAGGATGCCCTGGAAGCCATCAGAGCGACCCTCCGCCGGCGGTGGCAGCGGCAACCTTGGCGGGTGGGGCGGCATCAGCCGGCAGGCGCAGATACAGCCGCGGCGGGGTGCGCATGTCGAAGGCCAGCACCTTGCCGCCGAGCAGGCGGTTCTGCCCGTCGAGCCGCGCGAACCTGACCAGCGCGGTCGCTGCCTCGGCCTCGCCCTCGGGCAATTCAAGCAACTGGCCGGTCTTGAACATCAGGTTCCAGCGGCGGTTGCCCACCCATTCGGCGGCCTCGACCTGCGGGCCCAGCGCCGGAGCGACGGCGAGCAGCCGTTCCAGCCGCCCGGCCTGCTGTGCCGCGCCCGGCCCGGCGAGCCGCAGCATCCCCTTGGCCCTGGCCTCGGCAATCGTTTCAAGCTCCACCCCGGCAGCATCGATCAGCACCAGCCGGTCGGGCTTTTCCAGCACCGCGTGGGGCGTGCGCTCGACAATGTCGATGGCCAGCGTGTGCGGCAGCTGGATCGAAACGCGCGCGTCCTTGACCCACGGCAGTTCAGCACCGAGCCGCGCGCGGATTTCCGCCGGATCGACCTGCGGCATGGGCTTCCCGAGTTGGTCGGCGATCAGGGCATAGACCCGCCCTTCGTCCATCCGCCTGGTGCCGGTGACGCGGAAGCCCCTGACTTCAAATCCGGCATCGGCGGCGATTTTCGCCACCTGCGCCTGCGCCAGCGCAGGCACCCCGGCGAGGCTGGCGATGATCAGCGCGAGGCCCACCGCCCCGCCGATGATGATGGCAAGCCAGATGCGGCTCCACTGTTCCTCGGTGAAGGGCAGCAGGCCCATCAGCCAGTCGAAAAAACCGCTCGCCTTGCCCGCGGCCTTGCGCGCGGTGAGACTGCGGCTCTGCGCCCGCGCGGCGCGGCGCACGCCGGTGGCGGTGCTACGCCTGATCTGCTGGGCCATCCTAACCTCCCTGCTTTGCCTGCTTTGCCGTGTGAACCCTGAGCGCCTCTGCCACCAGCAGTTCGACCAGATCGGCATAGGCAATGCCGCAATGGGCGGCCTGTTCGGGCACCAGGCTCAAGGGGGTCATCCCCGGCTGGGTGTTGGTTTCAAGCACGAACAGCCCGTCCTCGCCCGCCTCCTCGTCCCAGCGCAAATCGGTGCGGCTGGTGCCGTGGCAGCCGAGCACCTGATGCGCCTTGAGGGCATAGGCCTCGCACAGGGCGGTGATTTCGGGCGGGAGCCGGGCCGGAAAGATATGCTCGGTGCGGCCGGCGGTGTATTTGTTCTCGTAATCGTAGAAGCCGCTGGCGACCACCAGTTCGGTCACGCCCAAGGCCCGCGGGCCATCGGGGCCATCGAGCACCGCCGCCGTCAGTTCGCGGCCCTTGATGAAGGGTTCGGCCAGCAGCTGCGCAAATTCCTGCCACGGCCCGCGCGCATCGGGGCTGATGGGATTGCCGACGCCGCTGTCTTCGGTGACGATGGCAACGCCCACGGAGGAACCTTCGTTGACCGGCTTCAGGACATAGGGGCGCGGCAGGGGATCGCGTTCATACAGCTCCTCGCGCGTCACGATCCGCCCGCCGGGCATGGGGATGCCGTGCGGCACCAGCGCCTGCTTGGTGAGCTGCTTGTCGATCGCGATCACCGAAGTGACGAGGCCCGAATGGGTATAGGGAAGGCCGATCAGATCGAGCATCCCCTGCACGCTCCCGTCCTCGCCCGGCACGCCGTGAAGCGCGTTGAACACCACGTCCGGCCGCGCCTCGGTGAGCCTGAGCGCGACATCGCGCCCCATATCGATCCGGGTGACACGGTGGCCCTTGCGTTCCAGCGCATCGGCCACACCCGCGCCGCTGGTGAGCGACACGTCGCGTTCATTGGCCCAGCCGCCCATCAGGACAGCGACATGGAGTTTGGGGAGAGTCACGGGCGTCCTACTCGCTGGATTTCCCATTCGAGGCTCACACCGGAATGGGCATAGACCTTGTCGCGCACCAACTCGCCCAGCCCTTCGATATCGGCGCTGGTGGCATTGCCGGTGTTGATGAGGAAATTGGTGTGTTTCTCGGAGACCTGCGCACCGCCGAGCGTAAGGCCGCGGCAGCCTGCCCGATCGACCAGTTCCCACGCCTTGTAACCAACCGGGTTCTTGAAAGTCGATCCGCCGGTCTTGGTGCGCAGCGGCTGGCTGGCTTCGCGCGCGGCGGCGATGCGATCCATTTCAGCACCGATCGCTGCCGGATCACCCGGGTGCCCGCGAAACCGCGCCGACACGACAATCGCGCCTTCGGGCAAGGCCGAATGGCGATAGGAATATTCGAGTTCCGCCGCATCGAGGGTGATGAGGCTGCCATCCTGCAGGATCACCGCGCAATCGACCAGCACATCAGCCACCTCGCGCCCGTAGGCCCCGCCGTTCATGCGCACGAAGCCGCCCACGGTGCCCGGGATGCCGCGCAGGAATTCCAGCCCCGCAATCCCGCAGTCGCGCGCGGTGGAAGCAACCAGAATGCCGCTTGCCCCGCCGCCGCAGGTCAACTCCATGTCACCGCTGTGCCGGACGCCGGCAAAGGCCTTGCCGAGCCGCACCACCACGCCCGGCACCCCCCCATCGCGCACGATCATGTTCGAGCCCAGCCCCAGCGCCATCACCGGGATTTCTCCGCCGAGCCGTTCGAGGAACAGCCTGAGATCGGCAATGTCGGCCGGTTCGAACAGCCAGTCGGCCGGGCCGCCGGTCTTGAACCAGGTATAGGGCGCAAGCGGGGCCTTGCAGGTCAGCTTGCCGCGGATGCCTTCGAGCGGCACGGGCGCAGACACCGCGCCCTCGACCGCGCAGGTCGGGGCCGAGCCGTCGTCGCAGGCGTGGCTGTCGCCGGGCTGGTTCATGCCGCGCCCCGCTTCGCGGCAAGCGCAGGCGCAAGCCCCGCCGCCCACCTGGTGATATCACCCGCGCCAAGGCACACCACCAGATCGCCCGGTGCGATCTCGTCCGCCAGCGCATCGGCCAGCGCATCCGCCCCGGCAATCTCGCGCGCCGCCCGGTGCCCCCGCGCCTTCATCCCCGCCACCAGCGCGGCATGATCGACCCCGGGGATCGGTTCTTCACCGGCAGGGTAAACGGGGGCAACATAGGCGATATCGGCAAGATCGAAACACGACTGGAAGTCGTTCATCAGATCCTTGAGGCGCGAGTAGCGGTGCGGCTGCGCGACCGCGATCACGCGGCCATCAGTGCCAGCCACTGCCTCGCGTGCGGCAGCAAGAACGGCGCGAATTTCGACCGGGTGGTGGGCATAATCGTCGATCACCGAGACAGTGCCGCCATCAAGCGCGACCGAGCCAACCTTGGTAAACCGCCGCCGCACCCCGCCGAAGCGGGCAAAGCCGGTGCGGATCACCGCGTCCGAGCAGCCCATCTCGATCGCCACCGCAATTGCCGCGAGCGCGTTCTGGACATTGTGGCGGCCCGGCATCGGCAGGTGCACGCCTTCGATCCGGCGATCCTCCAGCCCGCGCTGGCGCACGATCACATCGAAGGTGTTACCCCCGTTCTCGCTGCGCACGTTGACGCCGCAGATATCGGCCTGGAGCGAGAAGCCATAGGTCACCACCTTGCGATCACGCACCTGCCCGATCACCGCCTGCACCTGCGGGTGATCGACGCACAGCACCGCCGCACCGTAGAAGGGGACGTTGTGGATGAATTCCACGAAGGCGCGCTTCACCCCGTCGAAATCGCCGTAGTGATCGAGATGCTCGGGATCGATATTGGTGACCACCGCGATGGTGCCGTCGAGGCGCAGGAAGCTGCCGTCGCTCTCGTCGGCCTCGACCACCATCCAGTCGCTTGTCCCCAGCCGCGCATTCGAGCCATATTGCTCGATGATCCCGCCGTTGATGACCGTGGGATCGACCCCGCCCGCATCGAGCAGCGTCGCGATCATGCTGGTGGTGGTTGTCTTGCCGTGCGTGCCCGCCACCGCCACCGTCGATTTGAGCCGCATCAGTTCCGCCAGCATCTCGGCGCGGCGCACCACGGGCACACGGGCCTCCAGCGCGGCGACGACTTCGGGGTTGGTGCGACGCACCGCGCTCGAGGTGACGACCACCGCCGCGCCCGCCACGTTTTCAGCCTTGTGGCCGATATGCACGGTGATCCCGCGCGCGCGCAGCCGCAGCGCGCTCGGCCCTTCGGCAATGTCGCTGCCCTGCACCTGATAGCCGAGATTGTGCATCACCTCGGCAATGCCGGACATGCCGATCCCGCCGATGCCGACGAAGTGGATGATGCCGATGTCGGTGCCCACGCCCTTCATTGGTCTGACAGTTCCCTGGCGGCCTCGCGGGTCGAGGGCCGCGGGCGGGCTGCGCCTTGCGCGGCGCGCGGGGCGGCCTCGCCCACCCGGATCACGTCCATCAGATCGATTCCGCTCATGCTCTCCACCAGATCGGCAAGGTCCTTCGCCGCATCGGGCCGCCCGCAGTTGAAGGCGCAATGCGCGGCGTTGGCGAGGCTCTGCGGGTTCATCGCCATCGCCTGGATCTGCTTGGCAAGCTCCTTGGGCTGGAAGGCATCCTGCCGGATCATCCGCGCGCCGCCGGCCTTCACCATCTCGCGGGTGTTGACCGCCTGGTGATCGTCGGTCGCTATCGGCAGCGGCACGAGGATCGCGGGGCGGCCCACTGCGGTCAGCTCCGCGATGGTCGATGCGCCCGCGCGGCCAATGAACAGGTGCGCATCGGCCAGGCGTTCGTGCATGTCTTCGAAATAGGTGCCCAGTTCGGCGGGAATGTCATGCTCGGCATAGCGCTTGCGCACCGCGTCCAAGTCCTCGGCGCGGCATTGCTGGGTCACCTGCAAGCGCTGGCGCAGCGCCGGCGGGAGCATGGCAAGGCCATCGGGCACCACTTCCGACAGCACCCGCGCGCCCTGCGATCCGCCGGTGACGAGGATGCGCAGCAGGCTGTCTTCGGTAAAGGCGGGAAAATCCTGATCGCGCAGCGCCAGCACCTCGGCGCGCACCGGATTGCCGGTGAGATGCACCTTGGCGGCGTGCCTGGGATTGAGCCGATCAACCTTGTCATACGAAGTCGCGATGGCATCGACCCGCCGCGACAGCAGCCGGTTGACGCGGCCGAGCACCGCGTTCTGTTCGTGCACCACGCTCGGCAGCCCGGCCGAACCCGCCGCAAGCAGCGCGGGCAGCGCGGGATAGCCGCCGAAGCCAACGATGGCAGACGGCGCGAAGGCCTCGAACAGGCGCAGCGCCATGCGCCGCCCTTCGAGCACGGCGCGCACCCCTGCGGGCCAGCCCAGCGGGTTCTTGCCGAAGCGCCCGGCCGGCAAAACGTGGGCGGTGAGATAGTCGGGCTTGCCCGGGATGTTCGCCCCGCGCGCATCGGTAATCAGCGCCACGTGATGCCCGCGCGCGTGCAGCTCTGCCGCGAGCGCAAAGGCCGGGATCAGGTGGCCGCCGGTGCCGCCGGCGGCGAGCACGTAATGGCGGGTCGCTCCAGTCCGGGGCTGCTGGGTCATGCGCTCAGATCCTTGCGTTCGATCAGGTCGCGCAGTCCCCCCGCCTCGCGGGCGAGGAAAGGATTGCGCCGGGTGATCGCGAGCAATAGCCCAAGCGTGAAGCACACCGCCAGTGTCGATGAGCCGCCATAGGAGATCAGTGGCAGCGTCATCCCCTTGGAGGGGAACAGTTTGAGGTTGACGAGGATGTTGATGAAGGCCTGCCCGCCGAACTGGGTGACAAGGCCCACGCCCGCCAGCAGCGCGAACAGGTTGTCCTCGCCCACCATCCGCATCAGCGCGCGGATCACCAGCGCGGCATAGAGCGCGACGATCAGCCCGCAGGTGATAAGGCCGAATTCCTCGCCGATCACCGAGAAGATGTAGTCGGTATGCGCCTCGGGCAGGTTCATCTTGCGCACGCCGAGCCACAGCCCGCTTCCGGTCCACCCGCCGGCGGTGATCGTGCGCTGCGCCAGATCGACCTGATCAAAGGCGGTGCCGCCGCCAAGGAAACTGTCGATGCGGTGGCGGGCATTGTCGTAGAACAGATAAGCGAGCGTCAGCGCCGCCACGCCCGCACCGATCAGCGCCGCAATGCGCTGCCATGCCACGCCCGCCAGCAGCACCAGCACCAGCCAGATCCCGCCGAACAGGATCGCATCGCCGAGGTTGGGCTGCGCCATCAGCAGCGCCGCAACCAGCGCCATGAAGCCGGTGACGAACCCGATCACCGGCAGGCTCGCATCGCGCAAGCGCCAGCTCAGCACCCAGGCGCAGATGATCGCGAAGCCGGGCTTGAGGAATTCCGACGGCTGCAGGCTCATGCCGACATTGATCCAGCGCCGTGCGCCGTTTTTCTCCTCGCCGATGATCGGCACCACGAACAGCAGCGCCAGCATGATCGCGCCCACCAGAATGCCCAGCCGCCGTGCCGAATCGCGCGACAGGAACGACAGGCCCAGCATCAGTGACAGGCCAAGCAGCTGGAACACCACATGGCGCTTGAAGAACATGAACTCATCAAGCGTGACGCGCGCGGTCGAAAGCTGATCGGCGCTGGCGGGCGAGGCAGCCGCCACCGCCAGCACCCCGATCGCCATCAGCAGCACGATCAGGCCGAGCAGCACCTTGTCGATCTCGCGCCACCAGATCCGCACATTGTCGCGCCAGCGGCGCTGGACCACGGCGGGCGGGAGATAGGTGGCACCGGCGCCGGCCCGCGCAGAGTTGGCGGCGCTGATCATGGCAGGATGCTCCGCCCCTTTGCGCCGGCTGCGCTAGCGACATCGCAGCCGGTCATCGCGCCAACCATCTGGCGGAAGTGGGTGCCGCGCTTCTCGTAATCGCGGAACTGGTCGTAGGAGGCGCAGGCGGGCGAGAGCAGCACCACCTCGCCCGGACGGGCAGCTGCGCGCGCGCGGCGCACCGCCTCACCGATCAATTCGCAGCGTTCGACCCGCAGGCCGGCGGCCTCGAGCAGCTCGGCAAACATCGGCCCGGCCTCGCCCACGGTATAGGCCGCCGCGACATGGCCGAGATGATCGGCGCAGGCCCCCAGCCCGTCCTCCTTGGGCAGGCCGCCAACGATCCAGTGGATGCGGGAGCGCCCCTCGTTGATCGCCGGTTCAGGCGGAAAGGCGGCGAGCGCCGGGGCTGCCGAGGCGGCGTTGGTTGCCTTGCTGTCGTTGATGTAGAGGACGCCATCCGCCTCGCACACCCGCTCCATCCGGTGCGGCAGGCCCTGATAGGTCGCAAGGCCCTGCGCGATCTGCGCGTCGCTCAGGCCGAGCTGGCGGCAGATCGCCACCGCCACCGCGGCATTCTGGGCATTGTGCGGCCCGGCGAGCGAGGGCGAGCGCCCCTCGGCCAGCCCTGCGGCCGCAAGATCGGCCGATTTCACCCGCACCAGCGGCTTGCCCGCCGTCGCCAGCCCCTCGGCAATCGCGCTGGTCGGCTCGTCCTCGTCGCAGATCACCGCTTGTCCCTGCTCCTGCATCTGGAACAATCGCTCCTTCGCGGCGGCATAGGCGGCAAACCCGGCGTAGCGATCGAGGTGATCGGGGGTAATGTTGGTCAGCGCGGCGATATCGCAATCGAGCGTGAAGGTCAGATCGATCTGGAAGCTCGACAATTCGAGCACATAGACCCCGCCTTCGGGCAGCGGCTCCTGCGCGAGGATCGGATCGCCGATATTGCCGCCCATCACGCTCGGCACGCCGGCGGTTTTGAGGATATGGTGGGTAAGCGCGGTGGTGGTCGATTTGCCGTTGGTGCCGGTGATGCCGACCACGCGGTGAGCCGGCAGGCTCGGCCGCGCCATCGCAAACAGCTCGATATCGCCGATCACCGGCAGGCCATATTGCCACACATGCGGGCCGATCGGATGACTGTTGAGCGGCACGCCGGGCGACACGACCACGCCGGCAAACCCGGTGAGGTCAAGCTCCAGCGGATCGATCAGGCGGCAGCGGCCTTCGAACGGCTCGCGCGCGTGGGGTTGGCGATCCCATGCGATCACTTCCGCCCCGCTCGCCAGCAGCGCCTCGGCCGCGGCCGCGCCCGAACGGGCGAGGCCGAGCACCGCATAGCGTTGTCCGGCAAAGGCGGGGGAGGTGATCACCGCGCGGCCCCTACCTCAGCTTCAGCGTCGACAGGCCGATCAGCGCCAGCACGATGGCGATGATCCAGAAGCGGATCACGACCTTGCTCTCGCTCCAGCCGAGCTGTTCGAAATGGTGGTGGATCGGGGCCATGCGGAACACCCGCTTGCCGGTGCGCTTGAACCAGAACACCTGCACGATGACGCTGACCGCTTCGAGCACGAACAGCCCGCCGACAATCGCCAGCACCACTTCATGGTGCGAGGCAACCGCGATCGCGCCGAGCGCGCCGCCCAGCGCAAGACTGCCGGTATCCCCCATGAACACCGCAGCAGGGGGTGCGTTGAACCACAGGAAGGCCAGCCCCGCCCCCATGATCGCGGCGCAGAAGATCGCCAGTTCGCCCGCGCCGGGCACATGCGGGATGCCGAGATAGGCGCTGAAATCGGCGCGCCCCGCGAGATAGGCGATGATCGCAAAGGTGCCGGACGCAATGATTACCGGCATGATCGCAAGACCATCCAGCCCGTCGGTGAGGTTCACCGCATTGCCCGCACCCACGATCACGAAGGCGGCAAACACGTAATAGGCCGGCCCCAGCGGGATGCTCACACCGGTAAGGAAGGGCAGGTAGATATTGGTGTTGATCTGGCTCACGATGATCCACGCGGCAAGGCCGGCCACCACGAACTCGCCCGCCAGCCGCACCCGCGCGGGCACCCCGGCGTGGCTGTTCTTCGCAACCTTGTCGTAATCATCAAGAAAGCCGATGAATCCGAAGCCGATCGTCACCGCCAGGCAGGCCCAGACAAAGGGGCTGGACAGGTTCATCCACAAGAGCAGCGAGCATGTCAGCGCGGTCAGGATCATCAGCCCGCCCATGGTCGGCGTGCCGCGCTTGGCGAGGTGGCTTTGCGGCCCGTCCTCACGGATCGGCTGGCCCTTGCCCTGCCGCACGCGCAGCAGGTTGATGAAGCGCGGGCCGATGATCAGCCCGATCAGCAGCGCTGTCATCAGCGTCGCGCCCGCGCGGAAGCTCTGGTAGCGCACCAGATTCAAGATGCCTTCGAAGCCCAGCCATTCGGCAAGCAGATAGAGCATTCCGTCGTTCCTTGGCGGCCCTGGCACCGGATGGTGTGGCGGGCCTCAGCCCCCTGCTGCGGTCCCGGCAGGGGCGTTATCGGTAAAATGTGTCACGAGCCGGCCGAGCCCGACCGCGTTTGAACCCTTGACCAGCATCGCGTCTCCCGGGGCGAGACCGATTTGCCCGAGCACCGCGATCGCTTCGGCCGGGGTTGAGCAATGCGCGAAGGCAATCGCCTTGCCAAGCGGAGCGTCGGAGAGTTTCCCCAGTTCCTCGGCCAGCGCGCGCATCTCTTCGCCCACCAGGATCGCGTGGGTCACGCCCGCCTCGGCCAGCGGTTCGGCCAGCTGACGATGAAAGGCATCGGCAAAGTCGCCCAATTCCTTCATGGCGCCAAGCACCGCCAACCGGCGCGCGGCGGGGGTGGCGGCGAGCGCCTTGAGCGTCGCGCGCATCGAGGCCGGGTTGGCGTTGTAACTTTCGTCGATCAGCAGCGCCGTGCCCCCCGCAACCGCGATGGTGTGGCGCGCCCCGCGCCCCTTCAATCCGCCCATCTCGGCCAGCGCAAGGCCCGCAGCGCCAAGATCGCCGCCCGCCGCGCGCACCGCCGCCATCACGCCCAGCGAGTTGGCAATCCAGTGCTCGCCCGGTTCAGCGACATGATAGCAAATCCGCCGGTCGCCCAGATCAGCCGTCACCAGCGCGCCGCCGCCCGCGGCCGCAATCGCGTCGAGCAGCCGCACATCGGCATTGGCGGCGCGCCCGAAGGTGACGACCTGCGCGCCGCAATCGCGGGCATGGCCGATCATGCGTTCGGCCCATTCGCTGTCCGCCGGGATGATCGCGGTGCCGCCCGGCATCAGGCCGGTGAAGATCTGCGCCTTCTCGTCGGCAATGGCTTCGAGGCTGCCGAGGTTCTCGATATGCGCCGGCGCGATGGTGGTGATCAGCGCGACGTGGGGGCGCACATGGGCGCTGAGCGGGGCGATCTCGCCCGCGTGATTCATGCCCATCTCGAACACGCCGAACCTGGCCCGCGCAGGCAGGCGGGCAAGGCTGAGCGGCACCCCGACATGATTGTTGTAGGAGCGCACCGAACGATGCGCCGCGCCGCGGCTGGCGCGGTCGAGGCACGCGAAGATCGCCTCCTTCATCCCGGTCTTGCCGACCGAGCCGGTGATGCCGATGCGCACCGCTTGTGAACGCTCACGCGCGTATCGCGCGAGGTCATGAAGCGCTTTTGCAGTGTCCTCCACCAGCACGTGGGGGCCATCGACCGGACGATCGACAATCGCGGCAACAGCACCTTTTTCAACCGCTTGGGGGATGAACTTGTGACCATCCATCGCTTCGCCCTTGAGCGCCACGAACAGATCGCCCGATTTCACATCGCGCGAATCCATTTCGACCCCGGCAGCCTCGAATTCGTGGCTGGCGACACCCCCGGTGGCTGCGACGATCTCGACCGAGGACCACAGCGCCAACGGCAGCGCATCACGGGCAACAGCGGGCCAGGCGTGCAGCATCGGGTGAGCAAGCGGCATATTCATCAGTATTGGCCTCCCGCACATTCGCGCGCCACCTCGACATCGTCGAACGGTTCGATCCGCATGGTCTCTCCTGCACCGAAAATCTGGCCCTGTTCGTGGCCCTTGCCGGCGATCAGCACAATGTCGCGCGCGCCAGCTTCCGCAAGGGCGGCAGCAATCGCGGCGCGGCGATCGCCGATTTCGCGCAAGGCTTTGCCCCCTGCCATGATCGCGGCGCGGATCGCGGCCGGGTCTTCGCTGCGGGGATTGTCATCGGTGACAATCGCCACATCCGCGGCGCGCGCGGCAACCGCGCCCATCTCGGGACGCTTGCCGACATCGCGATCGCCCCCCGCGCCGAACACGACGATCAGCCGGCCGCCTTCGGCCACATGCGGGCGCAGCGCGGCCATCGCAGCTTCCAGCGCATCGGGCGTGTGGGCATAATCGACATAGGCCGGCGCGCCGGCCGCATTGAGGCCTGCGCGCTCGAGCCGTCCACGCACCGGCTGCAAGCGCGAAAGGGCATCGAACACGGCCCCCGCGCCCATACCGGTCGCCATCGCCAGCCCCGCCGCGACCAGCGCATTGGCGGCCTGATAGGCCCCGATCAGCGGGAGATCGACCTTGCGGACCGCGCCTTCATGTTCGATGTGAAGACGCTGGCCCAACTGCCCGGGTTCGCGCGACACCAGCCGGAGGAAAGACCCGCCCTCGCCCACCGTGCGCACATCAAGCCCGCGCGCGGTCGCCGCAGCCATCGCCTTCGTCGTCCATTCCGAACCGTCGCCCGCATCATGAATGATCGCCGGGCTGCCGGGTGCGACGACCTCGGTGAACAGCCGCATCTTGGCCGCGAAATAGGCCTCCATCGTGCCGTGATAGTCGAGATGGTCGCGGCTGAAATTGGTGAAGGCCGAGGCCGAGACCGTCAGCCCCTCGTTGCGATACTGGTCGAGACCGTGGCTCGATGCCTCGTAGGCAACATGCGTCACCCCCTCGCGCGCAAGGCCTGCCATGTTGGCAAGGAAAGTGACGATGTCCGGCGTGGTCAGGCCGGTCGCAACCGAACCGTCGGGCGTCGTCACGCCGAGCGTGCCGATGCTCGCCGCACGCTCGCCGCCCATGCGCCAGATCTGGCGGGTCATCTCGACGCAAGAGGTCTTGCCATTGGTGCCGGTCACCGCCACGATGGTGGCCGGCACGGGCGAAAAAAAGCCGGCGGCGAGACGCGCAAAGGCGCGCCGGGCGGGGATTTCGGGAATGTGAATCGCGCCCTCGATGCGCGCCTCGGGACGCGCAACAACGGCCACCGCACCGGCTGCGATGGCTGCGGGGATGAAATCCTCGCCGTTGAACCTCGCGCCGGGAAAGGCACCGAACACCGTGCCGGGCGCGACCTTGCGGTGATCGATGGCAAAACCGGTCACCGCCACGTCGGCTCCGGCGGGAACGGGCAGCCCGGCGCGCTCCAGCAGATCAGCGAGGCGCATCAGTGTCTGTCCACAAGATAGGCAAGATCGGAAATATCGACATCGCGGCGTTCGTCCGGCTGCACGCCCAGCATCGGGCCGATGCGCGGCACCAGCCGGCCCACGATCGGCGCGGTCGTGAAGGCCGCTGTGCGCTGGAAGCTGGAAGCGAGCGTGCCCTTGGGCTCATCGACCACCACCACCACCACATAGCGCGGTGCGTCCATCGGGAAGGCCGCAGCAAAGGAGGATACCACCTTGGTCTTGCTGTAACCGCCCCCACCCGCCTTTTCCGCCGAGCCGGTCTTGCCGCCGACCCGGTAGCCCGGCGCATCGGCATTGCGGCCGGTGCCATAGAGCGAGATCATCCGCAGCATCTGGCGCATCCGCGATGAGGTGGATTGTTTGAACACCCGCCGCCCGCGCGGCACATCGACCGGCGCAAGCTTCATCAGTGTGGCCGGCCGCCAGATCCCGCCGTTCACCATCGCCGCATAAGCGCTGGCAAGATGCAGCGGCGTGACCGAAAGGCCGTGGCCGAAACCCACCGTCATGTTGGTCACCCGGCTCCACTTGCCCTTGTGCCAGATCGGCTGGCCGCGCGCGGGCAGTTCGATGAAGGGGCGGCGGTCCATCCCAAGATCGATCATGGCGCGGCGCAAACGCTCCGGGCCGAGCGCGTCAGCGACCCGGGCGGTGACGGTGTTCGACGAATGCACCAGCGCCTGCGGAACATTGAGACTCGCCCCCATCGGGTGCGAATCCTTGATCGAGCGGCTGCCGACCGGCACCGGCGCGGCGCTCCAGTGGTGGCCGAGATCGCGCACCACGCCGGCATCCATCGCGGCGGCCACGGTCAGCGGCTTGAAGGTCGAACCCAGCTCGTAAACCCCGTTGGTGACGCGGTTGAAGACGTTCTTCGCCCCGCTGGCACCGGCCACGTTCGGATCGAATTCGGGCAAGGATGCCATGGCCATCACCTCGCCGGTATCGACATCGAGCACGATCCCGGCCGCGCCGAGCGCGTTGGTGGCCAGCATCCCGCGGCGCAGTTCATCCTCGAGCGCGCCCTGCACCCGCACGTCGAGCGAGAGCGACACCGGCTGGCCGCGCAGGTCGGGATCGGACAGCCGCTTGTCGAGCACCTGCTCCATCCCGACCTTGCCGCCCTCGCCTTCGACCACATAACCCAGCACATGCGCCGCGAGCGTGCCTTGCGGGTAATAGCGATCGGTCTCGCGCGGGATTTCGAGCGCGACTTCACCGAGCGCGAAAACCTTGTTGGCCTCCTCGGGCAGAATGCGGCGGCGCAGATAGCCCGCCCGGCCCGAGGCAAGGCGGCGGGCCATGCGCGCTTCGTCAATATCGGGGAAGATCGCCTTCAATGCGCGTGCGACTTCGGCGGGCGTGTGCACCAGCGGCGATCCGGTATCGCCCATCGCCTTGGGATCGAACCACAGGGCATAGGCGGGAAAGGCGCGCGCCAGCGGCACGCCGTTGCGATCGGTGATCTCGCCGCGCGGGGGCAACAGCGCATCTTCGAGACTGGTGCGCGCAGGCGCCTGTCCGGCGTAAGCGAGCGAGGCGATCCGCACCAGCGCGATCAGCGCCACCAGCGCAAAGCCGCCCGCCACCCACAGCACCCGGAAGCGCGCGGTCCACAGCAGGTGGGCGCGCAGGTTGACGCGCTGGACGCGGCCGGCCGGGAGGGAGGGGACAGCTGCCGCGGCAGCCATCAGGCTCATTCGCCCAGCCCCTTGCCGGCGGCAACCTTGGCGCTCAGGGTCTGCGCCTGGGCGGGGCGGATCGGCGAGGCTTCGATCAGGAAATCGCCAAAGGCCTCGGTGAACACCTGCCCGGCATCCTTCTCGCTCGCAGCCGAGGCGAGCGTGACCTTCGCGCCCGAAACCGGCGAGCGCATCGGCACCGCTTCAGCCGGGGCGCTGTCACCATCGGCGCGGGCGAGCATGATCGGCGCGGGCGCATCGGGGCCGCGCCGCTGCCCTAGGCTCGCCAGCTGGCGTTCGCCATCAAGGAACTGGTTGGCGCGCGGCGCCTCGTAGCCGAACTCGACGGCGTTCCACGCGGCCAGCTGGCGCTGGCTGGCGCGGGTTTCGAATTCGGTCTCCAGCAGCAGCGTCTCGCGCTTCAAGGACAGGATCTCGCGCTCGGCGAGCAGCACTTCGCTTTTCACCGCATGAACCTTGAAGCCAAGGATGATGACGGCGGCGGCACAGATCGTCAGCACCGCCATCCACCCCAGCGAACGCGCCTGTATGCCGGTCATCATGCCGCGATGCTCCTTGCAGGTGCGCCGGTGCGGATCGCATGGCGCAGGGTGGACGAACGGGCGCGCGGGTTGCGCGCGATTTCCGCATCCGAGGGACGGATACCCTTGGAAACGCGGCAAAAGGTAGGCGAAGGCCCGAGGATCTCCCCGGGCAGATGGCGCGAAACCGCCCGGCCTGCGCCGCTCGCGGCCTTGAGGAAATGCTTGACGATGCGGTCTTCGAGGCTGTGGAAGCTGACCACCGCCAGCACCCCGCCCTCGGCCAGCAGCGCCTCGGCGGCGGCGAGGCCGGCCTCAAGCTCGCCCAGTTCATCGTTGACATGGATGCGCACCGCCTGGAAGGTGCGGGTGGCAGGGTCTTTCTTGTCATGCGGCCGGTGGCCCAACGCGCGGCGCACCACCCGGGCAAGCTCGCCGGTGGACGAGAGCGGGCGCGCGGCGACGATCGCGCGGGCAACGCGGCGCGACTGGCGCTCCTCGCCGTAGCGGTAGAGCACGTTGGCAATCGCTTCCTCGTCGGCGGTGTTGAGGAAATCGGCGGCACTCTCGCCCGCCTGGCTCATGCGCATGTCGAGCGGGCCGTCATGCATGAAGGCAAAGCCGCGTGCCCCCTGATCGAGCTGCATCGAGGAGACGCCGATATCCATCACCACCGCATCGACGCTGGCAAGGCCGAGCGCGGCCAGTTCGGCGCGCATCTGCGAAAAGCGCGCAGGGTGCAGCGCCAGCCGCCCGCCGAAGCGCGCCACCAGCGCCTGCCCGGCGGCGATCGCATCGGGATCGCGGTCGAAGGCATGGACGCTTGCGCCCGCCTCGAGCAGCGCGGTGGTGTAGCCGCCGGCACCGAAAGTCGCATCGACGATGGTCATGCCCGGGCGCGGGGCAATCGCGGCGATCACCTCGTCGAGCAGCACGGGGATGTGGGGCAGGTTCTGGCTCATGCCGCCCTCCTCGCTGCTGCCATCAGCTTTTCGCAGGCCGCCTGCGCGCCCTTCCATTCCGGGCCCATCCGCTTCAATTCGTCGGGCGCCCAGACGAAGAAGAAATCGCCCGCCGCCTGGAAATAAAGCCCGTCACCCACCTTGCCGAGCTCGCGCAGATGCTCGGGCATGACGAAGCGGCCGCTTTCGTCGAAGGGCAGCTGCGAGAAACCGAACAGCTGCGCGGCACGCACATCGCGGTCGAAGTCGTAATCCTTGCGCGCGATGGCGCGATCTTCCTCGCGGTCGAGCTGGGCGTTGAGCTGCTCGATGCGCGAGAGGCCAAAGCCGATCAGGCAATCGAACTTGCCGTGCGCACCAAGGCACAGGGTGCGGTTGCCGCCGGAGCTTTCCTTGACCGCCTTGCGAAAGTCGGGAGGCAGGACAAAGCGGCCCTTGTCGCCCGCTGGCGAGAAGGCCTGTCCGCTGTATCCTCCAAAGGCTGACACGCCTCCGATCCCCTCTCGCCCCGCACTGCGACACGCCTTCCCCGTCACCCCCAGCGCGCAAGCGCAGGTGGCGCCCCGATCCCTCCGACCGGAACCGACTCAAACCGGCATGTCTGATGGACCTTGTTCATATGGAAGAAGGCCCGGGGATGAAAGGGATTTTTGCGGGAAATTACGGGAAAATTCGATAAATATCTGTTTTATTGTCAATTCCTGATCTTACCGATGGCCAGACGGTTCCCGAAAAACCCCGCAAAACCCCTGTTTTGGGGGCCGAAATCCTGGCTTTCCCGCATTCTCCCCGGGAATTCGGAGGGGCAAGCCCCACCTTTCCCGCAATTTCCCGTGGGGCTGTCATTCGAACCCCGCCACCAGCAGCGCCAGCAGGGCTGCGCCCTCCTCGCCGGCGAGGTCGGAATGCTCGAACAGCGCGGCATCCGCGATCAGGGTTACCCGCCCCCTGCCGAGGGTGCAGCGCGCGATCGCGCCCTCGCCCTGCACCACGCACCGGGCGGCTTGCGGATCGGTGATCGCGATCCGACCCGCCAGCGCCAGCGGCAGCGTGCCCTCGCCCAGCGGCACCTGCGTCACGACCGGCGCCTGTGCCGCGTCGAAGCTGACCGCCATCCCCCAGCGCGCCACCACCGGCGGGATCAGCGCGCTATCCACCGGGCGGCGCGGATCGCCCAGCGGCGCGGCGTATTCGCCAGTCAGCATCGGATCGAGCGCCATGAGCAACCGCCCGCCACCACGCACCCATTCATCGAGCGCGACATTGTCGGCCGGGGACAGCCCGCGCGGCTGGATCACCGCCAGCCGGGTGATCCCTGCGAGCGGATCGGTGTCAGGCGCATCGGGAGAGAGCGCGGGCAGCGGCGCGAGCGTATCGAGCGGCGTAATGCGGTAGCGGGTCTCGATCCAGCGGCGCGGCCAGGGCGGCACCGCGCGGCCCGCGGCGATATCGGCAAGGCTCGCCTCCTCGGGCCAGTAGAGCGGAAGGCTGGTCATCAGGCCGAGCGCGGGGCGCTCGTGCGGCGCGGTGGCCTGCGACGCAGGGGCCGCCGGAGCCGCATCGCATCCCCCCAGCGCCAGCGCCGCCAGCACGCCCGCCAGCGCCGGCAGCAGGCGGCCGCTATTGTCCCTGCTGGCCATTGCCCGATGCCGCAGGCGGCGGCCCAGCGAGCGGGGCGACCGGCGACGGGCTCGGCTCGGCGGCGATATCGGGGACGACCCCGGCATCGGCAAGCGGGTTGGCCTGGCTCGGCGTGGCGCTCGGCTCGGTGGTGGGTGCGGCATCGGGGACAGCGGCTTCTTCGGCCACGTCGGCCTGACTGCCGATGATGCTCGCCAGCCCCACCAGCAGCACCATCGCGGCAATCCCGAAAACCCCGATCTGCAAACGCTGGATCGCTTCCTGGCGCGCCTCGCTCGGCGGGGGTTCCCGCTCGGCAGCGACGCCCGAAGCATCGCGGCGCTCGGCCGAAAGCAGGCTGCGCTGGGCTATCGTGCGGAGCCGGACGAGCAGCGACATGCGCCCTATGCCTCGCCCGCTTGCGGCCGCGCCAGCCACTCGAACACCGGCAGGCCTTTGGCCGCGAGCCATTCGGCGTTGTAGAGCGTTGAGAGGTAGCGGAAGCCCGTGTCGCACAGGATCGTCACCACCTGCGGCCTGGCGCGGCCTTGCGCGACCAGTTCCTTGCCCAGCGCCACCGCGCCCGCGACATTGATGCCCGAGCTGAGGCCGAGGCACAGCCCTTCCTCGCGCAGCAGCCGCCCGACCCACGCAAGGCCTTCCTCGTCGCTGATGCGGTATTGCGTGTCGATCACCGCGCCGTCGAGATTGGCGGTGATGCGTCCCTGCCCGATACCCTCGGCGACCGAGGAACCTTCGGCGCGCAGCTCGCCGTGAGCGTAATAGTTATACAGCGCCGCGCCGTGCGGATCGGTGAGCGCGATGCGGATATTCTCGTCGAACGCCTTGAGGCCAAGGCCCACGCCCGCAATCGTCCCGCCGGTGCCCGCCGCGCAGGTGAAGCCGTCAATCCGGCCGCCCAACTGCTCCCAGATTTCCGGCGCGGTGCCTTCGATATGGGCGCGGCGGTTGGCGATATTGTCGAACTGGTTGGCCCATACCGCACCCGGGGTTTCCTCGGCCAGACGGCGCGAGGTGTGAACGAAGTGGCCGGCATCGGCAAATTTGGTGGGCGGCACCAGCACCAGCTCCGCGCCCAGCGCGCGCAGCGTGTCCATTTTCTCCTTGGACTGGTTGTCGGGCATGACGATGATCGTCTTGTACCGCTTCGCATTGGCCACCAGCGCGATGCCGATCCCGGTGTTGCCTGCCGTTCCCTCGACCACCGTGCCGCCGGGCTTCAGCTCCCCGCGGGCCTCGGCATCGCGGATGATCCACAAGGCGGCACGGTCCTTCACCGAAGAACCGGGGTTGGCGAATTCGCACTTGCCCCAGATATCGCAGCCCGCCGCCGCACTGGGGCCAGCGAGGCGCACCATCGGAGTATTGCCGATCAGGGCGAGCGTATCGGCAAAGGGACGGGTGATGTTCATGGAAGATGAATTAGGCGTTCGGACGAAATGTCGCAACGCCCAAGTCCCTCCCCGCAAGCGCAGCGAATGGCGAGGTGGACGAGGCCGCGAGGCCGCGGCCGGAGGGCAAAGGCGGCAAGGAAGAACCCTTCCGTCAGCCGCCCGGGGCGCCTGCCAGCTCCCCATCCCTCGCGGGACGGGGAGGGGCGTCAGGCCAGCGCCAGCTGTGCCTCCACCACGCTGCCCTCCACGATCTTCTCGGCCTTGCGCACGGCGGCCTTCAACGGCAACAGCCAGCCGCCGACCTGCTTCGACGGGAACAGCGAGGTGCGCCAGGTGGTGCCGCCGATGGTCGCCTCGACATAGACCGAGCCCCACGCGGCGGCGTTGAGTGCGCCTGCGCGGATCGCCTGCGCGGTCTCGCCATCGATGGTGAGGAAATACCAGCTCCCCTTGGCGGGCGCGCCATCGCTGCCCTGCCACAGCCAGACCGGGCCGCTGACCATCCACGGGCCGCCCGCGCCATCGGGCTCGTGGCCAAGTTCGTCGCGCAGAAAACGGGCGAGGTCAGCGTCCACCGGACTGGCCCCCGCCCCGTCCGGTATCAATCTTCCGGCGCGATTCTGACGTGCAGACCGTCAAGCTCGGCGGTGAAGGGGATCTGGCACGCCAGGCGGCTGGTGGCCACGCGGTGATCGGACGATTCGAGCAGGTCATCCTCGTCTTCGCTGATCTTCGGCAGCTTGTCGGCAAAGGCCGGATCGACATGCACGTGGCAGGTCGCGCACGAACAGCACCCGCCGCACAGCGCCAGCAATTCGTCAAACCCGTTGTCGCGGATCGCTTCCATCACCGTCAGACCATCATCGACGGTGATCTCGCTGGTTTCGCCGGCGCGATTGGTGACGACCAGTCTGGGCATAGGTTGGGCTTCCTTTTCGGCTGTTGTGCGCAAGATCGCACGCTGGGAGACTGTTTGCCGCGCTGCTAAGGCAGTCTCGAAGCCAAGGCAAGATAAGGAAAGTGGCAGTGGGACTGACGGGCGAAAGATTGCGAGCCGACCTCGATGCTCTCGCCGCGCGCGAACCGCGGCTGGCGGCGCAGCTGGAGCGGATCGGCTATCCTGAGCCACGCATCCGCGCGCGCGGTTACAAGACCTTGCTGCGCACCATCATCGGCCAGCAGGTCTCGGTTGCGGCGGCGGCCTCGATGTGGCGCAGGCTGGAGGCGGAGCTGGGCGCGGATTTCACTCCCAAAAGCCTGCTCGAACGCGATTTCGATACCTTGCGCGCCTGCGGCCTCTCGCGCCAGAAGCAGGGCTATGCCCGCTCGCTGTGCGAACTGGTGGCGGCGGGCGAACTCGACTTCGAACAGCTTCCCGCCGACGACGAGGAAGCGATCGCGCTGCTCACCCGGATCAAGGGGATCGGGCGCTGGTCGGCCGAAATCTACCTGCTGTTTGCCGAAGGCCGTCCCGATATCTGGCCGGCGGGCGACCTCGCCGTGCAGGAGGGAGTGAAGCGCCTGCTCGATCTGCCCCAACGCCCGGCGGAAAAGGCCACCCGCCAGCTGGCCGAGCCTTGGGCACCCTGGCGCGGCAGCATGGCGATCTTCACCTGGCATTTCTACGCCAACCCGGCGCTGTAAACCCGGGGCCGCGCATTCTCGCACAGGGGTTGCTGACAAGCGTGTCAATCCGCTTTAAATGGTGCAAAACGCAATGTGAGTTCGAGGGGATCACCATGGCAGACCGGCGCAGTATCTTCATCACTGGCGGAGCATCGGGCATTGGCCGCGCGGTGGCCCGCCACTTCGGCGCGCGCGGCTGGTTTGTCGGGATTGCCGATGTCAATGTCGCAGGGATGGAAGACACGCTCGGCCTGATCGAGGGCGGGTTCAAATACATGCACCGGCTCGATGTGCGCGACCGCGCGGGCTGGGACGAGGCACTGGCCGCGTTCAACACCGCCGCGGGGGCGCGGATCGACGTGGTGGTCAACAATGCCGGGATCGGCACCGGCGGGCCGCTGGCCGAGCTTGATGTCGAGGAGATCGACCGCTGCCTCGATATCAACCTGCGCGGGGTGCTCTACGGCGCGCAGGCGGCCTATCCCTACCTCAAGGCGAGCGCACCGGGATCGGCCCTCGTTAACATCGCCAGTGCAGCGGGCCTCACCGGCGGCAGCGGGATGAGCGTCTATTCCGCCACCAAGTTCGGGGTGCGCGGGATTGCCGAAAGCCTCGATGCCGAATGGGCAGCGGACGGGATCAAGGTTTCCTCGATCTGCCCAAGCTTCATCGATACCCCGCTGCTCGACGGCACCGGCAACCGCAACAGCAACGAAAACATCCGCACCCGGGTGACAGCGGCCGGGCTGGAAATCACCCCGGTGGAAGAAGTGGCACAGGCGGTGTGGAACGCGGTTCACGGCGATGAACTGCACTATCTGGTGGGCAAGACTGCGCGCCGGCTCGCCTTTGCCAAGCGCTGGATGCCGGGCAAGGTGCGCAAGCAGCAGCGCGCTGCGGGGGGGCAGGGCTTGCTGGGGAAGTGATGGTGGTGCTGGCGGCGTCGGTCAGCGCTGCGGCCTTCGTGCCGCGCAGGCGAGCATAGCGCAGGCCGGAGGGCGTGCCAAATCAGAAAAGCGCGTCGATCGCGCTCGCCAGTCGCGCATCGCGCTGCGACAACCCGCCATTGTCGCCCGCATCATGCGTCGTCAGCGTCACCTCGACCCTGGCATAGACGTTGAACCATTCGGGATGGTGATCCTGCGCCTCGGCCAGCAGGGCGATGCGGCTCATGAAGCCCCAGGCCTCGGAAAAATCGCGGAACTGGAACGTCCGCGTGATGGCCTTGCCTTCGCGCGACAGGCTCCAGTCGGGATGGGCCTTGAGCAGCGCGGCGGTTTCCTCGGGGGTGAATTCGGGGATGGGCATTCGGGGCATCCTTGATCGTTAGGTCGCTTGTTTGCTGGCACCCTTTTCCCTAACGCATGGGGCCAATGCAAGCCGCAAGCCCTTCGCTGAGTGCCGAAAACCTCGCCTGCCGCCGGGGCGAACGCTTGCTGTTCCGGCGCCTGTCGTTCCGGCTGGACGCGGGCGCGGCGTGCCATGTGACGGGGGCCAACGGCGCGGGCAAGACCACGCTGATCCGCGCGCTCGCGGGGCTGACGACGCCCTATGCCGGCACGATCACCCGCGCAGGCACGCTGGCGCTGCTGGATGAACGCACCGGTCTTGATCCTGACCTGCCGCTCGGGCGGTCGCTGGCCTTCTGGTTCGCGGTCGATGGTGCTCAAGCAGGGCAAGCGATCATCACCCGCCTGCGCCTCGATGCGCTGGCCGAAGTGCCGGTGCGCTATCTTTCGACGGGGCAGAAAAAGCGTGCCGCGCTCGCCCGGGTGCTGGGGCAAAAGGCCGCCATCTGGCTGCTCGACGAACCATTGTCCGGGCTCGACACCGCTTCGCAGGGGCTGGTGAGCCTGCTGGTGCGCGAACATTGCGCCGCTGGCGGGATCGCGCTGATCGCCTCGCACCAGCCGCTCGAGGTGCCGGGGATGAGCGCCTTTGCCATCGAGGACTTCGCGCCGGCCGATCAGGAGGAGAAGGCATGATCGCCGCCCTGCTCCGCCGCGATCTGGCGCAGTTCTTCCCCTTCACCGGCAGCGGGGCCGCGCTGCCGGTGGTGTTCTTCGTCGCGGTGGCGATGCTGTTCCCCTTCGCGGTCGGGCCGGATGCGAACCTGATGGCCAAGACCGGCGGCGGCGTGGTGTGGATCGCGGCGCTGCTGGCGGCGATCCTGCCACTGGAAAAGCTGGTGGCGCGCGACATCGCACTGGGCTTCTTCGACCAGCTGAAACTGCGGGGCATGGCCGAAGAAGCGATGATGGCGGTGCGCCTCGCCGCCCATTGGCTGAGCTTCGGCCCGCCGCTGGTGGTGGCGACCTTCCCGGCGGCCGCGCTGCTCAAGATCGAGGGGGAGACCTTCCAGATCCTGCTTCTGGGGCTAATCGCGGGCACGCCGGGCCTTGCTGCCATCGGGCTGATGATCGCCGCGCTGACCGCTTCGTTGCGTGCGGGTGCGGCGCTGTCGGGCCTGCTGCTGATCCCGCTCGCCTTGCCGATCCTGATTTTCGGCGCCGGCGCGCTCGCCCGTCAGGATCAAGTGAGCCTCGGCTTCGTTGGTGCGATAAGTCTTGCTCTGGTGGCCCTCGCCCCCTTCGCCGCCGGGGCTGCCATCCGGGCGGCAAGGGAGAATTGATGCGCGCGCCTGAAAGCCACGTCCGCGCCAACCAACTGCTGGGCCATATCGCGCTTGCGCTGCTGGGCTTCACGCTGATCGCCTTCGCGCTGAAGGCGATTGTCCATCCGCAGGTGCAGGCGCGTTATACGCCCATCGTGGTGTTCCACGCCGGCAGCATGATCGCCTGGCTGATCCTGCTGGCAAGCCAGAGTTTTCTGGCGGCGCGCTGCAAGCTGGCCGCCCACCGCGCGAGCGGCCGCGCCAGCCTCGCGCTGGTGGCAGCGATGCTGGTGAGCGGCGGGGCGATCTCGTGGCGGATCGGGCAGGAACTCGGCCGCCCCGAGGTGACCGTGGTCAACCTCGCCGCCTTTGCGACCTTCCTTCCGCTCTATTTCACCGCGCTGCACTTTGCCCGCTGCCGCGACATTGCCGCACACCGGCAGGCGATGCTGATCGCGACACTGGCCTTGATGACCCCCGCCTATGCCCGGGTGGTGCAGGTGCTGGGCCTGCCCGATCCGGTTGCAATTGCGCTGCAGGTGCCGATCACTGTTCTGATCTCGGCCGGCTATGACTGGGTGCTGCACGGGCGCGTGACCAGGCCGGTGCTGGCGATGCTGGGCTTTTCGGTGGGGCTGGTGGTGGTGATGAGCGCGGTGCTGGCGCTGTTGTTCTTGTAGACAGAAGTGAGCGCCCCCCGCCAGGTCATGCCCGGGACCGGGGAAATGTCACACGTAGGGCGGGCAATCCCGCCCCATCGGGCTTTTGGTGAAAATCTCGTTGCCCGTTTCGGTGATCGCAATCGAGTGTTCGAACTGCGCCGACAGGCTCTTGTCGCGGGTCACTGCGGTCCAGCCGTCGCCCAGCACCTTGGCCCAGGGCTTGCCGAGGTTGATCATCGGTTCGATGGTGAAGAACATGCCCGGCTTCAGCTCCGGCCCCGTGCCCGCCTTGGCGGCGTGAACCACTTCGGGCGCGTCGTGGAACAGGCGGCCCACCCCGTGGCCGCAAAACTCGCGCACAACGCCATACCGGAACTTGCTCGCGTGCGCCTCGATTGCCGCGCCGATATCGCCCAGCCGCGCGCCGGGCTGCGCCGCGGCGATGCCGAGCATCAGGCATTCATAGGTCACCTCGACCAGCTTGCGCGCCTTGAGCGAAGGCTCGCCCGCATAGAACATGCGGCTGGTGTCGCCATGCCAGCCGTCGACCAAAGGGGTCACGTCGATATTGAGAATATCGCCATCTTTCAGCACCTTGTCGCCCGGAATGCCGTGGCAGATCACGTGGTTGATCGAGATGCAGGAGCTGTGCGCATAGCCGCGGTAGCCAAGCGTTGCAGGGATCGCGCCGGCATCAAGCGTCATGCCCCGGATCGCATCGTCCAATGCGCCGGTGGTCACCCCCGGCTTGACCATATCGGCCAGCGCATCGAGGATCTCGGCAGCAAGGCGCCCGGCCTTGCGCATCCCCTCGAAGCCTTCGGCCGTGTGGAGCTTGATCGTGCCGTCGCGATAGACGGTCGCATCACCGTCAACGAGTTGGTATTCGTGCATGGCGCTCACATAGCGACTGATCGCCGCAAATGCTACTTTCCGAGTGCGAAAGCCGGTTTGTATTCGGGCTTGACCGCGTCAAGCACCTTGGCGCTCACCGGCAGGGTCACCTCGTAACTGCCTTCTGCATAGGGCCCCGCGACATAGGGCGCGGCCAGCAGCCCGATGCGATCGAAGCGGCGCTTGTCGGACGAACCGACCAGCACGGTAAGATCGGCGATCGCGGGGCAAGTAAAGACGCTGTCCTCGCTGTAATCCTCTTCCAGACGCTTCATTCGCTCGGCCTTGAGCGCCTTGCACCACGGCGCGCCGAGCGCGTCCTGCAATGCCGCCTCGGAGCGGAACAGCGCCTTGGGATCGAAGAAGGCTTGCGCCTCGCGGTCCCATACCAGCGCGTCGAACGCACCGGTGCCATGCGCCCCGCCCGAGTAAACGTAGAACGTGGCCGAAAGTGACAGGAAGCGCGGCAGATCGGCGACCACCTCCCAGCGCTTCTCGAACGCCCGGTTGGTGCAGGCGACGCAGTCCTCACCGGCAAATTCGGCCACGGCCTCGGCCCATTCGGCCTTCTGTTCGCCAAGCAGTTGGTCGCGCTCGGCGGTGAAGTGCCGGGCCAGCGCGGGGACGGCGGAGACTTCGGCCGGCCAGCTGTAGGAAAATTCGCGGGCGGCTTCGTCCTTGCCCTGATTGTCGGTGAAGGCCACCGGCCCGGGTGCAGCTGCGGCCGTTTCGGCAGAAGTGGCGGACGCGCTCGCCTTTGCGGCAACGCCCGTGTCCTTGGCCACCTCCTCCGGCGAGGAACAGGCCGCAAGCGCCAGTGCCGCCAGCATCACGCCTGCGCCCTGCCATTGCCGGGTCATCGTGCAGTCATCGCCCGCGCTTTGATGTTTCACGTGAAACATTTCAAGAACACTCATGTCGCCCCGTTCTCGCCGCCCGAATCTGCTGGTAACACGCCTGGGCTGCGGCCTATGGAGCCTGCATGAACGAAGTCAAAGCACTGATCCAGCCCGATCGCGGCCAGGACGCAATTGCCATTCATCTCGTGAACAAGGCCAGCCTCGAAGCCTTCGCCAAGGGGCTGACGGCCGGCCAGCGCGCCAGCCTTGCGGCGCAGAAGTTCGAAGGCAGCATCTACAGTTACGCGATCATCCCCGACGGCGACAGCTGGTTCGTGGCGAGCGGGGTCGCCAATCCCGAGAGCCTGTCGAGCTGGTGCCTCGCCAGGCTCGCAGAAGACCTGCCCGAGGGCACCTACCGCCTTGCCAATGCACAGCCCGGCCCGGCGATGTTCGGCTGGATCACCGGCCAATACCGCTTCGCCCGCTACAAGAGCGAGGACAAGGTGCAAGGCCCCCGCATCCTGCTGACCGCACAGGTCGCCCAGATCGCCGATGCGACCGCCGAGGCCGAGGCCGAATGGCTGGTGCGCGATCTGGTCAATGCTCCGGCCGAGGACATGGGCCCCGCCGCGCTCGAAGCGCAGTGCGAACGCCTCGCCAAGGCGCACAAGGCCGAGCTTGCGGTGGTGCGCGGCGATGCGCTGGAACAGGGCTATCCGATGGTCCATGCCGTCGGGCGCGCGGCGGCGCGCCATCATGCGCCCCGCCTGATGCACCTTGTGTGGGGCGATCCCGGGCACCCGGTGCTGGCAGTGGTCGGCAAGGGGGTATGCTTCGACAGCGGCGGGCTCGACATCAAGCCATCCTCGGGAATGCGACTGATGAAAAAGGACATGGGCGGCGCGGCCCACGCGCTGGCGCTGGCGGGGCTGGTGATGGGCGCGCGGCTGAAGGTGCGGCTGCACGTGCTGATCCCGGCGGTGGAAAATGCCATTTCGGGCGGTGCCTTGCGCCCCGGCGACGTGCTGAACAGCCGCAAGGGCCTGACGGTGGAAATCCACAACACCGATGCCGAGGGGCGGTTGATCCTCGGCGATGCGCTGACCCGCGCTTCGGAGGAAAACCCCGATCTGCTTGTCGACTTCGCCACGCTCACCGGCGCGGCCCGCGTGGCGCTCGGCCCCGATCTGCCCGCACTGATGGCGCGCCGCGACGATACCGCCGCAGCCTTCCTTGCCGCGGGCAAGGCAAACGACGATGCGGCATGGCAGCTGCCCTTGCCCGAAGCCTACCGCGAATATCTCGCCTCGGACGTGGCCGACATCGCCAATGCCTCGCAGGCCCCCTTTGCCGGGGCGTGCGTGGCGGGCCTGTTCCTCGATCGCTTCGTCGGCGAGGGCGTGGACTGGGTGCATTTCGATACCTTCGCCTGGAACCCCAACCCTCGCCCCGGACGGGCGCGCGGCGGACGCGGGCTGGGCTTGCGCGCCGCATGGCACGCGATCCGCGCCCGATATGGTGCCTGATCTTGCTCACCGCCCTGCTTAGGGCTAACGGGCCTGCCATGCCGCGCCGCTTGGGGAGAGGTTGCGCGCGCCACCTGGGAAGGCCAACGGAACCACGATGAGCGGCATAGCGCCCGACAAGACGGATTATGCAGTGCCAGAGGGCGTGCTGGGCCTGAAGGGCCCGGTGGAAAAGCCTGCGCCCGGCACCCTGCCGCTGCGCGGCGATCTTGCGCATATGGCGCTCGCGGGAATTCATCTCGCCGCGCATTATGTCATTCCGCATGTTCGCAGCACCGGAGCCGATGGTGCGGGCCTGCGCCTTGCCCCGCGCGACGATGCCGAAGTGTTTACGCGGCTTGCCCCCGGCCGCCGGTTCGAACTGCTTGATGTCGCAGGCGAATGGGTGTGGGGCTGCCCGGGGCCGCAAGGCCCCTCGGGCTGGTGCCGGGCGAGCGAACTCGCCACCCCGGCCGACTGACCAATGGCCATCCGCCTGTTCATCGACGGAGCCGCAGGCACCACGGGCCTCGAAATCCGCGAACGTCTGGCCGGGCGCAGCGAATTCGAATTGCTGGTGCTCGATGATGCCCAGCGCAAGGACGAGGCCGCCCGCCGCGATGCATTGCGCGCCGCCGACATTGCGATCCTGTGCCTGCCGGACGAAGCAGCAAAGGAGGCGGTAAAGTTCGCGGAAGGCTCGGGCACCCGCATCATCGACGCCTCCAGCGCGCACCGCGTAGCCCACGGTTGGGCCTATGGGTTTCCCGAGTTGGTCGGACATGAGACAATCGCAAACGCGCAGCTGGTCAGCAATCCGGGGTGTTACCCCACCGGTTTCCTTGCAGCTGTAGCCCCGCTGGTGCGCGCCGGGCTGTTGCCTGCCGACTGGCCCTACACCGTCAACGCGGTGAGCGGCTATTCGGGCGGCGGCCATGCGCTGATCGAACGGTTCGAGGCCGACCCGACAATCGCGCTTCGGGCTTACGGCCTGTCGCTGGGGCACAAGCACCTGCCGGAGATGCAGACCTATGCCGGGCTGCGGCATGCGCCGGTGTTCTCGCCGGCGGTGGTGCCCGCGCATCGCGGGATGGTGGTTGATGTGCCGCTGGCGCTTTGCGCCATGCCCTCGCCGCCCGACGCCGCCACCCTGCGAACCGCGCTCGCCGCGCATTTTGATGGCAACACGGTGGTGGCGGTCGATAGGGCCGAGCTGCCGGCCGCCGAATTGCTGCTGCGCGCCGATGCCGCGCCGTGGGACGGGATGCGGCTCTATGTGTTCGGCAGCGAAGACGGCACGCAGGCGCGGCTGGTCGCGGTGCTCGACAACCTCGGCAAGGGCGCTTCGGGCGCGGCGATCCAGAACCTCAACCTGATGTGCGGCCTGCCCGAAACCACGGGCCTGCGCCTCTAATCGACGCAGGCCTGCCTAAAATATAGGCAATGCCCGTTCACAGGCTGTGCACCATTGCGCAGTGCACCATAATCTTGCTACCGGCTGACCCAAGGCGAAAGACATCCGCTGTCCGGAATCCCCCGGCGGAAAGGATTGTTCAACCCGGCTATAAGGGCACTTGGCACGATTCTTGTTAGGATTTTGTCAGGTATCCGGCCAGGCACGGATGGGGACGACGTGAAAAAGATCGAAGCGATCATCAAACCCTTCAAACTCGATGAAGTGAAGGAAGCCCTGCACGAAATCGGCGTGTCGGGGATCACCGTGACCGAAGCCAAGGGCTTCGGCCGCCAGAAGGGCCATACCGAGCTGTACCGCGGGGCCGAATATGTCGTCGACTTCCTGCCCAAGGTGAAGCTCGAAGTCGTGGTCTCCGACGATCAGGCCGCCCGCGTGGTCGAGGCGATTGCCGCCGCTGCCCAAACCGGCCGGATCGGCGACGGCAAGATCTTTGTTTCCGCGATCGAAAGCGCGCTGCGCATCCGCACCGGCGAAACCGACGACGACGCCATCTGATTTTTCACCCTCTCCTGCCTGCCGTCCCGGCGGGCTGATCAAGACCATATCTGGAGGCACTACCGAAATGTCGAAAGCAAAAGACGTCCTGAAACTGATCAAGGACGAGGAAATCGAGTGGGTGGACCTGCGCTTCACCGATCCCAAGGGCAAGTGGCAGCACCTCACCATGGTTGCCGGCGTGATGGGCGAGGATGAGCTGGAAGACGGATTGATGTTCGACGGTTCGTCGATCGCCGGCTGGAAGGCGATCAACGAAAGCGACATGATCCTCAAGCCCGATCTCAGCGAGACCTGGATCGATCCGTTCAGCGCCACCCCGATGCTGATTATCAACTGCGACATCGTCGAGCCTTCGACCGGCGACTGGTACAGCCGCGATCCGCGCACCACCGCCAAGCGCGCCGAAGCTTACCTGAGGTCGACCGGCCTTGGTGACACTGTCTATGTCGGCCCGGAAGCCGAGTTCTTCATGTTCGACGATGTCCGCTTCGAAGACGGCTATGCCGGCTCCGGCTTTGCGATCGACGATATCGAACTGCCGACCAACACCGGCAAGGAATATGACAACGGCAACCTCGCCCACCGTCCGCGCGCCAAGGGCGGCTATTTCCCGGTGGCCCCGGTCGATTCGGCGGTGGACATCCGCGGCGAGATGGTTTCGACCATGCTCGAAATGGGCCTGCCCTGCGACAAGCACCACCACGAAGTCGCCGCCGCCCAGCACGAGTTGGGCCTGACCTTCGGAACGCTGGTGCAAACCGCCGACCGGATGCAGATCTACAAGTATGTGGTGCACCAGGTCGCCCAGGCCTATGGCAAGACCGCGACCTTCATGCCCAAGCCGATCAAGGCCGACAACGGTTCGGGGATGCACACCCACATGTCGATCTGGAAGGACGGCAAGCCGTTGTTTGCGGGCAATGAATATGCCGGACTGTCGGAAATGTGCCTCTACTACATCGGCGGCGTCATCAAGCACGCCAAGGCATTGAACGCCTTCACCAACCCCACCACCAACAGCTACAAGCGGCTGGTGCCGGGCTTCGAGGCGCCGGTGCTGCTGGCCTATTCGGCCCGCAACCGTTCGGCCTCGTGCCGCATTCCTTACGGTGCGGGCGAGAAGGCCAAGCGCGTCGAGTTCCGCTTCCCCGACGCGATGGCCAACCCTTACCTTGCCTATTCGGCGCTGTTGATGGCCGGTCTCGACGGGATCGAGAACAAGATCCACCCGGGCGAGGCAATGGACAAGAACCTCTACGATCTCCCCCCGGCCGAGCTTGCCGAAGTGCCCACCGTGTGCGGCAGCTTGCGCGAAGCGCTCGATTCGCTCGCGGCTGACCACGAATTCCTCTTGAAGGGCGATGTGTTCACCAGGGACCAGATCGAATCCTACATGGAACTGAAGTGGGAAGAGGTGATCCGCACCGAAACCACCCCGTGCCCGGTCGAATTCGACATGTATTACTCGATGTAATCCCCGCCGGATTGCCGATCGAAAGTGAAAGGCCCGGAGGTTTGCCTCCGGGCCTTTTGCTTTGGCGGGCTCACTTGCCCGATGTCATCACCGAACCGATCGTGAGATATTTCTGGATCACCTCGCGCTGGTGGGCAGGCTCTGCACCCATGCAGGCGAACAGCAGGTAGCCGATCTGCGAGGGCATCAGCGTCCAGGTCGCGCGCAGGCCGCTGTCGGCGTGCGAATCCCAGCCGAGCAGCCTGAGCGGCAGGGCACCGCGCCGACCGGGCAGTCCGAGTGTCAGGCTCTCGCGGTGGTCGATCGCGAAGCCGTTATCGGTAATCGCACTGTCGAACTTGGGGTAAAGCGTTTCAAGCTCGGCCTGGATCTGGGGCATGGGAAACTGGGCGAGGCTGCGCTCCTCCATCCGCACCGCAAAGCAGGTGGTGGGGATGGTCCCGGCCGGAAAGGAGAACTGCCACAGCGTCCCGTCAAAGGTGCTCGTGCCGCCATCGGGCATCATGAAGCGGTACCAGCCCAGCTCGTCGAAGAACACCACCCCGCCGGTCGCGGCATGATCTGGATCGGCGCGCAGCTGGCCGCGCTCGGCCGCCGGGATGATCAGCCCGCCATAGGAATCGACCGGTACCGCTTTCTGGGGCGCCTGCGTGTCGCCGGCCAGCGGATTGGTCTGCGCCGATAGCGGCGCAGCCAGCGCGACCAGGGCTGAAAGGACAAGACTAGACCGCAGGATTGGCATTGATCACCCCCATGTAGAGCCCGTGAGTGGCGCGCGCGGCATCCATCACCGCATTCTGGAGCAGGCCGGGATCGACCCGGTACTGGTAGGTCGAATAGTTGTAGCCGAGCGTCGGGCGCGACGGGGCCGCCATGTTCGGCTCGGTCCACCACATGTTGCTGCGGACATAGGAATTCCATTCCTCGATCTCGGCATTGTTGTTGAAGCTGCCGGTCTGCACCAGTTGCCCCGCCTGCCCGACCGAGACGCGATCCTCGAGGATCAGCCGCCCACCTCGCCCGCCAGCGCGATCTTGGCGTGGAAGACATTGAAGTGGGTGAACAGCGGCACGAGGAACAGCCCGGGCTGGATGCCGACATTCGCACCCCCGCCATAGACCCGGTGCCCGCTGCCGGTGAGCACGGCGAAGTCCAGCACCAGGCTGGGGATCATCACCAGACACTTGAGCTGGGCCGACATGGCGTTGAGCGCCCGGGCATTGCCGAGGTTGAAGGGCGAGCGGTCGGACAGCGGCGCTTCCGGGCCGATGGTCAGCAGCGGCAGGTACTCCGGACTCACCACCGCCACAGTGCGCGAATCCGCGAAAGGTTTTTTCAGGAAGGGATCGGGCGTCGGATCGAGTTTCTGGAACCCTTCGCTGCCTGAAATCTCGTTCCAGCCGAGCACGGTGCGGCCCGTCGCGCGCAGCTTCTCGATGAAATCGCTGAAGGCCATGTGCGCAAGCTGGCGCATCATCTTTACATCGACCCCGACGAGATCGGCGGTGAGATCGACCTTGGTCGTGCCTGAGCCGCTGCTGGCGCCCATGCCGTTGCGCATGACGATGCCGAAGCGATAGGAAGGCACCGCAATCCGCGCCGAGCGCGCCAGCACTTTCGCCATCACCTGATGATAGTTCTTGAGGCTCATGGCATCGAGCCCGACCATCCGCTCAGCCGCCCGTGCCGGGGTCGAAAATCCTCCCGTCGCCAGCGCACCGATCGCACCGATGGTGCCGCCCAGAACCGAACGCCGGTCCCACTGCGCATCGTCCATTTCGCCCCCCTGTTGCCAATGTATTCCGGCGAAATCATACCATCATCCGGAACCGGATGACTTGGAAAAACCCGACAGCCCCCACTCTCACAGCATTGTGCAGGAGCGTGTGCGAGGCGCTTCACCCCCGCGGAGCGTGCGGCTAAGGTTGGCGCCAGAGCCGTTCCGGAGAGCCTGATGACCAATGCGATCCTGCTGGTGGCCGGTGGCCTGGTGCTGTTGGCTTTGGGCGGCGAACTGCTGGTGCGCGGCGCGGTGGGCATGGCGGCGCGGCTGGGAATCTCGCCGCTGCTGGCCGGGCTGACGATCGTCGGCTTCGGCACTTCGACACCCGAACTGGCCACCAGCGTGCAGGCCGCGCTGGCCGGATCGCCCGGGATTGCGATCGGCAATGTGATCGGCTCGAATATCGCCAACATCCTGTTCGTGCTCGGCCTTTCAGCGGTGATCCTGCCGCTCGCGGTCAATCCGGCTTCGTTCGGGCGGGATTCGCTTGCGCTGGGCGGTTCGGCGGCGCTGGCGACCGGCGTGGTGCTGCTGGGCGTGATCGGAACGTTGCCGGGCGTGGTGCTGGTGGCGGCTTTGGCCGGCTATATCTGGTGGGCCTACCGGTCGGAAAGCGCCGCGCATGATGCCGAGGCCGCACGCCACGAACACGAGGCCGAAGACCGCCCGGTGCCGCCCGATACCGGGCCGGTGGTGCTCGCCGGCATGATTGTCGCCGGGCTGATCGCCGCGGTTTTCGGCGCAGGCTGGCTGGTTGACGGCGCGATCGTGCTGGCGGGCGCGGCGGGGGTCTCGCAAAGCGTCATCGGCCTTACCGTGGTCGCGGTCGGCACCTCGCTGCCCGAACTGATCGCCTGCGTGGTCGCGGTGCTGCGCCAGCACGAGGATGTCGCGCTCGGCAATGTCGTGGGCTCGTGCATCTACAACCTGTGCGGAATTCTGGGCCTGACCGCGCTGATCCACCCAATCGCCGTGCCGGCGGAAATCGCCGCCTTCGATATCTGGGCGATGCTGGGGGTGACGCTGCTGCTGATCGTGCAATTGCGCAGCGGATGGCGGCTGTCGCGCAGCGAGGGTGCGGTGCTGGTGGCGCTCTATGCGGCCTATACCGCCTTTCTCGCCATGCGTTGAGACGCTTGCACCACAAGCCCTGATCTTTATGAAAAGATTGCGCTTTTTGGATTTTCCAGCCTATCCCGGAGCGTTAGGGATATCCCATCGGGTCGCAAGAGGACGACCCAGACCGACAACCAGAAAGGGGCCATCCCTAATGCTCTCCCACACCCCTCGCTGCAGCCTGTTCACCGGCGCCGCCACCCTTGCCCTGGCAGTTGCGGCCACCGCCGTCCCCGCGCTCGCGGTCGTCCCCAACGAGACCACCACCCCGGCCGACATCGTCGATACCGATGACACCTTTCGCGGGGTGGGCATGTTTTTCCGCGCCGACGGCTTTGTCTGCACCGGCACGCTGATCAACCCGCGCACCGTGCTGTTCGCGGCGCACTGCGTGAACGATCTGCCCGAAGATGCCTACAACGCCGACGACATCCCGGCGGCCTGGTCGTTCAACGTCTACGCCCTGCCCGGCTTCCAGAACTGGTTCACGAACACCTTCGCCAGCAACCCCGATCTGGCGGTGTTCAACGTCAACCGCGTCTTCTACAATCCCCTGTCGCTTCAAAACCCGCAAGCCGGCGGCTTCATCGAGGGTGACATCGCGCTCGCCAGCCTTGATACTCCCGCCGCCGGCATCCCGACCTGGGCGCTGCTGTTCACCACCCTGCCCGCGCCGGGCAGCATCGATCCGGTGCGCGGCACCGGCTATCATGTCGGAATCGTGGGCTATGGCGCCACCGGCAACGCCTTTCAGGGCGCGGTGGACGGGATCGACTTCCGGCGCCGCGCGGCCGAGAACATGCTCGGCGGGTTCCTGTCGCTCGACGATCGCAACCTGGTGCTGTTCGGCACGAGCGAGGGGCTGCCGCAGAACCTCTACCAGCTCGATTTCGATTCGCAGAACCGCGAGGTGGTGTTCGACATCAACGTCCACCGCGACGATGCCCTGCCCGATGAAGGCACCACCGCCGGCGGGGATTCGGGCGGTCCGCTGATTCTCGATGCAGCCGGCAACGCGCTGTCGGACGAGGATCTGGTGATCGGCGTGCTGTCGGGCGGTTCGCGCTTCTTCGGATCGCAGCGCTTCGGCTCGCTCGGCACCACCAGCTTCTACCAGCCGCTGTCGCTCCACTGGCAGTATATCGTCGCCACCAACCCCTATCGCTATGTTGGCGCGCGCGCTGGCAACGGCAACTGGGAGGATGCGGGCCACTGGGTGACACTGCTCGATCCGGCCTACCGTGTGATCGACGGCAATGGCGCGGCGGTGAACGGTCTGCCGACCACGCCGGAGCCTGGCCTTGGCGGCACCGAAGGCGATTACGGCGCGGTCTGCGTCGAGTTCGAGGAACCGGGCGATGCCTGCGTCGATCTGGCGACCGGGGTTGTCGAGGACACCTTCAATCCGCCAGCCGGGCAAACCAGCAACCGCGGGCTTGTGAACCTTGCCGGGATCACCAGCCGCGCCGAGATCGCGCTGCCCGCTGCGGCACGCGGAGCCATTGCTGCTGCTGGTGCGCGCGCGCCGCAGGCGCCGGTTCGGGCAGAGGCCGCCGAGGGCGATACCCTGCCTGCCCCGACCCTTGCCAACGGCCTGCCGGGTGCGACCGGCTTCGTGCCCAACAACATCGACGCTGTCACCACCGAGACGGTGCGGGTCGATCCGCGCTATTTCGACGTGACCCTCAGCCAGACCGGCACCACGACCCTTTCAAGCGCGGTCGCCATCGACCGGCTGACCGTGCGCGGCAATGCCGCCCTGACGGTGGCGGCGGCGGGCGATCTCACCGCGCTGATCGACATCAACCAGTTTGGCGGGCGGGTGAACGTCAATGGCGATGTCACCTCGGCCGGGGACTACACCCTGTTTGCCGGGATGCTCGAAGGCACCGGCACGGTTAGCGCACCGTTCCTGACCAGCATCACCGGGGTGTTTTCGCCCGCGACGATGGGCACCACCGGCACGCTGACGATCGACGGCAATCTGGTGATGGCCTCGGGCACGACCTTCCTTGCCGACATCACCGGCACCGGCGCCTCCGACCGGATCGCGGTGACCGATGAGGCCAATGTCGGCGGGGTAGTCGGCCTCGGTGCCGGGCTTACCCAGCAAGTCAATGGCAACGGGCGGCAATACACCATCCTCACCGCCGATGGCGGGGTGACGGGCACGTTCGAGGCCACGACCATCTCCGCGATCCTCAGCCAGCGCTTCACCTACCAGCACAACGCGGTGGTGATGGAAATCGCAGCAGCGAGCTACGACACGGTAATCGACCAGAGCGATCCGGTACAGGCGGCCTACGCCCGGCTGTTCGACCAGAACCGCGCCAACGCCGCGCTGGCGGGCCTCTACGGGCTCGACTTCGCCGCGCCCGACACCATCCGCGCAACCTTCGTCGGCCTTGCCCCGGTGAGCGAGCAGGCGGTGCGCTCAATCGCCGGGCAGACCTTCAACCTGCTGCAGAACGTCAACGATGCGCGCCTGCGCGAGGCAGATCGCAGCAAGGCGGGCGGCACAATTGCGGTCAGCGGTTCGCCGCTCAACGTGATGCAGGCGAGCCTCGCGCCGGTCGGCCAGCCGCTCGGCAGGGATATGATGGCATTGCAGAGCGGTGCCGGCGGCAGCGAGATGCGCGATGCAGGCCTGCCCGAGGACGTGGCGCTGTTCCTCGCCGGCGGCTTTGTGCGCGGCGATGTGGATTCGCTCCCCGGCTTTGTGCAGCAGACCGAGATCTCGGGCCTGTTCCTGTCGGGCGGGATCGAGTTCTACCCGGGCGAGCACACCATGCTGGGCCTTGCCGGCACTTTCAGCCAGCTGGAGGCCGAGGTGCCGCTGGGGCAACAGGTGGACAGCAACACCTACGCCGTCTCGCTCTACATGCGCCACCATTTCGCCGATGGGCCGGTGCTCGATGGCCAGTTCGCGATGGGCAGCATGGGTTTCGACACCATCCGCACGGTGCAGTTCCTCGGCGCGGAGCAGACCATGACCTCGTCGAGCGCCGATCTGCTGGTCTCGGGCGCGGTGGGGCTGTCCTATGATCTCGCCACCGGGATCGGCACGATCTCGCCGGGGATCGAGGCACGCTATGCCAGCGTCGATCTCGGCGTGGTGCGCGAGACCGGCGGGATCGCCGCGCTGGCGGTGAACCGCGAGACCTTCAAGAGCACGCAGGCACGGTTCGGTTTCGATTTCGAAAAGCAGGCGAAGATGGTGCAGATCAACGCCAATGCACAGCTGGTGTGGGAGTTCGAGGACGGCCCGCAGCTGCTGGGCGCGAACTTTGCCCAAGGCATCGGCCCCAACGCCAATTTCGTGCTCGACCGCGCCGATCACACCTGGGTGGAGCTTGGACTGTCGGCCAATGTCGGCGACGGGCCGCTGCGGATGGGCTTGGGCTTCGACACCACCATCGGCCGCGACAGCGCCGCTGCGCAGGTAATCCGGGCCACCTCGACCTACCGCTTCTGATCGCGAACAGTGCAAGCACCGGGGACGTGCGCTGGCCGCGGGCATCCCTAGAGCGGGTTCCGATCCGATTCTATCGGACCGGCCGCTCCAGACTTTTGTTTTACCGCGTTTTCCGAGCCGCCGGGCGTTTCCACCCGGCTCGAAACGCTCTAAGTGCTGCCGCGTGATCGGCTGCGGCGCGCCATGGCTCTGACCGGTGCTGTTCCCGGGCACAGCCACACCACTGCGTTTTGCCATTTTCCTACTCGCCCGGATTGTGCTGAATGCCGGTGCCTCGTCCTTTGCCATCGAGGTGCCGTGCCATGTCGCAACAATCCCGCTCCGCGCTGCTTGCCCTTGTTCGCCGTCTGCTGGGCCAGTCCCGCCCGGCCGATCCGCAGCCGCCTGCCACGGCTGTCGAAGCTGCCAGCGCGGCACCCGCTCTTCCTTCCCGGGACAGTGCCTCATGCGTCTCCAACACACCGCCCATCCGCACCATCGGCCCTGATGGCATCGCGCTGATCAAACGGTTCGAAGGCTGCGCCCGGCTGCGGACCGACGGGTTGGTCGAGGCCTATCCCGATCCCGGCACCGGCGGTGCCCCGTGGACCATCGGCTGGGGCGCGACGGGGCGCGATCATGTCCATGGCGGCCGGATCGGGCCGGGCACCGTGTGGACCCAGGCCCAGTGCGACGCGCGCCTTGCCGAGGATCTCGCACGCTACGCCGCCGAGGTCGCCGCCGCGATCGGCGATGCGCCAACATCGCAGGCGCAGTTCGATGCGCTTGTCAGTTTCCACTACAACACCGGCGCGATCGGCCGCGCGAGCCTCACGCGCAAACACCGCGAGGGCGACACGGCAGGCGCGGCGCGCGAATTTGCCCGCTGGAACCGCGCCGGGGGCCGGGTGCTGAAGGGGTTGGTGCGCCGCCGCGAGGCGGAAGCGGCACTCTATCTCACCGCTCATACCATCGCGCTACGATGCTGACGCGATCCACGCGCTGGATTTGCTCAAGCGCCGCACGGGCTTAACCAATGCCCGATGATTCATGCTCATCGGGCGTTGGTATCAGTAATCCCGTGACACCTGCACCAGCACCGAATCGCGCCCGATGGTGGAGACCGTGCCGAGCAGCGCCAGCCAGCTGGTGATGCGGTATTCCACCTGTGTCGCGCTGTAGCCCTGCCCGTCGGTGACGAGCTCGACATAGATGCGCCGCGTGATGTTCTTGCCCAGCGCCACACCCGTCTGGCGCCCGATCAGCGGATCGGCGCTGACGATCCGCAGTTGGTCTAGCCCGATCGAACGGCGCAGATCGCCGATCGGGTCCAGCCCGCCGCCCCCGCCCTGGAGCGAGGCGATCGCGGCGGCCAGTTGCAGCGCGTCGGTCGCCGAAAGCGAGGTGACCGAGCCGCCGAACAGCAGCCGCGCGAGGATCTCCTCCTCGGGCAGCGCCGGTTCGGACGAAAAGGCGATCGCGGGCGACTGGGCGTTGCCGGTGATGCCGATGTTGACATTGGTGCCGTTGCGCGCAGTTTCGGCAAGGATATCGAGCCGCGGGTCGATCGGCTCGTTCTCGTCGAACAGGATGCGTCCGCGGGTCAGCTCGAAGCGGTTTCCGGCGAAGGTGTAATCGCCGCGCACCAGCCGCGCGGTGCCGCCGATGCGCGGATCATCCACCGTGCCGCGCAGCGCAAGATCGACGCTCCATTCGCTCTCCAGCCCCATGCCCTCCACCGCCACGCGGCCCGGGGCCGAGGCGTTGACGAGATAACGCCACGCGACATCGCGGGCCGAGACGCGCTCGCGCATCCGGCCATCGGGGGCGTTGATCTCGCGGGTGGCGATGCGCGGCAGGGCATAGTCCTCGGCCGCAGTGCCCAGCTCCCAGCGCGCGCGGTCAATCCTGACCCGTCCGGCGATTGTCCCGCCGCGCCCGTTCGAAACAATCCGCAAGGGGCCGGTGATGGTCGCTGCAAGGCCATTGGCATCGAGCAGCCTTGCGCCCTTCACCGCGGCGCGCAGATCAAGCCCGGGACCGCGTGTCGCGCTCATTCCGGCGAGGTCGACCATGCCGCTGCCGGTTACGGTGCCGCCGCCCGGGGTTGCACCGGCAAAGCGGGTCAACTCGAGCCGCGATCCGGCAAAGCGCCCGCGCGCGCGCACGGCATCGATGCGGGTGCCGGTAAGCGCGCTGGTGATCTTGAGATCGTCAGTCGCCAGCGCGCCGGTGATGCGCGGATCGGCAAGCGTGCCGGTGGCGCGCGCGGCAAGGCGCAGCGGGCCGGTGAGGTCGAAGGCTTCGACCGCCGCCAGCCGCCACAGGGTTTCGGCCGCGCCGTCGAACATCAGCCGCCCGTCGAGCCGGCCCTTGAGCAGCTTCTGCGTGAAATCGCGCTCGGGCGGGAAGGCGGTGATCCGGACGGCAATGTCGCCGAGCCGCGCGCCGCCTTCGGTCAAGCGGCCGGCGGCGGTCAGACGCTCGCCGTTCAGGTCGATCACGCCAAGCACGCCAACCGGCTTGGACGAAAGCACCAGCCCCGAACGGCTGAAGTTGTCGATCTTGACACGCGCCCGCGCCGTCGGAGCCGCATCGCCGGTCTGGCGATAGTCGATCACCCCCGACAACCGCCCGCCAAGGCCGAGTTCGGCACCAGCCAGATCGAGCAGCCGCAAGGGCATCCGCGCCAGCTTGATCTCGAGCGCGGTCTCCTCGCCGCCCCGCGCGCCTTCCAGCAGCGCATAGCCGCGCGAGAAGCCGATCTGGGTCGGCGCCAGCCGCCAGCCACCGTCCTCCCCGGCGGTCAGCACCGCGCGGCGCGGCATGGTGATCGGCTCGCCGCCATACTGACCGCGCGCGACGGCGGCGATCCGGTCAGGCGCAACATCGGCATCGAAGTTGAGCGCGAAACGGTCCGCCCGTTCGCCCGCGACCCCGCCGGTAACCTTGCCGCGGCCGTTGACGATGTCGGCCTTCGCGGCGAAGTTGGCGAGATAGAGCCCGCCATATTCGAACCCCGCACCGCTGATATCGGCATCGATGCGGGTATCGCCCCTGGCATAACGCCCTTTCGCCGCAATGCTGGCACGGGCGATGCTGATCGGCACCCGGCCGGCAAAGGCCGCCTTGCGCGCGACGAGATCGACCGAAAAGCCCATCGCCCCGCCGCCCTGCGGCCGGAAGGCGAGCGTTCCGTCTAACCCGCCGCCCGCCAGCGCGAGATCCCCCGATAACCCCGCCTCGTCCAGCTCCAGCGCGCCGGTGACATTGGTGCGGTAGATGCCCAGCCGCGCGATTGCGATCCGCGTCGGGCCAGCCTCGGGCAACACCAGCCCGAGCACCCCTTCGAACGGGCCGAGCAACGATCCGCCCGCAACATCGAGCGCAAAGCCCTCTGCCGAAGGGGCGAGCGCGATGCGCACGTTCTCGAGTCCCGCCGCAGGATAGGGATTGGCCAGCACCAGCACGCCGCGCGGGCCATCGGCGGCCAGTTCGGCAGCGATGGTGAAGGGGCCGTAATCGGCCTGCCGCCCGCTGCCCGCCAGCGTGGTGCGGGTGCCGTCGCTGCCCGGCACCACCTTGCTGTCGAGCCGTGCGTTGAGCCGCGCGCTGGCGATGGTCACGTTGCGCAGGATCACCGGCTGGCCCGCGCCCATGCCGAGCGCGCCCTTGAAGCGGATCTGCTCGCCGGCGAGATTGACGATGGTACCATTGCCGATCTTCGAGAGCACGCCCGCGAGATTGGCGCGCAGGCTCCACGGCACGGCGGGGCCGAACTTGGCGATGATCTTGGCATTGGCCGTCACCTCGCCCGCGCCGTCGATCTTCAGACTGCGGGCAGAGACAGGGCCGGCGAGCGCATAGGCTCCGCCGGCAATGTCGCCGCGCAGCGCGAGCGTTGCGTCCAGCCCGGCAAACACGATCCGCGCCGCATCGGCGGCAAGCTTCTGGCTTTCGAGATCATAGGTCAGCAGGCCCGTCACCCGCCCCTTCACAAGGCGCGGGTCGGCCTGCGGGGTGCCAGTGGTGATCCGCTCTGCCGTGAGCGCCAGCGGCAGCTTCAGCCGCTTGCCGTCGAACCGCGCCAGCCCTTCCTGCACCAGCCCCTTGGCCTCGACCCCCTGCGCCACCAGCCGTCCGACAGTGAGGCGATGGTCGATCGCCAGATCGCGCAAACGGCCCGAGACATCAGCGGCAAGGCGCGCCTGCTCGAAGCGCCAGCCTCCACCCGGCAGATCGGGATCGCGCAAGGCGGCGCTGGTGCGCGCACCCTCGATGCGGTTGTCCGCGAGGTCGATCACCCCTGCCCCGCGCAGATCGAGCGCGCGGGTGATCAGCGCGGCGCGGCCTTCGAGGATGCTGTCCTCAAGCGTGAAGCTCGTTGCTACCGCGACCTTCGCGCCAACGGCGCGGGCCAGCAGGTCCTCGCCCACAAGGCCGGGACGCACCCGCCCCAGAACACCGATTGTGCCGGCGTCGTTGGTGATTCGGAAGGCGGCAACCGCAGGCCCGGCAAGCGGCTTGCCGCCCTCTGCCGGCAAGCGCCGCGCAAGCGCCGTCCCGCGCCACTTGCGCCATGTTCCATCGCCCACGATCCGCGCGTCGTAGCCATTGGCAAAGCCTGCAAGTCCCGCCAGCACCCCGCCCGCTGGGGCGCGGTAATCGGCTTCGAGATCGAAGCGGTTGCCGTCCGGCTCGGCATCGAGCAACACCGCGATCCGGTCCTGCGCGCCCAGCCGCGCGCGCGCGTCCACCAGCGCGCGGCCTTCGCGGATATCAACCTTGGCGAGCGCATCGACCCGCTCGGCCTGCGCGGTGGCAAGGCCCTTGGCGATCACGAGGTTCTCGATTGCCAGCCTGTCGATGCGAATGTCGAAATCGGGCAGCAGCGGCGCGTCGGGATCGCCGGGCAGCAGTTCGGGCAGCCGCGTCAGCCGTCCGCGCCGCGCAGTCACCTCGCGGATGTCCAGCCCGTGCCACAGCCAGCTCAAGGGCCGCCAATCGAGTGCGACTTCGGGAATGGTGAGGAACACACCCTTGGGATCGCTCACCCGCACATCGCGCAAACTCGCCGTGCGGTAGATATCGCCCTCGATCCGGCCGACCGTGAAGCGCAGGCCCGAGGCCGGCGCGGCCGCGGCGATCTGATCGGCGATGAAGCGCTTGCCGATCGGGGTGGACAGGAACCCCGCCGCCAGCACCACCGGCGCCAAGAGCAGCGCCAGCGCCCAGCCAAGCCGCTTGGCCCACACCCGCTTGCGGCGCGCAGGCGGGCTGTCGTCCACAAGTTGGGGGGCGAGGGTCTCGGTCTCGTCCATCAGAACGCCTGCCCGAGGCTGACATAGACCACCACCGGACTGTCGAACTCGGTCGGGTTGAGCGGCGTGGCAACATCGACGCGGATCGGGCCGAAGCTGGTCTTGTAGCGGATGCCGACCCCGGCGCCGGCGCGGATGAAGCGGAAATCGGGCACCGAGCCAAGGCTCACCGTCCCTGCGTCGATGAACGGCACCACTTCGATCGCGCCGCCCATCAGCGGGGTGTCGATCCGCGCTTCCAGCGAAGCCTCGACCAGCGACGCCCCGCCCACCGCCTCGCCGCGATCATTGCGCGGGCCGACGCCCTGGAAGCCATAGCCGCGCACCGATCCTCCGCCGCCTGAATAGAGCCGCCGCGAAGGCGCGATCCGGGCGCGGTCGGCACCCTGGATGGTCGCGGCGCGCAATCGCCCGGCGATGACCGTCGAGCCGACCGACTTGTAATGGGCCACCTCGGCCAGTGCGCGAAGATAGGCGCTGTTGCTACCCTCGGATCGCGACACCTCTGGCGCGAGCGAGAAGGTGGCGCGGTATCCGCCCGAAGGATCGAGCAGATCATCGCTCCCATCGAGCGTGACGCTGCCGAATATTCCGCCGATCAGATAGGTCTGGCGCGGCAGGGGAATGCTGGATCCCCGCGCCAGCCGGTTGCGTTCATCGGTGTAGAGCAGCTCGCCGCCCACCTGCCAGCTGACCGGCTTCTGGAAGAGGATGTTCGACACCTTCTCGAAGGTGCCGCGCAGCCCGATCGAGCGCGATTCCACCGCCAGTGTCTCGATATCGCTGGCGAACACGTCGGCGGTGAGGATCTGGTCGCGCCCGCGGAAATTGTTGCGCCGCACGCCGACGCTGGCGAGCGCCTCGCGCGTGCCGAGGATGCCGCGCAACCGCAGCGCGCCTTCGGGCGGGAACAGGTTGCGGTGCTCCCAGCGTCCTTCGATCTTGAACCCGTCTTCGGTGCCGTAACCGATCGCCCCCGCGATGGTGCGCACCGGGGCGCGCTCGAAGGCGACATCAAGCGCCACTTCACCCGGCGCGCCACCGGCAGGCGCCACGGTTTCGCGCGGGGTGATGGTAACGCTCGACACCAGCCCCGTGGCGATGATCGCGCGGCGCAGATCGGTTTCGAGGCTGTGCTGGTAGATGTCGCCGGCCGCGAACCGGGCGATGCGCGCAAGGTGGCGGCCGGAGAGGAACCTGGGATCGCTGCTGACCACGCCGCCAAAGGCATATTTGCCCCCCGGATCGACCGCCAGGGTCAGATCGCCTTCGCTGCGGGCGTGATCGATCAGCAGTTCGGGCTCGGAAAGGATGGCGAAAGGATAGCCGGTCTCGCCCAGCGCGACACGCAGTTCCAGTTCGCGTTCAAGAATGCGGTCGGCATAGAGCGGATCGCCCGCCGCAATAGCGAAGGCGGCCAGCAAGCGCTCGGCATCAGCGGCAGGCAAGCGCGCAAGCGCGCCGAGATCGATCCGCCCGAAGCGGTAACGCGGGCCTGGCAAGATATCGAAACGCACACGCGGCGCGCGCGCGGCATCACTGGTGTCGCTGGCGGCATTCTCGCCATTTTCACGCGCGCGCCGGCCGCCCGAAAGCTGGCGCACCACATCGCCCCCGTAATAGCCGTAAGTGCGCAGCATTTCCTCCAGCAGTTCCTCGTCGGCGCGCGCGCGCGCGGCGATCTGCAAGGCGTTGTCCTTGTCCCCGTCGCCCTGGCGCAGCGTCGAAAGCTCGCGGAACCGGGCGAGGAATTCGCGCTGTTCGGGGAAGGCGTCTGGTGCAGCCGGAAAGCCCAGCACCAGCGTATCGCTTACCGGCACATCGGACAGCGCGGGCAATTCGCCGGTCAGCGGTATGGCCATGCTGGCGAGCGCCTCCACCTCGGGATCGGCAGGCAGCGGCTCAGGCACCTCGACCGAAACGTCGGCAAAGGCAGCATCGAGCGCCGGCTGCAATTCGGGTGCCGGGGGTGGCAGGACATCGGCAAAGCTTTCGGCAAAGGGATCGTCGCTTGCAGCAGGCACGGCGTCGGCATCGGTGGCGGATTGGGGGGTGCCCCGCGCTGCCCAGGTTTCGGGATTGTCCAGCGCTTCAGCCGGGATCAGCTCGTCGAGCGTGCGCGGCACGGCAGGCGCCGCAGCGTCGTCATGCCCCTGCGGTTCGGCTGCCGCTATCGGCGGTGCCTGCGGATCCTGCGCCTGCGCAGGTTGCACCGCCAGCATCGCCGCTGCTTGTCCCAATCCGGCTGCCAGATGCAGACCGCGCTTCAGGAGATCGCGAAGATCAGCTTCCCGGAAACTTGACGGGCTGGCCATCCTTGCCCCGGGCGCCGGCCAGCGACGCATCCTGCGGCTGGCGCGGCGCAATCGCCGCGGCGATCAGCCGTTGCTGTTCCGTCTCGTCCATCACCTGCCAGCCTTCGCGCGTCAATCGCTCGAGCGGGCGGTAGCGGACCTTGTACTGCATCCGCGGACTGCCCTCGACCCAGTAGCCGAGATAGACATAGGGCAGGCCCTCGGCCGCTGCGCGGCGGATGTGATCGAGAATGATGAAGCTGCCAAGCCCGGCGCGCCCCTCCAGGTCGGGATCGTAGAAGGAATAGATCATCGACAGGCCATCGCCCTGCCGGTCGGTCAGGCAGGCGCCGACCAGCCGTCCAGGCCGCCCACCAATGCCCGGCAGACGGTATTCGGTCACCACCGTGGTGACCGGAGTGTGCTCGACCATGTCAGCATAATCAAGCTCGTCCATGGCCGCCATGCCGCCATCGGGGTGACGCGCCCCGAGATATTCGGCCAGCAGCGCGAACTGCTCGTCGGTTGCCCAGGGGCGGCATTCGGTGACGACCAGATCATCATTGCGCTTCAGATCGCGCTTCTGCGTGGCCGAGGGCCGGAAGGCATCGGCCACCACCCGCACCGAGACGCAGGCCTGGCAGTCAAGGCACGACGGGCGATAGGCCACCGTCTGGCTGCGCCGGAACCCGATCCGGCCGAGTGCCTCGTTGAGCTGATCCGCATGGGCACCCTTCAGCTCGGTGAACACCTTGCGTTCGCTGCGTCCCGGCAAATAGGGACACGGCGCCGGGCTGGTCACGAAGAACCTCGGGAAACGGATCGGTGCCGTCACGGGCAGGCTAAGTCCTCTTGGCGGGAATCACGATGGTTTGTGGTGAGGCAAACTTATGCATGGACGGGGCCTGCGGTAAAAGTCCCTTAACCATGAAAGAGCGAAAAAAGCCCGCAGCTATGCACAGGCACCCGCACACAATGGTGCCGGACTGCTGCAAAACCCCGCGCCGCGCGCAACCGCGTCTCAGCGGTGTCAGCCCAGCTCGACCATTTGCACCGTGTAGCCGTTGGCGCGCAGGCCCTCGACCAGCCGTTCGACCTGCTCGGCATCGCGGGCCTCGCATTCGATATCGGTGATCAGGCCCTTGGCCGGCAGCGTGGTGAAGATGCGCTGGTGGTAGATCTCGATGATGTTGACGTTGTGCTCGTCGAACAAACGCATCACCCGGAACAGCGCTCCGGGGCGATCCTGAAGGGTGATCCGCAGGCGCGCGAGGCGGCCCTGCCGGGCGAGATCGCGCAGCAGCACATTGGCCAGCAGGCGGGTGTCGATATTGCCGCCGCACAGCACCAGCCCGATGCTCTTGCCGGCAAAGCGCGCCGGGTTGCTCAGCACTGCCGCAAGGCCCGCCGCGCCGGCGCCTTCAACCACGGTCTTTTCGATCTGCAGCAGCAGCGCCACTGCCTTTTCCAGCGCGGGTTCATCCACCAGCAGGATGTCATCCACCCGCTCGGCGATCACCTGCGCGGTGAACTCGCCCGGCTGCTTGACCGCGATGCCTTCGGCCAGCGTATCACCGCCGCAGGGCAGGTGCGCACCCTTGATCTTGTCGAACATCGAGGGGAACAGCGCGGCCTGCACGCCGACCACATCAATTCCGGGGTTGAGCGCCTTGGCGACGGTCGCCATGCCCGAAATCAGCCCGCCCCCACCGATCGGGGTGACAATGCAGTCGAGATCGTCCTTCACGCCGAACATTTCCAGCGCCACCGTGCCCGCGCCCGCCGCGACGTGCGGATCATCGAAGGGGTGGACGAAGGTGAGGCCAAGCTCGCCTTCGAGCCTGCGCGCATGGGCATAGGCTTCATCGAATGTCTCGCCTTCGAGCACCACCTTGCCGCCGACGCTTTCGGTCTGCATCACCTTCACCGTGGGGGTGGTGCGCGGCATCACGATGGTGACGGGCACACCAAGGCGGGTGCCATGGTAGGAAAGCCCTTGCGAATGGTTCCCCGCCGAAGCCGCAATCACGCCGCGCGCGCGCTGATCCTCGCTCAGTTGCAGCAGCGCGTTCAAGGCCCCGCGCTCCTTGTAGGCGGCGGTGAACTGGAGGTTTTCGAATTTCAGCCAGATATCAGCGCCGGTAATCTGCGACAGCGTGATCGAATGCATCATCGGGGTATTGACCACCGCGCCGTCAATCCGCGCGGCAGCGGCACGGACATCGTCGAGAGTAAGGTCGGCCGGCGAAGCGGCGGCGCCCTTGGGGCTGAGGGTTGCAGGCTGGCTGGACATCATGGCGCCGCGATTAGAGGCTTGTTGCCGCAAGGGCAATCGGGCTTGCACCAAATCGATGAAAGGAATTGCTGTGCGCCTGAAAGTTGGCAAGCCGGTGCTAAGGCGATAGGCACCCGGCCGCTGCCATTTTCGCGATAATTCAGGGATTGCCATGCGCTGCTCTTTTGCCCTTACGCTTGCCGCTGCCTCCACCCTCGCGCTCGCCTGCGCCGCCCCGGCGCTGGCCGACACGCTGGTCGACAATGTCGATGGCGTGACGATCGATACGGCAGGCAAGGTGCAGCGCTTCACGGGCCTCGTGTTCGATGAACAAGGCAAGGTGGTGCAGATCCTCGCCCGAGGCGAAGCACGCCCGCAAGTCGATTACCGGCTCGATGGCAAGGGCAAGGTGATGGTGCCGGGCATGATCGATGCCCATGTCCACGTGATGGACATCGGCTTTGCCGCGCTGACGCTCGATCTGTCGGACACCGCCTCGCTCGAGGACGCGCTGGCGCGGATCAAGGCCTTCGCCCAGGAGAACCCGGGCCGCCCGTGGATCCTCGGACGCGGCTGGAACCAGGAGAAGTGGGGCCTCGGGCGATTCCCCACCGCGGCCGAGCTGGATGCCGTGGTGGCCGATCGCCCGGTGTGGCTGGAACGTGCGGACAACCATGCGAGCTGGGCCAACACGCTGGCGATCACCACCGCCGGGGTTACAGCCAAGACCCCCGATCCAGCCGGCGGCAGGATCATCCGCGATGCCAGGGGCGCGCCCGCGGGCGTGTTCATCGACAATGCGGTGCAGCTGGTCGGCAAGCTCGTCCCTCCCCCGCGCCCGGAAGACCGCGACCTCGCCTTTGCCCGCGCGCAGGAGGTGCTGCTCGCCAAGGGGGTCACCGCGGTCGCCGACATGGGCACCGAACTGGCCGATTGGAACACCTTCCGCCGCGCCGGCGATGCCGGGCGCTTGCAGATCCGCATCATGGCCTATGCCGACGGGTTCGCAACGCTGGAAACCATTGCCGGGCCAGAGCCGACGCTGTGGCTTTATGACGACAAGCTGCGGATGGGCGGGATCAAGCTCTATCTCGACGGCGCGCTGGGATCGCGCGGCGCGGTGCTGAAGGCCCCCTATCACGATGATCCGGGCACCAAGGGCTTGCCGCTGCTCACGCCCAGTCAGCTGCGCAACCTGATGAGCCGCGCGGGCATGGACAACTTCCAGACCGCCGTCCACGCCATCGGCGACGCGGCCAACGCCGAGGTGCTCGCCGCGATCGAGGAGCTTTCGGAGAGCTACAAGGGCGATCGCCGCTGGCGCATTGAGCACGCGCAGATCGTTGATCCGGCGGACCTGCCGCAGCTCGGGCGGCATGGCATTATCGCCTCGATGCAGCCGCTGCACCAGACCTCCGACCGGCTGATGGCCGAAGCAAGGCTGGGGCCGGGCCGGCTCGAAGGTGCCTATGCCTGGCGCAGCGTGATGACCGTCGGCGGGCGGCTGGCGTTCGGCTCGGATGCGCCGGTCGAACCGGCCGACCCCTGGGCCGGCATGGCCGCCGCGATCAGCCGCACCGATACCGCGGGCGAGCCCTTCGGCGGCTGGTTCCCGCAGCAGACCGTGAGCCGCGAGGCGGCGCTTGCCGGGTTCACCGCGGATGCCGCTTATGCCGGATTTGCCGAGGGTCGCTTCGGGCGGTTGGTGCCGGGTGAGCGCGCCGACTTCCTGCTGATTGATCGTGACCCGCTGCTCGCCTCGCCCGATGAGCTTCGTCAGACCAGGGTGATCGAGGTGTGGATCGGCGGGATGAAGGTGAGAGGGGAATAATTACTCCGCCGCCTGCCCCGCCGCTGCTTCGGCCGCGCGCGCGGCAGTCTCTGCCGCGACCTTGCGCTCTTGCAGCCGCATCAGCAGCAGCGAGATTTCGAACAGCCCCATCAGCGGCAGTGCCAGGATGACCTGCGAGCCGGGATCGGGCGGAGTGACGATCGCCGCGATCACAAAGATGCCGACAATGACATAGCGCCGCGCGCCTGCCATCTGTGCGCGCGAGATAATCCCGGCGCGGTGGAGCAGCAGCAGCAGCACCGGCAAAAGGAAGGTCATCCCGAAGGCGAGGATGAACTGCATCACCAGGTTGAGATAATCGTCCGCGCTCGGCAGCGCCTGCACCTGCAATCCGCCCGCCTCGCCGCCGAAGCCGAGGAAAAACCGGAACGCGGTGGGCATGACGACGAAATAGGCCAGCGCCGCGCCGCCCAGAAACAGCACCGGGGTGGCGATCAGGAACGGCAGAAACGCCTTCTTTTCGCGCGCATAGAGGCCCGGCGCAACGAACGCCCAGAGCTGGTTGGCGATCACCGGAAAGCTCAGCATGAAGCCCGCGAACAGCCCGACCTTCATCTCCACGAAGAACACTTCGGGCAGCCGGGTGAAGATCAGCTGTCCTTCGCCTTCCGGAAAGGCCTGCCGCAGCGGCCGCACCAGCACGCCAAGGATCTCGTCAGCGAAATAGAAGCACACCAGGAAGCCCGCCAGCAGCGCCAGCAGCGACCGGATGATGCGGGTGCGCAGCTCGATCAGATGATCCAGCAGCGGGGCGCGGGTCTCGTCGAGATCGTCAACCTTGAACATCGCCGCTCCCCTTGGGGGCCGGTGTTGCGCAGGCCGGTGCAGCAGGGGCCGGTTCGGCGGCGTGAAGTTCGGCGGGCGGGGTATCGACGGGAGGGGGGCCGGTCATCACCGGCGCGCCCGCCTCCGCCTCGGTCAGCGCGGCGGAACGGCGCATGATCTCCTCGTTCTGCGCCTTCCACTTCTTTTCCATGTCCTCCAGCTCGGCCTCGCGCACCATCGCGTCGATGCCCGAACGGAAATGCGCCGACACGCGCCGAACCTTGCCGATCCAGCGGCCCGCCACCCGCATTGCCAGAGGCAGATCTTTCGGCCCGATCACAATGACCGCGACGATGATGATGACCAGCAGTTCTGCGGCGCCGATGTCGAACATGGTGGGTGCGGGCGCGCCGCCTCCTTCTGCGTGTCGATCAGGCGCCTGCGGTGTCGTTCTTCTCGGCCGCTGCCGGGGCATCGCGCGCGGCGGGGGTGGCAGCCGGCGGCTCGATCCGGGGCTTGGCCGCAGGCTGATCCGCCTCGTTCATGCCCTTCTTGAAGCTCGAGATGCCCTTGCCGAAATCACCCATCATCTCAGAGATGCGCCCGCGTCCGAACAGGACGAGGACGACGATAGCGATGATCAGGATTTGCCAGATACCGGGTTGCATAAGCCAAGACTCTTGTTCGTGTGCTGGCCGTATATAGGGGCCTTTCTGCTGCTATGCCACCCGCGAGACGATCCGGGTGACAAAAGCCTCAACGATCCGCGTCGTCAGACCCTTCCTGATCGTCATCGTCAGGCTCGAACCGTCCCATACCGTCAAGCGCCGCCTCCATCGCCTCGTCGATCGGATCGAGCAGGCCGGCGGCGCGCAATTCGTCGATACCCGGCAGGTCGCGGCGGCTGGCGAGGCCGAAATGGTCAAGAAATTCGGGTGTGGTGGCATAGATCACCGGGCGGCCGGGCACCTCGCGCCGGCCAGCGGGCCGCACCCAGCCTGCCTCCATCAGCACATCGAGCGTGCCCGCGCTGGTCTGCACGCCTCTGATGGATTCGATCTCGGCGCGGCTGACGGGTTCGTGATAGGCGATGATCGCCAGCACTTCGGTGGCGGCGCGGCTGAGGCGGCGCACCTGCTCCTTCTCGCGCCGCAGCAGGTGGGCCAGATCGGGCGCGGTCTCGAAATGCCAGCGCCCGCCCCGCTCGACCAGATGCACGCCGCGCGCGATGTATTGGGATTGGAGCGCAGACAACGCCTCGCGCACATCGCCTGCCTCCGGACCGCCGAGATGGGCGGCCAGCGCCTCGATGCTCATCGGTTCCTCGGCGGCGAACAGCGTGGCTTCGATCGCGCGTTCGAGCGTGCCGGGCGACGTGCTCATGCCCCGGCTCCCACGGTCGCGCCTTCCTTGAGCCGGCGGATGCGCAAGGGGGCAAAGGCGCCGTCCTGCTCCAGTTCCGCCCGCCCGCGCTTGGTCAGTTCCAGCGCCGCCACGAAGGACGAAGCCAGCGCCGAGCGCCGCAGTTCGGGCGAGGCATGGGGCGGGAGAAAATCGCGGATCTCCATCCATTCGAGCGTCACCCCGAGCATCGCCGAAACCCGCTCCAATGCGCTATCAAGCGTCATCACCGGGCGGTTGGCGACGTGGTAGATGCGCGGAGCGGTGCGCGCCTTGACCTGCCCATAAGCCTGGATCAGCGCGAACATATCGCTGCGCCACACGGTTTTGCGGTCCGTGCGCAGACCCTCGGGCGCGCCCCTCAGGAACACATCGCGCCCGATCCGGTCGCGCGCCATCAGCCTTGCGGCCGCCTCGCGCATCGCGCCAAGGCGCTGCAAGCGCAGTTGCAGCCGCAGCGCCAGTTCCTCGGGGCTGGGGTCTTCCTGCTCCTCTTTGGGCAGCAGCAGCGCCGACTTGAGATAGGCCAGCCATGCTGCCATCACGAGGTAATCGGCGGCCAGTTCGAGCCGGAGCGCGCCTGCCCGCTCGATATAGCCGAGATACTGGTCGACCAGCGCGAGAATCGAGATCTGGCGCAGATCAACCTTCTGCCGACGCGCGAGATCAAGCAGCAAGTCAAGCGGCCCTTCCCATCCGTCGAGCGCGAGATAGAGCGCTTCCTCGCCCGGCTTGGCCCCGCGCACCAGCGCGGCCTCATCGGCGCTCGCATCGGGCAGAGCCAGCAAGAACGGCTCGTCCGCGTTCACGCCGCCACTCACGCTGATTGCTCCGTCAGCGCCAGCAGCGCATCGCGGGTTGCAAGCAGTTCGCGCTGTTCGGGCGCGATCGAAGGCGCAATCCGCGTCTCCGCCAGCGCCCGGTCCAGCCGCGCGGCGGTGGTCTCGGACATGGACGGCAGCACCGCGCAAATACCCGCCATGTCGTCCCGCTTCGCCCAGCAGTTGAGGATGATGTCGCAGCCTGCCGCATGGGCGCGCGCGGCGCGTTCGGGGATGGTGCCGCCGAGCGCCTCCATGTCGATATCGTCGGTCAGCAGCAGGCCATCAAAGCCGATGCTGCCGCGAATGATGTCGCGGATGACAGTGGCCGAAAGCGTCGCGGGGTTATCGGCGTCCCATGCGGTGAACACCAGGTGGCCGGTCATGCCGATCAGCGCATGGTTCAGGCTGCGGAACGGGGCGAGGTCATGCTCCAGCTCCGCCGCGCTGGCTGTCACTGTGGGCAGCGCCTTGTGGGTATCGAGATCGCTGCGCCCATGGCCGGGCATGTGCTTGATGCAGCCGGTCACGCCGCCTGCGGCCAGGCCTTCGAGCACCGCGCGCCCAAGCGCGGCGACCTGCATCGGATCCGCCCCGAATGCGCGATCACCGATCACCTCGTGCGCGCCCGGCACCCTCAGATCGAGCGGCGGGTGATAATCGACCGTGATGCCCATCGCCGCCAGTTCCAGGCCCATCGCGCATGCATTGGCACGCGCCGCGGCGATCGCGCTGGCCGGGGCGATCTCGTAGAGGCGGGCAAAGGCCTCTGCGGGGGGATAGGGCGACCACAGCGGCGGTCGCAGCCGGGCCACCCTTCCGCCTTCCTGATCGATCGAGACCAGCAGGCGGTCGCGCCCATGGATGCTCCTCAGATCATCCGTCAGCGCGCGCAACTGCACCGGGTCCACGCAGTTGCGCGCGAACAGGATATAACCCGCCGGATCAGCCTCGCGGAAGAAGGCGCGCTCGTCCGCGGTCAGGTGCGGGCCGCCAAGGCCGAAGATTGCCGGAATCATCCATGCAGGTTCGCAAGGAAGCCCGCGTCAGGCAAGCGGAGCGGCCATCCGGAACGGGGAAAAGCCCTGCCGGGAGGCACCATTACTTGATCTGGCAATCGAGCCCGTCGGCCTTGAGCGCGGCGCACAGGCGCTCGGCCTCGGCACGGCTGCCTGCCACCGCCTGCAAGCGATAGACCGTGCCGATATCGACCTTGCCTTCGACCACGCGGTGCTTGACCCCGGCCAGCGCCTCTGTGCGGCGCGACAGATCGGCCCAGCCCTGCTCGGCGCGGGCGCGGGTGCCATAGGCGGCGAGCTGCACGCCCACCCCCGCCACGGCCGGCGCGGCAGGCGCAGCGGCACTCGCGCTGGCGGACGGCGCCGGCTTGGGCGCAGGGGTTGCCGCACCAGAGTCAGGCACCGCCGGCGCGGCGACCACCGCCTCGCGGGTCTCGCCCTCGCCCACCAGCGGCGCGACATTGCCGGTGCCGGCAAACCGCTTGCCGCCCGGGTCTTCGGGACGTTCCTTGATCGGGCCGGCGGGCGCTTCGATCACGCTGCCATCGGCCACCACAGCAGCCGAGTCGGCGCGGTTGGAGATATACCACACCGCCCCCACGACCGCTGCCAGCACCAGTATCAGCACACCGGCAAAACCAAGAATCTGGCCAATGTCGAGCCCGCCAACATCTTCGTCATCCGCATCGGATTCGAGCCACGGCAGATTGTCGGTATCGGCCAGATCAAGCTCGTCTTCGCCCACGTCCAGTTCCTCGTATTCGGCATCAATCATGGCGAAACCCCGTGCCCCCGGCCCTCACATGCTTTCTACCGCCTCGACGCCCAGCACGCCGAGACCACCGCGGATCACTTGCCCGATTGCGCTGGCAAGGAAAAGCCTTGCTGCCGTCACTTCGGCATCCTGTTCCACGATGAAGCGCTTTTCTGGCCGGTCATTACCGAGATTCCAGTAGGAGTGGAGATCGGCGGCCAGATCATAGAGGTAGAAGGCGATCCGGTGCGGCTCGCGCGCGCGCGCGGCGGCCTCTATCTCGCGCGGGAACTGCGCGGCGCGGGCAACCAGCGCCAGCTCTTCGGCGCCGAGCCGGTGAAGTGCGCCACCCGATGGGGCCAGGCCGGCCTCTGCCGCCTTGCGCAGCGTCGAACAGATCCGGGCATGGGCATATTGCACATAGAACACCGGATTGTCCTTCGAGGCCTCAACCACCTTGTCGAAATCGAAATCCATCTGCGCATCGGGCTTGCGGGTCAGCATGGTGAAGCGCACCACGTCCTTGCCGACCATCTCGACCACATCGGCGAGCGTGACAAAATTGCCCGCGCGCTTCGACATCTTGAACGGCTGGCCGCCCTTCATCAGCTGCACCATCTGGACCAGCTTGACCTCGAACGGCTTGGGGCTTGCGCCATCAGCGCTGGTCAGCGCCGCCACCGCCGCCTTGATCCGCTTGACCGTGCCCGCATGATCCGCGCCCCAGATATCGACGAGGGCATCGGCGGTCTGGGCCTTCTGGAAGTGGTAGGCGAGATCCGCGCCGAAATAGGTCCATGCGCCGTTCGACTTCCTGATCGGGCGATCCTGATCGTCGCCAAACCTGGTCGAGCGGAACAACGGCAAGGAGACCGGTTCCCAGTCTTCGGGCGGGGCCTTGCCCTTGGGCGCTTCGAGCACGCCATCATAGACAAGATCATGCGCGCGCAGCCATTGTTCCGCCGCATCGACCTTGCCCGAGGCCTGCAATTCGGCCTCGGAGGAGAACAGGTCATGGCGGATACCGAGCTTGGCAAGATCGGCGCGAATCATGTCCATCATCGCCGCGACCGCACGGGTGCGGAACAGGATCAGCCACTCGGCCTCGGGCGCGGCGGCATAGGCATCGCCGAATTCGGCGGCGAGCGCCTGCCCAACCGGCACGAGATAATCGCCGGGATAAAGACCTTCGGGGATGGTGACCGTCTCACCGAGCGCCTCGCGATAGCGCAGGTGCACCGAGCGGGCGAGCACATCGACCTGCGCGCCCGCATCGTTGACATAATATTCCTTGATGACCTTGTGGCCCGCAAATTCGAGCAGGCCGGCCAGCGCATCACCCACCACGGCGCCGCGACAATGGCCCATGTGCATCGGGCCGGTGGGATTGGCCGAGACATATTCAACATTGACCACCCGGCCCCCGCCCATCTCGGAACGGCCATAATCTGGGCCGAGCGTGGCGATGGCAGCGAGTTCATCGAGCCACGCCTCGCGCGCGAGCCGCAGGTTGATGAAGCCAGGCCCGGCAATTTCGGCACTGGTGATGGCCGCGTGCGCCGTCAGCTTGGCGGTGATCGCCTCGGCCAGCGCGCGCGGGTTCATCCCTGCGCCCTTGGCCAGCACCATCGCGGCATTGGTCGCCAGATCGCCGTGGCTGGCATCGCGCGGGGGTTCGAGCGTGACGTTGGCGAAGGAGGTGCCCGCAGGCAGCACACCCTCGCCGACAAGGTCGCTCAGCACGGTTTCGATCAGCGCCGAGTAGGCGCCATAGAGAGTCTTGGGCTTGGTCATCGGGTTCTCTTGCGGTGTTGCGCGAATGCAGAAAAGGAAGCGGGGTCCCGGGTCAAGCCCGGGATGACGATAAGGAGGGCCACAACCAAACCAGCGCGCATGGCACTGGCCCGGGGCCAAGGCACCGCAAGGCCGATCGGCCGCCCGCAGCGATGCGACCTTCAGGTCGCATGAGCGAGAATTTCGCGCCCCGGATGGCGTGCAGAAAAACTAGCGCGTGACGTTGTAGGCCAGCTGTTCCTCGGTCAACTGGAAGCCGACCAGCATTTCGAAGCGGGTGCGGGCGATCGCCGCCTTCACTTCGGGATCGGCCAGCGGATCGAGCGCCGCGTCGACTTCGCCCGGGCGTCGTCGGCGGGTAATCTTCTCGCGGATATCCTCGGGCAGCACGGCATCAGCACGGTTGACGAAGGAGCCGACCTTGGCCGTCCCCATCGCGCGCTCCTGCCCGTCGGCGAAGGTCAGGGTGACTTGTCCCACGCGCTTGCTGACCACCGCACTGCCGCCGCGCAGCGCAGTCACGAAATAAGGCAGCGTCACCGTGCGGCTGCCGCGCGTGTCGGTGCGGCGGGCGTGCACGTCGAACGTCGCCTCGCTGTAGACCTTGTCGCCGGTATCGTTGCAGGTGGTGCGCAGATTGGTCATCGCCGCGCTGACATCGAGGCTCGCCATGCTGCGATCCGCGCCGCTGCGGAAGATGGTGATGTCACCGGTATAGTCGGGAATGCCGACCGCCGGGCAGGTGCTCAGCACCGAGGTAATGCCGACACCCTGATCGAGAACCAGTTCTCCTTCACCGGCGCAGGCGGCCAGTGCGGCCGTCGCGGCAAGGACAGGAAGGGCGCGGGTGCGAAACATCATCAAGGGCCGTCCTAGAAAAACCGGATCCAACTGTGCAAGGAGCGCACAAGCACGCCCTAGCGAGACGCGGCGCAAAGCGCTAGAGAGGTTGTCATGAACGCGCCCTTTCCAGCAACCGATACCGCCGCTGGCGACGAATCGGTCGCCGCCCGCCCGCCGCTCAATCTCCTGATCGCCGCGCCGCGGGGTTTCTGCGCCGGTGTCGACCGGGCGATCGAGATCGTCGAAAAGGCGCTCGAACGCTATGGTCGGCCGGTCTATGTCCGGCACGAGATCGTCCACAACAAATACGTGGTCGAGGGCCTGAAGGCGAAGGGTGCGATTTTCGTCGAGGAGCTGGACGAGGTGCCCGATAATGCTCCGGTGGTGTTCAGCGCCCACGGCGTGCCCAAGGCGGTCCCCGCCGAGGCCAAACGCCGCAAGCTGCTCTATGTCGATGCCACTTGTCCGCTGGTCAGCAAGGTTCACCGTCAGGCCGAACGCCAGATCGAAAAGGGCCGTCACATCATCTTCATCGGCCACGCGGGCCATCCCGAGGTGATCGGCACCATGGGCCAGGTTCCGGCGGGCCAGATGACGCTGGTGGAAACCATCGAGGACGTCGACAAGCTGCCGTTCGATTCCGACGAGGAACTGGCCTACCTTACCCAGACCACACTATCGGTGGATGACACGCGCGAAGTGATCGAGGCGCTCGAATGGCGCTATCCCAATATCTCGGGCCCGCGGGCCGAGGACATCTGCTATGCCACCTCGAACCGGCAGGCCGCGGTCAAGGAACTGGCGCGTGACTGCGATCTGGTGCTGGTGATCGGCGCACCCAATTCGTCCAATTCGCTGCGGCTGGTGGAAGTGTCGGAACGGCTCGGCACCCCGGCCAAGCTGATCCAGCGCGCCTCGGACATCGATTTCGCGTGGCTTGAAGGTGTCGCGACGCTGGGGTTGACGGCGGGTGCATCGGCCCCCGAGGTGCTCGTGCGCGAAGTGGTCGCGGCGCTGTCCGGGCACCGCACCATCAACGAGCAGGAAATCACCGCAACGGTCGAAAAGATGGTGTTCAAGCTACCGCGCCAGCTGACCGAATAGGCCGGCAGCGCGGACAGGCAAGGCGGGCATGGCGGTCTATACCCACCTCGGCGCGGAAGACCTCGCGCGGCTGATCGCGCACTATGACGTGGGCGCGCTGGTCTCGGCCAAGGGCATTGCGGAAGGCGTGTCCAACTCCAACTGGCTGGTCGAGACCACCGGCAGCGGCAGCAGCGGCACGCGCTTCATCCTGACGCTCTACGAACGGCGGATCGATTATGCCGATCTGCCCTATTTTCTCGATCTGCTCGATCACCTCGCCGCCAAGGGCTGCCCGGTGCCGCGCACCATACACGATCGCGAGGGAGCCTCGTTCCGGATGGAACAGGGCAAGGCCGCCGCACTGATCGAGTTCCTGCCCGGCGTCTCCCCCACCCGCCCCACGCCGCAGCAGGCGCGCGCGGTGGGCGCGGTGTTGGCCCAGCTCCACTTGGCCGCCCGCGATTTTCCGCGACGGCGCGCCAATGCGATGGATTTTGCCGCGAGCGCGGCGATCCTTGATGCCTGCGGGGCAGAACGGCTGGCGACGATCCACCCCGATTTGCCCGCAATGCGCGATCACGCCCATGCCGCCGCCGCGCTCGACCTGTCGGGGTTGCCGCTATCGCAGACCCACACCGATCTGTTCCCCGACAATGTGCTGATGCTGGGCGACACGGTAACCGGTCTGATCGATTTCTACTTCGCCTGCACAGGTGCGATGGTGCTCGATCTGGCGGTGACCCATGCGGCGTGGTGCTTTGACAGCGACAACGCCTACCGCGCGGATTGCGGCGCGGCGCTGGTTGACGGCTATCAGAACGTCCGCCGGCTCGAACCGGCCGAGCGCGCGCTGTTTCCCGAGGTGGCGAAGGGCGCCGCCTTGCGCTTCGTTGCCAGCCGCGCGGAAGACTGGCTGGAGACCCCTGATGATGCGCTCGTCACCCGCAAGGATCCGATGCAATTCGTCCGGCGCTGGCGGTTTTACGATGAGGCGGGCACGGGCCTGCTTGCCTGATGCGCTGCTACGCCCCTAGGGCATGAGCCATGAAACGGGTCGAAATCTTCACCGACGGCGCATGCAAGGGCAATCCCGGCCCGGGTGGCTGGGGTGCGCTGCTGCGCATGGGGCGGCACGAAAAGGAGCTTTCCGGCGGCGCAGCCGAAACCACCAACAACCGGATGGAGATGACCGCCGTGATCCAGGCGCTCAACGCCCTGACCGAGCCGTGCATGGTCGATCTTTATTCCGACAGCAAGTATGTGCTCGACGGGATGCAGAAATGGATCCACGGCTGGCAGCGCAACGGCTGGGTCAATGCCAGCAAGAAGCCCGTCAAGAACGCCGATCTGTGGCACGATCTGATCGAGGCCGCGCGCCCGCACCATATCACCTGGCACTGGGTCAAGGGGCACAATGGGCACCCCCAAAACGAACGGGTCGATGCCCTCGCCAGCGCCGCGGCGGAACGGTTTGCAGCGGGCGGCTGAGACCCGCCGCAAACCTCGAAGGCTCAGCTGTTGTCTTCGACCTCGGCGCCGGGGCCGTTCTTCTTGATCGAATCGATCGCGTTCTGCGCGCTGGCCTTGCTCGAATAGCCCTGGGTCGAGAACATCACTTCCGAATTGTACTTGAAGCGGACGCGGAACTCGCCTGCGTTGTCCTTGTAGATTTCAAACTTGTGGGCCATCGATATCCTCTCCTGAAGTGGTTAATCCACATCAGGGAAATGCCAGATAGGCACACGCTTGCCTAGGCCGATTGTAGCGCTGCGGCAAAGCGCGCTGGCGCATAGGCGGCCCGATCAATGTCCCGGGTCATCGCGTCCGGCCCCAGCCCGAGCGCGATCTGCGCTGCGAGCCGCGCGGCTGCCGGTGCCGTCTGGATGCCGAAACCACCCTGTCCGGCAAACCAGAAGAAGCTGCTGTCGGCAGAGTCGGGGCCATAAACCGGCAGCCGGTCGGGTGCGAAGCTCCTGAGGCCCGCCCAGCGCCGCTCGAGCGCTGCGATGCGCCACTCGGTGGTCCGTTCGAATCGGTCGATGGCGATCGCTACATCAAGCTCATCGGGGGCAGCATCGCCGGGCGCATCGGGGGTCTCGTCATGCGGGGAAAGCCACAGCCGCCCGCCATCGGGCTTGAAATAGAACCCGCCCTTGATGTCGAGCACCAACGGCAGATCAGCGGGCGCGGGCGGATCGACCCGCAGTTGCACCACGGTGCGACGGTAGGGACGGATGCCGAGCGGCGCGATGCCCGCCATTTCCGCCACCGAATCGGCCCAGGCTCCGGCGGCATTGACGATCCGCGCGGCGTGATATTCCGCCCCCGCCGCTGTCACGATGCGCCAGCCATTGCCGCTGCGCTCGAGCCGTTCGGCCCTCGCGCGGCACACGATCAGCGCCCCGCCCCGGCGCGCGGCGGCCAGGTAGTGCTGGTGCAACCCCGCCACGTCGATATCGGCGCAGCCCGGTTCGTGCACCGCCGCGCACCATTCGGGCCGCACGCCCGGCACACGCGCTGCGATTGCGGCGCGATCGAGCCGCTCGATCGTCACCCCGGTGCCGGCAAAGGTGGCGAAGAATTCGTCGAGCGCGGCCATGTCCTCGGCCCGCGCGAGATGGAGCGCGCCGCGGGTCGTGAGAAAACCGTGCTCGCGCAGATAGGGGCCGGAAGCGAGCGTCAGCGGCACGACGCCGGGGCCGCCATAGCATTCGTCCCAGAACGCGGCCGAACGCCCGGTGGCGTGGTAGCCCGGCCTATCCTCGGCCTCGAGCAGCAGCACGCGGGCATGGGGCGCGAGTTCGGCCGCGATGCTCGCGCCCGCCATCCCGGCCCCGATCACGGCGAAATCATAGCTCATCGGGCCGGCACCACCCGGTCGAGAAACTCGGCAATCGCCGCCATCGCGCGGCCTCTCACCGGATCGGCCTCGCGCAGCAGTTCGTGCGCGGCCTCCGGCCCGAAGGCCAGCATTTCGCCATGCGGCAGACGGCGCGCAGTGCGCAGTGCAGCGGCGTGGCTCACCAGCTTGTCAGCGCTGGTGGAAAGGATCAGCACCGGTACTGTCACCGCCTCGACCGCTCCGGGCGCCTCGATCAGGCGCGCAGAGGCATAGGCCCGCTCGACCCAGCGCCAGCTTGCCGGCCCCATCACCAGTTCGGGACGATGGTCACGCCACCATTGCTCGTCGGCATAGCGATCCGGATCATGGGTGAGCAGCGTGGCCCGGCCGGCGGGCAGTTCGCCCGGCTTCTCGCTCCATTTCCACGCCTGCCGCAGCGGATCGCCAAGGGCACACATCAACCGCGCGGCCGCGTGCAGCACCGCCAGCGGCAACGGCGGGCCGTTGACCCCGATCATCGGCGCGCTGAGCACCACCGCGTCCGGGCAAACCCGGTGTTCGACCAGCGCCCGCATCACGAGGTGCCCGCCCATCGAATGCCCCGCGAGCACGTGCGGCCCGGGCGTTTGTGCCGCCCAGTCCGCCCACAGCGCGGCGAGATCATCGATCCAGATCGCGAAATCCTCGACATGGCCGGTCACCGCATCCCTGCCCAGCCGCCCCGAACCGGCCTGCCCGCGCCAGTCGGCCGCCGTCACCCGCCAGCCGGCGCGGTGCCATTCCTCCAGCGTTTCGAGATATTTTTCATAAAAGTCGCCGCGCCCCGGCAGAAACAGGATCGAGCCGCGCGGCGGGATAGCGGCACCAGGCCAGTCGATCCGGCGCAAGCCATGACCATCGGCGGCGTGCCACACGCTCTCGCGCGCGGCTGGCGGAATGGCTCTGCGATCGATTGCCGCAATGTCGCGATTGTCGTGAATCTGGAGCCTCCGAGCTTGGTTACTTTTTGGTAAGCAAGTGCCTGTAGCACGGCCCCATGAAGCACCGCGGCGCGAATTGCGCAGGGCAACTTCGGGGGCACGATGTTGACGACCACCATTCACTACGGACTGCTGATTGCCTTGGCAATCGCGCTGCTCTTTGCGGCCTTCACCGATATTCGTCGCCGCCAGATCGACAACTGGCTGAATGGCACGATTGCCCTGGGCGCTCCGCTGTTCTGGTGGGCGAGTGGCCTGGCGCTGTGGCCCGATGTGGCGATGCAGCTGGGGGTGGCGCTCGCCGCCTTCGTGCTGCTGGCCGGGCTGTTCGCCATGAAGATGATGGGCGGCGGCGATGTCAAGCTGCTGACCGTGCTCGCGCTGTGGGTGCGCCCCGAGATGTTCGGGCAATTGCTGGTGATCATGGCGCTGGCCGGCGGGGTGCTGACCATCGTGATGGGCATGTGGCACATCATGCGCCGCCAGCGTGAAAAGCTCGCGATTCCCTATGGCGTCGCGATCGCCTTCGGCGGCCTGTGGGTGCTCGCGGCAAATTATTTTCCCGCCGCCGCACTCGCGGCCAACACGCCATGAACCTGATTTTAACCAGTCAGGACTTACGCATCGAAACCATACCTGCCCGCCAACCAACCTAGGGCGTTTACGAGGGGGCTAATTCAGCCATGGATAGGAAGAAACTGGTTCTGCTGATCGGCGCGCTGATCATCGCGATCGGAACGGCCTTTGCTGCACGGAGCATCTTCGCCGGAGGCGCAGCCCCCACAGCCGAAGCGGCGCAGCCTACCGGACCGCGCGTGCTGGTCGCCAAGCGCGCCCTGACGGCAGGGACGATCATCACCGCCGATGCCCTGGGCTTCCAGCCCTGGCCGAAGGAGCTGGTGAAGGATGCCTATTTCATCGACGGCGAAGCCGACATGAACAAGCTGCTCGGCACGGTCGTGCGCTACCCCATTACGGCGGGCGAACCGGTAACCCAGGGCTCTCTGGTTAGCCCGGGCGACCGCGGCTTCCTCGCCGCAGCGCTTGGCCCGGGGATGCGCGCCATCACCGTGCCGGTGTCAGCGATGACCGGTGTTGCCGGCTTTGTCTTTCCCGGTGACCGCGTCGATCTCGTGCTGACCCAGACGGTGAGCGGCGATAGCGGCCAGGATCTCAAGGCGGCCGAAACCGTGATCCGCAACCTGCGGGTGCTCGCCACCGACCAGACCACCGAAACCACCACCGACGAGAACGGCAAGACCGTCGTCACCGCGTTCCGCACGGTCACGCTCGAAGTGACGCCGAAGATCGCGGAAAAGGTCGCCGTGGCCCAGACCATCGGCACGCTCAGCCTGGCGCTGCGTTCGCTGGCGGACAATGATGCCGAGCTGGAGCGGGCGATTGCCGCGGGCGATATCGCCATCCCCGACAACGCCACCCCCGAGCAGGAAGAGCGTCTGCTCAAGGCCGCGATGGCCCGTCCGATCGACAAGGGCACAACCTACGTGACCGGCGGCGATGTCTCGCGCTTCCAGCGCAAGAGCATGCCCCCGCAAGACAGTGGCCGTGCGCCCCAGTACACCCCGCCCGCGCCCGGCGTGCCCGCCAAGGTTGACAGCCAGCCGGTCTATCGTGGCCCGAGCGTGCGCGTCACCCGCGGCAAGGCGACCGAGGAAATCCCGGTCAGCCCGCAGGCCTCGGCGAGCGGGATGCTGCGCACCCAGGGCGAGGCCACCCGCCGCGGCGGCCAGGCCGTCACCTCGACCCTGAGCTTCTGAGGGGAGTGATGATGGCCACGCACAATCCGATCCATCCGCTGTCGCAATCGACGGTCACTGGCCAACCCGAGGGGAGCCGCAGAATGAAACTGAACCTGAAAGCCAAGCTGCTGCTCGCTGCCGTGATGGGCGCGCCGGTTGCGGCCGTGCCGACTGCCACTGCCACCGCGCAGCAGGTCGTCCGGCCCTCGCAGGAAATCGTCCTGTCGATCGGTCGCGGCGAACTGGTGACCGTGCCGGGCAACATGACCGACGTGTTCGTCGCCAACGAAGCGGTCGCGGATGTCCAGGTCAAGTCGCAGCGCCAGCTCTACGTGTTCGGCAAGGCCGGCGGCGAAACCACGATCTATGCCAGCAACGAACGCGGCGACGTGATCTTCTCGGCCAACATCCGGGTCGGCTCGAACATCGGCAGCGTCGACCAGATGCTGGCGCTGGCGATGCCCGATGCCAAGATCAGCGTTTCCACCATGGGCACCAACACCGTGCTGCTGACCGGCACTGTGGGCGCGCCGGAAGACGCGGCCGAGGCCGAACGGCTGGTGCAGGCCTTCACCGGGGAAGGCACCAACGTGATCAGCCGGCTGCGCACCGCGACCCCGCTGCAGGTCAACCTCAAGGTGACGATTGCCGAAGTCAGCCGCTCGCTGCTGCGCGAGATCGGCGGCAACCTCAACACCATCGATGGCACCGGCGGCTTCCGCTTCGGGGTTGGCACCGGTCGTCCGATCGGCGGCGCGAGCTACACCGCGCAAGGCCCGCTCGCGGTCGGCAACAATGTCGCGCAGGCGGCCTTCATCCTGCCTGACGGCACCGAAATCGCCGGGCCGGCGGTCAGTTCTGCCGGCGGCACCACGCTGTCGGGCCTCGGCAAGCTGTTCGGCATCGACATGCTCGGTGCGCTCGACCTGTCCGAGAGCCTTGGCCTGGTCAACACGCTCACCGAACCCAACCTCACCGCGCTTTCGGGCGAAACCGCGACCTTCCTTGCGGGCGGTGAATTCCCGATCCCGATCGCGCAGGGCCTCGGCCAGGTGACGGTGCAGTTCCGCCAGTTCGGGGTGAGCCTTGCCTATACCCCGACCGTGCTCTCGAACGGCCGCATCTCGATGCGCGTGCGTCCGGAAGTCTCCGAACTGTCAAGCCAGGGCTCGATCACCTTGAACGGCTTCCAGGTGCCGGCGCTGACCACCCGCCGCACCGAAACCACGGTCGAGCTGGGTTCGGGCCAGAGCTTCATGATCGCCGGCCTGATGAGCGCCAACGCGCAGAACCTGCTCGACAAGGCTCCGGGTCTCGGCGACGTGCCGATCCTCGGCAACCTGTTCCGCAGCCGCCAGTTCCGCAGGGGCGAAACCGAGCTGGTGATCATCGTCACCCCCTATCTGGTCAAGCCGGTCGACGCCAAGGACATCAAGCTGCCGACCGACGGATACCGTTCGTCGAGCGAGCTGGAGCAGTTCCTCGGCTTCCAGAGCAATTCCGGTCGCTCGGGCGAACAGCGCCCCGGCCCGGTCTCCTCGCAGCCTGACGCACCGAGCCCCAAGGTGAGCGATGCCGATCCGGCCGCGATCGTCCCGAACCAGCCGGAAAAGCCGCGCCGGGCCGACAAGGAAACCCGCAAGGACGAACGCGAGGCCCGCGCCGCGGCCCCCGGTTTCAGCCTCTAACGTGAGAAAGGTGAGTATAATGCCTGTTGCACGACCCAATAGCATGGCGGGACGGCTGCGCCGCGCGCCTGCCCTCGCACTGGCGCTCACGCTTGGTCTGGGGCTCGCCGGTTGCGGCGGAATGCCGACCAACACGAGCCTGTACAGCACCAAGCAGCCGGTGGTCGAGCGGATCAATTTCACGCTCGATGTGACCACCAGCTCGGCGGGTCTGCCAATCTCCGAACAGCAGCGCCTGAACGGCTGGTTCGAGACGATGGACCTGCGCTACGGTGATCGCATCGCGATCGAGAACCCGGGCCAGAACCCGGCCGTGACCAATGCGATCCGCGAGATCGCGGGCCGTTATGGCCTGATGATCAGCGATGTGGCTCCGGCCACTGCCGGGATGCTCGCGCCCGGCCAGGCGCGCGTGGTGATCACCCGCACCTCGGCCATGGTGCCCGGCTGCCCTGACTGGTCGGCCAGGTCGGACATGAGTTACAACAACGCCACCAGCCCCAACTTCGGCTGCGCGGTGAACAGCAACCTTGCCGCGATGGTGGCCGATCCGCAGGATCTGCTCGAAGGCAAGAAGGGCTCGGGCGAAACCGTCATCGCGACCTCGAACAAGGCGATCGCGACCTTGCGCGAAGCCGCGCCGACGGGTGCGGGCGGTCTGATGGATGCAAGCGCCGGCGGCGGCGGTGCTGGCGGCGGAGGAGGTAACTAAGCCATGAATGCTCCCTGGAAATCGGGCTTGCCCGGAAATCGTGATCCGTTTGCGGCCTATATCTGCGACGACAACGCGCTTGACGTGATCCGTCCGGTGGTGGTCGAGCTCGGCTGGGCCCCGGAAAAGTGCAACAAGGGCGGCCTGCGCCATGCGGTGCAATCGCTCTCGGTCAGCGCCAGCCCGGCAATCCTGCTGGTCGATCTGTCGGAAAGCGGCGATCCGCTGAACGACATCAACGCGCTGGCCGAGGTGTGCGAGCCGGGCACGGTGGTGATCGCTATCGGCCAGGTCAACGACGTGCGCCTCTATCGCGACCTGCTGGCGAGCGGCATTCAGGACTATCTGCTCAAACCGCTGTCGGCCCAGCAGGTGCACGATGCGCTCAACCAGGCGCTGGCGGTGTTCATGGCTCCCAGGGGCGGTGATGCGGATGGCGCGCGCCGTCACATCTCGACTGCGGTGGTCGGCACGCGCGGCGGGGTTGGTGCCTCGACCCTCGCGACCTCGCTGGCATGGCTGTTCAGCGAGGCCCACAAGGCGCCGACCGCGCTGCTCGATCTGGATGTGCATTTCGGCACCGGTGCGCTGGCGCTCGATCTCGAACCGGGCCGCGGCCTGACCGACGCGATCGAGAACCCCAGCCGGATCGACCCGCTGTTCATCGAACGCGCCATGGTGCGCGCCAATGACAACCTGTCGATCCTCTCGGCCGAGGCCCCGATCGGGCAGCCGCTGATGACCGATGGCGCGGCCTTCGTGCAGCTGGAGGACGAGTTCCGCCAGGCGTTCGAAATGACCGTGATCGATCTGCCGCGCAACATGCTGATCAACTTCCCGCAGTTGCTGGCCGACGTGAACCTCGTGCTGCTGACCTGCGAGTTCACGCTCGCTTCGGCGCGCGATGCGATCCGGATCCTGTCGTGGCTCAAGACCAATGCCGCGCATGCGCATCCCATGATCGTCGTCAACAAGGCCCAGCCGGGCCTCGCGGAGATCAGCAAGGCCGATTTCGAAGCCTCGATCGAACGCAGGGTGGATTTCGTGATCCCCTACGACTTCAAGGCATCTTCGAATGCCGCCAAGCTGGGTCAGGTGTTTGTTGATGCCAATCGCTCCAGCAAGGCGTCAGCGGCCATCCGCCAGATCGCTGAACGGGTCATCGGGGCCAATCCGGAGGATATGTCGGCCGGTTCCGGTGAAGAGAAAAAGTCGCTGCTCGGCGGGTTCGACTTCAAGTCGCTGCTTACCAAGAAGGCCAAGCCCGAACCCGAGACAGCCGACGAATGATGCTGCCGGCGCGCGCGACCAGGCCAGATCCGGCCCCCGCGCGCCCCACCCCAAGTGAACGAGCGCCGCAGCCGCGCGGCACAAGGCAGGACGTGATTTTATGGACATCCTCCAGACCCTGCTGATCACGCTGGTGATCTTCTCCGTTCTGGTGATCGGCTATATGCTGTTTGCCGGCACGGGCGCGTCCAAGGCACAGAAGCGCCGGATGCAGGCGCTGCGCTATCGTCACTCCGAAAGCGTCGATGCCAAGGTCGACGCGCAGTTCAAGCGCGCGATCGCTGCGCGCAAGCCCAAGAGCTACAAGGTCGCAGGCTCGGGCTCGCGCATTGAAGCCCTCGCGGTACGGCTCGACCGGACCGGCAAGGGCTGGACGGTCAGCCAGTACATCTACGCCTCGATCGGCATCGCGCTGGCTGTGGCGGTGGTGATCTTCATCCAGAGCGGCGCGCTGCTGCTCTCGCTCGGAATCGGGGCAGCCCTGGGCGCGGGGATCCCGCACCTGGTGGTCAATTTCTTCATCAGCAAGCGCACCAATGCCTTCGTCAGCAAGTTCCCTGACGCGCTGGAACTGCTGGTGCGCGGCCTCAGATCGGGCCTGCCCGTCACCGAGACGCTCGGCGTGGTGGCGCAGGAAGTGCCAGGCCCGGTCGGTCTGGAATTCCGCGGTGTGGTTGACCGGATCAAGGTCGGCAAGACCATGGAAGACGCGCTGCAGGACACCGGCGACCGGCTCGGCATCCCCGAATTCAACTTCTTCACTATCACGCTGGCGATCCAGCGCGAGACCGGCGGCAACCTTGCCGAAACGCTCTCGAACCTCGCCGACGTGCTGCGCAAGCGCGGCCAGATGAAGCTGAAGATCAAGGCGATGAGTTCGGAATCCAAGGCTTCTGCCTATATCGTCGGTTCGCTGCCCTTCATCGTCTTCGGCATGATCATGTGGGTGAACCCCGAATATATCGGCGGCTTCTTCACCGACGATCGCCTGATCGTGGCCGGTCTTGGCGGCCTGTGCTGGATGGGCATCGGCGTGTTCATCATGGCCAAGATGGTCAACTTCGAAATCTGATCCGGGACACAGACGATGATCGAACAACCTTCCGGACCCATGCTGCTCGGTTTCGACGTGATCATGGTCGGGACCGTGCTCGCCGGCCTCGCCGCCTTCGCGATGGTGCTGGCGATCTACGCTGCGGTCACCATCCGCGATCCGATGGCCAAGCGCGTCAAGGTGCTCGAAGCCCGGCGCGAGCAGCTCAAGGCGGGGATCGTCACCTCCGCCACCAAGAAGCGTACCCGGCTGGTGCGCAGCACCGGCTCGACCGACAAGGTCAAGGAGAACCTCGGCAAGCTCAATGTGCTGCAGGACAGCCAGATCAAGGCCATCCAGCAGAAGCTGGCCCACGCCGGCTACCGCAACAAGGAATTGGCCTATTTCATCATCGTCGCCCGCGCGGTTGCTCCGATTGTGCTCGGCGGGATTGCCGCGCTGCTGCTCTACGGCATCGAGTTCTGGCCGGACTGGGGCCCGATGACCCGCTTCGGTGCCTTTGCTGCCACCATCATCCTGTCCTACAAGGGTCCGGAAATCTACCTCGGCAACAAGGCGAGCAAGCGCACCGCGGAAATCCAGAAGGGCCTGCCCGATGCGCTCGACCTGCTGGTGATCTGCGCCGAGGCCGGCCTCACCGTCGATGCCGCCTTCAACCGCGTCGCCAAGGAACTGGGCCGCGCCTATCCCGAACTGGGCGACGAGTTCGCGCTGACCGCGATCGAGCTGAGCTTCCTCAACGAACGGCGCATGGCGTTCAACAACCTGGCCTACCGCGTCAATCTCGAAGCGGTGAAGGGCGTGGTGACCACCATGGTTCAGACCGAACGCTACGGCACCCCGCTGGCTTCCGCGCTGCGCGTGCTTTCGGCCGAATTCCGCAACGAGCGCATGATGCGCGCCGAGGAGAAGGCCGCCCGTCTGCCGGCGATCATGACCGTGCCGCTGATCCTGTTCATCCTGCCGACGCTGTTCGTCGTCATTCTCGGCCCGGCTGCCTGTTCCATCAGCGACGCGCTGCTCGGCCCCAACGGTGCCATGGCCGGCAAGTAGCCGACGATCGCACGCGCCATCCCGCGGCGCCACGTCCGGCGCGGCGGGATCTTCGCGTTTGGCGCTAGGGCTGGCCCCGCGCCAGCTCCCCCGCCCGCAGCCGGATCGCTGCCAGCATGTCGCGCAGCATCGCCTGATCCTCGGGCGAGAAGCCGTTCAGCAAATCCCGCTCGGTCGCCAGCGCCAGCGGCATCACCTCCTCGTGGATCGCCCGGCCCTCGCCCGTCAGTTCAAGCAGGTGCGAGCGCCCGTCGCCCGGGTTCGCCGCCCGCGCCACCAGCCCGCGCTCCTCGAGCACCTTGACCGCGCGGTTGACCGCAACCTTGTCCATCAGCGTCGCCGCGGTCAGCGCGCGCTGGGTCATGCTGCCGGCATCGCCGAGGATCGCCATCACCCGCCATTCGGCAATCTTGAGCGCGAAGCGCTTGCGATAGCGCTCGGCGATCAGATCGCTGACCGCATTGGACGCAATCGAGAGCTGATAGGGCAGAAACCCTGCGAGCCGACCTTGCCCCGCCTCATTCATAGGGCCGCGCGTCCCACCAGGGGTAGAAGTCGGGCATGTCGGCGCTGACCTTGCCGGGATAAACCGCTCGGCGCTTTTCGAGGAAGCTGGCGATCCCTTCCTTCGCATCGGCCCCGCGGCTGAGGCGGTAGATCGCGCGGCTGTCGATCTTGTGCGCTTCCATCGGATGATCGGTGCTGGAAAGCCGCCACATCATTGCCCGCGTCATCGCCACCGAAATCGCCGAGGTGTTCTCGGCAATCTCGCTGGCCAGTATCCGCGCGGCGATCAGCAGATCTTGCGGATCGTGGATCGAGCGCACGAGGCCGCCAGCCTTGGCTTCTTGGGCATCGAAGATGCGCCCGGTATAGCACCATTCCAGTGCCTGGCTGATGCCGACGATGCGCGGCAGGAACCAGCTCGACGCGGCCTCGGGCACGATCCCGCGCCGGGCGAACACGAAGCCGTAACGCGCGGTGCTGCTGGCAAGGCGGATGTCCATGGCGAGCTGCATCGTCGCGCCCACCCCCACCGCCACGCCGTTGCAGGCGGAAATCAGCGGTTTCTTGCTTTCGAACAGCCGCAGGGTCAGCAGGCCCCCGCCATCGCGCACCTTGGGATCGGACAGATCGGCCACCTCGGTCGGGTCAGAGAACACCTGCCCGCCGCCCTCGGGGGTGAGGTCGGCACCGGCGCAGAAGGCCCGCTCCCCGCTGCCGGTAAAAATGACCGCGCGCACGCTGTCATCGGCATCGATATCGTCCATCGCCGCCATGATCTCCTCGCCCATGGTGCGGGTATAGGCATTCATCTTGTCAGGACGATTGAGCGTGATGGTGGCGATGCCGTCCGCCTTGTCGAGGATGATTTGGGTATAGTCGCTCATGGGTTCCTCTCCGCGCCGTTCATCTTCGGGCCTGTTGGAGACACATGAGACACTGTCCGGAACGCGAACACAAGCCTCTCGCAGACGGACGATTTTGACAGGGCACGCGATTGGCCCGGGCGCACATCAGCGATGCCGGCGCGTTCACGAGCGCGCCGGGATGAAGGAAAGCGGCCGTCCGGCTGGTGGGGTGGGTGCCCGAAACACGGGCGCCCCCAGCGCCAGGTAGCGCGGGGGGCGGGGTTGTGCTGATGGCAGCGCAGACTTAGAGCTTTGTCGAGCCGGGTGAAAACACCCGGCGGCTCGGAAAACGCGGTAAAACAAAAGTCTGGAGCGGCCGATCCGATGCAGTCGGATCGCAAACCGCTCTAGCGCGGGGCCATGCGGATCGCGCCGTCGAGGCGCACGTCCTCGCCGTTGAAATAACCGGTCTCGATCATGGTCATGGCAAGCTTGGCATATTCCACCGGCATCCCGAGGCGCTTGGGGAACGGCACCGATGCGGCCAGCGCGTCGCGCACGTTCTGCGGCGCGGCGGCGAGCAGCGGAGTGTCGAAGATGCCCGGCAGGATGGTGTTGACGCGGATGCCTTCGGCCATCAGGTCACGGGCGATCGGCAAGGTCATGCCGACCACGCCCGCCTTCGAGGCGGAATAGGCCGCCTGCCCCATCTGCCCGTCCTCGGCCGCCACGCTCGCGGTGTTGACGATCGCGCCGCGCTCACCGTTCTCGTCGAGCGGGTCGAGCGTCATCATGCCCGCCGCCGACTTGGCGATGCAGCGGAAGGTGCCGATCAGGTTGACCTGGATCACGAAATCGAAGGCGCTGATGGGGAAGTGCTTGATCGAACCGTCTTCCTTGCTGCGGCTGGCGGTCTTGATCGCGTTGCCGATCCCCGCGCAGTTGACGAGGATCCGCTCCTGCCCGTGGGCGGCGCGCGCCTTGGCAAAGCCGGCATCGACTTCGTCATCGCTGGTCACGTTGACCTTGCAGAAGATGCCGCCGATTTCGGCCGCGAGGGCTTCGCCCTTTTCCTCGTTCATGTCGAAGATCGCGACCTTCGCGCCCTTTGCAGCCAATGCACGCGCGGTGGCCGCGCCGAGGCCCGAGGCACCGCCGGTGACAACGGCAGGGGTATTGGCAGAAACTTCCATTGGTTAGTCCTCTCAGGTAAGGGGGATTAGATCAGCCCGCGCGGCGCTTGAGCGAAGCTTTTCGCCAGCGAAGCGCAGGCGAAAAACGCATCACAACGCCTCGATGATGGTGACATTGGCGACACCGCCGCCTTCGCACATCGTTTGCAGACCATACTTCTTGCCGCGCGCGCGCAGGGCGTGGACGAGCGTGGCCATAAGCTTGGCCCCCGACGCACCCAGCGGGTGGCCGAGCGCGATCGCGCCGCCGTTGACGTTGAGCTTTTCCGGATCAGCCCCGGTGTGCTTGAGCCAGGCCAGCGGGACGGAGGCAAAGGCTTCGTTGACTTCGTAGAGATCGATATCGGCCATCGTCATCCCGGCCCGCTGCAACGCACGATCCGTGGCAAACAGCGGCTCTTCGAGCATGATCACCGGATCGCCGGCAGTAACGGTGAGGTTGTGGATGCGCGCCAGCGGGGTCAGGCCGTGGGCCTTCAAAGCCGCTTCAGAAACCACCAGCACCGCCGACGAACCGTCGCAGATCTGGCTTGAGGTGGCCGCAGTGTGCGCCCCGTCGGGTGAAAGCAGCTTGACCCCGGCAATGCCTTCCAGCGTCGCATCGAAGCGGATGCCTTCATCAACGCTATGCAGCTGCGGCCCCTCGGACGTTTCGATCGCGACCGGCACGATCTCGCGTTCGAACGCGCCGGCCTTGGTCGCAGCGATGGCCTTTTCGTGGCTCGACAGCGCGAAGCGATCGAGATCGTCCTTGGTCAGCCCGTGCTTCTTGACGATCATTTCCGCGCCCATGAACTGGCTGAAGTTGATGCCGGGGAACTTTTCCTCGAGGCCGGCTGCCTTGGAATAAAGCCCTTCCTTTGCGTGCAGCGTGACGTTGGAACCCATCGGCACGCGGCTCATGCTTTCCACGCCGCTGGCGATCACCACGTCCTGCACCCCACTCATCACCGCCTGCGCAGCGAACTGGATCGCCTGCTGGCTCGAGCCGCACTGGCGATCGATGGTGACGGCGGGCGTTGATTGCGGCAGCAGCCTCGAGGCGAGCACACCCATGCGGCCAACCTGCATCGCCTGTTCGCCCGCTTGGCTGACGCAGCCCGTCACCACATCGTCGATCGCCGCAGGATCGATCCCGCTCCGCTCGACGATAGCATCGAGCGACTTGGCCAGCAAATCGACCGGGTGCACCCCGGCCAGGCGCCCGCCGCGCCGACCACCGGCAGTACGGACCGCTTCGACGATATAGGCAGTGCTCATGTCTCTCTCCTGTGCAGTCCGTTGTCGGACGATGTCAGACCAGACCCGCGCAGCGCAAATCGGTTGCGTATCGCCACCGGCCCTCGACGACCCGCCTATTGAAGCTGAAAGTGCAAATCAAGCGGCCAAAATGATGGTGCGAGGCTGCCGCTCGCGGGCACGCGGGCGGCAACAAAAAAGGGGCGGGAAATCCCGCCCCTTTCGATGGTTTCCCGATCACCCGGATCAGAACGCGATGTCGACACCGAGACGGACCGAACGCGGCGGCTGATAGCTGGTCGGCAGCCCGTAATTCGGGTTGAGAATGTACGGATTGGTCAGCGTGTCGTCGTAGTCGAGTTCGCCGATTTCGTTGCGCTGCTGAATCCCGGCCGAGTTGAGGATGTTGAACACATCCGCCCGCAGCGTAACCTTCTGACCCGAAGCGATCATCATGTTGTAACGCAGCGAAACGTCGAAGTTCGCGATCCAGTCGCTCTTTTGCGCCGTGCCGCGCGGGCTCGGCTGACCGTTGCAGTAACGCGAGGCCGCACCGTAAACGCGCGCGAACACGTCGGTCGGGTGGTGGCCGAAGCAGCTCAGCGGACGCGGCGAGTCAACCTGGATGTTGGTGCCGATGGTGAACTGATCGCTCAGCTCAATCCCGCCGAACAGCCGGAAGCGGTGACGACGGTGCGTCGGCAGCTTGCCGTAGGCGAAGTCCGAGAAGCCCGGCTGGTCGAAGTCCTGCGTGATGCCCGAGTCATCCTGCTCGAAGTCGGACTGCACGAAGCCTTCCGAGTTGCCGCGGGTATCCGACCAGACATAGCTGAACGAAACCGTGTAGCCATCCTTCATCGGACGCACGGCAGTCAGCGTGACAGCGTCGTACTTGCGCTTCGCCTTGGGGTAGCCGAGCTGGGCAGCGGTGAAGGTCACCTGGCGGCCATCGAGACCGTCAAGATTGACGACCAGATCGCGGCCCGGGTTGGTGATCACGTACTGGTGGAAGCCGGTCCAGGTCGACGAGCAGCCCGAAATGCCCTGATCGGCACAATAGGCCAGCACCGCCGCGTCGATCGCCACGTCCTCGGCCGTCGTGTTCAGGCGACGATTGGTGTAGTTGATCCCGAGCAGCCAGTCACCAAGACGGTGCTCGTAACCAATCAGCCATTCGGTTTCCTTGGTTGCCTTCAGGTTGGCGGCCAGCAGCGCGCTCGAATCCGCGACGTTGCCGCGACCGGTCACGCTGCAGTTCGTGGTCGGCCCACCGGGAACCAGCGGCGCCGGGCAGGAGGCCTGATAAGCGCCCAGAGTGGTCACCAGATTGCCGAGGATCGGCACGCCGTTGTTGTCGAACGAGGTGTAGGTCCAGCGCTGGCGATAGAAGTATTCCGAACCCACCTGACGGAACGCCGTGTTGCTGGCGAAGGGCAGGAAGTACTGGCCGTAGGAACCGTAGAGCTTGCCCGAGTTATCGTCGAACATGTCATAGGTAAAGCCGAAGCGCGGCGCCCAGTTATCCTTGAGCGAAGCATACTTCGAACCATCGGCCTTCAGCACTTCGAAGTCGTCGCGGCGCACACCAAGGTTGACAGTCAGACGATCAGTGATCGCCCATTCGTCCTGGAGATAGAACGCACGGTTGCGGGCATCGAAGGAACCACCGCTGTTGAAGTAGTTGAGTTCCACAATGCCACCCGGACGCAGCAGATACAGGAACCCTGCACCGCCCTGACCGAGGTTGTAGGCTTCCGGCGAGATATAGCCGTTGCTGAACAGGAAATTGCCGCCGTTGCGGACGGTCGCCTTGGACAGGGTGTTGTCTTCCTGATCGAAACCGCCGCGGATGTGGTGTTCACCAAAGGCCGAGAAGTACAGATCCACGTCGGCGCGATAGAATTCGCGCTGGGTGCTGTAGGGGGAGTCGATCGATGCAACCGACTGGCCGTTGAAGAAGCCGCCATTGCGCACGCCATTGATCGTCGTGCCCGAGAGGTTGCGGATATAGGGCGCACCGGCATCACCGGCCACACCGATATTGTCGAACCGGTCACGCATCCGGCCATAGGCGCCCGAAACCGTCAGCCAGTTGGTGAACTGGCCGGTATACTTGGCGACATAGTTGACGCCGCCCGACTTGAAATCGGTCACCGAGCCGGCCAGGCCAAGAACCGGCTGACCGTTGACTTCCGAATAGCTGAGGTCCGAACGGCGCGTCGTGTTGCGGGTATCGAACAGGGTGAATTCGAGGTGGTGGTTGTCCACCGGGTAAGCATCGAGCTTGATGCCGTAGAACGGATCATCGTTCTTGCGCTGGAAGGCCAGACCCGCGTTGCGCGAAATGGTCGTGCTTTCCTGATTGCGAAACTCGATCAGGCCATAGGCAAACAGGCGATCGGTGATGATCGGACCACCCAGCTCGACAATCGCCGAATAGCTCGACTGGCGATCCGCCGCGCGGTTGGTGACCTTGGTCCTCTCGCCGGTGGTGCTGTCGATGTTGAACAGATCGCGGCCATCCGAGCGCAGGAAATTGGGCGACCAGTTGAGGTGCACCGCCGCCATGAAGTCGTTCGAGCCAGACTTGGTCACGGCGTTCACGATACCGCCGGTGGCCCGGCCGTATTCGGCGGGATAGCCGCCCGACTTGACTTCGACCGACTTGTAGAACTCGAACGGAACCTGCGCCGAACCGAGGTAGTTGTCGAAGTTGGTGGTGTTGAGACCGTTCACGTAATAGGCGTTTTCAGCAACCGAGGCACCGCCGATCGACGGCAGGTTGCCAAAGCCATCGTCACCGCGCGACACGCCCGGCGCAAGCAGAACCAGCGAGGTCAGGTCGCGCGCGATCGGGCTGTTTTCCACCAGCGAGGCAACATCGATGTTGATGCCGGTGGTGGAGCCTTCGAAATTCTTGATGATCGAAGTCCCGACCACGACGATTTCATCGCCGCCCATTGCGGCCAGCGCGATGTTCACCGATGCCGACTGCGACGCCGCCACCGGAACCGCCTCGGCCTTGTAGGGTGCATGGTTCGGGCTGGTCACGGTAATGTCGTAGGCCCCCGGCGCAAGGCCGGTGACACGGAAGCTGCCGTTTGCACTCGTCACCGAGGTGCGCGATGCGCCGGTCGACTTCGATTGCACCACCACAGTGGCACCCTGGACCGCCTTGCCGCTATCGTCGGTCACCGTCCCCGAGATCGCACCAGCAGTGTAGTCCTGCGCAAAGGCAACGGCCGGGAAGGCCATCGGCGCAGCCACGCCAGCAACGAGCATGGCGAGCGGAGCCGCCGCGCTCTTCAGGCTATTGACGTACTTGCTTTTCATAACAACTCCCTTGAATCCGGAAAAGGATTTCTCAAAAAAATCAACGGCACCATGACAAAGACGCCTTCGCGCCGCTTTGGATTGCGGCCAACCGACAGGTGGAATGCGCCCGACCCTCAGCCCCCAAGAATGTGCCTAGATGTCCCGTCTAGCCGCCATGTCTCTACCAATGATGTATCTTCAAACCTAAGTGAAGCATCGCAGACCATTTGACGTCAAAATGAAACGTGATGTTGCAAATGTGCAACAAACGAACACGCCGCGTGCAGATTTGCACGAACGCGCGCAATGCACCGTGTGCTGCCGCCTGCACGGCCGGCTGTGGCCTGCCGGCCACATTGCTGCGCGGATCACGGGTCAGCGGCCGTAATAGGCCGAGTGAAAGTCGGTCATGTAGGGGGCATACCGGTCGGCGGCACCGATCCGTCCCGTCGAGATCGGTTCGCGCACCTGCCGCACGCTGGCGGTTCGCACGCTGCGCCGCGTCAGGTGGAACTGTTCAAGCCCGGCTTCGTGCGGCAAGCCGACGTGATCGAGGATGCGGGCAATCCACTCCTCCGGGCGCGACACCAGCTCCTCGTAGTGCACCACCAGGATCTTGTCGGGATGCACCTTCGTCCAGTGCGCGAACAGGCGATCCTCCAGCCGGAAGAAATGGCCGATGTCCGCAAACGACCAGCTCCACGCGATCGGCGCGGTAAAGAACGAGCGGAACGCCGAAAGCGCGCAATCCTCGGGGCGGCGACGCAGCCAGATCACCCGGGCGTTGGGCAAGGCGTGCAGGATCAGACCGAGCAATTGCGACTGCACCAGCGTCTTGTCGACCACCCGCCCTTGCCCGCCAAAGCGCATATCGAGCATCCGCAGATAGTCACGCGCCATGTCGCCCCACGGGTCGGGATGCGCGGCAAATCGCCGCTCGAACGCTCGTGCCCCGGCGATGCCGTCGAAATTGGCTGGAATGGCTGCGGCTTTGAACAGGTTGGTTTCAGCGCCGTCGCTGACCTGCGAATGGGTGGCGAGGATCTGTTCGACCAGCGTGGTGCCCGAGCGCGGCAGTCCGGTCACGAAAATCGGCCGGCTGCTTGGCTCGTGCGAGGGACGCAGCGTTTGCATCGCCTGCAAGGTAAAGCCGGCGATGATCGCATCCACCCTCTGCGCGAGCGCCTCGGCCTGATAGGGCAGCGCTGCCCGCATCAGCGCTGCACCCTGATGGTAATAGCCAAACGATCGGTCGAGATCGCCGATATCGGCCCAGGCCTTGCCAAGGCCATAGAGAAACCGCGCCCTGAGCACCGGTTCTGCCGCCATGGCGACCGGCAAGGCAGCTTCCATTTGCGCCAGATCGGGATCGCCTGGCGAAAACGTTTTCAGCATCGTCAGCGCAAACCAGCTTTGCAACACCCGCGGATCATCGTCGAGCACGTCGCGGTAGGCGCGCACCGCCGCGTCGAAATCGCCCATTTCGCTGTGCAGCGTGGCGTGGAAATGGCGCAAGGCAGGATCGGCCTTCATGCTGGCAGGCAGTTTGGCCAGCGCTTCAAGTGCCGCTTGGGTGCGGCCCGCCTGGGCAAGTTGCCCGAGGTAGGCGAGCTGGCTGGCGCCATCGATGGGATTGTGCCGGGCTTGTCGCCGGGTGGCCTCGATCGCCAGGTCAAGCTCGCCCACTTCCTGCGCCAGGCGGGCAATTGCATTGTAGCGCTTGCTGTCTGGCGGAGCCTTTCGGAGTTCGGCCATGATGTGGCGCACGGCCGAAGCGCGGTCATGCGCATTGAGGCTGTCAATCGCCTTGAGAATATCGGGCTTGTCCATGGCCTTGGTGCAATGCTCCCATGCGATCGCTGAGTGGGTTCGGTCAGCGCGGCGTGACCGGCGCTGTTGGCGCGGCGCTCGCAAAAGGCTGGGGGCACAAGCCTGAAAGCGAGCCGTTGCCCGCCGGCGCAGGCACTGCCCCCGGCTTACAGCCCGCCGGGGCCGCAATCGTTGGCGAGGAAGTCGAGCATCTTGGTATAGAGCTGCTGCTGGTGGCTGAACATCAGGGTGCTGCCGAAGTGATCGGCGCCCTTCAGCGTGATGAATTCACCGGTCTTGCCTGCCGCCTCGAAGGCCTTCTGGTAATCCTTCATGTGGTAATACATCACGCGGCGATCGACATCGCCGTGCACCATCAGCAGCGGGATGTTGACCTTCGTCACCTCGTTGATCGGGTTGACGGTGGTTCCGCCACGGTGGCGGTTCCAGTCGTCGAGCGTCTTTAAGGTAGGATCGCGCCGGCCGAGATACTGTTTTTCGGCATCGGCCACCGCTGCCACGGCAATGGCACACTGGTAGAGCTGTTCGTCACGGCTGAGAGCGACCAGCGCGGCATAGCCGCCATAGGACCAGCCGAAGAAGGCGACCCGCTCGGGATCGACGAGGCCCTGCTGGATCAGGTATTTGACCCCGTCGTCCTTGTCGTCCTGCATGGCGAGGCCATGCTGCTTGTAGCCGGCATCGAAATGCTTTTGGCCCCAGCCAGTGGAGATGCGGATTTCCGGGTGGAACACCATGTAGCCGGCCGCAGCGAGCATCTGGCCCATCTCGTCATAGCTCACCATGCCGTTCACTGCCGGGCCGCCATTGTGCTGCACAACCAGCGGAAACGGCCCCTTGCCCTTGGGAATGGTGATATAACCCGGGATCATCAGCCCGTCACGCGCGGGATAGCGGATAAACTTCACATCCGCGAGCTGATCCGGGTTGAGCAGGGGATTGCGGCTGCCGAGTTTGGCAAGCTTGCCGTCCTTCACCAGCCAGAACGAGCCCGGATCGTGCGGCCCGCGGTTGGTTACGATCATCGTCTTGCCATCCAGAGAACGACTGCTGATCGACACCTGCCAGGCGTGGGGAATCTGCTGTTCGAGCGCCTCGTAAAGGGCTTTTTCCTCCTCGTCGAACCAGAACCGCTCCATCTTTGCGCCCGGGTAGCGCGCTGCCACCAGCTTGCCATTGCCGGGGATCGAGTGCTGCTGAATGCCCATCACGTCGGCATCTGCGGCCTGAAACAGTTTCTTGCCGATCTGGCCGCTGGTAAAGTCGAACTCGTAAAGCCCGGCCTTGTCCTCGCCATTGGGATTGTCGATGATGTAGCCGATATTGGAATTGTCCGGATCAAAGCCGGCGATCCCGTGGAAACCGCTGAGCACCCGGTAGATATTCTTGGGATCCTCGATGTCGAGCTCCTGGAACTTGGTCCAGTCGCCATCGCCCGGCTTGCGGTAGTAGTAGATGAGTTTGCCGGCTTCGAGGTCGGGCGAGACGGCGAAGCGCGGGTTGCCATCGTCATCCCAGGCCGAAACAGAGCGGATCTTGCCACCGGTGCGCAACACCAGCTCGCGGGCGCCGGTCCTGAGGTTGAACTTGTAGTAAGAGCGCGGCCGAAAGGCGGCGGCGGGATCAACGCCGGTCGGATCGGACACCGCCGAGCCAGTGCTGATCAGCACGTGATCGGGATCCTTGGGCAGGGTGTTCTCGATGCCGAAATTGCCATCGACGCGGGTGAACTTGTTGGCTTCAAGGCTGTAGGAATAGGCGAGGTAGTCGCGCACGTCCTGTTCGGGGCCCTTCACCGTCTTGCGGTTGACCTGCCATGCACTGCCGAAGATGAAATCATTGCTCACCCACTGCGCGCTGATGATTTCCATCGGATCGGCGTTGAGCCGCCGGAACGGCTTCGACAGATCGTCGGTCTTGTAGATCTCGAGCAGATATTCGCCATCCTTGCTCTCGACCTTGTGGACCAGCAGGTGCTTGCCGTCAGGCGAGATCTGCACTGCATTCACGACATCGCGCAGCGCCCACACATCGACCGGCACCGCGCCCTGCGCCTGGGTATCGGCCGGAGCGGCAAGCGAGAGGCCGATCACGGACACGCCGGCCATTGCAGCCATGAGGGGGGTTTTGAGGAATTTCATGCGGATGCCTTTTCCAGAAGGAGATCGGACAGGACACAGACGCGCCTTGGGATGGCCCGGACAGCGGCGCAGGTCGCGATTAGAACAAAAAAGCGGCCTCCCGGCAAGCTGCGAGAGGCCGCTTTTGTTTGTCAGTTCAGATCATTCGGCGATCAGAAGCGGTACAGCACCTGACCGAAAAATTCGCGACCGTCGAGGTCATAGCCGTTGCCGATCGGGGTATTCGAGACCTGGAGGATCCCGGCACGCGACGACACCTGCGGCGGCGCTTCGTCGAAGATGTTGCGGATCCCGAGAATCAGGCGCAGATTGCCGTTATCCCAGCGCACCGAGGTGGTGTGCTCGAAATATTCGGGCGCCGTGCCAACCGGGCGGCAGAAGATCCCGTCACCGGCGACCACGCCGTTGGGCGAACCGAGACCGAGGCAGGTGGGCGAGAAGATCGTCGTGGTGCCGTCCGGCCCGCGCGAGAAGGCATCACCGAACTGGATCCGGTCACGATAGGGCACGCCATTCGAGTCCGAGTTGCCGATCGCATCGATATAACGCACCTGATAGGTGAAGCGGAAATCGTTCCAGCGTGCGCCGAAGGTCGCCAGGCCCGTCCAGTCAGGGAAGCCGAAGCGATCGGTGAAGTTGGTCGTCACGAAGGTGTCGACCCCGGTCCGCTGGACGTTGGAACGCTCGATCAGGTGATTGGCCTGCAAGTTGAGCGAAAGCCCGATGGTTTCCCCGCCAACATTCAGATCATAGCCGAAGGTGGCATTCATATCGATCCCGCGCACCGATTCCCGGTCACGGTTGAGGAAGCCGGCCTGCACCCCGCTGATCAGCTGGCGATCGGTCGAACTGACTTCGATCCGGTCGCAGAACTCGCTGCGCGCCGAATCTTCGCGCAGGTAGCAGTCATTGATGATGAACTGCCCCGAGGGTTCGATGATCGCGCCCTTGATCTTGATGTCGTAGTAATTGAAGTTGAAAGCGAAGCGGAAGCTGCTCGCCCAATCTTCCTCGAACGCGAAGCCGGTCGTGATCGAACGCGAGGTTTCTGCCTTGATGTCGAGCGAACCGCCCTGGGTGATTTCCCCGCTGACCGACGCGAGCGTGTTCAGGCCTTCCGAATCAATGCCGACACGGGTCGGATCGCGGCCCTCGCGCCGGCAGTTCGCCAGCACGTAATCCTCGCGCTGATCGAGCGTCGCATCATAGGCGCCGTTGACGAAGGCGGCATCGGGCACCGCGCAGGGATCGAACAGGGTGGTGAAGCCCGACTGGCCGCGCAGGAAGTTCTCGCGCAGGTTCGGCGCACGGTACGAGGTGCCGTAGCTGAACTTGAGCAGCAGCGGCGCCACCGGACGCCAGCCGCCCTTGAGCGAGAAGGTGCCATTGGTGCCGTAGAACTCCTCGTCGGTCAGACGGCCCGAGATGTTGACGGTCAGCTCTTCAACCATCGTTTCGCCCGCCATCAGCGGCACGTCGATTTCGCCGAAAAGCTCGCGGATCCACTTGGAACCCGAGGCCCCGCCATCCGCGAAGAACCCGAACAACAGGCCGTTCGAGGCAATGAAGCTCGGCTGCGAATTGATCGAATCCTCGCGCCACTCGCCGCCGAACGAGACCCCGACCGAACCGGCCGGCAGTTCAAACAGATCGCCGGTGACATAGGCCGAGAGCATGATCTGCTCGTAAGTGGTCTTGAAGCTGCGGTTGTCGAAGAGGTAATCGCGTTCAGCCTGGGTAGCGAAGTCGCCGACCGCGCCGGTCATCACGCTGGGTGCAAACAGATTGACCGGGACGCAGCCGGCAGCGAGGCCGGGAGCAGCAGCGCCGGGATTGGCCAGACCGGCAACGTTGCACTCGCCGATGTAGAGCGGGTTGCCGAAGAACACGTCGACATCATCGATGTAATCGTCAGCAATGCCGTCGCCATCATTGTCGAACACGCCGTCGCCGTCGTAATCGGCGGTGGGGTCGAGACCCAGAGCCAGTGCCAGGCGGTCTTCACGGATGCCGAAGCGCGACGAACGGCCTTCCGAGCGCGAATAGGTGCCCGCCACTTCGAAGGTCCACGACGACCCGATGAAGGGCAGATCGCCGCGCACACCAAGCACGCCGCGATATTGTTCCTGCGTGACTTCAAAGTTGTTGCGATCGCCCAGGATCGAGACGATCGGAGTGGTCGGCAGCGGAATACCCACCGACAGCGCCGGCGGACGACCATTGGTGAGGCCGTTCAGCGCATTGTCGACCGAGCGGCAGTCAACCCCGCTGGGGTTGGTCACGAAGTTGCAGGGGTTGAACTGGTTCTGCGCCGGCACCGAGGGGAAGATCTGCGGCAGACCGGCCCCGGTGTTGGTGATCTCGGCGCGGGTGTAGGCCGCTTCGAAGAACGGGGTGATGTTGGCTTCGCCCGGGAAGGTGTATTCCCCGTAGGCGAAAACGTTGATCAGCTCCTGGCCCGAAACGATCGTGCGATCGAGTTCTTCGGGGCTGGCGTTGGTGTTGACGTTCTGGAAATCGACATCACGGATGCCATCGCCGTTGATGTCGAGCTCACGCCCGAACGCATTGGTGTTTTCTGCCCACAGGAAGGGGCGACCGGTGCGCGGATCGATCGGGAAGTTGGCTATGTTGCCGTTGGCCGGGAAATAGACCGAGCCGAAGCGGGCATAGGGCTGGAAGATGCGGCCACCAATGCCGGTGATGGTGCACTCGCTTTGAGAGACGCCGATCGCATTGTTGCTGCGCGAGCGCACCACCGCGTTATCGGCAAGGCCGAGGCGGTAGATATTGCCATTGGCATCTTCTTCGAGATTGGTTGTGCAGCCGCGCAGGAAATCGCGGTCACGCAGCTTCCATTCCTCGCGCACCTGATATTCGGCACCGATGCCGAACACGCCGCGGTCGAAGTTCTTACCCCAGGCTGCCGAGATGGTGTAATCTTCGCCCTGCCCTTGCGGATTGATGTCGCCCACGGCCTGGATTTCGAGACCATCGAAGTCCTTGCGCAGGATGATGTTGATCACGCCCGCGACCGCGTCCGAACCATAGATCGAGGAAGCCCCGTCAGTCAGAATGTCGAACCGATCAACCAGGGTGGCGGGGATCAGGTTGACCGACGGACTGGTCGGCGCACCTTCCACGCCCGCGGGGGCGAGGCGGCGGCCGTTCACCAGCAGCAGGGTGCGGCTGGGATCGAGGCCGCGCAGGTTGACGGTCTGGGAACCCGGACCGTTGTCCAGCACGAAGCCGTTGAAGGTCGCGTCGATCTGGGTGCCGGCGGCAGCCGCCGAGCGCTGGAGAATCTGGGCCGGATCAAACGCGCCCACCGCCTGCTGGTTTTCGGTGGTGAGCACCTGGAGCGGCGAAATCGAGCTGTAAGTATCGCGCACGATGCGCGAACCCGTGACGGTGATATTGCCGCCCTGCGCCGGTTTGCCCTCGGCATCAGTGGTGACGGCAACAGGCTCTTCTTCCTCGGCCTGCGCCGGTTCGGCATCTTGCGCCCAGGCAGGGCCAGCCACCACGAAAGCGAGTGCCGAAGCAGAAAAGGCCAGCGCCCTCAGCGAATTGTTCCGAAATTTTGTCATGGTCACTCCAGCTGTCATAACCGGAGAAAGCGAAACAACCATCCTGCCCGCCACATGATCGGCCCATGCAACGGCTTTGCAATCCGATAGTTGCCCAAGTCAGTCCCCGCAGTGACCAATTTGTGCAATAGCGTAAGTTTGATGTCAAAGCGCAGCGGGAAAGGGTGGCACTTTTCCCGGGGGTGTTGCGTTAATCCCACATTCAGCGCGGCATGCAGGATGCGCCAGAAATATTGTTACTTTGTGACTTTGTGATTGTTAAAAAACAGGGCGGCTTGTGCGCAACAAACCGCCCCGCTTACCGAATGAGAGCGACGCGTGTCACAATCTTTCGGGACGCGCGGCGCGTCCCGGTTGTCACCGAATCGTCATTTCCAGTGTGCCGTCGCCCTCGTCGATCACCAGCGTGCTGCCGTCGGGCAGCTTGCCTTCGAGCAGCATCTCGGCGAGCGGATCCTGCAGATAGCGCTGCACGGCGCGTTTCAGGGGTCGCGCGCCGTAAACCGGATCATAGCCCACCCGCCCGAGCCAGCGCAGCGCCGCATCGGTCAGTTCGATCGTGATCTTGCGATCGGCGAGCAGCTTCTGCACCCGGCCGACCTGGATCTGGACGATCGGCGCCATGTGTTCCTGCCCCAGCCGGTGGAACAGGATGATCTCGTCCAGCCGGTTGAGGAATTCGGGCCGGAAATGTCCGCGCACCACCTCCATCACGTCTTTTTCCACGGTGGTGACCTCCGCCCCGTCAGGCAGATTGGCAAGATACTGGCTGCCGAGGTTCGAGGTGAGGATGATCAGCGTGTTGCTGAAATCCACCACCCGGCCCTGCCCATCGGTCAGACGGCCGTCATCGAGCACCTGGAGCAGCACGTTGAAGACATCCGAATGCGCCTTTTCCACCTCGTCGAACAGCACCACCTGATAGGGGCGGCGGCGCACCGCCTCGGTCAGCACCCCGCCTTCTTCATAGCCGACATAGCCCGGCGGCGCGCCGATCAGGCGGGCAACCGCGTGCTTCTCCATGAATTCGCTCATGTCGATGCGCACCATCGCGCTGTCATCATCGAACAGGAACTCCGCGAGCGCCTTGGTCAGCTCGGTCTTGCCGACCCCGGTGGGGCCGAGGAACAGGAAGCTGCCCAAAGGCCGGTTCGGATCCTGAAGGCCCGCCCGCGCGCGGCGAACGGCCTTGGACACGGCCTCGATCGCCTGGGCCTGGCCGATCACCCGCTTGCCGATGATGTTTTCCATGTCGAGCAGCTTCTCGCGCTCGCCTTCCATCATCTTGTCAACCGGCACGCCGGTCCAGCGGCTGACGACCCCGGCGATATCCTCCTCGGTCACTTCCTCGCGCAGCATCGCGTTGGCGGACTGGCCCTGGGCTTCGGCAAGCTGCCGTTCGAGTTCGGGAATGCGCCCGTAGCTCAGCTCCCCGGCCTTCGCCAGATCGCCCTCGCGCTGGGCCTGTTCCAGCTCCAGCCGCGCGGCATCGAGCGCTTCCTTGAGCTTGCCTTCGGCCTCGATCTTGTCGCGCTCGTTCTGCCAGCGGGTGGTCAGTTCGGCGCTCTGCTGTTCGAGGTTCGCCAGCTCCTCGCGCAGCGCGGCAAGGCGATCCTTTGAATTCTGGTCGGTCTCCTTCTGGAGCGCCTGTTCCTCGATCTTGAGCTGGATGATCCGCCGGTCGAGCGCCTCGATCTCCTCGGGCTTGCTCTCCACCTCCATACGGATGCGGGAGGCGGCTTCGTCCATCAGGTCGATCGCCTTGTCGGGCAGGAAGCGGTTCGCAATGTAGCGGTCCGACAACTTGGCCGCGGCGACAATCGCACCGTCGGTGATGCGCACCCCGTGGTGCAGCTCGTACTTGTCCTTGATGCCGCGCAGGATGCTGATGGTGTCCTCGACCGTCGGCTCGGTGATGTAGACCGGCTGGAACCGGCGCTGGAGCGCCGGATCCTTCTCGACATATTTCTGGTATTCATCGAGCGTGGTTGCGCCGATGCAGTGGAGCTCGCCGCGCGACAGGGCGGGCTTGAGCAGGTTCGAGGCATCCATCGAGCCTTCCGAAGCCCCCGCCCCGATCAGGGTGTGCATCTCGTCGATGAACAGGATGATCTGGCCCTCGGCGTGCTTGACCTCGTCGAGCACCGACTTGAGCCGTTCCTCGAATTCGCCGCGATACTTCGCACCCGCGATCAGCGCGCCCATATCGAGGCTCATCAGGGTGCGGCCCTTGAGGCTGTCGGGCACGTCGCCATTGGCGATCCGCAGCGCGAGACCTTCGGCAATCGCGGTCTTGCCGGTGCCGGGTTCGCCGATCAGCGCGGGGTTGTTCTTGGTGCGCCGGGCGAGGATCTGGATGGTGCGGCGAATTTCCTCGTCGCGGCCGATAACCGGATCGAGCTTGCCCTCGCGCGCGGCCCTGGTGAGATCGCGGGCGTATTTCTCCATCGCATCATAGTTCGCCTCGGCATTGGCGCTGTCGGCACGCTTGCCCCCGCGCAGCTGCTCGATTGCGGTATTGAGGCCTTGCGGGGTGACCCCGGCAGCCTTGAGCGCCTCCCCGGCGGCGCTTTGCGAAAGGGCCAGCGCGGTCAGCATCCGCTCGACCGTGACAAAGCTGTCGCCCGCCTTGTCGGCGAGCTGTTCGGCGGTATCGAGCACGCGCACCGCGTCGTTATCGAGGCCCGGGGTCGCCTGCGCGCCGCTGCCGGTGACTGCGGGGATTTTTGCGAGGCCCGCGTCCACCGCGGTCGCGGCGAGCGGGGCTTGCCCGCCGGCGCGCTGGATCAGGCCGGCGGCCATGCCCTCGCTGTCTTCCAGCAGCGCCTTGGCGATGTGCAGCGGCGTGATGCGCTGATGATTGAGCCGGATCGCAACGGTCTGCGCGGCTTGCAGGAAGCCCTTTGCCCGGTCGGTGAACTTTTCGAGATTCATTGGCTCTAACCCCTCCAAAGGTTACTCTGTCCAGATAGTGTTGCACTTTAGCAACACAAGAACCTGTGCCGCAAAAAACGACAATCGGCCTGTTGCCCGACGAGGTGGGTTCGTCCTTGATCAAGCACAAGAGGGCGAAACGAGCGCGGGCGCGCGGCTTGACCTCGCCCGGCACGCGGGCAATGAGACGCGACGCGATAGCGTCGGGGAGCGCCGAGGCGCAGGAGAGTGCTGGAATGACATGGGTAAAGCGCGGCGCGCTGGCGCTGGTGGTGGCGGGCCTGCTGGTGTTCACGGCGCTGGCCACCTGGGAACCGCACTTTGCCAGTGCGGCCAATGCGCCGGCGGGCAAGGCCTATTCCGCCGAGATCATCCGCGACGAATTCGGCGTACCGCACATCTACGGCAAGACCGATGCCGACGCCGCCTTCGGGGTCGCGATCGCCCATGCCGAGGATGATTTCTTCACGCTGCAGGATGTCGTCGCGATGGCGCGCGGGCGCTATGGCGCGATCGCGGGCGAAGACGGGGCCAAGGTCGATTATGTCTACCACCTGATCGACGCGCGCGGCACGGCCGAGGCCAATTACCCGAGGCTCCCCGCCGATACCCGCGCACTGTTCGAGGCCTATGCGGCGGGGCTTAACCAATACGCGGCAGAGCACCCGGGCGAGGTCAAGCTGGCGCGCCTGTTTCCCGTCAACGGCATGGACATTGCGGCGGGCTTTGCGCTGCGCCAGCCGTTCTTTTTTGGCCTCGACGGGGTGATCGGCCCGCTGGTGGCGGGCGAAGAACTGCGCCGCGAGCACGGACCGGATATGCCCGGCTTCCCGCGTCCGCCGCTGCCCGCAGCCGATCCTGTCAAAGCCGCGCCCGCGTCCAGGCAAGCGCGCAATCTGGTGCTCCCGCTTGGCGAGGATGCAGAAGCCCTTGGCTCCAACGCCTTCGCGGTGGCGCCGCACAAGGGCGGCGGCACCACCACCCTTATCTCCAACTCGCACCAGCCCCTGCGCGGCGGGGTGGCATGGTATGAACTGGTGGTCGAAAGCGGTGACGGCTGGCACTTTGCCGGGGCGAATTTCCCCGGATCGCCCTTCCCTTTCCTTGGCCATAACGAACATCTGGGCTGGACCAACACGGTCAACACGCCCGACATGATCGATATCTACCGCCTCGAACTCGACGAGAGCGGCACGCGCTACAAGCTCGACGGCGAATGGCGCGAACTGGAAAGCGAGTGGGTGACGCTGCCGGTCAAGCTCGGCCCGGTGGTGCTGCCGATCCGGCGCGAGGTGCTCCGTTCGGAGCACGGCCCGGTGATCCGCAACGCCAAGGGTGCCTTCGCCGTCCGCTACGGCGGGATCGGGCGGCTCGAACAGCTCGATGCCTATTACCGGCTGAACAAGGCGACCAGCTTTGCCGAGTGGGAAGCGCAGATTGCGCGGCTGGCGATTCCCTCGACCAACTTCATCTACGCCGACCAGACCGGCACCATCGCCTATGTTTACAACGCCGCGATCCCCGACCGGCCCAAGAACCTGAAGGCCGATTGGCGCAGTGTGCTGCCGGGCAACCGTTCCGAGCTGATCTGGCAGGGCGCGGTCGATTATGCCGCGCTGCCGCGTATCGTGAACCCGGACTCGGGCTGGCTCTACAATTCGAACAACACCCCCTTTACCGCTGCGGGGGCCGGAAGCGATCTCGACCCGCAGACATTTTCACCGGTCATGGGGATCGAACTCAAGCAGACCAACCGCTCGCGCCGCGCCTACAGGCTCTTGTCCGCGGCAGCCGTGCTTGACCGAAAGGCACTCGAGACGATCAAATACGATACCGGCTACGAGCGCGCAGGCTATGTCGCCCGGCTGTTCGATGCGCTGGCAGGGCTGAAGGCAAAGGGCAGGCTGGCACAGGCGCGCGATCTGCTGCTGTCGTGGGATTTCACTTCCGATGGCAAGGGCAAGGCCGATGCCATTGCCCTGCTGATGATCCGCGACTTCATGTCGGCCGATTACAACAACAAGCCCTTCCCCGATGTTGCCGAAAAGCTGCAAGCCGCCGCCGATCACCTGATGACCCATTTCGGCCGGCTCGATCCGCCGATGGCCGCGCTGCTGCGGCTGCGGCAAGGCGGGCTGGACCTGCCGCTCGATGGCGGCTCGGATACCCTGCGCGCCGCGACCACCTGGGATGTGGACGAGGACGGACGGCTCAGCCTCAAGCACGGCGACAGCTTCATCCAGTGGGTCGAATGGCAGCCGGGCAAGCGGGTGTTCTCGCGCTCGGTCCAGCCCTTCGGTTCGGCCAGCACCCGGCCCCACAGCAAGCATTACAACGACCAGATGCGGCTGTTCGTCGAACACAAGCTGAAGCCGGTGCATTTCTGGCGCGAGGACGTGCGCGCGCACGCCACTTACCGCGTGATCGTCAGCAGTGCGCGCTGAGCGCGCCTTCGCCCCGCTGTCGTTCCGTTTCTCCAGCAGAGAGTAGTTCATGACCTATCGTTTTGCCACCGCGAGCCTTTCTGCGCTCGCCCTGACGCTGGCCGCGCCGTTCACGCCGGCGCTGGCCGATAATCACGCCGGGGCCGAGACAACCCACGTGGCTGCGGCGGATCTTTCGGCGCTGGTGGAACAGGTCAGGATCCCCTACGAGGAGTTCCAGCTCGCCAACGGCCTCACCGTGCTGGTGCACGAGGACCGCAAGGCGCCGATCGTCAACGTGACGGTGTGGTACAATGTCGGCTCGAAGGACGAGCCGGCGGGCAAGACCGGCTTTGCCCACCTGTTCGAACACCTGATGTTCAACGGCTCGGAAAACGCGCCCGATGACTACTTCCAGTATCTCTCGGAAATGGGCGCAACCGATTACAACGGCACCACCTGGTTCGATCGCACCAACTACTTCCAGACGGTGCCGCGCCCGGCGCTCGAACGCGCGCTGTGGCTGGAAAGCGACCGCATGGGCTACCTGCTCGGCGCGGTGACGCAGGAGAAGCTCGATAACCAGCGCGGCGTGGTGCAGAACGAAAAGCGCCAGGGCGACAACGAGCCGGGCGGCCTCGTGTTTTACGATGTGCTCAAGACCCTGTTCCCCGATGGCCACCCCTACCAGCACGAGGCGATCGGCTCGATGGCCGACCTCGATTCCGCCTCGATGGAGGACGTGAAGAACTGGTTCCGCGAAAATTACGGCCCCAACAATGCGACGCTGGTGATTGCCGGCGACATTTCGGCGGCCGAAGCCCGGCCGCTGGTCGAAAAATATTTCGGGCCGATTGCGCGCGGCCCGGTGAATGATCCGGCCGAGGCCGACGTGCCGACGCTGGCCGCGCCGGTGCGCAAGATCTTCAAGGATCAGGTCGCGGCCACCAGCGTCACCCGTTACTGGGCAGTCGAAGGGATCACCGGCAAGGATCGCATCGCGCTCGACGTGGGCGCCGCGATCCTCGGCGGGCTGGCATCGAGCCGGCTCGACAACGAACTGGTGCGCGAAGGCCAGGTGGCGGTGAGCGTGTCGGCCAGCAATTCGGCCTTCCACCGCATCGGCCTGCTTGAAGTCGGCGCGACGCTCAAGGAAGGCGTGGAGCTCTCCGCGCTCGAAGCGCAGCTAGACGCGGTGGTGGGTCGCATGATCACCGAAGGCCCGACCGAGGACGAAGTGCGCCGCGCTGTCACCAGCACGCTGGCCCGCACGATCCGCGGGCTGGAACAGGTCGGCGGCTTCAGCGGCAAGGCCCAGACGCTGGCCGAAGGCAAGGTGCTGGCCGGCAATCCGGCCTTCTACGCCAGCGAATTCGAGGCGCTCGCGCGGCTTACCCCGGCCGATGTCAAGGCGGCCATGGCGCGCTGGATGACCCGCCCGGCGATGACCGTGGTGCTCGAACCCGGCCCGCGCGATACCGCCTACGAGGAAGCCGCCTCGGTCAAGGCCGAAAGCAACGCTTCCGAGCGGGATCGCGCCGCCGAGACCATCACTGTCTCGCTCAAGCGCCCCGCCCCGCCGATCGCCGCCATCGCCAAGCTCGACTTTCCCGATCTTGAGCGCACCACGCTCGCCAACGGCATGACGGTGACCTACGCCCACCGCGATGCGGTGCCGGCCACCTACGTTACGCTGTCGTTCAACGCGGGCAGCGCGGCCGATCCGGCTGATTTGCAGGGCTTGCAGGGCATGACCATGGGCCTGTTCCAGGAAGGCACCGCGATGCTCACCGCGCAGCAGATCGCCGAGGCGCGCGAGCGGCTGGGGGTGTCGATCTCGGCGGGCGGCAGCGCCGACCGGTCGAGCTTCACCCTGTCGGCCCTGTCGAGCAATCTTGCCCCCTCGCTCGATCTGCTGCGCCAGATCGTGCGCGAGCCGGCCTTCAACGAGGCCGATCTTGCCCGCGTCAAGGCACAGGCGATCACCGGCCTTCGCCAGCAGATGCGCTCGCCACAGGGGATCGCTGCCCGCGCGATCGGCACCGAGCTGTTCGGCACCGCCGCGCCCTATGGCGGGGTCTCGACGATCGCGAGCATCTCGGCCATCAGCCGCGAGGATCTGATCGCCTTCAAGGACAGCTGGATCCGTCCGGACAATGGCGAAGTGTTCGTCGTCTCCGACCGTCCTTTGAGCGAGATCGTCACCGCGCTCAACATCGCCTTGGGCGACTGGACCGCGCCGGCCGCACCCAAGGGGGCCAAGGATTTCACGGCGCTTGCCGCCGGCCAGCCGGCGAAAAACCGCATCGTGCTGATCAACCGCCCCAATTCGCCGCAAAGCTTCATCCTCGGCGCACAGCGCACCGATCTTGACGCGCGCGATCCGGCGTGGGCCGATTTCACCAATGCCAACAACGCGCTGGGCGGCAACTTCCTGGCGCGCCTCAACATGAACCTGCGCGAAACCAAGGGCTGGAGCTACGGCGTGCGCGGCGGGCCGCAGACCTACGAGAATGCGGTGGTCTATGCCATCAGCGGCGGCGTGCAGGCCGACCGCACCGGCGATTCGCTCGCCGAAATGATCCGGGAAACCCGCGAATTCCTGACCGAGAAGGGCGTGACCGAGGAAGAACTGGTGCGCAACGTCGCGGCCGAGATCGGCGAGTTGCCGGGCAGTTTCGAAACCTCGCCCGCGGTGCTCGGCGCGATTCAGAGCAATGCGCTCTACGGCCGGCCGGACGACTATTACGAGACGCTGGTCGCGCGCTACGAGGGCCAGACCCGCGAATCGCTCGACGCCGCGGCGCGCGCGGCGCTCGATGTCGATGACTTCGTGTGGGTGGTGGTTGGCGATGCGGCCAAGGTCGCCCCCCAGCTCGAAGCGGTCGGCCTGCCGGTCGAAGTGCGCGAGATGGCCGGGGAGTAAGCACGCCGTAACCTGGGCGTGATAGCAAGCAAATCGGGTTGAAGCGCGCTGACATTGCTGTAAGTAAAGCACCCGGAAGTGCCGGGTCGCGCAAGGCCAGCACGCAACCCGAGGGAGTTTGAATATGTCTGTTGCAGGTACCTACAAAACCATCGTCAAGAGCCCGATGGGTGACCAGAGCGGCACGCTCACCGTGGTTCCGGATGGCGATACCTTCAGCGGTTCGCTGGTGGGCAGCCTCGGCGCGATGGACATTACCGGCGGCACCATCAGCGGCAACACCATCAGCTGGAAGATGAACATGACCGTGCCGATGCCGATGACGCTCGATTGCGAAGCGACCATCGACGGCGACACCCTGACCGGCACCGTCAACGCCGGCGCTTTCGGAGCGATGCCGCTGTCGGGCACCCGCGAAGCCTGATCGCCGCTCCCTTGCAGGGACGGGCAAGGCCCGCCGGAGTTGGCGCTCCGGCGGGCTTTTGCATGCCCGCCGATAACCGATTGCCAGCCGGGGGCAGCGCGGGCTAATCTTGCAACTCCAGAGGACGGAAGGCCCCAACATGAAGCGTAACACCATCTTCGCCGCCGCCTCCGTGCTCGCCCTTGCCGCTTGCAGCGGCAACACCGGCAAGGGCAATGCCGAACGCGCCGCCGCCGCACAGGCCGCCGCCAATCCGCCCGCGCCCGCGGCGGCTGCCACCCCCGTCGCCTTCCCCGAAAGCCTCGCTGCGTTCGGTGATGGCTATCCCGCTGCCGGTGACCCGTGCCGCCGTCTGGGCGAAAGCGCGGCGACCTCCAACTATCTCGACGACAGCGCGATCCTCGTGGGCTGCCCGGACAAGGCCTCGGCCGAGGCGCTGGGCGGCCAGGTGATCGAAACGATCGAGGGCATCACGCTGGTGAGCGTGCAACAGGGCAACACCATGGCCCCGCCGCCCCCGCCGGCCGAAGCCGAAGCTGCGGCCCGGTAGCCGATCCTTGCAGGCGGCGGGCCGGCAGGTCTGGCCGCCTGCATCTTGCCATGCGACCAAGGTCTAGCTGTTCGCCGGGCCGGCAAAGCGCGACCATGCCATCCTCGACAGGAGCGGGATCGTGCGGGCGCAAAGGCCCCGACGATCGCGAGGGGATCGAGCGCACAAGCGGGAGAGCAAGCATGGCAACGACATTTGATGGCGCGCTGCCCAAGCATCACGAGGCCACGGGGACGGAAAAACGCGTCATCCTCGCCTCGTCGCTGGGCACGGTGTTCGAGTGGTACGATTTCTACCTCTATGGCCTGCTGGCCACAATCATTTCCGCCCAGTTCTTTTCGGGTGTCAACGAAACCACCGCGTTCATCTTCGCGCTCGCGGCCTTTGCCGCAGGTTTTGCGGTGCGGCCCTTCGGGGCGCTGGTGTTCGGGCGGCTGGGCGATCTGGTCGGGCGCAAATACACCTTCCTTGTCACCATGGGCCTGATGGGCTTTGCCACCTTCACGGTGGGGATGCTGCCCTCTTACGCCAGCATCGGCGTGGCCGCGCCGATCATGCTGGTGGGGCTGCGGCTGATCCAGGGCCTGGCGCTGGGCGGCGAATATGGCGGCGCGGCAACCTACGTGGCCGAGCACGCCCCCAACAACAAGCGCGGGCTTTATACCAGCTTCATCCAGACCACTGCGACGCTTGGCCTGTTTGCCGCGCTGCTGGTGGTGATCGGCACCCGCACGATGATCGGCGAGGATGCCTTCAAGGAATGGGGCTGGCGCGTGCCGTTCCTGATTTCCTCGGTGCTGCTGGGCGTATCGCTGTGGATCCGCCTGCAATTGCAGGAAAGCCCCGTCTTCCAGAAGATGAAGGACGAAGGCAGCAATTCCAAGGCGCCGATTTCGGAAGCTTTCGGCAACTGGAAGAACGGCCGCTGGGCGCTGGTTGCGCTGCTGGGCGCGGTCGCGGGGCAGGCGGTGGTGTGGTACACCGGCCAGTTCTACGCGATGTTCTTTCTGGAAAAGATGCTGCTGGTGGACGGCGCGACCACCAATATCCTGATCGCGGTGGCGCTGGCCATCGGCACGCCGTTCTTCATTGTCTTCGGCTGGCTGTCCGACCGGATCGGGCGCAAGAAGATCATCCTGGCCGGCTGCGCGCTGGCGGCGGTGACCTACTTCCCCGCCTTCCACCTGCTGTCCGAGGCCGCCAACCCGGCGCTTGCCAAGGCGCAGGCGACCGCGCCGGTCAGCGTGATCGTCAATTCGAACGATTGCTCGGTGCAGTTCGATCCGATCGGCAAGAACAAGTTCGATTCCAAGAGCTGCGACATTGCCAAGTCGTTCCTCGCCAAGGGCGCGATCAGCTACACCGCGGTCGAGGCAGAACCGGGCGCGATTGCCCAGATCAGGATCGGCGGCCAAAGCTTTACCGCCCCAGATCCGGCCAAGGTTGCCGGCGAGGATCGCAAGGCAGCGATCACCGCCTTCCAGGACGAGGTCAAGGCGGCGCTGGCTGCGGCGGGCTATCCGGCAGCGGCCAATCCGGACGAGATCAACACGCCGCTGGTGATCGCGGTGCTGACCTATCTCGTGCTGCTGGTGACGATGGTTTACGGCCCGATTGCGGCGCTGCTGGTGGAACTGTTCCCCACCCGCATCCGCTACACCGCAATGAGCCTGCCCTATCACATCGGCAATGGCTGGTTCGGCGGGTTCCTGCCCACCACTGCCTTCGCGATGGTCGCGGCCACCGGCGATATCTACTACGGCCTGTGGTATCCGATCCTGATCTGCGCGCTGACAGTGGTGGTGGGGCTGCTGTTCCTGCCCGAAACCTTCCGGCGCAACATCGACGAGTGACATAGCCCGCCACGGGTCGCAAACAAGGGGCGGTGTCCGCAAGGGCGCCGCCCCTTTGCACATTCGCCCGATTGCAGTAGCTTGGCGTGCGGGAGAGGGAGTAGGGACATGATGCTCGGAGCGGCGCTGGCCGCCGCCTTGATCTATCTGGCGGGGCTGTTCTGGCTCGCCGCATGGCGGGATCGGGCCGCATCCGCGCTCCCTTCGCAGGCGGCCCTGCTCCGGCGCCATCAAGGTCTCGTCTATGGCCTTAGTCTGGCGGTCTATTGTTCGAGCTGGACCTTCTTTGGCGGGGTGGGCACGGCAGCCACGGCCGGGCTGGACTACCTGCCGATCTATCTCGGCCCGGTTCTGGTTTTCACCTTCGGCTTTGGTCTCTTGCGCAAGATCCTCGCACAGGCCAAGGCCCAGCATTCGACCTCGATCGCTGACTTCCTTTCGGCCCGCTATGGCAAGAGCGCCAGCATCGCCGCGCTGGTGACGGTCATCGCGACTTGCGGCAGCCTGCCCTACATGGCGCTCCAGCTGGAATCGGTGGGAGCGGCGATGCTCACGCTCGATCCGACCCTGCGTGCCCAGCTCGCCGCCAACGAACTGGTGCTGCTGGTGGCTGGGTTGATGGGGCTGTTCGCGATCCTGTTCGGCTCGCGCCGGGCAGACCGGGCGGGCGATAATGCCGGCCTGGTGCTGACCATCGCGGTCGAGGCGGTGGTCAAGCTTGCTGCCCTGCTGGCGGTGGGTGCGCTGGCCCTGTGGATCTTGCTCACAGGCGATGCCCCGCTGCGGCCTGCCCGCCCTGCCGTGCTGGCCGACAGCCCCTTCGATGCGCGCTTCGCGGTGCTCACCGTGATTGCCGCAACCGCGATCCTGTGCCTGCCGCGCCAGTTCCACATGAGTTTCATCGAAGCCCCCGGCGAACGCGCCAGCCCGGCGATGCAGTGGGTGCTGCCGGCCTATCTCGCGCTCACCGCCGCGGTCATCGTGCCGATCGTGCTGGCCGGCCTTGCGACGCTTCCGGCCGGCACCGATCCCGACACCATCGTGCTGGCGCTGCCGCTGGCGGGCGGGCACAATGCGCTGGCGGTGCTGGTGTTCCTCGGCGGCTTTTCCGCCTCTGCGGGCATGATCGTGGTTGCCAGCGTGGCACTGTCGATCATGATCACCAATGATCTGATCGCCCCGCTGCTGCTGCGCCGCGCGCTCGCCGGACGCGGCGACCGCAGCCGCATCGCCGCCCGCCTGCTGCTGATCCGCCGGCTGGTGATCGCGGCACTGCTCGCCTGCGCCTACGCGTTCTACCGCGGCTTTGCCGGGATTACCGATCTCGCCGGGCTGGGCACGCTGGCCTTCGCCGCATCGGCGCAATTTGCGCCGGGGCTGGTGCTGGGCATGGTCAGCCAGCACGGCAACCGCGCCGGGATGCTGGCGGGGCTGACAGCGGGCTTTGCGCTGTGGCTGGGGCTGCTGATCTGGCCCGCAGCCAGCGGCACCGCGCCGCTGGTGAGCATCCATTCCGATCCTTTGGTATCGGGCGTGGTGCTGAGCCTGGCCGCCAACCTGCTGCTTTACTGGTTCGGATCGGCGCTCGCCCGCCCCTCGCTGCTCGATTCTGCGCAGGCGGCGGCCTTTGTCGGCACGCCGATGCCGGGCGCTGTGCCGCGCCATGCCACGGCCAAACGCGTGGGCGATGTTCGCGCGCTGCTCGTCCAGTTCGTCGGGCGCGAGCGCGCCGATGCCGCGCTCGGCCCCCTGGGCGTTCGTAACGGCGATCCGGCCGAAGCCAGCGTGCTGGAGATGGCGGAACGCGTGATTTCGGGCGTGATCGGCACCTCCTCGGCGCGGATGCTGGTGGCCTCATGGGCGGGCGGCGATCCGATCCCGCTGCCCGAAGTGGTCGCCATGTTCGACGAAACCCACCGTCGGTTGAGCTTTTCGGGCGAGCTGCTCCAGACCGCGATCGAAAGCATCGATCAGGGCGTTGCCCTGGTGGATGCCGAAATGCGGCTGGTGGCGTGGAACAGCCGCTACCAGCAGATCTTCAACCTGCCCGACCACCTCGTGCAGGTTGGCACGCCGATTGCCGATCTGATCCGTTTCAACCTTGCCCGTGGGGCATTGCCCGAAGCCGAGATCGCCGCGCAGGTGGAGCGCCGCCTCGCCTATATGCGCGCGGGCACCGAACATCGCACCGAACGGGTGCAGCACGATGGTCGTGTGCTCAGGATCGTTGGCGCCCCCACCCCCGGCGGCGGCTACACCACCTCCTATACCGACATCACGAGTGATCGCCGCGCCGAACAGGCGCTGGAAGAGAAGGTCGCCGAACGCACCCGCCAGCTGTCCGAAGCCAATGCCCTGCTGGCCGAGGCGACCCGGTCCAAGACCCGTTTCCTTGCTGCGGCGAGTCACGATCTGATCCAGCCGCTCAACGCTGCCCGGCTGTTCGCATCGGCCCTGGGCGAGGAAGTGGCGGGCCGACCGCAGCTCGAAAAGCTGGTCGCCGATCTCGACGGATCGATCGTTTCGGCCGACCGGCTGATCCGGGTATTGCTGGAAATTTCCAAGCTCGACAGCGGCGGCGTGGTGGCAAGGCCCGAAGCGATCGCGCTTGACCAGCTGTTCGAGGAGATCGCCCGCGAATTCGTGCTCCAGGCACAGGCCAAGGGGCTGCGGCTGAAGCGAGCGCGCACCAGCGCCTGGGTGATGGCCGACCGGGCGCTGCTCACGGCGGTGCTGCGCAACCTGATGAGCAACGCCTTGCGCTATACCGACACAGGCGGGGTGCTGATCGGGGTTCGGCGGCGCGGGGACGCGGTGCTGATCGCGGTGCACGACACCGGACGCGGGATTGCACCTGAGGATATCGAGCGCATTTTCGGCGAATTCGAGCGCGGCGCCTCGACCGACCGCGAGGGGCTGGGTCTCGGGCTTGCGATCGTGCAGCGCGCGGGGCGCTTGCTGGGGGTGGAGATCGAAACCGCGTCGGTGCCGGGGCGCGGCAGCCGCTTTGCGCTCGCCCTTCCGGTGTGGCGGCGCGAGGCTGCAATTGCGGCTGCGCCCACGCCGGCGGCCCGGCCCGGCCAGTTGGGCATGGCGCGGGTGCTGGTGGTCGATAATGATCCCGCCGCGCTCGCCGCAACCGCGGCGCTGCTGGGCAAATGGGGCCTGGAGGTGACTTGCGCGGCCGGCCTTGCCGATGCGCAGGCCCCGGCCGGCGAGGCTCCCGACATCGCGATCATGGACTACCGGCTCGACGGAGCCGAGCGGGGAGATGCCACCTATGCCACGCTGTGCACCCTGTGGGGAGTGCGCCCGCCGGCGATCCTGCTGACAGCGGAAAGCTCGGAAGAAACCGAGCGGGCGGCGGCGCGGATGGCTGCCCACCGGCTGCTCAAGCCGTCATCGCCGGCAGCGCTGCGCGCCCTGATCGCAACCGCGCTGGCACAGGGGCGCGAGCGGCGCAGCGCTGATCAGCCGCTGGCAGGACCGGTCGCGGGCTGATCGACGTCGAGCTTGGCCGCCAGCAGCACCGCCTGCGTGCGGCTGCCCACGCCCAGCTTCCTCAGGATCGCGGTGATATGCGCCTTCACCGTCGCCTCGGAGATCGAGAGTTCATAGGCGATCTGCTTGTTGAGCAGGCCCTGCCGGATGCCGCCGAGAATGCGCCGCTGCGCGGGGGTGAGGCTGGCGATGCGGGCGAGGTCGTCGTCCGCCCCTGCTTCGCCGCCAGCCGGGAACCAGCCGTCGCCGTCCCGCACCGCGGCCAGCCCCTCGCGCATGGCATCGAGGCTGGCGGACTTGGGGAGAAAGCCTGCTGCCCCCAGCTGTTCGGCGGCGGCGGCCACGCGCGGTTCCTCGCTGGCCGAAACGATCACGATCGGCAGCGCGGGGTAATCCTGACGCAAATCCATCAGCACGCTGAGGCCCGAGGAATCGGCCATGTGCAGATCGAGCAGCAGGGCTTCTGCCCCCGCGCTTGCCAGCGCCGCACGCGCTTGGGCGGCGGTGCTGGCCTCGATGATCGCCGCGCCTTCCCACACCTTGCCCACCGCATGCGCCAGTGCGCTGCGGAACAGCGGGTGATCATCGGCAATGACGATCCTTGCGGTCATGGCATCAGGCGTTCTGGCGTCCCTCGATCAACCGGTCGACCAGCGAAGGATCGGCGAGCGTCGAGGTGTCGCCCAACGATCCGAATTCGTTTTCGGCGATCTTGCGCAGGATGCGGCGCATGATCTTGCCCGAACGGGTCTTGGGCAGGCCGTCGGTGAAGTGGATGATGTCGGGCGTGGCGACGGGGCCGATTTCCTTGCGCACCTGCGCCTTCAGTTCGGCCAGCAGCGCCTCGCTGCCTTCCTCGCCGGCATTGAGCGTGACATAGCAATAGATGCCCTGCCCCTTGATATCATGCGGGTAGCCCACCACCGCAGCCTCGGCGACCTTGGGGTGGAGCACCAGCGCGCTTTCGACCTCGGCAGTGCCCATGCGGTGGCCCGAGACATTGATCACGTCATCGACGCGGCCGGTGATCCAGTAATAGCCGTCTTCGTCGCGCTTGCACCCGTCGCCGGTGAAGTACTTGGCCCGATAGGTGCTGAAATAGGTCTGCACGAAACGCTCGTGATCGCCATAGACGGTGCGCGCCTGGCCCGGCCAGCTGTGGGTGATGCACAGGTTGCCCTCGGCCGCGCCTTCCAGCACATTCCCCTCGTTATCCACCAGCTGCGGACGGATGCCGAAGAACGGCAGCCCCGCGCTGCCCGGCTTCATGTCGTGTGCGCCCGGCAGGGTGGTGATCATGCAGCCGCCGGTTTCGGTCTGCCACCAGGTATCGATCACCGGGCAGCGCCCCTCGCCCACGACATCGAAATACCAGCGCCAGGCTTCGGGGTTGATCGGCTCGCCCACGCTGCCGAGCAGGCGCAGCGAAGCGCGGCTGCGGCTGGTCACGTGGTGATCGCCCTCGCGCATCAGCGCGCGGATCGCGGTGGGTGCGGTGTAGATGATGTTGACCTGGTGCTTGTCGACCACATCCCAGAACCGCCCGTGATCGGGATAGTTGGGCACGCCCTCGAACACCACCGCGGTCGCCGCGTTCATCAGCGGGCCGTAGACAACATAGGAGTGCCCCGTCACCCAACCGATATCGGCGGTGCACCAGAACACTTCGCCCGGCTGGTAATCGAAGATGTAGTGGAAGGTCGTCGCCGTCCATACGCCGTAGCCGCCGGTGGTGTGGAGCACGCCCTTGGGCTTGCCGGTCGAGCCGGAGGTGTAGAGGATGAACAGCGGGTCTTCCGCGTTCATCACCTCGCACGGGCAATCGGCATCGCTGGCGAGGGCTTCGAGCCAGTGATCGCGGCCCTCCTCCATGGCGATTTCGCCGCCGGTGTGGCGGATCACCAGCACGCCCTCAACCGGGGTTGCATGGGCGGCCAGCTTCAGCGCGGCATCGACATTGGCCTTCAGGGGCACGTGCTTGCCGCCGCGCAGGCCTTCATCGGCGGTGATCACGAAGCGGCTGGAGCAATCCTCGATCCGGCCGGCCAGCGCCTCGGGCGAGAAGCCGCCGAACACCACCGAATGCACCGCGCCCAGCCGCGCGCAGGCGAGCATCGCCACCACCCCTTCGAGGATCATCGGCAGGTAGATCGTCACCCGGTCACCGCGGGTAACGCCCAGCGCTTTCAGGGCATTGGCCATGCGCACCACTTCGCGGTGGAGTTCGCCATAGGTGAGGCTGCGGCCGGGCGCGGCCGGATCGTCCGGCTCGAAGATCAGCGCGGTTGTGTCGGCGTGGGTCGCAAGGTGCCGGTCGACCGCATTGTGACACAGGTTGAGCTGGCCATCCACGAACCACTTGATCGCCACCGGATCATACGACCAGTCCCCGCCGATCGCGGGGGCGCGTGTCCAGTCGAGCCGCTGCGCCTGTTCGAGCCAGAAGGCATCCGGGTTCTCGATCGAAGCGCGATACATCGCGGCATATTGTTCAGGTGTGCAATGGGTGGGGGTGTGGGCGGTGGGCCGCTCGACGGCATGGATCATCTCGACTCTCCCTGTTCTGACCCCGTTATACCCCAGGCTACCAGCCTCGCGCCCTCAGACAATGGTCTTACGACCATCCGCTAACTGTCCGCCGGCCGGCGATCAGGCCATTCTCGCCTTTAGGGAAAAAAAGAAGATGGGAGGGTCTTATGATGAACACGGGTGCAGCGCGCACCTTGCGCGCAGCGCTGCTCGCGGCGAGCGTGCTGACGGCAACCCCGGCACTGGCGCAGCAGCCAAGCGTCGAAGCGCGGCTTGAACGGCTGGAACAGCTGGTGGAGGGGCTGATCGCGCGGCTCGATGCCGAAGTGAAGGCGGACACCGCCGAAGAGGCGGCGCTGCGCGCCGAACAGGAGGCGATGCGTGCGCAGAGCGCCGCACTGCTCGCGGCCACGCGCGATCTGAAAGACCGCCAGGCCGAGCTGGCCCAGCAGATCGCAGTGCCCAAATCGCAGGAAGACAAGGGCTTCCGCATCGGGAAAACAACGGTCGCCTATGCCGGATACGTCAAGCTCGATACGATGGTGCAGCGCACCAGCGGTGGGCAGTTGCCCGACAATTCGATCGGGCGTGACTTCCTGATCCCGGCGCTGATCCCGGTCGGCGGCAGCGCCTCGGGCTATGACACCGACTTCAGCGCCCGCCAGACCCGCTTCATCCTCAAGACCGCCACCGATGTCGGGGCCGCGCACACGCTCAATTCGCACATCGAGCTGGATTTCAACGTCACCGATGGCGGCGACGAGCGGATCAGCAATTCCTACGTCCCGCGCCTGCGGCAGGCCTTCATCACTTATGACAACTGGCTGTTCGGGCAGGCGTGGTCGACCTTCCAGAACGTCGGCGCGCTGCCCGACAGCCTCGATTTCATCGGGGTGACGCCGGGCACGGTGTTTGTTCGCCAGCCGCAGATCCGCTGGAGCAAGAACGGCTGGCAGCTCGCGCTCGAACAGCCCGAAACGGCCGTTACCTCACGCACTGGCGGGCGGGTTCTGACGGGCGATGATACCATCCCCGATGTGGTCGCGCGCTACAATCTCACCCGGCCGTGGGGTTCGCTCTCGGCGGCGGGGATTGTGCGCTCCCTGCGGATTACCAACGATGATTTCGGCACCGGCAGCGACAGCGCGATGGGCTATGGCCTCAGCCTTGCGGGCAAGATCAAGGTCGGAGAGCGCGATGATCTGCGGTTCATGGCGACCGCTGGTGATGGTCTGGGGCGCTATATCGGGCTGAATATCGTCAATGACGCGGCGCTGGATACCGCCGGCAAGCTTGATCCGATCTTCACCTGGTCGGGCTTTGCCGCCTATCAGCACCACTGGGGCGGACGGCTGCGCTCGACGGTGGCGGGATCCTATTTCAAAGCCGACAACCCGGTGTTGCTGACCACCCGGCAGGTGACCGATGAAAGCTGGAACGCGCTCGCCAACCTGATCTGGAACCCGGTTGACCCGCTCGATATCGGGATCGAGCTGCTCCATGCCGAACGCACGCTGGAAGATGGCCGCTCGGGCGATTTGCGGCGGGTGATGCTGTCCACGCGCTACAACTTCTGATCGAGACCAACGAACCAAAACGGCAATGTTTCACGTGAAACATTGCCGTTTTGGCGATTCTATACCGTGCAGGCTTGCCGCCCCGCCTTTGGACCGCCATAAATGGCCCCGCCAGCCGCTGTCGGGCCGGCGGGGCCGGTGCGGCACCATCGCCTGCCTCAGAAGCGATAGGAGACCCCGGCGCTCAGCACCCAGGGATCGAGCTTGTGCTCGGTTTCGATCGCCAGCGTGTTGCCGACATACCAGCGCGCGGTGGTATCGATGAAGTAGCGCTTGGCATCGAAGGTCAGACCGAAGCCGTCATTGCCCAGCGGCACGTCCAGCCCAGCCTGCAATGCAAAGCCGAATTCGTCCGACAGATCGGTATCGGTCACCCCCAGCGGCAGGGTGGCAGCACCCGGATCGTCCTTGAGCCAGATGAAATAGGCCACGCCCCCGCCGACATAGGGTTTCACCCCGCCCAGATCAAAGTGATACTTGGCGGTAACAGTGGCCGGCAGCAGCAGCGCGTCCGACACCAGTTCGGCCCCCACCGGCAGGCCGGCAGTGGCATCGACGTCATGCTGGGTTACCCCGGCGATGGTCTCGATCGAGACATTGTCGGTCACGAAATATTCCACCGCGATGGTCGGCACGAAATTGTCGCTCGCCCTGGTCTGGGTGGCGGCCGGCAGGCCCGGCAGATTGACGTTGATGTCGGTGATCTTGCCGTCGGGCAGCACCGCGGTGCCGAGCACTTTGAGCTGGATATGTCCGGCCCGGTCGGTTTCGCCATCCTGCGCCAGCGCCGGTGTCGCAGTCAGGGCCAGCGCCGCACCGGCCAGGGCAGTGTTGGCAAGCATCAGGAAAGTCTTCATTCTTTTGGTCCTCACTGGCAGCAGTGGCCGCCCTGCGCGACCCAGGATGTTTGCTGCCTGTGGCGGCCCGATAGCCCCGGCAATCGGCAATGCTCATTGATCGGGATCAAAGACCATTGCCTTTGCGCACGGCATTGCAGCACCATCATGGCAACGATCAGCACATCATACGGGCAGGAATGCATGGAGGCCTTCCGCGATGCCCTGCCGCCGGGAACCGGCGACGGGCTGACGGCCGACAGGCTGTGCGCGATCGGCTTCTGCCTGCATCTCGCCAAGGGCGAGGATCTGGCGCCCGACCTGCGTGAGGACAGGCTGGTCTATATCGCCGAGGGTTCGGCCAAGCTTGCCGCGCGGCCGCTCGCTGATGCGCCGAGCGGACAGGTGCTGGCGTTCCATTTCGCCGGCGACATGATTTCGCTGCTGCACCACAGCACCAGCGACGCGTGGGGCGACTTGCGGCTGATCGCGCTCAGCAACTGCAACCTGGTGGTGTTTCCCGCAGACCGCTTTCTCGACATTGCCCAGAGCGATCCGGCGGTGCTGCGCTCGGTGCTCGCCCGGTCCTTGCAGGCGCTGCACCGCAGCCGCACGCGGATGATGCAGCTGGGCCACAAATCCGCGCAGCAGCGGATCGCCGACTTCCTTGTCTCGATGGCCGAGCGGCTGGCAGGGTGCACCTCGGGGGCCTGTGCCTTTGCCCTGCCGATGAGCCGCAGGGACATTGGTGACAGTCTCGGCCTCACGATCGAGACGGTCAGCCGCCAGCTCACCGAACTGCGCGAGGCCGGGCTGGTGGCGACCGAGGGACGTTCGAAAGTCTGCCTTTCGGACGTTGATGCACTGGCCAGACTGGCCGGCAGACAGTACAGTCAATCAAGCGTGACACCCAAAAACTGACACATTTTTGATTTAGATCAACAACAGGGATTACGGGGGCTTGCTAGGGCGGGCCGACGGAAGGGATAGATCATCATGGAAGCAGTCGTAAGACGGCTGGGGGCCTGGGCACTTGTCCTGCTCGCAGCCATTTGTGCCATCGCGCTGACCCCGGACAGCGGGTTTGCCATCCACGCCGGGATCGTTGCCCTGGTCGCGGTGATCCTGATCATCGCCACGCTGGGCACCTATGATCCTCTGGCAAGCGCCCAGAGCATCTTCCGGATGCCCCCGGGGCCGAGCCGCTATGATGATGACGTGATCCGCTGGGGCATGATCGCAACCATGTTCTGGGGCCTTGCCGGGCTGCTGGCGGGGGTGTTCGTCGCCGCGCAGTTGGCCTTCCCCTGGCTCAACCTCGAGCCCTATCTCAATTTCGGGCGGCTGCGCCCGCTGCACACTTCGGCGGTGATCTTCGCCTTCGGCGGCAACGCGCTGATCGCGACCAGCTTTTACGTGGTGCAGCGCACCTGCCGCACCACGCTGGCACTGCCCGGCGTCGCGCGCTTCGTGTTCTGGGGCTACCAGCTGTTTATCGTGCTGGCGGCCACCGGCTACCTGCTCGGCATCACCCAGTCCAAGGAATATGCCGAGCCGGAATGGTATGTCGATCTGTGGCTGACAATCGTGTGGGTGGCCTATCTCGCGGTGTTTGTCGCCACGATCCTGCGCCGCAACGAACCGCACATCTATGTCGCCAACTGGTTCTACCTCGCCTTCATCGTCACCATCGCGATGCTGCACGTGGTCAACAACCTTGCGCTGCCCGTCAGCCTGCTGGGAGCCAAGAGCTATTCCGCCTTTTCCGGGGTGCAGGATGCGCTGACCCAGTGGTGGTATGGCCATAACGCGGTGGGCTTCTTCCTCACCGCCGGGTTCCTGGCGATGATGTATTACTTCGTGCCCAAGCAGGCCGGGCGGCCGGTCTATTCCTACCGCCTGTCGATCATCCACTTCTGGTCGCTGATCTTCCTCTACATCTGGGCCGGGCCGCACCACCTGCACTACACCGCGCTGCCCGACTGGGCGCAGACGCTGGGCATGGTGTTCTCGATCATGCTGTGGATGCCCAGCTGGGGCGGGATGATCAACGGCCTGATGACGTTGAACGGCGCATGGGACAAGGTCCGCACCGATCCGATCATCCGCATGATGGTGCTGGCGCTCGCCTTCTACGGGATGAGCACGTTTGAAGGCCCGATGCTGTCGATCAAGGCGGTGAACTCGCTCTCGCACTACACCGACTGGACCATCGGCCATGTCCATTCGGGCGCGCTGGGGTGGAACGGGATGATCACCTTCGCCTGCGTCTATTACCTGGTGCCCCGCCTGTGGCAGCAGCCGCGTCTTTATTCCTTGCGGATGGTCAACTGGCACTTCTGGCTCGCGACGCTGGGGATCGTGTTCTACGCCTCCTCGATGTGGGTCGCCGGGATCACGCAAGGGCTGATGTGGCGCGAATATGGCTCGGATGGCTATCTGGTGAACAGCTTTGTCGACACCGTCGCCGCGCTGCACCCGATGTATATCCTGCGCATGGTGGGCGGACTGATGTATCTCAGCGGTGCGATCATCATGGCCTACAACATCGCCATGACCATCGCCGGCCACCAGCGCGACGAGGCCCCGATGGGCGACACCCCGCACGATGCGGTCGCCGATCGCCCCATCCTCGCCCAGCCGCAAGCCCAACCTGCTGAATAAGCGCGCGGCGCAAAGGAAACGCGAACAATGAGCAAGAATGCACAACCCAGCCGGATCTTCGAGAGCCACAAGAAGCTGGAACGCAACATCACGCTGCTGGGCGCGGCCACGCTGCTGGTGGTGGCAGTGGGCGGGCTGGTGGAGATCGCCCCGCTGTTCTGGATCGATAACACGATCGAGAAGGTGGAGGGGATGCGCCCCTACACCCCGCTCGAACAGGCAGGCCGCGATATCTACATCCGCGAAGGCTGCTATGTCTGCCACAGCCAGATGATCCGTCCGTTCCGCGACGAGGTCGAACGCTATGGCCACTACAGCCTCGCAGCGGAATCGATGTATGATCATCCCTTCCAGTGGGGATCAAAACGCACCGGGCCGGATCTGGCGCGGGTGGGCGGGCGCTATTCGGATGCCTGGCACGTCCAGCATCTCAAGGCGCCGCGCTCGGTGGTGCCGGAAAGCATCATGCCCAATTACAGCTTCCTTGCCGAGGCTGAACTGAAGGTGCCCGATCCTTCGGCCAATCTTGCCACACTGCGGCGGGTGGGCGTGCCCTACACCGATGCTGACATCGCCAAGGCCCCGGCCGATCTGATCGCGCAGGCCGATCCCAATGCGGATGCGGGCGATCTGGCGGAACGTTACCCCAAGGCGCAAATCCGCGATTATGATGGCGATCCCACCCGCGTGACCGAGATGGATGCGCTGATCGCCTATCTGCAGATGCTCGGCACGCTGGTCGATGTCAACAGCGCCGCGGCGCAGGAGCAGCTGAGCAAGGAGAAGGGCCGGTGAGCCTGTATGAAACCCTGCGCCATTTTGCCGACAGCTACGGGCTGGCGGTGATATTCGCGCTCTATTGCGTGCTGTGCCTGTGGCACTTCCGTCCCGGCGCAAAGCGCCATGTGGAGGCGGCCAAGCTCTCGATTTTCAAGGATGACGACGATGGTCAGTAAGCGCATCGACCAACCCACCGGCACCGAGACCGTCGGCCATGAATGGGACGGGATCGAGGAACTCAACACTCCGCTGCCGCGCTGGTGGCTGTGGACCTTCTACGCGACGATCCTGTTCGCGCTGGTCTATGTCGTGCTTTATCCGGCCTGGCCGATGATCGACCGGGCCACGGCCGGCACGCTCGGCTGGTCGAGCCGCGGCGATCTCGCCAGGGAAATCAACGCGGCCCAGGCCGCACGCCAGGGCATGGTGAACAAGATCGCGGCGACCGATATCGAACAGCTCGCCGACTCGCCCGAACTGATGCAGGCGGCGATTGCCGGGGGCGCGGCAGCGTTCAAGGTCAACTGCGTGCAGTGCCACGGCGCGGGCGCGGCGGGCTCGCCGGGCTATCCCAACCTCAACGATGATGACTGGATCTGGGGCGGCACCCTCAGCGACATCGAATACACCATCACCCACGGCATCCGCTGGGAAGGTTCCGATGCGACCCGCGCCAACTACATGCCCGCCTTTGCCGGCGTGATCGATGGCGCGCAGGTGGACGCGGTGGCAGGCCACGTGCTCTCGCTCTCGGGCAAGGCCAAGCCCAACCCCGCAGGCGCGCAGCTGTTTGCCGATAACTGCGCGGCCTGCCACGGTGCGGGCGGCGAAGGGATGGTGGCGATGGGTGCGCCCGCGCTCAATGATGCGATCTGGCTGTTCGGTGGCACGGCAGCGGACGTGAAGAAGCAGATCCTCAGCCCCCGTCACGGTGTGATGCCGGCGTGGAATGAGCGGCTCGATCCGGTGACGATCAAGATGCTGGCGGCCTATGTCCACTCGCGCGGCGGCGGCCAGCAGGCAGCGCCTGCCGCTCCGCAAGCCGAACCCACGGGCGATGTCGCGGCAAATCCTGCCAAGGCCGAAAACGATGGCTGACCAACAGGAAATCGAACGCCCCCGGACCGAACCGGACAAGCCGCGCGACTGGGCGGGGGCGCTCGGTTCGGATGATGCCCCCCCGCGCCTTGCCTCGGTGGCGGAAGACGTGGGCTTCATGGGCTCGGCGCTCTATGAAAAGGGCAAGACGGTCCATAACAAGCGGATCAACGGCCCCTTCCGCCGCTTCAAGTGGCTGGTGATGCTCGTCACCCTGACGATCTATTACGCCACCCCGTGGATCCGCTGGGATCGCGGGCCTTATGCCCCCGATCAGGCGGTGCTGATCGATCTCGCCAATCGCCGCTTCTACATGTTCGACATCGAGATCTGGCCGCACGAATTCTATTTCGTGGCCGGGATGCTGATCATGGCGGGGATCGGCCTGTTCCTTGTCACCAGCGCGGTCGGCCGCGCCTGGTGCGGCTATGCCTGCCCGCAGACAGTGTGGACCGACGTGTTCCAGCACGTTGACCGCTTCTTCGATGGCGATCGCAACGCCCGCATCCGATTGGACAAGGCCCCGTGGACCGCGTCCAAGATCGCCCGCCGCGCCGCCAAGTGGGCGGTCTATATCGCGATTGCCTTCTGGACCGGCGGCGCGTGGATCATGTATTTTGCCGACGCGCCGACGCTGACGGTGGATTTCTGGACCGGCAACGCCGCCCCCGTCGCCTATGCAACCGTAGCGATTCTCACCGGCACCACCTTCTGGCTGGGCGGCTTCATGCGCGAGCAGGTGTGCATCTACATGTGCCCCTGGCCGCGCATCCAGACCGCGATGCTCGATGAAAAATCGCTCATCGTCACCTACAAGGACTGGCGCGGCGAACAGCGCGGCAGCCTCAAGAAGGCGGCGAAGAATCCCGAAAAATATGGCGACTGCATCGATTGCAACATGTGCGTCGCGGTGTGCCCCACCGGGGTCGACATCCGCGAAGGCCAGCAGATCGGCTGTATCACCTGCGGGCTGTGCATCGATGCCTGCGACAAGGTGATGAAGGAAATCGGCCGCCCGCGCGGGCTGATCGATTACGCCACGCTCGATCAGTGCAAGGCCGAAGCGGCGGGCGCACCGGCCACCCCAGCGTGGAAGGCGCTGCTGCGCCCGCGCGTGTTTCTCTATTTCGGCGTCTGGGGCGGGATTGGCGCGGGCCTGCTGTTCGCGCTTGGCACCCGCACCCATACCGACCTTACCGTTTCGCCCGATCGCAACCCGCCCTTCATGCTGCTCAAGGATGGCTCGGTCAGGAATGCCTACACCCTGCGCCTGCGCAACATGGAAGCGCGCCCGCGCGATATGGAAGTGGCGCTCACCGGCCTGCCCAAGGGCGCAGTGATGTGGACCGAATCGGTCGCCCGCGAAGATGCCGCGACGACACAGGTGATCGCCGTGCCCGCCAACGAAACCAAGGTGGTGCGCGCCTATGTCATGCTGCCTCCGGGCGTGGCGGCGGACAGCTTCGCCTTCCGCCTCACCAGCCTCGACGAACAGCGCGAGAGCGATCTGGCCGAAACCACCTTTGCGATGCCGGGGAAGAACGAATGATGCGCAAGCCCAGCACCTTTACGGGCAAGCACATTGCGCTGGTGTTCGTTGCCGGATTCGGGATCGTGATCGCGGTCAATCTGCTGATGGCGAGCCTTGCGGTTGGCAGCTTCCACGGCACCGTGGTCGACAATTCCTACGTCGCCAGCCAGAACTATAATGAGTGGCTGGCCAAGGCCGAAACCTCGCGCCGGCTCGGCTGGCAGGTGCAGGCCACGCAGCGCGCCGATGGCCGGGTGGTGCTGGCTGCCAGCGGGGTTCCCGCCGCCGCGCAGGTTGCCGCCGCGGCCGAACGCCCGCTGGGCGCGCGCGAGACGACGCAGCTGGCCTTTGCGCCTGCGGGCGAAGGACGCTGGCTGTCCGACAAGCCGCTGGCCGACGGGCGCTGGCAGTTGCGCATTGCGATCGAGGCCCCGCAAGGGGCCTGGGCTGGACAGAGCACGCTGCCGTGAACGCGCCATCGCCCGCTCCCTCGCGTGATGATGCCGCGCTAGTCTCCACCCGCTTCACCGTGCCCGGAATGCGCTGCGCGGGCTGCATCGCCAAGATCGAGCGTGAATTGCCCAAGATGCCCGGCATTGCCGCCGCGCGCGCCAATTTCTCGGCCAAGCGCGTGGCCATCCGCCATGATCGGGCGCTGGGCGAAGAGGCACTAACCGCTGCCCTGCGCCAGCTTGGCTTCGAGGCTCAGCCGGTGGCCGAAAACCCGCTGGCAATCGAGGACAAGGAGCGCCAGCGCCTGACCCGCGCGCTGGGCGTGGCAGGGTTCGGCATGATGAACATCATGCTGCTATCGGTCAGCATCTGGTCGGGGGCGGAAGGGCCGACGCGCGCGCTGTTCCACTGGCTCTCGGCGCTGATCGCGCTGCCGGTGATCGCCTATGCGGGCCGCCCGTTCTTTGCCAACGCGTGGATGGCGCTTTCGCACCGGCGCACCAACATGGACGTACCGATCAGCATCGGCGTGATCCTCGCCACCGCGCTCAGCCTCTACGAGACCGTCACCGGCGGGGGCCACGCCTATTTCGAAAGCGCGGTGATGCTGCTGTTCTTCCTGCTCGCCGGGCGCACGCTCGATGCGGTGATGCGCGATCGCACACGGGCCGGGATCGGCGCGCTGCTGGGGCGGATGGGCAAGGCTGCCAGCGTGATCGGCCCCGATGGCACCACCCGCCGCGTGGCCGCGGCCGAGCTTGAACCGGGCATGCTGGTGCTGGTCGCCGCCGGAGAGGCGCTGGCTGCCGATGGCGAGGTGGTGGACGGCAGCGGCGCGATCGACAATGCCATGCTGACCGGCGAAAGCGCGCCCGAGCCGGTCGGTCCGGGCAGCATGGTGCACGCCGGGGCAATCAACCTGTCGGCCCCCTTGCGCATCCGCCTGACCCAGGTGGCCGAGGATACCGCGCTCGCCGAAATCGCGCGGCTGATGGACGAGGCGGGCCAATCGCGCAGCACCTATGTCCGCATCGCCGACCGCGCCAGCAGGCTCTATGCGCCGGTGGTGCACAGCCTCGCCGCGCTGGCCTTTGCCGGCTGGATGATCGCAGGTGCGGGCTGGCATCAGTCGCTGGTGATCGCCATCGCTGTCCTCATCATCACCTGCCCCTGCGCGATGGGCCTTGCCGTGCCCGCGGCGCAGGTGGTGGCCAGCGGGGCACTGTTGCGGCGCGGATTGCTGGTCAAGGACGGGAGCGCGCTCGAACGGCTCGCCGAATGCGACATCGCGCTGCTCGACAAGACCGGGACGCTGACTTTGGGCAGCCCGCGCGCCGATGTGAGCGCGCTCACCCCGGTGCAGCGCGCGGTCGCGCTGGGGCTGGCGCAGGCAAGCCGCCATCCGCTCAGCCAGGGCCTTGCCGCAACGCTGCTGCGCGAAGGGGTGGAGCCTGCCGCAGTCGAGGATGTGCACGAAGTCAGCGGGCAAGGCCTTGTCGGACGCTGGCAAGGGATCACCGTGGCGCTGGAACGGCCCGAGGATGCCGGCCAGAGCCTCGCCACCCGCCTCAGGATCGGCGAGGAGACGCAGACCATCACCTTTGCCGATCCGCTGCGGCCCGATGCCGCCGCGACGCTTGCCGCACTGGCGGATCAGGGCGTCACCGCCAGCATCCTGTCGGGCGATCGCGCCGCCCCCGTGGCCGCGGTGGCCCGCGAACTGGGCCTTGCCGCCCAGGCCGAAGCCAGCCCGCAGGCCAAGCTCGCCGCGCTCGAAGCCTTGAAGGCGCAAGGCCGCCGTCCGCTGATGGTGGGCGACGGCCTCAATGACGGCCCGGCGCTCGCCGCCGCGCATGCCTCGATCGCGCCGGGGACGGCTTCGGATGCCAGCCAGCAGGCCGCCGACGCGGTGTTCATCGGCGAGAAGCTGATGCCCGTCGCGCTGGCGGTGCGGGTGGCGCGGCGGACGATGCGGATCGTGCGCGAGAATTTTGTCTTCTCGATTGTCTACAACCTGCTGGCCGTGCCGCTCGCGCTGTTCGGCCTCGTTACCCCGCTGATTGCGGCAATCGCCATGTCGGTAAGCTCGCTGGTGGTGGTCGCCAACTCCTTGCGGCTGGCCCGGAGTGCCGGGCAATGACCGGCCTTGCCTTCCTGATCCCGATCGCGCTCGGCATGGGGCTGCTCGGCCTCGTCGCTTTCCTGTGGTCGATGAAGGACGGGCAATATGACGACCTCGAGGGCGCGGCCAACCGCATCCTGATCGATGAGGAGGATCAGGCATGAGCACCGCCGCCTTCCCGTTTGCGCTGGCCGTGCTGGTGCCGGTTATGATCGGGCCGATGCCGGCTGAAAGCGCCACGATCACCGCCCGATTGTGCAACGGCGGGACGATCACCATCCCGGTGGGCGATGGCGCCCCCGCACCCGAGCGCGACTGCCATCCCAAGGGCTGCCATGCCGGCACCTGCCGCGAAGACAGATCGGGCAAATTGATCTTGCGCAAAGACGGCTAGGCGCCGGTGCGCTCTAAGCGCTGCATGTGGACCTATTATCCCGAACTCCTCGCCACGCCGGTGCCGCGCTACACCAGCTATCCCACCGCCGCTGATTTCGGGCCGCTGGCGGAAGGCGTGATCGAACGCGCGATTGCCGGGGCCGATGGCGACATCTCGCTCTACCTCCACATCCCGTTCTGCGAGAAGATCTGCTATTATTGCGGCTGCAACACCGGCGCATCGGGCAGGCGCGCACGGGTGGAGACCTATCTGGCCGCGCTGCATCAGGAACTCGCCACGGTCGCCAGCCTGCTGCCGCACAGCGCCAAGGTGCGGCGCATCGCCTTTGGCGGAGGCAGCCCCAATGCGATCCACCCCGGCGAATTCATGGCGCTGGTCGAGGCCTTGCACGCCCACTTCGCGCTGGTCGCGCCCGAATGGTCGATCGAGCTCGATCCGCGCAGCCTGACGGCGGAATGGAGCCATGTCGTGCGCGAGGCGGGCATCACCCGCGCCAGCATGGGGGTGCAGACCTTCGCGCCGCACTGCCAGAAGGCGATCGGGCGCGAGCAGCCGACAGCGATGATCTGCCGCAGCATCGACTGGCTGCGCTCAGGCGGCGTGACCTCGCTCAATTTCGATCTGATGTATGGCCTGCCACACCAGAGCGCGGCGGATCTGGCCGACAGTCTCGAACACACCCGGATGCTGGGCGCAGACCGGGTGGCGGTGTTCGGCTATGCCCATGTGCCGCACATGGTGCCGCGCCAGGCGATGATCCCCGAGGATGCCCTGCCCGGAGCTGCGGCGCGCTTTGCCATGGCGGCGCAGGCGCACGAATTTCTTACCGCTGCCGGCTACGAGGCGATCGGCTTCGATCATTTCGCCCTGCCCCATGACGCCATGGCCCGGGCAACGCGCGAAGGCACGCTGCGGCGCAATTTCCAGGGCTTCACCGATGACCCGTCCGAGGTGCTGATCGGCATCGGCGCGAGCGCGATCAGCGGCTTTCCGGGGCTGCTCGCCCAGAACGAAAAGCACAATGGCCGCTACCGCACGCTGTCAGCCGAGGGACGGCTGTCGGCTGGTCACGGCATTTTGCGTTCTGCCGAAGACCGGCTGCGCGGCGGCGTGATCGAAGCGCTGCTGTGCCGCAATGAGGCGCAGCTTTCCCCCTGCCTGATCGCCGGCGTGCGCGAACGGCTGGAACCCTTCACCGCCCGGGGCCTCGCCAGTCTCGAGGGCAACACCCTCAGGATTGCGCCCGGCGGCCTGCCCTATGCCCGCAGCATCGCGGCGCTGTTCGACAGCTACCGCGCAGTCACCCGGCGCCAGTTCAGCTCGGCCATCTGACCGCTCGCCACCCCCCAAACCTGCTTGCAGGAAACTGTCCTTGGGCTGATAACTTGCCGCATATCGACAAGCGGAGTTTCAATCGGTCGCATAATCAGGGGTCAGTAAGGGGGGAATCATGGCAGTTACCGATCACGTCGATTTGAACGGCTTCATGGAAGGCGTGAAGAAGCGCAATCCGCACCAGCCGGAGTTTGTGCAGGCCGTCCAGGAAGTGGCCGAGGACATCTTCGAATTCATGCAGGACAAGGAGGAATATCACTCCCAGCAAATCCTCCGCCGCATTGCCGAGCCTGACCGCGTGGTCTCCTTCCGTGTCTGCTGGGAAGACGACAACGGCAATATCCGCGTGCAGCGCGGATGGCGCGTGCAGAACAACAACGCGATCGGCCCTTACAAGGGCGGCATCCGCTTCCACCCTTCGGTGACCGAATCGGTGCTGAAGTTCCTCGCCTTTGAACAGACCTTCAAGAATGCGCTCACCGGCCTGCCGATGGGCGGCGGCAAGGGCGGGTCGAATTTCAATCCCAAGGGCAAGAGCGTGCGCGAGATCATGCGCTTCTGCCAATCCTTCATGACCGAACTGTATCGCCATATCGGCGCCGACATCGACGTGCCGGCGGGCGACATCGGCGTGGGCGCGCGCGAGATCGGCTTCATGTTCGGCCAGTACAAGCGCATCACCAACAACTTCACCGGCGTGCTGACCGGCAAGGGGCTGGAATGGGGCGGCAGCCTGATCCGCACCGAGGCGACCGGCTACGGCGCGGTCTATTTCCTCGCCAACATGCTGGCGACCAAGGGCGACGATATCAACGGCAAGACCGCCGTGATCTCCGGCTCGGGCAACGTCGCCACCCACGCGGCGGAAAAGATCGTGCAGCTCGGCGGCAAGGTGCTGACCCTGTCCGACAGCGGCGGGTTCATCCACGATCCCGACGGGATCGATCAGGAAAAGATCGACTGGGTGAAGACCCACAAGACGCACCGCCGCGGCCGGATCGAGGACTATGTCGAGGCCTTCCCGCGCGCAACCTTCCATGCCGGCAAAACCCCGTGGGGCGTGCCCTGCGATGTCGCCCTGCCCTGCGCCACGCAGAACGAGCTGCTGGGCGAGGACGCCAAGACGCTCGTGGCGAACGGCTGCCGCGCAGTCAGCGAGGGCGCGAACATGCCGACCGATCTCGACGGGGTGCACACCTTCAAGCATGCAAAGATCCTCTACGCCCCCGGCAAGGCCTCGAACGCAGGCGGCGTGGCAGTGTCGGGCCTCGAAATGAGCCAGAATTCCGAACGCCGTTCGTGGAAGGAAGAAGAACTCCAGCAGATGCTCAAGGACATCATGAAGGGCATCCACGACAGCTGCATCCGCTACGGCGATCAGGGCGACGGCTATATCGACTATGTGAAGGGCGCGAATATCGCAGGCTTCAAGAAGGTTGCCGATGCGATGCTGGCCTTTGGCGTGGTGTGATCGCGACGTTTCCCTGATGGCTCCGGCAGGCCCCCGCGTCCCGCCGGTGGCGGGGGCCCGTGATTGTGACAAATGGCGACAATGGGCGTGCGGAAGGCAAAGGCTTTGCTGCGGCGCCCGATCAGGTTAGCATTCCGGCCATGTCCTGCTGCGACCTGGTGCGGGCTTGCTGTGAGGCAGCGATGAGCGGCTGCCCTTAAGGGGTAAAGGATGCCGAGACGGGTGTCCGGCCAGTGATCGGGCACCCGTAGTCTTTTTCCAAGGCTTGCCTCACCGGTTCGATCAGGCCTTGTTCCATCAGGCAGATGGGACTTGCCGAACCCGATCCTGGCGCCAGAGCGCCTAGCTGATCCCCAGCGCCGCTGCCTGCCGCTTGAGTTCGGCGGCCTCGCCCGGATTGGCCTTGATCGCGGCGTCGAGCGCCGCCCTGGCCTTGGCCGGTTCGCCCAGCGTCATGCGGCTGCGCATCAGCATCACCCAGCCATCGGGGTTCTTGGGCTGGCTCTTGAGGCGCTCTTCAAGCTGGGCAACCATCCCTTCGGCCATGGTGCGCTGTTCGGAGGGTTTCATGCTGCTCGCTGCGGCAACCTCGGCCGCGCTCGGCCCGCGCACAGTGGGCGAGGCGGCATCGCCCGCCACGCTGCCCGAACCGGGCGCGATAATCGCCGGTTTGCGCCCCTCCTGCGCCTTGGCAAGGCGCGCGGAAACGTCGATCTTGTTGATCTGCCCGACCTGTTCGATCGTGCGCACCAGATCAGCCTCCCACGGCGCGCCCAGCGGCGTGTCGGCCAGCAGATCGAGCCACGCGGCAAGCGCGCCTTCGTGATCCTTGTCGAGATCCTTCTTGGCGGCGAGGAAATAGCGCGCGCGCGGATCTTGCGCATCGAGCGACACCGCCTTTTCGAACGCCGCCAGCGCTTCTGCCGGCAGCGGATCGCGCTTGGAACCCATCACCAGCGCCTCGCCCAGCGCCGACCACAGCACTGCGGCGCCGGGATCGATTTCCACCGCGCGGCGATAGGCCCCGGCCGCCTCGGTGAAAGTGCCCTGCTGGAAATAGGCAAAGGCCAAATCCGCCCACGGCCCGGCGTCGTCCTTCGAGGCTTCGGCGGCAGCGCGCAATTGCTCGATGCTCTGCGGCGCGTCGACCCCCGCACCCGCGGCCGATCCCCCGTCCGACCCTTGATAGATATTGAAGCCGATCGAGCCCGCTGCCAGCAACAGCGCCGCACCCAGCAACACCCATCCCGCCTTTGATGATCCGCCCGCAGCGGATTGTTCGCTTGTTCCCATACTGCTTCGCTAGCATCACGCGCAAAAACGGGCAATTCGCTCTGGCATCGAAAGCACATTTGGGTATGGTGGCAGCGGGGGCGTAATCTATCCACGAAGGGGGGAGGATAGGTGACCGGGATGTTCAAGGTCGCGATCATCGGATCTGGCCCTGCGGGCCTGAGCGCGGCTGCGCGTGCCGCGGCGCTCGGGCTGAGCCATGTGCTGCTCGAAAAGACCGATCACCTCTCGGACACGATCTACAAGTACCAGAAGGGCAAGCACGTCATGGCGACGCCCAGCAATCTGGTGCTGCGTTCCGACATCGAATTCGACGCAGGCAAGCGCGAGACGATCCTTGGGCGATGGGACGAGCAGATCGCCGGCCACAAGGTCAACGTGAAATATTGCGCCGAGGCCAAGGCGATCCGCGGCACCGGCGATCCGATTCCCGGATCGGTTCAGCAGATCGTCACCCGCGCGCGTGACGGCACCAGGTCGGTCAAGGAGATCCAGCGCCACGCCCCGCCCTACGCGATCGAACTGACCAACGGCGAAACCGTGATGGCCGAAAACGTCGTCCTTGCCATCGGCACACAGGGCAACCCCAACCGGATGCGCTGCCCGGGCGCGGATCTGCCGCATGTGCAGTACCAGCTCGACGATCCGGCGGAATATGTCGACGAGCATATCGTCGTCGTCGGCACGGGCGATGCCGGGATCGAGAACGCGCGCGGCCTCGCTGAGGATCCGGCGCAGCGCAACACCGTCTCGATCCTCAATCGCGGCACCGAATTCCCGACCGCCAAGCCGGCCAACGTCAGCGCGCTGCTGGCCGATCACGAGGCGGGCAAGCTCACCGTGCGCACCGAGAGCGAAACCAAGGCGATCGAACCGGGCTGGATCACGCTGACCACCCGCGACGGCGAAATCCGCATCCGCTGCGACCGTGTCATCGCGCGCATCGGCTCGGCCCCGCCGCGCGCCTTCGTGGAAGAATGCGGGATCGAGTTCACCAGCGAGGATCGCGGTGCCTTCCCGCGCCTGTCACCGGTGTTCGAATCGACCGCACCCGGCATCTTCGTGATCGGCGCGCTGGCGGGCTATCCGCTGATCAAGCACTGCATGAACCAGGGCCACGATGTCATCGAGTTCATCAACGGCAACACCGATCTCAAGCCCGCCGACGAACCGATCATCGCCGCCAAGTTTGCAGGGCTCCCCGGCAATCGCAGCACCGAGGAATGGCTTGAATTCCTGCGCGCCAATGTCTCGATCCTCAATGGCATGAACCCGCTGCAGATGCGCGAATTCATGCTTGATTCGCAGGCCAGGTTCTACGCGCCGGGCGAGGTCATCTTTGAGCGCAATGCGCCCGGTTCCTCGCTGTTCGGAATCGCCAGTGGCTCGGTTGCGGTCGAAGTCAATCCCGCCGATCCCTCGATCACGATTCCGATCGAGACCGGCTCGATCTTCGGCGAAGTCGGCCTGATCTCGGGCCGCCGCCGCGGGGCGACGATCCGGGCGGCGGAAGATACCATCGTGGTCGAAATCTCGCGCCTCGCCGCGCTCAAGCTGCAATCGCAGGTGCCCTCGGCCAAGAAGGCGATCGAACGCATCTCGATCGAACGGCAGTTGCTCCAGATGTTCGGTTCCGGCCTCACCCGCGATGATGTCGCGCCGCTGGTGGAAGCAGCCGAGGTGCAGGAAAAGCGCGCGGGCGAGATCGTCATTAGCGAGGGCGCGGATGACAAGGATGTCTATATCATCCGCCGCGGCTCGATGATCGTGGAAAAGCAGATCGGCGACCGGCCGGTGTTCCTGTCCTACCTGCCGGCCGGATCCTATTTCGGCGAAATGGCGGTGATTGACGGCAGCACCCGCACCGCGACGGTGAAGGCAGCAATCAAGTCGGAAGTGATCCGCCTGCCGGGCGAAGGCTTTCTCGAACTGCTCGAAAAGAATCCGCGCCTGCGTGAGCGGGCGCTGAAGGACATGGCGGGCCGGCGTGCCACCAATGCCTTCATCGAAGGGCAGAAGGACAGTTTTTCCGGCGCGGTCGATCTCTATTCCAAGACCGCGCAATTCCTCGTCGACAACGGCATCGGCGAGGCGACCGATGTGCTGCTGATCGACGAGAAGCTGTGCATCGGCTGCGACAATTGCGAAAAGGCCTGCGCCGACAGCCATGACGGGCTTTCGCGCCTCGATCGCGAGGCAGGCAAGACCTACGCGCACCTCCACGTGCCGACCTCGTGCCGGCACTGCGAGCACCCGCACTGCATGGCCGATTGTCCGCCCAATGCGATCAAGCGCGGGCCGGACGGCGAGGTGTTCATCGATGAAACCTGCATCGGCTGCGGCAATTGCCAGCGCAACTGCCCCTATGGCGTGATCCGCATGGATGCCAAGCCCCCCAAGAAGCCCGGCCTCTTGCAATGGATGCTGTTCGGCAAGGGCCCCGGCCCGGGCGAGGCCTCCTACAGCTGGCGCAAGAAGGCTGCCGAGGCCGAGGGCGTGGCCAGGCCCAAGCAGGCGATCAAGTGCGACATGTGCTCCGGCATCGACGGCGGCCCGGCCTGCGTGCGCGCCTGCCCGACGGGTGCTGCGATCCGCGTCAGCCCCGACAAGTTCCTGACCTTCACCAAGCTGACCGAGGACGCCGAATAATGGCTACCAAGGCACGGGGCGGCACCGGACGGTTCACGCAGGACGAGCAGCGGCGCGATTCCGATCACGTCAGCTTCCTCAAGCACAGGGGCTTGCGCTGGCTGTGGATCGCGCTGGCCCTGTGCGGTGTGGCTATCGCCGGCTACCTCATGATCGACCAGCAGCCGCGTCCCAATGGCGGATCGTGGTATGGCTATACGCTGGGCACGATCGGCTTTGCGCTGATCGTGTGGCTTTCGCTGCTGGGGGTGCGCAAGCGCAAGATCAATCCGGGGGTGTGGAGCCTCAAGGCGTGGACTTCGGCCCATGTCTATCTCGGCCTGTCGCTGATCGTGATCGGCACGCTGCACACCGGCTTCCAGATCGGCTGGAACGTCCACACGCTGGCCTATGTGCTGATGCTGCTGGTGATCCTCAGCGGCATCTACGGGATCTGGGCCTATGCCACCCTGCCGCAAAGCCTTTCGGCCAACCGCAAGGAAATGACCCGCAGGCAGATGCTGGAAGCGCTCACCGCGCTCGACCGCCAGCTTGAAGGCGCGGCCCAGCCGCTCGGGCGGGCCGAGGCCGATCTGGTGATCGCGGCGCTGGAGCAGGACATCTTCGCCGGCGGCGCGCTGGCGCGGCTCACCGGCAACTACCCCGGCTGCGCGACAAAGCGGGCACTGGCGGGCATCGGCGGCGGTTCCGAGGCCGCAACCCGCGTCACCGCGCTGCTCGAAAAACGCCGCGAACAGCTGGCCCAGATCCGCGGGGCGCTGCGCATCCGCGCGATGCTGGAAATCTGGCTGTTCATCCACATTCCGCTGACAATCGCGCTGATTGCCGCACTCACCGCGCATGTCATCAGCGTGTTCTTCTACTGGTGAGGGACGCGCGATGGCATTCCTGATCCGCACCATCGATTTCACCGCTGCCGGGCGCGAGATCATCCGCGACCGGATGGCCGACAAGGCCAGCCTGACGATCGGACGCGCGGCGGAAAACGATATCCACCTGCCCGATCTGGCGGTGGAACAGAACCACGTCCGCCTCGATCTGGCGGATGACGGCACGCTGATCGCCGCAGCGCTCGGCACGCTCGGCTTCGGACTCGACGGGCGGGTGGTCACCGAAGGCCGCATCGATCCGCGCACCGGCGGCGAAATTGCGCTGGGATCTGCCCGCCTTGCAGTGGCGCGCGAGAGTGATGGCAACATCTCCATCACCATCCGGCAAATCACCCCGGACGAGGGCAAGGACGATAAGCTGCGCGGCTTCGCGCTCGCCAGCGTGCTGCCGTCCAAGCGCGCGATGAGCTGGATTTTCGCCAGCGCGATCGTGCTGCTGCTGTTGTTCGTGCCGGTCGCCAGCCACCTGCTGCGCACCCCGGTGAAAAACGATCCCGAGGGCAAGACGCCGGGACAGGTGGTGATGGATGCCGCCTGGTCAACCGGCGAACTCTCGCTGCGCCACCACAGCCTTGAGGACAATTGCGAAAGCTGCCACGTCAAGGCCTTTGAAAGCGTGCAGGATGAAACCTGCCGCTCGTGCCACAAGGACACCGCCAATCACGCCGCCATGCCGCGCCAAGCCAAGGGGATGCCGGCGCTGTCGGCTGGCGATGCGCTGCAATGGAACATCGCCCAGAGCCTCGGCAAGGAGGGCCCGCTCGGCTGCGTCGCGTGCCACAGCGAACACGAAGGCAAGGTGCGCCAGCAACCCGCCAGCGAGGCATTCTGCGCCGACTGTCACGCCAATCTCGACAGCCGCCTGACCGACACCAAGCTTGCCGACGCGCATGATTTCGGCAAGGGCCACCCGCAGTTCCGCCCGATCTTCTACGCCAGCTTTGGCGCGGCCAAACCGGTTCGCGCCGCGCCGGGTACCAAGCCGGTCGAACGCAGCGGGCTGAAGTTCCCGCATGATGTCCACATGGATGCAAAGGGCGGCGCGGCGCGGATGGCGGTAAGCCTGCCCAACTATGGCAACCCGCTCGAATGCAAGGATTGCCACAGCCTGAAAGCGGACAAGATCGGGTTCAGGCAAGTCAAGATGGAAGACGCCTGCGAGAGCTGTCACAGCCTCGTTTCCGGGCGCACCGCGAGCGGGTTCAGCAAGTTGCGCCATGGCGACATCAAGGATCTGGCCGAAGATCTGTCGCGGATCAGCACCGGCCCGCGCGCCACCCCGGCCTCGACCCGCAGGCGCCCCGGCCAGTTCGCCCGCGGGGGCACCTATGCCGCCGATTTCGGCCGGCCGGTGCGCGCCTATATCGGCCTGTCCAACGCGCTTTCACCGGGCGGTATCTGCACCGAATGCCACATTCCCGCCCGCAAGGCCGGGCAGGCTGACCTGATCCCGGTGAACCTGCCGGATCGCTTCCTGACCAGCGGCTTCTTCAGCCACGAGGCGCACAAGAAGGAGGAATGCACCGATTGCCACGCCGCCGACACCTCGAAGGCGGCAAGCGATCTGCTGATCCCCGATCTCAAGTCCTGCCGCGATTGCCATCTCGGGGCCACCGCGGTGAAGACCCGCAAGATTGTCCCTTCATCCTGCGCGATGTGCCATGCCTATCATGTGCCGTCAGGCCAGTGGTCCCCCAAGGGCCCTGAGCCGCATTATCAGCCCGACGCCGCGCCGCCTGTGAAAACACGGGTTGCAGCCATCGCACGGGCCGCTATCAAATAACAATGGGCGGGGTCTTAAAACCTTCAACTCAGGCCGTGCTGATCGCACAGATGACCGACATTCATGTCGGCTTTGCCCCCGATGAAAAGCCCGAAGAACTGAACCTCACCCGCTTCCGCGCGACGCTCAAGCGGCTGTTGTCCGGCCCGAATGTCCCCGACATGCTGGTGCTGACGGGCGACATCACCGATCACGGCGATGCAGAAAGCTTCGCCAAGACCGTTGCGCTCCTGCGCGAAGTGCCCTTCCCGGTCGTGCCGATGGTGGGCAATCATGATAGCCGCGCCGGGCTGATCGGCGCTTTCCCGCAGGTAACCCCGGCGGATGGCGGCTTCCTGCATTACGTGGTGGAAGCGCCGCTTGGCCTGCGGATTCTCTGCCTCGACACCCTCGAAGATGGTCGCCACGGCGGCGCGTTCTGCGAGGCCCGCGCGCGCTGGCTGGCGGACCGGCTCGGCGAGGCACCCGATCAGCCCACACTGATTTTCATGCATCACCCGCCGGTTGTTGCCGGGATCGACTGGATGGACCCTGGCCCTCACGAACCGTGGATGGAGCGCCTGCGCGAAGTGCTCACCGGCCAGTCACAGGTGCAGGCGATTCATTGTGGGCACCTGCACCGCCAGATTATCACCCGATTTGCCGGCATCCCGCTCGGGGTGACGCCCTCGGTCGCGCCGCTGGTGGCGATGGATCTCACGCCGATCGATCAGAACGTGCCCGATGATCGCGAGCTGATCACCACCGAGCCGCCGACCTATGCGCTGCACCGCTGGGACGGCACAAGCCTCGTCTCGCATTACGAACGCGTGGGCGACTGGCAGGTGCTGGCGCGCTTCCACTCCGGCTTGCAGCCGATGATCGAAAGCATGTTCGCCGAGCGGTAAGCGACGCAACCGGGTTTCACTCCAGCTTCGTCCTTGCGAACACGGCGCAGCAGTCGATGGGCGGATGCTGCTCCCATGCGGGCCGCCAATTTACGGCTGGCCGCCTCGCCTTGGGTGCATTGCAACACCGAATGTGCTGATGCCTATTTGCGCGCGCTGGCCCGTTGCGCGCCTTGCGAGGCACGGCCGACCCAGCGGCGCATATCGACCTCGTCGCTCACCTTCCATGGCACGCCGCTGCGGGTCATGAACAGCTGCTCCATTTCCGCCCGTGTAAAGGGCCGCGAGCCCAGGCGGCCGAACACCGCCATCTGTCCGCCGGTCTCGTCCACCGCACGGTCGCGGTCGAGGCCCTTGCTGAGCGCGATTGCCGGTGTCGGGGTCTTCGCCCAGGCGATCAGTTCGGGCACCGGCGCCGGGGAAAAACCATAGAAATTGCGCTGGCTCTCGGGACTGGTGAGTTGCAGCACCTTCAGCCCGTTGCGCCCGTCCGCCACGTAAGCAAACAGCGAGGCGTTGGTGCTGGCGACGATCACATCTTCGGCATCGTTGAGCTGGCCACCAAGCGTCACCTTCTGGAAGATCCGCGGGCGCGTCGGGTTCTTGACATCGAGGATCACCAGCCCATCCGCCTTGGCCGCGACGTAGGCATAGGTGCGCGCGACATAGATCCGCCGCGCATCGGCCAGCGGCACGGTCGCCTCGGGCACCGCGACGGGATTGCGCAGTGCTGTGACATCGAACAGCTTCACCCCGTCAGCATCCGACACCCAGAGATAACGGAACTGCACCGCACTTGCCCGCGCATCGCGCAGGCTTCGCACGGCGGCAAGCCTGGGCGCGTCGGGATTGGCGAGATCGACCACCACCAGCCCCTTGGCGGCGGTGATATAGGCCACTTCCCCCGCCAGCACGATATGCCGCGCACCATCGAGCACCCCGTCGGGGTTCCACGCGGTCGAGCCATCGGCATAGACCTTGCGGCGGAGCTGATTGTTGCGGAATTCGCCATCGGCCAGTGTGTTGATGTCGACGAGGATCAGGCCTTCCACGCTGTCGGTCACGGCAGCATAGTTGTAGATCGGCAGGAACGCCTGTTCCTGGTTCATCGCGCGCATCTTTTCGGTGTTGCGCGCCGGGGCAACCGGCTGGTTGGTGGCGAGCGCCATGCAGGTGGCGTTGGTGGTCTTGACCTGGGTATCGTGCCCGAGCGCCGAGAACGGCCCCTTGAGGATGCGCTCCGAGGTGCCCTTGTTGGCAATCGAGGCGACATCATAGGCGACAAAGCCGCCCTTGCCTTCGGCCACGAACATGTATTCGCCGCGCAGTTGCAGGCAGCCCACCCGGCCCGGCGTGCCTTCATGGACGTTGAGAAATTCCTCGAGCGGATGGGTTTCGCCCGACAGGTTCTTGTCGAAGGCCTTGCCGCGCACCCAGTTCTTCAGCTCGCGGCCGTTGTCCTCGACATGCATCCGCCAATAGTCGGGATAGGCATAGCGGTGGAGGTAGGAGCCGATCACCGCCTGCGGTTCGTCATACTCGGTGACGCGGGTGGCCTGGAACCCGCCTTCCAGCCCGGTCCAGGCGTTCAGCCCGACGAAATTGACATAGTTGGTGCCGAGCAGGAGCAGCTGCGCCATGATCGCGTTGTTGTCGTCCTTCGCGCTGAGGTGGCAATCGGTGCAGGTCTTGGTTTCGGTCTTGCGCACCGTGTGCGGGAAATGCGGTGCGAAGGCCTGGCTGGAAAAGCCGATCGCGGAAATTGGCGGCTGCTGCACATAGATGCGTTCGCGGTTGATGTTGGTCGACGAAAGCACCAGCGCCGAAGAGGAACGCACCGGCGCGGTCTGGTTGCCCTTGGTGGTCATGTGCTTGCCGAGCTGGAACATCTCGTCACGCGCGACCTGCGGGTTGTAGGTGGCAAAGTTGCGTGTCTCGCCGCCTTCGTAGCGGTGGATCTTGGTTTTCCAGTTGGCCTCGATCGGCAGGTGGCAGCCGCCGCAGCTGGTGGTCCATGAAAGGTGGCAGGTAAAGCAGGCCATTTCCGGCTCGCGGTGCGCGCGATCCCCTTCCGCGATGCCGGTGCCGAATTCGAAATTGCCGGTTTCTGCCCCATAACGGCTGACGAGCTTGGCGCGCGCCGCCTTGGCGTTGAACACCGGGGTGGCCGGATCGACCGTATCCTTGACGAGGCTCATCTCCCATTCGAGGTTGGGATCGATGATCGAGCGCTGGATCAGCTTGCGCCGGCCATCTTCGCCTTCCATCCATTCGAACCGGCGCTTGCCGTCGGGATTGCGCAGCAGCGCGAGGTTATGCCCTTCGGGCGGCGCGGCGGGGCCGCTGGTGCGCAGGGTGGGATAGGCATCGGGTGTGCCGTGGCAATCCTTGCAGGTAATCTCGATCGCATTGGCGACTTCGCCGTAGATGAGGCCATTGCCGTGGCTGTCCTGTTCGAAGTGGCAATCGGCGCACTGCATTCCGATTTCGGCGTGGATATCCATCATGTGGACGGCCTTGCCCGGGTTCCTGCCGGGTTCGACGAACTTGCCTTCGTCCCGGCGGCGCCACTTTTCCGGATCGTCGGGATCGACGATATTGCCCTCGGCATCGAGCAGATTGCCTTCCCGGTCGCGCTTGAAGATCGCGCGGAAGTTCCAGCCATGGCCGTGGTAATCGGCGAACTGGGTGTCCTTGAGGCCGGGATTGAGATCATAGACATTGCGCAGGAAATCGACATCGGCCCAGCTGCCCCGCGGCGCTGCGCCTTCGGGATTGCGATCGGCAACCGCGCGCACTTCCTCGGCGGTGGGATATTTCTGCTGCTTTGGCCACATCGCCGGCGCATCGCTCTCGTAATCCCACATGGTGTAGCCAAGGAACGAGTTCAGGAAGACGTTGGGCTGGTGCATGTGGCAGTTCATGCACTGGCTGGTGGGAATGGCGCGGGTGAAGACGTGGGTCAGCGGGTGGCCCTTTTCCTTCTGCTGCCCGTTGAAGGTGAGCGTATCGTCGGCGCGCTTGCCCGGGCCGGTCGCATCGCCGTGGCCGTGGCCGTCGCCTTCCTTGTGACCGGGTTCCTTGACCGCGCCATGGCCGCGCTTCTTTTCGCCCCCATGCTCGCCATAGCCCGCCGCGTGCTCGATCTTGGCGGCGATCGTGGGATCGACCGTGATCGATTGGCCGTCACGTCCGTATTGCGCATAGGTCAGCGAGTGGCGCGGCTCGCGGTCATTGGCATAGACCACGTGGCAGCTTGCGCAGCCCGAATGGCGATAGTCGCCCGGCTGGTCGTTGGTGCCCATGAACCAGGTGAAAGGATCGTTGAGACGGGTCTTGTGGATGTTGAGCGCCGGGATCGCCACCCTGAGGCCGGTGCCGGGGCCGCGGTTCGACTGCTTGAGATCAGGCCGCCCCGGCTCTTCCAGACGCTGGATCAGCCCCGTCGGGTTGGGCAGGCCGATTTCCGGGAACTGCGAGTTGATATTGCGTCCGCCGCGCTCGAACACGCGGAAGATGTCACCCGGCGGGATCACGTGCCAGGTCGGCAGCGGATACATTTCCGCCAGCACCCCGCGGGCAATCTGGTCTTGTGACAGCTTGCCCCCCGGCCCGGCCCCGGGCGAGGTGATCTTCGCTGCATGCCCATCGCGGGTATAGGCCTCGCCCAACAGGTAATTCTTGAAAGGCAAAATCCCGTTATTGTAGCTCGCCCCGCCCCATAGCATCGCGCCGGTCGCCATGATCGAGCGTTCGGCGCTCTCGATCGCCTGGATGTGGCAGGCCCCGCAAGCATCGCGCGCGACACGATAGTCCGAGGGGTTCACGAACTTGATGAACTCGGGGCTTTCCTTGTTGAGCAGCGCGAAGGAACGCTTGGGGTTGGCCGAGGACGGGAAGTGCCAGCTATCGGGATATTTGGGCAGCACGTGCGCCTGGTCGCGCGCGGCGACATAATCGGGGTGATCATGTGGCAGCTCGGAATTGCCGCGTACCGCGGGATTGCCGCCGTGGCAATCGGTGCAGCCCAGCCGCACAGCCGGCGTGAGGTGCATGGTCGGCGCATCGGTCTTGACGTGGCAGGTGTTGCAGCCTGCGGACTTGGCCTCCATCTGCGCCACCGATTGTCGCTGCGGCGCGGGCGGCGCGATGACCGCCGAATAATCGCGCTTGACCGGCTTTTCCTTGTCGGCCGCCATGGTATCGCCCGCGAACAGCACAAGCGCGAGCAACAGCGCGGCCACCAGCAGCGCGAGATGACGGGCGAGAGATTGACCACGTTCAAGCATCAGTAGGTCAGCACCACATTGGCAAGCACGGAGTAGAATTTCTGCTCCTGCCCGAGATTGTCGAACAGATCCTTGAAGCCGTCATCGGCCACCAGCGTTGCGGCCGAAAGGCGCACGACGATGTTCTGGGTTGCCTTGGGCCGCCAGATTGCGGCGGCAGAAAGATCGAAGCCGATCTCCTTGGGGATCGAACCTTCGTTGCGCAGCGCCTGGATGTTCGAGGTGTTTTCGAACCACAGGTGGTTGGCATTGGCCGACAGGCGCAATTGCGGGGTCAGATCGAAATCCGCACCCATCCCCAGCAGCATCAGCCCGGGGTTGTTGAAGTTCGATTGCCCCTGCTCCTTCGACGAGCGCAGCGAATTGAGCAGGCCGTTGCGGCCGTTCACCACAATCGCGCGGCCCCCGCCGGCAAAGGGAATGGTCTGGCGGATCCAGTAGGACGTATCGGCCCCGGCGAAGACCGGGTTCTCAAAAATCGCGTCGAACCCGCCTTCCTTGTCGTCGTAGGGATCGGAATCGCCGCTGGCATAGGCACCCGAGAGGCGCAGGCGCATCCAGTCGCGATCATAGCTCGCCTCGAGCGCGGCGAACTGCGCGTTGATATCGGCCGGACGGTCGGTGAAGAAGGAATTGCGGTCCTCGCCCAGCGCCCAGTAGAAGCTGCCTGTCAGGTTGATCCGGCCGAGCCGCCCGTCGAGGTTGTAGCCGAGATAGGCCACGTCATATTCGCGCCCCCTGAGCGTGCCGAGCAGCGCCGGGCGCACCGGGAAGCCGTTGGTGTCGATCTGGATGTCGTCGGCCTCGCGGTTCATGTTGTAGACCACGGTCGCCTGACTGGTCAGCCCCGGGAACAGGAAGTCCTGCCGGTAAGCATTGGCGACGAACACGAAATCATCACGCGGGCTGCGCAGAATCGCGTTGAGACCGCTGTTGGTGTCCTTCTCCAGCCGCCAAAACGCGCCGAGGTTGAACTGGAAGCGGTTGTTGTCGCGCGATCCGAACAGGCGCACGCCCAATTGCTGATCGTTGAACAGGAAGCCACGGAAATCCGACTGGAACGGCTGAATGCCGGCGCGGATCGAGATGAAGTCGAAACGATCATTGTCGAACTGGCTCAAGTGGTAATCGACAAAGGCTTCCTGCACCCCGAGGAACTGGTCGAGGCGGTGGCTCGGCTTTGACGGCTCGACGAACAGCACCCGCCGCTCGGGCACGTCGACATAGTTGACGTTGTAGGCCAGTGTCAGGCGGTATTCGATCGTCGGCGGCTTGAAGGTGGTCGAGCCTTTGAGCAGCGCCACACCGGCGATGAAGGTCTGGCTGAAGACCTGCGAGAAATCATTGCCGAACACATCGTTGCGACTGGGATCCTCGGTGGTCTGCACGCCCACGGGGATAGGGAAGGTGCGCGGCTCGTAAACGCTGTCCGAGATGAGGTTGGCCACGAAGAACCAGTCATCCCCCGTGATCGGCAGCCACGGCACCTTCGCGCGGTTGATCGGGCGATCGCCCTTGTAGGTGTTCTGGTTGTAGGGATCGAACAGGCTCTCCTTCACCAGCCCCAGGCTTTCGATCAGCCGCCAACGATCGGGAATGGGGACCTGGTCTTGCGGGAAGGCTTCGGGCGGCGGCGCGCGCACCGCGCCCTCGTTCTTCTGCTCGATCCGCTCGGGCAGCGGCGCGGTGTAGCCGGGCCGTTCGCGCCCCTCGATGATCCCGGAATCAACCGGCGGCGTATCCTGCTCCCAATCGTGCGCCGGCGTTTCGCCCGGCGGGCTGACCTGCGCCTCCATCTCCTCGGGCAGAGGCGGCGGTGCCTGCATCAGCAGCATCGCGGGGAGCAGCCAGCCCATTGCTACAGCCCCTCGCAGACGTTCTGCGCGCTGGTATCGACAAACGGCGCAAAGGGGCAGTTGACATAACGCAGCCGCACCTGCCGGCTGCCGAGCTGCACCACGATCCGGTCAGCCCGGATGTCCCGGGGCGCATGCCCAATCCCGCTCACCCGCGCGCCGGCGTTGCTGATACCAAGGAAGCTGACCATGTCGTCCTGGTCGATGCCGTCACCCGATACGCCGATCCCGCCCACCAGCTGGCCGCCGCGGTAGATCGGAAAGGATCCGGGGAAGATCTGGATGCCGTTGGCCAACCGCGAATTGCCGCCTGCGATCTGCGGCAGGGTGGTGCAATTGCGGGGCGTGTCGGTCCCGCTCATACCGGTGACGAACTGGAGATGCTGGCCGAGATTGGCCAGCACCAGCGCGCTCTGCAAGCCGGTCGAGAACGGGCTGAATTGCTGGATCGGGCGCGATAGCGGACCGTTGGGCTGGCTTACCTCACCATCGGGGAAATGGGGCCGCGAGAGATTTCCGCCCGCACGGTCGGAGAAGGCAAATGCCCCGGTCAGCGCATTGGGATCGCCAAGGAAGGTGCGTGTGCGGCTGACGAATTGCGGCACCTCGCCCGCAGCCGCCAGCAAATCATTCGCGGCAAACGCACCCGAGAAGAAATTGGCGGTGCGCGCCTTCTGCAACGACACATCGATGCCGAAGACCGGCGCATCGGGCGAACGCACCATGCCCAGCACCACCCCGCGCGTATCGACCAGGCTGATCGTCACCTGTGCGCGACTGTCGAGCGGCTGGCGGATCTGCGCGCGGGCGCGGGTCATCACCTTGAAGGCTTCTTCGAGGATCGCGGTCACTTCGGCCGCGCTCAGCGGGGCGGCAACATCGCCCGCATCGGTGCCGCCGCGCACCGGGAAGCGATTGGTGCCCGATCCGTTGGTCAGCACGAACGCATCGCGGATCGAGAATTCGGCTGCGGTCGAAGGACGGATGCCCGAGGCTTCCGTGCCATAGACGCTGCCCGCCAGCAGCGAAGCACCGGTGTAGTAGCCCGCCACCGGCACCAGCGCCCCGGCCGTGGCAGCAAAACTCGCGCCAGCGATATTGCTGAGCTGCGGATATTCGATGTCGGTATAGCGCAGGCTCGTGCCGTCGGCAGTAATGCGGTCGGCGCGGATCGCCACCGGCGCCTCGAAGCCGACCGTGCCAGCCAGCGCGATCGCCTCGTCGAGATCATTGTCGCGATCAAGCACATTGGGATCAAAGCCATAGATCCCGTCTGCCATCACCCCGATGCCGCCCACCACAACGCCGTTCTGATAGAGCGGGAAGCCCCCAGGGTCCGCCGCCAGCCCCAGCGGCGAGCGCTTGGGACCGATCAGCCCGTCGCTGGCCCGCGCGGCAAGATCGGAGCACGGCAACTGGCTGAACTGCACCCCGAACAGCGGGCCGCTTTCCAGCCCCGCGGTGGTGGGCGCAGGCGGAAAGTGCTCCTGCACGATGAAGCTCGCCGTGCGGCTGGAAAAGGCATTGCCGCCGCTCGACAGATAGGCCCCGGTGATCGCCTTGGCGATGGCTGCCCCGGCGCTGGGTATGGTCAGGCCCTGCACGTCGCGGCTGCTGCCATCGGATGCGACAGGGATGCGCGCGGTGCCAGCGGCACCCGGCATGGCAAAGACGGCCAGAACATTGCCGACCCGGTCGGTCACCGCGATGGTCGCGGCAGCATTGCGGGCGCGGGCCTCGGCAGCGGCCTGAGCGATGATCGTGCCGACTTCGGCGGAGGAGAGGCTTTCGGCCGGCGGGATCGAATAGACATTGCCGCTCGGCGGAGGCGGCGGCGGCGTGGTTCCGCCCCCGGTTGCACCGCCATTGCTGGAGGGGCTGCCCCCGCCCCCACAAGCGGCAAGCAGCAGCGCGATTGCCGCAATCCAGCCGGTTTTCATCCCTCCCCGCATGGCTATTGCAACCTTCCGATTGCACCTGCCGCCGATTTCAGCGCGGCGCGGAAATCGGCCGGACGATAGGCATTGGGTTCTTCGACCGCCTTGTAGGCCCGCGCGATATCACCGCGGATCCCGGCGGCCGCGCCCTGTGTCACCCGCCCTTCGTGCACCAGGGCATTGAGCAGCGTGTCAACCGCCATCACCGCCTGCACCGATCCGGCATAGTCGGTAAAGCGCGCCGCGGTCGCCTCGCCGGCGATGATCGCGATGACCTTGAAGGCATCGGCATTGGCATAGGCCCGGCCCGAAAGCGCATCGGACAGCGCCCCCGCCCGCGCCGCGAGCGCCTGCGCGGCGGCGCGGGCTTCGGCGGGGCCTGCGCCCATCGCCTTGTGGAAATCGCGCGCGGCCGCCTGAAACAAGCTCGCCTCGCCCGGCACCAGCGCACCCGCGACCGCCTGCAGCATGATCATGTTCTCGTCATTGAACGGGGGATTGCCGAACGGGATCGGGCGGGCGGGATTGGTCTCGAACGTGAGCTTGCGGCTCGGCCCGTCGGTGATCGTGCGGTGGCACGAATGGCAATCATAGAAATAGAACTGCGGGAACGCGCCTTCATAGGCGAACCTGGGCTGGGCAAACAGCGTGGTGGCGCGGCGCACCGCTTCGGCCTGGCCCACCGCCCAGAACCGCACCGCATTGGGCGCGGCCTTGCGCGCCGTATAATCGCCGTCGATCTGGTGATGCTGCTGGAGCGCGCTGAACAGATCAAGCTCGAACGAAACGCGCGGGTGGCCGGCAGCCATCATCGCGTGGGTAACGAACTGCCCGGGCTTGCTCGATCCGTAGTGGCAATCAAGGCAGACATTGGCGCGTGCCTTGGGGTTTTCGAGCGGGATCAGGCCCGCTGCCACGTTCGAGGCGTGGGTGGCAGGCAGCGCGTAATGTTCGGCCAGCCACGCCCCGCCCGAGGGGCCATGGCAGCTTTCGCACCCGACCCCGTCGGTGACGGTGAACCTGGGCCCGCGCTGGGCGGCCGGGGCATAGGTCGAATGACAGCCGAGGCAGGCCGGCGCGGAGGTGGCGTTGCCAAGTCCCAGGCTGGCGGCAATCTGCTGGCCGCGCCGTCCGGCGAGCACGGCATAGGCGCGGCTGTGCGCGCCCGAAGGCGAGGAGGGTTCCTGCCAGGTGGCGATTTCGTCCTGCCGCACCACCGCGCCATTGCCTTCGGCACGGCCGTGGCAAGTGGAACCGGCGCAGCTGGCGACGCCTTCGAAGGTCGCACCCGAACCACTGCTGCCGATGGCCGTCGATACCGGATAAAGTGCAGCGAGGCCGATCACCGCCAGCAGCCGCAAGGTCAAGGGCCTGCGGATGAGGCCAGCGATCCTGTTCGCGACAACTCCCGTCATCCCATCCCCCCCGAGATGCTTTCAGCCAGACCACCCGGCCGGCCAAACCGCCAACACGCCAGCCAGGCTAGCAGCGCCCCTGCACCCGCGCTTGTAGAGCTGCGTCAGGAATTCCCCCGCCGCCGACTCCCCGCCCGACCGATCCGCCTTCTTGTCCCAATCTTGGCGCGGGGATGCAACAGGCAATCGGCAATTTTCCGCCAGTCGCCAACTGGTGGCGCAGCCAGCGCGATCCCCCGCCGGCAGCGCCAAAGCGTTCAGTCGGCCCCTTCGGCTGCGGCCTCGAGGGTGCTGGCAAGCGTTTCGAGCTGCACCGAGCAGCCCTTGGCAATCAGCGCCTCGGCCAGAACGTCCGGCGCTTCAAGGTCCTCGCTCAGCAGCACGAAGCTGAGCTGCGCGCTGGTGGCACCATTGGGCGCGGTGATCACATACTGGCCGCCCTCGACAATCGGGAGACGCGTCGGATCAAGCGGGGTGACGGCGGCAACATCGTCGAAGGTCACCTCGACCGGGCTGGTGCCGTCCTGCCCGACGACCCGGTAGGTCTCGACATTGCCGGTGGCCGGGCGCCACAGGCGGACGGTGGCCAGATCATAGAGACAAACCGTGCCCGAACGCGTGACATCGACATACCACAGGCTCGGATTGGTCGCGTTGGCATCGGTATCGCCGCGCACCGCCCCGGTGCGCACGCGCGTCGCCGCGCGCTTGCGGGTGAGCGAGGCGAAGCGGTCAGAGGCGACCTGCGGCCGGTCACCGACCCGGAATGTGCCGCCGCCCTTGATAACGCGGGTGCCTTCGCTGGTGAGCACGGTTACCACGTCGCCGGGCTTGAGCGTGATTGAGGCATTGTCGTCGAGCTTGGTGCCGACCGGATATTTGGTGGATGAAGGGCCGGTGGACTTAACCACCACGCCGGCCATCGCCGCCGCCGGCAACGCCAGCGCCGCACCACCCAGCGCCAGCGCCGCGATTGTGTGTTTCCATTTAGCCGAGAACATAGGTTCCTCCCTCGTTCATTGCGAGCATCCGCCTTACCAGATTACGCAAAGCTGAATCATCCGGATGACGATCAGCCACATCCTGCGCAAGCCGAACCGCACCCTCGCGGTCGCCGGCCAGCGCCTTTGCGCAGGCATCAGCGAGCAGAGCACGGTCCGCTTCGGGAAATTCGGGCGCCGGTTCAAACAGATCGACCGGACTTGCACGGCCGCGCAGCACCACCCGGCCCATCGGCCGCCACCAGTCGAGCCCCGATTGTTCCGCGAATTCGCGGCTCGCCATCACGCTTGAATCGAGCGCCTTGTTGGCAGATTCGAGCCGCGAGGCGGTGTTCATCGAATCACCCAGCGCGGTATACTGGATGCGGTTCGCCCCGCCGAAATTGCCGATCACCGCCTCCCCGAAATGCAGGCCCACGCGGGTCTTGCCGATCGGGGGCAGGCCGGGATCCATTTCCGCCACCTCACGGCGGAAGACTTCGCCCGCGCGCCATATCCCATAGCCCGCCCGCGCCGCACGCTCGCCGTCGTCGGGGCGGCTGATCGGCGCGCCCCAGAAGGCCACCACGGCATCGCCCACGAATTTGTCGATCACCCCGCCATGATCGAGCACCACCTGGCTGAGCATGTCGAGATAGCGGTTGAGCAGCTTGGCCACCATTTCCGGTGCGATCGCGTGGCTCATCTTGGTGAAGCCCTCAAGATCGCAGAACAGCACGAAGATTTCGCGTTTCTCGCCGCCAAGGCTGAGCAGTTCGGGCCTGTCGATGATCGCCTGGGCGATGTCGCGCGGGATGTATTTGCCCAGCGCGCTGGCAGCGAAATTGCGCTGCACCGCACCCGATGCGCGCGCTGCCACCGTGACCGCGGTGTAGACCAGAACCCATCCAATCAGCCAGCCGACCACCGGCAGGCCGTAGGTATCGACATTGCGAAGCTGCAACAGCACCGGCGTGCCTTGAAAGATCACCAGCTGCGCCACGCCGAACAGCGCAAGCCTGCGCGCGGGCCATTCGAGCAGCGCGGTCAGCGTCGCGATCAGCACCACCAGCGCCGCCATGGCCCACAATATCCATGACGGGATCTGCTGGAGCACCCGATTGTCGAGCATCTGGGCAATGATCTCGGCATGGACCGAGATCCCGGCGGGCACTTCGCCGTTGATCGAGGTGAACGTCGTCTCGACCCGGTCGTAGTCGACGATATCGCCGCCGATCAGGATATATTTGCCGGCATATTGCTCCTTGAGGAAAGGCAGGATCTCCGGGTCGGGATCGACGAAGAGATCGATCTGGGCCGGAGGAAACAGCACCGAATCCCGGAACTTGGGCCGCCGGTAATCGATCGCGCCCTCGTAATCGGCAAAAGCTGCGGCCGGCTCGCCCGCTTCGGCCAGCATCACGCGCCCGAGCAGTGGCGGGATGCCTTCGCGGATGTCGGGCCACAGCCGGGTTGCGCCAAAGGTGTTGTCGAGCCGGATGCTCGCCGGACGCGCCTTGCTGCCTTTCAGCCGCGCCATGAACGACTCGAGATATTGCTGCTGCTCATATTCGATGTCGTCCGGATTGGTCGCCTTGGCAGCATAGGCCACCGCGACCGGGGTCTTCATCGCGCGCAGCGTGGCGATCAGCTCCTCGTCCTCGTCCTGCGGCTGATCGAACAGAATGTCGATCCCGATCGCCTTGGGCTCGAAGGTGTCGAGCGTGCGCAAGGTCTTGGCCAGCAGGCCGCGATCCAGCGGCGAGCGTTTGCGCGCGGCGATCAGCGTCTGGTCGGTATAGACCACCAGCACCACCCGCTTGTCTTCCTCGACCAGATCGGCGGCGTAATAGGCCCTGAGGTCATAAAAGGCGCGCTCGGCTTCGCCGATCAGCGGGGTCGGCACCGATCCGCCAGGCAGAACCCAGCTATAGCGCGCAATCAACAGCGCAAGAACAAGGAGCATCACGGTCAGGCCAAGCTGGACGGTGCCTGCCTCGCGCACATTGCGCCAGCCGCGCCGCAGCCAGTCGAACGCCGATGCGCCCCTCGCTTGCGGTTGGTTCACCCGGTGCGCCCCTTCCTCCGGTCAGCGCGCGAGCCGCGCGGCACCGTCGCCAACCACCGCAAAGGCCGACCAGTAGAACGGATGCGAGGTATCGGCCTGGTCCATCAGGCCAAGCTGCGAGGCGCGCAGGGCCTCGGCCGTCGATCGGCCATCGCCTGCAAACAGGCCCGAGATCAGCCGTCCGGTGGCATCGAAGTCGTCCGGCACCGGCCAGTGGCTGGCCAGCACCGTGCGCCCGCCCGCGCCCACAAAGGCACGCACCAGCCCGTCGAGCGCGAATTCTCCGCCGCCCGTCAACCCTGCCTCGCGCGCCGCGCCAACCGTCGCGCTGCCAGCGGTATCGCAGGCCGAAAGGATCACCAGATCGGCATCGATGCGCAGGCCGAAGATTTCAGCGAAGCTCAAAAGACCATCGGAACCCATCTGTTCATCGAAGCTCGTCAGCAGCGCCGGACGCGGCGGGCAGCCGGGCTGCGGCGCGGTGACAAGGCCATGGGTGGCAAAGTGCAGGATGCGATAATCCGCCAGATCAGGCAGACCGATAACCGAGAGATCGGTGAATTGCTTGCCGGTCAGCACGCGGCTGGCTCCGCCAAACCGCATGGCGGCGCCGCGCAGCTCGTCGGCTTTGACCGGATTGGCCCAGATGTTGGGCGACCACTGGCACTTCTCTCCGCCCTCCAGTGCCGCGCGGGTGCGCGAGGCACCGGGGATCGCCTCGCCGATCGGCAGGTTCTCGCCCAGACCGAGATAGGCGCGGCTCGCATCGGAGGGGCGCGCCTTGCGCACATCGCGGAACGCCGCCGCCGCCACCGAGGTGCTAATCCGTGTCGTGCGGCCAAGCCAAGCGGTTCCGCGGAAGTCATATTCGTCGGGGTTGCTGCCCGCCATCCGGGCCTTGTAGGCCGCGACACTGGCATCGTCGGTAACCAGCAGGTTGATCGGCAGCTTGAGCAGCGCGCCGTCGGGTTCGAACACAATGTGTTCAAGTCTGGGCAGGCGATCGGCCACCGGCGCGAACAGGCGCACATAGAGCTCGCGCGAACGCTCGATGTCGAAAGGATAGGTCAGCACCTGCCCGCCTTCGATCACCGCGATGCTTTCACGGATCTTTGCGACCAGTTTTTCAAGCTCCGCCGGGGTCGCATCAGCGCGCCATGCCATCGCCTGATCGGCCGCGGCATAAAGCACATAGGCAGCGGTATCGAGCGTCACCAGCTTCACATAGGCTTCACCCGGAGCAAGCGTGGCCTGAAGGTCAGCGAGGCTGATCGCCTGTTCGCTGACCGCGCGGTAGCGCGGATAGGCAGCAAGCTTATCCAGCACCTCGGCTTGCTGCCCCTGCAACTGTTCGAGCAGCTGGCGGCGTTCGGCGATCTGGGCAGTCTGCTGACCGGTCGGCTGAGGGATTGCTTCCAGATCGAGCAGGGCCAAACGCTGCTGTTCGATCGAGCGGCCCAGATTGGTCGCGGCGCGGAACAGCTGCGCGGCCTCGTCGCTGCCACCCGAAAGTTCGCGCGCGAGCGCGGCCTGGGTCTGGGCGAGGCCCGGACGCTGGAGCAGCTGGCTGGCCGCGAACAGCTCGCTCGATGCCTCCGCCTCCGGAGACTGACCGTCGGTCAACAGCGCGAAATAGGGGGTCATGAGGTTGCGCAGCGACGGCATCGGCCGCCCTTCGGCCCCGCGGACGATCGACTGGTAAACATCAATGGCCTCGCCGCGCCGTCCGGCACGGGCGAAGAAACCCGCCAGCTGCGCCCGCGCGCTGTCGAGCACGGGGGCACCGGGATAGGTCGCCTCAAGCAGCGCGATCGCCTGGCGGTGCAGCCCTTCGGCCTCGACCGGCTTGCCCGAACGCTCGGCCACTTCGGCCAGTTCGCCCAGCACCTGCGCGCGCAGCCACACGACCGAAATCACGCGCCCGTCTCGCACCTCGGCAAAGCTCGCCTCAGCCTCGCGCAGCAGCGCCACGGCCTCGCTCGCGCGGCCCAGCTGGCGCAGGGTGGTGGCCTTGAGATAGGCATGCTGGCCATCAAGCAGCCGCGCGCGTTCGGCCGGGGTCAGGCTGGTGCTGAAGCTGCCGGTGATGCGTTGATTTTCGCTTGCCAGCTGACCGGCGAGCGAACCGCCAAGCCGCATTTGGCGCAGGTCTTCGACATCGGTGAAGCTCGCCCCGACCGGCGTATCGAGGATCGTCAGCGCGGCCTGCGCCTTGCGCTGGTTGAGCGCGTCCATCGCCTCGTAATTGCGTTGCATGCGGGCAAGCACCGGGTTGGTCCTGCTGGCTTCACGGCTGGCGGCGAACAGGCGGCGGGCTTCGGCAAAATTGCCGAGGTTGGACTGCTGGAGCGCGGAATTGAGCCGCGCCTCGGCCGCGCCCGGCCCCGCCAGCGCCGCTGCCGACACCGCGAAAAACTCCGCCGCTTCGGCGAAATTGCCGGCATTGCTGCGGCGATAGGCCTCGATCAGCGCCTGATCGGCCGAGATCGCCTCGGCCTGCTGCCGGGCGAAGGCAAGATCGTCGGTCGCGCTGGTCAGCGGGATCTCGACCGTGCCGGGCATCACCCGGTCATTGGCAAGCGCCGCCAGACCGAGTTCGAGCGCCTTGCCGTAGGCGGAAAGGCCGCTCGCCGCGAAGGTTCGGCCGCCGCGGCTGCCAAGCAGCAGATCGCTGCGCAGCACGTTGCCCGCGCGCGCGCAGACAAGCCGCTGCGCGCCTGCAAGGCCGGGGACTTCGGCCCTTGCACTGTCCGGATTGCAGGTCGCATCCTGTCCGGCAAAACGCGCCGGAGCAACATTGGCGTCCTGCCCCTTGACCACCCACAGCGTGCCGACCGGCGCGGCGGCATCGCGGCAGATCACCGAATAGCGCCGGTCGAACAGCCCCGCCCCCGGTTCGGGCGCAAGAATCTGCGCTTCGCACAGGCCGTTCGAACCGATCGGGAAGGTGTCGCGCAGGCTGATGCTGGTCTCCATTGGCGAGCGCGCTGCCCCCGGGGCCGCGATCACGCCGGCGGCAAGGCCGAACAGCGCGGTGGCGGCAACAAGCAGGGGGCGGGAGAAGGTCCGGTTCTGGCTCATCTTACTTGTCCTCGCTGCCGGGTTTGCCGGTGCCGCCGCCCGAATAAAGCGAGGCATCGCCGCCGCTGGTTACCGGATCATCAAGCAGCGGTTCTTCCTCGATCAGCGGGGCATCGGGCTGCTCGGGGAAATCGATCCCGAAGCGTGCCTCTTCCGCCTCGCGGGCAATCGGCGGCGCTTCGCCCGTGTGCAGCGGCGGCTCGATAATCGTGTAATTGTTGATCACCTCGAGACCATCGACCGGCCGCGAGGGCTGCGGACATTCGCCGGTGTTGATGATGCAGTCATTGAAGGCCGCAGCATCGAGATAGACCGTGGTGCCGGGCGCGATGCGGTTGAAGTTGACCTCGTCGAAAAAGGCTTCTCCGAGGATGAAGCTGCCATCGGCGGCGAGACGACGGCCATAGGCAAAGACATCGAGTGCCAGCGGCGCGCCCGAAGGGCTAATGCCGGTTCCGGTGATCGACAGCCCGCCATCACCGACCAGGATGCCGCCGCCTTCGAACGCGGCACCGCTGTTGCGCACCAGCAGGCTGTCGCGCACCCTGATCTCGACACCGCGCGCACGCACATAGCCGAGCGGATCAGCGCTGCCCGTCGCCGCGCCAGCGAGCAATTCGTCGCGTCCGGCGAAATTGCGGTCGGCCTGCAACTGCGTGATCGTGTCGGCATCAGCGACCCAGATCTGATTGGCATTCAACGCCAGCACGCCGCCGGGAACCCCGGCGCTTTGCTCGATCCGGATACCGCCTGGCGTGACCACTTCGAGCCTCCCGGTCTCGATGGCCAGCCGATCGCTGGCGGCTGCGCCGGTTTCGGACACCTGGCCCTCGATCCGGGTGATCCCGGACGGCCCGTCGCCGCCGGTAAAGATACGCACCGATTCAAGGCCATTGC
>JBKBLZ010000001.1:0-630525 GCA_046296035.1 Erythrobacter sp. | reverse complement strand
CCTGAGCCCTACAAGGGCAAGGGGATCGCCTATCGCGACGAATATATCTTCCGCAAGGAAGGGAAGAAGAAGTAAGATGGCAAAGCTTTCCCTTTTCGAACGTCGCCGTCGCCGGGTTCGCACTGCGCTGCGCGCACGTGCCGGTGGCAAGCCGCGGCTGTCGGTGCACCGCACCGGCCGCCACATCTACGCCCAGATCATCGACGATGCGGCTGGCCGAACCCTGGCTGCTGCCTCGACGCTGGGTATCGCGGCGAGCGGCGCCAATGTCTCGGCTGCGGCCGAGGTTGGCAAGCAGATCGCCGAGGCTGCCAAGCAGGCGGGCGTGACCAATGTCGTGTTCGATCGCGGCGGGTTCCTGTTCCATGGCCGCGTCAAGGCGCTGGCCGATGCCGCCCGTGAAGGCGGGCTGGAGTTCTGATCATGGCTGATGAAAACACCATCGAAACCCCCGAAGTGGCGGGTGACATCGGCGGCGACGCTGGCGAGGCGCAGGGTCGTCGCGGTCGTGGCCGTGGCGGCAACCGTGAAGGCGGTGAAGGCCGCGGGCGCGGGCGCGGCAACCGTGACGATCGTCGCGGCGGCAAGCAGGAAGAAGATGACGGCATCATCGAAAAGCTGGTGCACATCAACCGCGTCTCGAAGACGGTGAAGGGCGGCAAGCGCTTCGGCTTTGCTGCGCTGGTTGTGGTGGGCGACGGCCAGGGCCGCGTCGGTTTCGGCCACGGCAAGGCGCGCGAAGTGCCCGAGGCGATCACCAAGGCGACCGCTTCGGCCCGCAAGAAGATGATCCGCGTTCCGCTCAAGGAAGGCCGCACCCTGCACCATGACGGCAATGGCCGTTTCGGCGCGGGCAAGGTGACCGTGCGCTCGGCTCCGGCCGGTACCGGCATCATCGCCGGCGGTCCGATGCGCGCCGTGTTCGAGAGCCTCGGCGTTGCCGACGTGGTGACCAAGTCGGTCGGCACCTCGAACCCCTACAACATGATCCGCGCCACCTTCGACGCGCTGTCCGAGCAGACTTCGCCCAAGTCGGTCGCCCAGCGTCGTGGCAAGAAGGTTGCCGACCTGCTGGGTCGGGGCGGGGCCAGCGCAGCCGAGGCCGAAGCCGAAGCTGCTGCGATCGTGGAGTAAACGACAATGGCTACCATCAAGATCAAGCAGGTGGGTTCGCCCATCCGTCGTCCCGCCAGTCAGCGCCAGATCCTCATCGGTCTGGGCCTGAACAAGATGCACAAGGTGGTCGAGCGTCAGGACACCCCCGAGGTGCGCGGCGCGATCGCCAAGATTCCCCATCTGGTGCAGGTGATTGACTAGATCCAGGTGAGGCCCCGCTCGTCAGGGTCTCTCTTTCTCTCAGCGCGACAAAAGCGAAAGCGAGTGCAGACACATGAAACTGAATGACATCCGCGACAACAGCGGTGCCCGCAAGGGCCGCGTCCGTGTCGGGCGCGGGATCGGCTCGGGCAAGGGCAAGACCTCGGCGCGCGGTCAGAAGGGCCAGAAGGCGCGTTCGGGCGTTGCCATCAAGGGCTTCGAAGGCGGCCAGATGCCGCTCCACATGCGCCTGCCGAAGCGCGGCTTCAACAACCCGTTCGGCAAGGACTATGCCGAAGTCAACGTGGGCATGGTGCAGAAGTTCATCGATGCCGGCAAGCTCGACGCCAAAGCCACCATCACCGAGGAAGCGCTGCGTGCAGCGGGCCTCGTGCGCGGTGGCAAGGACGGTGTGCGTCTGCTCGGCAAGGGTGAACTCACCGCCAAGGCGGACTTCGCCGTGACGGGTGCGACTAAGGGGGCGATTGCCGCGGTCGAAAAGGCCGGCGGCAGCGTTGTCGTGGCGCCTGGTGCGACCCCCGAGCATGAAAAGAAGCTTGCCCGCCGTGACGCCAACAAGGCGGCTCGCGCGAAGTAATCGACAAAAGGTGACGCGCGGGGGTTCGACAAGAGCCCCCGTGCTCCCTATTTACGCTCTCGCTTGCCGCAGCGGCCCCGCTTGAAAGAGGCCGACGCGGCGATACGGATCAAGAGCTAGGATCGATCAGACCTCATGGCATCACGCGCCGACAACATCGCGAGCAACCTCAACCTCGGCAATTTCGCCAAGGCCACCGAGCTTCGCCAGCGCATCTGGTTCACGATCGGCGCGCTGGTCGTCTTCCGGTTCCTGAGCTTTGTGCCGCTGCCCGGCGTCAACCCGCTGATCCTCAGCGAGCTGTATGACCAGACCCGCGGCGGGATCCTTGATCTGTTCAACACCTTCTCGGGCGGCAGCCTTGAGCGCATGAGCCTCATCGCGCTTGGCGTGATGCCCTACATCACCGCCTCGATCGTGGTGCAGATGGCCTCCGCGCTGCATCCCACGCTGGCCGCGCTCAAAAAGGAAGGCGCAACCGGGCGCCAGAAGCTGAACCAGTACACCCGTTATGGCGCGGTGTTCCTGTGCGCTATCCAGGGCTATTTCCTCGCGGTCGGCCTTGAAAGCTTCGGCGCGCAGAGCGGGCTGCAGGCGGTGGTCAACCCTGGCTACCTGTTCCGCATCGTCGCGGTCATCAACCTTGTGGGCGGCACCATGTTCCTGCTGTGGCTGGGTGAGCAGATCACCAGCCGCGGGATCGGCAACGGCGTGTCGCTGATCATCATGGCGGGCATCGTCGCCCAGTTCCCGACCTTCGGTTCCAACCTGTTCGAAGGCGGCCGCACCGGCTCGATCGCACCGGTCATCATCATCAGCTTCATCGCCATGGTGGCAGGCCTCATCCTGCTGATCTCCTTCATGGAGCGCGCCCAGCGCCGGCTGCTGATCCAGTATCCCAAGCGTGCAACGCAGAACGGAATGATGCAGGCGGACCGTTCGCACCTGCCGCTCAAGATCAACACCGCCGGCGTGATCCCGCCGATCTTCGCCAGTTCGCTGCTGCTTCTGCCGCTGACGATCTCGCAGTTCGCCGGCCAGTCGGTCGACAGCGAGAGCGGGTTCTACACCGTGATCCAGTCGTTGAACCAGTATCTCGCGCATGGGCAACCGCTCTACATGGCGCTCTATGCGACCGGTATCATCTTCTTCTGCTTCTTCTACACGGCGGTGGTGTTCAACCCCGAGGAGACGGCGGACAACCTGAAGAAGAACGGCGGCTTCATCCCGGGCATCCGTCCGGGCAAGCGCACTGCGGACTATCTCGAATATGTCCTCACCCGCATCACTGTGATCGGCGCGATCTATCTGACGCTGGTCTGCGTGTTGCCCGAATACATGATCGCTCAGACCGGCATCCCGCTTTTCCTTGGCGGCACCAGCCTGCTGATCGTCGTCAATGTGACGGTCGATACCATCACCCAGGTGCAGTCGCACCTGCTGGCGCACCAGTATGGCGATCTCATCAAGAAGGCCAAGCTCAAGGGGCGGATGCGCTGACCTCGTCATACACAAGTCTACTTGACGCAAGCATCACCATGGTTGAACCCGCAATTGTCAAAGCGATCCGCCGGGATCAACCGGCGGCATAACGGGGGACGGTTCGTGAACATCATTCTTCTTGGTCCTCCCGGAGCAGGCAAGGGCACCCAGAGTGCCGGCCTGGTCGAGCGGCACGGGATGCGCCAGCTTTCCACCGGCGACATGCTGCGCGCCGCGGTCAAGGCCGGAACGCCTGTCGGGCTCAAGGCCAAGGAAGTGATGGAGCGCGGCGAGCTGGTCTCGGACGCAATCGTCTCCGATCTGATCGATGCCGAACTCGCCGCGATGGGGCCTGAAACAGGCGCCATCTTCGACGGCTATCCGCGCACTGCCGCGCAAGCCGATGCGCTCGACGCGATCCTTGCCAAGAACGGCCGCGCGCTCGATCATGTGATCGAGCTTGAGGTGGACGAGGACGCGCTGGTCGAGCGCATCACCGGCCGGTTCTCATGCGCCAATTGCGGTGCGCTTTACCACGATACCGCCAATCCGCCCGCCACCCCAGGCGTGTGTGACACCTGTGGCAGCACCGAGTTCAAGCGCCGCCTTGACGACAACGAGGAAACCGTCCGCACCCGGATGGCCGAATACCGCGCCAAGACCGCGCCGATCCTGCCCGGATACGAAGCGCGCGGCATCGTCTCGCGGATTGACGGCATGGGGGCGATCGACACGGTTGCCCGGCAGATCGACGCCATTCTGCTCGGCTGACGTTGTGGCGGTGCTTTCGCGCGGGCGCTCTTTGGCCTAAGCACCTGTCGCGATGAGGGAGGGTGCCGCCATGCCGAAGTTTCGTTTGTCCTGTGCGCTTGCGGCTTTCGGGCTGCTCGGCATGGCACCTGTCGCTGCCGAAGTGACCGGGAGCGGCCCTGACAGTTTCGTGTCGCGCCATGAGGTGGTGGTTAAGGCCAGCCCCAAGGATGTGTGGCTGGCGCTGATTTCGCCCGCCGCCTGGTGGACATCCGAGCACACCTGGTCGGGGGAGGCGGCCAACCTCACTCTTACCCCACAGGCCGGCGGGTGCTTCTGCGAGAAGATCCCCGAGGTCGATGAGCCCGGGCGCTTCACGCTCGAAGGCAGCGTCGAGCATATGCGGGTGATCCAGGCCTATCCTGAACGCGCGCTGCGGATGCGGGGGGCGCTTGGCCCGCTCCAGAGCGAGCCGGTGACGGGCATTCTTACCATAGCAATCAGCGAGGTTGAGCAGGGCACGCGGATCGTATGGGAGTATAATGTCGGCGGGCCGATGCGGTATGAATTGCCGGTAATCGCGCGCGCGGTCGATGGGGTGATGGGCCAGCAAATCGCCTCGCTTGCCAAGCGGCTCGGGCCGGTGGCGCTATCCAAGCCGGAACCCGCGCCAGGCGGCGCGCCTGCTACAGATCAGAGCGCCCTTGCGCCGGACAAGCCAGCCGGTGCTGCGGCGAAAGCGCCGGCAGACCCTGTCACCGCCAAAACCGCCGCGCCGACTTCCGAACAGGCCCCGCTGCGCAAACCCAAGACACCCTCCGTCACTGACGCATTCAGCGATCTGGCAGAAGAGGATAAGCCATAGAGCCAGCGCGGCCAGGGGGCTTGCGGCGCGCCGCAGCAACTTCGGATGACGGGCGGTTGACGGGCTGGCCGAATCAGCCTATGCGCGCGTTTCATTCGACATGCTCGAAGCAAGTTCGGCAGGCACAGCGCCCGCGCGTGCCGACCGGACTTTTGCCGTTTGCGTACCTGCGACCTCGCAGGGACTGCGGCAGCCGGGCAGGGGAGTGAATAAGCGTTGAGATAGGGGCGGGCATTGATGCCCATCAGGTCCCTGTGGAGCATGGAGAAATAAGTGGCTCGTATTGCCGGGGTCAATATCCCCACCAACAAGCGCGTGATCATTGCGCTCACCTATATTCACGGAATCGGTCGCACCACGGCTGTGCAGATTGCTGACAAGCTCGGCATCGCGCACACCGCGCGCGTGCAGGATCTTTCGGACGAGGACATCCTGCGCATCCGCGAAACCATCGATGCCGACTTCACCGTGGAAGGCGATCTGCGTCGTCAGACCGCGATGAACATCAAGCGCCTGATGGATCTGCGCGCCTATCGCGGCCTGCGTCACCGCAATGGTCTGCCCGTCCGCGGCCAGCGCACCCACACCAACGCCCGCACCCGCAAGGGCAAGGCCAAGCCCATCGCAGGCAAGAAGAAGTAAGCTGCGGGCTCAGGCCCCCATGCTTTTTCCTTCTGACGAGCTAAAGGAACATCACGAATGGCACGCGAACCAGGCCGTATCCGGCGCCGTGACAAAAAGAACATCACCAGCGGCGTTGCGCACATCAACGCCAGCTTCAACAACACCATGATCACCATCACCGATGCACAGGGCAATGCGATCAGCTGGTCCAGCGCCGGCATGATGGGCTTCAAGGGAAGCCGCAAATCCACGCCCTACGCTGCCCAGGTTGCTGCCGACGATGCCGGCAAGAAAGCTGCCGAACATGGAGTGCGCACGCTCGAAGTCGAAGTTAAGGGTCCGGGTTCGGGCCGTGAAAGCGCGCTGCGCGGGCTCGCTGCGGTCGGCTTCAACATCACCTCGATCCGCGACGTGACTCCGATCCCGCACAACGGGGTCCGTCCCTCGAAGCGTCGCCGCGTCTGATCCGCCGGGATGGCGGCGGCAATCCGTGCCGTCGCTGCCCGCAGGGGTCAGAAGCAGCGCCGTCCCGCAGAGCTTCCGGCCCGCCTGGAATTTGAACCGCCCGCCAAGGGCGAATTAGGGGAAATCCATGTCCGTCAACACGAAGAACTGGCAGGAACTCAAGAAACCCAATACCCTCGAAATCAAGGATGACGGCGATCGTCAGCGCAAGGCGACCTTCGTGGCCGAACCGCTCGAGCGTGGCTTTGGCCTGACGCTTGGCAACGCGCTGCGCCGGGTGCTCCTCTCCAGCCTCCAGGGTGCCGCGATCACATCGATCAAGATCGAAAACGTGCTGCATGAATTCTCCTCGCTCGCCGGCGTGCGCGAGGACGTTACCGATATCGTGCTCAACGTGAAGCAGATCGCGCTGAAGATGGAAGGTGAAGGCCCCAAGCGGCTCCAACTTTCGGCCACCGGTCCGGGCGCGGTCAAGGCCGGCGATATTGCCGTGACCGGTGACATCGAGGTGATGAACAAGGATCTGGTGATTTGTCAGCTCGATGAAGGCGCCACGCTCAACATGGAGCTGACGGCCGACACCGGCAAGGGCTATGCGCCTGCGGTGCAAAACCGTCCGGTGGATGCGCCGATCGGCCTTATTCCGGTCGATTCGCTCTACTCGCCGGTGCGTCAGGTGAGCTACAAGGTCGAGAACGCCCGCGTTGGCCAGGAGCTCGACTACGACAAGCTGTCGCTGACGGTCGAAACCGATGGCACCGTTACCCCGGAAGACGCGGTGGCCTATGCCGCACGGATCCTGCAGGATCAGTTGACCCTGTTCGTCCACTTCGAGGACGGCATCCCGCAGCCGCAGAGCGCAATGATCGGCCATGCCGTGCAGCCCGAGGAAAGCGACGCCAACCAGCTCAACCGCTACTTGCTCAAGAAGGTGGACGAACTGGAACTGTCGGTCCGTTCGGCCAACTGCCTCAAGAACGACAACATCATCTACATCGGCGATCTGGTGCAGAAGACCGAAGCAGAGATGCTGCGCACGCCGAACTTCGGCCGCAAGTCCCTCAACGAGATCAAGGAAGTGCTCTCGAGCATGGGCCTGCGCCTCGGGATGGACATCCCGGGCTGGCCGCCCGAGAACATCGAGGAAATGGCCAAGAAGCTCGAACAGGAGCTTTTGGGCTAAGCCGATCGGCGACGTCGCCAAGCGCTGCTTGGTGACGCGCAGCCGGAAGGCCGGCCGGCGGGCGCAAGCCCGTTCGACATCACGGGATTTGCTCCCGTGCGGCTAGCTGGGAAGAGATGGGCAGGTCGGACCCTTTCCGACCAGGATGGAGCTACCTTGCACGGGCTCCCTACGAACGGAGTAAAGAACATGCGTCATGGTATTTCGGGCCGCAAGCTGGGCCGCAAGACGGGCCACCGCCACGCGCTGCTGCGCAACCTGGCCGCCGCGCTGATCAAGCACGAGCAGATCACCACCACCTTGCCCAAGGCCAAGGAACTGCGTCCCTATGTAGAAAAGCTGGTCACTCTGGCGAAGCGTGGCGGCTTGTCGAACCGTCGCCTCGCCATGAGCCGTCTGGGCGACGAGGCCCAGCTCAAGAAGCTGTTTGATGTGCTGGCCGAGCGCTATTCGGATCGCGATGGCGGCTACACCCGCGTGCTGCGCGCCGGCATCCGCCCCTCTGACGCGGTGCAGATGGCGATCATCGAACTGGTTGACCGCGACGAGACCGCCAAGGGCCAGGATTCGGGCCCGGTGCAGGGGCAAGACGAATACGAAGACGCGTAAGCCGCGCTTCGCAGAAACAAAGACACAGGGGCCGGGGCGCAGGCGCTTCCGGCCCTTTTGCCGTGCGGCGCTGACGTGCGGACGGTCGCGCGGGCGACGCTGTCGATATTCATAAAAGATGCCGATAAAATTAACGGCGCCTGTCAGCCCGATTCAGCTTCGTCTCAGGGCGAATCGCGCAATTTCGCCTTGTCACTGGCGCAATCACGCATCGGTGCCAAGCGAGGATGAGACCCATGACGACCACCACCACCCGACTGGCGCGGACCACACTCGGCACGCTCGTGGCCGGCGCGCTGGCCGTCGCTTCCGCCAGCCCTGCCATGGCTGACGATCACCGCTACCGCGACCGCGACGGCATCAGCGCGGGCGAGATTATTGCCGGCGCGGTGGTGATTGGCGGCATCGCCGCGCTCGCCGGGGCCTTCGATGGCGACCGCGATCGCTGGGACCGTCGGGACTACCGCGACTATCGCGACTACCGTTGGGATCGCGACGAGCGCTGGGGCTACGTTGGCGGTACACGCGGCGCGGTGGAACGCTGCGTGCGCGCAGCCGAGAACCAGGCGCGGCGCTTTGGTGGTTATCGCTATGCCGACGTGATCGACGTGCGCGATGTTGACCGCCGCCGGTTCGGATTCCGTATCGAGGGCCGGATCGAAGTGGGCGACGGCGTGCGCTGGGGCGGGCGTGGACGCGGCTATGATCGCGGTCGCTTCACCTGCCGTCTCGATGGACGCGGCGCGCCGCTGATCGATTTCCACGGCATCCGCGGCCTGCGCTGACCCTCTCCCCGCCCGCGCGCCGCGCCCCTCGGCCATCCCCGCCGCCCCGCTGCCCGCAAGGGCTGGCGGGGCGGTTGGTGTCAGGCGTGGTGTTCAGCCGAGCGTAAGCCTGGAACGGTTAACCGTGCTTGCATCAGAGCGTTTGGTGGGCGCTTGCAACGCAATCAGGAGGGAGCATTCATGGCTCTGAAGTTCCGTGCGCTGGCGCTGGCCGCTGCGCTTGCCGGCACCAATCTTCTCACCGCACCGGCGGCATCTGCTGCTGCGCCTGCCGCGATGCCGGGCTTTGGCGCACCGGCTTCAGCGTTCGATGACAGCCGCTTTGACCCTACCTCCACCGTCGCCGACTGGCATTGCCGGGGCTGGGGATGCCGACGCTGGGGCCACCATGGCTGGCGGCGCAACCGCGTGGATGCCGGCGATGTGCTGATCGGCGCCGTGATCATCGGCGGGATTGCCGCGATCGCCAGTGCGAACAACCGCCGCGAGCGTGACCGTGATGTTGTTATCGTCGATCGCGACCGCGACTGGCGCGACGATTCCCGTCGCTACAATGATCGCCGGGTCGTGCGGCGCGGCAGCGGGGCCTCGGGCCTCGACAGCGCGGTCGACCAGTGCCTCGCACGGATCGAGCGCGATGTGCGGGTCGACACCGTCGACAATGTCGCGCGCACCGGCGCGGGCTGGATGGTCAGCGGCGCGCTGTTCAACGGGACACCGTTCGAGTGCCGGATTGGCAATGACGGACGAATCGAGAGCGTCGATTTCGGCAGCGGCGGCTTTTCGGGCGGAGATTGGGGCGCGGCTCCGGCTGCGGGTTCATCGCCCCGCGCAGACGGCCAGTGGAGCGACCAGCGCTACGCCTCGGCGCGTGCCGCGGTCGGCGGCACGGCGCGCCCCGACATGGCGGTGAGTGAGGTGAGCCTTACGGCGGTGGCGGCGTCAGGCGCGGCGATGCCGGCCTATCCCGGTGGTCTGGTCCCGGGCGAGGTGATCCCGGAAACCATTGACGGTGATATCGGCGGTTAGAGCGGTTTCCGATCCGACAGCATCAGATCGGCCGCTCCGGACTTTTTGTTTTGGCGCGTTTTCCGAGCCGCCGGGTGAATCCACCCGGCTCGAAAACGTTCTAAGCAGAGCGGGTGGGGCCGCTGTAGGCAGGCAGGCCCCATTCCCAGCGGATCGCTGCCGCGCGCAGGGCAAAGCCGCATGTAAAGGCGATGGCCCATGCGCCCTCGTCAGCCATCGCGAGCCGCGGCGCTGCGATCATGCCGGCAACGCACAACGCCGAAGTGAGCGCGGCCGGGGTGACGTAGAGTTCAGGGCTCATGATGATCGAGGGACGGCCTGCGACGACATCGCGGATGATCCCGCCGACACAGCCGGTGATCACCCCCATCAGTGCCGCCGGCACCGGTGGCACGCCGTAAGCGAGCGCCTTGGCGCTGCCGAGCACGGCGTAGGCCGCGAGGCCCGCGCCATCGGCATAGGCAAAGCCCTTGCCGTCCCACCAGCTGACGGGGGTAAACCACGCGATCAACGCGGTGCCCAGGCATACCGCCGCAACCCAGGGATCATCGATCCAGAATACCGGCGCGCGGATCAGCAGATCGCGCAAGGTCCCACCGCCCACGCCTGTAACCAGCGCGAAGAAGGCCATCGTGACGAAGGTCTGCTTCAGCCGCGCCGCCAGCACCGCGCCCGACAGTGCGAACAGCGCGATCCCGGCCAGGTCGAGCAGGTCGAGGATCGGGGTGAGGACGGTTGGGGTCATGTGGCTGACGTGATCACGCCCGACTTGCGGCGGCGGAACATCAGCACGCACCCGATCAGGGCTGTGGTGAGAGCGATGGCGGCGAACAGGATCAGCACCGGGTGGCTGGAATCCTCGCGCTCGGAGAGATCCATGATGTGCAGGCCCCAGGCAAGGTCGAAGGCACGCCACCAGCGGGTGCGCACGGCCTCGATATTGCCGGTATCGCGCCCGACATAGACATTGGTGCCGTCTGCCAGCGCGACCTGCCACACCGCGAGCGGTCGGCGGAAGTCAAACGGCACCTTGTCAGACGCGAACAGCGTCACCCGCTCCACCTTGTCACCGCCGATGATGCGGCTTGCCACCAGCGCACGGGCGGCGGCTGCATCGAGCGGGGGGAGCGACGCGCCGCTGGCGAAATCGACCCGCCGCACACTGCCATCAAGCCCGGTGAGCACGGCAACCGCGCGGCCTTGCTGCATCGTCACCTGCATCTCGGCAAGGTTCGTCCCGGTGCCGGCGAGCGTGCTGCCAGGGATCGCCAGCGCCTGCGGCGGGGCCGCGCGCCGCAGATGTTCGCCGCGCACTTCCTCGATTGGACGCGATACCATGAACAGGCCGGTCGCCAGCCACATGACAATCGGCACGCCCACCAGCCAACCGAGCCAGATGTGCCATTTGGCGAGGGTGCGCATTGTCAGTCGGGCCATGTTTTGGCCATGGCGAGGAAGACCTAGGAGTGCAACACCTGTCCGATCGCCTCGGCTGCGGCGATGCAGTCGAGGTCGGCCCAGCGCGGGCCAATCACCTGCATCCCGCAGGGCAGCTTCGCCCCGAGATAGGTGCCGCTGCCGATCGGCACGATGGTCGCGGGCAGGCCCGGGAAGGTTGCCATGCCCGACCACACCAGACCATTGCCGCCCGGCTCCTCAGCGCCGTTGATGGTGATCGTGCCGCGGAACACCGCCTTGTCGGAATGCGGAACCGCGAGCACCGGCGCGGGCGGGGCGAGGACGAAGTCATATTCGGCAAACAGTGCTTCCCACTGGGCGATTGCGGCTGCTTGTGCGTCCATCAGATCAAACCAGTCGGTCGCGCTGGCGCGCTTGCCATCGGGCGCGGGGGCACCGCGCGCCATGGTGATATTCATCATTTTGAGATAGCTGCGGTAATGCTGGGCCTGATCGGGCAGCAGATCGCTCGCCCGGTCGATCCGCACCCCTGCCCGCGCAAGGGTATCGAGCGCCACCTCGGTCGGTTCCATCACACTTGCATCGACCGCAGCACCGGGCAGCGACGTGATCGCCAGCAGGCGGCATTCGGTGAGCGGCTTGGCGCGGCGGCGCAGCGGGAATTCGGCGCCTACCTCGACCAGCGCGGCGAGATCCGCAGCATTGCGCGCCAGCGGCCCGGCGATGCTCAGCGGGCCGTCAGCAGCGGCGACAAACCCCGCGCGCCGGGAAATCCCGGGGAACTCATGCCCGGTCTTGGGAACCAGCCCCCAGGTCGTCTTGTGCCCCCACACCCCGCAGAAATGCGCCGGCACCCGCACCGATCCGCCGATGTCGGTGCCATAGTCGCACGGCACCATCCCGCTCGCCACCGCTGCCGCGCTGCCGCCTGACGAGCCGCCTGGCGAGCGTTCGGGATTATGCGGATTGCTGGTGCGGCCGTAGACCGGGTTGAAGCTCTGCCAGTCAGTCAGGTCGACCGGCACGTTGGTCTTGCCGATGATGACCGCGCCCGCCGCCTTCAACCGCCGCACCAGCAGGGCATCCTTCGGGGCGGGCTTGTCGCGGAATTGCGGGTGGCCCCAGGTGGTGGGCAGGCCAGCGACATCAAAGCTTTCCTTGATCGTCATCGGCACGCCGAACAGCGGCTGATCGCCGCGCGGCCCGGCAGCATCAAGCGCGCGGGCCTCGGCATAGGCGGCCTCGAAATTGGGCACAGCAAGCGCATCGATAGTGGCATCGAGCTGCTCGACCCGGGTGATCGCGGCATCGACCGCTTCGGCCACGCTTATCGTGCCGGCGCGGATGGCAGCGGCGGTGGCGAGCGCGCCGGGTTTGTCGGTCAATTGCGGATAGGCCATGCGTGAATTCTCCCCTTGGCCGTTCGTCTAGGCAAAGCGAAAGCGAGGGGCAATTCACATATGGATAGGTTTCCCCGCCGCGCCCGATGCCAGCCCGAAGCCGAGGATCGGCGCGGCACCATAGCCGATCAGCGGGTAGGGGAAGGGGGCAATGCTTGCCATCGCCGCCAGCGCGATCAGGACTGCGGCAATCGCCGGGCCTTCAGCACGCTTGGTCTGCGGGACGATGGCGAGCTGTCACAGCGGCAAAGCGAACAGCCCTAGAGCGTTTTCGAGCCGGGTGGCATCACCCGGCGGCCCGGAAAACGCGGTAAAACAAAAGACTGGAGCGGCCGGTTCGATGCATTCGGATCGGAAACCGCTCTAGCGCCAGAGCGGCGGCCAGCAGCGCCGAACGTGTCGCCACTTGTGGCAGGACATTTTCGGTAAACACCTGCGGTTCCAGTGTGCCAGCGCCGTAAGTCATAACGCTCAGCACAGCAGCACCGACGGTGACAATGGCAAAGCCGATGCCGCGCTGCAGAAAGGTGAGCACCGCGCTGACCGCCGCCAGTTCTACAAGCGCCGCGCCGCCCGCCAGTGCCAGGCAGGCCTTGCGTCCTTGTGGCAGAGGCCCGAACAGCACCCACACCAGGGCCACCGTCAGCGCGCCCGCGTCGACAGCGATCAGCCGGGCGGGTGCGTCAAAGGCGTAAAGATAGGCCAGCCCGCAGTGTCGGGACAGCAAGGGGCAGGGTAAGCCGCCAGCATTCCAGCGCCCGCGCCCTCAGCCTGACGCGCCTTACATGTGGATCGGCTTGCCCGTCACCGCCATCGCCGCTTCTTTTGTCGCTTCGGCGTGGGTGGGGTGGGCATGACAGGTGTAGGCGATGTCTTCGCTGGTCGCGCCGAATTCCATCGCCAGCGCGGCTTCGGCGATCATCGTGCCGGCGACCGAGGCAATCGCCCACACGCCCAGCACCTTGTCGCTTTTGGCATCGGCGATCACCTTCACGAAGCCATCGGGTTCGTGGTTGGTCTTGGCGCGGCTGTTGGCCAGCATCGCAAACTTGCCGACCTTGATCTCGCTGCCCGAGGCTGCCGCCTGTTCGCGGGCCTGCTCTTCGGTCAGGCCGACACCCGCGAATTCGGGCATGGTGTAGACGACGCCGGGGATCACATCGTGGTTCACGATGCCGGTTCCGGTGGCGATATATTCGGCCACGGCAATACCTTCGTCCTCGGCCTTGTGCGCCAGCATGGGGCCGGGGATTACGTCGCCGATCGCCCGCACGCCGGGCACGCTGGTGCGGAAATCGTGGCCCGTTTCGATCTGGCCGCGCGCGTTCAGCTCAAGCCCGATGTTCTCCAACCCGAGCCCCTGGGTGTTGGGGCGCCGGCCGATGGCGACGAGCACGCAGTCGGCTTCGATCGTTTCAGCCGCGCCGCCCTTGGCGGGTTCGATGGTGAGCGTGGCCGTCTTGCCCTTGACCACCGCGCCGGTGACCTTGGTGCCGAGCCTGAGTTCGAGACCCTGTTTCTTGAAGATCTTCGCGGCTTCCTTGCGCACGTCGCCGTCCATGCCGGGCAGCAACTGGTCGAGAAATTCGACCACGGTGACCTTGGCGCCCAGACGCCGCCAGACCGAGCCCATTTCCAGCCCGATCACGCCGCCGCCGATCACCACGAGGTGTTCCGGCACACGCTCAAGCGCCAGCGCGCCGGTGCTGTCGACAATGATGCCCTTGTCGTTGTCGATGTCGACGCCCGGCAGGGGGGTGACGCTCGAACCGGTGGCGATCACCACTTCCTTCGCAGTGTAATCCTTGCCTGCGACGGTGATGGTGTGCGCGTCCTTGAAGCTGCCGTGGCCCTTGAGCCAATCGACCTTGTTCTTCTTGAACAGGAATTCGATGCCGCCGGTCAGGCCTTTGACCGCATCGGCCTTGTCGGCTTGCAAGGCAGCGAGGTCGAGCTCGACCTTGCCCAGCTTCACGCCGTAGCGCGCCAGCGTGCCATTGGCGGCCTCGGCAAACTTCTCAGAGCCGTGCAGCAGCGCCTTGGAGGGGATGCAGCCGACGTTGAGGCAGGTGCCGCCGAGCGTTTCGCGGCTTTCGACGCAGGCGGTCTTGAGGCCCAGCTGCGCGGCACGGATCGCGCCGACATAGCCGCCGGGGCCGGCGCCGATGAAGATAACGTCATAATCGTAGGAATGGTCGGCCATATTTATCTCCGTCATCCCTGCACTGGCAGGGATCTCAGGCTGCGGGGGTCAAGCTTGCCGCGCCAGACCCTGGCTTGGGGCAGGGTCTGGAGGCATTGTGACAGATCACAGGTCGATCAGCATCCGGGTGGGATCCTCGATCGCTTCCTTGATGATCTTGAGCGCCGTCACGGCCTCGCGGCCATCGATCAGGCGGTGATCGTAGGACAGGGCGAGATACATCATCGGGCGGATCACGATCTCGCCATTGCGCACCACCGGGCGATCCTCGATGCGGTGGAGGCCCAGCACCGCGCTCTGCGGCGGGTTGATGATCGGGGTGCTCATCAGGCTGCCGAACACCCCGCCGTTGGAGATGGTGAAGGTGCCGCCGGTCATGTCCTCCATCGTCAGCGTGCCGGCCTTCGCGCGCGCGCCGAAATCGGCGATGTCCTGTTCGATCCGGGCAAAGCCCTTCTTGTCGGCATCGCGGATGACGGGGACGACAAGGCCGTTGGGGGCCGAGACCGCGACCGAGATATCGACATAGTTGTGGTAGATGATCTCGTCGCCGTCGATATAGGCGTTGACGGCGGGCACATCCTTGAGCGCCAGGCAGGCAGCCTTGGCGAAGAAGCCCATGAAGCCCAGACGAATGTCGTGCTTCTTGGCGAACAGGTCCTTGTACTTGTCGCGCGCTGCGATGACAGCGCTCATGTCGACATCGTTGAAGGTCGTCAGCATCGCCGCATTGTCCTGCGCCGCCTTGAGGCGCTTGGCGATCGTCTGGCGCATCCTGGTCATCTTGACCCGCTCGGTGCCGCGCGCGCCGCCAGTGTCGGCCGGAGCAGCTGCCGCCGGAGCGGGAGCGGCAGCAGGGGCAGGCGCCGCGCCGCCCTTGGCCTTGGCTTCGGCGGCGGCCAGCACGTCTTCCTTGGTCAGCCGTCCGTCCTTGCCCGTGCCCTTTATGGTTGAGGGGTCGACCCCGTGTTCGAGCACCGCGCGGCGCACCGCGGGCGACATGGTCTGCGCCGGGGTGAGCAGTTCTTCCGAAGCGGCAGGCGCTGCCGCTTCGGCCTTGGCAGCCGGAGCCGCCGCTGCCGGGGCTGCACCGGCAGTGGCGCCGGCTTCAATGATCGCGATCACTGCGCCGACTTCGACCGTGTCACCCACCGCCGCGCGATGCTGCGCCATCACGCCCGCGACGGGCGAGGGGACATCAACCGCGACCTTGTCGGTCTCGAGGCTGCAGATCGGCTCGTCCGCAGCCACCGCTTCTCCCGGCTGCTTGAACCATTCAGCGATGGTGCCTTCGGTGACGGATTCGCCGAGGACGGGGACTTTGATTTCGGTGGCCATGGCTCCGGGTTCCTGCGTAATTCTGTGTGTCGGGGTGAGGTGTGGGGCGGTGCTACAGCCCCAGGGCGGCGGCGATCAGCGCTTCCTGCTGGGCCTTGTGGCGGCTGGCGAGTCCGGTGGCGGGTGAGGCCGCGGCATCGCGTCCGGCATAGGTGGGACGCATCCCCTTGTGGCCCGCGGCGGTGAGCGCATCCTCGATCCGCTCGCCCACGAAGAACCACGCGCCATTGTTGCGCGGTTCTTCCTGACACCAAACCACTTGCCTAAGGTTGGTCATGCGCCCGAGGCGCACAGCCAGCGGATCGCCGGGGAAGGGGAACAGCTGTTCGATACGGACGATCGAGACATCCTCGATACCGGCCGCATCGCGCGCCTCGATCAGGTCATAGGCCACCTTGCCCGAACACAGCACCAGACGGCGCACCTTGTCGTCGGCGATTCCCTTGGTGTCGGACATGATCCGGCGGAACTGCCTGTCACCGAGGAAGTCGGCCTTGCCACTCTTGGCGAGCGGGTGACGCAGCAGCGACTTGGGGCTCATGATGATGAGCGGCTTGCGGAAGCTGCGGAGCATCTGGCGGCGCAGCAGGTGGAAATAGTTGGCCGGCACCGTGACATTACAGACGCACATATTGTCGTCGGCGCACAGCTGGAGGAAGCGTTCGAGACGCGCGGAGGAGTGCTCCGGCCCCTGGCCCTCGTAGCCATGCGGCAGCAGCATCACCAGGCCATTGGCACGCAGCCACTTGCTTTCGCCGCTGGCAACGAATTGGTCGATCATGATCTGCGCGCCGTTGGCGAAATCGCCGAACTGGCCTTCCCACAGCACCAGGCACTTGGGATCGGCCATGGCAAAGCCGTATTCGAAGCCGAGCACGCCATATTCCGACAGGGTCGAATCGTGCACCTCGAACTTGCCGTGGGGCAGGGTGGAGAGCGGCACGTATTTGCGTTCGGACTTCTGGTCGACCCACACGGCGTGGCGCTGGCTGAAGGTGCCGCGGCCCGAATCCTGCCCCGAAAGCCGCACGCCGTAGCCTTCCATCACCAGGCTGCCGAAGGCGAGCGCCTCGGCGGTGGCCCAGTCGAACCCTTCGCCGGTGGCGAACATCTCGCGCTTGGCAGCGAGCACGCGGTCGAGCGTCTTATGGATTTCGAGATCGGCGGGGACTTCGGTCAGCACCCGGCCGAGCGCGTCGAAGGTCTTGGCTTCGATCCCGGTTTCAACCGAGCGGCGCGCGGTTTCCGGATCGGCCGGCTTGTTGAGCCCGCTCCAACGGCCGCCGAACCAGTCGGCCTCGTTGGGCTTGTAGCTTTTGGCAGCCTCGAATTCGGCGTCGAGCAGCGCGACGAATTCGGCAGCGATCTTTTCGCGGGTGCCCGGTTCCACCACGCCTTCGCGCACCAGCCGCGCCTCGTAGGAGACGCTGACCTTGGGATGCTGGCGGATCTTGTCATACATCAGCGGCTGGGTGAACTTGGGCTCGTCGCCTTCGTTGTGGCCGAAGCGGCGGTAGCACCACATGTCGATCACCACGTCGCGGTGGAAGGTCTGGCGATATTCGACCGCGAGCTTGCAGGCGAAGGTCACTGCTTCGGGATCATCACCGTTCACGTGGAGGATCGGTGCCATCACCCCCTTGGCCACATCCGAAGGATAGGGCGATGAGCGGGCGAATTTCGGCGAGGTGGTGAAGCCGATCTGGTTGTTGATGATGAAGTGGACGCAGCCGCCGGTGTCATAGCCCGGCACACCCGAGAGCGACAGGCTCTCCCACACCACGCCTTGCCCCGCGAAGGCCGCATCGCCGTGGATCAGCACGGGCAGAACCTGGGTCTTGGTCTTGAGATCGTCGCGGATCGCCTGCTGTGCCCGGGTCTTGCCCAGCACCACCGGGTTCACCGCCTCAAGGTGCGAGGGGTTGGGCACAAGGCTCATGTGCACCGAGATCCCGTCGAACTCGCGGTCGGTCGAGGTGCCGAGGTGATACTTCACATCGCCCGACCCGCCGACATCGTCTGGGTTGGCGCTGCCGCCCGAGAATTCGTGGAAGATCACGCGGTAGGGCTTGGCCATCACGTTGGCGAGCACGTTCAGACGCCCACGGTGGGCCATGCCGTAAATGATCTCGCGCACGCCCGCGCTGCCGCCGTGCTTGATCACCGCCTCGAGCGCCGGGATCATCGCTTCGCCGCCATCAAGGCCGAAACGCTTGGTGCCGACATATTTCTTGGCGAGAAATTCCTCGTAGCCTTCCCCGCGCAGCACCGCGGCGAGGATCGCCTTCTTGCCTTCAGGTGTGAACTGGATCGTCTCGCCGGGCTTTTCGAACTTGTCCTGAAGGAAACGGCGTTCCTCGGTGGCGGCGATGTGCATGTATTCGAGGCCGACCTTGCCGCAATAGACTTCGCGCAGGCGCTGGTGGAGCTTGCCGACCGTGGTCCATTCCATGCCAAGCACGCCGCCGACATAGACATCCTCGTTCTCTTTGCCCGCAAGGCCGTGCCATTCGAGCGTGAGATCGGCCGGGCCTTCGCGGTTGGACAGGCCGAGCGGATCAAGATCCGCCGCCATGTGCCCGCGCACACGGTAGAGCCGCACCAGCGTCATCGCCGCGATCGAAAGCGCCGCAGCCTTCTCGACCGCCTTTGGATCCATCGCTTTGCCAGCATCTTTTGCTGACTTGGCGAGCGCGAGCTTCATCTCGGTCGGATCCATCGCGGCCACAAGATCCGCACCGCTGTCGGCCAGCGTGTCGAGCCAGCCGCGCTTTGCCCACGAGGGGCCGGGCTGGGGGCCTTCCTGATCGGTAAAGGCGGGGAGGAAGTTCTGCGGTTCGTTGCCCATCGGGGAAACTCCTGGGGAGGAGAAAAGCGTGAGGAGGAAGAAGGGCCCCTCGCGTCACGCGTGCGAGGGTCCGGTATTCATGACGGCAATCAGGCCGTTTCTTTCAGCATCGCGGCCAGCGTTTCGCCCAGCAAACTCGGCGAGGGGCTGACGCGGATGCCCGCATCTTCCATCGCCGCGATCTTGTCTTCCGCGCCGCCCTGACCGCCGCTGACGATCGCGCCCGCGTGGCCCATGCGGCGGCCCGGAGGCGCGGTGCGCCCGGCGATGAAGCCGACCATCGGCTTGGCGCGGCCCTTGGCGCGTTCGGCTTTGATGAAGGCGGCGGCTTCTTCTTCTGCCGAGCCGCCGATCTCGCCGATCATGATGATGCTTTCCGTTTCCGGATCGTCGAGGAACAGGTCGAGCACGTCGATGAAGTTGGTGCCGTTGACCGGATCGCCGCCGATGCCGACCGCGGTGGTCTGCCCAAGGCCCGCCATGGTGGTCTGGTGCACGGCTTCATAGGTGAGCGTGCCCGAACGGCTGACGATGCCGACGCTGCCCTTCTTGAAAATGTTGGCCGGCATGATGCCGATTTTGCACTCGTTGGGGGTCAGCACACCGGGGCAGTTGGGGCCGATCAGCCGCGACTTGGAACCGGCGAGCGCACGCTTAGCGCGGACCATATCGAGCACCGGGATGCCCTCGGTGATGCAGATGATCAGCTCGATCTCGGCATCGATGGCCTCGCAGATCGCGTCGGCGGCGAATGGCGGCGGCACGTAGATGCACGAAGCCGTCGCGCCGGTCGCGGCCTTGGCCTCGCGCACGGTGTCGAACTGCGGCAGGCCGATGTGGGTGGTGCCGCCCTTGCCGGGGGTCACACCGCCAACCATCTGCGTCCCGTAATCGAGCGCGGCCTGGGTGTGGAAGGTGCCGGTGTTGCCGGTCATGCCCTGGGTGATGACCTTGGTGTCTTTGTTTACGAGGATCGACATTCGAGTTCTTCCCTGTTCGTTATGCCAGCGAAAGCGGGCGCCGGGGGCCGCCGCAGGCCCCGGCTTTCGCTGGGGCGAGGGCGTCGGAATTAAGCGAGCGAGCTATCCAGCGCCTTGCACGCGTCGAGCAGTTCCTTGACCGCATCGACGCTGACACCGAAGTTGGCCTTTTCTTCGTCGGTCAGGCTGATTTCGATCACCTCTTCCGCGCCGCCTGCGCCGATCACCACCGGGACGCCGACATAAAGCCCGTCGACGCCATACTTGCCATCAACCTGCACTGCGCAGGGCAGGATACGCTTGCTGTCGTAGAGGTAGGCTTCGGCCATCGAAATGGCGCTGGTGGCGGGGGCGTAATAGGCCGAGCCGGTGCCGAGCAGCGCGACAATCTCGCCGCCGCCCGAACGGGTGCGCTTGACGATTTCGCCCAAGCGGTCTTCGGAAATGCCCTTGATCTTGGCCATGTCCTTCACGGGGATGCCGTTGATGGTGGAGTAGCTGAGCACCGGCACCATCGTGTCACCGTGGCCGCCGAGCACGAAGGCGTTCACGTCTTTCACCGAGACGCCGAATTCCCACGCGAGGAAGGTGGCGAAACGCGCCGAGTCCAGCACGCCGGCCATGCCGACGACCTTGTTCGCCGGGAGGCCCGAAAATTCGCGCAGCGCCCACACCATCGCATCAAGCGGGTTGGTGATGCAGATCACGAAGGCATCGGGGCAATTGTTCTTGATGCCCTCGCCAACCGCCTTCATCACCTTAAGGTTGATGCCGAGCAGGTCATCGCGGCTCATGCCCGGCTTGCGCGCGACGCCTGCGGTGACGATCACCACGTCAGCGCCCGCAATGTCGGCATAGTCATTGGTGCCGGTGATTTTCGCATCGAAGCCTTCGACCGGGCCGCACTGCGACAGGTCAAGCGCCTTGCCCTGCGGCACGCCTTCGACCACATCGAACAGAACCACATCGCCTAGGCCCCTGGTGGCCGCGAGGTGAGCGAGCGTGCCGCCGATGTTGCCGGCGCCGACGAGGGCGATCTTCTTGCGGGCCATGATTGCAGACTTCCTTCCCTGATCCGTCGGGACGAAGTTGCAAGGTGCGCCCAAAGGCGAGCGGCGCTGGTGCCCGCCCCCCGTCCCAAGCGGCGGGGCACCCGTTACAAAAGGCGCGGTAGGCTTCTCAAAACGGGTTTGCAACCGTCAAAAGGTCGCAGGCGGCAAGTATCTTTGCAAACAGTTCGCAATTGCATTAAAGCGATCGGGCGAATGCACCAGGGAAACACCCTGGCGCAGGGGCAGACGATCAGGCGGGGATCAGCTGCCTGTGTGCCGTAGCGGCAAGGCGGCGGTCGAACATGCCGGTGATCGCAATCCATTCGGCGGCACCCAGGGCATCGCCTTCACGCCCGGCGCGGGCCGCTTGGGCATGGGCCACCTGCGCGGAATTGAGCCCGTGGCGCGCGAAGTGCCGGAGGGCTGCGACCAGCACCGGATCGAAGGTGCCTGCGCCTTCTTTGCCTGCCGCACGGGCATTGTCATTGGCCGCCATCACCTTGACCTGTGTCACCAGTCCCCTCCCGGCGGCGTGCCGCCCGGCGGTGCGGGCAGGGTCGGTGGCGGGGGCGAGACGGATCGACATGGAGGTTCATTCCTGCGGGGGCGGAGCGTCCGCCTTGGGGCAGCGCGCCGTTCTGACTGGGGCATCCGGTTAGTCGAACGCACCTGAACCCTTGGTGCCGAAACAGGGTTTCGCGCCGTTTAACCGTGATTTGGCATTGCAGTGGAGCGCGCTATTCCGCCGGAGCCGGAGCCGGAGCCGGAGCCGGAGCCGGAGCCGGAGCCGGCGCGGGGCCTGCATCGGCGCGGGCTTTCCATTGGCCAGCGCGGGCATATTCGGCCTTCACCGTACCCGCGCCGGTATAGGCCGCGTTGGGAAGGGCGGCGGGCAGGGCGGGCGTGGCGGGAACCGGATCGAGTTCATAGGCAATCACCGGATGCGGGGCCGCTGCTTCAATCGCGGGCAGCCCCGGAGTTGTCGCCGCGCGCGCCGCAGGGCCGCTCTCCAGACCGGCATAGGCCATGGTAAAGGCGCTCTTCTCGCCCGCCCCGCCCCGCAGGCGGTAAAAGCGGTGCGCGCCGATTGTGCCGATGTGATCGAGCGTGCCCGCCCAGTAGGGATTGACCCAGAGCGTGTGATAATGGGTGGCATGGCCGATGGGGGCATAGACACGGCCCGACAGCGCCTCGTCCGCGATCCGCCGTGCGCGCGCCCAGCTTGTGCCACCCGGGCGGCGGGCAAGGCTGCCGTCGCAGGTGAAGGTGAACTGGCAGCCAGTGCGCCGATCCGAGCCTTGATAGACCACGCCGCATACCGAATTGGGCCACGCGGGGTGCGCCACGCGGTTGAGCACCACCTGCGCGACCGCGCGCTGGCCGGCCTCGCTCTCGCTTGCGGCCTCATACCAGATCGCCTGCGCAAGACAGTCCGCCGCGCGGGCGTGGGTGAGGCCAACTCCGGCAGAGAAGAACGGCCGCGCCGGTGCGCCGACATCGATCAGCGCGCCGAGCGCGCGCCCGTCTTCCCCGCCCAGGCTGAGCGGGTTGGCCTCGGGCAGGGCGACCAGCGCGGTGCCGGCGGGATCAGCCATGTAGAAATAGGCCGAGCCGGGAAAGCTCATTCCTGGCCGCTCGAACGGCAGCGCGGCTTCGGCAGCCTTGCGCGTGGCGAGCGCGGCGCTGGGTTCCACCGCCGGGCCGGGCAGGGCAAACAGGCTGCCTGGAGCGACAAGCGCTGGCACGGCAATCGCAGCGGCCAGAACTGCGAGCCGCTTGCGCCACACGCCGCGCGTCGCAAGCGCGGCGGCAAGCGAGGCGATGAACGCGCGGGGGCTGCGGGGCGATGGCATAGGATTGAACCGCTCCTAGCGCGCTTGCCCGCCCGCGGCGAGTGTGCGCGGGCCGCGCGTCCCGATCGGGGACAGGGGGCAGCGCAGGTGTGAGCGCCTTGCGCGTCGCCATAGGCGGCCCTATCGCGGGTGACGGACATGGCACGCGATCAGGACAGGATTGGCGGAATTTGGCGCTTGCTGCCCGTGCTGGCAGCCGTCTGCCTCGCGGGCAGCTGCGCTCCGGCGGCACCGCGTGGGGCAGTGCAAGGCCCGACGATCGTGAGCCTCAATCCCTGCCTTGACGCGATCCTTGTCGAGCTGGCGCGGCCTGAACAGGTGCTCGCCCTGTCGCATTACAGCCGCGATCCGGGCAGCAGTTCGATCCCCGCTGGCATCGCCGCGCGCTTTGCCGTCACCGGCGGAACGGCCGAGGAAGTGATCGCGCTTGGCCCCGATCTGGTGCTTGCCTCCAGCTTCCTGCCGCCGCCGACCCGCGCTGCGCTGGAACGCGCTGGCCTCAGGGTCGCAACCTTCGGCAGCCCCGCCAGCCTGGCCGAGAGCACCGCGCAGGTGCGCCGCGTGGCGCATCTGGTGGGCGATGCTGATAGCGGCGAGGCGCTGGTGGCCGCGATGGAGCGTGCCGCCGCGCCGGTGCCGCCCGACAATTCGATCGACACCCTGCTGTGGCAACCGGGCGAGATTGTCGCGGGCGAGGCAACGCTGGTGGTCGAACTGCTGCGCACCAAGGGCTTTGCCAGCCATGCTGCAGCGATGGGCCTTGGCCAGGCCGATTTCGTCGCGCTGGAGACCGTGCTGGCCCACCCGCCCGAGCTGCTGCTGGTGGCAGGCGACAGCGCCGGTCAGCGCCATCCGCTGCTGCAGCAATTGCCGGGCACACGGGCCGTGCCGCTCGCGCCCAACCTGCTGTTCTGTGGCGGGCCGACCGTGATCGCGCTCGGCAAGCGGCTCGATGACCTGAGGGCTGAGCTGCGGCCATGAACCGTGCCAGTGTGATCTTTGCGCTATTGCTCGCGGCGCTGCTGCCGCTGTCGCTGTTGGCCGGCCGGGTGTGGATTGATCCCTTCGCCAGCGATGGCCCGGCCAATGCCGCGCTGATTCTTGCCGGACTGCGCCTGCCGCGCGCGGTGCTGGCGGTGGTGATCGGCGCGGGGCTGGGGGCAGCGGGAGCGGCGATGCAGGGCTACCTGCGCAATCCGCTGGCCGATCCGGGCCTGTTCGGCATCGCCCCGATGGCAGCGCTCGGCGCGGTGGCGAGCTTCTGGCTGGGCGCGACCTGGGCGCTGCCGCTGCTGGCGCTGGCCGGGGCGGGGCTGGGCATGGGCCTGCTGGCGCTGATTGCCGGGCGCACGTCGTCCGACGCGGCCGGCGGTGCGGGCGGCGGCATCGCGCTGTTTACGCTCGCGGGACTGATGCTGGCGAGCCTTGCCGGCGCGCTTACCGCGCTCGCCATAACGCTTGCGCCCAATGCCTTCGCGCTGTCGGAAATCGTGATGTGGCTCAACGGCGCGCTGACCGATCGTTCGTGGCGCGAGGTGATGATCGCTGCGCCCCTCACCCTCGCTGGCATCGCGGTGCTGGCGCTGACCGGGCGCAGCCTCGATGCGCTGACGCTGGGCGAGGAGGCGGCGCGCTCGCTTGGAGTGGATCCTGCGCGGCTGCTGCTGCTGGTGGTGGTCGGTATCGGGTTGACGGTTGGCGCAGGGGTCGCGGTGGCGGGAATTATCGGCTTTGTCGGCCTTGTCGTCCCGCATCTGGTGCGCCCTTTCACCGACCGCCAGCCCTCGAGCCTGCTGCTGCCGAGCGCGTTGGCGGGGGCGTGCCTGGTGCTGGTGGCGGACAGCGCGGTGCGGATACTGCCCTTCGTCACCGAATTGCGGCTTGGCATTGCGCTGTCGCTGATCGGCGCGCCGTTCTTCGGCTGGCTGCTGGTCGGAATGCGCCGGGGGCGGCTATGACGCTGGCCGCCGACACGCTTTCGCTGGAACGTGGCGGGGCGCGGGTGACGCAAAGCCTCACCGCCGCGTTCGCGCCCGGCACCATCACTGCTATCGTCGGGCCCAATGGCGCGGGCAAATCGAGCCTGCTGCTGGGCCTTGCCGGCCTGCTTGCACCAGCCTGCGGACGGGTGACGCTGGACGGTCGGGATGTTGCTGCGCTGCCGGCGCGCATCCGGGCGCAGGCCCTGGGCTATCTCCCCCAGACGCCCGAAATCGCGTGGGACGTGTCAGTCGAGAACCTCGTCGCGCTCGGCCGCTTGCCGTGGCGGGATCGGGGCACGGCCGAGGTGGATGCGGCCATCGCCGCGCTGGGGCTGGAGGATCTGCGCGCCCGGCCGGCCAGCCGTCTGTCGGGAGGGGAGCGCGCGCGGGTGCTGCTCGGCCGCGTGCTGGCGGGAACCCCGCGCTGGATCCTGGCTGACGAGCCGCTCGCCGCGCTCGACCTTGCGCACCAGCTGACGCTGATCGCTCATCTCAAGGCCTGCGCCGCCGCCGGGCAGGGCGTAGTGCTGGTGCTCCACGATCTCGGCCTGGCGATGAACCATGCCGATCACGTGCTGGTGCTGGCGCGCGGTGCGCTGGTGGCCGAAGGGCCGCCCGCGACCGCGCTTGCTGCCGATGTCATTGCGCGGGTCTGGGGTGTGCGCGCGAACTGGCTCGGGGCACCGGGAGCGAGGGCGCTGCAAGTGGGAAACGAGCCGTAGCCGCAGGCCGCGAGCGGGGAGAACCGGGGCGCGCCGCGCGGCTGGGGGCAGCCGGCGAGAGGGGCGCGCCCGGTTCGTCTTCTTCCGTCAGGAAGCCAGGTTGCGACCCTCGAAAGGACCCGGCGGGGATGACTAAAGACCTGTCAGTGATGCCTGAAATGTGCCGCTGTGGCGACTTCAGATTTTCTGTAGGGCAGTCGAGAAATGACATAAAGATTTGAAAATAAGAATTTAAATCCTGTAATCGCGTGGCGATTGGGCGGAGTTCCCGGTCGCCCGGCCTCGGCGCTTTCGGGCGCATTTCCTCGCCCGCACCCCGCTCCGGTGCCCGGGCGTGGCTGCCTTGGCCCGGAGGCGATAGGCCTGGGCAGCGGCGGCGGCGATCATCGCCTTTCTCGCCTCGGGCCGGAAACCGTTGCGTGTCGGAAACCTCGGTGCGGTTCAGCCGTTGCCCGGCCACATCCCTGCAATCCGCGGCGGACTGCGGATAAGCTGCAGCCCCTCTTTACATCAGCGAACATTTGCGGAACAGACCTCTCCCATGAGCCTCACCACCATCTCCGTGCGCGGTGCGCGCGAGCATAATTTGAAGGGTATCGATATCGATCTGCCGCGCGATGCGCTGATCGTGGTCACGGGCCTGTCGGGCAGCGGCAAGTCGAGCCTCGCGTTCGACACCATCTATGCCGAAGGGCAGCGGCGCTATGTCGAATCGCTCTCCGCCTACGCGCGCCAGTTCCTCGAAATGATGCAGAAGCCCGATGTCGAGCATATCGAGGGCCTCAGCCCGGCGATAAGCATCGAGCAGAAAACCACCAGCCGCAACCCGCGCTCGACGGTCGCGACGGTGACGGAAATCTACGACTACATGCGCCTGCTGTGGGCGCGCGTGGGCGTGCCTTTTTCGCCAGTGACCGGCGAGCCGATCAGCGCGCAGACCGTCAGCCAGATGGTCGACCGGGTGATGGCGCTGCCCGAAGGCACAAGGGCCTACCTGCTCGCCCCCGTGGTGCGCGGACGCAAGGGCGAATACCGTAAGGAGCTGGCCGAATGGCAGCGTGCCGGCTTTGCCCGGGTGCGGATCGACGGGGAGATTTTTGCCATCGAGGATGCGCCCGCGCTCGACAAGAAGTTCAAGCACGACATCGAGGTGGTGGTTGATCGCATCGCGGTGAAGGATGGCTTGCAGACCCGCCTTGCCGAAAGCTTCGAGACCGCGCTGAAGCTTGCCGATGGGCTGGCCTATGTGGACCTCGCCGATGGCGTGGTGCCGGGGCGCGAGGCCGAGGCGCAGAACTCCAACAGCAAGGGGGGCGCAATGAAGGGCGCCGGCCTGCCGCCCAACCGCATCGTGTTTTCCGAGAAATTCGCCTGTCCGGTGAGCGGTTTCACGATCGAGGAGATCGAGCCGCGCCTGTTCTCCTTCAATGCGCCGCAAGGCGCGTGTCCGGCATGTGACGGGATCGGTGAAAAGCAGTTGTTCGATCCGCAACTGGTGGTGCCGAACGAGGCGCTGACGCTCAAGCAGGGAGCGGTGGTGCCCTGGGCCAAGTCCAATCCACCATCGCCCTATTACATGCAGGTGCTGGCCAGCCTCGCCAAGGCCTACGGCTTTGATCTGACCACCCCGTGGAAGGATTTGGCACCTGATCAGAAGCTTATCATCCTGCACGGCACGGGCGGGCTGCCGGTGCCGTTGACCTTCAAGGATGGCCGCCGCGAATACACGGTCAACAAGGCGTTCGAGGGTGTGATCGGCAACCTCAACCGCCGCCTGCTGCAAACCGAAAGTGCGTGGATGCGCGAGGAGCTGGCGAAATACCAGACCGCACGAGCCTGCGAGACCTGCGGCGGCAAGCGATTGAACGAGAAAGCGCTTTCGGTGAAGATCGCCGGCTGCGATATCGCCACGCCGGTGCGGATGAGCGTTGCCGATGCCAGGGACTGGTTCCTCAAGCTGGACGCGCAATTGACCCCGCAGCAGTCGCAAATCGCGAAGGCGATCCTGAAAGAAATCAACGAGCGGCTGGGCTTTCTCGACAACGTGGGGCTCGACTATCTCAACCTCGACCGCACCTCGGGCACATTGTCCGGCGGGGAGAGCCAGCGCATTCGCCTTGCCAGCCAGATTGGCAGCGGGCTGTCGGGCGTGCTCTATGTGCTCGACGAGCCGAGCATCGGCCTTCACCAGCGCGACAATGACCGGTTGCTCGAGACTTTGAAGCGCCTGCGCGATCTCGGCAACACGGTGATCGTGGTCGAGCACGATGAAGACGCGATCCGCGCCGCCGATCACATTGTTGATCTTGGCCCGGGCGCGGGCGTGCATGGCGGCGAGGTGGTGGCGCAGGGGAGCCTCAAGGACATCCTCAAGGCCAAGGGCAGTCTCACCGCGGATTACCTCACCGGCAAGCGCAGGATCGAGGTGCCAGCCACGCGCCGCAAGGGCAGCGGGCACTTCATCGAGGTGAAGAACGCGCGCGCCAACAACCTGAAGGGTGTTGATGCGACAATCCCGCTCGGCACCTTCACCTGCATCACCGGGGTTTCAGGCTCGGGAAAATCCTCGCTCACCATCGACACCCTGCAGGCCGGTGCCGCGCGGGCGCTGAATGGTGCGCGGGTGATCGCGGGTGCCCACGACGCCATTACCGGCCTTGAATATTGCGACAAGGTGATCGAGATCGACCAGTCGCCGATCGGCCGCACCCCGCGCTCGAACCCTGCTACCTATACCGGCGCCTTCACTCAGATCCGCGACTGGTTCGCCGGCCTGCCCGAGGCTCAGGCGCGCGGATACAAGCCGGGGCGCTTCTCCTTCAACGTCAAGGGCGGACGCTGCGAGAAGTGCCAGGGTGACGGGCTCATCAAGATCGAGATGCACTTCCTCCCCGATGTCTACGTCACCTGCGAGGAGTGCCACGGCAGGCGCTACAACCGCGAGACGCTCGAGGTGAAGTTCAAGGGGCACAGCATCGCGGACGTGCTCGACATGACGATCGAGGACGCCGAGGAGTTCTTCAAGGCCGTGCCTGCGATCCGCGAGAAGATGCGGATGCTGAACGAGGTGGGCCTCGGCTACGTGAAGGTCGGCCAGCAGGCGACGACTTTATCGGGCGGGGAAGCGCAGCGGGTAAAGCTCGCCAAGGAACTCGCGCGGCGCAGCACCGGCCAGACACTCTACATCCTCGACGAGCCGACCACTGGCCTGCATTTCGAGGATGTGAGGAAGCTCTTGGAGGTGCTGCACCGGCTGGTCGACGGGGGGAATTCGGTGGTGGTGATCGAGCACAACCTCGACGTGATCAAGACCGCCGACTGGATCATCGACCTCGGGCCTGAAGGCGGGGTGCGGGGTGGGGAGATCGTGGCGGTGGGGACGCCGGAGCAGGTTGTGAAGGAGCCGCGCAGCTTTACGGGTCAGTATCTGGCGCCCTTACTGGCCAGATAGTCGCGGCAGGCGAAGCCCTGCGACCTGCCGCCTCGGCAACGGCAAGCGAAAGCGGATCGGCGGGGGCACCTGTGTCGGCTTGGCCGAGGTTGGCTCTGCCAGACACCGGCGCAGATGATCGCTTATCGCGGCATGCTCTGGCAAAGTCACTCTGGTGTAGCGCCGACCCTTGATGCGGGATTCGACCTCCTCGGCCGCGGCGAGCGCTGTCAGCGCGCTGACGGGAACTGGCATGGCGGCAACAACCGGCGTATCGTTCCCGGTGTGGCGAACCATCCTCTGCCCGGCAAACGAGGCTGCGCCAAGGTGCAATTCAGCGCCGATGCGTGGCAGTATCGGCGATACGAGCATGATCAGCACTATTCCCGGCGTGTCATATGCACCGGCGAGGGAATCATGGGTTACGCGATCAGCAGCGGGACGGAGCAGCATCATGCACCGCTGCTCGTCTTCCGCAGCCTGCCAAAGCAAAGGGCGCTGGTCATATGTTGGCGCCATCGCAACAGCGATCAAACCGGCCGCCACGAGGAAAGGCCTGGCCATCGGCTTGATCGCTTTATTCCTATCCGTGCAAGAGCGTTTTCGAGCCGGATGGAATCACCCGGCGGCTCGGAAAGCGCGGTAAAACAAAAGTCTGGAGCGGCCGGTCCGATGCAGTCGGATCGCAAACCGCACTTGGTTGGAAAATCTAGCCATGCTCGTGAAATTGAGCGAAGCTGGAGCACGCGCACATTCCCGCCACAGAAAGACACGGCGCATTGCGCCCTGCGACGGGCTTGGGTGTATGCATCCCGGCGAAGGCGTGGTGCAGGGTAGAGACTGGCCATCATGCTGCGCCCTGCGCCATCAGCCTTGCTTACTCTGCAGGCAGTTCTACCGCGGCCTCGTCTTCCACGATCGGGGCAGAGAGGGCCTTGCGTGCGCCCGGCACGGCGTGCTCAGCCGGGCATTCCAGCGCCCAGCCGCAGGCCAAGAAGCTGCGCCGTTCGAGGCTGGCGCTCTCGCCTTCGGGGAAGACGTTGATCGCGGCGTAGCAATCAGGAACCATCAGCGCGACCCCGCAGGTGTGGGGCAGGGCGGCAAGGTTGACGCGGTAGCGCCAGTGGCCGGGCAGCAGCTCCTCGCGTTGCACCGGCAGGGCGGTGAAGCGGGCGGTTTCGAAGGCATCGATGTCGGTAAAGGTGATGCCGTTTATGACCGTGACGTCGAAGGCGAGCACGTCCTGCCCCGCACCGCGCCGCACCGCAAGATCGCTGCGCCGCATCGGGCCGGCCCAGTTGCCGGGGCCATGCGCGGTCGGTTCCGAAGGGTACCACCCGCGCCGCAGCCAGATACCGCCGCCACCATCGCCATCGTGGAACACCCGCGCGGCATTGGCGGGGTAGTCCCATGGGGCCAGCTGTTGGTGCATGCCCTCGGCCCATGCGGCAAAGCGCTGGCAGGCGTGCTGGTAGAGCACGCTGTCGAGCGCGAACAGCGCCGGGCGGGCGCGGATCGCAGCTTCGAGTGCGGGGAGATCGACATCGTCCTCCGGAGCGTGATTGGTGGCATAGGCGCGCTCGGCCGCACGCTGCCCGGTCTCCGCCTCCCACAGCGGCACGAAGGCGTCGATCTGGTCGGTCGGGACGAGCCAGCGCACCTGCTCAAGCACGGCGGGCAGGTGGCGCGTGACGGTGGGGAGGAAGCCGCGGCGCTGCTCCTCCAGCCCGAGCGGGAGGAAGGCGGAGAGAAGGTAGCGGGTCTGGAAGTCGGCGAAGAAGTCCCCGAAATGGTCGAGGAAGGTGCCGGGATCCAGCTCGCGCGCGGCACGGCTCAGGCGGCGCTCAGGCTCGCGGCGGATGTGGCGGAAATTGGAGATGATCTGCGCCACCGGCTCGCGCACGGTGACCAGCACATCGGCGATCCGAAGATGCTTGAGCAGCTGGCCGGTGACATGCGCTTCGACGAAGTCATGCGCGGCAAGGCATTGGGCCAACGCCGTGCAATCGACAGGATAGGTGAACTGGCCCTCTTGCAGATGCGAACGGCCCGGGGGGAAGGCCGAAGCAAGGCGGCGCGCCAGCGTCTGCCCGCCAGTCTTGGGAATGTGCAGATAGAACATGGCTTCTCTCCGCAGTTCAGGCGCACTGGTCTGTGCACGGCCTCCGGCACTAGCAAGCAGGGATGCATCCTATCTGGAGCAACTCCGCTCGCCGCCGTTGAGGGCGTAACGCACAAGGGCCGTAAACCCTTTGGGTTGCCGGACGATCAGGGTTCGGGCGCGGGGTTCGGTCGGGTGAGTGTGGCGACCTCGGGCGAGCGCCTCCTGGCTCGCCACCGTGCCGGCGATCGGGATCAGCCACAGCTCGGCCCGTGCCACCCAGCTCTCGCCCGGGCTGGCGAAGGATAAGCCCTGCGCATGAAAGCTGGCCACCGCGGCCACGATGCCGCCGTGCGCATCGAACATCAGGAATGCCGGCACCAGCATCGCGGCGACCATGATCGCGCCCTGCAGGAAGTCGGTCACCACGTCCCCGGCAAGGCCGCCAAACAGGGTGTGAGTTACCACCAGCGCGGTCGCGCCCGCCGGCGCAGCAGGGAAGTCGAGCGGCGAGGCGGCGTCGATGATCGTCGCGAAGGCATAGAGCTGCGCGGCCGACCATGTGGTGGCCAAGAGCGCGATCACCCCGGCAGCGATCCGTTCCGTTTGCTCGCCGAAGCAGACGCGCAGGCGAGGCAGGCGGTGCCTATTGCGCCCTTTGTCGTCCGCAGGGCGTCGTTCGCTGTGGCGGGAAGATCAATTCCATTCTCCAGATCGAGGCGGGCGAGACCTTCGAGCTTGGCGGCGGGAAGGAAGGGGCTTCACCGTCACCGGACGCAACACCGGACCGGTCGTGGTCGAGGTGCGCGGCAAGGCCGAAGGTGCGGCCGCGCCGGTGGCGCACGGCACCGCTGCGCCGGACGCAGAGAGGAGGGCTGACTTCGCTTTGCGCGAGGCCGCGCCGCTCCGAAACAGTTCGGACCCGTGCCGAGCGCAGCTCAAGCTGCGGATCAGCGGGGATACATCGGCTTTGGGGATGAACTCTTCGGCCAAGCCTTGAACGAAAGCCGAAAGCGCAGGCCTGTCAGCCCGCGATCAGCGCCAGTTCGACCGTGGCGTGGCCGCGGGCGATCATGCCGAGTTCCTCGGCGGCGGCACGGCTCACGTCGATGAGACGACCACGGCTGAACGGCCCGCGATCATTGATGCGCACGATCACGCTCGCGCCGGTGGCCGGATTGGTAACCCGCACGAGGCTGCCGAAGGGCAGGGTGCGGTGCGCGGCGGTCATTGCGCCGTTGTCGAAGGCTTCGCCGCTGGCGGTGCGGCGGCCCTGGAACTTGCTGGCGTAATAGGATGCCGAGCCGCGGCCGAGGATGATCGCTTCGGGCAGTTCGGCCGGGGCCGAGGCGGTTTCCTCAGGCAGCGGGGCGGGGGCGACCGGCACGATTTCGACCGACGCCGCGCTCGCTTCGAGCGGCAGGGCACCATCGGCCGGCGTCGCGGCGCTCGAGGCGGCAAGCGGCGCGAAGCCGAGCGCGCCGACAAGCAGCGCTGTTCGCAGGCCGCGCGCCTTGAAGGCTGAGATGCGATTTCCCGTCCGCATTGCGCGCTCCCTTGGTTGCAAGGCGTGCAAAAGGCAAACCGGCGCAACGCCTTGTCGTTGGCAAAGGGCATCCCGGCGCTTAATCGCCCGCAATTTGCGGCAAAGCGCAAGATTGGGCCGCGGCGAGATTGGCGATTTGCGCAAGGCGAATCGCAGCCGCTTACGGGCGGGCGGCGGGAGGGACGCAGGCGCGAAGCACCGGGCCGCGCAATGCAAATGGGGCCGGCATTGCTGCCGACCCCACTCTCACCAGCGCGTGGATACCCCTTGCTCATGATACGTCCGGCGAACCTTCCGCATCTTTTGCGCCAGGGTATGCTTGGCGCCCGATGTCTAGCCTCTCGCTGCCTTGCCTCGCGGCTGACTGACGAGAGATTTGTCACCGGCGCTCGCGCCGGCATCCGGCTTCCGTTCCTGCCCTGCTGCGCCCTGTCGAAGCCCGAAGCCTCCGATGTTCGCTGCCTTGCGCAGTCACTTGGCCGAGACCGTGTCCCTTTCCCGATCGGGGCTTGCGGCGGCTTGGGGACTTGCGTCCTTCACCATCACCCGTTCCGGCCAGGTTTTCGGCCTGTCCGATGATATCGCGTCGCTCCCGTCTCAAACAAGCCGACTTGCATTTGGCCGAAGCCTCTTGCATCCCGTCTCTCGACTGGCGCGTGGACAGATACCATCGCCATCGTCGGGATTAAAACCTCCGAAAATTCAAGGCCTTGGGGCTTTGTATCCCGGTTGTTTGGTGTCCCGAAGACAAGGCAAAGGTGCGCCTCAAACGGCATTCTGACAACATTTCAGCTGCCGACTTTTCCACTTCCAGCACTTTATGCTGTGGACGTGAGTGGATAACTCAACGCTTCATCGTATTTGTCGCAAGGCGGTTGTGCCGACGGGCGTGAAACCGCCGTCAGCCTGTCGCATCAGCCGAACGATGCCGCCGCAGCGCGCGGCGAGTCGATTTTCCCCATCCCGCTCGCAGCAGTCAGGCTTCCCTGTTGCGCCGCGAGAGGAGACGCAGGCGCAGCCCGTTCAGCCTGATGAACCCTTCGGCATCCTTCTGGTCATAGGCTCCGGCATCATCCTCGAAAGTGACATGCGCTTCGGAATAGAGCGAGTAGGGCGACTTGCGTCCCACCACGCTCGCCAGCCCCTTGTAGAGCTTCAGCCGCACGGTGCCCGTCACCTTGTCCTGCGAATGGTCGATCGCGGCTTGGAGCATCTCACGCTCGGGCGCGAACCAGAAGCCGTTGTAGATCAGCTCGGCATAGCGCGGCATCAGCTCGTCCTTGAGATGCGCTGCGCCGCGATCCAAGGTGATCTGCTCGATCCCGCGGTGGGCGCGGGCATAGATCTCGCCGCCCGGGGTTTCATACATGCCGCGGCTCTTCATGCCGACAAAGCGGTTCTCGACCAGATCGAGCCGTCCGATGCCGTGCTTGCGGCCCAGATCATTGAGTGCGGCCAGCAGCGTGGCAGGCGACCTGGCTTTGCCGTTGAGCGCCACCGCGTCACCCTTTTCGAAATCCACCGTGATGTATTCCGGCACATCCGGCGCGTCCTCGGGATTGACGGTGCGCGAATAGACGTAGTCGGGGGTTTCCTGCCACGGATCTTCCAGCACTTTCCCTTCCGACGAGGTGTGCAGCAGGTTCGCGTCGGTCGAGAACGGGCTGTCGCCGCGCTTGTCCTTGGGCACCTGGATCTGGTGGGCTTCGGCCCAGGCGATCAGCGCGGTGCGGCTGGTCAGCTCCCATTCGCGCCACGGGGCGATCACCTTGATATCGGGGTCGAGCGCATAGGCTGAAAGCTCAAAGCGCACCTGATCGTTGCCCTTGCCGGTTGCGCCGTGGGCGATGAAATCGGCGCCGGTCTGATGCGCGATTTCGACCAGGCGCTTGGAAATCAGCGGCCGGGCGATCGAGGTGCCGAGCAGGTAGTCGCCTTCATAGCGGGCATTGGCGCGCATCATCGGGAAGACGAAATCGCGCACGAATTCCTCGCGCAAGTCCTCTATGAAGATGTGATCGTCGGGGATTCCCATGGCGCGGGCCTTGGCGCGCGCGGGTTCGATTTCCTCGCCCTGTCCGAGATCGGCGGTGAAGGTCACCACGTCCAGCCCGCGCTCCACGCTCAGCCATTTGGCGATGACGCTGGTATCGAGACCGCCCGAATAGGCGAGGACGACTTTCTGGGGCTGGGCCATGGTGCGCTTCCTGAAGGTGAGACGGCGGGGGCGCGGTTGCAGTCAGCCCGCCCGCTTGTCAAGCAGGCGTGCGTCAGGGGCCGATCAGGTAATCGCGGGTGATCGGCAGGGCGCGGCGGCTGCGCACGTACTGGATCTGGTAATTGCACATGCCGCCATGCTCAAACACCGTCGCCGCGCCCGCGAGATAAAAGGTCCACATCCGGAAGAAGCGCTCGTCGTGGAGCGCGACGATCGCCTCGCGGTTGGCGAGGCAGTTGGCATACCAGCAGCGGATCGTCTTGGCATAATGCAGCCGCAGCGTTTCGATATCGGCCGCGATCAAGCGGAACTTCTCGCTTGCCGCCAGCGTTTCCGACAGTGCGGGAATGTAGCCGCCGGGGAAGATGTATTTGCGGGTGAAGGCATCGGTGGTGCCGGGGCGGCCCATGCGCCCGATGGTGTGGAGCAGCATCACCCCGTCATCTGCCAGCATCCGCGCGGCGGCCTCGAAGAAGGTTTCGAACTGCGCGCGCCCGACGTGCTCGAACATCCCGACCGAGACGATCCGGTCGAACCGGCGGCCCGAGGCAGCGGTGTCGCGGTAATCCTCGAGCAGGATCGTGACCTTGTCGGAGACCCCGGCAGCCGCGGCCCGCTCTCGGGCGAGCGCAGCCTGTTCTTCCGACAGGGTAATGCCGGTAACGCGCACCTTGTGATGCCTGGCCAGATGGATCGCCATTCCGCCCCAGCCGCAGCCGATATCCAGCACCTCCTGCTCCGGTGAAAGCGCGAGCTTGCGGGCAATATGCGCAAGCTTCGCCTCCTGTGCCTCGGCCAGCGTGGTGATGCCTTCGCCCCAATAGGCGCAGGAATATTGCCAGTGTTCGGCATCCAGCATCAGCGCGTAAAGATCATTGCCGATGTCGTAGTGATGCGCGACGTTGCGCCTCGCGCCGACGCGGTTGTTGATCTGTTCGGCTGCGAAACCGGCACGCCCCACCAGTCGTTTGAGCGCGCTTGGCCGCCCGAGATTGCCGCCCTTGTCCCATGGCGCATTGGCGCGCAGCAGGCTGACGAGGCCCATCACGTCGCCTTCCTCGATCAGCAGCCGGCCATCCATGAAGGCCTCTGCCGCGCCAAGCCGGGGATCGAGCAGGATGTCGCGCGGCACCCGGGCATCGGTGAAGCGCAGCACAACCTCCGGAAAGCCTTCGGCCGGCGTGCCATAGGTGCTGGCACTGCCATCGGCAAAGACGATGCCAAGACGACCGCGCCTGACGCTGCGGGAGAGAAAGCGGTCGAGGAGAGGCTTGCTCATTATGATCCCTTCCAGGATGCTCCGGGGGGAGATAGCCTTAGCCGAATGACCGGCCGCGGCCAATCGATCGGCTGCGAGGGCAGGGCAGGGGCGATGGGAAGCCGACAAGCACCGATGTTGCGGCCCAGACGTTCAGCGAAGGGGGTGAGCCGCCCGCCAAGCGTGCGGATGCCTGCGCAAGTCCGGGCAGCGTTGCTGCGCGATCTGCCCCGAGAGTTGTTACACCCCGGCATACCATTGATAGCCGGCGAAATCCTCCCAGAAGCCGCCGCCGCCCTCACCGATATGGTCGAAGCTGGTGACGGCTTCGATGGCCTGAACATATTTGGCCTGCTTGTAGCCCAATTGCCGCTCGATCCGCATCCGGTAGGGTGCGCCGTTCTTTTCGGGCAGCGCCTCGCCGTTCAGCGCATGAGCGATGATCGTCTGCGGGTGATAGGCATCGACCATGTCGATGCTTTCGTAGTAGGGTCGGCCGTTGTAGCGATCGGCGCAGCGGAAGATGATGAACCGCGCCTCCTTCTTGATCTTCGCCATGTCGAGCAGGTGGCCAAGCTGCACCCCCTGCCATTCGCCGATCGCGCTCCAGCCTTCGACGCAGTCGTGGCGGGTGATCTGGGTGCGCTGGGGGAGCGCCTTGACCTCGTCCAGCGTCAGCGCGAGCGGGGTTTCCACCAGGCCCTTCACCTCCAGCCGCCAATCGGGAAAGCCCTTGGCGAGCTGTTCTTGATAGAACGGATCGGCGACCGTCACCGATCCATTGCCGCGGAAGGTGGGGGAACGCTGGTCGGGGCGGAATTCTTTGGCCAGTCCCTGCCTGTTGGCGAGCGCGCGGTGAAGCACGCGGTGTCCATCCTCGGCCGCCTTGAACAGCTCTTGGGTGGTCTCGCTTTCATTGATCTTGGCGCAGGCGGACGCGCCCAGGGCGGCCATGCCGGCAAGCAGCGAACGGCGCGGCAGTTCAACCATGAGCGGACGCTCCTTCCTCGGTGGTGGTGGCGGGAACAGGTCCGGTTTCGGACGGAGGCGGGGCAGCATCATCCCGCTTGCCGCCGGTAATCATCGCAAGGATCAACCGCCAGTCACTGAGCGCCAGCACGATGTGGATCGCGAAGAAGCCGAAGATGCCCCAGGCGGCGAGGAAGTGCAGCGAGCGGGCGCTCTGGCGGCCGCCGAACAGGTCAATGAGCCACGGCGCATAGCCGCCCGAGCCGGGGCTGATCGCCAGCCCTGTCAGCAGCATCAGCGGCAGCAGCACGCCGAACACCATGCCATAAAGGATTTTCTGCGCCGGGTTATAGCCATGCCCGGTATCCGCACCTGATGCCGAATGGGCGCGCAGCGAGGCCAGCACCGCGCCCGCAGTCCAGTCAGCCGGCCGGGTAACAAGATCGCGCCGGAAGTGGCCATTGGCCAGCATCGCGCCCCAAATGAACAGCAGCCCCACGCCAAACGGCCAGGCCGCAAGGATGTGCCAGTCGCGCGCCAGCGCGAGATCGTAATGCTGCGGAATCGTCGCCCACCCGGGGAAGCGGATCACCGCGAGCCACGCATCCCCGGGATCAAAGCCATAGTCGCCCCAGTAAAGATAACGGTGGGCATTGGAGATGTTCAGCCCCGACATGAACAGCACGACAATCGCGATCGCGTTGATCCAGTGCCACAGGCGGGTGGAGAGGGCATGCTTTGTCATGCGGGTCCGGCTTTCCGCTCGGCTGCTGCCAGTTCGCGCGCCAGCCAGATGACATCGCGCGGCTGGTCGAGCAGGTGCTGGCCGCTGTCGATGAACAAGGTCTCGCCACTCGCGAGCGCGCCGGTAGCAAGGAACAGCGCGGCGTCGGCGATCTCGTCCGCGCCGGTCTTGCGGCCGAGCAGGTTCATGCGGTGCGACAGCTCGGTTTCTTCCTCGCTCTGGTCGTGGCTGGCGAGGATTGCGCCGGGCGCGATCCCGTAGATCCGATCCTGCGGGCTGCGCGCACCCTTGGCGAGCATTCCGATGGTCGCGGCCAGCGCATGTTTGGACATCGTGTAGCTGAAGAAATCAGGGTTGGTGTTGGCGATTTTCATATCGGTGATCTGGATCACCGTGCGCGGCCCAGCGCTCGCCGCGTGGGCAAGATACGTCTGGCTCATCCGGGCCGGGGCGAGAGCATTGACCTGCATTGCTTGCCGGTACGTTTCCGGATCGAGCCGGGTTACAGCATCATAGCGAAAAACCGAGGCCGAGTTCACCAGGCAACGCCAGTCGGGCAGGTGGTTCGCGAGCATTCGGATCACGGAGACCGCAGCGTCATCATCCGCGAGATCGAATCCGACGGTCTCGGCCGAGGGGAGCGTGGCGGCGAGTTCGTCAGCCTGCGCGGCGGAAGATTTGTAATGGATCACCACGTGCCACCCTGCGGCGGCAAAGGCGCGGGTGATGGCACCGCCGATACGGGCCGCCCCGCCGGTGACGAGAACGGCGGGGCGGGTCATGCGGGCAAGGCGACGGCGTGGCGCATCGCTTGGTGGCTACCAGCGCGGTCCCTGCGCTGCAATCGGGAAGAGCCATCACGAGCCGTGGGGTGAACGGGCCGGCACAGCTTTGCAAGGACAGGATGAAACGCCGCCGGCGATGAGGCCGACGACGTTCCCAGGGGACATCAGATCAGGCGGTTAGCGGCAGCGGCTACCGCCTCGGTCGATTTCGCGGCCCAGCAGGCCCCCGCCGACCGCGCCGAGCACGGTGCCCAGGGTGCGGTCGCCGCGGCGGTCGACTTCGCGGCCGAGCAGCGCGCCGACGCCCGCACCGACCAGCAGGCCGACGGTGCCATCATCCTTGCGGCAGCGCCAGCGGCCGTCGCGGCCCTGCCAGTAGCGGTCGCGGCCGCGGTAACGGCGACCATCGTCCCAGTCGCGGTCGCGCCAGCGGCGACGGTCGCGGCGGTCGCGCCAGTCGTCGTCATCATCCCAGTCGCCGCGGCCATAGGCGGCGACCGGCGCGAAGGACAGGGCGCTGTCGTGGTAGCTGGCGAACACCGGGGTCGGCGCGGCGGGCAATTCAGCCGCCTGCGCGGGGGCTGCGAAAGCCGCCAGCGACCCGGCGGCAGCAATCAGGGCAAGATGTTTCATGGCTCGTTTCCTTGTGGCGACTCCCCGATGGAGCCCGACCGTTTTCGTTCATCTGACCGGAATGCAGGATGAACGAGATTGGCAGGAAACGGTTAAGCTTGGCCACGCATTCCGTTCTCGCGGTCAGGCCGTTGTCTGGTCACGGCGAAGCGCGGCTTTTTCGCGCATTTTCGGGCTGAGCGGCGCAAGCTGGGCCAGTGCCGACAGTTCATCTTGCGTCGCCCTGCCTGCTACCAGCGCGCGGAATACCCGTGCGACGCTCCAGTCCGTGGCCCCGGTTGCGATTCGTTCGAGCGAATCGCCTGCGGCCACTGCGCCGGTCTCGATCACCCGGAAGTACCAGCCGCAGCGGCCCGTGGCGATGATCCGGGCCACCATCCCCTTGTGGCCGAAGCGGTGCTCGATCTTCCAGCAGGGCTGGCGCGGCTGGCTGACCTCGATCAGCGCAGTGCCGAGGCGGAAACGGTCTCCGATATGCACCCTGTTTTCGGTGAGGCCGCTGACAGCGAGGTTCGAGCCGAAGCCGCCCGGTTGATCCAGCGCCGGATGATCGCCGATCGCGCCGCGCCACCAGTCATGGTGATCGAGCGGGTAGAGGTGCAGCGCCATTTCCGGCCCGCCATGCACGCGGCGGTCGGCCTGTTCGTCGGGAGCGAGGCCGTCGGTCAGCACCTGCACCGCGCCTTCATGCGGGTGCTTGGCGATGGCGCTCAGCTCCGCGTCGTTGAAGGGCCGCGCGGTGCCGGTGCAGACGGCGGCTACGATGTGCTTCACGGCTTTCTCACAATCAGATCGATCCAGTCGCGCTGGGTGCCATCGCTGGACTTGCCCGCATAGGTCTCTTGCGCGGCGATCGCGAAACCTGCCTGTTCGTAGGCGGCGATCAGCCATTCGGGCGGGGGGAAATTGTGCAACCGCCCCAAGAGATCGCGGCCTTCTCCTTCGCCCAGCTTGTAGCTGGCAAAATGCCAGCCGCCCGGCACCAGCGCGCGGTGAATGCGGCAAAGAACATCCGGCAGTGCGCCGCGCGGGCAATGCAGCAGGCTCGCGTGCGCCCAGATTCCGGCATAGGCGGCCTCGGCATCGAGTTCGTGGAACGCCATTACCCGCGCGCCGAGATCGAAGGCCTGATTGGCGCGGGTGACGAGGGCGGGGACGGCATCGGTCGCATCGACGCTGAACCCGCGTTCCCTGATCCGCGCGGCATCGCGCCCGCCACCGCAGCCCAGTTCCAGCACCGGGCCGCCAGGTGGCAAGCGATCGAGGAAGGCATCGAGCTGGTGGCTGTGCCGTTCGCCCGAATGGAACACCCAATGCGGGGCGCGCCCCTGATAGAAGGCGATGGTGGCCGGATCGGTGCTCGCGTCCATGTCCACCGGCTTCAGGAGGCCGGCTTCTCGACCGGCATGACATTGTATTCGCGCACTTCGGCCTGGCTCAGGCAGTAGCGGGTGGAGGGGTTGTCATCGCTCTTCACCGCCTGCTGCTTGTACATGATTTCAGTCAGCAGCTTGCGGCTGATCCCCATGCGGATCAGGAAATCATTGTCCTCGCTGGCGAGCAGGGCCGAGGACTGCTCGATGCTGCCGATCAGTTCGGTGGTGGCCTTGCTGCCCTCGATCACCACCTCGTCGATCAGCGCGCGGTCATTGGTGTGGGTGAACATGTGAACCATGAACACCCCGCCTTCATCGACCACCCGCCGGTCGCCACCCATGAACACAAAATTGCAGGCCGAAAAGCACGCCCAGCCGGCGGGGATGCGGGTCAGCATCCCGCGATAGGAGCGAATGATCCGGCCCGCCTCGTTGCCGGCACGGGCATTGCCGCCGCGGCTGCGCAGCCAGATCTCCTCGATCCGCTCATCAGCCTCGATCGCGGCCTTGAGGCGCGCGGGCAGGCTGGCATCGATCGTGCCCTCGGCCAGCAGCACCCGCTTGCCGCCCCTGTCAGTTGGGGTCAGAGTCATCGCGGTGGCGGGACCGAAATCGGGTTCGGCCGGGCAGGAGGGGTTGTCCTTGTCCATCTTCGTCGCCCCGGTCAGCAGGGCGAATGCGGTCAGTGCTGCGGCGAGACGCAAGGTGCCCATCACGCGATGATGGAATAGCGCGCCGATCCGGGCGCGCGGCACATGCGTTTTTCGGCGCGGGTTTCCTCACCTTCGATGATGACCACGTCGGTGACGGTTATGCAGTCGAGATCACCGCGCGAGGCATCGCGTCCGGTTACGGTCGAGGTGCCGCTGACATTGGCGCGCGTCTCGGATGTCCACGAGGCGCTCGCACCGACCCGGGGCAGAGATTCCGCACCATCGGTACGGGTGGCCTCGATCGTGGCTTCTGCGGCCTGCTTCTGCTCTTCAGGTTCGAGTCGGCAGGCGATGCTTGTCGTCAGCTGGTCGGAAAATTCCGGGACGGGCAAAAAGGACGGCAGGCCGGCGCTGCGGGTAACTTCATTGACCGCCCCGCCGAGCAGCCCGCCCAGCGCACCGAGGCCGCGATCGCCCTTCTTGCCCTTGCCGCAATGGTCGGCCTTTTCCGCGCCGCGCCGCGTGCTGTCGAACAGCCCACCAAGCTGGGCCTGCGCCGGAATCGAGATGGCCGCGAGTGCAAGCGTGCCGCTCATCATGGCTATTCTGGGCATCGAAAAGGCCATGCTGTTTCTCCGCTTGCCGGTGCGCGCAGGTTACGCCCCGCGCGCACAAGCGTCAATCGAGAGCCGCCGCCGCCGCCTCGCGGTCGCGCTGGGCGCGGGACTTCTTTTCGGCCGCCGTCTTCAGCTGGCCGCAGGCGGCGTCGATATCGCGCCCGCGCGGGGTGCGCACCGGCGCCGAGAACCCGCCCGCGAACACGATTTCGGAAAAGCGCCGGATGCGATCGGGCGTCGAGGTCTCGTAGCCAGCACCCGGCCAGGGATTGAACGGGATGAGGTTGACCTTGGCCGGCAGCTCGTATTCGCGCAGCAGGCGGACCAGCTCGCGCGCGTCCTCGTCGCTGTCGTTTTTGTCCTTGATCATCACATATTCAAAGGTGATGCGCCGCGCGTTCGACGCGCCGGGATAGTCAGCGCAGGCCTGAAGCAGCTGCTCGATGCCGTACTTCTTGTTGAGCGGCACCAGCTCGTCGCGCACCTCCTTGCGCACGCCGTGCAGGGACACCGCGAGGTTCACCCCGATTTCCTCGCCGCAGCGCTCCATCATCGGGATGACACCGCTGGTGGAAAGCGTGATCCGCCGCTTGGAAAGCCCAAGGCCGTCGCCGTCCATCACCAGCTTCAGCGCATCGCGCACGTGATCGAAATTATAGAGCGGCTCACCCATGCCCATCATCACGATATTTGTGAGCAACCGGCCATCGGCGGTATAGTGGCCGGCCTCGTCATCCTCGTCGATCGCGTCGGCATCGCTCGCCATCGTGCCGCGCGGCCATTCGCCCAGCGCATCGCGGGCGAGCATGACCTGCCCGACGATCTCGCCCGGGGTGAGATTGCGCACCAGCCGCATCGTTCCGGTGTGGCAGAACGAGCAGGTAAGGGTACAGCCGACCTGCGAGGAAACGCACAAGGTGCCGCGCGTCTCGTCGGGGATGAACACCATTTCGAAATCGTGGCCGTCGGCGGTGCGCAGCAACCACTTGCGGGTGCCGTCGACCGAATGCTGCGCCTCGACCACCTCGGGACGGCCGATCACGAACCTTTCGCTGAGCCACGGGCGCATCGGTTTGGCGATGTCGGTCATCGCCCCGAAATCGGTGACGCCGCGATGGTAGACCCAGTGGAACACCTGCTTGGCGCGCAGCTTGGCGGCCTTGGCATCGAGGCCCGCTTCTTCAAACAGCTCGCGGATGCGGGGGCGCGGCAGGCCGATCAGGTCAATGCGGCCATCGCCACGCGGCGTGATATCGCGCGCGGCGGGGACCGGGTCGACGAGGCCCGGGATGGACATGAGAGCGGTGTCGGCCATGGGTGGCGGCGATATAGTCGCGCTTTGCCGGTTTGACCAGTCAGCTGCGCCGGGCGCAGCCGACGGTCGCCGCGTCGATCGCGGTGGCAGCCCCGGCGAGGGTGTAGCGGTCGGTAAAACTGGCGCCCCTGGTGCTGGTGGCAGAGACACTCATCCCTGTTGCCGAGCGCAAGGCGGCGACGATCGCCGCGTCCTGTCGCACGTCCGAAGCCCATGCGTTGCGGCCCTTGGCGACGAGCGTGAAGCGCATGCTCCCCACGGTCAGCCGCACCGCGCGCTCGTCGGCTGCCTCGCGCGAGAGGACGATGTGGAGCACGCCGCGCACCTTCTTTTCTGGCCAGTTGGAAACCGTGGCATAGGCTGGTGCGGGCGAGGAGCCTTGCGCCTTGGCGATGGCATAGCAGCGCGCGGGCCGCGCGTCGCGGAAGGCAGCCCAACTGTCATAGACCCCGAGGCTCTCGCGCGCGGCCAGCGGCGCGGCGAGGATCAGCAGGGCCCCAAGAGCAATCGGCGCCGCCAGCCTAGTCATAAGCGATGTCCATCACCTCCCACTCGCGCGTCCCCGAAGGCAGGCTGACGACGCGAAGATCGCCCACGCCGGCGCCCCTGAGCGCGCGGGCGAGGGGCGAGTTCCAACCAATACGGCCCGCGCCTGCATCCTGTTCGTCATCGCCCACCAGCGTCACGATCTGGCGGTTGTCGTCCTCGTCCGCGATTGTGACCCGCGCGCCGAAGAACACGCGGGACCGATCGACCTGCGCCGCCGGATCGACCACGCGCAGCACTTTCATCCGCCGCGCGAGATGGGCCAGTTCGCGGTCGATCTCGCGCATTTTCTTGCGGCCGTAGAGGTAGTCGCCGTTCTCCGAACGGTCGCCATTGCCTGCCGCCCAGCTGACGATCTCGACGATCGCAGGACGTTCAGTGCCGAGCAGGCGATCATAGCGCGCCTTCAACGCGGCATAGCCCGCAGGCGTTATCGGCGGCCCCTGCTTGATCGACATGGTGGTGCAATCAGCGCAGAAAGCTATTGATCGGCCGTGGCAGTCCAGCCTGCTGCGGATACATGTGAGAATAGGTCACGGCATTGCCGATCACCCGCATGATGTAATAGCGTGTCTCGAACTTGGCCGGGATCTTCTCGACCCAGGTGACCCAGTCGATCTCGCCCTTGCGCGGATCGCCATTCAATCGCAGCCATTCGTTCACGCGGCCGGGCCCGGCGTTGTAGGCGCCTATGGCCAGCGGATAGGAGCCGCCGTAATAGCTCATCATCCGCGCGAAATAGGCATCACCGAGCTGGATATTGTAGCTCGGTGAGCCGGTGAGATCGGCCGAGAGATATTGCACCCCCAGCTTGCCCGCCTGCTCGCGCGCGGTGCCGGGCATCAACTGCATCACCCCGCGCGCACCGGCGTGAGAGACGCGGGTGCGATCAAATTCGCTTTCCTGACGGCTGATCGCGTGGACCATGGTCCAGTCGTTCACGACCGGGGTGGCAATGGTTGGAAAGCCGATCCGCTCGAAGCCGGGCAGCCCGTGTTCGCCCGCCTTCATCCCGATCACCACCGCCATCTCGTCAAGGCCGGTTTCCGCAGCGAGCTGGGCGGCCATGGTGAGTTCTTGTGGGGTGTCGGCCTCCTCGCCCAGCGCCTCGAAGAAGCGCCGTTCGGTGCGCCAGTCGCGCCGATCGCGCGCCATGGTGCGGATCGCCTGCACCAGCGGGCTGCCCTCGAAGGCGGCACGCTCGGCAGCGCTGATCGCGACCTCGGGCAGGGGATCGAAGGCCGGCATGTCACGGCCCAGGGCGGCAAGCGCGAGCTGGCCGTAGTAGTAGTGCGGGTAGGCGGCGGCGCTCTCGAAATAGGCCCGCGCGGCGGCCTCGTTGCCCGCCTGCCGCATCGCGCGTCCGGCCCAGTAATAGCCCTTGGCCTTGGTTAGCGGGGTGCGCGCGGCATCGCCGTAACGCTGGAACAACGGCGCGGCGAAGGCGCCGTCGCCAAGGCTCCACAGCGCCTTGGTGCCGCCCAGCCACATCAGATCGGTGTAGCGGTCGCGCAAGGCGAAGCTTGCCTGTGAAATGTCGGTGCCGGGCGCGAACAGATAATCTACCCGGCCTGCGATCTGTGCCGCATCGCGCGCGCCGCCCGCTTTGGCGAGAGCCAGCATGTCGCCGACGAAGGCCTCGGGATCGAGCGCTGGTCGCGCCAAGACGGGGCCGGTGGTCAGCACCTTGATCGCTTCGCCCGTCTGGCCGCTTGCGCGCAGGAAATTCACGAGGTTGAACACGAACCCGGGGTCGGACATCGCGCTGGCTGGAGCGGTAATTCCGGCTGCGGTCGGATGGCTGCCGCGCAGCAGCGCGAGGCGGGCGAGGGCGAGCGGGCGATCGGCTTCGGCAAGGTTGACGAGCTGGCGCGAGGCGGCATCGGCCTTGCCTTGCCACAGCAGCGCATCGATCCGCGCGGCGTGATCGGCAGGGGCAAACTGCGCGCCGAAAAGCCCGGCAAGATAGAGCTCGACCGGATCGTCCATCGTGCCGCCGCGCCAGGCCTTGCGTGCCTCCTCTAAGGCTTCGGGCCGCTGCACGGCAGCCAGCGCCAGTGCATAGCGCGCGCGGCCGGGATTGGTCAGCGGCGGTTGTGCATCGAAAAAGGCCACCACTTCGGCCTGCGAGGGCGCATCGCTTTCCAGCGCTTTTTCGGCCCGCAAGCGCAGGATGTCCGAGCGGGGAAAATCAGGATAGGCGAGCACGAAGCCGGCATAGTCGGCAAAGCGCATCTCGCGGCTTGCCTGCAAGGACTCCCAGCGCGCCAGCGCAGCGCCCATCGCACCCGGCTGGCGGGCAACGAGATTGCCGCCATCGGCGCCTTGTCCCCAGCTTTGCGCGGTCAAGGTGCCCGCGCTTGCCGCCAGCGCCAACGCCGCTGCGGTCAGCGCAAATCGGCGGGACTTGGGCAACAGCTGGTGGACCATGCTGGACATAGTGCCGATCGGCTCCTTAGTAGGCGCTGAACAAGGAAGAGACGGAGGCGTGCCTCCACCTCGGCCAACTTAACGATGAAGGCAGGACAAAAGCAATGTTCAGCGGATCGATACCCGCTCTGGTGACTCCTTTTCGCGGCGGGACGTTTGATGAGGCCGCGTTCCGGCGGCTGGTCGACTGGCAGATCGATAACGGCAGCGCCGCGTTGGTGCCCTGCGGCACGACCGGGGAGGCCTCGACCCTTTCCAACGCCGAACATCACCGCGTGATCGAGGTGTGCATCGAGCAGGCCGCAGGCCGCGTGCCGGTGATCGCGGGCTGCGGCTCGAACGATACCCGCAACGCGCTGTTGCACATGAATTTTTCGCGCAAGGCCGGCGCTGCGGCAGGCCTGTGCGTCGCGCCCTATTACAACCGCCCGAGCCAGCGCGGGCTGATCGCCCATTTCAGCTTCCTGGCCGAAAACAGCGATCTGCCGATCGTGCTCTACAACGTGCCCGGCCGCACCGTGACCGATCTCGAGGACGAAACGGTGGTGGCGCTGGTCAACAAGTATCCGGACCGGATCATCGCCATCAAGGACGCCAGCGGCGACCTGTCGCGGGTGGCTGATCACCGCATGGGCATCGGGCGCGAGTTCTGCCAGCTGTCGGGCAATGACGAGCTGTGGCTGCCGCACGCAGCCGCCGGCGGGCGCGGGTGCATCTCGGTGACGGCCAATGTTGCGCCCAAGCTGTGCGCCGAATTCCACGCAGCGATCGCGGCCAACGAATTGAAGAAGGCGCGCCAGCTCAATGACCGGCTGTTTCCGCTGCACTATGCGATGTTCTCCGACGCTTCGCCAGCGCCGGTGAAGTATGCGCTGAGCCGTGTCCACGACTGGATCGAGCCGGAAGTGCGTTTGCCGCTGGTGGAATGTTCGCCCGAGGCGAAGAAGGCCGTGGACGAGGCGCTGGTGCTGGCGGGGGTGCTACCAGCCTAAACCACCTCGTCCTCGTCCAGCAGCTTCTCTGCCGGACCTTCGGGTTCGCTTGCCAGAATGGCATCGGTGATCGTGTCGATCCGCGCGCCGACCCGCTCCGGGTGGGGGATTGCAGCGATATGGAACAGCGCATCGCCCTGATGCACCACCGGTAGGGTGGCATGGCCGATGATGATCCCGTCAATCGGGCTGACAAGATCGAGCGGATCATCGCCGAACAGGCCGGTCACCCGGGCGAGCACATCGCCTTTGCGCACAGGATCGCCGCTCTTGCGCACGCGGTGCGTTACGCCCCCGCGCGGCGCTCTCACCCAGCTGGATTTGTTGGCGCGCGCCGGAATGCCGACTTCGGTCAGCCCGTCATCGGCCTCGATCATGCCGAGATGGGCCAGCACCCGGCTCACGCCTGCCACCCCGGTCTCGATCGAGAGCCGGTCAAACCGCAGCGCCTCGCCCGCTTCCAGCAGCAGCATCTCGACCCCGCTCTTCTGGGCCAGATCGCGCAAGCTGCCGTCGCGCAGCGGACTTTCGATGATGACCGGCGCGCCGAACGCCATTGCCAGTTCCACCAGTCGCTTGTTGCCCGAAGCGATGCGGATCTGCGGCAGGTTGTAGCGGTGGATTGCGGCGGTGTGGATGTCGATGCCGAGCGTGCAGCGCCCCACCACCTCGCGGTAGAAGATATGCGCCAGCTGTCCCGCCAGCGAGCCATTGGCGCTGCCCGGGAACGAGCGGTTCAGATCGCGCCGGTCGGGAAGATAGCGCGAATGGGTCATGAAGCCGAAGACATTGGCCACCGGCACCAGCAGCAGCGTGCCTGCCAGCGCCTGCGGATCAATGCCCTGTGCCAGCCGCTGGATCACGGCGGTGCCGACGATCTCGTCCCCGTGGATCGCAGCGCTGACGAACACCACCGGGCCGGGCTTCGCGCCGTGCAGGACTCGCACCGCCAGAGCAGAGGAATTGCCCGTCGCCATGGTGGTGATCGGGAAGGCGATATCGCGCGAGCTGCCCGGCGCAATGTCCTCGCCCGCGATGGTGAATGGCCTGGCCGGTTCCGTCATGCGCCTCGCCCCTTTTGGCTGCCTCCCCAATGACCGGTGGTTAGCCCGGGCCGCAACAAAGCGCAAAGACCCTCGCTTTTTGCACGATCCGCGCCTAAACGGCGCGGCCTTATGGCTCGCCCCAAACCCGTAACCTTCGACAAGCTCAAGATCGTCGCCGAAAACCGCCGCGCGCGGTTCGATTACTCGATCGAGGATACCTTCGAGGCCGGCCTTGCCTTGCAGGGCACCGAGGTCAAGGCGCTGCGTGCCGGCGAGGCCAGCATTGCCGAAAGCTATGCCGAGGTGAAGGACGGGCAGGTGTGGCTGATCAATGCCAACATCCCCGAATACAGTCACGGCAACCGCCTCAATCACGAACCGCGCCGCCCGCGCAAGCTGCTGCTCCACGAACGTGAAATCGAAAAGCTGCTGGGCGCGGTCGAGCGCAAGGGGATGACTCTTGTGCCGCTTTCAATCTATTTCAACCGCACCGGGCGGGCGAAAGTCGAACTGGCGCTCGCCAAGGGCAAGCAGACCCACGACAAGCGCGCCAGCATCAAGGAGCGCGACTGGAAGCGCGACAAGGCGCGACTCATGCGCGAGCGCGGCTAGATACAAGAGCGTCAAAAACCCGGTTTCCGGAGGATTCACCTACTGGTCAGAAACCGGATGCTACCCATATGGAGCACATGGTGGCTGCGATGATCCCGAGTTTTGCCTTTGCGCTGTGTCTTGCGCTGCTGCGTTGCGGCGGGGTTTGCCCATGACCCTGCCCGAATCTGCACCCCCCAGTCTATCGACACGCTCGAAGACCTGGGCGATGGACATGATCCGCAAGAACACGCCAACGCGCGAGGAAATGGCGAACAACAAGTATCTCGCTCCGATCGCGCACCGTTTCCTGTCGCCCGAATTGTGGCGCTTCACCCGCCGCTCGGTGCCACGCGGGGTGGCGTTGGGGCTGTTTGCCGCCTTCATCATTCCGGTCGGTCAGATATTTCTCTCGGCCTTTCTTGCCCTGCCGATGCGCGCGAACGTGCCGCTGGCGGCGCTGCTGACCTTCGTCACCAATCCCTTCACGCTGCCCTTCTGGCTGGTGGTGGCCAATCGCATTGGCGAATTCCTGCTGCAGTTCAACGCGGCAGGCGTGACCCTGCCGGTGGCGAGCGCCGACGACGGCTCGTGGGAATTGCTCACCACCATCTACCAGATGGGCGCGGCAACCCTGCTGGGCGGCGCAGTTCTGGCGACCGCCGCACCGCTGCTCGGCTGGGTCATTTCCGCCTGGGTGTGGCGCGCCGTGGTGGCCCGCAAACGTGCCCGGCGGTTGAAGGTGATGGAGGCGCGTCTCGACCAGCGCCTCGGCTCGCATTAGGAAGGCGCTTGGTGCCGGCTCGCGTGGAGACCGGCGATTGATTACGCCACGGGAACACGCCGCTTGTCCGAGCCTATCCGTCGAGGTCTGAACCGCGTTGCCGCAATCGTCGAGGAGCCACCGGCGGGGCGTGATTCGGCGCTGCCCCCGAACCTGCTGGTGCTGCTCGCTGGCGGGCTGGTGGCTAGCGCTGCGGTGCTGTTCTTGGCCACGTCGAGCTGGCTGGTAGCGCTTGCCTTCGCGCTTGGTGTGGCGGTGTTGATGGGGGCCGGCCTGCTGCTCGATCGGCTTGGCTCTGCGCCAGCGCCTGACGCGCTCGCGCCGCCGGACTGGACCGTCACGGTCGCCGCGATCGAGCACGGTGGCGAGGCGATCGCCATCACCGATCGCGCCAACCGTTTGGTGTGCGCCAACAGCCTGTTCATCGATAGCTTCGGCGCCGCAGCCGCACCGCCTGCACTGCCCTTCGCGCGTGAGGGGATCGAGGCGCTCGCCCGGCTGGCGCGCGATGCATGGCGCGACGGCGCGGCGGCAATCGATTCGCTTGCCGCGCCCGATGGCGAAACCGAATGGCAAATTTCCGCCTGCCGGGCCGGCCGCGGCGATGATCATCTGGTGTGGCGGCTGCGCCCGTTGAACCGTTGTGATGCTAGCAGCATTGGCGCGCTCGATCTGGCGGGGCCTTTCGGCAAGATGCTGAGCCGCGCGGGCATCGAGACGGCGATCACCACCGCCCAGGGCGTTATCCGCGCTGTCAGCGCCGGTTTTGCCGAACGTGCTGCGGGTGACGAGCGCGCCACGCTGGTGGGGCAGGACTTCGTCAGCTTCTTGCGCACTGACGAACGCGATCGCATTTTCTTTGCCCGCGAAGGGCGCGGCGGCACCCCGCAGACGCTGGTCGATGTGCCGTTGATTGATCCGGCTGTGCAGGCCCAGCCTCCCGGAGCGGATGAGGCAACTTCGCTGATGCTGCTGATCGACAGCGGGGTCGGCATCGGCTCGGGATTTGACGGCGCAGCGCAGGCGGGGGTGGCGCAGCTTGATGCACTGCTCGGGCAATTGCCGCTCGGTCTTGCCATGACCGATCGCGACGGGCGCTTCCTGTTCGGCAACGAGGCCTTCCTGCGCGCGGTTGGCCGCGAGGGGCGGGGGCTGCCGGCCTTCCCCACCGATCTGGTGGTGCGAGAGGACAAGGCCGCGCTGTCCGACGCGGTGCGCCGCCACGGGCGTGGGCCAGCGACCAGCGGCGATGTCGCGGTGCGGATGGTGGGCAGTCCGGATGAGCCGGTCTCGCTCGGGCTGGCCGGGGTGCGCGGGCTGGGCGAGGCGGCGGTGTTGCTGAGCCTTGCCGATTCGAGCCAGGAAAACCAGCTGCGCCGCCAGGTCGCGCAGGCGACCAAGATGCAGGCCGTGGGCCAGCTTGCAGGCGGGGTCGCGCATGATTTCAACAATGTGCTCACCGCGATCATCGGTACCTGCGATCTGATGCTGCTGCGCCATATCCCGGGCGACAGCGATTATGATGATATCCAGCAGATCCGCGCCAATTCCAACCGCGCCGCCGCGCTTACCCGCCAGCTGCTCGCCTTCTCGCGCCAGCAGACGCTGCGCCCCGAGGTGATCCAGCTACCGGACGTGGTCAGCGAGGTCAGCCCGCTGATCAAACGCCTGCTGGGCGAGAAGATCACCTTCTACGTCCAGCACGATCGCAATCTGGGGCCGGTGCGGGCCGATCCGCAGCAGCTCGAACAGGTGATCATGAACCTCGCGGTCAATGCCCGCGACGCGATTCAGGGCAATGGGGGCCAGTCGCGCGGAGACGGGCGCGGACGGATCGCGCTGTTCACCCGCAGCCTGCACGCGACCGAGGTGGTGCAGCTCGGATCCGAAGTGCTGCCCGCAGCCGACTATACCGTGCTTATTATGCAGGATACCGGCGGCGGCATTCCGCCGCACGTGCTGCCCAAGCTGTTCGAGCCGTTCTTCACCACCAAGGAACAGGGCAAGGGCACCGGACTTGGCCTCTCGACCGCCTACGGGATCGTCAAGCAGTCGGGCGGCTTCATCTTCGCCGATAATATCACCGACAAATCCGGCCACCCCACCGGCGCACGCTTTACCGTCTACTTCCCGGTCCATCGCGGTGAGGCGCCGAAGAAGCGCGAAACGAAGCCGCCCTTGGTCTCATCGGAATGGTCGACCGGGGGCAAGGTGCTGCTGGTGGAGGATGAGGACATGGTTCGCGCTGTTGCCGAACGGGCGCTGACGCGCGCCGGCTACGACGTGAAGGCCTGTAGCGGCGGAGAGGAAGGCCTCGCCGCGATAGCCGAACCGGGGGCAGCCTTCGACATCGTGGTGAGCGACGTGGTGATGCCCGGCATGGACGGCCCCGCCATGGTCCGCGCCATCCGCGCTGCCCGCCCGAACATGCCGGTGCTGTTCATGTCTGGCTATGCCGAGGAACAGCTGCGGCGCGACATCGACATTCCCGACATGCATTTTATCGCCAAACCCTTCAGCGTGGCCGCGATCGGGGACAAGGTGGGGGCGGTTCTGCGGCAGGTGCGGGCCGAACAAGCCGAAGCCGGGGTGGATGGCAAATGACTGGTGGCAAGCCCTTGTGCACCTTGCAGGATTTTTTTCGTTCCCTACTTGTTCCAAAAGAACAAATGCGATACAATGCTTGGCACGAACGGTCGTCGAAAACTGGCGATCGCCTCTAGGCAAGCGAAGGAGCGCATGCGATGGCAACGGCATTGAAGCTGGTAGAGAAGGAAAAGGACGTGGATCGTCAAAAGGCGCTCGAAGCCGCGCTTGCCCAGATTGACCGGGCTTTCGGCAAGGGTTCGGCGATGAAGCTGGGCCAGAAAGAGACCATGCAGGTCGAAGCGATTTCGACCGGTTCGCTTGGTCTTGATATCGCGCTCGGCGTGGGCGGGTTGCCCAAAGGTCGCGTGATTGAGGTTTACGGCCCCGAAAGTTCGGGCAAGACAACGCTGGCCTTGCACGTCATTGCCGAAGCGCAGAAAGCGGGAGGCACGGCGGCTTTTGTTGATGCCGAACACGCGCTCGATCCGGTCTATGCCAAGAAGCTCGGTGTCAATATTGACGAGTTGATCGTCTCGCAGCCCGATACCGGCGAACAGGCGCTGGAGATTACGGATACGCTGGTGCGCTCGAACGCGATTGACGTGCTGGTGGTCGATTCGGTCGCGGCGCTTGTGCCGCGCGCGGAAATCGAAGGCGAGATGGGCGATTCCCACGTCGGCCTGCAGGCCCGCCTGATGAGCCAGAGCCTGCGCAAGCTGACCGGCTCGATCAACCGTTCCAAGTGCATGGTGATCTTTATCAACCAGCTGCGCATGAAGATCGGGGTGATGTATGGCAATCCGGAAACCACCACCGGCGGCAACGCGCTCAAGTTCTACGCCAGCGTCCGCCTCGACATTCGCCGCACCGGCCAGATCAAGGATCGCGACGAGATCATCGGCAACACCACCCGCGTAAAGGTGGTGAAAAACAAGGTTGCGCCCCCGTTCAAGCAGGTTGAATTCGACATCATGTATGGCGAGGGCATCTCGAAGATTGGCGAGATCCTCGATCTCGGGGTGAAGGCCGGCCTGGTGGAGAAGTCGGGGAGCTGGTTCTCCTACGATTCGATTCGCATCGGTCAGGGCCGCGAGAACGCCAAGACTTACCTCAAGGAAAACCCGGAAGTTTGCGACCGTCTGGAAGCGGCAATTCGCAGCCGGACCGACGCGGTGGCCGGTGAGATGATGACAGGGCCGGACGCGGACCCCGACGACTGATCCCCAAGCGGGCGTCTTGCCGGGGAGTGTATCGCTCCCCGTTTGTCCCACAGCGCCCGGAAAACCGGAACGCCGGCGCAAGGCCTCTCCCCAGGGCCTCGCGCCGGCATTTCGCTTGTGCGGCGGTCATGGCCTTGTTCGAACGGGCAGGTGCGAGCGGCATCCCCTTGTGGATCGCGCGCAACACCCTTGCTCTGCGGTGAAGCGTGGCCTGTGCGCGCTCCATTGCCATCGTCTCGCGCATTGCCTAACTGCACGCGCATGAGCTCGACCAACGAAATCCGCCGTTCCTTCCTCGACTATTTCGGCAAGGCTGGCCACGCCGTCACGCCGAGCGCGCCGCTCGTGCCGTACAACGATCCGACGCTGATGTTCGTGAATGCCGGGATGGTGCCGTTCAAGAACGTCTTTACCGGTCTCGAGACCCCGCCGAGCCCGTGCGCGGCTTCCTCGCAGAAATGCGTGCGCGCCGGGGGCAAGCACAATGATCTCGACAATGTCGGCTACACCGCCCGGCATCACACCTTCTTCGAGATGCTCGGCAATTTCTCCTTCGGCGATTACTTCAAGGAGCAGGCGATCGTCCATGCCTGGACCCTGCTGACCGGCGAATTCGGCCTGCCCAAGGATCGCCTCACTGTCACCGTTTACCACACCGACGATGAAGCCGCCGGCCTGTGGAAACGCATCGCTGGCCTGCCCGAGGAGCGGATCATCCGCATTCCCACCAGCGACAATTTCTGGTCGATGGGCGATACCGGTCCCTGCGGCCCGTGTTCGGAGATCTTCTACGATCACGGCGATCATATCCTCGGCGGCCCTCCGGGCAGCCCGGACGAGGACGGCGACCGCTTCGTCGAGATCTGGAATCTGGTGTTCATGCAATATGACCAGCAGGCCGATGGCACCCGCCGTGATCTGCCCAAGCCCTCCATCGACACCGGCATGGGGATCGAGCGCATCGCCGCCGTGCTTCAGGGCGTGCACGACAATTACGATACCGACACTTTCAAGGCGCTGATCGCGGCGAGCGAGCACCTTACCGGCGTTGCGGCGCAGGGCGAAACCGCCGCCTCGCACCGCGTGATTGCCGATCACCTGCGCTCGGTCAGCTTCCTGATGGCCGACGGCGTGTTGCCGTCGAACGAGGGCCGCGGCTATGTGCTGCGCCGGATCATGCGCCGCGCGATGCGCCATGCCCATCTGCTCGGCGCTGGCGAACCGTTGATGCATCGCCTCGTTCCCGCGCTCGTGACCGAGATGGGTGCCGCTTATCCCGAGCTTGCGCGCGGCCAGGCGTTGATCGAGGAAGTGCTCGAACGTGAGGAAGCCCAGTTCCGCCGCACGCTCGACAAGGGCCTGAAGCTGCTGGACGAGGCGACCGGTGATCTGGGTGATGGGGGCGAGCTCGATGGCGAAGTCGCCTTCCGGCTCTACGACACTTACGGTTTTCCCTACGATCTCACCGAGGACGCGCTGCGCGCCCGCGGGATCGGCGTGGACAAGGCCGGGTTTGATGCTGCGATGGCGCGTCAGAAGGCGGCCGCCCGCGCCGCGTGGAAGGGCTCGGGCGAGGCGGCTTCAGGCGAGGTCTGGTTCGACATCGTCGAGCGCGAGGGCGCGACCGAATTCACCGGCTATGCAGCCACCAGCGGCGAAGGCCGGGTGGTCGCGATCGTCAAAGGCGGGGGTGAAGTTGCCAGCGCGTCGGCGGGCGACACGGTGGTGATCCTCACCAACCAGACGCCGTTCTATGGTGAAAGCGGTGGCCAGACCGGCGATGCCGGCACGATGGCGAGCCTGTCCGGTCTCAGGGCGACCGTGACCGACACTGCCAAGCCCCTGGGCCGTCTTCATGCGCATCAGGTGCAGATCGAGGCCGGCACGGTTGCAGTCGGGGACAATGTCCAGCTTGAGGTCGACGCGGCGCGCCGCGATGCGATTCGCGCCAACCACTCGGCCACCCACCTGCTTCACGCTGCGCTGCGCCGCCGGCTTGGCGGGCATGTGACGCAGAAGGGCAGCATGGTTGCGGCAGATCGTCTGCGCTTCGATTTCTCGCACCCCGCTGCCCTGTCGCCCGAAGACATCGCCGCGATCGAGGCTGAAGTGAACGCGGAAATCCGTGCCAACGAAGCGGTCTCCACCCGCCTGATGACCCCCGATGATGCGGTTGCCGCAGGTGCTTTGGCCCTGTTCGGCGAGAAGTATGGCGATGAAGTTCGGGTTCTCGCGATGGGCCGCGTAGGGCGCGAGGGACGCAATTACTCGGTCGAGCTGTGCGGCGGAACCCATGTCCGCGCCACCGGCGATATCGGCATCTTCCGCATCATTTCGGAAAGCGCGGTGTCCTCTGGCGTGCGCCGGATCGAGGCGATGACGGGCGAGGGCGCGCGCCAATGGTTGGTCGCGCGCGAGGAAGCGCTGAAGAGTGCCGCCAGCGTGATCCGTGCAACGCCTGAGGAGGTTCCGGCAAGGCTTGCCGCGTTGCTTGACGAGCGCAAGCGGCTCGAAAAGGAACTGGCCGAGGCGAAGAAGGCGCTAGCGCTCGGCGGTGGCGGCGGTGGCGGCGGTGGCGGCGCTGCGGTAGCGGATGAAACCGTTGCGGGCATCAGGTTCAGCGGGCAGGTGCTCGAAGGGCTTGATCCCAAGGAACTTCGGCCGCTGCTTGATGCGGCCAAACAGCGGATTGGCAGCGGTGTTGCGGCGTTGATCGCGGTCAATGATGGCAAGGCGAGCATCGCGGCGGCGGTGACTGATGATCTCACGAGCCGGTTCAGCGCGGTCGATCTGGTGCGCGCCGGAGTGGAAGCGCTGGGCGGCAAGGGCGGCGGCGGGCGGCCTGACATGGCGCAGGGCGGCGGCCCCGATGGCAGCAAGGCAGCCGATGCGCTGGCGGTGGTGAAGCAGGTGCTCGCAGCACAATCGGCCTGATCGGGGCGATTGCAAGGAGGCTCAGGCCTCCAGGTTCGAGGTGCGCAGCTTGGGCTTTTCGCTCAGACCACCTTCACGCTCCAGCTGTTCGCGAAACTCGTCGCGCTTGGCGTGGATCGAGGCGATCACCGGGCCCATGGCCACACCGATGTCGACCAGCACTGCTTCGGAAAGCTGAAGGGAAGATTCGAGCGTTTCGGGCACGGCATGGCTCGCCCCGCAGCGATAAAGGGCCGCAGCATGATCCGTGTCGCGAGCGCGGGCAACGATCAACAGGTCGGGATAGGTCTGGCGCAGCTTGGTCACCAGCCGCTGGGCGAGCACTGGTTCGTCCATCGTCAGAACCACCGCAGGGGCACTGGCCGCGCCGAGCCGGGTCAGCGTGCCGCGCCGGGCGGCATCGCCAAAGATGGCGCGATAGCCGTCACGTTGGGCCTGTTCGATCAGATCGGGGTTTGAATCGATCATCACATAGGGCTGGCCGTGGGTCTGCATCATGTCCGCCACCAGCCGCCCGACGCGCCCGCCGCCGACGATGATGGTGCGTTCCTCGATCTCGTCTTCGTCACTGGCAAGCTGCGCAATCGGCTCGACCCGGCGGGCGATGATCTGGCCGAGCCGGGCCAGCAGTGGGGTGATGGTGAGGCCGATGGCGGTCACCGTCTGCCAGAATTGCGCTGTCTCGCTGTCGATCACCAGCGCTGCCGTCGCTGCCGAGAGCACAATCAGGCTGGTCTCGCTCGGGGATGCCATCATCACCCCGGTTTCCGCCGCAGTGCTGCGCCGCGCGCCCATCAGCCGCAGCAGAATGCCCGTCACCAGCGCCTTGAAGGTCAGCACGGCCACGACCGCCAGCGTCAGTGCGCCGAGCTGCGCGCCGATTTCCAGCAGGTTGATGCTCATGCCGATGGTGATCAGGAACACCCCGAGCGCGAGGCCCTTGAACGGTTCCATGATCAGTTCAACCTCGGTGTGATATTCGGTCTCGGCAATCAGCAGGCCGGCGATCAGCGCGCCGACGATCGGCGAGAGCCCGGCCAGCGCGGTGGCGAGGCTGGCGCCGATCACCACCAGCAGCGAGGCGGCGAGAAACAGTTCCGGGTTCTTGGTGCGCGCGGCCTGCGCGAACAGGCGGGGCAGGGCAAAGCGGCCCGCCACCAGCAGCACCATAATCACCAGTCCGCCCTGCCACAGCGTGTCGATCAGGCCCTCCCAGCCTTCGCTGCGCGCATTGGGCGCAAGCGCGCCGAGGATGAAGATGATCGGCACGATCATGATGTCCTCGAACAAGAGCATCGACAGCGCCGCGCGGCCCACCGGCGTGCGGGTGCCCGAGATGGGCAGCACAATCGCAGTGGAGGAAAAGGCCAGCCCAAAGCCCAGCGCCAGCGCCGCCGTCCAGCTCAGCATTCCGCTCAGGCCGAGGAAGGCAGCGAGCGAGGAGCCGATGATGATCAGCTCCAATGCGCCAAGGCCGAACACCAGCTTGCGCATTTGCCACAGGCGGTTGAACGACAACTCCAGCCCGATCGCGAACAGCAGCAGCACGATGCCGAAGTCGGCAAAGGGGGTCAGCACTTCGGGATCGGTGATGGTAATGTGTTCGAGCCAGGCAATTTGTCCGACCAGCGCGCCGAGACCATAGGGGCCGACAGCCACGCCGATGAGGATAAAGCCGATGATCGGGGTAATACGGAAGCGCGCAAACACGGGAATCACGATCCCCGCCGCACCGAGGATCACCAGTGCATCGGACAGGATCGGAGAAAGGGTCAGTTCGCCAGCCACCCCTGTCGCTTAACGCCGCACGGCAGGGCTGTCACCCATCGGCTGCGCAACAAAAAAGCCGGGCGGCGCTGTGTCCACCCGGCTCCCCATTCGCGGCACGGGCGATCAGGCCCAGCTCGCCATTTCCTTTTCGAGGTTCTGCACGATTGTCTCGAAAAACTGCTCCGTGGTCTGCCACGCCTGGCCGGGGCCGATCAGCAGTGCGAGATCCTTGGTCATGTTGCCCTTTTCGACCGTGGCGATGCAGACCTTTTCCAGCGTCTCGGCAAAACGCACCACATCGGGGGTGCCGTCGAAACGCCCACGATACATCAGCCCGCGGGTCCAGGCGAAGATCGAGGCGATCGGGTTGGTCGAGGTCGACTTGCCCTGCTGGTGCTGGCGGTAGTGGCGGGTGACGGTGCCGTGCGCGGCTTCGGCTTCCACGGTCTTGCCGTCGGGCGAGAGCAGCACCGAGGTCATCAGGCCGAGCGAGCCGAAGCCCTGCGCGACAGTGTCGGACTGCACATCGCCGTCGTAGTTCTTGCACGCCCACACGAACTTGCCCGACCACTTGAGCGCCGAGGCGACCATGTCGTCGATCAGGCGGTGTTCGTAAACCATGCCCTTGGCCTTAAATTGTTCGGCGAAGCCCTCGTTGTCGAACACTTCCTGGAACAGATCCTTGAAGCGACCGTCATAGGCCTTCATGATCGTGTTCTTGGTCGACAGGTAGACCGGCCAGCCGAGGTTGAGGCCGTAGTTGAAGCTGGCGCGGGCAAAGTCGCGGATCGATTCGTCGAGGTTGTACATCGCCATCGCCACACCGGCGCCGGGGAAGTCGAACACGTCCAGATCGATCTTCTCGCCGTTCTCGCCGTCCCATACCAGCCGCAGCTTGCCCGGGCCGGGGATCAGCGTATCGGTCGCCTTGTACTGGTCACCAAAGGCATGACGCCCAACCACAATGGGATCGGTCCAGCCCGGCACGAGGCGCGGCACGTTGTCGATCACGATCGGTTCGCGGAAGACGACGCCGCCAAGGATGTTGCGGATTGTGCCGTTGGGCGATTTCCACATCTTCTTGAGGCCGAATTCCTCGACGCGCGCTTCGTCGGGGGTGATGGTGGCGCACTTCACCCCGACGCCGTATTGCTTGATCGCATTGGCGGAATCGACCGTCACCTGATCTTCGGTCGCATCGCGGTTCTCGATCGAGAGGTCGTAATATTTGAGGTCGATGTCGAGGTAGGGCAGGATCAGACGCTCGCGAATCCACTGCCAGATGATCCGGGTCATCTCGTCGCCGTCAAGTTCGACGACCGGGTTTGCCACCTTGATTTTCTGCATTGTGCTTGTGCCCCATTCTCATCGCCCGTCCATGGGCAGCCTGTGAGTGAACAGGATGTCGTGAAAGATCCCGCGCGGGCTTTAGCAGAGGAGGGCGCGCTTGCAAGCGGGCGACCGGCCGGAGAAACCGCAAGTGATTTGCAAACACCGCAACAGGCGTTGGACGTGATGGTATCAGGAGGCGAACGCGATGCGGCCGTGTTCGGCATGCCATTCAGCGATGCCCGGCACGGCAATGCTGCGTTCGCCGCCGAAATCCTCGCGCACCACGATCAGCCCCATGCGTTCAAGATGGTCGAGCAGACGGCGCACGCGGCTGGGCGAGGCACTGCCGTAAAGTCGGCCCAGCGCCTCCTCGTCGGGCATGGATTTGCCGCTCGCCGCCGCGATCACCAGCGCGAGATAGGGGGCGAGCACATCGTCATCGACCGGCGCAGCCAGATGCTCGACCAGAGCGCGCAAGGGTGCCTCCAGCTCATCGACCCCGGCCAGCGCGAAGGCAAACAGACGGCGAAAGGCAGGCAGGTCGACATGAGCGCTGGCAACGCCGCGCTGGCGGCAGCGGATCGCGAAGTCACGGAACAGCGCGGCCGCCGGACGGAAACTCGCGCCCTCGCTGGCGGCGAGTTCATGCACCACCGCCATCACATTCCCGGCCGACGCGGCAGGCGCTGTCTCGATCACGGGGGCCGGCGGGGCAGGGGTGTCCGGCTCCACCGCGCGCAATTGCTGTGGCGCGGGTGCCTCTCGCAAGGCGGGGGTGGTTGACAGCGCCCGCTCGATCTCGACCGCAGGATGCCGCGGCAGAGCGGGAGTGCGCGGCATGGGTTCGCGCGCGGCCTCGGCCAGGCGGTCGGTCAGCAGGGCCTCCATCGCCGTGCCCGGTGCGTTCGGCAGCGGGATCAAGCCTTGCCCTGTCGCTTTCGCACCGGTCTGCACCGTCCCGACATTGACTGCCACCGGCCGCCGGCTGATTGCCGGGCCAAGCCCGAGGAACTGCCCGCGTTGCAGATCACGGATGCGTTCGGCCTGGCGCCGATCCATCCCGAGCAGATCGGCGGCGCGCTGCATATCGATATCGAGGAAGGTGCGCCCCATCAGGAAGTTGGACGCTTCGGCGGCGACGTTCTTGGCGAGTTTGGCGAGGCGCTGGGTGGCGACGATCCCGGCCAGCCCGCGCTTGCGCCCGCGGCACATCAGGTTGGTCATCGCCGCCAGCGTCATCCGCCGGGTATCGTCGTTCATTTCGCCTGCCGCAGCCGGTGCGAACATCTGCGCCTCGTCGACCACCACCAGCGCGGGATACCAGTGTTCGCGCGGGGCATCGAAGATGGCGGTCAGGAACAGCGCGGCGCAGCGGATCTGGGCTTCGACCTCAAGCTCGTCGAGCGCAAGCACCACCGAGGCGCGGTGCTGGCGCACCCGGGCGGCCAGCGCCTCTATCTCCTTGGGCGAATAGGCCGCCGCGTCGATCACGACATGGCCGAAATGATCCGCCAGCGTGACGAAATCGCCCTCGGGATCGATCACCACCTGCTGCACCAGGCCGGCGCATTCTTCCAGCAGGCGGCGCAAAAGATGCGATTTGCCCGAGCCGGAATTGCCCTGCACCAGCAGACGCGTGGCGAGCAGCTCCTCGAGATCGATGAGGATGCTCTGTCCGTTGGCATCGCGGCCGATATCGATCTGTGCGCTCACGCCGCAAGGCTTAGGCAGGCGACAGCACGGCGCAAAGCCGCAGCGCAAAGTTTTCCAGTGTTGCGCGCCGGATCGCGGGCGATCAGCGCAAGTCAAAGAAAAACCCCGCCAACTCCGGGGAGTTGCGGGGCTCTTGCACGATGGTGGGCGTAGCAAGGATTGAACTTGCGACCCCTACGATGTCAACATAGTGCTCTACCACTGAGCTATACGCCCGCACCATCGCATTGCGCCCGTTCGAGCGCGGAGCGGCCCAATATCGCAGCACCTGCAAAGGTGCAAGCGATTCGGCGCTTCAGGCCGCGTCTTCGAACACGCGCTCGACTTCAAGCACCAGATCGCGCAGGTGGAAGGGTTTGGACAGCACCTTGGCACTGGGTTGCTCGCGGCTCGCGCGCAAGCTGACTGCGGCAAAGCCGGTGATGAACATCACCTTGGTGCGCGGGGAAATCTCGGCGCAGCGCTGGGCGAGCTCGATCCCGTCCATTTCCGGCATCACGATGTCTGACAGCAGCAGATCGAAATCGCCGGTTTCGAGCAGGGGAATCGCGTCGGTGCCGCGGTCGACCGCGCTTACCCGGTAACCGGCATTGGTCAGTGCACGCACGAGATAGGTGCGCATTGCCTCTTCGTCTTCGGCGAGCAGGATGTGCGGGGCGTCGGTCGATGTCATGCGCGAGCGTCTAGCACGGGCGGCTTAAGAAATCTTTGTTCAGGCGCGCCGTTTGCCGGCGTAAGCCGTATGCGCCTGACGATCAGGCTTTGACAGGGGGTCGCAAAGGCGGCAGCAAGGCGGCGATGTCGTCCGCGTCCTCCGGCTCCCGTGATCCTGCCCGTCGCGCTGGCGCTGCTCCGGGCCTCTTGCAGCACGTCAGCGGCGGCCGAGTGCCGGGGCTTGAGGGCACCCCGGCCTTCATTTTCGTGGCCCCGAAACCGATCCGCCTGCCGGTGCTGGTCGCGGTGCCGCACGCCGGCCGCGCCTATCCCCCGCAGGTGGTGGAACGGATGCGCGATCCGCAGGGTGCGCAATTGCGGTTGGAAGACCGGCTGGTCGACCGGCTCGGCCGAATGATCGCGCAAGCGACCGGGGCAGCGCTGCTGGTGGCTCATGCGCCGCGTGCGATGCTCGATCTCAACCGGGCCGAGGATGATATCGATTGGGACATGGTCGAAGGCGGGCGGCCCGAAGGTGTCGCCAGCCTCGCCGCGCCGGGCGGGCAGGACAGCAACCGGCGCGCGCGCAGTGGGCTGGGGCTGGTGCCACGCCGCCTGCCGGGTGCAGGCGAGATCTGGCGCGGGCGCCTGCCGCGCGCAGAGCTTGCCGCGCGGATTGCAGGCATCCACCGGGCTTATCACACTTTTCTCACCGAAGAACTGGCGCGGATGCGCAAGGCTTGGGGCGCGGCGTTGCTGATCGATCTGCATTCGATGCCGCCGCTGCGACCCGCCGAGGGTGAGGAGCGCGCCCCCCGCATCGTGCTGGGCGACCGGTTCGGGGTATCGTGCCACCACCGCTTGACCAGGGCGGCACTGCGCCAGCTTGATGCGCACGGCTGCGCGGTGGCTCAGAACCGGCCTTATTCGGGCGGTTATGTGCTTGATCGCCACGGGGCACCCGACAAGGGCATCCACGCCGTGCAGGTCGAGGTGTGCCGCGCGACCTATCTTGATCACCGTCTGGCTGAGCCGGGCGAGGGAATGGCCGGCATGGCCGCAATCCTTGCCGATCTGGTGCGGGTGATGGGGGGCGAAACTGCGCTGATGGGCGAGGGCAGTGATCCGTTCCTTCAAGCGGCCGAATAGGCCTGCTGCCCACACAAGACGGGCGGCCCCACGCGGGACCGCCCGTTGCTTTCCTGTTCGCAAGGCTCCCGTGCAGGAGCCAAAGGCTATCAGTTCACCGCAACCGGAGCTGCCGGCATCTTGCCCTGCATGACCTGCCGTTCGAACAGGGTGCGCATCAGATTGAGCGAGAACAGATGCGCGTGGATCAGGATCAGCATCCCGTTCTTGTTCAGCGCTTCCAGCGTTTCGATCGGCAATTCGCGCAGCTTTTCCTCGTTCACCATCTGGAACCCGCGATAGACAAAGGGCTTGTCCGGTTCATCATTGCGGGTGATCGCGATTTCGCCATCCATCAGGATGCCAAGCTTGCTCAGTTCTTCCATGAACTGCTTGGTGCGCTGGCCGGATTCTTCGAAGCGGCGGCAGAATTCGAGCACGCCCTGGGTATATTCGGTGGGCTTGGTTTCGGCATCGAACAGCGCGAGGCCTTCGTCGAACTTGCCGATCACGCCGCAGGTCGGATCAAAGCACAGCGACAACTCGTCCGTATCCGGACGCAGCTTGGCGAGCATGAAGGGATAGCGGCGCGCATAGGCCGGAACATAGACGGCGCTGGTCAGCTTGTTGTCATCGCCCATGAAGGTGTTGACGCCTTCGTTGAGGCCGAACAGCGCGATTGGCAGCGGGTTGTCGCCCGCGGTGAACACAATCGGGAAATGGCGCTGGGCGTCGATAAATTCATCGGTTGTCAGCGGCACGGCATGGGTTTGGGCGAGGAACGCGGCATCCGCCATTGTCCCCACCTTCCAGTCCGCATGGTCGCGGCTGTTGAGCGGCATCAGGTCCTTGTAGAACAGCGGAAGTTGCGGTTGCGGCGCGCTGGCCATGAATGTGTCTCCGAGAAAGTCAGTTGCGGGTGATCCCTGCGGCAGGGCTCCCCCGCCGGACCGGCGGCCTGTAAGCGTTTGCGGCCTTAGGTGCAAGCCGCAGGGGGCACCATCACCAGCTTGCCGGGATTGAGCAGGCCGAGTGGATCGAGCGCACGCTTGACGCTGCGCATCAGCGCCAGCGCGACCGGATCGTGAAGGCGGGCCAGCTCTGCCACCTTCATCTGCCCGATCCCGTGTTCGGCGCTGATCGATCCGCCCCACCGGGTTACCAGATCATGAACCTGCGCACTGATCGCCTTGCCTTGCGATTCCTCCCATTCGCCGCGCACGGCTCCGGGGGGGGCAAGCACGTGGAAGTGGACATTGCCATCGCCCAGATGTCCAAAGGCCACCGCACGGGTGCCGGGGAAGGCAGCCTCGATCGCCGGGCTGGCGGAGAGAATGAACTCGGGCATGGCCTCGACCGGCACCGAGATATCGTGCTGCATCGCCGGGCCGATCGCGCGCTCGGCGGGAGAGATGGCATCGCGCAAGGTCCAGAAGTCGTCGGCCTGGCGTTCATTGGCGGCGATCACCGCATCGGCCAGCACGCCTTCCTCCAGCGCGACGGCTAGGCTGGCTTCAAACCGCTCGTGCAGGGTAGCGCTGTCGGTGCTCGCCGAAACGCATTCGATCAGCGCGTTCCACTCATGCGCGGCGGCGAGCGGCGCGCGCGCGGCGGGCAAGTGCGCGAGCACGGCATCGAGGCAGTGCGCCGGCACCACCTCGAAGCCTTCAAGCGCCTCGCCCATGTCGCGCGTTACCCGGTGCAGCAGGCTGCGCGCGGCGGTGATTGAGCCGAGACCAGTCCACGCAGTGACGCGTCCCGTGGGCGCGGGCAACAGCCGCAGCGTGGCCGCCGTGACGATGCCGAGCGTGCCTTCCGAGCCGATCAGCAATTGCTTGAGATCGAAGCCGCGATTGTCCTTCTTGAGCACGGTCAGCGCATCGAACACAGATCCATCCGCCAGCACCGCTTCCAGTCCCAGCACCTGCGCGCGCATGGTGCCGTGGCGCAGCACCTGTGTGCCCCCGGCATTGGTCGAAACCAGCCCGCCGATGGTGGCCGAGCCCTTGCCGCCGAGCGTAAGCGGGAAGCGCATTTGCGCTGCCTCGGCCGCATCGTGGAGGTGCTGGAGAATCACGCCCGCCTCGCACACCACCTGCCCTGCCTCAGCATCGAGGCAGCGGATGGCGTCCATCCGACGCAGCGAGAGGATGATCGCGGTGCCGGTTGCGTCCGGGGTCGCGCCCCCAGCCATGCCGCTGTTGCCGCCCTGCGGAACAATCGGCACGCCATGCGTGGCGCACAATTTGACCAGTGCGGCAACCTCCAGTGTCGAGGCTGGGGAGGCCAGCGCCAGCGCGCGGCCGGTGTAGCGTCCGCGCCAGTCGGTCAGCCAGGCATCCATCCGTTCGGGATCGGTGGTCAGCCCGCGCGGTCCGAGCAGGCGGGCGGCGTCTTCGAGAAAGGCGGCAGGCGAGGGGGGCGGAGAGGCAACGCGCATCATTGTTGCGCCCATGCCACAGTCTGCATCAAATGTGCCAGTGCTTTTGCGCCCCGCAGTGCGGCAGTTAAGCCCGGGTTCAATTGCCGACGCTAGGCATTTTTACGCTTAAACCATGCCCTCAGGGCGTAAGCCCTGCCGAGGAGACACGCCAACCGCCATGCACAGCCTGTTTGCCCTGTCCGCGCCGCTGGCGCTTGTGCTGCCGCTGGCGGTGGGGACGGGCGCGTCTGCGCCAGATGATCGGGCATCGCCGGTGGTTGTCGCCTCCGCTTCGCACTGCGCTGCGGCGGCGCTCGATGATCCCTTGCGGATCAACCCGCTTTCGGCCTTTCGTGGCCAGCTGAGCGCACGACAGGTGCGGATCGAGCAAAGATTGGTCGTGCGGATCGCGCCGGCACCAGGCAACAATCTGGTGGCCGAGCTGCCCCAACGCGCCTTGCAGCCGCGCTTCGAGGAGGCGCGCAAGGAGAAATGTGTGCCCCTCGAAGGGATCGCCGGGGTGCAGACCGGCAGCGGCAACCGCCTGGTGCTGTTCCTGCGCGATCGCCGGATGCTCTCGGTCAACCTCGAAAAATCGTGCCGCGCCCGTGACTTCTATTCCGGCTTCTATGTCGAGCGGAACAGGGATGGGCGGCTGTGCGTCGAGCGTGACAAGCTCCAGTCGCGCACCGGCGTGCACTGCGAGGTCGAATCGATGCGACAGCTGGTGGCGGTGCGCGACTGATCCTGGCTTGCGCGCCAGCGCCGCGTTTCCTTGACTTTTGCCCCCGAGTAGGAGAGAGGCGCGCACTACTGTCCCTGCGTGTGCCACGCGCGGCGGCCGGCAATCCTGGCAGCAACCCTGCCCGCAATTCTCGGACACCACACACCGCATGACTTTCGCCGATCTCGGCCTTTCGCCTGAATTGCTCAAAGCCGTCGAAGACGCGGGCTATACGACGCCGACCGCGATCCAGGCCCAGGCGATACCGACTGTGCTGATGATGAAGGATCTCATCGGCATCGCGCAGACCGGCACCGGCAAGACGGCAAGCTTTGTGCTGCCGATGATCGACGTGATGGCCGCCGGCCGCCGCCGCGCGCTGATGCCCCGCTCGCTGATCCTCGAACCGACCCGCGAGCTCGCCGCGCAGGTGGCCGAGAATTTCGAGAAATACGGCAAGAACCACGATCTCAAGATGGCATTGCTGATCGGCGGCGTGCAGATGGGCGAGCAGCTCAAGGCGCTGTCTGACGGGGTCGACGTGCTGATTGCAACCCCGGGCCGGCTGATGGATCTGTTCGAACGCGGCAAGATCATGCTCAACGGCTGCGAGCTGCTGGTGATCGACGAGGCTGACCGGATGCTCGACATGGGTTTCATCCCCGATATCGAGTTTATCTGCTCCAAGCTGCCCGAAACCCGCCAGACGATGCTGTTTTCGGCCACCATGCCGCCGCCGATCGAGAAGCTGGCCAAGAAATTCCTGAACAATCCCAAGCGTATCGAGGTGAGCCGCGCGGCTTCGACCAATGCTGACATCACCGCTTTCAAGGTGCCGGTGAAGTCGCGCGCCAAGCGCGAGACCTTGCGCTGGTTCCTCGAGAACGATCTGGTCGAAAACGCGATCATCTTCGCCAACAAGAAAACCACGGTGCGCGAGCTCAACCAGAGCCTCAACCGCCACGGCTTCCGGTCGAGCGAAATCCACGGCGATATGGACCAGGCGAGCCGGATCAAGGAGCTTGACCGGTTCAAGAACGGCGAGGTCAACATCCTCGTTGCCTCGGATGTCGCCGCCCGCGGGCTCGACATCAAAGGTGTCAGCCACGTCTTCAATTTCGATACCCCGTGGCACCCCGATGATTACGTCCACCGTATCGGCCGCACGGGGCGCGCCGGGGCCAAGGGCCGCGCCTTCACCTTCGTGGCAGAGGACGACGCCGAGGCGATTGCCAATGTCGAGAAGCTCACCGGCAGTGCGATCAAGGTGTTTGGCAAGGAGGACGTGCGGGTCGATTTGAGCGAAGTCATCGCCCGCGCCGAGGCCGCCAAGGCCGAAGCCCCGCATGAAGAGCGTGAGACACCCCCCGAACGCGAGCATCGCAAGCCCCGCCGGGCACGCGATGAACGTGAAGAGCGCCCGCGCCGTGAAGCGTCCGCTCCGCGCACCGACCGCGTCACCGCCAGCGATGATCGGAAAGCCCGCCGCCGCGATAACGAGGATGACGAACCGGTGCCCGCCGGCCAATGGAACGGACCGCGTCCCTCGTTCCTCGATGTCGGCTTCGGCTGAACACTCCTGCGGTCCTCGGCCGGCAGGCTTAACCCTTTCTTCGCGACCCGCGCGCTACCCACGCGCGCATGACCGATGCCGTTCTCGAAGCCCTGCGCAGCACCGTGACCGAACTGATCCCGGCGGCGTTGATCTTCATCGCGCTCGCTGCGGTGATGAAGCGTGATCGGCTGTTTGCAGGCTTTATCGCTGCACGGCGCGAAGTCAGCACCAATCTCGGCCTGTTGCTGTTCAATGGCGTGGTAATGATGCCGCTGATTGCGGTGCCGCTGACGGCCTACCGCCGCCTGATCCCGCGCGATCCGGCGCTGATCGAAATCTGGGCAGCGCTGCCGGCCGTTTTCAGCATCATCTTCGCCATCGTGCTGATCGATTTCGCCGCCTATTGGCGCCACCGCTTAGAGCATTCGCGTGCGCTGTGGCGCGTCCATGCCACGCATCACGCCGACGAGGCGATGAACTGGCTGACCTTGCACCGCAAGCATCCCTTGGGCGAGGTGCTCAGCCTGCTGATCGATCTGGTGCCGGTGCTGCTGCTGGGCCTGCCGGTGTGGGCGATCCTCACTGCGGCGCTGCTGCGCGGCTGGTGGGGCTATTTCATCCATGCCGATGTGCCCTGGACGCTTGGGCCGGTCGGCACGGTGCTGATCTCGCCCGCCGCGCACCGCCTGCACCATATCCGCGACGAGGCGCTGATGGGCGCGAATTTCGGAAACACCATCACGCTGTGGGACAAGCTGTTCGGCACCTGGACCGATCCTGCGCCTTACGTGAACTGCGCGACAGGCATCGCCGAAGGCACGCGCGATCTGGGCGGGGAATTGCTGCGCCCGTTCGAGGCGCGCTACTGGAAGGACAAGCCCGCGGCGGCAGCGGAACCGGCCGAGTAAGCCTTAGCCAACCACCTTTACGAAGCTGTCCAGCACGCGTTTCTCGCCCGCACCCTCGAACAGGATGGTGAGCTTGTTGCCTTCCTGATCGATCACGCAGCCGGTGCCGAACTTGTCGTGGGTGACCATCGCCCCGATCGCAATGTCGCTGCGCGCGGGCGCGGCGAAGCTGGCGGCGGAGCGGGTGTTCTCGCGCACGCGGGCGGGCTTGGTCTCGTATCCCGAGGTCAGCGCGCGCTGCCAGCCGGGGCCGCGCATCTGTGCCTTGGCGGGGTAATTGCGCGCGACATGGGCGAAGGGGTCTTCCTGCTCGCCCCAGTTCGCGCGCCAAAGGCTCGCACCGCCGGTGAGCGTGGTTTCGACATCGATGTGCTCGGCGGGAAGCTCCTCGATGAAGCGCGAAGGGATCGAGCTGACCCACTGGCCGTAGATCCGCCGGTTGGCAGCGTGGAGGATGGTGCAATGCCGCCGCGCGCGGGTGAGCGCGACATAGGCGAGGCGGCGCTCCTCCTCGAGGCTGGCCAATCCGCCCTCGTCGATCGCCCGCTGCGAGGGGAACACGCCTTCCTCCCAGCCGACGCAGAACACGTTGTCGAATTCGAGGCCCTTGGCGGCGTGGATCGTCATGATGGTGACGGTTTCCTCGGCATCCGAGCGGTCATTGTCCATCACCAGGCTGACATGTTCCAGAAACTCGCCGAGGCTCTCGTATTCCTCTATCGCGCGCGCGAGTTCGGTAAGGTTTTCCGCGCGCCCGGCGCTTTCGGGCGAACGGTCGGCGGCGAGCATGGCGTTGTAGCCCGATTCCTCCAGCACCAGCCGCAAGAGATCGGCCGGGCTGAGCTGCTCGGACTGCTCGCGCCAGTGCAGGAACTGCCGCATCAAGCCGCCGATGGTAGCGGCAGCACGCTTGGGCAGCTCGTCGCTGTCGGCCAGTTGCAATGCGGCCGCTGCCAGCGGCAGGCCGGTGCGGCGCGCATGGGCGTGCATCTGTTCGAGCGCCTTCGCGCCAAGCCCGCGCTTGGGGACATTGTGGATGCGTTCAAAAGCCAGATCATCCTGCGGCTGGGCAATCAGGCGCAGGTATGCCAGCGCGTCGCGGATTTCGGCCCGTTCGTAGAAACGGAAACCGCCGATGATGCGGTAATTGATGCCGATCTGGATGAACCGGTCTTCGAATTCGCGGGTCTGGTATTGCGCGCGCACGAGAATCGCGACCTGATCGAGCGGGGCGCCCTCGCGCTCCAGTCGCTCGATCGCCTCGCCCACCCGGCGCGCTTCCTCGGGTGCGTCCCACACGCCGATCACCTTGACCTTGTCGCCGCCGTTGACCTTGGTCCACAGCGTCTTGTCGTGGCGCTGGCTGTTGGCCCGGATCAGCCCCGAAGCCGCGCCGAGGATGTGCGGGGTCGAGCGATAGTTCTGTTCGAGCCGGATCACTTGCGCGCCCGGAAAATCCTTTTCGAAGCGCAGGATATTGGCGACTTCCGCCCCGCGCCAGGAATAGATCGACTGGTCATCGTCGCCCACCACGCAGATGTTTCGGTGTTGCTGCGCGAGCAGTCGCAGCCACAGATACTGCACCGCATTGGTGTCCTGATATTCGTCCACCATGATGTAGCGGAAGGCGCGCTGGTAATGGCCGAGAATGTCCGGATGGCCGCGCAGGATGTTGAGCATGTGCAGCATCAGGTCGCCGAAATCGCAGGCGTTCAATTGCCGCAGCCGTTCCTGATAACCGGCATAGAGCGCCGCGCCCTTGCCATTGGCATAGGCCTCGTTTTCCACTGCATCGAGATCGGCGGGGTTCAGCCCGCGGTTCTTCCAGCGGTCGATCAGCCCGGCGAGCTGGCGCGCGGGCCAGCGCTTTTCATCCAGACCATTTTCGGTGATCAGGGCTTTGAGCACCCGCAACTGATCATCGGTATCGATGATGGTGAAGTTGTGTTGCAGCCCCGCCAGTTCAGCATGGCGGCGCAGCATCTTGGCGCAGATCGCATGGAAGGTGCCGAGCCACGGCAGGCCCTCCGCCGCCGGGCCGAGGTGGTGCGCGACCCGCTCGCGCATTTCGCGCGCGGCCTTGTTGGTAAAGGTGACGCACAGGATTTGGCTGGGATAGGCGCGGCGGATGGCCACCAGATGTGCCAGCCGCGCGGTGAGCGCAGCGGTCTTGCCGGTGCCAGCGCCGGCCAGCATCAGCACCGGGCCTTCCGTCGCCAGCACGGCGGCGCGCTGCGGCGGGTTCAGCCGCGCGGCGTAGGCCGGCACCGCATCGGGCGCTGCGGCGGGGGAGGGGAGGTGGCTGCTCATGGTCTCACGTGAACAAGTAGGGAACAATGCCCCTGTGGGCAAGCGCCTAATCCCCGGCAAGGCGCAGCAGATGGAGCTTGCCCTTGCCGACCTTGCGGCTGGTCTCCGCATCCAGCCCCTTGATCGCGACATCCTCGTTGAAGGCGGTTTCCAGCGCGACCCAGGTCTCGGGGCCGATCCAGCCGAGGCGCAGCAGGCGGTCGAGCGCCACTTCGCCCGCGCCCGAGTGATACGGCGGATCGGCGAGGATCAGATCGAGCGGGGCGGCAGCGGCGCGCAGGGTCATCACCGAACCGGCCTCGATCCGCGCGCATTCGCGTGCGCCGAGCGCGGCGATATTCGTTTTGATCGCAGCAAGGGCCTCGCGATCCTGTTCGACAAACAGGCAGGTGGCAGCCCCGCGCGACAGCGCCTCCAGCCCGAGCGCGCCCGAGCCGGCGAACAGATCGGCGACCTGCAAACCTTCAAAGTCGCCAAGCCGGCTCGTCAGCATCGCAAACAGTGTCTCGCGGGTGCGATCGGCGGTGGGGCGCGTGGCATCGCCCCTGGGGGCGACAAGCTTGCGCCCGCGCCACTGGCCCGCGATGATCCTCATTTGCGCGGCGCCTTCGGGCCACTCTTGGCCAGATCGGCGAGGAAGCGCTCGACCGGCTTGCCCTTCAGCTCCACCGCCTGCCCGCGCGGCAGATCGCCGAGATGGAACGGGCCGTAGCCGACGCGGATGAGGCGGTTGACCTGCAATCCGAGATGTTCCAGCACGCGCCGCACTTCGCGGTTCTTGCCTTCGGTGATGGTCATTTCGATCCACAGGTTGCGGCCCCCGGAACCTTTTGCGCCGCGCTCGAGATTGGCATCGATCGAACCGTAGCGCACGCCCTCGATCTCCACGCCTTCGATCAGGTCTTCGAGCTGTTCCTGCGTCACCGCGCCGAACGCGCGCGCGCGGTAGGTGCGCGGGATGCCGGTGGCGGGCAGTTCGAGCTTGCGCTTCACCTCGCCGTCATTGGTGAGCAGCAGCAGGCCTTCGGTGTTGAGGTCGAGCCGCCCGATCGGCATCACCCGGCCTGCGCCTTTGGGCAGGGCGTTGCGCAGCGCGGTGTAGATGGTTGGCCGGCCCTTGGGATCGCGCTCGGCAGTGAGGAGGCCGGTGGGCTTGTGGAAGGCGAACAGCCGGGTCGGCTCGGCCGCGGTGACGGGTTTGCCATCAACCGTCACGCCGCGCAGGCCGGGCAGGATCGTCGCCGGGGTCTCCAGCACCTTGCCATCGAGCGCCACGCGCCCCTCGGCAATCATCCGCTCGACCTCGCGGCGGCTGGCGATTCCGGCGCGGGCCAGCAGCTTGGCGATGCGTTCACCTTCAGGGCGGGTTTCGGATCGGGGGGACAGGGTGGTCATGGCGCCGCGCCTAGAGCATTTCTTGGCCAAATGCGACCATTGCGCGCGCCGCTCAGTCTGCCGCCGGCGCCGCCGATTTCAGCGCTTCGCTCACGATCTCGTCGAACCGCGCGATACCGCCTTCGAGCGTGCCCAGAGTGATATGGCTGACCGCACCGCTCGCAAGCCCCTGCTGCCCCAGCTCGGCCGCGCGGAAATCTTCCGAGGCGAACACGCCGCCATCGAGCAGTTTCCAGCTCTTCTCCCAATGCGCCAGCGCCTTTTCCGTCTGCGGCGCCTCGGGTATCAGCATGAAGTCCTCGACCAGCGTCAGATCGTGCGCTTGCGGCATCAGCACCATCACGTTCACGTAATCCGGGCTGGGGACGATGATCGTGGCAGGGAGCAGCTGGTAGGCGAAGGTGACGACCCGGCGCAGCTGCGCCATGTCGGTGAGATCGACACCCTCCATCTCCTCCAGCCGCCCGACAGCGCTGCGCTGATGCGGGCCGATCTGGTCGCCCGCGGTGATCCCGTCCTTGAAGAACGGGCCGATGGTGGCGGCATGGAGACGCGTGACATGATAGCTTTCGAGGAAGGCATCCATAATCAGCTTCCAGTTGCCCTTCACCGTGTGCAGCTTGCGCCGGAACAGGTGGGCTTGCTGAAGGCCGAAGGCGTCGAGATCGCTGCCCAGTTCCTGTGCAGCGCTGAAATCGGCATCTTCTTGCGGCGCGAACCAGATGAGGCCGCCTGCCTCGATATTGGGCAGCTCGACGAGGCCGAAATCGGCTTTGTCCATGCCGGGAAACGTTTCGGGCCGGGGCAGGGCCAGCAATCCGCCGTCAAGCCGGTAGGTCCAGGCGTGATAGGGGCACACCAGCCGCCTGGCGCAGACCGCCTCGTGCCCTTCGACCAGCCGCGTCCCCCGGTGGCGGCAGACGTTGAGGAAGACGTGGGCCTTGCCGTCGTTGTCACGGGTGATAAGCAGCGGGCGGCCGGTGGCATCGTGCGGCACCGCCATGCCGGGCTCGGACAGTAGCGCGGAAGGGCAGATGACCTGCGGCAGACGATCGAACAGTGCGGCCTTCTCGCGCGCGAAGTGAGCGGGGCAGATGTAGTTCTTCGCCGGAACCGTATGGATCGCGCCGGTTTGCCTGCCGATGCCGCCGCGGATCGTTTCCGCCAGCGCCAGTTGCCCTGCGGTGGGGCGCAAACCCGAATCTTCTCGACGTAAATCTGTTGTCTCGGCGTTCATCGCTCTTTTCTCATCCTCTCATCCTTGCCTAGTGTGCCACGAAACCGGGCAGACGCAAAACGCTGCTCCGCCAAATATGGGATCGACAATGGCCGACGCCGTCCTCGACACTTCCTCGCGCCTGTCGCGCTGGCTCGCCCTGCTGGCGGCACTGCGCCATCCCAAGACCGGCTATATCCTGCTGTTCGGCTTTGCGAGCGGGCTGCCCTATGCGCTGCTGCTCGGCACGCTCTATGCCTGGTTGACCGACGCCAGAGTCGACGTCGAAACCATGGGGGTGTTCTCGCTGATCGGGCTGGCCTATGCCTTCAAGTTCCTGTGGTCCCCCGCGCTTGACCGGTTGGACTTGCCGGGCCTTAGGCGGCTGGGCAAGCGCAAGCAGTGGATCGTTACCGCGCAGCTGCTGCTGGGTGCGATTCTGGTGACGCTGTCGGCGCTGAACCCGCTCACCTCGCTCGGGATGTTCTCGCTGTTAGCAGGGATCGGCGCCTTCGCATCGGCGACGCAGGACGTGGTGATCGACGCCTGGCGCGTGGATGTGGCGGACGAGGTGGCGACAATCGACATCCTTTCGACCGTGTTCCAGATGGGCTACCGCGTCGCCGCGCTGGTGGGCGGGGCGCTGGCGCTGTTCATGGCCGAGCGGATGGGCTGGCCAACGGTGTTTGCCAGCATGGGTGCGCTTCTGCTGGCAGTCGGCTTCCTTGGTCTGTTTGCGCCCGATGCCGAACGGAGTGCCGCCGCGCTGGAGAGCGAACGCGCCAACCTCGGCACGCTGCGCCAGGCCGGGCAGATGACCCCGCGGGTGCGCGCCTATGCGCTGGGCGCGGTTGCGCTGCTGTGGGGCTGGGCGCTGGCGGTGGTGCTCGATTTCATGATCCGTTCGCTTGCGGCCACGCCCGAGACGCGCCCGGATTCGACCGAGTTCGTCAGCCAGATGGGGCCGCTGATCGTGATCGCGACGGTGGTGATCCCGGGGGCGATCGCGGGCTGGCTCGAATCGATGCGCAAGCAGGGCCGGCATGTGCTCGCCGTCGATACACCTGCCAAAGGCGCACTCGATACCGCGCTCGATCACGGTTATCGCGCGCTGATCCTGCCTTTGGCCGAGATTATCGGGCGGCTCAAATGGGCCGCTGTGCTGGTGATCGCGCTGGTGCTGTCCTACCGCATTACCGATGCGATCTGGGGCAGCTTTGCCTACCCGTTTTATCTCGGCGAGTTGCAATATTCCAAGGACGAGGTGGCGATTGCTTCCAAATTCTTCGGTGTGGGCGCGTTGATCCTGGGCCTCGCTCTGGGCGGCACGCTGCTGACGGTGATCGGCCGCATGACCACGCTGACGCTGGGCGCGGTGATCGCGGCGCTGACCAACCTGTTCTACGCCGATCTGGCCATCGGCGGCGCGCGGATGCAGCTGGCAAGCGACCTCAGCGGCTTTACCTGGCTGGCTGGGCAATTCGGGGCGGACGAACGGATGGCGCGGCTGATGCTGACCATCGGGGCAGAGAATATCGCGGTCGGCATCGCGGGCGCGGCATTCGTCGCCTATCTTTCGAGCGTGGTCGCCAAGGGTTACAGCGCGGTGCAATATGCGCTGCTGTCTTCGCTGACGATGCTGGTGGGAACGCTGGGCCGCCCGGCCTTGGGCCAGATGATCGAGGAGCGCGGCTATTACGATGTGTTCCTGCTCACCACCGCGATCGGCGGTTTTGCCGTGGTGCTGTGCGTGATTGAATGGGTGCGGCAGGCGCGCTCGGGCCGCAACGAAAACGCGCCCCCGCCCGAGCCGGAGCTGGTCTAGCCGGGCATCTCGTTGTTCAGCCTGAGCACCTCGCCGGCAAGGTAAAGCGAGCCGGCGATGAGGATCGGGCAATCGTCTCGCGGGATGCCGCGAAGCGCCTCCTCGACATTCGCGACGGCGTGGGCATCGGAGCCGAAGGCGCTGGCGGGGTGGCAGTCATGCCCAGGCACCGGAACCACCGTGAGCGTGCGGATTCGGCCCCCCAGCGGTGCAATCAGCGCGCTTGGATCCTTGCCTGCGATCATCCCGATCACAAGGTGCAGCGGACCCTTGAAGTGCGCTGCAATCGCTGCGCCTGCGCTCGGATTGTGGCCACCGTCGACAATCACTGCTGCCTCGCCCGCGAGCGCGGTCAGCGGACCATCCGACAATTGCTGGAGACGCGCGGGCCATTTGGCAGTGCGCAGACCGGCAGCAATGCTGTTTTCGGAAATCAGGACCCGGTCTTGTGCGCGCAGCATCGCGATCGCGAGCCCGGCATTGTCGATCTGGTGTTTGCCCGGTAGAGCGGGCAGCGGAAGAGAGAGATAATCGCAATCGCTTCGCCAATCGCGATAGACGAGAAACTCAGGCTCGCGCCTATCGCACGCCCAGTCCTGCGGAAACGCGTGGAGCGGGGCGGACGCCCGGCTTGCGACATCACGGATCGCGGCCTGCGCTTCGGGGGTATAGGCTGTGCCCAAGGTCACCAGCGGCACACCGCGCTTCGCAATCCCCGCCTTCTCGAACGCGATCCGCGCCATCGGCTCGGTCGGTACGCTGCCTTCGGGTGCGAGCAGGAAGCGCTCGTGATCAAGGCCAAGCGCGGCGATCCCGCAAGCGGCCAGCACCTCCGGCTCCAGCACATTGGTCGCATCGAAGCGTCCGCCCATGCCGACTTCGACCACGCAGGCATCGGCGGGGACGCGGCTGAAGGTGAGGAAGGCGGCGGCGATGGTGACTTCGAAGAAGCTCGGGCCGAGGTCCTCTCCGGCATCCAGCACTTCGGCCAGAACCTCGGCCAGCATCGTGTCGCAGATCAAGTCCCCCGCCAGCCGGATACGTTCATTGTAGCGCACCAGATGGGGGCTGGTGGTGACATGAACCCTGTAACCCTCCGCTTCCAGCATCGCGCGCAGAAAGGCACAGGTCGATCCCTTGCCGTTGGTACCCGCGACATGGAACACCGGCGGCAGCTTGCGGTGCGGATTGCCGAGCCGTTCCATCAGGGAACACATCGTCTCCAGCCCCAGCCGACCTTGCGGCAGGCTTAGCGTGGCGAGGCGATCAAGCTGGGTCTGAACGCGCGGGTCGTCCGACCGGCCGAAGTCGCGCATGAAGTGTTACGCCGCCTTCACCGGGGTGAGGTAGTCGAGCACGCTGGCCAGCGTCGTGCGCAATTCGCGGCGCGGCACCACCATGTCGACCATGCCGTGCTTGTGGAGATACTCGGCGCGCTGGAAGCCCTCGGGCAGCTGTTCGCGGATCGTGTCCTGGATCACGCGCTGGCCCGCAAAACCGATGAGCGCGCCGGGTTCGGCAATGTGGATGTCGCCGAGCATGGCGTAGCTTGCGGTCACCCCGCCGGTGGTCGGATCGGTGAGCACCACGATATAGGGCAGGCCGGCCTGCTTCAGCCGCCGCGTCATCACCGTCGTGCGGGGCATTTGCATCAGGCTCAAAATGCCCTCCTGCATCCGTGCGCCACCCGCTGCGGTCACCACGATATAGGCACAGCGCCGGTCAATCGCCTTCTGCGCGCCCTCGCAAAAGGCCTGCCCCACGGCCATGCCCATCGAGCCGCCCATGAAACTGAAGTCCTGCACGCCCACCACCGCCGGCCGCGTGTCGATGGTGCCCGAACCGACCACGAAAGCATCCTCGTGCGGGTTCGCTGCGCGCGCGGCCTTGAGCCGGTCGGTGTACTTCTTGGTGTCCTTGAACTGCAGCGGATCCTCGGTGACCTTGGGCAGCGGCAGCACCTCGAAACCCGGATCGAGCAGCAACGCCAGCCGGGCATCGGCCCCGATGCGCCCATGGTGTTCGCACTTGGGGCAGACCGAAAGGTTCGCCTCGAATTCCTGCACGAACAGCATTTCCTGGCACGAGGGGCACTTGATCCACAGATCCTTCTCGGTGGTCTTCTTGTCGGCCGAGAAGCCAAGCGAATTGCGGACGCGGGTGAACCAGTTCATGCCAGTTGCTCCTGACGGGCGGTGTGGACCGCGTGGGCGAGGGCGGACGTGAATTCCCTTAGCTTGGCCGGGGCATCCGCGCCATATGCGCCGCAGATTTCCACCAGCGCCGAGCCGACCACCACACCGTCTGCCACGCGGGCGATTTCGGCGGCCTGCTGCGGCGTGCGCACGCCGAAGCCGACCGCGACGGGCAAGTTGGTCGATTGCTTGATGCGCGCGACGTTCTCCTCGATACTGGCGATCTGGGCTTGCTGCTTGCCGGTGATCCCGGCGACCGAGACGTAGTAGAGGAAGCCCTCGCTCCCTTCGAGCACCTGCGGCAGGCGCGCGGCATCGGTGGTCGGCGTGGCGAGGCGGATCGGGGCAATGCCGCGTGCGCGCAGGGCCGGGCCGAGCGCCCAGGGGCTATCAAAGTCTTCTTCAGGCGGAATGTCGACGCAGATGACGCCGTCAACGCCCGCAGCGGCGGCGGCCTCGGCGAACCATTCCGGCCCGCGCCGCACCATCGGGTTGGCATAGCCCATCAGCACCAGCGGCACTTGCGGGTGCCGGGCGCGGAAGTCGGTGGCGTAGCGCAGCACGTCCGCGGTGGTGGTGCCCGCGCCAAGGCTGCGCAGATTGGCGCTCTGGATCGCGGGGCCATCGGCCATCGGATCGGTGAAGGGCATGCCAAGTTCGATCACATCCGCCCCGGCTTCCACCAGCGCATCGAGATTGGCCGCAGTGTCGCCATCGCCTGCCGTGATGAAGCAGACGAGCGCGGGGCGGGGCTGGGCGAAAACCGAAGCAAAGCGGCTCACAGCGCCACCCCCAGCCGCTGGGCCACGGTGAAGATGTCCTTGTCCCCGCGCCCGCACAGGTTCGCGAGGATGATGGCATCCTTGGGCATGGTCGGCGCAACCTTCTTCACCGCCGCAATGGCGTGCGAGGGTTCGAGGGCGGGGATGATGCCTTCGGTGCGGCAGAGCAGCTGGAAGCCTTCGAGCGCCTCGTCATCGGTTACGGCGGTGTAATCGACGCGGCCGCTTTCCTTGAGCCACGCGTGCTCGGGGCCGATGCCGGGATAGTCCAACCCTGCGCTGATCGAGTGGCCCTCGGTGATCTGGCCGTCTTCGTCCTGCAGCAGATAGGTGCGGTTGCCGTGGAGCACGCCGGGCGAGCCGCCGAGCAGGCTCGCGGCGTGTTCGTCGCCATCGAGGCCGTGCCCCGCCGCCTCGACGCCGAGCATCTTCACCGACGGATCATCGAGAAACGGGTGGAACAGCCCGAGCGCGTTCGACCCGCCGCCGATGCAGGCAACCAGCAGATCGGGCAAGCGGCCCGTGCGGCTGAGCATCTGGGTGCGGGCTTCCTTGCCGATCACGCTCTGGAAGTTGCGGACCATCTCGGGGTAGGGATGCGGGCCTGCCGCGGTGCCGATGATGTAGAAGGTGTCGTGAACATTCGCGACCCAGTCGCGCAGGCCTTCATTCATCGCGTCCTTGAGCGTCGCGCCGCCGCTGGTGACGGGGATTACCTCGGCGCCCAAGAGCTTCATGCGGAACACGTTGGGCGCTTGCCGCTTCACGTCCTCGGCGCCCATATAGATCACGCAAGGCAGGCCGAAACGCGCGCAGACGGTGGCCGTCGCCACCCCGTGCTGACCCGCGCCGGTTTCGGCGATGATGCGCTTCTTGCCCATGCGCATCGCCAGCAAAATCTGTCCGATGCAATTGTTGATCTTGTGCGCGCCGGTGTGATTGAGCTCGTCGCGCTTGAACCACACCTGCGCGCCGCCCAATTCTTCCGTCAGGCGCGGGGCGAAATAGAGCGGGCTGGGGCGGCCGACATAATGTTCGAGCAGATCGTCGAACTCGGCGGCAAACGCCGGATCGACCTGCGCCTTGCGGTATTCGCGCTCGAGATCGAGCACCAGCGGCATCAGCGTTTCAGCGACATAGCGCCCCCCGAACTGACCGAAATGGCCGCGATCATCGGGCTGGGTGCGGAAGGAGTTGAGAGGTGTGTTCATAGGTGTGCCGCTTTGCAGAAGGCCGTGATCTTGTCCACGTCCTTGATACCGGGGGAACGCTCGACCCCCGAGGATGTATCCACCAGCGGCGCATTGGTCAGGCGAATGGCGTCTGCCACATTGGCTGGGGTAAGCCCGCCGGCCAGCCCCCAGGCGAGCGGCGCCTGCCAGCCGGCGAGCAGGCTCCAGTCAAAGGCGGTGCCATTGCCGCCGGGCAGGGCCGAGGCGGGCGCGTCGAGCAGCACGCGGTCGGCCGCGCCGCGGAAGGCGGTGACCTCGGCAAGGCTGGCGGCATCGCGCACGGCCATGGCGCGCCAGGCCTCGATGCCGGTTGCGGCGCGGAAGCGGGCGAGGGAATCGGGCGTCTCGGCCCCATGGAATTGGACGACATCGGGCGCGACGGTGCGGACGGCCTCGGCAAGGCTCTCGGGCGCGGGGTTTACCACCAGCAGCACCGCCTTGACGTGAGACGGCACCAGCCGTCGCAGCATCCCTGCGTCGGTCAGCGACAGGTGGCGCGGGCTCTTGGCGAAGTGGACGAAGCCGACGTGGCTCGCCCCTGCGCCCACGGCGGCAGCGAGGGTTTCGGGGGTTGAAATCCCGCAAATCTTGACGAGCGTGGCCATCCGCTGTCCCTAGGCGGGCGTGAGCGGCTTTTCCAGCACCACAAAGGTGATTGGCGGATCGCGCGGGACGGGGAAGGGGCGGCGCTCGCCGGTAAAGGCATAGCCGCGCCGCTCGTACCACGCGATCAGCGACGCGCGGCTGTCGATCACGGTCATTTCCATCGCGGTGATGCCGTGCGCGCGGGCGTGATCCTCCGCCGCATCGAGCAGCCGCCGTCCCAGCCCGCGCGATTGCAGCGTCGGCGCGACGCACAGCATCCCGAGATAGGCGAGCGCGCCGCTTTTGCGCGTGACGGCAACGCAGCCGATCAGCGCGTCACCATCGCGCGCGGTGAGGATGGTGACGGCGGGATCGGCCAGCAGCGCTTCCAGCTCGCCCGGCGCGATGCGTTCGTCATCGAGAATGTCGGCCTCGTGGTTCCACCCCTGACGCGCCGAATCGCCGCGATAGGCCGCTTCGAGCAGGGCCTTGAGCGCGGCGGCATCCGCTGGCGTGGCGACGGCAAGATTGGCCATGGGGCAGTCAATCGTTCTGGATCAGCCGCAAAAGCGTGCCATCCGGATCGATCAGGTAGGCGATCGTCAGCCCGCTCGGTTCCGGCTTGGCCGGGTGGTAACGCGGGATGCCGGCCCGCGCATCGGGCACGCCGCTGGCTTCGACCTGGCGCATCATGGCCGCCAGATCACCGAGCCGAATGCAACAGCTGAAGGATGAATCGTAGGGATCAAGATTGGGGTAGGGGAAGAACTCCAGCATCACGTCCCCGCGCGACAGGATCATCCAACCGTGGGAACGGTAATCCTCTACGAAGCCGATCTTGGCATAAAATGCCGCCGTCGCGCCGAAATCGCGCGCGGGCAGGTTGGGGGTGGCGATGTCCGGCAATCCGCGATCCTACAGTGTCGCCGCAATGGCGCGCGCTGCGGCCGCCGGATCGTCTGCACGGCTGATCGGACGGCCGATGACGAGCACACTCGCACCATTGTCGCGAGCCTGACGGGGGGTGACGACGCGCTTCTGGTCGCCCGTGCCGCCTCCCGCAGGGCGCAGGCCGGGGACAACGAAGAAGCCGTCCTTCCACACCTTCCTGACCGCGCCGACTTCCTGCCCCGAACACACAATCCCGTCGAGCCCGGAAGAATGGGCGAGTTCAGCAAGCCGCATGACCTGGGTTTCGGCGCTGCCATTTACCCCGGTGGCGGTAAGATCGTTGGCATCCATGCTGGTGAGCATGGTAACCGCGACGACCTTGCATCCTTCGGCGGCCGCAGCCTTGGCATCTTCCATCATCGCCCGGCCGCCGCTGGCGTGGACGGTGACGATCGCAGGCTGATAGACATGGATCGCCTGCATCGCCGACGCCACAGTATTGGGGATGTCGTGGAACTTGAGATCAAGAAAGATCGGCAGGCCCAGATGCGCGATCTCGTGCACCCCGTGCGCGCCATGGGCGCAGAAGAATTCTAGGCCGACCTTCACCCCGCCGATGTGCGCCTTGACTTTGCTTATCAGTGCCTTGGCCGATTCGATCTGCGGCACATCGAGCGCGAGATAAACAGGATTGCTCACTCGCCCGCTCCTCCATCCGGGGTTCCGTTGGCAGGCGCTGGCTGTTCGGGCGTTTGTGCCGCTTTTGTAACAGGCTTATCCACAGAGGCATCGACAGGCTGGGTCGCGCGCGCCGGGGGTTCGTGATGACGCGCCAGCGCGGTATGCTTCAGGGAATTCTCCAGCGCCCGGATGCGGCGGTTCAGTCCCCACTTCACACTCTGGTGATAGGCCCACAGCGGCACAAAGCCGAGAGCGAAGGCCAGCAGTGCCAATACCGGCAGCTTGGTTTCCATCACCAGATTCTGCCACAGCGTGATCTCGACCGGCGACCAGTTGTAGATCGCGAAGATCAGGAATCCGAGCGCGGCCAGAACCCACACGATGGTGCGAAGTATCTTCACAAGGCGTCTCTTTCCGCTTGGCCCGACATAGCGTGAAGCCTAGGCGATTCGCGCGCCATGTCCAGCATCGCCCGCGCGCCGCTTACCCGAAAACCCGCGCGAAGATCGTGTCGACGTGCTTGAAATGGTAGGCGAGATCGAACTTTTCCGAGAGGCTCTCAGGCGAGAGCGCGGCGGTCACTTGCGGATCGGCCTTGAGCAGATCAAGCAGCGAGAGCGTGCCATCCGCTTCCCACACCTTCATCGCATTGCGCTGCACCAGCCGGTAGGCATCGTCGCGGGTCAGGCCGGCCTGCGTCAGCGCCAGCAGCACCCGCTGCGAATGGATCAGGCCGCCCATGCGGTTCAAGTTCTTGGCCATGCGTTCAGGATAGACCAGCAGCTTCTCGACCACGCTGGTGAGCCGTGTCAGCGCGAAATCGAGGGTGATGGTGGCATCCGGTCCGATATAACGTTCGACCGAGGAGTGCGAGATATCGCGTTCGTGCCACAGCGCGACATTTTCGAGCGCGGGAGTGACAGCGGCGCGCACCACGCGGGCCAGACCGGTGAGGTTTTCGGTGAGGATGGGATTGCGCTTGTGCGGCATCGCGCTCGAACCCTTCTGGCCGGGGGAGAAATATTCCTCGGCCTCAAGAACTTCGGTGCGCTGCAAGTGGCGAATTTCGACCGCGAGGCGCTCGATCGAGCTGGCGATCACGCCCAGCGTCGCAAAGAACATCGCGTGGCGATCACGCGGGATCACCTGGGTCGAGACAGGCTCGACCGCGAGGCCCAGCTGCTCGGCGACAAATTCTTCCACTGCCGGATCGACATTGGCAAAGGTGCCGACTGCGCCGCTGATCGCGCAGGTCGCAATCTCAGTGCGCGCGGCAACGAGGCGAGTGCGGCAACGGCTGAACTCGGCATAGGCCTGCGCGAGCTTGAGCCCGAAGGTGACAGGTTCGGCATGGATGCCGTGGCTGCGGCCGATGGTGGGGGTGTATTTGTGCTCTTCGGCGCGGATCTTGATCGCGGCGAGCAGCGCATCGAGATCAGCCAGCAGGATGTCGCTCGCCCGCGCCAGTTGCACCGAGAGCGTGGTGTCGAGCACGTCGGAGCTGGTCATGCCCTGATGCATGAAGCGCGCCTCTTCGCCCACTTGCTGCGCCACCCAGTCGAGGAAGGCGATCACGTCATGCTTGGTCACCGCCTCGATCGCGTCGATCGCGGCGACGTCGATGGTCGGATTGGTTGCCCACCAGTCCCACAGCGCGCGTGCCGCCGATTGCGGCACCACGCCGAGATCGGCGAGCTTCTGGGTCGCGTGGGCTTCAATCTCGAACCAGATGCGATACTTGGCTTCCGGCTCCCACAGGGCGGTCATGGCGGGGCGGGCGTAGCGGGGGACCATGTTCGACTCCGGTGTGGCAAGTTTGCGGTGCGCGGTAGGATAGGGGGGCGATCAAGGCAAGATCGCGCCCCGCGCTCTACCCGTCGAAACTCGTGTGACAACAGCGCCGGATCGATCTGCGCCATGACCCGCGCCGCAGCGCTGATGGTCATGTGGCTGCCGTCCCAGTAGTTGAGATGCCTCTCCTGCACCAGCCGGCACCGTCCACCCGAACACAGCGGCGCAGCGGCATCGACATAGGTGACCTGAGGATCGGCATCGGCAAGAGCGCGAAGGCGCGGGTTGAGCGCTCGTCCCTCGGCAAGGTGCGCGGGATAGCTAGCCGGGCAGCGGAGGTTTCGCCAGGCACGGCAGCGCAGCCAGCCGCTCTCCATCACCGGCCCCGCCGCCCACGCGGTGGGGGAGTTGCCGACCAGCATGACGCTGGTGCCCTCAGGCAGACGGTTGATGAGCCGGCTGATGGCTGCCATCAGCGCCGGCGCGGCCGTGCCCGAGCTGGGGCTAAGCGGCCTGTCGCTGGTGGTTTCGAAAAGCTCCTGATCCCAGCGCTGCGCCCGGCAGCGCTGCTGCGGCCATCAGATCAGCCCCTTGGCTCTGAGCGACGTATGCCCTTCGCGCCCGATAATCACGTGATCGTGGACGATCACGCCCAGCAACCGCCCGGCCTCGGCGATACGCTGGGTGATCTGGATGTCGGCTCGGCTCGGCTCGGGACTGCCCGAAGGGTGGTTGTGGACGAGGATCATTGCCGATGCGCCCACGTCCATTGCCCGGCGGATCACTTCGCGCGGGTGGATCGCGGCCTCGTCGATCGAGCCGTCACCAAGGTGATGGTCCTCGATCAGGCGGTTCCTGGTGTCGAGATAGAGGATCCGCACCCGCTCGATGGTCAGATGCGCCATGTCGGTGGTGAGATAGTCGATCAGCGCCTGCCAGCTGCCGAGCACGGGCTTCTTCACAATCTCGCCCCGCGTCATGCGGCGTGCGGCGATGGCGACGGCGCGCAAGGCTGCCGCGCTGCTCTCACCCACACCCTTGGCCCGCTGCATCGCCTTGGGATCGGCATTCAGCACACCCGCAAGGCTGCCGAACTGCGCCAGCAAAGCCTTGGCGATGGGCTTGGTGTCGCCGCGCGGAATCGCTGCGAACAGGAGATATTCGAGCACTTCGTAATCGGCGAGCGCTTCGGCCCCGCCGGTCAATAGCCGCTCGCGCAATCGGGCGCGATGGCCTTCGCCCGCAGCCTTGCCCGCGTCCGCTGCCTGCTTTGGCCGTTCGCCAAAATCAAACCTGTCTTCAGCTTCCGGCAATCAGGCCTCCGGCAGGAATTTGTCCCGCAGCATCATTGCCTTTGGGGGCCGATGGGCGCAAGGGTAACAAGCAATGGCGGTGCCTGATACGCATGACAAAACGCTTCCGCCAGCCGCGCGCGCGGGGCTGTGGCCGCGCCGGTGGCGGAGCCGGATCGGGTTCGGCGGCGCGGTGGTCGCGCTCGCCGCAGGAAGCTTCGCATGGCTCGATCGTGAGCGGATCGCGGGCGATTTTCTCGACGATTACCTGCGCGAAAACGGCGTTGCCGCGAGCTACGACATCGTTGCGATCAGCCCCGAGACACAGGTGATCGAGAACCTCGTGGTCGGTGATCCGGCACGGCCCGATCTCACCGCGCGGCGCATGGTGGTCGAGCTCGGCGTCGGCTGGCAGGGGCCGGAAGTGCGGCGCGTCCGGATCGAGGGCGCGCGGCTGTTCGGCAGCTATCGCGGCGGCACCTTCAGCCTCGGCGCGCTCGATCGGCTGATTTCCACCGACAGCAAGGAGCCGCCGCGCCTGCCCGCGATCGACGTGGTGCTGGCCGATGCCCGGGCGCTGATCGAAAGCGATTACGGGGCGCTCGGGATCAAGCTTGAAGGGGCAGGTCGCCTCGACGACGGCTTTGACGGGACGCTTGCGGTGGCGGCGCCCGGCATTGGCATGGACGGCTGCCGGGCCGAGCGCGCCACGCTCTATGGCACGCTCGCCACCGCAAGCGGCGCGCCGAGGCTCGACGGGGCGCTGCGGCTTGGTGGGGTCAGTTGCGGCGGGGCGAGGCTGGCGCAGGCGGACATCGGCACGCAGGTCACGTTGAAGCGCGATTTCAGCGCGGCCGAGGGTGATTTTGCGCTGCGTGGGAGCAGGCTGGGGCTGGCCTCCCTGACCGGCAAGGGCCTGAGCGGCACGGGGCGATTGACGTGGTCAGGCAAGGGCGTTGTGGTGGCACATGATCTGGCGCTGATCGGCATTGCCGCACCGCAGGGCCGCTTGGCCCGGCTGGAGGCGCAAGGCAGATGGCGCGGCGAAGCGTCTGGCCTGCGCGGCGAATGGCAGGGCGATCTGCGCGGCACCGGACTGGCCGCCGATACGTGGCTGGGCGAACAACTGGACGGAATCGAGGCAGGGCTCGACGGCACGCTGCTCGCCCCGCTGTTTGCAAAATTGCGCGGTGGGCTGGTGCGGGGGATCGACGGGGCAGGGTTCCGCGCCGAGGCGATCTTGCGCCGCAAGCCCGACGCCTTGGCGCTGATCGTGCCCGAGGCGAGCCTTGCCACCCGCAGCGGCGCGCGGGTGCTGGCGCTCTCGCAAGTCAATGCCGGGATCGCGCAAGGTGGGCTGGTCGCCTTGCGCGGCAATGTGCTGGCCGGCGGGGCCGGGCTGCCCGCGATCAACGGGCGGATGGAGCAGGGGCAGGACGGCGGCTGGTCGCTGCGATTGGCCATGGCGGAATACAGCGCGGGCGCGAACCGTCTGACGATCCCGCGCCTCGGCCTGCGGCAGGAGCGCGGCGACGACTTGCGCTTCGAAGGGCTGGTGACAGCCAGCGGCGATCTGCCCGGTGGCGCAGTGCGCGGGCTAGAGGTGCCGCTCGAAGGGCGCTGGTCGCCCAAGCGGGGGCTGGCACTCGGCACCGGCTGCACCGCGATCCGGTTCCGCTCGCTCGCGCTTTCGGGGCTGGAACTGGAAGGGCAGCAGGTGAGGCTATGCCCGGTTCGCGGCGCGCCGCTGCTGGCCTATGGCAATGGGCTGAGGCTTGCTGCCAACACCGGCCCGCTGGCGCTGTCGGGAAGGCTTGGCGGGGCTTCAGCGCGGATTGCGGCGGATGGCGTGCGGCTGCGCTATCCCCAGCCCTTCGCGCTCGATGATATTGCCGTGCACATTGGAGAGCCGGGAAGCGCGGTGCGGCTGACTGCGGCGAGCCTGACCGGAAGCCTTGCCGACGCGCCCGGCGGGGCGTTTTCCGCTGGCACTGCGCGGCTCGATGCCGTTCCGCTCGATCTCGATGCAATCGGCGGGCGCTGGGCCTATGCCGACGGGGCCTTGCGGATCGACGGCGCGCAGTTCCGCCTGTCCGATCGTCCCGGCGCAAGCGGTGGCGGGGGCGAGGCGCGCTTCGTCCCGCTTGCCGCGCGCGACGCGGTGATGACGCTGGCCGACAACGCGATTCGTGCCGAAGCCCGTCTGCGCCATCCCGGATCCGACCGGCTGGTGACCGAGGTCACCATTACCCATGATCTCGACACCGCCCGCGGTGCAGCGCACCTTGTCGTGCCCGGTCTGACCTTCGACAACCGGTTGCAGCCCGCCGATCTCAGCAATCTCGCAACCGGCGTGGTCGCGCTCGCCAACGGCACGGTAATGGGCGAGGGTCGGATCGACTGGCAGGGTGAGGACATTACCAGTTTTGGCACATTCGCCAGCGATGGGCTCGATTTTGCCGCGGCCTTCGGCCCGGTGCGCGGATTGAAAGGCAAGGTGGTGTTCACCGATCTCGTCAATCTCACCACCGCGCCTGACCAGACGCTCGCTGTTGCGGCCATCAATCCGGGGATCGAGGTGCTGTCGGGCACGGTGCGATTCGCGCTCGAGAATGGCACGCTCCTGCGGCTTGAGGATGCGCGCTTTCCGTTCATGGGCGGCGCGCTGATTATGCGTCCATTGACCATGGATTTCAGCCAGCCGGAAGAACGTCGCTACATTTTCGAAATTGTCGGGCTCGATGCGGCGACGTTCGTGGCGCAGATGGAACTGACCAATCTTTCTGCCACCGGCGTGTTCGATGGCACGGTGCCGATCGTCTTCGACAAGGATGGCAATGGCCGGATCGAAAGCGGGATGCTGATCGCGCGACCGGGCGGCGGCAATGTCGCCTATATCGGCGAATTGAGCTACGAGGATCTCGGCACGATGGGCAATTATGCCTTTTCCGCGCTGCGCTCGCTTGATTACCGGCAGATGAGCGTCGGGCTGAACGGCAGCCTCGGCGGCGAGATCATCACCAATTTCGATTTCGACGGGGTGCGTCAGGGGGCCGGCACCAGCCAGAACTTCGTCACCCGCCGGCTTGCCAAGCTGCCGATCCGTTTCAAGGTCAATGTGCGCTCACAGAATTTTTTCGAACTGGCAACGATGGTGCGTTCCTTCTGGGATGTCGATTTCCTTGGCAATCCGGTCGATCGCGGGTTGCTCAAGGCCGAAAACGGCCGCTTCGTGCCCGCCAATCCTGCCAAAGCCGTTCAACCTTCCGAAAGCGAAGACCAGCCATGAAGCACACCGAATTGACCGTTCCGGCGCGCGCTGCCACATCCTTTGCCACCAGCGGGCAGGGGGCGGCGGCGATGGAGCGGCAAGGAAACGGGAAGGTCGGACGCATGATGGCGGCGGCGATCCTTTCGGCAGCACTTGCCGGGTGCGTCAATATCGCCGCGCCGGACAAGCCGATCGTGATCGAGCTCAATATCAACATCCGGCAGGAAGTGATTTATCGCCTGGCCGAAGATGCGGCCAACACGATTGATGAGAACGCGGATATTTTCTGAGGGAAATACGCCTCAAGGAGGAATGACAATGCGCAATGCAATTCTTGCCGGGATTACCGCGCTGGCTGCGATCGGCCTGGTTGCAGGCCCGGCGCTGGCGCAGCGCGATCCTGCCTATGCCGCCGCACGCGCTGCCGGTAAGATCGGCGAACAGCCCGACGGCTATCTCGGCATCGTCGGTGCGGCGGACAAGACGCTGCAAGATCTGGTCAATGACATCAACATCAAGCGCCGTGCGGTCTACACCGAGAAGGCCAGGGAAAACAACGCGACGCTTGAGGCTTACGCGCTAACTGCCGGGTGTCAGGCGATCGCTCGCACGACGCCGGGAGAAAAGTACATGGCACCTGATGGTTCGTGGCAGACCCGCGGCACCGCAGCGCCGATCCGCGACCCGCGCTGCCCCTGAATTTCTGCACCTGCACAATTCGCCTGTTTGGTAGTGTTGACACATATCTGCCCCCCTTCTAATGGGGCGGCGCCCTCGGCGGGCACCTCTCTAGCGTGTGCTTTGCCTTCCTCTTGCAGGAGCATGGCGTGAGCGACGAGAAACCCGCCCGAGAACCCATCGTCGAGGATGCGCGGATTGACGCGCTCGAAGCGCGGCTCATCGCCGCACGCGAGCGTGAACAGGAGCGCAACCGGGCCAAGGTGCAGGGGGTCGATGCGAATTACCGCAGCGGCAATCGGGCACTTGCAAGCCTTATCGGTGGGATCATCGGCGGTTTGGTGATTGGCTATGCGTTTGACACGCTTGCCGATACCTTGCCCTGGGGCCTGTTGATCGGACTGTTCCTTGGAACGGTGTCGGCCTTCAGAGGCATTTTTCTTGCGGCAAAATCGAGTCCCGCAGGCGAGGCCGAGACATCTGGCGACAAGGGTTGAGCCCGTTGCCGATCACGTTTCGGTGCCGCTGGCAGGCTCGGTCAGAATGAAACTTTCGAGGAACGAGCAATCGTGGCAGCCGAACAGGGCAAAGTCGACCCGATGCACCAGTTCACCATCGAGCCGCTGGTTCGGTGGGATGTGGCAGGGTACGATCTCTCCTTCACCAACAGCGCTGCATGGATGCTGGTTACGACCGCGCTGGTGGCGCTGTTTGTCGCCGGAGGATTGAAGCGGCAGCTGGTTCCGGGCCGCTGGCAGATGGCGGTTGAGGTCTTTACCGGCTTTATCGACGATATGCTTGAAGCAAACATCGGAACCGAGGGGCGCAAGTATGTGCCTTACGTGTTCTCGCTGTTCATGTTCATCCTGTTCGCCAACCTTCTCGGATTGCTGCCGTTGGGGGTGATCGGGGTGCATCCTTTCACCTTCACCAGCCATTTCACCGCTACCGGCGTCTTGGCGGTTATGAGCTTTGCGATCGTGCTCGTGGTCGGCTTCTGGAAGCACGGTTTGCACTTTTTCAGTCTGTTTGTGCCGCACGGCACGCCGGTGCCGATGATTCCGATCATTTTCGTGATCGAATTGTTCTCGTTCCTGATTCGTCCGTTCAGCCTTGCACTCAGGCTGTTCGTCGCGATGATGGCAGGACACGTGCTGCTCAAGGTTCTGTCAGGCTTCGTGATCAATGGCGCAAATGCCGGGATCGGTATCGGGGCGCTTGTCAGCATACCCAGTTTTGCACTCATGATCGCGATCAGCGCACTCGAACTGCTTGTTGCAGCGATCCAAGCCTATGTCTTCGCATTGCTGACCTCGCTGTACATCAACGATGCCGAGCATCTCCACTAGGGTTGGTGACATCCCCTTCTAACAATACTGTTTTTCAAGGAGTTTTATAATGGAAGCAGAAGCTGCAAAGCTCGTCGGTGCCGGTCTGGCGGCCATTGGTGCTGGTATGGCTGCAATCGGCGTCGGCAACGTCTTTGGTTCGTTCCTCGAAAGCGCCCTTCGCAACCCGGGCGCTGCCGACGGCCAGCAGGGCCGGCTGTTCATCGGCTTCGCGGCTGCCGAACTTCTGGGCCTGCTGTCCTTCGTTGTGGCGATGATTCTCATCTTCGTCGCCTGATTGCATGAAGCACAAGGCCGGATGCCGGGTTGTTCCGGCTCCTGGCCTTGTCCCTGCTGAAGAACCGCGCAAGGCCACACATCATGCCTCAGATCGCCCAGTTGATGGAGACCTATGCAAGCCAGATTTTCTGGTTGCTGATCTCTTTCGGCGCTGTCTATTTCATCGTTGGCAAGAGCATGGTGCCCAAGGTTATGGCCACCGTCGCCATGCGGGAGGATCAGATTGCGGCCGATCTCGCCGCTGCGGAAGCCGCACGCAACGCCGCAGATGCCGAAGAAGCCGCCTGGCGCGAGCGTGATGGTGCCAACCGGGCGGCGGCGCAGCAGATCCTGGCCAAGGCCAAGGCCGAAGCAGCTCAGGCAAGCGCGCAGAAGCTTGCCGCTGCACAAGCTGATATCGAATCCAGGCTCGCCGAAGCGGAGGCAGGCATCGCTGCCGCGCGTGATGCAGCCTTGTCCGAAATCGAAGGGGTGGCCATCGAAGCGGCGCAGGATATTGTCAGCCGCCTTGCTGGGGTGAAAGTGACAAAGCCTCAGGCCCGAGCGGCCGTGAAGGAGGCATTCGGCAATGTTTGAGCTTTACGCGCAGGCTACAGCCGAAGGGCACGCCGAACCGACCCTGATCGGGCTCGAAGCCTACCAGATCGTCTCGGTGGCGATGCTGGTGCTGATCGTGGTCTTGGTGTGGAAGAAGGTTCCCGGCCTCGTTGCCAGCGGTCTCGATGCCAAGATCGCCGAGATTCGCACGGCCCTTGACGAAGCCAAGGCGCTGCGCACCGAGGCCGAGGCGCTGCGTGCCGAATATGCCGCCAAGATCGCGGGTGCCAAAAAGGACGCCGAAGCGATGCTGGCAAGCGCCCGTTTGGAGGCGGACGCGATTGTCGCGAAGGCCGAGGCCGATAGCGCTGTGATGATCGCCCGCCGCCAGCGCATGGCCGAAGACAAGATCGCCGCAGCCGAGCGTGCGGCGATCGCCGAGGTGAAGGCCAGGGCCGTGACCGCAGCGACGGCCGCCTCGAAGGTGCTGATTGCCAAGGTGCACGACAATACGGCCGACAAAAAGCTCGCCGACGAGGTCATTTCTTCGCTCTAAGCGACGCGGCTTTTCCTGCTGCACAAGGAGGGGGCGGGTCAGCGTGGGTGGCCACCCCCTTTCGTTTCTGGCCGGCGCGGCTCAAGCGGTTTTCGATCCAACCGCATATCTTCAACCGGTGGGGATTTCTGATTTAAAGCGTTTTCGAGCCGGGTGGAAGCACCCGGCGGCTCGGGAAACGCAATAATACAAAGGCCTAGAGCGGCCAATTTGATGCTGTCGGATCGGAAACGCTCTAGGCTCCGGGTACGAACACCACCTTGCCCACCAGTGCGCGGTTCGCCATCGCGTCGAAGCCCTCGCGCCATCGGGAAAGGGGGAGGCTGCGATCGATAGCGGGGGTGATGCGATTCTCTTCGGCCAGCCTGTTGATCGCGGCGTGTATCCTGCGCCCCCTCTCGGGGAAGCGGCGGGCATATTCGCCAGCGCGCAGGCCCACGATGCTGAAGCCCTTGATCAGCGGGATGTTCGTCGAAATATCGGCGATCCGCCCGCTGGTGAAGCCGACCACCATCAGCTTGCCGCCGAAAGCGACGCAGCGGGTCGATTCGTCGAACACATCGCCGCCCACGGGATCGAACACGATATCGGCGAGGCGGCCGCCGGTCAGCTCGGCAACCTTTTCGCGGAAGCGTCCTTCGGCCAGGATTACGGCATCCGGGCGGGCGAGGGCAGCGATGCGCGCCTGCTTGTCCGCGCTGCCGGTGGTGGCGATCACCTTCGCGCCGAGCGCGCGCGCAAGATCGCAGGCGGCAAGGCCCACCCCGCCGCTCGCGCCGTGGACCAGCACCCATTGGCCCGCCTGTAAGTCGCCAAGTTCCACAAGCCCGGTGTAAGCGGTCGAATAGGCCGCCCCCATCGCGGCGGCCTGAGGAAATTCCATGCCCCTCGGCATCGAGGAGAGCTTGTCGGACGCGACGCAGGCGATTTCGGCAAAGGCGCCGGTCTTGTTGCCGCCCATGACCCGGTCACCGGGGGCAAAGCCGCTCTGCGGGCCAGCCTCCAGCACTTCGCCGGCGAATTCGAGTCCGCTGGTAAAAGGGATTTCGGGTTTGAACTGGTATGCCCCGCGGGTCATCAGCACATCGGGGAAGTTCAGCGAGGCCGCGCGCACCTGCACAAGCACTTCGCCCGGCGCACGGACCGGCAGCGGCAGGTCTGCCAGCGTCACGCCGGAGAGATCCCCCGACAGTCGGGTGACGCGCAGGGCCTGCATCGGGCTAGAAGCTGTCTTTCGCCGCCCGCAGTGCCGCGAAAGTCTCGTGTGGGGTGCTGCCGCCCCACCTTTCCATCATGCCCGGGTCATCGGCACGAAGGAAGGGGTTGGTGGCGAGCTCGCGTTCGAGCGTCGTCGGCACGGTCCATTCATTGCGCGAACGCTTGGCGGCGATCTCCACGGCATAGGCGGCCAGCGCCGCATTGTCGGGATCGGCATGAACTGCGAATTTCGCGTTCGAAGCAGTATATTCGTGCGCGCAATAGAGCAGGGTCTGCGGGGGCAGGGCCTTGATGCGGCTGAGGCTGACCCAGAACTGCTCGGGCTCGCCTTCGAACATCCGCCCGCAGCCCAGCGCGAACACCGAATCCCCGACGAAGGCGACGCCCGCGCTGGCGAGGTGGAAGGCGATATGGCCGTTGGTGTGGCCCGAGACGTCGATCACTGCAGCTGCCACGCCGCCGAGAGTCACGGTGTCGCCATGCGCGACGATGCGGTCGATCGGGAACTTGCCCTCGACTTCTGCCGGGCCTGTGATGGTGCAGCCGCTCGCTTCCTTGATCGCTGCGTTCCCGCCGGCGTGATCGGGGTGCCAGTGGGTATTCCAGATCTGGGTGATGCGCCAGCCCTTCAGCTCGGCCTGCCGCAGATACTCAGTCGCATCGGGGGTATCGATCGCCGCAGTCTCGTGGCTGTCGGTGTCGTGGACGAGGTAGCCGTAGTTGTCGCTAAGGCAGGGGAACTGGTGAACAAGGATCATGCCAGCGACCTTACGCCGCGCGGTCCCAAAGGAAAAGGCCCGCCTGCCAAAGCAGACGGGCCTTTGTTGTTGTCCTGTCGCTGCGCTACTTGAGGACGGTACCGACACCGCGGGTCTCGCAAGGCCGACAGGCCGCCCGCAGGGGCCCCCGCAGCGTAGCTGAGGAAACGGCACCGAGGACGCCCGCCCGGATGGGCGGGCGCACTTCAATTATTCGGCGCCCTTCTTGAGGGCAGCACCGAGGATGTCGCCGAGCGAAGCGCCCGAATCCGACGAACCGAACTGCGCAACAGCTTCCTTCTCTTCAGCAATCTGACGCGCCTTGATCGAGAAGTTGGGCTTCTTGGAACGGTCAAAGCCGATCACCATCGCATCGACCTTGCTGCCGACCTGGAAGCGGTCGGGGCGCTGCTCGTCGCGGTCGCGGCCGAGGTCGCTGCGCTTGATGAAGCCGGTCGCGCCGTCTTCGCCAACCTGCACTTCGAGGCCGCCGTCGCGCACTTCGAGCACGGTGACGGTGACAGTCTGGTTCTTGCGCAGGCTCGAACCGCTGGTCGCACCTTCGGCCGAGGGCGCGCCCTTTTCGAGCTGCTTCATGCCGAGGCTGATGCGTTCCTTTTCGACATCCACATCGAGCACGACGGCCTTGACCATCTCGCCCTTGCGGTGGAGCGCCAGCGCATCTTCGCCCGAGATGCCCCAGGCGATGTCCGACATGTGCACCATGCCGTCGACATCGCCATCGAGGCCGACGAACAGGCCGAATTCGGTCGCGTTCTTGACTTCGCCTTCGACCACCGAGCCGACCGGGTGCTTTTCCGAGAATTCCTCCCACGGATTGCGCTGGGCCTGCTTGAGGCCGAGGCTGATGCGGCGCTTCTCGCTGTCGACTTCGAGCACCATCACTTCGACTTCCTGCGAGGTCGAGACGATCTTGCCCGGGTGGACGTTCTTCTTGGTCCAGCTCATTTCGCTGACGTGGACGAGGCCTTCGATGCCTGCTTCCAGCTCCACGAAGGCGCCGTATTCGGTGATGTTGGTCACCTGGCCCGTCAGCTTCATGCCGACCGGGTACTTGGCGGCCACGCCATCCCACGGATCGCTTTCGAGCTGCTTCATGCCAAGGCTGATGCGCTGCGTTTCGGCGTTGATGCGCACGATCTGCACCGTCACGGTGTCGCCGATGGCGATCACTTCGCTCGGGTGGTTGACGCGCTTGTAGCTCATGTCGGTGACATGCAGCAGGCCGTCGATGCCGCCGAGATCCACGAAGGCACCGTAATCGGTGATGTTCTTGACGACGCCGTCGATGATCTGGCCTTCGACCAGATCATTGATGAGTTCGCTGCGCTGTTCGGCGCGGGTCTCTTCAAGCACCGCACGACGCGAGACCACGATGTTGCCGCGGCGGCGATCCATCTTGAGGATCTGGAAGGGCTGCGGCACGTCCATCAGCGGGGTCACATCGCGCACCGGGCGGATGTCCACCTGGCTGCCGGGGAGGAAGGCCACGGCGCCGTCGAGATCGACGGTGAAGCCGCCCTTGACGCGGCCAAAGATGCGCCCTTCGACGCGCTTGCCTTCGCCGAATTCGCTTTCCAGCTTGTCCCAGGCGGCTTCGCGGCGGGCGCGATCACGCGAGAGCATGGCTTCGCCGTCAGCGTTCTCGACGCGATCGACGAAGACTTCGACTTCGCTGCCAACCGTCAGGCCGTGGTCGTCCTCGCCGCGCGAGAATTCCTTGAGCGGGATGCGGCCTTCGCTCTTGAGGCCGACATCGATCACGGCATAGCCGTTTTCGATCGCAGTCACGGTGCCCTTGACGACGCGGCCTTCGAAGCCGTCTTCGCCGGCGCCGCCGAGCTGTTCATTAAGAAGCGCCTCGAAATCGGCGCGGGTGGGCATTTGCGTTGCCATTGTCAGGTCAGTCCTGTTTCGTTGTGCTACCGGCCACCGGTTTTTCCGGGGTCTTTTGCCGCTTCCCCGGCACCATTGCCGGGGCTGGCGGGGCAAGAGGCAGACTTCTCCGCAAGGCCCCATGCCTGTGCGAAGGTCCCTTCAACCAGAGATGATTGCGAGAACGGCCGCGCGCTTAGGCGAGACGGCTGCGAAAAGCAAGGAAAACCGCCTTGTCAGCCAGACAGGGCGTCGAGCTGGCGATTGTGCGCGCCGCTGAGAGTGACCAGCGCGAGGCCCGCGCCGATCAGGCACATCAGCATGTCCCACTGGGTGTCCCACGGATCGCCCTGCGTGCCGAGGAATTCCTCTGCCCCTTGCCCGAGCGCCATAGCCGCGCAGAACTCGATCAACTCGTAGACGGCGCTCACCGCAAGGCAGCAGGCGATCACCAGCACGGATGACAGTAGCCCGCGGCGCAGACCCCCCAGCCTAAGCAGCAGTTCACGCAGCACGATAGCCGGCACAAAACCCTGCATCAGGTGCCCGAAACGGTCATAGGGATTGCGCGCCAGATTCAGCCAGTCCTGCACCGCAAAGCCGATCGGCACGCGCGCATAGGTGTAGGCGCCGCCGAGCATCAGCACGAGGCCGTGCAAGCCGATCAGCCCGAGCGCCAGCCCGGTCAATGGGAAACGTTTTTCCGAAAGCCACAGGACGGGAAGGGCGATCAGCGCCGGGGCCACCTCCATCCACCAGGTCGCGCGATCATAAGGCTGCCAGCCCGATGCGACGAGGGCCGCGGCCCAGACCAGCACCAGTGCGATCAGGCGGTGCTTATTGTTCATGCAGCGCGACCTGCTCGCGCCTCGACTGCCTCGATTGCGGCTGTGATTGCCGCCTCGCGGCCGAAATGGGTGGTGTCGAGCACCAGCGCATCTTCGGCGGGCCTGAGCGGCGCATCCTTGCGGCCCATGTCGCGCGCATCACGAGCCGCGATGTCGCGCTCGATTTCGGCGAGCGGCACGTCGATCCCGCGTCCCTGCATCTCCAGCCAACGCCGCCGCGCGCGCTCCTGTACCGAGGCGGTGACGAACAGCTTTACCGGTGCCTCGGGGGCGATCACTGTGCCGATATCGCGCCCGTCGAGCACAGCGCCGCCCTCTCGCAGTGCAAAGGCGCGCTGGCGTTTATAGAGCGCGCGGCGGACGGCGGGATGCACCGACACGCGGCTTGCAAAGCCGCCTACCTCCTCAGAGCGCAGCATATCATCGTCGAGCAACTCGTCCCCGAAGGCGCATGCGGCCAGCGCCGCATGGGGATCGTCGGGATCGCCGCCGTCCAGCATCACCTTCCGTCCGACCGCGCGGTAAAGCAGGCCAGTGTCGAGATGCGGCAGACCGAAATGCGCCGCCAGCGCCTTGGCGATGGTGCCCTTGCCCGACGCGGTTGGGCCGTCGACCGCGATAATCATTGGCCTGCACCCGCACGCGCGTCGACGCGCTTCATCCGGTCGCCAAAGAGCGCCTCGGCCACTTCGGGGCGCTCGCCGATGAAGGCGTGGCTGCCGCCCGGCACCACCGCCAGCTCGCAACCGGGCGTGAGCGCGACGAAATCCTGAACCGTGTCGAGCCGCGCCTCGTCATGCTGGCCGATCCCGTGCCGGCGCTCGACACCCAGCTCCCTGCGGATCGCCTCCAACTCGGCAACGAAGCGCACAGGGTTCCAGCTGACCGGATCCTCCGGGTGGTCCGACATGCCGCTGTCGAGCTGGTCGTAGAGGATCACCGGGCGCTGGTCGGCAAGGCTGAGCAGATGGCCAAAATTGACATGCATGCCCCCCGGGCCACCGTGGATGAAGATCACGGGCGTCGCGGCGTTATCAGTTTTCGGGCCGATGACGCCGTTGACCCGCACCCAGACCTCGCCTCCCTCCACCGCGATGCGGCGTTCTGAGGTCGCGATCGACCAGTCGGCAGCGGGATCGGCGGGAAGGGGGACGGGCTGTGCCTGCAAGCCGAGGGGTAACAACGCCAGTGCCAGCGCGGCAAGCGGCTTCAATCTCATGCCTTTTCTCCCGCATTTGGCCGGCCATGCCAAGCGCGCGTCAGTCCGAGAAGCGCGATTCCCGCCCAGAAGAATTCGAGCACGAGGCTTGCCCAGTTGGTGTGATAGATCAAGGACACTGTCAGCAGCGCCGCGCCAGCCAAGTTGGTGCCGTGGAGCAGGAACGGGTTGCTCGTCTTGGCGAGCGTCAGATAGGCATAAGCGCCAATGATGCAGGCCGTGCCGGCAAGGCCGATGATGCTCGGCCAGTCGAGAGGGGTGTTCACGCCGTCGCCTCGGCCAGCAGGCCCAGAAAGGTCGGGAAGCTGGTGTTGATCGGCGAGATGTCGTCGACGTCGACTCCGCCGGTGCTGACAAGACCCGCGATGCCCATGCTCATCGCAATGCGATGATCGAGGAGCGATCTGACGCGGTCTGTGCCAGTGCCCCGCAACGGCTCGCCGCCGGTGCCGTGGATGGTGAGGCCGTCGGTGTGCTCCTCAACCCGTGCGCCCGCGGCGGTCAGCCCTGCGGCCATGGCGGCGAGACGGTCGCTCTCCTTGACGCGCAGCTCCTCGAGGCCTGACGTGCGGGTGGTGCCGCTGGCGAGCGCGGCGGCGACGAACAGAACGGGAAATTCGTCGATCATGCTCGGAGCAATGGCGGGGTCGATGTCGATCCCGGTAAGCGCGGCATGGCGCACGCGCAGATCGGCGACTGGCTCGCCGCCGACCGCGCGGGGGTTCACCTCCTCGATGTCCGCGCCCATCTGGCGCAGCACCGCCAGCAGCCCGGCGCGGGTCGGGTTGAGGCCGACATTCATGATCGTCAGGTCGCTGCCCGGCACGATAGTTGCGGCGACCATGAAGAAGGCGGCCGAGGAGGGATCACCGGGGACGGTTACGTCGCAGGGCTTCAATTCCGCCTCGCCGTGGATCGCGATCACGGTCTCGCCGTTCTCTTCGCCCACCTCGAGCCGCGCCCCGAAGCCGGTCAGCATCCGTTCGGTATGGTCGCGGGTTGGGACAGGCTCGATCACGCGGGTGATGCCCGGCGTGTTGAGCCCGGCAAGCAGCACTGCGCTTTTTACCTGCGCGCTGGCGACAGGGAGGCGGTAGGTGATCGGCACGGCCGGCGAAGTGCCGCGCAGCAGCAGCGGCAGGGTGCCGCCCGCCGAGGCTTCGAAGGATGCGCCCATCAGCGACAGCGGATCGATCACCCGCTTCATCGGGCGGCCCGACAGGCTGGCATCACCCACGAAGGTCGCGCTGATCGCATGGCTCGCGACAAGGCCCATCAGCAGCCGGGTCGAAGTACCCGAATTGCCCATGGCAAGCGCGGTGTTCGGCTGCAGCAGGCTGCCCACGCCTGCACCATTGACGATCCAGACACTGTCCTGGCCGCGTTCGATCTGTGCGCCGAAGGCCCGCATCGCCGCGGCGGTTGCGAGCACATCCTCGCCTTCGAGCAGGCCGGTGATGCGGCTCTCGCCCACGGCAAGGCCGGCGAACATCAGTGCGCGGTGGCTGATCGACTTGTCGCCCGGCACGCGGATATTGCCGCGCAAGGGGCCAATGGGAGCGAAGGTGTGGCTGGTCATCTGGCGGCGGTCTTTGACAGCGCCTCGCGCTTCTGGCAAGGCGCGCCGCGCGCGGGCCGTCCTGCTCTTGATAAAGGGCTTGCCGGAACCTGCAATCCCGATCACAGCGCCCGTGAATATCGCAAATTTCCGCCCGTCCCTTGGCAAAGGGGCAGGCCCGTTTTGAGGAATAATGATGGCAAAGCCCGAATGGGGTACCAAGCGTACCTGCCCCAAGTGCGGGGAGCGGTTCTACGATCTCGGCAAGGATGATCCGGTCACCTGCATCGAATGTGGCGAAACCTGGTCGCCCGAACCGGTGCTCAAGTCCAAGCAGCCGATTCCCTTCGAGGAAGAAAAAAAGGTGGACGCCGATGCCGATGCCGATCTCGGCGGCGATGATGATCTGGGCGATCTGGAAGACATCGAGGACATCGACGAGGACGGCGATTCGCCCGACAACGATGTCGATCTTGGCGGAGACGACGATCTTGGCGTGTCCACCGGCACCGGCGACGACGACGACGACGAAAGCTGATTTTTTCGCTTGCAAGCGGGAAGCGGCCCCACTAATGGCCGCGTCCCGCAGGCAGGGCTTATCGCTCTGCTTTGCATGATGACTGGCTCGGGGCCTTAGCTCAGCTGGGAGAGCGCAACACTGGCAGTGTTGAGGTCAGCGGTTCGATCCCGCTAGGCTCCACCAGTCACTTGGATCAAAGTCGAAAGGCGCTTCCCTTCAAGGGATACCTTTTGCAACGCTGGCCGACGAGGTTTCGTCCGCCGGCGTTTTTCGCATTTTCCGGGTGTTTCGGTGCCCGGCAGGAGGAGCAGGCGATGTTCGATACGCTGTCCGACCGTCTTGGCGGGGTGTTCGACAAGCTCAAGGGCCGCGGCGCGCTGCGCGAGCAGGACGTGCGCGATGCCATGCGCGAAGTGCGCATTGCGTTGCTCGAAGCTGACGTTGCGCTCCCCGTTGCCCGCCGCTTCATCGATGCTGTCACCGAAAAGGCGGTGGGGCAGGACGTGCTGCGCTCGGTCACGCCGGGCCAGATGGTCATCAAGATCGTCCATGACGAGCTGGTCGAAACGCTCGGCGGGATGGAGGTTGAGGGTCTGCGCCTCGATGCCAGACCGCCGGTGGTCATCATGATGGTCGGCCTGCAAGGCTCCGGCAAAACGACGACCACCGCCAAGCTGGCCAAGCTGATCCGCGAGCGCCACGGCAAGAAGGCGCTGATGGCCTCGCTCGATGTCAACCGTCCGGCGGCGCAGGAACAGCTCGCAGTGCTGGGCCGTCAGGTCGATGTCGCGACCTTGCCGATCGTGGCCGGTCAGCAGCCGGTCGATATTGCCCGTCGCGCGATGGAGGCCGCGCGCCTTCAGAATTATGACGTGCTGCTGCTCGACACCGCGGGCCGCCTCCATGTCGATGATGCGCTGATGGCCGAGATGAAGGCTGTCGCGGGCGTGTCGGCCCCCAACGAAGTGTTGCTGGTGGTCGACAGCCTGACCGGGCAGGACGCGGTCAACGTCGCGCAGTCGTTCAGCGGCGAGGTCCCGCTGACCGGTGTGGTGCTGACCCGCATGGACGGCGACGCGCGCGGCGGGGCGGCGCTGTCGATGCGCGCGGTCACCGGCAAGCCGATCAAGTTTGCCGGCACTGGCGAGAAGCTCGACGCGCTCGAAGTGTTCCGCCCCGGCTCGGTGGCCGACCGTATCCTCGGCATGGGCGACGTTGTCAGCCTTGTCGAAAAGGCGGCGGCGACGATCAAGGAGGAGGATGCCGAAAAGCTTGCCCGCAATATCGAGAAGGGCAAATTCGATCTCGATGATCTCGCCATGCAGCTGCGCCAGATGCGGGGCATGGGCGGGCTCGGGATGCTGGCAGGGCTGATGCCGGGCATGAAAAAGGCCAAGGCGGCGATGGCCGCGAGCGGGATGGACGACAAGGTGTTGATCCACATGGAGGCGATCATCTCCTCGATGACTGCCAAGGAACGTGCCAACCCCGATCTGATGAACGCCAAGCGCAAGAAGCGGGTTGCGGCGGGTAGCGGGACCGATGTGCAGACCGTCAACAAGCTGTTGAAGATGCATCAGGAAATGGCCCGTGCCATGAAGCAGATCAAGAAGATGGGCGGGCTCAAGGGCCTCGCTGCGATGTTCAGCGGCGGCGGAGGCGGCATGGGCGGCATGGGCGGTCCGATGGGCGGCATGGGCGGTATGGGAGGCGGCGGCCTTCCCGGCCTTGGCGGCGGGATGGGCGGATTGCCGGGTCTCGGCGGGCCTACGGGCAAGAAATAATTTCAAGTCAATCGTTTCAATTCAACACTTCATATCAATTCCAATCGAAAGGTAAGTTCTCATGTCGATTTCCATCCGGCTCTCGCGGGGCGGTGCCAAGAAGCGTCCCTATTACCGCATCGTCGTCGCCAACAGCCGCAGCCCGCGCGACGGCAAGTATCTCGAGCAGATCGGCACCTATAACCCGGTGCTTGCCAAGGACAGCCCCGAGCGCGTGAAGCTCATCGAAGACCGCGCCCGCTACTGGCTGGGCGTCGGCGCGCAGCCGACCGATCGCGTGGCCCGCTTCCTCGACGCCGCCGGCATCAGGGAGCGTGTCGCTCGCAACAACCCGAAGAAGGGTGAGCCGGGCGAGAAGGCCAAGGAGCGCGCCGAAGAGCGTGCCGCCAAGATCGCTGAGGCGCAAGAAGCCGCGCGCGCCGCTGAAGAAGAAGCCAAGGCCGCTGCCGCCGCTCCGGCTGCCGAAGAAGCCCTGGCTGAAGAAACGCCCGCTGCTGAAGAAGCTTCCGGCGAAGAACAGGCCGAAGGCTAAGCCACGATGCCCAGGCCCGTCACCCTCGCCGCCATTGCCGGCGCGCACGGGGTGGCGGGCGAGGTGCGCCTCAAGCTCTTCGGTGAGGGCATTGCCACGCTTGCCCGGCAGAAAAGCTTCAATGACGGCGCGCTCACCCTCGTGAAGATTCGCGAGGACGGAAAGGGTGGCGCGATCGCCCGCCTTGCCGAGAGCACATCGCGCGCCGATGCCGAACGCTTGCGCGGCACTGTGCTTACCGTGCCGCGCGCGGCTCTCCCGCCCTTGGGGGCAGGCGAATATTACCACACCGATCTGCTTGGTCTGCCGGTCGTCACCGATACCGGCGCGGCGGTCGGAGCGGTCTGCGCCATCGAGAATTTCGGCGCGACCGACATCATCGAGATCGCCCGCGATCCCGTTCCGGAAAAAGGCCCTAGGACATTCATGGTGCCGATGATTCCCGCCGCGGTGCTCGGATGGGACGAACACCGGCTTGTCATCGCGCAAGGCTTCGTCGAAGAGTGAGAGCGTAAGCCTGCCCTTGGACGACGCCCTCTGGCAGCGCTGGGCCGCGCACACCATCGGCCCTGCCGACACGGCACTGACTTTCGCTACCCGGCTCGCGCACGAAAACTGATGGAGCCTAGCCTATTCCGAGCGGGTGATCGGGGAATACAAGCGCTTCTGTTATCTGGCGATGACTGCGGGGCAGGAGGTCGCCGTCGGATGCGGCCGATCAGGCGTGGCACCTGCATCCTGCCCACAGCCGCGACTATTGGCGGGTGTTCTGCCCGCACGTTCTGCGGGTTGAGCTGCACCACGGCCCGATCCGCGGCGGCACGGCCGAGCGCAGCCGCTTCCACCGCCAACACGCTGCCACGCTCGCCGCCTACGAGGCCGCCTTCGGCGCGGCGCCGCCAGCTGATATCTGGCCTGCGGCCCGCAGACGCTTTTCCGTCGATCCACGGGGTGTGCGCGTTAACTCGTTCGATGTTATCGTTCCTAATCGCCGGGTCGCGCTGGCGCTGAGCCTTGCTGTTTTTGTGGCAGGATGGCTCGCAGAAAGGATACTATAATGCAGCTGTTCGCGTCATGGACGGGCAGCGAGTTCCTGATATTTTACATTGCGCTGCTGGGGCTGAGCACCCTTGCTTCGTGGTGGATTCCCATGCACCTGCGATTGGCCGGACGGCGCAGCGAATCGCTCGATGCCGAATCGCTCGCGCTGCTCGTTGGCGGGCGCGAGCGATTCGCCGACGTGCTGTTGGCCGACTTGTATGTGCGCGGCGGCCTTGCGGTAACCGGTGCGGGCACACTGGTGGTGGTCAATCCACGCCTGCCCACCACCCCAGCGGGCAGCGCGGTGTTGGCCGCCGATGGACCGCTGACGTTCGGGCAGGTGCGCGGAATGCTCGATGTTCATGCCGCCCGGCTTGCGGCACGGTTGCAGCGCGGCGGCTTGTTGCTGCGCCCTTCCGAGATCGCGCGCCTGCGATGGCTTTCGGTTGTGCCCTTTGTGGTGGTGCTCATGGTCGGGTTCTACCGCGAGCGGGCCGGGAGCGCGCTGGGCGAGCCGACTGGTTGCCTGATTGTGCTGATGGTGGTGACCGCGATAGTCGCGCTGCTGCGGTTCTTTATCGTAGACCGGCGCACGCGGGCCGGCATCGCCGAGGTGGCGCGCCAGCAGGCCGCCTGCACGCGGCTCGCCGGCGGGCTGCGTGCGGGAGAGGTTCCGATGGCGGTTGCGCTGTTCGGCACCGGGGTGCTGATCAGCACGCCGTGGGAGCCGGTCCACGCGCTGCGTCAGCAGGGTAGCAGCAGTGACAGCAGCGGTGGTGACAGCAGCAGCGATAGCGGCGGCGGCGATGGTGGCGGCGGCTGCGGCGGTTGCGGGGACTGACCTTCGCGCGTAAGCGCAAGCCATGGCGGCGCTCCCGGTCGCCGTCATCCAAGCCGCTCCGGTTCCGCTCGAATTCGAGGAGCGCCACCGCAATGCCGAGACTGACGTTTTCGAATGACCTTCGCCGCCACCATCCTCACGCTCTATCCGGAGATGTTCCCCGGGCCGCTTGGCGTGTCGCTGGCAGGGCGCGCGCTGGCCGAGGGCAAGTGGGCCTGCGAGACCGTGCAGATCCGCCACTTCGCCACCGACAAGCACAAAACGGTCGATGATACGCCTGCAGGCGGCGGGGCAGGGATGGTGCTGAAGTGCGACGTGCTGGGCAGGGCCTTGGACAGCACGCCCGCTGCCGGACGCCCGATTCTCGCCATGACCCCGCGCGGGAAGCCCATCACCCAGGCCCGCATTCGTCAACTTGCCCAAGGTCCCGGCGTCATCATCCTGTGCGGGCGCTTTGAAGGCTTCGACGAACGCCTGTTCGAGGCCCGGCCCGCGATCGAGCAGGTTTCCCTCGCTGACATCGTGCTCTCGGGCGGCGAGATGGCGGCGCTCACCATCCTTGACGCTTGCATTCGCCTCATTCCCGGCGTAATGGGCGCGGCCCTGAGCGGGGCGGAAGAGTCGTATGAAAACGGCCTTCTGGAATACCCGCACTACACCCGACCTTACGAATGGGAAGGGCGCACGATCCCCGAAGTGCTGCGATCGGGGGATCATGCGAAGATCGCGGCGTGGCGCAAGCTGCAAAGCGAAAATGACACACGGCTACGCAGGCCGGACTTGTGGGAGCGCCATGAGGGCGCTCGGGTCCAGTCTGCCTCTGGCGCGCGGCGCAAAACCAAGGAACCGGACCAGTGAACCTGATCCAGCAGATTGAAGCCGAAGAAATCGCCAAGTCCGGCAAGGACATCCCCGAATTCCGCGCAGGCGACACCGTCCGCGTCGGCGTGAAGGTGAAGGAAGGCAACCGCGAGCGCGTGCAGAACTATGAAGGCGTGGTGATCGCCCGGTCGAACCGCGGCATGGGTTCCAATTTCACCGTGCGCAAGATCAGCTTCGGCGAAGGCGTCGAGCGCGTCTTCCCGCTCTACTCGCCGATCGTCGAGAGCATCACCGTGGTGCGTCGCGGCGTGGTGCGCCGCGCCAAGCTCTATTACCTGCGCGGCCGCACCGGCAAGAGCGCGCGTATCGCCGAGCGCAAGACCACCGCGCCCAAGGCGTAAGGCTTACGGCCAGCCATTCGCGAAGGGCGGCTCCGGAAAGGGGCCGCCCTTTTCGTTTGCCTCTTTGCATTTCCGTCAAATTATCGCCATTGCGGGCAACCGACAGGTTGCGCGGCAATCGGGGAGCTGACCTGGATTGCTTCGCTTCGCTCGCAATGACGAGGTTGAGCTTGAGATGCGTTTCCTGCTTTTTGCCGCTGCCTTGCTGTCTGCCCCCGCAATGGCGGAGAGTGAAATGACAACCGAAACCCCCACCTTGAGTTTCGAGCGCGTGTTTGCCTCGCCCGGCCTTGATGGTCCCGCGCCGCGGCAGCCGAAGCTCTCGCCCGACGGGCGCTATCTCACCCTGCTCAGGAACCGTGCCGATGATCGCGACCGCTATGACCTGTGGGGCTATGACATAGAGACCCGCGAATGGCGCATGCTGGTGGATTCGCTGAAGCTAGGATCGGGCCGTGAACTGTCCGAGGACGAGAAGATGCAGCGCGAGCGTGCGCGGGTCGCGGGGCTCAAGGGCATCATCACCTATCAATGGGCAAGCGACGGGGCGGGCGTTCTGGTGCCGCTCGATGGCGATCTCTACCTCGCCCGGCTCGACGGCACCGTCACCCGACTGACCGATACCGAAGGCACCGAACTCAATCCCCAGCTGTCGGGCAAGGGCGGCTATGTCTCCTTCGTCCGCGACCGGCGACTGTGGGTCGGCCCTGTCGGCGCGCAAGCGCAGCCGATCACCCCCGAAGACGAGGCCGAAACGATCCGCTGGGGCGAGGCTGAATTCGTCGCGCAGGAAGAGATGGCGCGGCTCCAAGGCTATTGGTGGAGCCCGGATGACAAGCGCATCGTGGTCCAGCGCACGGATGAAGCCAGCGTCGGCATCGTCACCCGCGCGGCAATCGGAGCCAAGGGCACCAAGGTGTTCGACCAGCGCTATCCGGCTGCGGGCACCGACAATGCCGTGGTCGAGCTATACGTAATGAACCCCGATGGCAGCGCCAGGGTGAAGGTCGATCTGGGGCTGAACATCGACATTTATGTTGCGCGCGTCGACTGGGCGCCGGATTCATCCGCGATCTATGTCCAGCGGCAGGACCGCGCGCAAACGAAGATCGACGTGCTCAGGGTCGATCCCGCGACGGGCGCATCGCAGGTATGGTTCACCGAAAGCGCCGCGCGGCCCGATTACTGGGTGAACCTCTCGGACAATTACCGCTTTCTCAAGGATGGCAGCCTGCTGTGGTGGTCCGAGCGCGATGGCTATGGACATTTCTACCGCTATGCCGGGGGGGCATGGCAGCAGCTCACCAGCGGCACCTCGCCCACCACCACGCTGGTGGGCGTGGACGAGGAGGCGGGGACTTTCACCTATCAGGCGACCGCCGGGGTGCTGACCCAGCAGATCTACCGCGCGCGGCTCGACGGCACCGCCGCGCCAGAGCTGCTCACCGATCCCGCCTTCACCAACTTTGCGAGCATGGATGGCAAGGGCCGGCTGCTCTATGTCACCCGCTCCAGCCCGAACCAGCCGCCGCAGTCCTATCTGGCGACGCCGGATGGCAGCCGCGTGGCGTGGATCGAGGAAAACCGCGTCGAGGGCGATCACCCCTATGCGCCCTTCCTTGCCAGCCACGTCATGCCCGAATTCGGCACTATAGCGGCCGAAGACGGCACGCCGCTGCACTGGATGATGCTCAAGCCCAAAATGCAGGCTGGCAAGCGTTATCCGGTGTTCTTCCAGCACTATGGCGGCCCCGGCCCGCAGACGGTGACGAAAGGCTGGGGCGGGGCGCTGGCGCAGGCGATTGCCCAAAAGGGCTATATCTGGTTCCAGATCGACAATCGCGGCTCGGCCAACCGCGGTGTCGATTTCGAGCAGCCGCTTTACCGCGCGATGGGCGGTGCCGAGGTGCGCGACCAGAAGGCGGCGGCGCGGTTTCTCAAGTCGCTCGATTTTGTCGATCCCGAAAAGATCGCCACCTATGGCTGGTCTTACGGCGGCTACATGACGCTCAAGATGCTGGAAGCTGATCCAGGCCTTTATGCAGCCGGCATTTCCGGCGCGCCGGTGACGCGTTGGGAGCTTTACGACACCCACTATACCGAACGCTACATGGGCAACCCGCAAGAAGTGCCCGAAGCCTATGAAAAGGCAAGCGCCATTCCCGATGCGGCGAAGATCACCGATCCGCTGCTGCTGATCCACGGCATGGCGGATGACAACGTGGTGTTCGAAAATTCCTCGGAACTGATCAGCGTGCTGCAGGAGAACAACCGCCCGTTCGAAATGATGCTTTACCCCGGCTACACCCACCGTGTTTCGGGCGAGACAATCGGCCCGCACGTGTGGAATTCGATCTTCCGCTTCCTCAACGCCCACGGAGTGACTCCGCCCGGCGAGGAATAGGTCTGCAGGCGCGCTCTTAGCAGTTGCGCTTGTAGCAAGGGGCGCTATCTCGCAGCCGCAAAAAGGTAGGAGATTGCCAAGTGGGTTACCGGGTGGCAGTGGTCGGCGCGACCGGCAATGTCGGGCGCGAGATGATGCAGGTTCTGGCCGAGCGCGATTTTCCGTGCGACGAAGTGGCCGCTGTCGCCTCACCGCGCTCGACGGGGAGCGAAGTCGAATTCGGCGACACCGGCAAGATGCTCAAGTGCAAGAACATCGAGCATTTCGACTTTGCCGGCTGGGACATCGCGCTGTTTGCGGCAGGCTCTGGGCCGGCCAAGGACTATGCCCCCAAGGCAGCGGCTGCGGGCTGCGTGGTGATCGACAATTCCTCGCTCTACCGCATGGATCCCGACGTGCCGCTGATCGTGCCGGAAGTGAACCCGGACGCGATCGACGCTTACAGGAACCGCGGCATCATCGCCAACCCCAACTGCTCGACCGCGCAGCTGGTGGTGGCCTTGAAGCCGCTGCACGATGCGGCGACGATCAAGCGCGTGGTGGTGTCAACCTACCAGTCGGTCTCGGGTGCGGGCAAGGCCGGCATGGACGAGCTTTTCGCCCAGAGCCGCGCGATCTTCGTCGGCGATCCGCTCGAACCGGCCAAGTTTACCAAGCAGATTGCCTTCAACGTCATCCCGCATATCGATGTCTTCCTCGACGATGGTTCGACCAAGGAAGAATGGAAGATGGTGGTCGAAACCAAGAAGATCCTCGATCCCAGGATCAAGCTGACGGCGACCTGCGTGCGCGTGCCGGTGTTCGTGGGCCATTCCGAAGCGGTCAACATCGAGTTCGAGAACGAGATTTCAGCCGAACGGGCGATGGATATCCTGCGCGAGGCGCCCGGCGTGATGCTGATCGATAAGCGTGAGGATGGCGGCTATATCACCCCGGTGGAATGCGTCGGCGATGCGGCGACCTTCGTCAGCCGTGTGCGCGAAGACCCGACGGTGGAGCACGGCCTGACCCTGTGGTGCGTCTCCGACAACCTGCGCAAGGGCGCCGCCCTGAACGCGGTGCAGATCGCCGAACTGCTCGGCCGCCGGCATTTGAAGAAGGGCTGAGGCCGATGCGGCCCGCGCTCCTTGTGCTTGCCGCTGCGCTGGTGCTGGCAGGCTGCGACAGCGGTGATGTGCCGAGCCCGGCGCAGCGGCAGCAGGGCGGCGCGCCTGCGGGCGAGGTTGCAGCCAATGCCGTCGAACTGCGGGGCGAAGGACTGGCTGCGGGGGCGGAGGCCTTCTATTTTGCTGCCGGCCAGAAAGAGGTTGAAACCGCGCTCGCCAAGGCGCTCGGGCCGTTGCTGCGCACGGGGGCGAATGCTGAATGCGGGGCAGGCCCGGTGACCTTCACCGACTTTCCCGGCGGGCTGACCGTGCATTTCCAGCAAGGCCGTATGGTCGGCTGGAACTGGCACCTGGCGCAGGATGGAGACATTCCGGCAAGCGGCACGGTGAAGCTGGCGGGCGAGGTGCAGGTCGGGACGGCGCGCAGCGTGGTTGAGGCCGCGCCCGGCTTCGCGCAGGTCGAAGGCAGCACGCTGGGTGAGGAATTCGCGCTCGGCGAGGCGGTCGGCGGGTTTATCGCGGGCGACACGGTCGAGATGCTCTACGCCGGAACCCAGTGCTTTTTCAGATAGCCGCCTATTCCGACAGCGCCACCGGCCCTGCCGGCGCGGCGTTGCGGCGCATCAGCAGCGTCAGCGGGGCGGCGGCAAGCGTGATCCACATCATCGCCCAGAAATCGTCGATATAAGCGATCATTGCCGCCTGGCGGTTCACCTCGGCATCGATCACGCCCATTGCCGCGTCGCCCAACACCTGGAAGCGGTCGATGGTGGAGATATCGACGAGGCTTCCCGTTGCAGCGGTGATGTTGGCACCGAGATCGGCATGGCTGGTCTGGATGTTGCGGGCGAGCAGCACCGTCATCCACGAAATTCCCGCCGATGCGCCGAGCGAGCGCAGCAGGTTGAGCAGGCTTGATCCGTCGGTGCGCAGGCGCGGGGACAGGGTGGCAAAGGCGCTCACCTGCAAGGGAATGAACACCAGCCCCATGCCCAGCCCCTGCAACAACCCGCTGATGACCACGTGCATCGCATCCACTTCGAGCGACCAGTGGGCCATTTGCCACAGCGAAACCGCGCAGATCAGGAAGCCGCCCGCCACCACCGGCCTGGCGTCGATGCCGCGACGCATCATCAGGCCGGACACCTGCATCGAGATCAGGATCCCCACCCCGCGCGGCATCAGCACCATGCCGGTGTCGATCACGCCATAACCAAACAGGTTCTGGAGCATCGGCGGCAGCAGCGCCATCACCGCGAACATCACGATCCCGATCACCACCATGAACCCCAGCGCGATGGCAAAGTTGCGATCGGCAAACAGCGCGCGCTCGAACATCGGGGCCTTGGCGGTGGCGAAGTGGATCACCACCATCCAGGTCGCCGAGAGCGTAACCAGCAGATAGGCCCAGATCTCGGCCGAGGCGAGCCAGTCCTTTTGTTGCCCACGATCAAGCAGCAGCTGGAAGGCCGCAAGCGCCAGCGCCAACAGCACGAATCCGGTGATGTCGAACCGCCGCATCCGCTGCGGCCGGTGCGGCAGAAACGCGATCAGCGCGGCGAGCGAGAGCGCGCCCACCGGCAGGTTGACGAAGAATACCCAGCGCCAGTTGGCAGTCTCGGTCAGCCAGCCGCCAAGGATGGGGCCAAGGATCGGGCCGATCATGATCCCCATGCCCCACACTGCCATGATCTGCGGATGACGGCTGGGGCGGGTGGCATCGAGCATGAAGGACTGGCTGAGCGGGGCTATGAAGGCCCCGGCTACGCCTTGCAGTGCGCGGAAGATCACCATTTCCTCCAGGCTCTGCGCCAGCCCGCACAGCATCGAGGCGAGGATGAAGCCCGCGACCGAGCCGATGAACAGCCGCCTCGCGCCGATGCGGTCGGCCAGCCAGCCGGTGATTGGCAGCGCTACGGCCGAGGCGATGATGTAGCTGGTCAGCACCCAGGAAATGGTATCGACTGTCGCCCCCAACGTCGATTGCATATGCGGCAGGGCGACATTGGCGATGGTGGTGTCGAGGATCTGGAGCAGTGATGCCGCCATCACCCCGACGATCATCAGCGGGTAATTGCGGGTTTCAAGTTCGGCGGTATCGGCCAGCGCAGGCGCGGGCGCGGCGAGGCTTGCCATTTCAGCGCGCGGGGGCTTTGTCAGTGAACACCGTCACCTCGCTCGACAGCCCGGCGATCAGCGGGCGCGGGCTTTCGCCTTCGAGCGCGATGCGCACCGGCACGCGCTGAGTCACCTTGACCCAGTTGCCGGTGGCGTTCTGCGCGGGCAGCACCGAAAATTCCGCGCCCGTCCCCGCGCCGATGCTGGCAACGCGGCCTTTCAGCACCAGATCGGGATAGGCATCGAAACGCACCTCGGCGCGCTGGCCGACCGCCATGTCGGCCAGATCGGTCTCCTTGAAATTGGCTTCGACATAGGTCGATCCGGCGCGCACCAGCGTCAGCACGGGAAGGTTGGGGACGACCTGCTGGCCAAGCTGGAGCCGCTCGGCCTGCGCGATCCGGCCGGCGACGGGCGCGCGCACTTCGGTGCGGCGCAAGGCGAGTTCGGCATTCGCGCGCTGCGCCTGGGCGGCGGCGATTTGCGGATTGACCCCGGGCACCGCCGATCCGGTCGCGAGCCTTGCGCGCGCCTCGCGCTGACGGTCCTGGGCAAGGGCCACTGCCTCGCGTGCCTGCACCACGGCTTGTTCAGCCGCTTCATAATCGGCCTTGGTCGAAAAACCTTTCTCGCGCAGCGCCCGCACCCGCTCAAAGCGGGCCTCGGCAAAGGCGACATCGCTGCGTGCGGCCGCGATGTCGGTGCCGGTGAGCGCGGAGGCGTTGCTGAGCGCGATCACATTGGCCTGGGCCGCCGCGATCGCGGCATCGGCCTCGGCCAGTTGCAGGCGAAAGGATTCGGGATCGATGCGGAACAAGAGGTCGCCCGCGGCTACCTGCGAGCCATCCTTCACCCGCACCTCGACAATCCGCCCGCCGACTTCGGCGCTGACCGCAACCATGTCCTGCTTGATATAGGCATTGTCCGTCGACACCTTGCCCGCAAGGCTTTGCCAGTAGAGCACGGCCCCGACGAGCAGCGCCAGCGGCACGGCGAGCATCAGCGCCCAGCGGCCCCACGCACGCCGCGCCGGGGTGGCGGGGACGGCGAACGCGGCCTCGCGAGCAATGGCAGGATCGGCTTCAGCCATTGACGACCTCCGGATGGCGAGCGGCGGCAAGATTGAGCGCAATGCGTTCGAGCATCGCGGCAAACAGCGCACGTTCGTCGGCCGAAAAGCCTTCCAGCATATCCTCGAACAGGCCTTCGACACTGGTCCGCAGCCTTGTGACGATCCCGCGGCTCTTGTCGGTGAGGTGGAGTATGCGCGCGCGCCGATCAGCGGGATCGGCCTGTCGTTCGACCCACCCGGCCTCCTCCAGCCGGTCTACGATGCGGGTCAGGGTGATCGGCTCGATTTCCAGCCGCTCGGCGTGGAAGGCCTGGTTCTCCTTCGGATTGCGTTCGAGCGAGAGCAGCAGCCGCGCCTGCGGGCCGGTGAGGCTGAGGCTGCGCACCCGCTCGTCGAACAGGCGGCGCAGCTGGCGCGAATTGTCAGCGAGTCGGTAACCGGTTTCGATACTCATGCGTGCACTTATAATAAGTAGGCTTATTATTAACAAGCCTGCTCTGGCTCCGCAGCGCGAACCACGCTAACATCTTGGCCATGACACTTCACGCCGATCTGTTCTTCAGCTTTCGCTCGCCCTATTCCTACCTTGCCGTGGGGCGTTATCGCGCCTTGGCCGCGCAGTATGATGTGACGATCGCCCTGCGCACCGTGTTGCCGATTGCGATCCGCGATCCGTCGCTGCTCTTCACCGGCAGCCCCAATGTCGGGCGCTACATCTTTCTGGATGCCGCGCGCGTGGCCGAATGGCTCGAAATTCCCTATCGCTGGCCGCGTCCCGATCCGGTGGTGCAAAACCTCATGACCCGCGAGATTGCTGCCGATCAGCCCTATATCCATCGCCTCTGCCGTCTGGGGCAGGCGGCTGAGCGGCGCGGGGCGGGGCTGGCCTTTGCCGACGAGGTGTCGAAGGTGATCTGGTCAGGCGCGGTTGATAACTGGCACGAGGGCGATCATCTGGCCGAAGCGGCAGCGCGGGCGGGGCTTGATCTGGCCGAGCTTGATGCCGAAGCGACGGCCGATGCAGAAGCGCTCGATGCCGAAATCGCCGCCAATCAGGCCGCGCTCGAAGCCGCCGGCCATTGGGGCGTGCCGACCCTCGTGTTCGCGGGTGAGCCGTTCTTCGGGCAGGATCGTATTGCCTTGGCCCAGTGGCGGATGGAGCAGCAGGGGCTGCGGCTGCGATGAGCCTTGAACATTTCACCTCCTTCGACGGCACGACCATTGCTATCCATAGGCAAGGGGAGGGCCGCCCGGTCATTCTGCTGCACGGGCTGTTTTCCTCGGCCCAGATGAACTGGATCAAGTGGGGGCACGCCGCCCGGCTGGCTGAGGCAGGCTTCCGCGCTATCATGCCCGACTTCCGCGCCCACGGGGCAAGCGAGGCGCCGCAGGATCCCGCCCGCTATCCCTCCGGGGTGCTGGTGCGCGATGTTGCTGCGCTGCTCGACCATCTGGGGCTTGCCGAGGGCGAGTATGACCTCGTCGGTTTCTCGCTGGGCGCGCGCACGGCGGCGCATGGCTGCGCGACTGGCGTCTTCGCCCCGCGCAGGCTGGTGCTGGCGGGGATGGGGGTTGCGGGTCTTGCCGACTGGAAGCGCCGCGCAGGGTTCTTCACCCGCGTGATCGACGAATTCGACACCATCACCCGCGACGATCCGGCCTGGCTTTCTCGCCAGTTCCTGAAGTCGCAAGGGGTCGACCGCGTCGCGGCGCGCCTGTTGCTGGGGGCGTTCGAGGATCTCGATCTGGCCGGCCTTGCCAATATCACCTGCCCGGCGCTGGTGATTTGCGGCGCGAAGGATCAGGATAATGGCTCGGCGCGCGACCTTGCCGATCTGCTGCCTGCGGCCACCTATGAGGAAGTCCCCGGCGGCCACCTCGACAGCGCGACCAAGCCCGAGCTGGGCGAAGCGATTTTGCGCTTCCTTGCGGCCTGATCCGACCTTGGTGGGGAAGGGGACTTGGCCGTTCGGGCCCGCACCCCTATTGCTGATGCTTGATACAGGCTGGGGGGAGCGCCACATGAATCTTCGCCACTTGTCGGCGGCTTGTCCTGTGCTTGGCGCGCGGGCGCCGGGTTTGGCCCTGCCCGGAAGCGAGGGCGGGGATGGGAGGGCGATCCTGCCTTGAGCAAAACGCGCAGTCTTATGGTCGTGGGCTGGCGCGAGCTGGTCTGCCTGCCCGAGCTTGGCCTTGCCGGAATCCCCGCCAAGATCGATACCGGCGCGCGCACTTCCTCGCTCCACGCCCACGTGCTCGACGATTTCCTGCGTGATGGCGAACGCTACGTGCGCTTCGCGGTCGACTGGGGCGGGGTACGCCACCACTGCGAGGCGGTGCATGTCGACGTGCGCGGCATCACCAGCTCCAACGGCGAAAGCCAGGAGCGCTTCGTCATAAAGACGCCGCTATCGATCGGTAACGTTACGTTCCGGGCGGAAATCAGTCTTGCGGATCGTTCCCAGATGCAATTTCCGATGCTGATCGGGCGCACCGCGCTCCGGCGTCGGATGGTTGTCGATAGCGGTCATTCGTGGCTGCAATCGTCACAAAACGCGGCTATGGGGCCGGGCCGCCGGTAAGATACCGGCACGAAAGGGTTCCCATGAAAATCGCGATGCTGGCGCGCAATCCGAATCTCTATTCGCACCGCCGGTTCAAGGAGGCTGCCGAGGCACGCGGTCACAGCCTTGATATCCTCAACACGCTGCGCTGCACGGTGCACATTGCCAGCCACCGTCCCGAGGTGTTCTACAACGGCGCGCCGATTGCCGCCTATGATGCGGTAATCCCGCGCATCGGGGCCTCGATCACCAATTACGGCCTTGCAATCCTGCGGCAATTCGAAATGCGCGGCATCTGGTCGCTGAACGAGAGCGTGGCGATCGGGCGCAGCCGCGACAAGCTGCGCTCCCTTCAGATCCTCGCCAAGCACGGCCTCGGCCTGCCGCTCACCGCCTATGCCAATGATCCCAAGGCGGCCGAGGAAATCATCAAGGCGGTGAAGGGCCCGCCAGTGGTGATCAAGCTGATCGAGGGCACGCAGGGTATCGGCGTGGTGCTGGCCGAGACGATGAGCAGCGCCAAGTCAGTGATCGAGGCGTTTCGCGGGGCCAACGTCAACATCCTCGTGCAGGAATTCATCAAGGAAGCCGGCGGCACCGACATTCGCGCGCTGGTGGTGGGTGGCAAGGTGGTCGCGGCGATGAAGCGCACCGGTGCGCCGGACGAGTTCCGGTCAAATCTGCACCGCGGCGGCTCGGCGCAGGTGATCAAGATCACCCCCGAGGAACGCTCGACCGCGGTGCGCGCGGCCAAGCGCATGGGGCTGAATGTGTGCGGGGTGGATATGCTGCGCAGCAATCATGGCCCCGTCATCATGGAGGTCAATTCCTCGCCAGGTCTGGAAGGCATCGAAAGCGCGACGGGCAAGGATGTGGCCGGTCAGATCATCGACTTCATCGCCGCCAATGCGGGCGGGACGACCAAGACCAAGGGGCGCGGATAGCCGCCTCACGCATTCCGCGCCATCAGCCCGCCATCGACCGGGATCGCCACACCGGTGATGTAGCTCGCCGCCGGCAGCACCAGCGACAGGGTGATATGCGCGACTTCTTCCGGCTCGCCATAGCGTTTGAGCGCGGTGCGGCGTTTGGCGAAGATCAGCTTGTGCTCCTCGGCCACGGCATCGGTCATCGCGGTGCGGATCGGGCCAGGGCAGATGCAGTTGACGGTGATCCCCTCGGGGCCGAGATCGACCGCGAGGCCGCGGGTCAGCCCGATGACGCCGCTCTTGGCTGCGACATAGGGCGTATCGCCCGGGGTTGCGCCGAGGCCTTCGGTGCTGGCGATGTTGACGATTCGCGCGGCATCGCTCTGGCGCAGCCACGGCAAGGCGGCGCGCACCATGCGCTGGTGGGCGGTGAGCATTACGCCGAGCGCGCGGTGCCACACTTCCTCGTAGGCCGGATCATCGAGGCCGCAGAAGCTGGAGACGCCGGCATTGTTCACCAGAATGTCGATCCGCCCGAAGTCGGCGGCAATCTGCGCGACCACCTGCGCAATCGCTTCGCCATCTGCGACGTCGAGCGCATAGGCCCGCGCGACGCCCCCGCATTCCGCCGCCACCGCCTCACAGGCGGCAAGGTCGAGATCGATGACCGCCACGGCTGCGCCTTCGCTGGCGAACAGGCGCGCGGTCGCCCGTCCCATGCCGCTCGCTGCACCGGTGATGATCGCAACGCGCCCGGCGATCGAGCGGGACAGGGCAGGGTGGGGCATTGCGCATCCTCCGATCAATTGACTGTGCCGGACCAGCCGCGAGCGGCCGGCGCATCATTCTGCGCCCGTCCTACCAAAAAATCCAAGTAGCGGCACAAGAACTGCGCTAAGACCGCCCCGCGCTGTTTGGGCGCTGCTGGAGAAAATCGCATGAATGCACGTTACGGCCTGTCGATGCCTGCCCTTGCTGCCGCGGGGCTTCTTCTGGCCACCGCAGCGTCGGCCGCGGCGAAGGATGCCAGTGTCGAGCAGCGTCTCGATGCGCGGGGAACCAAGTATGAAATCGACGATGACGGCGATTACAAGATCGTCATCAGCTGGAAGAAGGAAGAGCGTTCGCAGATCGTGTTCGTCGGGGGCAAGACCGAGGAAGTCGGAGGACTGGTGATCCGCGAGGTGTTTGCCCCTGCTGCGATCATGTCGCAAAACGAGATTGGCGGCAAGGAAGCGCTGGCCCTGCTTGAGGCCGCGGGCCAGACCAAGTTCGGCAGCTGGGAAATCCGCGGCGGCGTGGTCTATTTTGTCGCCAAGGTTTTCGATGACATTTCGGCAGATAAGCTCGATGCTGTGATCGCGGTCATCGCCGAGACCGCCGACGACAAGGAAATCGAGCTGACGGGCGGCAAGGACGACCTGTAAGGCAAAGGGCAAGACCGCCGTTTCCTGGCGGAACGGCGGCACGCTCGCGCTGTCTTTAGCGGAAGGGCGGTTCGTTGAACGCGCGCAGCTTGCGCGAATGCAGGCGGTCGCCCTCGTCCCGCAGCATCGCGCAGGCGACGATGCCCATCTGCAAGTGTGCGGCGATGGCTTCCTCGTAGAACTTGTTGGCCTGCCCGGGCAGCTTGATCTCGCCGTGGAGCGGCTTGTCCGAAACGCACAGCAGCGTGCCGTAAGGCACGCGAAAACGGTAGCCCTGCGTGGCGATGGTAGCGCTTTCCATGTCGATCGCGATCGCGCGGCTTTGCGAGAAGAGCTTGGCCGAGGAGGAATAGCGCAGCTCCCAATTGCGATCATCGGTGGTCACAACCGTGCCGGTGCGCATCCGCTGCTTGAGGTTCGCGCCCTGTACGCCGCTGACCCGCTCGGCGGCTGCGGCCATCGCCTGCTGCACTTCGGCAATCGGCGGGATCGGCACTTCGGGCGGCAGCACCGGATCGAGAACGTGATCGTCGCGCAGGTAGGCGTGGGCAAGCACGAAGTCGCCGATCTTCTGGGTGGAACGCAAGCCCCCGCAATGGCCGATCATCAGCCATGCATGCGGGCGCAGCACCGCCAGGTGATCGCAGATGGTCTTGGCGTTGGACGGCCCGACACCGATATTGACGAGGGTGATCCCGCGTCCGTCCGCACGCATCAGGTGATAGGCGGGCATCTGGTGACGGCGCCACGCGGTGTCGTTAAGCTGGTCTTGCGCGTGTTCGGTGGTTTCGCGGATGTCTAGCCCGGCGGCACCGGTCAGCGCGAGATAGCCGTCCGTTCCGATCTGGGTGGCACCCCAGTTCACGAATTCATCGACATAGCGGTGATAGTTCGTAAACAATATGAAGTCCTGAAAGTCGCTGACTTCGCTGCCGGTATAGTGCTTTAGGCGGGCGAGCGAATAATCGGTGCGCAAGCCGTCGAACAGCGAAAGCGGCATGGCCTGATCTTCGGCAAACTCGATCCCGTCGGCCAGTTCGTCGCCGATCAGGGCAAGGTCGGTCGAGGGGAAGTGGGCGGCGATTTCCTGCGGCGCAATGCCGACCATCGCTGCGCCGGCCGCGCCATCGAGCACATAGGGGAAAGGGATTTCCTGCCGCGAGCGTTCGACCGTGATCTCTACCTCGTACTCGGCCGCAATCAGCGTCAGCTGTTCGGTGAGGTATCCGGCGAAAAGATCGGGCCGGGTGATGGTGGTGGTGTAGGTGCCGGGCAGTTCGAGCCGTCCGAAGGCACGGCTGCGATCGCGCGGGGTACCGATGCCGGAATAGGTCAGCGTGATTTGCGGATAGGCGTAGCTGCCATCTTCCCGGCGCTGTGGCGGGGGCATGGTGCCATCGCGTCCGAAGGCGATCACGTCGTCGCGCAAGGTGCGCACCGCGTCGTCATAGTGCTGTTGAAGTTCGCCGAGGATAGCGGGAATATCGATCATGGCAGGTGCTCTGCTCCGTTCTTGTTATCGTTGTATGGCAGCACCTTGGCGTTTGCCGGCGCCGTTTACAAGCAGGGCGCGAAGATCGGGTGATCTTCGCGCCCTGCTGTGTCTGGCTGGCCGGATGGCCGGGAAGCTTACGCGTCCTCGCCGCCGTCCATCAGTTCGGCCGGGATTTCGCCAGGCTCGAGGCTGGTATCGATGCGGGTGGCATCGGCCTGTTCCTCGATCGCGCGCTGTTCGTCTTCGAACATCGCCGCGAGCACGTCGATGCCTTCGCTTTGCAGCTTGGCTTCGTCGTCCGAACGGGCGACATTGGCCTTGATGGTAACGCGCACTTCGGGGTGCAGGGCGACGGTCACGTCGTGCATGCCGATCGTCTTGATCGGCGCGCCGAGGATCACCATGCGCTTGTCGACGCTATGGCCCTGCTCGGCGAGGCCGGCGACGATGTCGCGCACGCTGACCGAGCCGTAAAGCTGGCCGGCATTGGATGCGGCGCGGATCAGCACCACTTCGGCACCCGCAACCTTTTCACCCTGTGCTTCGGCATCCGCGCGGCGGGCAGCGTTTTCAGCCACCAGACGCTCACGGTTGGCCTCGAACACCTTCTTGTTCGCTTCGTTAGCGCGCAGCGCCTTCTTCTGCGGCAGCAGGAAGTTGCGCGCATAGCCGTCCTTCACGGTGACAACATCGCCGATCGAGCCGAGCTTTTCGATGCGCTCAAGGAGAATGATATCCATGGGTCCTTCTCCTCTTACTTCACGATGAAGGGCAGCAGACCGATCTGGCGGGCGCGCTTGATCGCCTGGGCCAGTTCACGCTGCTTCTTCGCCGAGACGGCGGTGATGCGCGAGGGCACGATCTTGCCCCGCTCGGACATGAAGCCCTGCAACAGGCGCACGTCCTTGTAATCGATCTTGGGGGCGTCCTTGGCCGCGAACGGGCAGGACTTGCGGCGGCGGAAAAACGGGCGTGCCATCAGTCGCGCTCCTCACGGGTTTCGCGGCGCTTGCGCTCGCGTTCGTTCTTGCGCATCATCACGCTCGGGCCTTCCTCATGGGCATCCACGCGGATGGTCATGTAGCGGATGATGTCTTCATTGATGCGGGTCTGACGCTCGAGCTCGGCCACGACCGAGCCGGGTGCGTCGATGTTGAGCAGCACGAAATGCGCCTTGCGGTTGCGCTCGATCTTGTAGGCGAGCGACTTGAGACCCCAGGTCTCGGTCTTGGTGACCTTGCCGTTGCCAGCCTCGACGATTTCGGTGGCTTGCGCCGCCAACGCGTCAACCTGAGCCTGGCTCAGATCCTGACGCGCAAGAAAGACGTGCTCGTAGAGCGCCATCTTGCGTCCTTTCACTACCATGCCGATCGCTGGCTGATCCGTCCGTGTCTGGACGGGGCCCCTCCGGCTTTCTTCCATAATCGCCGGGCGGTTCCCATGCGAAGCGCGGCCCCTTACAGCTTTGCGGGGCAATTGCAAGTCTTGTTGCACGCGAACCGGACGGGCAGTCGGGGCATTTGATGCTTGCATGATTCGCACCGCGGGGATTTCACCATGCCGTCAGGACTGGTCGCACTGCTCGATGATATTTCGGTGATCGCCAAGGCTGCCTCGGCTTCGATCGACGACATCGGATTGGCGGCGGGCAAGGCCGGCACCAAGACAGCGGGCGTAGTGATCGACGATGCGGCGGTGACGCCGGGTTATGTCACCGGCCTCTCGCCCGCGCGCGAACTGCCGATTATCTGGAAGATCACCAAGGGCAGCCTCAAGAACAAGCTGGTCTTCCTTTTGCCCGGCGCGCTGCTGCTGTCCGAATTCCTGCCTGCGGCGATCCCCTGGCTGTTGATTGTCGGCGGCTCCTTCCTCGCTTACGAAGGCGCTGAAAAGGTGATGGAAAAAATGGGTTTCGCCCGGCACGGCGCGACGCTGGGGGACGAAATTGCCGATCCGGTCGCCTTCGAAAACGCGCGCGTCGCCGGGGCGATCCGCACCGACTTCATCTTATCGGCCGAGATCATGGCGATCGCGCTGGCCGAGGTGGCCGGCGAAAGCCTGGTGATGCGGGCGGCGGCGCTGGCGCTGGTGGCGGTGGTGATAACCCTTGCGGTCTATGGCGCGGTCGGGTTGATTGTGAAGCTCGACGATATCGGCCTGCACCTGACCGGCAAGGCCAGCGCCAGTGCACAGGCCTTCGGGCGTATGCTGCTGCGCTTCGTGCCGAGGCTGCTCGCCACGCTTTCGGTGGTTGGTACGGCGGCGATGCTGTGGGTCGGCGGGCATATCGTGGTCGACAGCCTGCACAAGATTGGCTGGAACGGTCTTTACCGCACGATCCACGCAGCCGAGCACGCGGTGCACGAAATGGCAGGGGTGGCCGGCGGCGTGCTCGGCTGGCTCACCGCGACCACGCTGTCGGCGATATTCGGTCTGATCCTCGGCGCAATCATAGCTTTCGTCCTACATAAAGTGCTGGGTGTGGGCGCGGTCGAGGGGCATTAATTCCCCCGGCATGACCAAACCTGTCCTTTACACCTGTGCCCGATCGCGCGGTCTGCGCGCGACCTGGGCTGCGGAGGAAGCCGGGGTCGATATCGACCTCAGGATACTCCCGTTCCCGCCGCGCTACCTCGCGCCCGACTATATGGCCATCAACCCGCTGGGGACGGTGCCGCTGCTGGTGGATGGCGCGATGCAGATGACCGAAAGCTGCGCGATTGCGCATTACCTTGCCACCCGCGATGGTTATACCCCGCTGGCTATCGCACCGGGCGCGCGCGATTATGGCGAATATCTGGACTACACCTACCACGCCGATGCGACGATCACCTTTCCGCAGACGGTCTATATGCGCTTCTGCCTGTTCGAGAAGGACAAGGGCCTTGAGGCGGCTGGTCAGGCTTACGCCAAGTGGTTCCACAAGCGCCTCATCAAGGCAGAGCAGCGGCTCGAGGGCCGCGAATTCCTGTGCGCCGACCGCTTCACTGTTGCCGATATCTGTGTCGGCTACGCGCTGATCCTGGCGCAAAGCGTGGGGCTGGATGAGGGCGTTCCGCAAAGCCTGAAGGAATATCGTTCGCGGTTGACGGCGCGGCCCGCATTCCTGCGCGCCGTTGAACGGGAGGAACAGGGCCGCAAGGCGCTGGAGGCATCATAGGGCGAAGGCGCGCGTTGCGAGGCACGCCAAGGCGGCGCTACGCGCTTGTCTCGTGGGCGGGGTGCAATGCGGCGAATGCCCAGTCCCGCCCCTTGCCCCGGAACAGCGCCTGGTTGATCCAGACGAGGCCGAAAGGTTCGAGCAGGCGCGATTTGGTGATGTCACCGGCATCGAGCGGTTCGAATCCAAGGTCCCGCAGGATTTGCGCTACACTGGCCTTAGCGGCCGCATCATCGCCTGCCATGAACATCACCGGCCGATGCATAAGTGCGGCATTGTCCTGCATCATCTCCGCACCAACCGTGTTGAGGGTCTTGACCACTCTGGCATGAGGCAGCCAGCCAGCCACGGTCTCGCCCCCGCTGGTATCGTGGCCGATGGTCAGAACCAGCTCGCCATCGGTCATGCCGAGCGGGTTGGTGCAGTCGATCACGATCTTGCCCGACAGATCGCCAAGTTGCTCCACCGCTTGCTGCAAACCCGACCAGGGCAGCGCCAGGATGACCACTTCCGATGCCGCTGCCGCCTCGGCCGGGGAAGCCAGCGCGGCCATGGTTTCCCCGGCAAGCTCCTGTGCCTTGGGCGAGGCAGTGTCTCTCACCCCGAGTGTCACGGGGTGGCCCTTTTCCTTCAATCCGCGGGCGAGCGCACTTCCGACATTGCCGGTACCGATAATCGCAATCCGCATTTTGGATCCCTTCTTCCGCGCTCGCGCCAGCAGCGCGTGCGATATTGCCGATGGCTTTTTGGCAGTGTCGCCCACTGCTTCAAAGCCTTTCAGCATGCGCGTTTGCCGTTGCTTGCGCATCTGTCTGTTCGCAGGGCGAACATCGGATAACCCAACAGTCTTGGGCGAAGAGATGTCATGATAAAGTGACGGCGGGATGTCACTTTCGTCAATATTGAGTCAAAATTACGCGGCCTGATCGGGCGTCACCGGCCTGGCCGACAATTCCCGCCGCAGCAGCTTGCCGATGGGATCGCGGGGCAGCTGATCGACAAATTCGATATAGCGCGGGCGCTTGTAGCCGGCGATCTGCCCCTTGAAGCGCGCTGTGATTTCCTCGCGGGTGAGAAAGTGGCCGGGTTTGAGCACAACAAAGGCCTTGACCGCCTCGCCCCACTGCTTGTCGGGCACCCCGCAGCAGCCGGCATCGGCGACTTCGGGCATGGCAGCGAACACCGCGTCGACTTCGGCCGGATAGACATTCTCTCCGCCGGTCTTGATCAGCTCCTTGGCGCGGCCGAGCAGATAGCCGCGCCCGCGCGCGTCCATCGTGCCGAGGTCCCCGGTGCGCAGCCAGCCGTGGCCCAACGCCGCTTCGCTTGCCTCCTCGTTGCGCCAGTAGCCGAGCATGACCGAGGGGCCGCGCAAGGCGAGTTCGCCTTCCTCGCCGGGAGGCAGGTGGTTGCCCTCCGGGTCGAGCACCGTCATCGTCACATGCGGCAGCGTCCAGCCGATCGAACGCGGGGCTTCGAGCATGTCGGCATAGTCGATGAAGGTGGCAAAGCCGCAGATCTCGGTCTGGCCGTAGCCGCCGACCACCCGTGCGCCCCAGTCCTTCTCGATGAATTCGTAGATCTGCGGCCGCCCCATGCCCGCTCCGCCGGTGTAATTGGTGAGTGGCATCACCCCGCCGCGCACCGGTTCCATCGCCTGCCACGGGAAGCAGATCGTGGGAAAGGCGCTGGTGGTGGTGCAGCCTTCACGGTGGAGCAGATCGAGGATCGCGGCGCTATCATCATCGCGGCCGGCGAACACGCTCGTCCCGCCGCAGGCGAGCATCGCGGCCACCTGTTGCATCCCCACCACGTGAAACAGCGGGTTGACCGAGAGCAGCACCTCGTCAGCACCGAAGCCGCGATGCTGGGCAAAGCCCAGAGCGCTCGTCGCAACCGCGCTGCCGGCCTGCAGGCAGCCCTTGGGCCGCCCGGTCGTGCCGCTGGTGTACATCATGTAGAGCGGGCGATCGGGAGCAAGGCCAAGGCCCAAGTCATAGGGATGCAGCTGCGGGACATGGGCCGTGGTGGCGGCGGTTTCGAACAGGCCGTCAGGCGCGTGGGCTTCGTCCACCATCTGCACTTCGCCCGCCTCGGCTCCGGCGAGGAGGTCGGCAAAGCGGGGGTTGGCGAAGGTCATGGCGACTTGGGCATTGCTGCAGATCCACGCGATCTCGGCCGGGGCGAGCCGCCAGTTGAGCAGCACCGCGATTGCCCCGATCCGGCCCGCGGCAAGCAGGGTGGTGAGGAACGGCGCACCGTCGGTGAGCAGCAGCGCGATGCGATCCCCGGGGGCGATCCCGCGGGCGAGCATCCAGCGGGCGAGTGCGGTGACCCGCGCATCGAGTTCGCCCCAGGTGAGGCGCTGCGTGCCATCAACCGTGGCAAGGCGGTGGGCATGGCGCTGCGCACAATTCGCCAGCAGCGTATCAAGGGAGAAATCGCGCGGGTGCATGGGCCCAAGGCTAACCGCGCACTGCCGCTTGTTCCATCAGCGATTTTGCTGGTCAGGGCAGCCGGGCAAGGATGGCGCGGGCGAAGTCGGTTAGCGTGTCGTCGCGCGCGCCCATCACCACGATCCGGTCGCCCGGCCGGGCAAGCGCCACGATCCGCTCGGCGCAGTCCTCGCGCGCCGGGATGTGTTCGGCCTTGCCGCCCGACACCTTGATGAGCGCGACGATCCTTTCGCTGCCGATGCTGCGATCAACCGTGCCGCCGAAATAGACCGGATCGCACATGATGGTGAGATCCTCCGGCCCCAGTTCGCGGGCAAAGGTGGCCGCCAGTTCTTCGCCCATCTGGCGCAGCGGGCCATAGCCGTGGGGCTGGAAGAAGGCGATCACCCGCCCGTGGCCGGCCTTGAGCGTGCGCAAGGTGGCAGCGCATTTTTCCGGATTGTGGCCGAAATCGTCGATCACGGTGATGCCCGTAGGCGAGGTGCCGATCACGTCGTAACGGCGGGCAAGGCCAGCAAAGCTGCGCAGAGCATAGGCGGCATGTCCGACCCCGATTCCCGTCGCGCGCGCCGCCGCAATCGCTGCCAGCGCGTTGGCAAGGTTGTGCAGCCCCGGCACCGGCAGGATCAGCGGGAAAACCTCGCGCCTGCGGTTGTCGATCACCGCAGCGCGGATGCCGAAATCACTCTGGTCGATCGAATCCGGCTCGACGGTGATGTCTGCCTTCGTGTTGTGAACGGCGAAGGTCACCCGATCTTTCGCTCGCGCCACCAGACTTGCGGCCTCGGGGCTATCGAGATTGATCGCGGCGGTGCCCGCGCTGGCGAGGAAGTTGCCGAACAGGACACGCAGTTCCTCGATGCTCTTGTGATCGAGGCTGACATTGAGCAGCACCCCCACAGTAGGGCGGTAGAGCGCAATCGAGCCGTCGCTTTCATCGACTTCGCTGACGAACAGATCGCGCCGGCCGATGCGGGCGCTGGCAAACGGATTGTCGGGGCTGACGAAGTTCTTCATCACCGCCCCGTTCATAACCGTGGGATCATAGCCGCCTTCGTGGAGGATCCAGGCGATCATCCCGGTGACGGTTGATTTGCCCGAAGTGCCGCCGATCGCGATCGAGAAACCGGCATCGTTGAACAGCGCCGAAAGCAGCTCCGCGCGGCTCAGGCGTTGGCAACCGAGCGCCTTGGCGCGGGCGACTTCGGGTACGCTGTCCTCGATCGCGGCAGAAGCGACAAGGATCTGTTCAGGCGAGGTCACGCCGCTGCCATCCTGCGGAAACAGCGCAAAGCCATGGTTTTCGAGCCATGCGAACTTTTCCGGCGTGCGGCCCTGGTCGCGGCTGCGATCCGATCCCGCGACGGACAAGCCGAGGCCATGCGCGATCTGGGCAAGCGGCAGCATCCCCGATCCGCCGATGCCGCAAAAGAAAAGCGGGCGCTTTTCGAGCGGCCCGGCCATGATCCCGTTATCCATATTCCGATTGGTTATTGACTTGCGCACAGACTGACAAGCGCCATAGGCTGGGACGCATGACGAATATCGCCATCTGTGCGCCGGCCACCCCGATCACTCGCGAGCAGCAGACTGCGCTCGAGGAACTGGTGGACGCCGAGTTTCCCCGGCACCGCCTGACCTTCCACGCGCAATGCTTTGAGCGGCAGGGCCATTTCGCCGGTGACGATCTGCGGCGCCTGACCGCGCTGCTCGAATGCGCAAACGATCCGGCCTTCGACGTCGTGTGGTTTGCCAAGGGCGGATACGGCTCCAACCGCATCGCCGAGGCAGCAGTGGCGCAGATGAATGCGAGCGCGCGGACCAAGACCTATATCGGCTTCTCGGATGCCGGTTATCTTCTTGCAGCGCTCTATCGCAATGGCATCGGCCAGAGTGTTCATGGCCACATGCCGGTCAGCGCGCGCTCGGAAGGCGGGCGCGAGGCGATCCGGCGGGTGCTGCGCTGGCTGGAAGGTGACACCAGCGGGGTCGAGCCGAGCCTTGATGGCAGCACGCCGGCGGCAGCCTTCAACCTCATCACCCTGGCGATGATCGCGGGCACGCCGATGATGCCCGATCTCACCGGCCATGTGCTGATGGTCGAGGAAGTGGCCGAACATTTCTATTCGATCGATCGCCTGTTTTTCCACCTTGCCCTCACGCTGCCGCGGCTGGCTGGCCTCAGGCTTGGCGCGATCACCGACGTGCCGGAAAACTATGTCGAATTCGGCCAGAGCGAGGAGGACATTGCCCGCTACTGGTGCGAGCGCGCAGGCATTCCTTACCTCGGACGTGCGCTGATCGGGCATTATTCTGCCAACAGGGTTGTGCCCTTCGGCCTTGCCAGCCCGCCCGCGCGGACGTAACGGCGCGCGCCAAAATGATGACAGAGCGAAGGGCGATGATGCGCGCGTTTCTTTTCCCGGGCCAAGGTAGCCAGAAGGTCGGTATGGGGGTGGAGCTTGCTGCGGCAAGCGAGGCTGCGCGCGATGTGTTCGGCGAGGTGGACGAGGCCTTGCGGCAGAACCTCTCCGCCTTGATGCGCGAAGGCCCGGATGACCGGCTCACTCTTACCGAGAACGCCCAGCCGGCCATCATGGCCAACGCCATTGCCACGCTGCGCGTGCTGGAACGCGATTTCGGGATCAAGCTGCTTGAACGGGCGGGCTGCGTGGCGGGTCATTCGCTGGGCGAATACACTGCCCTGTGCGCGATCGGGGCCTTCAGCCTCGCCGACACGGCGCGCCTGCTCAAGCTGCGCGGGTGGGCGATGCAGGCTGCCGTGCCGGTAGGCGAGGGGACCATGGCGGTGCTGCTGGGCGCGGGCCTGGAACAGGCCAAGGCGTTGGCCCAAGCCGCCGCGCAAGGCGAGGTATGCGAGGTGGCCAACGACAACGACCCCGCGCAAGTCGTGCTGTCGGGCCATACCGGCGCGATCGAGCGTGCGGTTGGCCTCGTCAAGGACTTCGGGATCAAGCGCGGCATGATCCTCAATGTTTCTGCCCCGTTCCACTCCTCGCTGATGGCCCCTGCCGCCGCACGCATGGCCGAGGCGCTGGCCGAAACCCCGCTCGCCGCGCTCGCGCTGCCTGTCTATGCCAATGTTACCGCCGCCCCCGTGACCGAGCCGGACGAGGAGCGCGCGTTGTTGGTCGAGCAGGTGACAGGCCGCGTGCGCTGGCGCGAAAGTGTGCTGGCGATGCGGGCTGACGGCGTCGAACACTTCGTCGAATTGGGCGGCAAGGTGGTTGGGCCGATGGTGAGCCGGATTGACAAGGACGCGCAGGTGGTAAGCCTCGTGACGATGGCCGATCTTGAGGCCTTTGCAAAGGAGCTCGCGTGATGTTTTCATTGAAGGGGATGAACGCGCTGGTCACCGGCGCATCGGGAGGGATCGGATCTGCGATCGCGCACGCGCTCGCTTCGCAGGGGGCGCGGCTGGCGCTGTCAGGCTCGAATGCGGCCAAGCTGCGGGCCTTCCGCGATGAACTCAACCAAGCCTATCCGCACCACGAGCACGATGGCCATGTCGAGATCACCTGCGATCTTGGCAACACCACGCAGGTCGAGGAACTGATCCCGGCGATGCTCGACACGCTCGGTACGATCGACATTCTGGTCAACAATGCCGGCATCACCCGCGACAATCTGGGGATGCGGATGAAGGACGAGGAGTGGGCTGAGGTGATCCGCATCAACCTCGAAGCTGCCTTCCGGTTGATGCGCGCAGCGGCCAGGCCGATGATGAAGGCGCGCTTCGGGCGGATTATCAACATCACGTCCGTGGTGGGCGCGACCGGCAATCCCGGGCAGATGAATTATTGTGCCGCCAAGGCGGGCCTTACCGGCATGACCAAGGCGTTTGCGCAGGAAGTGGCATCGCGCGGGATCACCGCCAACTGCGTCGCCCCCGGCTTCATCCGCACTGCGATGACTGCCGCCCTCGATGACAAGCAGCAGGCCGCGATCAACGGGCGCATCCCGATGGGCCGGATGGGCGAGGGCGCGGAAATCGGCGCTGCGGTTGCGTTCCTCGCCAGCCGCGAGGCGGCCTATGTGACGGGGGAAACCCTGCATGTGAACGGCGGAATGGCGATGCTGGGGTAAGGTAAGGTCGGCCGCGAGGCTCCTTATCCCCAACGCAGTCGCCCCTCGCATTGTCGCCAACTTGCCCGTATTGTGGCGAGCGCTAAGGTTTTACGCAGATTCCGGCGCTTGGGGGTGATTCCTTTCCATCCCCCGCAAGACCGCAGACTGATAGGGACAAGCAATGAAGGCCACGATCGAACGCGCGACGCTGCTGCGGTGCCTTTCCCATGTTCAATCCGTGGTGGAGCGGCGCAACACCATCCCCATTCTTTCCAACGTGCTGATCGATGCCGATGCCGGCGGCAGCGTGCGGGTGATGGCCACCGACCTTGATCTGCAGGTGGTCGAGACGATGAGCGCGTCGTCGGTCGATCAGCCGGGCGCGATCACCGTGTCGGCGCACCTGCTGTTCGATATTGCACGCAAGCTGCCCGAAGGCAGCCAGGTCAGCCTCACCACCAATGATAACCGTCTGGAGGTCAAGGCGGGCCGTTCCAACTTCAAGCTGCCGACCTTGCCGCGCGATGATTTCCCCGTGATCGTCGAAGGCGATCTGCCGACCAGCTTCGAACTGCCGGCCCGCCTTTTGGCCGAGCTGATCGACCGCACCCGCTTTGCGATCTCGACCGAGGAAACGCGCTACTACCTCAACGGCATCTTCCTGCACGTGACCGACGAGGACGAACCGCTGCTGAAGGCCGCGGCGACCGATGGCCATCGCCTTGCGCGCTTCACCATCCCGCGCCCGGAAGGTGCCGCAGGGATGCCCGATGTGATCGTGCCGCGAAAGGCCGTGGGCGAGCTGCGCAAGCTGCTTGAAGAAGCGCTCGACAGCAATGTGCTGATCGATCTTTCCGCCAGCAAGATCCGTTTCACCATGGGCGGCGAAGGGGGCGTGGTGCTCACCTCGAAGCTGATCGACGGCACGTTCCCCGATTACAGCCGCGTGATCCCGACCGCCAACGACAAGCTGCTGAAGGTTGATCCCAAGCTGTTCTTTTCGGGCGTGGACCGCGTCGCGACCATCGCCACCGAAAAAACCCGCGCGGTCAAGATCGGGCTGGATAACGACCGCGTGACGCTGTCGGTCACCTCGCCAGACAATGGCACGGCCGCGGAAGAACTGGCTGCCGAGTATGGCGCGGAAGCGATGGAGATCGGCTTCAATGCCAATTACCTGAAGGACATCCTTGGCCAGATGGATGCCGAATTGGTCGAACTGCACCTCGCCGATGCCGGCGCGCCGACGCTGATCCGCGAGAACGAGCGTTCGCGCGCGCTTTATGTGCTGATGCCGATGCGGGTGTGATCCCCGCCTGACTGGAGGGGAATGCCGATGAATGCCGTTCAGGTTCACGTCCGCAAGGACGCGCTCACCGATGGCGTACTGGCCGAAGTGCCACTGGCCGCGCTGGCAGAAGGCGCGGTGCGGCTCGCGGTCGAAAGCTTCTCGGTCACCGCCAACAATGTCACCTATGCGGTGGTGGGCGACGGGTTCAAGTATTGGGACTTTTTTCCGGCGCCTGACGGCTACGGCATCGTGCCGATGTGGGGCAATGCGGGGGTGATCGAAAGCCGCCATCCCGAGATCGCGGTGGGCGAGCGGGTCTATGGCTATCTGCCAATGGCGAGCCATCTCGATGTCGTACCGGGCAAGGTGACAGAGGGCGGGTTTGTCGACACCACCGGCTACCGCCAGCCGATGAGCCCGGTCTACAACAGCTACACCCGGCTTGCCTCCGACCCTGAGCATGATCCCGCGCGCGAGGCGGAGCGGATGATCTTTGGCCCGCTGTTTCGCACCGGCTTTCTGATCGAATATTTCCTGCGCGGGGAAGGCTGGTTCGCCGCCGAGCAATTGATCGTCACCAGCGCGTCGTCCAAGACCGCGATGGGCCTTGCCAGCGTGGCGCAGCAATCCTCACCCGGCATCCGCCGCATCGGCCTGACCTCCAAGGGCAATGTCGGTTTCGTCGAAGCGAGCGGGCTGTATGACGAAGTGCGCGCCTATGACGAAATTGATCGCCTTTGCGTGGTTCGCAGCGTCAGCGTTGACTTTGCCGGCAACGCTGATCTGCTGGCGCGCATGCATCGCCATTTTCAGGACGCGCTGGCCCATTCGGCGCTGGTGGGCATGACTCATATCGAGGCCCGTTCGACCTTTGCCGCCGCAGAGCCGCTTGCCGGTCCCAAGCCTGCCCTGTTTTTCGCCCCTGACCACGCGGTTGCCTTCTTCAAGGCGCACGGGGCGGAAGAGGGCGGCAAGCTGGTTGCGGCCGCGTGGCACGCCTTTCTCGAGGCCACCGATGGCACTGTCACCATCGAACGCCACAAGGGCCTCGCGGCGGCGCGCCACGCCTTTGCCGCCATGGTTGCCGGCCAGATCGACCCGGCCAAGGGCATCGTGATCGAGACCTAGTGCGGGCGGCGGATCATTCCGCCGCTTCGGCCAGTTCCACCCGCTGCGGCCCGCGGATCAGGCCGCCGGGGGTGGCTCCGGTCCATTGCCCGTTGCGGAAGGTCACCACGCCGCTCTTGATCGTCGCGACATAGCCGGTCGCCTTTTGCAACAGCCGCTTGCCGCCTGCGGGCAGATCAAAGGCGAGCCAGGGCTTGCCGAGCTTGAGGCGTTCCATGTCGATGACGTTGAGATCGGCAAGATAGCCTGGCGCGATCACCCCGCGATCTTCGAGGCCGTAGAGCACGGCGGTGTCGCGGCACTGGCGCTTGATCGCCTGCTCAAGGCTGATGCGCTCGCCCCGGCGGCGACCCTTGACCCAGTGTTCGAGCATGAAGGTGGGCGAGGCGGCATCGCAGATCGTCCCGCAATGCGCGCCGCCATCGGACAGCGAGTTGACCGTGTCCTCGGCGTGCTGGAGGGGCACGAGAAAGTCGAGGTTGCCATAGGCATAGTTGAGGATCGGCAGGTAGATGAAGCCGTGCCCCTCATCGCGACACAGCAAGTCATAGGCATATTCCTGAGGGGTTACCCCCGCAGCTGCGGCGCGGGCATTGATGCTGGCATCAGCCGCCGGTTCGTAGTCGAATTCGGGGTCCATCTCGTATTGCAACGTCCAGCCCATGCTGATCGCCATCAACACTCCGCCGATATCCTTGGGGGCATCGGTATAGTCGTTGGGTTCGGCCAGCAGCTGTGCCTTGAATGCCGGATCGAGAAGCTTTGCCCGCTGTTCTTCCCACGAAAGGTCGGCAATCGCCATCCAGCTCGGCCGGAAGCGGAACGGGTGGACGGTGCCCTGCCACGCCATGATGATGCCGTTGCCGCGCAGCGCGATCTGCGCGACGATGTTGGCACCGTTGTCGTTCTCGGCACGCATCAGCGCGATTTGTTCGTCGAGCGGCAGTTCCTTGGCGATGGATTGTAGCGCGGCAAAGGTGACGGGGATGCCGGCCTCGCGCGAGAGCCGGCCCATCCATTCGAACTCGTTCCAGTCGCGCTTGAGGTCACTGGCGATCTCGAACACGCCGTGCCCGCCCGCTGCCTTGGCGCGGCCAAGCGCCTTGCCGATTGCGACCAGTTCTTCGGCCGTGGCGGTGGTGCCTGGCACCAGCTCGCCGTCGATGGACTTGTGCAGAACCGTGCGCGAGGTCGAGAAGCCCAGCGCGCCCGCGCGCACGCCTTCCTCGACGATCCGGCTCATTTCGGTGATGTCTTCAGCGGTCGGCACCGCGCCAGGCTGTTCGCGGTCCCCCAGCACATAGGCGCGCACCGCGCCGTGGGGGACATGGGTGCCGATATCGACAGTGCGCGGGAGTTTTTCGAGCGCATCGAGATATTCGGGGAAGGTTTCCCAATCCCAGGTGATCCCTTCTGCCAGCGCGGTGCCGGGAATGTCCTCGACCCCTTCCATCAGGCTGATCAGCCATTCGTGGCGATCGGGGCGGGCCGGGGCAAACCCGACCCCGCAATTGCCCATGATAACCGTGGTCACACCGTGCCAGCTCGACGGGGCCATTTCCTGATCCCAAGTGGCCTGCCCGTCATAATGGGTGTGAATGTCGACAAAGCCCGGAGTAACGATCTTACCAGCCGCGTCGATTTCCTGATCGGCACTGCCGTGCACCGTTCCGACCGCCGCGATCAATCCGTCCCGAATTGCCACATCGCCAGTGAAGGCGGGTGCTCCAGTGCCGTCAACGATCGTGCCGCTGCGGATGATAAGGTCGTATTGCGCCATGGTCTCTCTCCCGTTTGCGCGGAAGAATGTCGCAATCCGGACGGGCTGTCCAGCGGCCGAGGTGTCAGACTTCGGCCATCCGCCGCACTTCGCGCTCGGTCGCCGGCGCATCCAGGAATTCGCGGATCGCGGCCACGCTTTCGTCCGCGTGGGTCAGCAGGAACAGGTGCCCGCCGCCCGCAAAGGTGATCAGCCGCGAATTGGGGATCATCGCCTTCAAAATCTTGCCGTTGGCAAGCGGCACGATCTGGTCGTCCTCGCCCATCATGATCAGGGTTTCCTTGGTCAGGAAGGGCAGCGCGGGCAGGCTGGTCCAGCCGAGCATACACAGCAACTGGTACATGTAGCCGCGCGGGGAAGGCGGCTTGAGGCGACCGATGTGGCTGTCCTTCTGGTGCCCGGCGCCATCCTTGTCGACACCGCCATACAGCGTGGCGAAGTGTTCGTTCATGAATTCCGGATCGATGTAGCGGCGCGGATTGGCCATCTTGGTGAAGGCGGCCGGATTGCCCGGCACCATCAGCATCCCGGCGGTGGTCGCGATCAGCGTCAGCCGCCGGGTGAGGCCCGGGTGCTGGAGCGCGAAGTGCTGCGCCATCGCGCCGCCCCAGGAAACGCCCATCACGTCAACTTCGTCGATCCCGAATTTGCCCAGCAGCTGGGCCGCAGTCCAGCTCATGGTGAAGGGATTGTAGGGCACCAGGGGATCGGGTGATTCGCCGGTGCCGGGCATATCGAACATGATGAACCCGCGCTCGGGAAGCGCTGCCGCGAGCGGGGCCACCGCCTCGATGTTGGCGCCGATGCCGTTGAAGAACAGGATCGGCAGGTGATCGGAGGGCTGATCGAGCCGCCAGGCAGCAGTCCGTAGCGTCCGGCCGCCCACTTCCTCCATCGAGACGACCGCATCATCCATTGCACTGGCCACGAATTCACGTCCTTTCTGACCCCCGCGAAGGGGAGTTTGGGCGCTTTCGTCGATCCCTTACGAAAGCGCCCGCAAGATATTGTGCGCTGCATGAGCGTCCCCCTGGACGCTGCAACGCAACATCGCTGTATCAGACTTCTTCGACGACGTAGAGTCCCGGGGCCGGATCGCCGGCCTTGTAAGTAGCGCTTCCGAGGCTCGCAGGTGCGGGCCGCTTGTTACCCGAACGCGCCTGGACCCACTCCATCCACAGCGGCCACCAGCTGCCTTTGACCTCCTCGGTGCCCTGCAGCCATTCGTCAGCCGTGGCGGGCAGCTTGCCCTTCTTCTTCTGGACGTAATACTTCGCCTTGGGGTTGCCCGGCGGGTTGAGGATTGCCTGCATGTGCCCCGACTGGCTGAGCACGTAGGTGACATCCTTCGATCCGAACAGCTGGGTCGAACGATAGGTCGCCTTCCACGGGGTGATGTGATCGGTCACCCCGCCAAGGATGAACAGATCGGCGGTGACCTTGCTCAGATCGATCTTGTGTCCGGCCATCTCGACCTCGCCCTGCCTGGTAAAGGCGAGGGTTTCGAACAGCGTCAGGAAGTCGCCCATCAGGCTGGCCGAAAGGTTGGTGGCATCGGCATTCCAGAACAGCACGTCAAAGGCCGGCGGATCCTGCCCGAGCAGGTAGTCGTTGATGACGTAGTTCCAGATCAGATCATTGGGCCTCAGCCAGGCAAAGCCGCGCGCCAGATCATCGGCCTTGATGACACCCGCTTTCATCGCGCGCTGGCGGGCGAGCTGCATTCCGTTCTCGCTCACCAGCGAACCGGCTTCGATATCGGTCGGCTTGGGGTGGAGCACGCACACCATCAGTGTCAGCGTGCCAAGGATCGGATTGCCGGTGGCGGCCAGCTTGGAGGCGAGCACCGCGGCCGTCTGCCCACCCGAGCAACCGGCGGACACGTTAACTTTCTTCGAGCCCGAAATGTCCGACACCACCTCCAGCGCCTTTTCGCAGGCGGCGATGTAATCGGCCATGCCCCAGTGGCCCTGATCCTTGCTGGGGTTGCGCCACGAGATCACGAAGGTCTGGATGCCGTTGTCGAGCTGCCACTTGATCACCGATTTGTCGGGTGACAGATCGTTGATGTACATCTTGTTGATCTGCGGCGGGATGGTCAGCTGCGGGATCGCATAGACCTCCTCGGTGGTCGGCGCATATTGCAGCACCTCCATGATCTCGTCGCGGTACACCACCGCGCCTTTGGACGTGGCGATGTTCTCGCCCAGCTTGAAGGGCCGCTTGTCGACCTGGCTGACCATGCCCTTGTTATGGACGAGATCATTGTAGGCGTTCTGCAGTCCCTTGATCAGGCTCAGCCCGCCTGAATTGATGATCTGCTTCTGCGCGGTCGGATTGCCGGCCAGCGTGTTCGTGGGGGCAAGGCCGTCAAGGATGATATTGGCGATGAAATTCGCGCGGTTGCGTTCGAGTTCGTCGAGTTCGAGCTCCTCCAGCCAGCTGCGCACACCTTTCTGCACGGCGAGGTAATATTGCGCGCCGGCGCGGAAGAAAGGGTTATATTGCCACGCCGGATCCATGAACCGCTTGTCCTTGGGATCGGGGGCCAGATCGCTCTTGCCGGTCATGATCTTGACCATGTCCTGCGCCATCGCGGTGCTGTGGCGGACGAAGCGGGTGGGATCGGATGCGGTCTCGCGCAGCAGCAGCGCCACCGCGCTGACGAAGTCCTCGCGTGCGACGCCGATCAGCGGCCCCAATGCATTGGTTGACTGGGCTGCCTCGTTCTCGAGCCTTACTTCGCTGTCTGCCATGGGATCCCCTTGTCCTGCCGTATCGTTGTGCGGCGCGTGGCCGACGCCAAGATGCAGCCAGCCGCTGCGGTTTGCAAGCTCTGCTGGGCGGCCCGTGCAGGCGCAATTCGAGGCCCGTGTAAGCGACTTGTTTACCGCTTCGATTCACGCTTTTCCAAGGGGTGACAGCGCATTGGCTGTCCATGTCAGGCGTGCCCGCAAGATTGCATTCCGAACCCGCCTTGGCCGCAGTCGCGGACGAGCGTCCTCGGGTGTCCGAAGCACAGGCGGAGACTTGCGACAGCGAGCTGCGCGCCAGCCCCGAACGCCGCGCTGGCGAGCGGCTCGAGCCCGAACGCCTCGCCGACATTGCCCAGAGCGCCAGCGCATCCGGGGAACAACAACGCTATTACTTGCCGCCGCGCAGCCGCCCGATGGCGGTCTCGCTGCTGGTGGCGTTGGGTCTGGCGGCAGCCGTCTCACCCTCGCTGCCCGGCTGGCCGGCACTGGCTGCGGGCCTGGTATCGGCCGGGCTGTTCGCAGTGGGCGGATGGTTTGCCGCGATCGAGCGGCGCGCTGCGACCGGGTCTGCGATAGGGATCGCGTTGCTGGTGGTGGCCAATATCCTGCCGATGGCCTTGGCCGGGCATGCGCTGGGCGCAGGGATTGCCGGCGGCCTGCCGTGGCAATGGGCCGTGGCGACGCTGGTGTGCATCAATGCGGCAGCGGCTGTGCTGTTTTCCGGGCGCATTCCTTCGCTGTTCTGCGCCAACGTCGCCAGCTGGGCGGGGTTCGTGACGATCGCTGCGCCGGGCCTGCTGAGCTTTGCCGCGCTGACCGGCGCAGCCTTGACGCTGGTGCTGATCGCGCGGATCGAATGGCGCGCGGCCGAGCGCCGCCGGGCGCTGCGCGATGCGCGTGAACGGATTGCTGCGCGCGCCGAGGACATCCTGCGCAGCTTTGAGGAAAGTGGGCAGGGCTGGTTCTGGGAGACCGACCGCCGCGGGCTCATCACCTATATCTCGCCCAAGGCAGCACGGGTGCTGGGGCGCAGCGCCGAAAGCTTGCGCGGTGCCTCGCTGCGCGAATTGATCGCTGCTGGCGCGGACGGCACCGAGGCCGCGCGCGCGCTCGCTTTCCATCTCTCCGCGCGCTCGCAATTCCAGGATCTTGAACTGCGCGCCGCTGCACCGGCAGAGGAGCGCTGGTGGGCGCTCAGCGGCCGCCCTGTGTATGACACCTACAACAATTTCTGCGGCTTTCGCGGCCACGGCACCGATCTGACCGAACAGCGTCGCAGCGAGCAGCAGGTTTCGCGTCTGGCACTGTATGATTCGCTCACCGGCCTCGCAAACCGGGTGCAAATGAGCCAGGCGCTCGAACAGATCCTTGCCGCCCCGGCCAAGCGCGAGCGGGCCTGCGCGGTGCTGATGCTGGATCTTGATCGCTTCAAGCAGGTCAACGACACGCTTGGTCACCCGGCGGGCGATGCCTTGCTTACGCAGGTGGCGCAGCGGCTGGAACAGGTGATCGGAGCCGAGGGGCGCTGCGGGCGATTGGGCGGGGACGAATTCAAGGTCATCATCCCGGGTGAGCGCAGCCCGGAGGAACTTGCCGCAATCGCGCAGGCGATCATTGCGCTGCTCTCGCAGCCCTATAATGTCGGCGGGCAGAGCGTGGTGATCGGGGCCTCGGTGGGGATCGCGCGCGCACCGTTCGATGGCACCACCAGCGAAGAATTGATCCGCAGTGTCGATCTGGCGCTCTATGCGGCCAAGGATGCCGGGCGCGGGGTTGCGCGGTTCTACGAGCCGGGCCTGCACGCCGCCGTCGAGGAACGCGCCGCGCTTGAACAGGACCTGCGCGAGGCGATCACCCGCGGCGAGCTCAAGCTGTGGTATCAGCCGGTGGTTTATGCCGCGAGCGAGACGGTGGTCGCCTTCGAGGCGCTTATGCGCTGGGATCACCCGCAGCGCGGTTGCCTGTCGCCGGCGCAGTTCGTGCCGATTGCCGAAGATGCGGGGCTTATCGACCGGCTCGGGCAATGGGCGCTCCAGTCCGCCTGCGCCGAGCTTGCCCGCTGGCCCGATAACATCCGCTGTTCGGTCAATGTTTCGGCGCTGCAATTCGCCAATCCCGAACTGCCCACGGTGATTGCTTCGGCGCTGGCGCACAACGGCATCGACCCTGCGCGGCTCGAATTGGAGATCACCGAAAGCGTGTTCGTCAGCGACACACCCGGGACCGAGGCAACTTTCCGTGCCCTGAAGCAGCTGGGCGTGCGGCTTGCGCTCGATGATTTCGGCACCGGCTATTCCTCGCTCGGCTATCTGCGCAAGGCACCCTTCGACCGGATCAAGATCGACCGCAGCTTCGTGCGCGGCGCGACCGAGCAGGGCAGCCGCAACGGCGCGATCATCGCCGCGATCACCAGCCTTGCAGAAGTCCTGCACATGGACACCACGGCCGAAGGGGTGGAAACCCACGACGAGCTTGAGCTGGTGCGCCTGCTGGGGTGCAGCCATGTGCAGGGCCACATCTACTTCCCGCCGATGAGCGCCGGCGATGCGGCCGCGCTGGCAGTGGGCAATCTTGCCGCGGTGGCCAGCGGGCCGCAATCAGCCCGCGCCCCGCGCTATGCCGTGCTGCGCAAGGTGGTGGTGGTGCAACGTGGTGCCCGCCACAACGCCACCTTACGCAACATCTCCGAAGGTGGGGCGATGATCGAAGGTCTGTGGAACATCGCCCAAGGCAGCGTGCTGCGGGTCGAATTCAGCCCCAGCCAGGCGATCACCGGACAGGTGCGCTGGTCGCAGGAAAACCGCCTCGGGCTCGAATTCCACTTGCCGCTACGTGCGCGCGGCGATGGCAGTTTTGCGCTTCCGCGTGGCACACAGGCCTGCATAGGGCATGATGGTTAGCTGCATGTTAGCCACGTGCTTCAAGGCCTAGGCTTAGGCAAAAAATAACCATCGGGCTTTACTCACGAGTCATTGAAGGTCGGAATTGCGCGTCTTGAGCGCAAGGCTGGCTCAGCGAATTCGAAAGGTAAGCCCAGGGTGTCCCTCAAGGGTCTGTTGTCATCGCGCGGGGCTTCCGCGCTGCGCGGGTTGCGCGGCGAGGCAGCATCGGCGCTGTCTGATGGCGAAAAACTGGCGATGCTCGACGAGCTGGAGAAATCCGGCCTCGGCTGGTTCTGGGCCAGCGATGCTGCGGGCAAGCTGACCTATGTCTCGGGCGCGATTGCCGAGCGGATCAATGTGCCGCTTGCTGAGCTGTTGGGCCAGCCACTGACAGCAATCTTCACCGCCGCCGAACGCGAAGGGCGCACCAAGGCGCTGTCGCTGATGCTCGGTGCACACAAGGCGTTTACCGGCATCGCCGTTCGCGCTGCGCGCAAGCCTGACGGGCCGGTGCTGCGTCTGGCCGGACAGCCGGTGTTCGGCCCCGGCGGCAAGTTCGCCGGGTTCCGTGGCACGGGCGCCGATATTTCCGAGGAATTCTTCCGCGAAGAGGAAACCGCGCGGTTGGCCCGGTTCGATTCGCTCACCGGCCTGTCGAACCGCCATCGCATGGCGCACCAGATCGAAACCACGTTGACTGCCTTCAAGGCGGCGCGCCGCAACTGCGCGGTGATGATGCTTGATCTCGACCGGTTCAAGCATGTGAACGACACGCTTGGCCATGCGGCGGGCGATGAATTGCTCAAGCAGGTCGCCACACGCCTGACCCGTGCGATTGACCGCGAATGCGAGATCGGGCGGCTGGGGGGAGATGAATTCCAGGTGCTGCTCCCCGATATCGACGATCGCGGCGAACTGGGCGAGTTGGCGGCGAAGATCATCGCGATGCTGCGCCAGCCCTATAGTCTCGAAGAGGGACGCTGCGTGATCGGCGCATCGGTCGGCATCGCGATCGCGCCGCATGACGGGGTCAACCAGGAAGAAATCGTGCGCGCTGCCGACCTTGCTCTTTATGCCGCCAAGAACGGCGGGCGCGGGCAGTACCGCTTTTTCTCAGGCGAGCTGGAGAACGAGACGATCTTCCGCCGCCGGCTCGAGCAGCATCTCGGCGAGGCGCTGCGCGAGGACCAGCTGTTTCTCCGCTTCGAGCCGATCGTCGATGCCGCAACCCGAACGGTGCAGGCGCTCGAGGCGCAAGTGTGCTGGAACCACGCTACCCGCGGGATCATTGACGAGGAGGAATTCGGGCAGATCGTCGAGGGTTCCAGCCAGATTGGCGAAGTGGGGATGTGGGCCATTAACGAAGCCTGCCGCTGCGCTGCCGAGTGGCCCGACAGCGTGCGCGTTGCAATCAACGTGCCGGTGGCACTGTTTCTGTCGGAAACCTTTGTCGAGCAGATCAGCGAGGCGCTGTATGTGTCGGGTGTGACCCCGAACCGGCTGGAGCTGGAGATCAGCGAGGCGGTGTTCTTCGGCGATGCCGCAGTGGTCGACCGCACGCTTGCCAGCCTGTTCAAGCTCGGTGTGCGTATGACGCTTGACGAATTCGGCTCGGGCTATTCGTCGCTTGCCTACCTGCGTCGCGCGCCGTTCGATTCGATCAAGATCGACCAGAAGCTGCTGGCCGAGGTCGAGCGGCACGACAGCCGCGAATTGGGCTTGGTGCGGGCGATCGTGGCCCTCGCCGGCGCGCTGGAGATGGACACTATCGCCAATGGGATCGAAAGCGTGGCCCTGCTGGCTTTGTTAAGCGATTGCAAAGTGCGCTATCTGCAAGGCCCGATTTTCAGCGAACCAATCGATCAGGATCTGATCGCACAGGAAATCGCGGGCGGGACATGGAAGATCGAACCCGGCTCGAACCGCACCCGCCGCGCGCGCCGCCGCACCGTCTTCCGCAAGATCCAGGTGATCCACGATGACTATGCCTACGAGGTCACGCTGCGCAACCTGTCGCGCACGGGCGCGCTGATCCAGGGACTGACGGATGTGCCCAAGGGGACACAATTCGTGGTCGATCTGGGCGGCGGGCAGCTCGCAGTGGCAACGGTAACGCGCTCCAGCGGTGATACGCAGGGGCTGGAATTCGAACAATCGCTGGTTGACGACGGCTCGGGCGGTTTGTGCACGCGCAACCGCGTGTCACCCTATGCTTTGGCCTCTGCCGGTGCCCCGCTCGCCGCACTCGCACCCGGGAGTTATCAGGGCATGGTTGGCGGGCTGATCGATCATGGTGCCGCCCCCAAATTCGGCTACGCGCAAGGTGCAAGGCTGGACTGAGGGCGATCGGGGGCAGTTGCGTTTTTCTCGAATGACTTTGCACAGGTGCAGCGCTAAGTCGCGGGCGCAATGACTGAGCTTTCCAAGATCCGCAATTTTTCCATCATCGCGCACATCGATCATGGCAAGTCGACCCTCGCGGACCGGCTGATCCAGTTCACTGGTGGGCTTTCCGAGCGCGAGATGTCTGCACAAGTCCTCGATAACATGGACATCGAGAAAGAGCGCGGGATCACGATCAAGGCCCAGACCGTGCGCCTGAACTACACCGCCAAGGACGGCGAAACCTATCAGCTCAACCTGATGGACACGCCCGGCCACGTCGATTTCGCCTACGAAGTCAGCCGCAGCCTCGCTGCGTGCGAGGGCGCGCTGCTCGTCGTCGATGCCGCCCAGGGGGTCGAGGCCCAGACGCTCGCCAATGTTTACCAGTCGATCGAGCACGATCACGAGATTGTCCCGGTCATCAACAAGATCGATCTGCCCGCCGCCGAACCGGACAAGGTCCGCCGCGAGATCGAGGAAATCATTGGCCTCGATGCGTCCGAAGCGGTGCTCGCTTCCGCCAAGTCGGGGATCGGCATCGAAGACGTGCTCGAAGCGGTCGTCACCCGCATCCCGCCGCCCAAGGGCACCAGCGAGGCGCCGCTCAAGGCGAGCCTGGTGGATTCGTGGTATGATCCCTATCTCGGCGTCGTTATCCTCGTGCGGGTGATCGACGGGAAACTCACCAAGGGCCTCAATATCAGATTCATGCAGGGCGGCACCCAGCACCTTGTCGACCGGGTCGGCTGCTTTACCCCCAAGCGCACCGATCTTGCCGAACTCGGCCCGGGCGAGATCGGCTTCATCACCGCCCAGATCAAGGAGGTCGAGCAGGCCCGCGTCGGCGACACCATCACCACCGTGAAAAACGGCGCGAGCGAGGCGCTGCCGGGTTACAGGCAAGTCCAGCCGGTGGTGTTCTGCGGGCTGTTCCCGGTCGACGCCGCCGACTTTGAAAAGCTGCGCGAGTCCATCGCCAAGCTGCGCCTCAACGACGCCAGCTTCTCCTACGAGATGGAATCGAGCGCGGCGCTCGGTTTCGGCTTCCGCTGCGGGTTCCTCGGGCTGTTGCACCTTGAAATCATCCAGGAGCGCCTCAGCCGCGAGTATGATCTCGATCTCATCACCACCGCGCCTTCGGTGGTCTACCGCGTCCACCTCGGCCATTCCAAGACCGAGGATGCCAAGGTCATCGACATCCACAACCCCGCCGACTGGCCGGACGTGAACCGCATCGAGATGATCGAGGAGCCTTGGATCAAGGCGGTGATCTACACCCCCGACGAGTATCTCGGCAGCATCCTGAAACTGTGCCAGGATCGCCGCGGAATCCAGACAGAACTGACCTATGTGGGTGGCCGCGCGCAGGTGACCTACGAGTTGCCCCTGAACGAAGTGGTGTTCGATTTCTACGACCGGCTGAAGTCGATCTCCAGAGGCTATGCCAGCTTCGATTACGAACAGATCGGCAGCCGCGAGGGCGATCTCGTAAAGATGAACATTCTCGTCAACAACGAGCCGGTCGACGCGCTGAGCCTGATCGTCCACCGCGGTGTCGCAGAGGAACGCGGGCGGGGGATGTGCGAGCGCCTGAAAGACCTGATCCCGCGCCACCTGTTCAAGATCCCGATCCAGGCGGCGATTGGCGGGAAGGTGATCGCCCGCGAGACGATCGCCGCGCTGCGCAAGGACGTGACCGCCAAGTGCTATGGCGGCGACATCACCCGCAAGAAGAAGCTGCTGGAGAAGCAGAAGAAGGGCAAGGCGCGGATGCGGGAATATGGCAATGTGTCGATCCCGCAGGAGGCCTTCATCGCCGCGCTGCGGATGGGTGAGGAGTGAGTCTGCCCGATAACCCTGGGGGATGATGCGTTCGTGTCATTAGCGATCATCATCGCCAGGTCGCTGTGCGACCAATGCGAGCGTGCAGCTCAAACCGGGCATGTAGGAAAATGTGGGCGGATCGCGCGGGGCGGTGCGGGCTTCACTTGGCGTTCAGCGCTGCCCCCGCTATAGACCCGTGCATGGTGATCACGTTCTCTTCCCGTATCGCGCGTGCAGGCTTAATCGCGGCAGCGCTTGCCACCACCGCCGGATGCGCGCGCAGCACTGAGGGCAAGGACGTTGCCTATGTCGCGCGCGATGTCGAATCGCTTTATGCCGAGGCGCAGCGGCGGCTTGACCGGGGCAACACGCTGGTCGCCGCCTCGCTGTTCGACGAGGTCGAGCGCCAGCACCCCTATTCGCCCTGGGCCCGCCGCGCGCAGTTGATGAGTGCTTTCAGTTACTACATCGCGCGCGATTACAACAAGGCAATCCAGAATGCGCAGCGGTTCCTGTCGATCCACCCGGGCAACAAGGATGCGCCTTACGCCTATTATCTGATCGCGCTGTGCTATTACGAGCAGATTAGTGATGTGAACCGCGACCAGAAGATCACCGAACAGGCACAGACCGCGCTGCGCGAGGTCGATCGGCGCTTCCCGCAGACCGAATATGCCGCCGACGCGCGGCTCAAGCTTGATCTGGTGGCTGATCACCTGGCGGGCAAGGAAATGGAGATCGGCCGTCATTACCAGCGGATGGGGATGTGGCTGGCCGCCGACATGCGGTTCCGCAACGTGATCGAAAAGTTTGACACCACCAGCCACACGCCCGAAGCGCTCTACCGCCTGACCGAGAGCAGCCTTGCGCTCGGCATCCCCGAGGAAGCGGTGAAATATGCCGCAGTGCTTGGCGCGAATTATCCGGGGACCGAGTGGTACGAGAAGGCCTTCAGGCTGGTGAGCAAGCACGCCCAGGGCGTGACGGCGTCTTAGCTTTTGCCCACCCGCCCCGGCGGGTATCCACAGCGGGCGCGTAGTCGTGCTTGCTGCTTGGCAGCCGGGCTACCGGGTAGCGTCAGGCAGGCAAGAACCCGAGTTCATAGACCATCGGGCGCAGCTTTGCGGTGAGCGCGGCGTAGGCGGCTTTGAACGGGTCAAAATCGGTGAGTTCAATCTCGCTATAGGCTTCGAGCGCGCGGCGCACCTGATACCATCCGGCGTCGGCGCGGTTCAGCTTGTATTCCTGTCTGATCTTGTTCGGGAAGCTGGTGGCGTGGATTTGCGCCGCCAGCGCCTTGTCCGCCGCCGAGCCGGATTTGGGCCAGATGATGTTTTTGTCATCCAGCAGCGGCATGGCATGTTCGGTCGCCATCAGCGCGGCCTTCTCGCGGTCGATCACGCACAGGAAGCCGGGGATCGCCTCGCCGCGCTTGCGGGCGGCGCGCACATAGGTGAGGAGTTGCGCAAACATCAGCAGCGGCGGGGTGGGGGCTTCCTTGGCCTCGAACCAGATTTCCGGGGTCTGGATATCGACCAAGCCCTTGAATACGCCTTTGAGGCCGAGCGCCTTGATATAGGCGTCCTTGACGTCTTCCTCGGTGCGGGCACGCGCAAGTTCTTCAAGCAAGCTCATGCTGCTAGCCTTCCCGGCTTCGCGCGCAGAATCAATGACGGTATAAGTTTGGTTCACATAATCGCGATAGCGGTGAACACACTATGCCCGTCCCGGCAGGGCTGAGGTGCCGCCCTGCTCTCGTGGATTGCCCGATCATACGCAGGTGACGCGCGCGCAGGTGTGCGCTATCTGTTCTGCTGCCCATGCTGACCCGCCTCTCGATCCGCAACATCGTCCTTATCGAAGCGCTCGATCTCGATTTTGCGCGCGGGCTGGGCGTGCTGACGGGGGAGACGGGGGCGGGCAAATCGATCCTGCTCGACGCGCTGGGGCTGGTGCTGGGCGACCGGGCAGATACCGCGCTGGTGCGCGCGGGCGAGGACCGGGCGAGCGTTACCGCCAGCTTCGAATTCGCTGCGCTTCCTGCCAGCATCGCCGCTGTGCTCGACGATGCCGATATTAGCATCGAGCCGGGCGAGCCGTTGATAATCCGTCGCCAGATCAGGGCTGATGGCGGATCAAAGGCCTTCATCAACGATGCTCCGGCGAGCGTTGCGCTGCTGCGCGAACTCGCGCCCGCGTTGGTCGAACTCCACGGTCAGCACGATGATCGCGGGCTGGTGAACCCGCGCGGGCACCGGCTGCTGCTCGATCGCTATGCCGGAACCGATGTGGCAGGGCTGGAGCGGGCCTGGGCCGATTGGGCGCGCACCGAAGCGCAGCTGGCCGAAGCGCGCGAAGCGGTCGAGCAGGCCAGGGCCGATCAGGACTTGCTGATCGCGCATTTGGCCGAACTCGTCGCATTGGAGCCGGTGGCAGGCGAGGAAGAACGCCTCGCGCTGGCGCGGGCCGATATGCAGAAGGGCGAGAGGCTGTCGGGCGATCTGGAGGGTCTGCGCCATCTGTGGGAAGGTTCGGATTCGCCGCTTGCCGCCCTTCGCCTCGCCGCGCGCAAGCTGGATCGGATTGCGCAGCAGCACCCGCTGCTGGCCGAGGCGCTCGCCGCGCTTGACCGCGCCGTGATCGAGGCGAGCGAGGCCGAGGACAAGCTCGCCAAGGCGGCCGAGGCGCTGGTGCATGATCCGCTGGAGCTGGAGCGTGCCGAGACCCGCCTGTTCGATCTGCGCGCCGCGGCCCGCAAGCACCGCTGCGAGGTCGATGATCTGCCCGAGTTGATGCGCACCATGCGCAGCCGGCTTGACGCGATCGAGGGCGGGGAGGCGCAATTGGACGCGCTCGATGCGGCGGCCAGGGAAGCCCGCAGTGTCTATCTTGCGAAGGCCAAGGCCGCTCAGGGTGCGCGCATGGAGGCCGCGCGCAGGCTCGATGCGGCGGTGGCTGCGGAGCTTGCCCCGCTCAGGCTTGATGCGGCAAGGTTTGCCACCAAAGTCACGCCGCTGCCCGAGGACAAATGGGGCGCGCACGGGATGGACGCGGTGGAGTTCCTGATTTCCACCAACCCCGGCGCCGATTTTGCCCCGCTGGGCAAGATCGCGAGTGGCGGGGAATTGTCGCGCTTCATCCTTGCGCTGAAGGTCGCGCTGGCGGAGCAGGGCGGGGCGGCGACGATCATCTTTGACGAGATTGACCGCGGTGTGGGCGGGGCGGTCGCCTCGGCGATCGGCGAGCGGCTGGCGCGGCTGGCGGCGCAGGAGGGGCAATTGCTCGCGGTGACGCACTCGCCGCAAGTGGCCGCGCGCGGGGGGCAGCACTACCTGATCGCCAAGGCCTCCAGCGGGATCGTCACCCGTACCAGCGTGGTGTTGCTGGATGCCGAAGGGCGGCGGCAGGAAATCGCGCGGATGCTGTCCGGCGCGGAGGTGACGCCCGAGGCGCGGGCACAGGCGGACCGGCTGCTCGAGGGGGTATGATGCGCCTGCTCTGCCTGCTCCTGCTCGGAACTGCCTGCACCCCCGCCACGCCCGCGCCCGAGGAGGCCACCGCCGCCGTGCAGCCCAACAATGCGACCTTTGGCACCGACGCCCATCTGACCGCTTCCGCTCCGCTAGCGATCCTGCGCTATGCCGAGCACCCGCGCGGCTTTGCCGAACTCCGGCTCCCCGACGGGGAGGGCCCGTTCCCGCTCGCGGTGATCTATCATGGCGGATGCTGGAAGACCGGCATCGCCAGCCAGGCCTACATGGCCCCGCTCGCCACGCGCTGGCAGCAGCAGGGCATCGCCACGCTCAATGTCGATTATCGCGAAGTGGGCGATGGCGGCGGCTGGCCGGGCTCGTTCGCGGACTGGGAAGCCTCGACGAAGCTGATCGATGCGGTCGCAGCGAAATACCCCATCGATCGCGACCGGGTGACGCTCGTTGGCCATTCGGCGGGCGGGCTTGCGGCGCAGTGGCTGGCGAGCCGGCAAGGCGCTGATGGCCCCGTGGGTGCGCGCGAACCGCTCAAGGCCCGCGCGGCGATCGTGCTCGACGGGCCGGGCGATGTCGGGGCCGAGCAGCCCGCTTTCGACGCGCTGTGCCAGTTTTCGGCCGTCGCCCCGTTCATGGGCGGCGAACAGCGACACTTTCCTGATCGGTACAAGGCCGTCTCGGCCTTTTCCGCTGCGCCGCAGTTCGCGCAGATCCTGTTCGTGCAGGCCCGGCTGCCCGCGCCCTCGGCCGCGACGCAGGCCGCGCTGGGGGCGGGCGGGGCGACAATCACCGTCCGCGAAAACATCGGGCAAAGCCATTTCTCCATCATCACCCCCGGCAACCCCGTCCATGACGCGAACGCGGCGGCGATGCTGGCGGTGCTGCGGGGCGAGGACTGAACCCGTTGCCCCAAGCTGCGGCTGCGCTATGCTGCTGCTATCCAAGGGGAGAACGCGATGAAGCCCGCCATTTCCGCCCTCGCTCTTGCCGCCGCGCTCGCTGCCTGTGCGCCGACGCAACCGGTGGTCGAAGCGCCCAAGGCCCCCGACGCGCGCTTTGCGGTGACCGACAGCACCGACCACGATGCCTTGACCGTAAACGCGCTGCCTGCCGATCCGCCGAGCCTAAAGGTCGCCTACGGCGCGGCTTCAGCGCGGCAATATGGCGAATTACGCATGCCGCAGGGCAAGGGCCCGTTCCCGGTCGCGGTGATCTATCACGGCGGGTGCTGGGCGGGGATGGGCAGCACAGCGAATGTCGCCCCGCTCGCCAGTTTTCTCGCGCGGAACGGCGTTGCCACCTGGACGCCTTCCTACCGCGAGATCGGATCGGACGGCGGCTGGCCCAACACCTTCACCGACTGGGCGCAGGGCCTGATGCACGTGAAGAAGCTGGCGAAGACCTACCCGCTCGATCTCACCCGGATCACGGTGATGGGCCATTCCGCAGGGGTCACGCCGGTGATGTGGTTGCCGAGCGGGCACAAGGGCGATGAGGCGATCAGCGCCGAACTGCCGCCGGTCATGGCGGCGGTGGCGCTCGACGGGCCGCTGCGGATCGCCGATTTCGTCGGGATGGATCGGGCGGTGTGCGGCGCGCCGGTGATTGCCACGATGATGGGCGGCACCCCGGCCGAACAGCCCGCACGCTACGCAATGCTCGATCCGCACGCCAACAGGCCACTGGTCAGGCGCCTGCTGGTGGTCGACGGGGCGCTGCCCGATGTCGATCCGACAATGATCGCAGGATTGCGCGGGCAGGGTATCGCGGTCGAGGTGATTCGTGTGACGCAGGACCAGCATTTCAACCTGCTGGCGCCGGGGACGAAGGATTTCGCCACCATCGCCCCCGCGCTGCTGGACATTACCGGCGGGCGCTGAAAAGGCGGAAGGCATGGGAATCGCGGGGCTGAGCGAGGCGGATGCCGCCAACGAACTGATGCGACTGGCGCGGGCCATCGCCAGGCATGACCGGCTGTATCACGCCGAGGACAGCCCGGAGATTTCCGACGCGGAATATGATGCGCTGGTGCGCCGCAATGCCGAACTGGAAGCGGCGTTTCCGCACCTTGTCCGCGCTGATAGCCCTTCGCGCAAGGTCGGCCATGCCATTGCCGCCTCGCCGCTCGGAAAGGTTACCCACGAGGTTCGCATGATGAGCCTCGACAATGCCTTTTCACCAGAGGAAGTCGCCGAGTGGCTGGCGCGCATGCGGCGCTTCCTCAACCTGCCCGAAAGCGAGCCTCTGGCGATCACCACCGAGGACAAGATCGACGGCCTGTCCTGTTCCTTGCGCTACGAGAACGGCCGTCTGGTGCGCGCTGCGACGCGCGGTGACGGGCAGGTGGGCGAGGATGTGACGGCCAATGTCGCGCATATCCCCGACATCCCGCAAAGCCTGCCGGCAGGCGTGCCGCAAGTGTTCGAGGTTCGCGGGGAGGTGTATATGGAAAAACAAGCTTTTACCGCACTTAATGCTGCGCAGCATGAAGCGGGCGGGAAGCTGTTTGCCAATCCTCGCAATGCCGCTGCGGGAAGCCTGCGGCAAAAGGATGCGAGCGTGACTGCAAAGCGTTCGTTGCGCTTCTGGGCGCATGGCTGGGGCGCGGCATCGCAAGTGCCGGGGACGACCCAGACCGAAGTGGTGGAAGCGCTTAAGGCATGGGGCTTTCCAGTCTCGCCGCTGTTCGCGCGGGTGGTTGGCGATACGGACGCGGTGATCGCTCGCTTCGATGCGATCGGCCTGGCGCGGCCCACGCTGCCCTATGATATCGACGGCGTGGTCTACAAGCTCGACCGGCTCGACTGGCAGGAACGGCTAGGGTTCGTCGCCAAGGCTCCGCGCTGGGCGCTGGCGCACAAGTTCCCGGCCGAGCGCGCCGAGACCATCGTCGAGGCGATCGACATTCAGGTCGGCCGGACGGGCAAGCTGACCCCGGTGGGCCGTCTGGCGCCGGTGCTGGTCGGCGGGGTGACGGTGACCAACGTCACGCTCCATAACCGCGATGAGATCGCGCGGCTCGCCTTGCGCGTTGGTGACCGCGTGGTGATCCAGCGCGCGGGCGACGTTATCCCGCAGGTGGTCGAAAACCTGACCAGCGCGGAGGCGCGCCCGGCTTTCGTTTTCCCCGATCACTGCCCCGAATGCGGCAGCGAGGCGGTGGCCGAGGACGGCGAGGTCGATGTGCGCTGCACAGGCGGGCTGATCTGTCCGGCCCAGCGCACCCAGCGGCTCGAACATTTCGTGTCGCGCAAGGCGCTCGATATCGAGGGGTTGGGGCAAAAGACCATCGCCCAGTTCTTCGCGCTCGGATGGCTGGAGAGCCCGGCGGATATCTTCCGGCTGAAGGATCGCCGCGCCGATATCCTCGCGCTCGAAGGCTGGCAGGACAAGTCTGTGGATAATCTGTTGGCTGCAATCGAGGCCAGGCGCGCGCCCGACGCCGCCCGGCTGCTGTTCGCGCTCGGTATTCGCCATGTCGGCGAGGTGACGGCGCGCGATCTGATGAAACACCTGCACGAGCTTCCGGCTCTGCGCCGCCTTGCCGAACGCGCGCGCGCTGGCGATGCCGAGGCGGTTGCCGAACTGACCGCGATTGACGGGATCGGGCCGTCGGTTGTTGAAGCGTTGGGCGATTTCTTCCACGAGCCGCACAATGTCGCGGTGTGGGAGGATATCCTCGCGCAGGTCACCCCGCCGCGATACGAGGTGCAAACCCTCGCATCGCGCGTCGCCGGCAAGACCGTGGTGTTCACCGGCAAGCTCGAGACGATGAGCCGCGACGAGGCCAAGGCACAGGCCGAACGTCTTGGCGCGAAGGCGGCGGGCAGCGTTTCCGCGAAAACCGATTTGCTGGTCGCCGGGCCGGGGGCAGGTTCCAAGCTCAAGAAGGCCGCCGAACTCGGCATCGAGGTGGTCGACGAGGACGGCTGGGCGGCGATCGTAGCCGAGGCATTGGATACCTGATGGAGCTCCTGCACGAACTTGCGCCGCAGGCTCTGCGCATCGCGCAGCGGCTGCGCGCGCGGGGCGAAAGGCTCGCGGTTGCCGACGGGGCGACCGGCGGGCTGATCGCCGCCACACTGCTCACCGTGCCCGGCGCGATCGACTTTTTCGTGGGGGGAGGGGTGGTCTATTCCTTGCGTGCGCGCGATGTGCTGTTTGCTCTGCCGCGCGAGGCCTACAAGGGAATGCGCGGGGCAACCGAGGATTATGCGCTGCTGCAAGCCCGCGCCATTCGCGACAATTTCGGCGCGGAATGGGGGCTGGCCGAGAGCGGTTCGGTCGGCGGATCCTCGCACCCGAGCGGCGCGCCAGCCGGGCGTTCGGTTGCGGCGCTGGCGGCGCCGGGGGGCGAGCGCACTCGTCTGATCGAAACCGGCTCGGACGACCGCATCGCCAACATGGCCGCCTTTGCCCGCAACGCGCTGGCACTGCTGGAAGATGCGCTTTCCAGCGAGAGCGATTTCCCGCTATTTGGAAGCACCTGATGTTTCGGAAAATGCGGCAAAACATAAAGTCTGGAGCGGTCGATCTGATGCAGTCTGATCGCAGACCGCTCTAGCGTGTCCGCCTGCGCCGCATCCACAGGATCGCCCAGTCGCCGCGTTGCAAGCGCGCGGCCATGCGGAATCCGGCACCGCGCATGGCGTGCTGCACCGCCTGTTCCTGCTCGCCCGCCAATAGTCCCGCCAGCACCAGGCTGCCCCCCGGCGCGACGGCCCTGCCGAAATCGGGCGCGAGGCTGACCAGTGGCCCGGCGAGGATATTGGCGATGAGCAGATCATAAGGCCCGCGCAAGGCGAGCAGCGGATCGTCCATTCCATCGGCGACGATCATCACTACCTCGCCGTTGCGCGGCCCCATCGCAATCCCGTTGGCGGCGGCGTTGTCTTCGACCACCGGCACGCACACCGGATCAATATCGCTCAGCGTACACAGCGCACGCGGCCACAGGGCGAGGGCGGCGAAACCGAGCAACCCGGTGCCGGTGCCGATATCGGCAAGATTGCGCACCACCATGCCGCTCGCTTTCATGTGACCCAGCATTTCGAGGCACCCGGCGGTGGTGCGGTGTTGGCCGGTGCCGAAGGCCTGGCTGGCGGGGATCACGAAGTCGATGGCGTCCGGGTCAGCCGGAAAATCGGGGGTGTGGACATGGAAGCGCCCGGCGCGGATCGGCGCGATGCCTTGCTGGCTGAGGGTGACCCAATCCTCCTCGGGCAACTGCTCGATGGTGATTGGCGGCGCTTTGCCTTCGAACAGGTCCGCGAGCGCGGCCTTCTCGGCCTTGCCGGGCTTTCTCGGATACCAGCCTTCCAGCACCCAGTCGTCGGGGCGGTCCTCGGCCACTTCGCGGCCTGCGATCACCAGATCGTAGTCCCAGTCCTCGATCAGGTCATGCGCCAGCAGCGCCGCTTGCACAGCCGGCTTGGGGGCGAAGGCGGAAAGCTTCCACGTGGTGTTCCCGGATGCCATTTTACCTGACAAAGCTGGCTCCATTGGCGTCGATCACCGCGCCGGTCATGCTGGGGGGCGCATCGAGCGCGCAGAAGGCGATGATCGCGGCGATTTCATCCGGGGTTGCCACGCGGCCGAGCGGAATATCGGCGAGCAGGCCCGGCCCGCCGCGGCTGGCGAGGTAGTCGCCTGCCATGCTGGTGTCGGTGAAGCCCGGCGTCACCGCAAAGCTCAGGATGCCGTCCTTGGCATAGGCGCGGGCGATGGTCTTGTGCATCCCCACCATTCCGCTTTTCGCCGCAGCATAGTGCCAATGCGCGGGCGAATCCCCGCGATAGGCCGCACGGCTGGCGACGTGCACCAGTCGTCCGCCAAATTTGCGAGCCCGCCAGTGCAGCACGGCAAAGCGCGACAACTGGGCGGCGCTGGTGAGGTTGACGCGCAGGGTATCCTCCCACGCATCGAGCCATTCGATGTCCGAGCGTTCGAGCCGGTTCGCCTCGAACCGGCCGGCATTGTTCACCACCGCGTCGATTTGCCCGCCGGCGATATCGAGTGCCTGCTCCCACAGGTTTTGCGCAGCCAGTGGATCGCCGAAATCGGAGGCGATCATCGGCACCCCGGTGGGCGTATCGGCTTGCGGACGCGAGGCATGTCCGATCACCTTCGCCCCGCGCGCAGCCAGCGCCGCCAGTGTCGCCTTGCCGATCCCGCGGCTCGATCCGGTTACAAGAATGTGTCCCATGCAATCGCCTATCCAGATTTTTGCAAGACGAGTCCACCATGTCGCCGCTTGCCTCGCCCGCCAGCGGGGCTTAGTGGAACACCTGCAACAGGAACACGACGGGATCACCATGAACCAAAGACCGCTTTCGCCCCATCTCCAGATCTGGCGTTGGGGGCCGCATATGCTCGTTTCGATCCTCCACCGCGCGACCGGTGACGGCATGGCGCTGGTGGGGCTGGCTGTGCTGGTGTGGGGGCTGGGTGCGCTGGCAAGCGGGCCGGAGGCCTATGCCACTTTCCAGGGAATCATGGGTTCGGTGCCGGGCATGATCGTGCTCGCCGGCTTGTCGTGGGCGTTCTTCACCCACATGATGAGCGGGCTTCGGCACTTCGTTCTCGATATCGGCGCGGGCTACGAGCTTGAAACCAATCGCCTGTGGTCGATCGCCTCGCCGGTGATCGCCATTATTCTCACCGCGGCCTTCTGGGCCGTGATCCTGACGCGCTGAGGGGAGCGAGACATGGGTAACGGGACTTCCATCGGCCGCGTCCGCGGCTTGGGCGCGGCGCATCACGGCGCGCATCACTGGCTGGTGCAGCGCTTCACCGCGATCGGCAATCTGGTGCTGATGAGCTGGCTCATGGTCAGCCTCGCGCTGCTGGGCGATTACGGCCATGCCAGCCTCGCCAAATGGCTCGCGCATCCGCTCAATGCGACCGCGATGATCCTGCTGGTGTTCAGCCTGTTCTGGCACGCGCGGCTGGGCCTGCAGGTGCTGATCGAGGATTATCTCCATGATGCCGGCACCAAGTTCGCAGCGCTGGTCGCGCTCAATCTGGCAACTATCGGTGGCGGCGCCTACGGGATTTTCAGCGTCGCCGCGCTCGCATTCGGAAGGACAGTGTGATGGCTACCGCAGCAGCACCCGGCACGGCAAACGATGTCGGCGGCGCGCACCTGAAGGGCGCTTACAAGATCATCGATCACACCTATGACGTGGTGGTGGTGGGTGCGGGGGGCAGCGGCCTGCGCGCGACCATGGGCGCGGCCGAGGCCGGCCTGCGCACCGCCAACATTTCCAAGGTGTTCCCGACCCGCTCGCACACGGTTGCAGCACAAGGCGGGATTGCCGCGTCGCTGGGCAACAACTCGCCCGATCACTGGACCTGGCACATGTACGACACCGTCAAGGGTTCGGACTGGCTGGGCGATCAGGACGCGATCGAATATCTCGCGCGTGAGGCTCCGGCGGCGGTCTACGAGCTGGAACACGCCGGCGTTCCGTTCAGCCGCAATGCCGACGGCACGATCTACCAGCGTCCGTTCGGCGGACACATGCAGAACATGGGCAATGGCCCGCCGGTGCAGCGCACCTGCGCCGCGGCCGACCGCACCGGCCACGCGATGCTCCATGCGCTATACCAGCAGAGCCTGAAATATGACGCGGACTTCTTCATCGAATATTTCGCGCTCGATCTCATCATGTCCGAGCGCGACGGTCAGAAGGCATGCGTCGGGGTGATGGCGATGTGCCTTGACGATGGCACGATCCACCGCTTCCGTGCGCAGTCCGTGGTGCTGGCGACCGGCGGCTATGGCCGCTGCTATTACACCGCCACTTCGGCCCACACCTGCACCGGCGACGGCGGCGGGATGGTGCTGCGCGCCGGCCTGCCGCTGCAGGACATGGAATTCGTGCAGTTCCACCCCACCGGCATCTACGGCGCGGGCGTGCTGATCACCGAAGGTGCGCGCGGGGAGGGTGGCTATCTCACCAACTCCGAAGGCGAGCGCTTCATGGAGCGCTATGCGCCCTCGGCCAAGGATCTCGCCTCGCGCGACGTCGTAAGCCGGTCGATGGCGATCGAAATGCGCGAAGGCCGCGGCGTTGGGCCGGAAGGCGATCACATCTACCTGCACCTCGATCACATCGATCCCAAGGTGCTGGCCGAACGCCTGCCGGGCATCACCGAGAGCGGCAAGATCTTCGCGGGCGTCGATCTCACCCGCCAGCCACTGCCCGTCACCCCGACGGTGCATTACAACATGGGCGGCATTCCGTGTAACTATCACGGGCAGGTCGTCACGCTCGGGCCGGACGGCAATCCTGATCATGTCATCCCCGGCCTTTATGCCGTGGGTGAGGCGGCCTGTGTCTCGGTGCACGGGGCGAACCGTTTGGGTTCGAACTCGCTGATCGATCTCGTGGTGTTCGGCCGTGCGACAGGGCATCACCTGCGCGACACCTTGAAGCCCAATGCAAAGCAGCCCGAGCTTCCGGCCGACAGCGCCGACTTTGCGCTCACCCGTCTCGATTACTTCCGCCATGCACAAGGCGGCTCGCCCACCGCGCAGATCCGCAGCGAGATGCAGAAGGCGATGCAGAAGCACTGCGCGGTGTTCCGCGATCAGAAGCTGCTCGATGAGGGCGTGGCCAGGCTGGCAGAACAGAACAAGCGGATGGAAGACATCCACGTTACCGACAAGTCGTTGATCTGGAACTCGGACCTGATCGAGACGCTCGAACTCGACAACCTCATGGCGCAGGCCAACGTGACGATTGCGTCTGCCGCCAACCGCAAGGAAAGCCGCGGCGCTCACGCGCACGAGGACTACCCGGCGCGCGACGACAAGAACTGGATGAAGCACACCATCGCCTGGTTCGACGGCTGGGGTGGGCGCGGCAGCAACATCCGGATCGATTACCGTCCGGTCCACGACTACACGCTGACTGACGACATCAAATATATCGAGCCGAAGGCGCGAGTGTATTGATCGCTTGGGGCGGCGCTTTATGCGCCCCCTTTTGCTGCACGCGCCCACAATTGCGCGTTGCTTGCGATAAGGTCTGCCAGCGTGAAGCGGTCCAGGTGGGCTAGGAACGCCTCCAGCGCCCCGAGCAAGGCGGGCTTGAGTTGGCAGGCGCCCGATATGGTGCAGTTTGCGCCTGTGCCCATGCAGGATACAAAGCCGTCAAACCGCTCCAGATGGCGGACAGTGTGGCCGATATTGATGTCAGCCGGATCGCGCGCCAGCCGCAGTCCGCCGCCGCGACCGCGTAGCGTTTCGACTAGCCCTTCGGATTGAAGCGCCTGCACCACTTTGGCGAGGTGATTGCGCGAAATGCCGTACCAGACGGCAATTTCGTCGATCGTCCATCGGGTGCGCGCGCCTCCCAGCAACATCAGGATACGAAGGGCATAATCGGTGTGGAGACTGAGCTGCATAAAACAGGCATATTATATATTGCTTTTTATCTCAAGGAGCTTAAACATCTATAATTCTTATCGTTTATGGGTTGGTGTCATGCAAGCCGCAAGTGTCCACGCACCCGATCACCGCGCGCACGTCCGCGCTGTCCGTGAAAGAAAGCGGGCACAGGCCGAGGCTATCGGCATTGATGAGGTGCTGGTGGATCGGGTGGTGGAACGCTTCTACGAACGCATCCGCGCCGATGGCCTTCTTGGTCCGATTTTTGCGGCGAAGATTTCCGATTGGCCCTGGCATCTGGCCCGGATGAAGCAGTTCTGGAATTCGGTCCTGCTGGGCACGGGCGAATTTTCGGGCAATCCGATGCGCAAGCACCGCGCGATACCGGGCCTGACGGAGCCGCATTTCAGCCACTGGCTTGCCCTGTTTTATCAGATCCTGCGCGAGGAATGTCCGCAGGAGAAGGGTGCGATCGAGTTCGGCGAACGGGCCCGGATGATCGCGGAAAGCCTGCTCATCGGAGTCGAATTGGAGCGCGAAGCGCTGACGCCGCACGTCAACAAAAGGACGCTGCCCCATCTATGAACATTTTCGCCAGTATCCCGTCGAATATGCGATCGGGTCGAGCCTCTCGCTGACGATTTGCTGCCTGCGGTTGCCATAGGGCCAGCGCAGCCCGAATGGCGCCGCTTTGAACTTCCGCGCGGCGTCTGGCCGGGGATGCTGGCGAGCTATGCGCTGTTCTTTGCCAGCATAATGGTCGCCCCGGCTGAGACGCTGATACCACCGCAGGTCCCCCACCATCTGGAACTGGACGGCGAAATCGCCTTTCTGGAGTGGGTTGGCTGAGCTTCAGTTCTCCGCGCGCCGTGCGCGCACTATCATCACCGGCTTGGCCAGCATCTCCCCCTTCATCCAGCCTTCGCCCTTGTCGGGATCGATCGCGGTGGCGTGGATCGCGGCGACCACGTCCATGCCCTCCACCACATAGCCGAACACCGCATAGCCGTTGTTCCAAACCGGATCGCTGGCGGCGGGATCGGCATCGAGACCGGTCTGGTCCTCGATCATGATCGAGAAATCGCCATTGGCGCTGCCCGGTTTGCCCATCGCCATCGACAGCGCGCCGTGGGTGTGGGTGAGACCGGTCTGGCTGGTCGGCTCGTGCGCAATCGGGGGCAGGATACGCTTGGGATCGAATTGGGTGCCGCCTTGCAGCAAGCCGTTGGGGCGGGGCTCGCGATCAAGCCGCATGGCGCGGTAGAACACCGTGCCATCGAAACGCTTTTCATCGACATAGCGCAGAAAATTCGCCGCAGTTATGGGCGCGCGCTCGGTTTCGAGCGCGATGGTGATCGCGCCCATTTCGGTGGTGAGCACCACTTTGACGCTGGCGGCCTCGGGGAAGGGGCGCTGGCCCGGGCGGCCGGTCGCCGGCGTTGGCGGGACAGCAGCGATGACCTGCGGTGCGGCGGTGGGAGCGGACTGGGTGCCGTCGATCAGGAACTTCATCAACAGCGTGCGCTGGCAGGCGCCTGCCGGCTTGGTATCGCAATTGCGGAAATTATCGTCCGAAACGAGGTAGAGGAAGGTTCCGCTGGCTTCCTCGCGCAGCGCCAGCCCCTCGAAATTGTCGAGCATCAGCGGCGGGACGAGCACGGCCAGGGTGGTCGCGACATTATCAGGGGCCAGTTTGATCACCGCGGCGCGGTTGCCCTCGCCGGGCTGGTAGCTTCGGAACAGGACGTAGCAGGTGCCATCGGCGGCGCAGGCGGCATCGGTCGGCACGCCCCCTGCGGCCGCGATCCCCTCGGGCGCGGCAAGGTGGAATGGCGCTGCACCTGATGCGGTGATGCGCAGGCAATTGGGGTGCGCGGGATCGGTCCATTCGCCGCAGGCCAGCACTCCGCCAGCATAGGCCGCGAGGGTTTCGATGCCGTTGTTCGCTCCGGCCCCCGCAAGCAGCGCCGCTGTGCCGCTCTCGCTGCCGTCCGCCGCCTTGTCGAGCGCCGGATAGCGCCAGATGCGGTGCGCCTGTTCGAAGGCGACCAGCCATGCGCCGTCAGCGGTGCGGGTGACCGCCTCGGCATCACCGCGTTCTTTCGATCCGAGCTTCCTGCCGTTTTCATCCAGCAGCGGGCCGATGCTGACTTGCGACAGATCGACCAGCCGCCCCTGCACATCTTCGGGGGCCATCACCATCCAGCGCCCGTCATCGCTCACGGCGTAAAGCCGGCCATCGTGCCATTCCAGCCCTGAAATGCCCCCGATCCCGGCCTTGTCAGGCGCGATCTCCACCCCGCCGCGATAGATCAGCTCGCCCACCTGTTTCTCCGGCTCGCCCGGTGCGAGTTCGATTGGGCTGGTCAAGGGCAAGAAGGTGTCGCTCTGCGCCAGCGCGGGGGCGGCCAGAGCGAGCAGCACAGCGGACAGGGCGGCGCGGATCGTCATTTGTCCAAGCATATCGGCGCTTCGTCGAGGTGCAAGCGGGCAGGTTCGCTGTTCATCGGGCCGCAATGTTTACAAATGTAGTCGTTATGACTACAGGTGTAATCAATCGTGAGAGAGGCGAGCCCCGTGAACACTCCTGAAGAACCCATCCACGAACGCATTACCGAGGCCGAACTGGCGGTGATGGACGTGCTGTGGGAGCGCCCGCGCCGCACCGCTGCCGAAGTCTGCGAGGAAGTCTGCTCGCAACGCGGCTGGAGCCTCGCGACGGTCAAGACGCTGCTCTCGCGCCTCGTCCAGAAGGGCGCGCTGGCGGCCGAGCCTGACGGGCGGCGCTTCCTTTATACCCCGCTGATTGCGCGCGCCGCCTATGTCGGGGGCGAATCGCGGCGGCTGGTCGACCGGCTGTTCGGCGGCAGCGCCGCCTCGCTGGTAGCCCATCTGGCCGAGACCGAAGCCCTTACCGAGGATGACCTCGCTGAGATCGAGGCGCTGCTGAAGGAGCTGCGGCCATGAGCGCCGCGGTGCTGCAAACGCTGGTGTGGACCGGCGCGCTGATCGCGTTCGTGCTCCTTGCCCGCCGCCCGGTCGCCCGCGCTTTCGGGCCGCAATACGCCTATGCGCTCTGGGCGCTGCCGCTGATCCGGCTGGTGCTGCCGCCGTTGACGCTGCCTGCGTGGATGGCGCCCGCTGCGCGTGGCGCGCCGGCTGTGGCGACTCGCGCCACGCTTGCTGAGCCGATCGCATGGCAAGGCGAGAGCGTGCCTGCGTCTTTCGCCGTCGCTGCCCCTCCGCCGGAGCCTGCCGAATCGGCCTTCGATGTCCTCGTGTGGCTGGGCAGCCTGCCGCTGGCCGAAGCGCTGCTGCTGGTCTGGCTCGGCGGGGCGGGGGTGTTCCTGTGGCGTCGCTTTGCGGCCTATTTCGCGCTGCGCGAGCAGCTGCTGGCCCAGGCGCGCGAAGTCGGCAGCGCGCGCGGGCCGTTGGGGCCGATCCGGCTCGTCGAGACCCCGGGCACCACTGCGCCGCTCGCCTTCGGAGTGCTCGATCCGGTGATCGCTCTGCCGCCCGGCTTCATGGCGCTGCATGATCGGCAGGCGCGCGACTTGGCGCTGGCGCACGAGCTGGCGCATCACCGCGGGCTTGATCTGCTGGTCAATGTCGCGGTGCAGCCGCTGTTCGCGCTGCACTGGTTCTCGCCGCTGGCGCACTATGGCTGGCTGGCGCTACGGCGCGATCAGGAGGCGGCCTGCGATGCCCGCGTGATCGCAAGCAGCAGCGCCGAGGAGCGCGCTGCCTATGCCCGCCTGATCGCCGGTTTTGCCGCCGGGCCAAGCCTCGCCCCGAACATCGCAATTTCGGCACCGATGGCCTGCCCGGTGCTGGGCGAGAAATCCATCGTAGAACGATTGAGGAGCCTGACGATGCCCGACACTTCACCCCGCCGCCGGCTTGCTGGTCGCGCGCTGCTGGGCCTCGGCCTGCTGGCGCTGCCGCTGACCGCCACGATCTCCTATGCCGCCTCCGAGAACGTGCCGGCGGCGCCCGAGCCGCCCGCACCGCCCGCGCCCCCGTCGCCGCCCCTTCCGCCCGAGGCCGGCGAGGGTGGCGAGGTGATCGAGCACGTGATCCGCGGCGAGGAGGGCAAGGAAAAGCGCGTGCGCATGGTGTTCCGTGGCCATCCCGACCCCGCGGCGCAGGCCGCCGAAATGCGGGCGATGGCCGCGGCGCACTTGATCGATCAGGACAAGATGATGGCCGAACTGCGCAAGGGTCTGGCCGAGGCTGACCGTGCGCTCGGCGAGATGCCGCGTGTGATCGCACAGGTGCAGGCGGCGAGCGGCGAAGCCCAGCGCGTCATCGTCATGAACAATTGCAATGGCGAGCCGACCGAGACCGTCACCGACAAGGACGGCAGAACGACCATCCTGTTCTGCCAGTCGCGGGTAATCGCGAGCGCCCGGCAGGGCCTCGAGGAGGCCCGCGCCGAGATCGCGGCGGACAAGGACATTCCCGAGGAAACCCGTCGGCAGATCCTGAAGGAGCTCGACCGCTCGATCGCCCGGTGGAAGGAAAAGGAAGGCTGAGCCGGGGCTACTTGCCCTTGGCTTGCGGCTTGGGCCGCGCGGGATATTTGCACCCGCGGCCCAGCCCCAGGCCTTTCAGGAACCCGCGCCGCACCATTCCCGCCGTATAGGCGGCACGCAAGGCGCGATCATTGCTCGCCGCGCCGGTCACTTCGCGCAGGATTCCCCGAAATGGCAGGAACGAACCAACCATGCTTTGCCCGATCCGGCCTTCGCTGAGCCGGTCGTTGCCGTCATTCTGGGCAATGTCGTAATCCGCGCCCAGCACCCTGTCGAGTTCGGCAATGTCGGCGATGATGGCATTGCAGTTTTTCAGGTGCGCGGTCGCGTAGGGGTTCTCCACCGCCACCTGCAATGCATCTGGAATGTCGCGCGCGTCGATGTTGAGGTCGCGCAGCGGGGTCTTGGCGACTTCGACAACGTCGGGTTCCGGCACCACCTGCGCCGCGGCGGGCAGTGGCGTGATCAGCGCGGCGGCCAGCAGGAGGCTAGGCCCCTTCGAAAAAGACCTCGCAGGCCGTGTCATCCTTGCTCTCCAGTCCCAGGCGCAACGCCGCCATGCGCTGGCGGCTGCTGCCGTGGGTGAAACTTTCGGGATTGATGCGCTGCCCGGCCCCGCGTTGCAGGGTATCGTCCCCGATCGCGCTGGCGGCGGCGAGTCCTTCTTCGAGGTCACCCGGCTCGATCTTGTCGCGGTTGCGGCCGGCCCACATTCCGGCATAGCAATCGGCCTGCAATTCCATGGCGACCTGCAAGCGATTGGCCGCCGCCGGATCGCGCTGCTGCGCGCTGCGCACCTGATCGGACAGGCCGGTGAGATTCTGGACGTGGTGCCCGTATTCATGCGCGATCACATAAAGCCGCGCAAAATCGCCGCCGGTGCCCGACATCCGGGCGAGCTGGTCGTAGAAGCTGGTATCGATGTAGATGCCCTTGTCCGCCGGGCAGTAGAACGGCCCCACCGCAGCGGTCGCGCTGCCGCAGCCGCCAGTGTTGACGGCACCGTCGCGGTAGAGATCGAGCACCGGGCGCTGGAACGCGATGCCGGCGCGTTGGAAGGTGCTGGCCCATGTCGCATTGAGGCTGGCGAGCGCAGCGCAGGCTTCGCCTGCATATTGGCTGGTGGCACACACCTGCTCCTCGCTCAGGTCGGACGCGGTGCTGGTGCTGGCGGGGGCCGTCTGCTGCTGGACGCTTTCGACCATGCCGATGGTTTGCATCGGATCGATCCCGAACACCAGCGCGCCGACCAGCGCGATCAGGATCGTGCCGCAGCCGATCCCCCCGGCGCGGCGCATCCCGCCGCCACCGCTGGAGCGGACATCGATATCGTCGCTGTCATAGGGGCCTAATCGCATCCCGTTTCCTCCCGCCTGTTCAAATCGCTGGACAGCCGCTTGCGGTGCGGCAAAAGCGATTGTCAATCGCCATACACGTGCAGGAGTTGTCGCCAATGCTCAAGAAAAAGCGCGCTCTGGTAACCGGATCGACTTCGGGAATCGGTCTCGCGATCGCGCGCGCGCTGGCGGCGCAAGGGGCCGATGTCGTGCTCAACGGGCTTGGCGACCCGGACGAGATCGCGGCTCTGTGTGCCGAACTTGGCGCGAGTTACAACGGCGCGAACCTGATGGATGCAGGCGCGATCGAGCGCATGATGGCCGAAGTCGGCCAGGTCGATATTCTGGTCAACAACGCCGGGATGCAGCACGTTGCCCCGGTTGAAGATTTCCCGCCCGAGAAATGGGACGCGATCATCGCGCTCAACCTGTCGGCGGCGTTTCACACCACGCGGGCAGCGGTGCCGGGGATGAAGGCCAGGGGCTGGGGACGGATTATCGCCACTGCCAGCGCCCATTCGCTGGTCGCCTCGCCTTACAAGAGCGCCTATGTTGCGGCCAAGCACGCGATGGCCGGCTTCACCAAGGCGATCGCGCTGGAACTGGCCACCCACGGTGTCACCGCCAATTGCATCTCGCCCGGCTATGTCTGGACGCCGCTGGTGGAAAACCAGATCCCCGACACCATGGCCGCGCGCGGGTTGACGCGCGAAGAGGTGATCAACGATGTGCTGCTGGCCACGCAGCCGACCAAGAGCTTTGTCACCCCTGAAGATGTCGCCGCGATGGCGGTGTTCCTGTGCAGCGATGCGGCGCGCAACATTACCGGCGCGAATTATGCCATCGACGGGGGCTGGACAGCGGAATGAGCGCCTCGCCCATCCGGCTGCTGGTATTTCTGCTGGCAAGCCTGATGCTGGCCGCCTGTGCGCGCGCGCCGCTTGCCAGTGCGCCTGCGCCCGAGCGCAGCGCAATCGCTGCGCGGCTTTCGGCCGATATTGCGACGCTGGCGGGAGGCGACTTCGGCGGGCGCAAACCGGGCACGGCGGGCGAGGAAAAGACACTCGCTTTCCTTGAGCAGCGTTTTGCCGAGGCCGGGTTGCTGTCAGGCACCGGCGATCCGGGCTCCTACTGGCGGATGCCGGTCGCGCTTATCGCCTCGCGGCCGCAGGCTGGGCGGATTATGCTGGCGCAGGGCCGCAGGGCCGTGATCGTGGCGGACGCGCAAGGGGCTGTGATCACCCGCCGCCGCCGCGCGCTGGCCGCTGGTGGGCCGGCGACGGGGGTGCCGGTGGTGTTCGTGGGTCGCGGCGAGGGGCCGGTGCTGCCCGACAACGTGGCCGGGGCGGTGGTGGTGCGGCTCGGGGCCGAAGGTGCAGCGGCCGGTCACCGCCTGCGGGACCGGGCAACCGCTGTGCTCACGGTGCTGCCCGATGCCGAGGCGGTTGCTGCGGCGCGCTCCTCCGCCGCGCACGAGACGGTGCAGTTGGCGGACGAGGAGGTGGACACCCTCAGCGCCTATGTGACCGACGCCGCGCTGGCGCAGGCGCTGGGACCGGCCAACTGGGAGCGGCTCAAGCAGCGCAGCGCCGAGCCGGATTTCACCCCGATCGAGATCCAGCTGGCGATCAGCATTGAAGCCAGCGCCGAGCGCCGCGAATTTACCAGCAGCAATCTCGTGGGCAAGATTGCCGGGCGTATGCCGGGATCGGGCGCGGTGCTGGTGCTGGCGCATTGGGATCACCTTGGCGAATGCGGCGCGGCCGATGCAATCGAACGGATCTGTCATGGCGCGGTCGATAATGCGAGCGGGCTGGCGGTGATGCTCGAACTGGCACGGCGGCTCAGCTCCGGCCCGCGCCCGGATCGCGACATTTATTTTCTGGCAACCAGCGCCGAGGAATCCGGGCTGCTCGGTGCCCGCGCCTTTGCCAAGAGCCCGCCGGTGCCGCTTACCAGCATCGTGGCTGCCTTCAATCTCGACATGCTCGCGCTTGCCCCGGCAGGCAGCCCGGTGGGCTTCATCGGTGAAGGGCGCACACCGCTCGATGCGGTGATCCGCGCCGAAATCGCGCGCAGCGGACGGATGACAGGCGACAAGGCGCTGGCCGAAAGCTTCCTCGCGCGGCAGGATGGCTGGGTGCTGCTTGAACAGGGGGTGCCCACGGTGCTGCTGTCGAGTGCCTTCGGAAGCCGTGCGGTGCTCCAGCCATTCCTTCAGAGCGGCTATCATCGTCCCTCGGACACGGCTGATGCGGTGGAGTTGGGCGGGGCGATCGACGATCTGCTGCTGCACGAGCGACTGGTGCGGGTTTTTGCCGATACGGCGCGCTATTCTCCTCCCGCCGCCCCGCAGCCCTAGCGCAATCGCACTTGTGCGGTTACATGGGCCGCCACGAATCTCCCGCCAGAGGAGAGGTCTCTCCCGCATTTCAGGAAAGTGGCGCTCATGGATATCCCGCTCGGTCTGACCTTCGATGACGTGCTGCTCCGTCCGGCGGAGAGCAGCGTCCTGCCGAGCATGGCTGATACCGCGACTCAACTGACGCGCGGCATTGCGCTCAATATCCCGATCCTGTCCTCGGCAATGGACACCGTGACCGAGGCCGACATGGCGATCGCGATGGCGCAGCTGGGCGGGATCGGCGTGCTGCACCGCAATCTCGACATCGAGGCGCAATGTGCGGCGGTGCGCGCGGTCAAGCGCTACGAAAGCGGGATGGTGGTCAACCCCATCACCATTGGCCCCGATGCGACCCTCGGCGAGGCGCAGGCGCTGATGCAGGTCAACCGCATCAGCGGCATTCCGGTGGTTGATGCGGGCGGCAAGCTGGTGGGCATTCTCACCAACCGCGATGTGCGCTTTGCCGAAAACCCGCTTCAGCCGGTGCGCGAGCTGATGACGACCGAGAACCTCGCCACCGTGCCGCTCGGCACCGGTCAAGACGAAGCGCGCCGCCTGCTCCACGCCCGCCGGATCGAAAAGCTGTTGGTGGTTGACGATGCCTATCGCTGCATCGGCCTCATCACGGTGAAGGATATCGAAAAGGCGGTGAATTACCCCGACGCCACCAAGGACAGCACCGGGCGCCTGCGCGTCGCGGCCGCGACAACCGTGGGCGATGCCGGATTTGCCCGTACCGAGGCGCTGGTCGAGGCCGAGGTCGATGTGATCGTGATCGACACAGCACATGGTCACAACATCGAAGTCGCCCGCGCGGTCGAGCGGGTGAAGAAGCTGTCGAACGCGGTTCAGGTGATCGCGGGCAATGTCGCCACCGCCGAGGCGACCCGCGCGCTCGTCGATGCCGGGGCCGATGCGGTCAAGGTCGGGATCGGGCCGGGCTCGATCTGCACCACCCGCGTGGTGGCCGGCGTGGGCGTGCCGCAGCTCACTGCGATCATGGAAAGCGCCGCCGAGGCTGCCAAGTCGGGCGTGCCAGTTATCGCCGATGGCGGCGTGCGCACCTCGGGGGATGCGGCCAAGGCGCTGGCGGCGGGGGCTTCCTCCGTGATGGTCGGCTCGATGCTGGCGGGCACCACCGAAAGTCCGGGCGAGGTGTTCCTCTATCAGGGGCGTTCCTACAAGGCCTACCGCGGCATGGGCAGCGTAGGCGCGATGGCGCGCGGTTCGGCCGATCGCTACTTCCAGCAGGACGTCTCGGCGATGAAGCTGGTGCCCGAAGGAATCGAAGGCCAGGTGCCGTTCAAGGGGCCGGCGGCTGACGTGATTCACCAGCTGGTGGGCGGGATCAAGGCAGCGATGGGCTACACCGGTTCTGCCACCATCCCCGAACTTCAGTCCCGCGCGCAGTTTGTGCGGATCACCAATGCCGGCCTGTCGGAGAGCCACGTGCACGATGTGGCGATCACCCGCGAGGCGCCGAATTATCCCACACGCTGAGGCCGCGCCATGACCCCCGCCGCAAGAATCCAGGCGGCGATCGATCTGCTCGATCTCATCATCACCGCTGCGCGCGGAAAGGGCGCGCCGGCTGACCGGATCATTGCCGATTATTTTCGCCTCCGCCGCTATGCCGGATCGAAAGACCGGCGGGCGGTGCGCGATCTGGTCTATAAGGCGATCCGCCTGTGCGGGCCGGTGCCGGCGAGCGGGCGCGCGGCGATGCTGGCGGTGGCGGCGCAGGACGCTGGCATCGCTGGACTGTTCGACGGCTCCCCGCACGGCCCCGCGCCCCGCGCCGAGGGCGAGGAAGCGGCGAAGATTGGCCTTGCGCCAAAATGGCTTGCGGCGGCCATGCGCGCCTCGGGCCTCGGCGGCGCGGAGATCGCCGCGCTGCTGGGCCGCGCGCCGCTCGATATCCGGGTCAATGCCCTGAAGGCCGATCGCGCAAACCTCACGCTGCCCGAAACCGGCGAGCCGCTCGCCAGCGCGCAGGGGCTGCGTTTTGCCCCGGGCACGCCGGTCGAACAATGGGAGGCCCATGCTGAGGGGTTGATCGAAGTTCAGGATCTTGGCAGCCAGCTGATCGTCGAGTCGCTGCCCGTTGCATCCGGCGACACCATCATCGATCTGTGCGCGGGCGGCGGGGGCAAGACGCTGGCGCTGGCGGCGCGGCTTGGCAATGCGGCGAGCATCATCGCGGCCGACACCGATAAGCGGCGGCTCGGCAACCTTGCGCCGCGCGCCGCGCGCGCCGGAGCGGCGATCGACCATATCGTGCTGCTCGATCCGGGCCGCGAAATGCGCGCAATCGGCAATTGGGCAGGCATGGCCGATCACGTGCTGGTCGATGCGCCGTGCTCGGGAAGCGGAACCTGGCGGCGCAGCCCCGAGGCGCGCTGGCGGCTTGATCCGGCGGAACTTGCGCGGCTTAACCAGTTGCAGGACCACGTGCTCGATCTGGCCGCGCAGCTGGTGCGCCCGGGCGGCACGGTCAGTTTCGTCACCTGCTCGCTGCTCGATGCCGAAGGGCCGGACCGTATTACAGCCTTCCTTGAACGCCATCCGGGTTGGCAGGCCGCACCGCTGGCGCTCCCGCTCGGCCGGGCGCGCGGTGCGGGCTGGCGACTGGATCCGTTCCATGACGCAACCGACGGTTTTTTCGTCGCAGGCTTGCATTCACCATGATAATGTGACCTTCATGGCCCAGCCTTCCGGTTCCCGGTCTTCTGCCCTGAAGGATCTCATGATGCGTTTCGCACCCGCTGCCGCTGCCCTCTCGCTGTGTCTGGCTATGTCGGCAAGCGTGCTCAATGCCAGCGCAGGCCAAACCCCCGATCCGCGCGCGGCCCCGCTGATTGCGCAAGGCAAGGCGGCGCTCACTGCCGGAGAGACGCAGGCGGCGGTGGACGCGTTCGAGGCCGCGCTGGCGGTCGATCCGGGTTACACGCCGATCTTCATCGATCTGGCTGTCGCTGCACGTCAGGCGGGGCTTCAGGGCAAGGCCATCCGCTATTACCGGGAGGCGCTGGAGCGCGATCCGGGCAATTTCGCTGCGATCGCGGGCGAGGGCGCGGCGCTGGTGGAAAAGGGTGCGGTCGAGAAGGCCAAGCGCAACCTTGCCAAGCTGCAATCGCTGTGCGGCGACAATTGCCCCGAGACGGTGGCCTTGCAGAGCACCATCGCGCGCGGTTCCTCGGCGCGGCTGGCGGTCGATACTGCCGCTGACGCTCCGGCGAGCAACTGAGTCTCAGATCAGGTCGCGGAACTCGGCCACCAGCGCTTCATAGACATCGCGTTTGAACGGCACGATCAGCTCGGGCAGCCGCTCGGGTTCAACCCAGCGCCATGCGTTGAACTCCGGCGGGTCATGCGCCTCGAGGTTCACATCCGCGTCATGCCCGAGGAACCGGCCAAGGAACCAGTGCTGTTCCTGCCCGCGATACTTGCCCTTCCAGACCTTGCCGAGCAACTCGGGCGGCAGATCGTAACGATAGGGCCGGGCGGACTGCGCGATCACATCGACCAGATGCGATCCGATACCCACTTCTTCCTGCAATTCACGCAAGGCTGCGGCGCGCACGTCCTCGCCCTTGTCGATCCCGCCCTGCGGCATCTGCCAGAAACCGTGCGCTGATGGATCAATGCGCTGGCCGACGAAAACCTGCCCCAAGCGGTTCACCAGCATGAAGCCCGCGCAGGGACGGTAGGGGAGGGTTTCGGGGTCAATCATGCGGGATTGTCCAGCATGAACCGCATCGCCGCAATCACGCGTTCGAGGTCGCGTTGCGTGCTCGGCACCATCTGGCGCAGGTTGGTGAAGGAGTGGGTGACCCCGCGCATTTCGAGGAACACGCAGTCGCGCCCGGCATCGACCAGCGCCTTGGCATAGGCACGCCCCGAATCGCGGATCGGATCGAGACTGGCGGTGACGACGATGGTGGGGGGTGCGTTGGAGTGGTCGCCCAGAATCGGGAAGCCGCGCGGGTCGGCACGATCGGCCCCGTAGGCTGCATCGAAAAAGGCCATGGTTTCGGCAGTGAGCAGGTACCCTTCGCTGAAGGCGGCCATGCTGGCCGAGCCGTTGGCATCCGCCACCAGCGGGAAGATCGGCACTTGCAGGACCACCGGCACGGCGGCGGGCTTGGCTCCGAGCAGCTGGCTGACGACGACGGTGGCATTGCCGCCCGCTGAATCGCCGATGGTGATGATCCCGCTCGCGGTGCGGCCCAGTTCGGCCGGGCTTCCCGCCACCCAGCGCGCCGCCGCTTCGCAATCGAGGATCGCGGCGGGGAAGGGCGCCTCGGGCGCGAGCGCGTAGTGCACCGCCACCAGCGGCAGATCGATCAGCGCGGCAATCTCGGTGCACAGCGCATGGTGCGTGTCGAGGTCGCCGATCACAAAGCCGCCGCCGTGGTAGAACATCACGATGGGCGATGCCGCGTCGCGAGTCTCGCGCGCGTCATACAGGCGAAGCGGGATATCGCCCGCCGGGCCGGGGCAGGCAAGGTCGCGGATCACCGGCAGCGTGCGCGCCGGACGGTCGGCGATGCCATGCATTTTCAGATAGGAATCGCGCGCTTCGGCCAGCGTCATCTCGGCCATCTTCGGCCCGTTGACCTGCGCCATCATGTCGAGGAAGGCTTTCATGTCAGGGCGGATAAAAGGCGCGTCGGTCATCGTCGTTCTCTCCCGTTTGTGATGCTGCGATAGGCGAGGGTTTGGCGGATTTCCACTCGCTTGATTGCGGGCGGCGCGCTAGCCCGTGAACATATGGACAATCTGACACATAGCCTGGTCGGCGCGGTGCTGGGGCAGGCGGGGCTGAAGCGCACCACCGGCCTTGCCATGCCGGCGCTGATCATCGGCGCGAACCTGCCGGACGTGGACGCGGCGTGCTTCTTCTGGCTGGAGGGCACCGAGCACTTGGCCTTCCGCCGCGGCATCACCCACGGCCCGCCCGCAATGGTGCTGCTGCCGCTGGTGCTTGCCGGATTGCTGTGGGGCTGGGACCGCTGGCAGGAACGGCGCGGGATGAGGCCCGTGGGCCGTCTGCCGGTGCGGTTCCGGTGGCTCTATGGACTCGCCTTCATCGGCTGCCTCAGCCACCCCTTCTTCGACTGGCTTAACGTCTACGGCATCCGCCTGCTGGAGCCGTTCTCCTCGCAATGGTTCTACGGCGACACGCTGTTCATCATCGACCCCTGGCTGTGGGCGATGCTGATTGGAGCCGTGTGGTGGTCGCGGCGGCGGGATAGGGCGGCGAAGACCTATCGCTGGCCGGCCATTCTCGGTTTGGTCGGTATGTCAGGCTACATTGGTTCTGCTTGGTTCAGCACGCAAAATGCGTTGCTGATCTACGCGATCAATAACAAGGCTATGCCGACCGAGGAGAATGGCTTGCCGCCGCGCCCGGACATTCCACGGGCGCAGATGATAGCAGCGCCTATTCCGTTCTGGCCATTCAAGCGCGAGTTGATCCTTGGCGAGCAGAACAACTACTTTGTGATCGCGCCCGGCACTATTCCCAGCGCATGGGACGCAAAGCCGATCACCGATCAACCTTGCGCATGGCCCGATGTCGATGCGCTGCGCCGCAGCAACAGCCAACTCGACGCCTTCCTCTTCTGGTCGCGCGCTCCTTTTGCCACGCGGGCAGCGGATGGCTCGGTGATTCTCTACGACGCCCGCTTTTATGACCCCCGCGCGCGGGACCGGTTTTCGGTTGCGCTGTCGGATGTGACGTGCGCGGAACTTCCTGCGCCCTAATTCGTCATTGCCAGCGACGCGATGCAATCCATGGCCCGACCGCTCGTCTATGGATTGCCCCGGCGATTGCGCTGCCTTGCAATGACGACGGATTGAAAGACCACAATGACCCACATCGTCTGGCTGCGGCGCGATCTGCGCCTGGCCGATAACCCCGCGCTCTATCACGCCGCCAAGGCTGGGCCTGTGATAGCGGTTTACGTCCTCGACGACGAAAGCCCGAAGCACCACGCCTATGGCGGCGCCTCGCGCTGGTGGTTGCATCACTCGCTGGCGAGCCTTGCGCGGAGACTTGAAGCCAAGGGCAGCCGCCTGATCCTGCGGCGCGGGGAGGCGGCGGCGGAACTTACCAAGCTGGCACAGGAGGTCGGCGCGGCCACGATCCATGCCAATGGCCATTACGAACCGTGGTGGCGCAATGCCGAGCGCAAGCTGGCCAAGCGCATCGACCTCAAACTCCACCACGGCAACTACCTCATGCCGCCCGGCTCCCTCACCACCGGCACCGGCGGGCCATACAAGATCTACACGCCCTTCAGCCGCGCCGTGCGGGCCGCGTTTCCCCCGCGCATCGAACTCCCCGCGCCCGAGCGTCTTGAAGCCCCGGAGACATGGCCCGCTTCCGACGACCTCGCGTCATGGAACCTGCTCCCGACCAAGCCCGACTGGGCAGGCGGGATGCGCGATTTCTGGCAGGTGGGCGAGGACGCCGCCCACGCCCGCCTCGCCGCATGGGAGGCCGATGTCGACGACTATGACGACAAGCGAAATCTCCCCAGCGTCGACAAGGTCTCGCGCCTCTCGCCGCATCTGCATTTCGGCGAAATCTCCCCGATCCAGATCTGGCACCGCTTCAAGGATCGCCGCTCCAAGGGCTGGCAAACCTTCGAGGGCGAACTCATCTGGCGCGACTATTCCGCCAATGCGATCCTCCAATTCCCCGCCTATGCCACGCAGAACTACCGTGCGGATTTCGACCGTTTCCCCTGGCGCGATCCCGCCGCTGATCCTGCTGCCGCGCGTGATCTGAAGGCCTGGCAGGAAGGCCGCACCGGCTACCCGATTGTCGATGCCGGGATGCGCCAGCTCTGGCAGACCGGGTGGATGCACAACCGCGTGCGGATGATCACCGCCAGCTTCCTCATCAAGCACCTGCTGATCGACTGGCGTGAGGGGGAAAAATGGTTCTGGGACACGCTTGTCGATGCCGACTATGCCTCCAACGCCACCAACTGGCAGTGGACCGCGGGCACGGGGGTGGACAGCAACATGTTCAGCCGCATCATGGCGCCATTGAGCCAGTCGGAGAAGTTCGACGCGGCGTGCTACATCCGCACCTATGTCCCCGAGTTGAAGGGTATCGACGAGCCTTACGTGTACGATCCCGAGGCGTTCGCCCGCAGGCCAACGGGCTATCCGCGCAAGATCGTCAGCCACAAATTCGCCCGCGAACGCGCGCTGGCGGCGCTCAAGACCTTGAAGGGGGACTGAGCAAGGCTTGCCCGCCGCGCCTGTGCGCGCCTATGCCTTGCGCACAGACACAAAGGGAGAGAGCAATGGGCAGCTTCAAGAGCTTCGTTTCGGCCGCGGCGCTGGCGGTGATGCTGGCCGCCAGCCCGGCAGGCGCGCAGGCGCAAGGCCCGGCTGCCCCCTCAGTGCGCTTGGTCCAGCCCCCGCCGCGGGACCAGTCCGAATTGCAGGTGCTGTTCTGGAATGACGAGCAGCGCGCAGCGCGCTTCCGCGCGATGGAACAATGGTTTGCCGGACACGAAGTCCCCGCCGCCGCCACCCCCCGCGCACTGCCCAGGGGGCAAGCGCTCAGCCCCGCTTTGGAGGCCGAGATCAAGGCGCTGATGGCCGAGACCGCCACCGCCGGGGTGATGGTGCTGGTTGATGGCAGGATCGCCTTCGAGCACTATGCGCTGGGCATGACGCCCATCGACCGCTGGACCAGTTTCTCGGTCGCCAAGAGCTTTACCTCGACCCTGCTCGGCGCAGCGGTCAAGGATGGCTTTATCACCAGCCTCGATGATCCGGTGACGCGCTATATCCCCGGGCTTGTGGGCAGCGCCTATGAAGGGGTCACCGTCCGCCAGCTCGCCACCATGACGAGCGGGGTCAAGTGGAACGAGGATTACACCGATCCGCACAGTGATGTTGCACAGATGAACCGCTTCGTGGTCGAATATGGCGCGGATGCGATCGTGGCGCAGATGAAGGGCCTTCCGCGAGAGGCTGAACCCGGCAGCAAGTGGGTCTACAAGACGGGCGAAACCAACCTGATCGGCGTGCTGGTGGAAAACGCAGTGGGGATGCCGCTGGCCGAATATGCCAAGTCGAAGATCGTCGATCCGGCGGGCTTTGAAGGCGGGCTGTTCTGGATGGTTGATCCGCGCGGCGGCAATATCGGCGGGTGCTGCCTGTCGATCCGCCTCGCCGACTATGCACGCATGGGGCAGTTCGCGCTGGAAGGCGGAAAGGGCAGCGTGCCGGAAGGCTGGTTTGCCGAGGCAACGGGCAGCGCGGTCGACTTCGGAGACAGCGGCTTTGGCTATGGGTATCAGTGGTGGACCTATCCGCAGGGCACCTATGGCGCGCAGGGCATTTTCGGTCAGGGGATCACGATCTTCCCCGAGCAGCGGGTGGTGTTCGCCTATGTCGGCAACTGGGCACAAGCGAGCGACGGGCCAGAGCGCGCCCGCTGGCTTGCTCTGGGACAAAGCGTCGCCGCCGAGGTCAAATAGGCCGGACGGCAGTTCTGCCTCAGATCACCTGCCGGTAGACCCCGACATTGCTGTAACGTTGCAGAATGTTGTCATGCACGATCGGGCTGAGCAGCTCCGAGAAGGCGCAGCCGACGATGCAATTGTCCCACCACACCACTTCGGCCTGAAGCGATTCGAGGCCGGGCAGGGTGAGCCAGCACAGCTGGCCTTCGTGCATCCGGTTGATCGAGGCGGCCGAGAAGCCCGAGATCGACAGATCGTGCACCACGCTCTGGAAGGCGCGGCCACCCGAGGCGCGCAGAGTTGCCGGGATCGTCAGCCGGGTGCGCGGGCTGCAACGATCTTCCTGCGCGGCAAGGCGATAGGAATTTGTTTCCGGTGGCATCGCTTTTAACCTCGTTACGGATGGTCGCCGCTGCTTGCAGCCAAGCCTCCGGCAGCCAATGCCAGCAAAAGCCCTAAGGAGCCGTTACCGGATTTGGTAAACAATCTTGCGAAGCACAGAAAAAGCGGGGGAAAAGGGGTTAGCCGATACGCTCGCGGTGCAGCTTGTCGAAGCCTTCCACCAGCAGCGCGACCAGCCGCTCGGCAACCACTTCGGGGGGCTTGACGGTTTGCGGATCCTCGCCGGGAAAGGCGCGGGCGCGCATTTCGGTGCGGGTCGCGCCCGGATCGATGATCGCCACGCGCAGACGGCTGAGCTTCTCGACTTCGGCACCATAGGTTTCGAGCAGGTTCTCAAACGCCGCCTTGGTCGCGCCATAAGCCCCCCAATAGGCCCGCGGCGCGCTGCCGAGGCTGCTGGTGAGGCCGATCACCCGCCCGGCCTCGGCCTTGCGCAGCATCGTGTCGAAGGCGGAAATCAGCGCCTGGGCGGCAACCAGATTGGTCAGCAGAGCCTGGTTGAACTGCTTCGGTTCGATCTGCGCAACCGGTGTAAGCTCTGGCAGATAGGCTGCTGAAAGAACGAGAATATCAAGCTTGTCCCAGCGCCCCGCAATCGCGGTGGCGAGGCGCGTGACCGAATCCGGCTCGGTCAGATCGAGCGGAGCGATGGTCGAGGTGCCGCCCGCAGCGTGGATTTCGTCCTCGACCGCTTCGAGCGCCTTGACCTTGCGCGCCACCAGAATGACGTGCGCCCCGGCGGCAGCCAATGCCTTCGCGGTGGCGGCACCGATGCCGCGGCTTGCGCCGGTCACAAGCGCGAGGCGCCCGGCAAGCGGTTTTACATGTGCAGTCATGGGATTACGCGGCCTTTGGGTCAGCGAAAGGGAGCTCGGCGGCTTTTGCCTCGGTTTGGGCGAGGTCGGTCAGCGAGGTGGGGTATTCGCCGGTGAAACAGGCATCGCAAAACTGCGGGCGCGCCGCATCGCGGCCCTCGCGCCCGACCGCGCGGTACAATCCGTCGATCGAGATGAAGGCGAGGCTGTCGGCCTTGATGAATTCGCGCATCGGTTCCAGCTCCATGCGCGCGGCCAGCAGCTTGGAGCGTTCGGGTGTGTCGACCCCGTAAAAGCAGGAATGGGCGGTGGGCGGGCTGGCGACGCGGAAGTGGACTTGCTTGGCACCTGCCTCGCGCATCATCTCGACGATCTTGAGCGAGGTCGTGCCGCGCACGATCGAATCGTCGATCAGCACGATGCGCTTGCCTTCCACCAGCGCGCGGTTGGCATTGTGCTTGCGCTTGACGCTGGAGTGGCGCGCTCCGTCGCCGGGCTGGATAAAGGTGCGCCCGACATAGTGCGAGCGGATGATGCCAAGCTCGAAGGGGATGCCCGAGGCCTGGGCAAAGCCGAGCGCGGCCGGAACCCCGCTGTCGGGCACCGGCACCACCAGATCGGCCTCGCACGGGGCTTCGAGCGCGAGTTGCACCCCGATCGCCTTCCTTGCTTCGTAAACCGACCGGCCGGCAAAGACCGAATCGGGGCGGCTGAAGTAGACATGCTCGAAAATGCACGGGCGCGGGGGCGGGCTGCCGAACGGGCGCACCGAGCGGATTTCGCCGGAGAAATCGACCAGGACCAGCTCGCCCGGCTCGATTTCGCGGATCACTTCGGCCCCGACCACGTCGAACGCCACGGTTTCCGAGGCGAACATGATCGCTTCGCCCGTCCGGCCCATCACCAGCGGACGGATGCCGAGCGGATCGCGGCAGGCGATCATGCCTTCGGGTGTCATCACGATCAGGGCATAGGCCCCCTCGACCAGCCGCAGCGCGTCCACCAGCCGGTCGGCTATGGTTGGGTAACGCGAAGTCGCCACGAGGTGGATGATGACTTCGGTATCGGATGTCGACTGGAAGATCGAACCCTTGCCTACCAGATCGGCGCGCAAGGTCATGGCGTTGGAGATATTGCCGTTATGCGCCACGGCAAATCCGCCGCTGGCGAGATCGGCATAGAGCGGTTGGACATTGCGCAGGCCCGATCCGCCGGTGGTGGAATAGCGCACGTGGCCGGCAGCCATGTGGCCGGGCAATTCGGCAATGGCTTCGGGGGAGGAGAAGTTTTCGGCGACATGGCCAAGGCCGCGCCGCACAAAGAATTCCTTGCCGTCCCAGCTTACGATTCCCGCCGCTTCCTGCCCGCGATGCTGGAGCGCGTGGAGCCCCAGTGCCGTCATCGCAGCGGCATCCGACGCGTTGATCGCGCCAAAGATTCCGCACTCCTCGCGCAAGCTATCGCCATCGGCATCAAGAAAGGGGTGAGTCACATTGAGGGGTGTCATCGGCATCACCAGACCTGCCCGCAATCCAGCCGCGGGGTGGGCCTTGCCCCAATGGCGATGTGACGGATCAATTACAAGGAAAAGCACACCTGCGAGCCCAGCCTTTTTGCTGACCGGCGTGTGACAGACACCCGCGCGATCAACCGCAGTAGAGCCTGCCTCGCCCATGCCGCGCAGCGGCACCACAACAAGGACGCGCGGGATTGCCGCGGCTTGCCGGGCGCACTACAGGCAGCGTTCACGATACAGGCAGCACCAAACCTCCCATGCTTTCCCCGTTCGAATGGATGATCGCCAAGCGCTACCTATGGCCCGGCAAGGGCGAGGCCTTCATTGCGCTGGTTGCCAGCATCGCGGTAGGCGTGGTGGCGCTCTCGGTCGCGCTGCTGGTGGTCGTGATGAGTGTGATGAACGGCTTTCGCGCCGAGCTGCTCGACAAGATCGTGGGCCTGAACGGCCACGCCATCGTACAGGCCTATGGCGGCAAGCTCGACAACTGGCAAAGCGTGCTCGCCAATGTCGAGCGTACGCCGGGCGTCATCGAAGCCTCGCCGCTGATCGAGCAGCCTCTGCTGATCAGCTACGACGGGCGGGTGGAAGCGGTGTTCGTGCGCGGCGAGACCGACAAGAACATTGCCACCCTTGGCGACAAGGTGGTGATGGGTGATATCGGCTCGCTCTACCGGCCGTCCGAAACCGGGGCGTCCGGCCGCGTGGCGATCGGTTCGCGGTTGGCGCAGAACCTCGGGATCCGGGTGGGCGATACCGTCACCATCATCAATCCGCAGGGACGGGCAACGCCGTTCGGCACTTCGATCCGCCAGATCGGCTACGAGGTTGGTGCGATTTTCGAAGTCGGCATCTACGACTACGACGAGAAGTTCGTCGTCTTGCCGATCAGGGAGGCGCAGACGCTGCTGCTGATGGGCGACAAGATCGGGATGATCGAAGTCACCGTGGAAAATCCTGACAAGGTTGGCGAAATCCTCCGGCCGATGGCCGATAAGCTGGCCGGCCAGGCGGTGGTATCGGACTGGAAGACCATCAACTCGGCGCTGTTCGAAGCGCTTCAGGTCGAACGCGTGGCGATGTTCTTTGCCTTGAGTTTCATGGTCGTGGTCGCCTCTTTCAACATCCTGTCGAGCCTTGTGATGCTGGTGCGCGCCAAGACCCGCGACATCGCGATCATGCGCACCATGGGCGCAGGCCGGCGGTCCTTGCTCAAGATATTCGTCACCACCGGAACCACCATCGGCGCGATCGGCACTCTGGCCGGGCTGGTGCTGGGCGCGATCATCCTGTTCTTCCGCGAGCAGATTGTCGCTGCCATCGCCTTCGCCACCGGCCGGCAGATCTGGGATCCGGAAGTGCGGTTTCTCTCCACTCTGCCCTCGCGCACCGATCCGTGGGAGATCCTCGGGATCGTGTGCCTCGCGCTGGGAATGAGCTTTCTGGCGACGCTTTATCCCGCGCTCAAGGCGGCCAATACCGATCCGGTGCAGGTGCTGCGCTATGAATAGCCGCCAACCGATCGTCTCGCTCAAGGGGTTGAAGCGCGCCTTCGAACAGGGCGGGCAGCGGATCGAGGTGCTGCGCGGGGTCGATCTCGATATCATGCCGGGCGAGATTGTCGCGCTGCTCGGCCCCTCGGGCTCGGGCAAGTCGACTTTGCTGCAAGCGCTCGGGCTGCTCGAAGGCGGGTTTGAGGGGGCGATCACCATTGCCGGGCAACATGCCGAAAGCCTTGCCGGGGACGCCCGCACGCAGCTGCGCCGCGAGCATCTGGGTTTTGTCTACCAGTTCCACCACCTGCTGCCCGACTTCACCGCACGGGAAAATGTGGTGATGCCGCAGATGATCGTGGGCACCGACCGCGCAGCAGCCGAGGCGCGCGCCGATGCGCTGCTGACCAGCCTCGGTCTGGGTGCGCGGCTTACCCATCGTCCCAGCCAGCTGTCGGGCGGCGAACAGCAGCGCGTCGCGGTCGCCCGCGCGCTCGCCAACCGGCCGACACTGGTGCTGGCGGACGAACCGACCGGCAATCTCGATGAGGCGACTTCCGACGTGGTGCTCGGCCAGTTCCTCGCGCTGGTGCGCGGTGAGGGCAGCGCAGGGCTTGTTGCCACCCACAACGAACGCCTTGCTGCGCGGATGGACCGGGTCGTGCGGCTCAAGGATGGCGTGCTGCACGAAGGCAACTGAAGCCATATTCTGACGAGAAGGGATTTGCGCCATGACCACGATTGCCGATTTCACCGTCACCACCAACAAGGGCGAGCCGCTCGATCTGGCTGACAAGCTTGGCAAGGTGCTGCTGGTGGTCAATACCGCTTCCAAGTGTGGCTTCACGCCGCAGTATGACGGCCTCGAGAAGCTCTACCAGCAGTTCAAGGACAGGGATTTCGAGGTGCTGGGCTTTCCCTGCAACCAGTTCGGCGCGCAGGAACCGGGCAGCGCCGAGGAGATCGCGGAATTCTGCAAGGTCAATTTCGGCGTCACCTTCCCGCTGATGGCCAAGATTGACGTCAACGGCGACAATGCTTCCCCGCTGTTCGACTGGATGAAGAAGGAAGCCAAGGGCCTGATGGGCACTGCGGCGATCAAGTGGAATTTCACCAAGTTCCTGATCGATCGCGAGGGCCATGTCGTGCGCCGCTACGCCCCGACCGACAAGCCAGAGGCGATCGCGAGGGATATCGAAAAGCTGCTGTAACCCATGGCCGCTTCGCCTGTGGAGAACTAACCGGGCAGTGCGCTTTTCGGAATCGGCGCAAATTTCTAGACTGCGGCGATGGCTTTCGCTCCCTTTGTTCCCTTGCGCGTGCTGTCGTCCTACTCGATGCTCGAAGGAGCGATCGATCCCAAGGCGATTGCCAAGCTGGCGAAAGAGCGCGGCTTTCCCGCGATTGCGATCTGCGATCGCAATGGGCTGTACGGCATCATGGCCTTCGCCAGCGCCTGCAAGGGCGAGGGTGTGCAGCCGATCATCGGCACCTTGCTGGGTGTCGCGCGCGAAGGGGTGGAAGGTTCGGGCGCGCGGGTGGTCGATTACCTGCCGCTGTTTGCGCAGGATGAGGAAGGCTATGGCAACCTGTGCCATCTCGTCAGCAAGGCGCACCTTGATCGCCCGCTCGAGCTTGATCCGCATGTCACGCTGACCGATCTCGAAGGGCGCACCGGCGGGTTGATTGCCCTGACCGGCGCGGGCGAGGGCGGGCTGACACGGCTGCTTGCGGACGGGCAGCACGAAGCGGCGGCCCGGCTGGCTGACCGGCTGGAGGCGCTGTTCCCCGCACGGCTCTATGTCGAGATCGCGCGTGGGGTCGATCCGGTGGCTGAGCGGGCCGAAGCGGCGCTGATCGACCTTGCCTATGCTCGCGATCTGCCGCTGGTCGCCACCAACCCCGCCAACTTTGCCGAGCCGCACGAATACGAGGCGCATGATGCAATGCTGTGCATTGCGCATTCGACCCAGATCGAGGCCGAAGACCGCCCGCGCTCCAACCGCGAGGCCTATGTCAAATCGGCCAGCATGATGGAGGCGTTGTTTGCCGATCTGCCCGAGGGGCTGGCCAACACGCTTGTCATCGCCCGGCGCTGTGCCTTTGCGCCGCCCTATCGCAAGCCGATCCTGCCCAGCCTCGCGGGCGATCTGGCGGGCGAGGCGCGGATGCTGGCAGAGGATTCGCGCGCGGGGCTGGAGGCGCGGCTGGCGGCCTATCCCGATCTCACCGAAGAGCAGCGAAAGGCCTATTTCGACCGTCTCGAATTCGAAATCGAGGTGATCGTGAAGATGGGCTTTCCCGGCTACTTCCTGATCGTGGCCGACTTCATCAAGTGGGCCAAGGATCAGGGCATCCCGGTGGGGCCAGGGCGCGGGTCAGGCGCGGGCTCGGCGGTGGCCTGGGCGCTCACGATCACCGATCTTGATCCGATCCGGCTGGGCTTGCTGTTCGAACGCTTCCTCAACCCTGAACGCGTGTCGATGCCCGACTTCGATATCGATTTCTGCGAAACCCGGCGCGGCGAGGTGATCCGCTATGTGCAGGCCAAATACGGCAGCGATCACGTCGCGCAGATCATCACCTTCGGCAAGCTGAAGGCGCGCGCGGTGCTGCGCGATTGCGGGCGGATCCTGCAGATGAGCTACGGGCAGGTCGATCGGCTGTGCAAGATGGTGCCCAACCACGCCGCCGATCCGTGGACCTTGTCGCGCGCGCTCAACGGCGCGGCCGATTTCAAGCGCGAATACGACAACGACAACGAGGTGCGTCGCCTCGTCGATCTGGCGATGCAGCTGGAAGGCCTGCCACGCAATTCCTCGACCCACGCCGCGGGCGTGGTGATCGGTGACCGGCCGTTGGCGCAGTTGGTGCCGCTTTACCGCGATCCACGTTCGGACATGCCGGTGACCCAGTTCGACATGAAACATGTCGAAAGCTCCGGCCTCGTGAAGTTCGATTTCCTTGGCCTCAAGACCCTGTCGGTGCTGAGGAAGGCCGTCGATCTGCTGGCGCGGCGCGGGATCGCGATCGATCTGGGCGCGCTCGCGCTGGATGATCCGGCGGTCTATGATCTGATGAAGGCGGGCAACACGGTGGGGGTGTTCCAGCTCGAATCAGAAGGGATGCGGCGGACGCTCAAGGCGGTCAAGCCGACCAATTTCGGCGACATCATCGCGCTCGTCTCGCTCTATCGCCCCGGCCCGATGGACAACATCCCGCTGTTCGGCCAGCGCAAGGCCGGGCTGGTTCCGATCGAATATCCGCACCCCAAGCTTGAAGGCATCCTGGCCGAGACCTACGGCATCTTCGTCTATCAGGAACAGGTGATGCAGGCCGCGCAGGTGCTGGCGGGCTATTCGCTCGGCGATGCGGACCTCTTGCGCCGCGCGATGGGCAAGAAGGTGCAGGCCGAAATGGACGCCCAGCGCGGCCGCTTTGTCGAAGGGTGCAAGGCGGTGTCTGGTATTGATGCCAAGCGCGCCAACGAGCTGTTCGACCTGATCGACAAGTTTGCAGGCTACGGCTTCAACAAGAGCCACGCGGCGGCCTATGCCTTGCTCGCCTACCAGACCGGCTGGCTCAAGGCCCATTATCCGGAAGAATTCTACGCCGCCTCGATGTGCTTCGATATGCACCAGTCGGACAAGCTCAGCGTGTTCGTTGACGATGCGCGGCGCTACCCCAATGGCATGGGCGGGGTCGAGGTGCTGCCACCCTGTATCAACGCCAGTCGGGCGGAATTCTGCGTGGAGCAGACCGACGAAGGCTATGCCGTGCGTTATGCACTCGCCGGGATCCGCAATGTTGGCGAAAAGGCGATGGAGGCGATCGTCGCCGAGCGCGAGGCGGGCGGGCCATTTGCCAGCCTCAAGGATCTCTTTGAGCGCCTGCCGCAGGGCACGATGAACCGCCGCCAGCTCGAAGCGCTGATCTGCGCCGGGGCGCTCGACAGTCTCGAACCGGATCGCGCGCTGCTTTTTGCCAATGCCGAAAGGCTGCTGGCAGTGGCGGACGCGGCGATGCGCGAGCGTTCGAGCGGGCAGGCCGGACTGTTCGGCGGCGCGGATACGGCCAGCGAAGGGGTTCGCCTTGCCGCAGCCGAACCGTGGAGCAAGCCCGAGCGCATGGCCAAGGAGCGCGAGAATTTCGGCTTCTACTTTTCCGCGCACCCGGTGCAGCAATATCGCGAAGTGGCCTCGGCCAATGGCGCGCGCACCTATCAAAGCCTGATGGAAGGCGGCGCGCCTGCGGGCGGGCGCGGGACGGCGGTGATGGCGGTGCTGGTCGAAAGCATGACCAAGGCCCGCACCCGCAAGGGCGGCACCTTTGTGCGCGCCGATTTCTCCGACGCTTCGGGCCAGTTTTCCGCCGCCTGCTTCGAAGAGGCACTGGTGCCGCAGTTCGAGCGCTGGGCCGAGGATGGCGAGTGCCTGCTGCTGACGGTCGAGCTTGATGCGCCCAATCCCGACGAGCCGCCGCGCCTCACCGTTCGCAGTGCCTGCCCACTCACCGCAGTAAGCGGGTCGACCGCGATGATGCTCAGGGCCGATATCGCCAGCCTCGACGCGCTGCTCGAACTCAAGATCGCGCTCGATGTCGAGGATGATTGCGATTTCGTCGGCAATGGCGAGGTGGTGGTGCGGCTCTTGCTCGACAGTGGCGGCTATGCCCAGCTGCGGCTGGGGCGCCGCTTCCTGCTTTCGGGCGAGCTGGCCGAGCGGCTGGCCGAGGTGCCGGGCATCACCAATGTCGAGCTGGTGCCGGTCAAGAACAAGGCGGCGCTCCGGCTCGTCGCCTGAAACCAATGATCGATATGCTTGCCTGCTCGGGGATTGGTTAAACCGGCGCGGTGTTTGAGCATGTCCAGAGCATAATGCGCCAGCATCTTACGGTGCTGGTATGAGCGCGCAAAAAAGGGGCGACCTGCGGCCGCCCCCAGTTGCAGGTATTCTCTGAAAGCCGAAGCCTACATCCCCGAGCCAGGGCCGTAGGTGACCTCCACGCGGCGGTTCTGCGCCTCGCGCACCCCGTCAGCGGTGGGGACGCGCGGCTGGCTCTCGCCGAAGGCTTCGCCCATGATCCGGCCATCGGGGATGCCGCGCCCGGTCATGTAGCTGCGCACCGACGCGTTGCGACGCTCGGCCAGGCCCATGTTGTAGCGCGCGCTGCCCGAGGTATCGGTGTGGCCCGCCAGCATCACCCGCGCCATGCCGCAATTGGCATAGGCGGTGATCGCATTGTCGAGGATGGTCGCGGCCTCTGCGGTGATGTCCGATTTGTCGAAATCGAAGAAGACGATGTACGGCCCGGTGCTGCACGCCGGCTTGGGCGGCGGAGGCGGCGGCGGAGGCGGCGGAGGCGGAGGCGGCGGGGGCGGCGGCGGCGGGGGCGGCGGCGGGGGCGGCGGGGCGTCCTTGCCGCCGAAATTGTAGACGAGGCTCGCCAGCACCGAATGGGACTGGAGGCCGGCCTCGATCGGGGTGCCGTTGACGCTGTCAAGCTCGACTTCGTCGATCACGAAATAGCGATACTTGAGCCCGAGATCGACATTGTCGCTGACCGCAAAACGCAATCCGGCGAGCAGCTGCCAGGCGAATTTGCTGCTGCTGTCGTCGATAACCGCCGTGGTGGTTCCGGGAACGGATACGGGCAGATCAAGGTTGGCGATGCCGACCCCGCCGCCGCCATAGACTTGAAAGCCCCCGTCCTTGCCGAGATCGATCAGGCCGTTGACCATCCCGCTCCAGATGCTGACCTTGTCATCACTGTTCAGCGGCGCGAGCAAAGGCACGGGGATGCCGTTGACGAGGGTGGGGTTGAGCACCGTGACCGATGCGATCCCCGCCTGTTTGTATCCGCCCTCGGCCTCAAGCCGGAAGGCACCGAAATCATAGCCGATCACCGCGTCGACATCGAAACCCGTGTCAGTATCGATAAAGGCGCCGTTGGTCTGCGGCGCCGTATTGGCCAGATCGATATCGACCTGATCTTCGAGCAGGACACCACCGTCGATGCCGATATATACCCGTCCGTCGCGCGCCTGCGCCGGCGCCGCGATGACCGATGCAGCGCTGGTCAGAAGCAGCAATGTTGTCTTTTTCATAATGGGTCCCTCGTGCGTGATCCTCAGTCATCGTTAGGCAGGCTGGATGGCAAGCTTATGACACCCGGCAGGAGGAGCAATCAGCGGACCTGCCGCTGTCTTGGCCATCGATCATGCAAAGCCGGCGCAAGGGCGATTGCCAAGCGCTGGGGGTGAAGGCATGGAAAGGATCATAAAGATCATGGCGCGCGCCGGATGCGCGCGGCAATCAGGGAGAGAGACGATAATGGCCGGAACCAGGCTCGGGGCAATGCAGGACTGGACGATGCGGGTGACCGCGGTGATCGATCACGCCGCGCGCGAGGCGCCGACGCGCGAGATCGTCAGCCGCTGGGCCGATGGCAGCGAGACCCGCACCAACTGGGCCGCCATCCGCCGCGATGCGCTGAAGATGGCACAGGCGCTCGTCGCGATGGGCCTCAGGCCGGGCGACAAGGTCGCGAGTCTGGCGATGAATCATGCGCGCCACCTTGTCAGCTGGTATGGCGTGGCAGGCATGGGCGGGGTGCTGCACACGGTAAACCCGCGCCTGTTCGACGACCAGCTTGAATATATCGTCAACCACGCCGAGGATCGGGTGCTGTGCTACGACGCAGCATTCCAGCCGATCGTTGACCGCATGAAAAGCCGCTGGCGGACGGTCGAACATTATATCTGCTACGATTCCGGCGCGAATGCCCCCGCCTTCGAGGACTGGATCGGCGCGCAGGATGGCGATTTCGAGTGGGTGACGGGATCGGAAACCGACCCTTGCATGATCTGCTACACCTCCGGCACCACCGGCAATCCCAAGGGGGTGCAGTATGAGCACCGCTCGACCGTGCTGCACGCCATGAGCGGGCTGCAACCGGCAGCCTTCAATTTCTCCAGCGCCTCGGTGATGCTTCCCGTGGTGCCGATGTTCCATGCGGCCAGCTGGGGCCTGCCCTATGCCGGCGCGATGGCGGGCATCAAGTTCGTGTTTTCGGCGGTGAACGATCCGGCGGTGCTGCATGATCTCATGCTGCGCGAAGGGGTGACGGACAGCGCCGGCGTGCCCACGGTGTGGCTGGCGCATTTCCAGTATTGCGATGCCAACGGCCTCGATCTGCCGCCGCTCAAGGCCGCCACCATCGGCGGTTCGGCCGCGCCCAAGTTCATGATCGAGCGCTTGATGAAGAACGGCACCCGTGTCCAGCACGCCTGGGGGATGACCGAAACCTCGCCCATCGGCACGGTCGGCGGGCCGACGTGGGATTGGGACAGCCTCACGCTCGAGGAAAAGGTCGAGAAGACGGCGATGCAGGGCCGCCCGATCTTCGGGGTGCAGCTGCGCACGGTCGATCTGGATGACATGACCACCGAGCTGCCGCGTGACGGCAAGACCAGCGGCGCGCTCCAGATTCGCGGGCCATGGGTGATCCGCCGCTACTTCAAGGCCGAGACCGATGCCACCAACAACGAAGGGTGGTTCGACACCGGCGATGTCGGCATCCTTCACCCCGATGGCACCCTGCAACTGACCGACCGCACCAAGGACGTGATCAAGTCGGGGGGCGAATGGATCAGCTCGGTTGAGCTGGAGAACGCCGCCTGCGGCCATCCGGGCGTGGCCGAGGCGGCCTGCATCGGCATCTACCACCCCAAGTGGGACGAGCGCCCGGTGCTGTTCGTGGTGAAGAAGGCCGGTGCCGAGGTCAGTGCCGACGACATTATCGAACACCTCAAGCCGATTGTCGCCAAGTGGTGGCTGCCCGACGCGGTCGAGTTCGTCGACGACATCCCCCACACCGCCACGGGCAAGATCAGCAAGAAAGACCTGCGTGACCGGTTTGCCCACTACAAGCTTGGCTGATCTGGCCATCCGGCCTGCGCGAGTTTCGGACGCGCAGGCCATTGCCGCGATCTATGCCCATCATGTCGCGCACAGCACCGCGACCTTCGATATCGAAGCGCCCGATGAGGCGGCCTGGGCACAGAAGATCGCTGCCATCATCGCCCGCGGCGGGCCGTTCCTCGTAGCCGAGCGCGAGGAGCAGTTGGCCGGTTATTGCTATGCCACGCAGTTCCGCGATCGCGCCGCCTATGCCCGCACCTGCGAGGACAGCATCTATATCCGTCCCGGGCTGGAGGGGACAGGCATCGGCACGCGGCTGCTCACCGCGTTGATCGCGGCGGCGCGCGAGCGCGGGTTTGCCCAGATGATTGCGGTGCTCGGCGGGGCAGGGCAGGTCTCGGCCGCGCTCCACGCCAAATGCGGCTTTGTCGAGGCCGGGCGGTTGCGCAATGTCGGTTTCAAGTTCGGACGGGTGCTCGATTCGCTCTACATGCAACGCGATTTGACACAGGAGTGCTGAGACCATGACAGACCAAACCTATATCGATCCTTCGCCCGCCAACTTCCAGGTCTTCAAGGAACTGCCGCGCGACACGCCGATCAACATGCTCAACCTGCTGCGCTACCGCGATGTCGCCGCCTATCCCGAGGGCCACGAGCACGCCGGCAAGGGCTGGAGCGGGCGGCGGGCCTATCAGGAATACGGCATCACCAGCGGCCCCGTCTTTCGCAAGCTCGGAGGGCAGATCATCTGGCGCGGGCGCTTCGAGACAATGGTAACCGGGCCACAGGGCGAGCGCTGGGACGATGCCTTCATCGCACAATACCCCAATGCGGACGCCTTCTTCGCGATGATCAAGGACCCTGATTACAGGCAAGCGGTGGTGAACCGTACCGCCGCCTTGGCCGACAGCCGGCTGCTGCGCTTTGCCCCGGGCGAAGCCGGGGCAGGCTTCGGGTGATCGCCAGGAGCGTTTTCCCGTCAGGTCGAATCACCTGATGGATCAAGAAACGTTTTAAATCATAATGCTAGAGCGGTTGAACCAATGCAACCGGATCGAAAACCGCTCTCGAGCCAGCGCAAATGCCCCCTCGTGCATCTCACGCGCCATGCTCAGACGCTTGTCCGACAGCATGAGGCCAGCCGACGTCACCGTGATCGAGAAGGTGACCGGCTTCGGCCGCGCCAGTCGCTGCCAACCGCGCGCAAGGTCGGGCCGAAATGGGGCTTTGGTGCCCCGGATTGAGCGCCGCGCCCTTTGAGCGGCGAATGTTTCACGTGAAACATTCAGAGAACAAACGCGGTGCCGCCAAGCCTCGAGGGCGGATCAGACTTCTCTCAGCCGCGGCATCAGCTCGACGAAATTGCAGGGCCGGTTGCGGCTGTCCAATTGTTCGGCAAGGATACCGTCCCACCCGTCCTTCACCGCACCGTTCGAGCCGGGCAGGGCGAAAATATAGGTGCCACGCGCCACCACCGCGCAGGCACGCGATTGCACCGTGCTGGTGCCGATGGTCTTGAAGCTGAGCCAGCGAAACAGCTCGCCAAAGCCGGGAATCTCGCGCGCGCCGGCGATCATTGCCAAAGCCTCGGGCGTGACGTCGCGGCCCGTGAGGCCGGTACCGCCGGTGCTCACCACCGCGTCGATCGCCGGATCGTCGATCCACGCATCGAACTGCGCGGCCAGCACTGCCGCGTCGTCCTTCACAATTTTGCGCGCGGCGAGTTGGTGGCCTGCGCCCGTGACCCGCCCGGCAAGAATGTCGCCCGAGGTATCGTTCTCCGCCGTGCGCGTATCCGACACGGTCAGCACCGCGATGTTGATCGGCTTGAACACCCGGTTTTCGTCGATCGCCATTACCGTTCCAGCCTTGCCGAACGCATGGATTGCGGGCGCGGAAATTCCGGCCAGCGCCCCTGCACCAGCGCGCGGCGGCTGGGCGAGGGCACCCCGGCGGCGCGTTCATACATCCAGTAATTGCGCATCACGATCGCGACATAGCCACGGGTTTCCCAATAGGGGATCGATTCCATCCACAGCAGCGGATCGTTCTGGTCGTTGATCTCGGAGTTCCAGCGCCCCACCGGGGTGAGGCCCGCATTGTAGGCCGCCATGATCTTGGGCAGCGCGCCGCCCGTGGCGGGATGATCGCGCAGCATTTCGAGGTGCCGCTGGCCATAGGCGAGGTTGACCTGCGGATCATTGAGGTCGTCGTAGGATGCGCCCAGACTGAGGCGGCCGGCGTGGTCGCGCGCGGTGCCGGGCATGATCTGCATCAGCCCGCGGGCATTGGCGGGGCTGACCGCATTGGCGCGGAAATTCGATTCCTGCAGCGCATGGGCAAAGGCCAGGGCAGGATCGACCTGCCACCCGCCCACCGGCTGCCAGTAGGCGACCGGAAAGCGCAAGGCCGGATCGCTGCGGGTGCCATAGGGCGCGTTGCTGGCCATGAACAGTTGGGTTGCCGGAAGGCCCAGCTCGCGTGCCAGCCGGGCGAGCGCTTCATACTGGCTGGCCGGGCCGATCTGCGCCTCGTGCCGCAGAACCTCATCGGCGAGAGCCGAGCGGCCGATCTCGGCCAGCGCAATCGCCACCCGGACATTGCTGCGGCCCGCCAGTTGCTCCCAGTCGCGGCGGTCAAAGCGCGCGGGCGAGGCGTGGGCGGGCAGTTCGATCCCGAGCTGGTCGGCGGCGAGCATTCCGTAAAGCGTCTCGTCCATCTGTGCCGCGGCGGAAAGGTGTTGCTGGGCCTGCCCCGGCTCGCGGCAGCGCACCAGCGAACGATGCGCCCAGTAATGGCCAGCCGCCGCGAGTTCGGGGTTGGAGGCGCGCGCGGCGGTGCGGGCAAAGGCCTCGCCCGCCAGCGAGCAATAGCCGAGCCGCCAGGCGGCCAGGCCTTCGACCCATGCCCCCTCGGCCACCCATTCGCCGCTGCCCTCGGCCACGGTGCGCGCCAGCTCGAGCGCGGCGGTGTCGTTGTTCTCGATATAGTGGCTCCACGCCACCCGCTGGCGCCATTCGGCGCGGGCATCGCCAGAAAGCTGCCAGTCGGCCTCGGCCAGCAGGCGCTGGGCTTCGGCGGGGTTGTCGCTCTTGATCGCTGCGAGGATCGCAGTCGCTGTCGCTGCCGGCATGGTTCCGTCGTTGACCGTGCGCGGCAGGGTGCGCTTGGGCGCGGATGGCTGGCGGGCAAAGCCCTGCGCGGCGGGCAGTGGTGGCAGGTATGCGACCCCGCGCTTGGCCCCCATGCGGGCGATCTGTTCGGCCTGGGGCAGTTCGGTGCCCATCGCCAACCATGCGCTGATCTGCTCGGCCGAAACCTTGGGGCTGTTGGCGTGGGTGTAATATTCGGCGCGCGCGATCTGGGTCAGCACCCCTTCGGGCCGCGCGGCCAGCAGGCTTTCAACCTCGCCCCATTGTTCGGCATCGATCGTCGCAAACAGCCGGCGATAGTGGCTGCGCTCTTCGGCCGAGAGCAGCGTGCCGAGCGCGCTCTCGCGTGATGAATTTTCGTCCCAGCGCGCCACGAGGTCGCGCGACTGCGCTGCTGCCGGCACCGGCAGGGCCGCCGCCGCCAGCGCGAGCACAGCTATGGTTGGGCGAAGCCTGCGCGTCAGGTTGAGGCCGACCATTCCATCCATCTCCGCCAGAACCGCGCCTTGAGCGCGGGCGAATGCAGCATCGCTTCGAGCGCTTCGCTCACCATGACCGGAACCTTGCGGCCGGCTTGGTTGATTTCCCGTAAACCCTCTGCGCCGTCCGCGCCCAGCATGGCGCTCAGCGCTGTCCCGAGCAGCAGGACCTTCTGCGGTGCGGCAAGCGCTATATGATGCGCTGTTACCGCATCCATTCCGCTGGCCGCCAGCATCGGCAGATCGGCCATCGGCATGTGGCATGGCAGGGCGGCTGCGAGATAGATTGCGCCTTCCTCCAGCCCGATCGCGGCAAGGATATTGGCGAGCAGCCTTCCTTGCGGCCCTTCGAGCAACTTCGCACGATCGGCTTCCTCGGGCTGCGGCACCAGCACCATCAGCGCCGCGCCGGTGTTCCCGCGGGGGGCAATCCGGGGAAAGGCCCGCGCCGCTCCGAGGCCCGGAGCAGTCATCCACCATTCGCGGAACGCGGCGAGATCAGCCGGAGGCGAATCGCCCAGCAGGTTGGCGCGCGGCCTTGGCGGCGGCATGGCGGGGGCTGCGCGGGCAGCGCCCGGTCCTATCGCAGCGGCAGCGGCCCCAGCGCCGTTGCGCTGCGCACCCGGGCGCAGTGCTGCTGGCGCCGGAGCGGACGCAACCGGCGCCGCGGCCAACCATGCAGTAGCGTCATCGTGGAAATCGTGGGTAACCCCCGCGGCCTCCCAATAGGCTAGCGCGGCCTCGAGTTCGCGGGCAAGGGAGGTTTCGGGACGGGTCATCTGGTCGGGTGCTATCCAATGCAGGTCTTGACTGTCAGAGCCCCGCTTAGCAAGTGAACCGGCAAAGCAATTCGCCGGAATGTGCGCCGCGCGCGCCCAAAGCATCAAGGATCGGGAAAGCCCATGAGCGAACGTGAATCAATGCCCTGCGATGTCGTGATCGTCGGCGGCGGGGTGGCGGGCCTTGCGGCGGCGATCAGGCTCAAGCAGATCAATGCCGAACTCGAAGTGATCGTGCTGGAAAAGGGCTCGGAAATCGGCGCGCATATCCTGTCAGGCGCGGTGGTCGATCCGAAGTCATTGGACGAGCTGCTGCCCGAGTGGCGCGAGATGGGCTGCCCGATGGCGCAAACGCCGGTCACCGATAACTGGCACTGGGTGCTCTCGAAGACCGGCAAGACCGCGCTGCCCCACGCGATCATGCCACCGCTGATGAGCAACCACGGTTGCTACACCGGCAGCCTCGGCAATCTCGCCCGCTGGCTGGCCGAACAGGCCGAAGCGCTGGGCGTGATGGTGTTTCCGGGCTTCCCCGCCGCCGAAGTAATGATCGACGAAAGCGGCGCAGTCGCCGGCGTCATTACGCAGGACATGGGCGTTGCCGCCGATGGCAGTCACAAGAGCGATTTCCAGCCGGGCATGGAAATCCATGCCAAGTATACCCTGTTTGCCGAAGGCGCACGCGGACACCTGACCAAACAGATGAAGGCACGCTTTGATCTTGAAGCGAACTGCCAGCCGCAGGTCTATGGCCTGGGCATCAAGGAATTGTGGGACATTGATCCGGCAAAACATCACCCCGGCCGGGTGATCCACACGCAAGGCTGGCCGTTGACCGAAAGCGACAGCTGGGGCGGCGGCTTCCTGTATCATCAGGCAAATGGTCAGGTAGCCTTGGGCTTCGTCACCGCGCTCGATTACAAGAACCCCTGGGTCTCGCCCTACCAGGAATTCCAGCGCTGGAAGCAGCACCCGGCGATCCGCGAATACCTCGAAGGCGGCAAGCGCGTCAGCTACGGCGCGCGCGCGATCAACGAAGGCGGCTGGCAATCGGTGCCCAAGCTCGCCTTCCCCGGCGGCGCGCTGATCGGCTGCGCGGCGGGCTTTGTCAACGTGCCGCGCATCAAGGGCAGCCACACCGCGATGAAGAGCGGGATGCTGGCGGCCGAGAGCATCGCGGCGGCAATCGCAGCGGGCCACGAGAAGACCGAATTGGCCGATTACGATGCGGCAGTGCGGTCGAGCTGGATCGCCAGGGAATTGCAGCTGGTGCAGAACGCCCAGCCGGCGGTCGCCAAGTATGGCGGCGAAATCGGCACGGCGCTCGCCGGTATCGACATGTGGATGCGCACGCTCAGGATCGGCCTGCCGATCAGCATGCAGCACAAGCCCGATTACACCTACACCGGCCGCGCCGATCTCTACCCGAAGATCGACTATCCCAAGCCCGACGGCGTGATCAGCTTCGACCGTCTTACCAACGTCGCCTACAGCTACACCAACCACGCCGAGGATCAGCCGGTGCACCTGCAGGTGCGCGACCTTGCGCTTCAGGCGGAGAGCGAGCTGGCGGTGTTCGGCGGCCCCTCGGCGCGCTATTGCCCGGCGGGGGTCTATGAATGGCTGACCGACGAGAAGACCGGCGCACCGAAATTCCAGATCAACTCGCAGAACTGCGTCCACTGCAAGACCTGCGACATCAAGGACCCCAACCAGAACATCAACTGGGTGACGCCGGAAGGCGGCGGCGGGCCGAATTATCCGAATATGTGAGGGGGCTTTGACCCTCACCGAAACCGCCTACGCCAAGATCAACCTCGCGCTGCATGTCCGCAAGGTGCGGGAGGACGGGTATCACGCGCTTGAGACCCTGTTTGCCTTCGTTGATTCTGGCGATGTGCTGAGCGCGTCGCCCGCCGCAGCCGACAGCGTCACCACGCAGGGCGAGTTTGCGGGGGTGCTGGACAATCCCTTCGACAACCTCGTTGCCCGCGCCTTCAATGCCTTGCCGCGCCCGCAGGGCCTTGCGGTGACGCTGGAGAAGAATCTGCCCGTTGCGGCTGGCCTCGGCGGCGGTTCGGCGGATGCGGGGGCGGTGTTCCGGATGGTCGAGGCGCTCCATGGCCTGCCTGATGACTGGCCAGCGCGCGCGGCGAAACTCGGCGCGGATGTGCCGGCCTGCGTTCTCAGCCGCACCCATATCGGCCTCGGCACCGGCACCGAGCAGCGTTCGGTCGAGGACGACCTCGCCGGAACCCCCGTTCTGCTGGTCAACCCGCGCGTGCCGCTTGCCACTGGCCCGGTATTCAGGGCGTGGGATAGGGTGGATCGCGGCGCGCTTCCCGCTGGCCCGGCATCGCGAATCGCGCGGGAAGGGCGCAATGATCTCGAAGCCCCCGCCATCAGCCTTTGCCCGGTGATCGCCGCGGTGCTGGCGGCGCTGCAAGCCACCAACCCATGGCTTGCCCGCATGTCCGGTTCGGGCGCGACCTGCTTTGCGCTTTATGCTACCGTTGAAGCGCGCGACGCGGCGGCAGCGGCGATGCCGCGCGAATGGTGGACCATGACAGGGCGGCTGCGATGAGCGAAGCCTTCCGTCAACTCGGCACGCCGACGCCGGGCGGTATCGTTTGCATTGCCGATCATGCCAGCAACCACGTCCCTGCCAATATCGACCTCGGCATCCCCGCGCACCTGCTTGGCCAGCACATCGCGGTCGATATCGGCACCGAGGCCATCGCCGAATTGCTGGCACAGAACCACGCCATCCCCGCGCACATTGCCGCCGTAAGTCGCCTCGTGTGCGATCTCAACCGCGAGGAGGATGCGCCCGGCCTCGTCCCGCCGGAGAGCGACGGCCACCCCATACCCGGCAATTTCGGCGCCGACCGCGAGGCGCGGCTGGCCCGGTTCCATCGCCCCTATCACGCCGCGCTGGAGCAGTGGCTGGCGGCGGCGGAACCCGCCCTGATCCTTTCGCTCCACAGCTTCACGCCGCGCCTTGCCACCTGCGAGGCGGCACGGCCGTGGCAGGTCGGCGTGCTGTATAACGAGGACGACCGCGCCGCGCGCATCGCGATTCCCCTGCTGGAAGCCGAGGGGCTGAATGTCGGCGACAATCTCCCTTATTCAGGCCGCGATCTCAATTACACCATGAACCGTCACGCCGAAGCCAGGCGGCGCGCCTATCTCGGGATCGAGCTTCGGCAGGATCTCACCCGAAGTGCGCCAGACCACCAGCGCTGGGCTGCGCTCCTGGCAAATATTGTGCAAAGGGTTGCCTCGAGGCTTGGCTAGAGGCAAGGGCATTTCGCAAATTGCCTTCAACGGGAAATCTTATGTCGCACACCTTTGATAAATCGCAGCTCCCCAGCCGCCACGTCTCGGTCGGCCCGGAGCGCGCGCCGCACCGGTCCTATTACTACGCAATGGGCATGAGCGAGGACGAGATCGCGCGACCGTTTGTCGGCGTGGTCAGCGCCGGGAACGATTCCGCCCCTTGTAACACCACTTTGAACGCCCAGGCGGATATCTGCCGCGAAGGTGTGATCGCGGGCGGCGGCACCCCGCGGCGGTTCAACACCATCACCGTCACCGATGGCATTGCGATGGGCCACCAGGGGATGAAGTCTTCGCTTGTCAGCCGCGAAGTCATCGCGGATTCGGTCGAGCTTTCGGTGCGCGGCCATTGTTACGACGCGCTGGTCGGGTTTGCAGGCTGCGACAAGAGCCTGCCCGGCATGATGATGGCGATGCTGCGCCTGAATGTGCCCAGCATCTTCGTTTATGGCGGGTCGATCCTGCCCGGCACTTACCGCGGCGCTGATGTGACCGTGGTAGACGTGTTCGAGGCCGTGGGGCAGCACGCCGCCGGCAATTGCCCGCTGCAGGAGCTTGTCGCGCTCGAAAAGGTCGCCTGCCCGGGACACGGTGCCTGCGGCGGCCAGTTTACTGCCAATACCATGGCCTGTGTGGGCGAGGCGATTGGCTTATCATTGCCAAACAGCAATATGGCACCTGCTCCTTACAGATCGCGTGAAGAAATCGCGGTGGCGGCGGGCAGGCAGGTGATGGCGCTCGTCGCGCGCAATTTGCGCCCGCGCGACATCTGCACCCGCGAGGCTTTCATGAACGCCGCGCGCGTGGTGGCGGCCACCGGCGGATCGACCAATGCCGCGCTGCACCTGCCTGCGATGGCGCATGAGGCGGGGATTGATTTTGATCTTTTTGACGTAGCCGAAATTTTCAAATCAACGCCTTATATCGCAGACTTGAAGCCCGGTGGGAAGTATGTAGCCAAGGATATGCACGCCGCGGGCGGGGTCTACATGGCGATGAAAACGCTGCTCGATGGCGGCTTCATCGACCCCAATCCGATCACCGTTACCGGCAAGACCATCGGCGAGAACCTCGAGGAGATCGCCTGGAACCCCGATCAGAAGGTGTTTTACGATGTGAAGACCCCGCTCAGCCCGACTGGTGGGGTCGTCGGCCTCAGGGGCAGCCTCGCGCCCGATGGTGCGATCGTGAAGGTTGCCGGGATGGCGCGCTTGCAGTTTTCCGGCCCGGCGCGGGTGTTCGATTGCGAGGAAGATGCTTTTGCTGCGGTTGAAAAGCGCGACATTGCCGAAGGCTGCGTGATCGTGATCCGCTATGAAGGGCCCAAGGGCGGTCCCGGGATGCGCGAGATGCTCTCCACCACCGCCGCGCTCTATGGGCAGGGCATGGGCGAAAAGGTGGCACTGATCACTGACGGGCGTTTCTCGGGTGCAACGCGCGGCTTCTGCATCGGCCATGTCTGCCCCGAGGCGGCTGATGGCGGCCCGATCGCGCTGATTGAGGATGGCGACATCATCAGCATCGACGCCGAGGGCGGCAGCATCGAACTCGAAGTGTCCGAGGCGGTGCTCGCAGAGCGCCGTGCCAGGTGGCAGCCGCGCGCCAATGACTATCAGTCGGGCGCCTTGTGGCGCTACAGTCAGATCGTCGGCCCGGCGCGCTACGGCGCGATCACCCACCCGGGCGCGAAAGCGGAGACCCATGTGTTTGCGGATATCTAGCAGCCTCGCACTGCTCGTCCTGCTGGCGGCTTGCGGCGCTGTGAGCCCACCGCCTCCGGGCGATGACATTGCTTGCGCAATCGGTGCGGGTGCCGATTTTTCGCCCGTGTGCACATTGGAGAAAGCGGCGGGCACATCGCAGATCGTCCTGCACCATCCTGATGGCGGTTTTCGGCGGCTGGTCCGCGATCCGGCCACCGGCGCACTGGCGACCCGTGACGGAGCCGATCCGCTGGTGCAGGAAGCGCGCACGCAGGATGCAGTGCAGTTCGCGATCGGTGCGGATCGCTATCGCATCCCGCTGCCACTGCTGGATGGCGCATCGTGAGCGCGCGGCTCGTCCTTTCAGCGAGCCAGATGCGCGCCGCCGAACAGGCGCTGTTCGATGCTGGGAGCAGCGTTTCGGAGCTGATGGAAATCGCCGCAGGGGGTGCGGCCGAGTGGGTCCGGCGCGCGGCGGCAGGGCGCTCGGTCACCGTGCTGTGCGGGCCCGGCAACAACGGCGGGGACGGCTATGTCATCGCCCGCCGTCTGCGCGAGGCGGGCAATGCCGTCACCGTGATCGCGCCGCTTGATCCGGCCACCGAGGCCGCGCAAGAGGCCAGGCGCCGCTGGGGCGGGCCGGTGGCCACCTCGGGCGGGGTGCAGGGCGACGTGTTTGTCGATTGCCTGTTCGGATCCGGCCTTGCGCGCCCGCTGGTGGCCGAACACGCGCTGCTGCTGCGTGATCTGGCCGCGCGGCACCGCTACCGGGTGGCGGTGGATGTGCCCTCCGGTATCGCCAGTGATACGGGTGCGGTGCTGAACGGGCGGCTTGCCGCCTTTGATCTGACGCTGGCATTGGGCGCATGGAAGTTCGCGCATTGGAGCCTGCCGGGCCGCGCACTGATGGGGCAGATGCGGCTGGTGCCGATCGGGATTGCCAAGGTTGAGGGCGCAGCGACGCTGGTGGCGCGGCCGCGTATCACCGCGCCTGCGATCGACAGTCACAAATATCGCAGAGGCGTGCTTGGGGTTGTTGGTGGAGCGATGGCGGGCGCGGGGCTGCTCGCCGCCCAGGCCGCGCAGCGCGCCGGGGCGGGCTATGTGAAATTGCTCGCCCGCCAGCCCGATCCGCGCACGCCCGCAGATGTGGTGTGCGAGGCCGCGCCGCTGGCCGAAGTGCTGGCGGATGCGCGCTTTGCCGCTGTGCTGATCGGGCCGGGCCTTGGACGTGACGCGGCCGCGCGATCGCTGCTGGATGATGCGCTCGCGCATGCCCCAGCGCTGGTGCTTGATGCTGATGCGCTGGTGCTGCTCGCGCCGGCCATGCTCGCCCGCAAGCTACCAATCCTTGCCACCCCGCACGACGGTGAGCTTGAGGCGCTGTGCCGCGCTTTCGGCGTGATCGCAGATAGCCGCCGTGAAAAGGCGCTGACGCTGGCGAAGGTCAGCGGCATGGTGGTGCTCGCCAAGGGACCAGACAGCCTCGTGGCCGCGCCCGATGGCACTCTGGCGCTGGGCCTGCCCGCGCCGAGCTGGCTGTCGGTGGCGGGCACGGGGGATGTGCTCGCCGGGATAGCCGCGAGCCGGATGGCGACAGGGTCCGATCCCTTCACCGCCGCCTGCGAGGCGCTGTGGCTGCATGGCGAGGCGGCGCGGCGTGCTGGCCCCGCCTTTACGCCTTCGCAGCTTGCCGAAAGGGTGACAGCCGCGCTAGCGGCCTGCCTGTGAGCACCTCTGAAACCATCATCCGCCTCGCCGCCAAGGGCGACGGGGTCAGCGCTTCGGGCCGTCATATTGCTGGCGCGGTGCCGGGTGACATGGTCGACGCGGGCGGGGCGATCATCTCCGGCCCCCACCACACCAACCCCGCCTGCCGCCACTTCGCCACCTGCGGCGGGTGCCAGTTGCAGCACGCCGACGACACCGTGCTCGCAGATTTCGTGCAGGACCGGGTGGTCAATGCGGCCAGGGGGCAGGGGCTGGAGCCGGAGGAGCTGCTCCCCGTCCACCTCTCCCCGCCGCACACTCGCCGCCGCGCGGGGCTGCACGGCTTGCGCACCGCCAAGGGCGCGGTGCTCGGCTACCGCGAGGGCGGATCGCATCGTGTGGTTGATCTGGCCGAGTGCCCCGTGCTCCATCCCGCGCTCGCGGCGCTGATCGCACCCTTGCGCAAATTCGTCGCCGCGCACGGCCCCAAGGGGATGGTGGGCATCGACCTGACGCTGGCAGATCAGGGGGTGGAGGCGGGCCTCACCAACTTTCCCTTCGAAGGCTTGGAGCCGACCGAAGCTGCGCTCGATTTCGCGCGCGAACAAGGGCTGGCGCGCCTTACCATCGATCAGGGCTATGGCCCTGAAACGCTGTGGGAGCCGGAGCCTGTGACCGTGACCCTGTCAGGCGTTCCGGTCAGCCTGCCGCCGGGCGCATTCCTTCAGGCGACGCAGGATGCCGAAGCCCGCATGGCCGCCGATGCCGCGGCCTGGCTGAATGAAGCGCGGATTGTGGCTGATCTGTTTGCAGGGCTTGGCACCTTTGCTTTTGCCTTGCGGCAGGGGCGCAAGGTGCTGGCTGTCGAGGCCGAGCGCGCGGCGCACCTTGCCTGCAAGACCGCCGGAGCGTTGTCGAAGGAAACGGTGCTGGCGCTGCACCGCGATCTGTTTCGTTCCCCGCTTCAGCCGGACGAGCTGGCGCGCTTCGATGCCATGCTGCTCGATCCCCCCCGCGCCGGCGCCCGAGCGCAGGTGGCCGAGATTGCCGCGAGCACGCTCTCGCGCGTGGTCTATGTCAGCTGCAATCCCTCAAGCTGGGCGCGCGATGCGGCGACGCTGACCGAAGCCGGCTTCCGGCTTACGAAACTGCGCCCGGTGGGCCAGTTTCGCTGGTCGACCCACGTCGAGCTGGTGAGCCTGTTTACCCGGCCCTGAGCGCGGCGAGAATCTGCGCTTCGAGCCACGCCTGATGCGCCGGCTCGACATAGGCATGGCCCGCGCCTTCGCAGCGCCGGATGCGCGGATCGGCCTTGTCCCATGCCGCCTCGAACACCTGCGCGGTACGATCAGCGGTGGCAAGCAGGATGCGCGCCTCGCCCGTAAAGCTCGCCAGCCCTTCGCGCATTTCCTGAGCGAGGCTCGACGGGGGCGGGGCAGGCCTCAATGCGCGCACGAGGCCGCGCACAAGCTTGCCGAGATCGACGCCGCCGCCCAGCAGGCGAGCAATCTCGCGCGGGTTCGCGAGCTTTTCGCGGTAGCGCGCGCGGATCGCGGCCGGTGGCGGGGTGGCACCGGCCTCTGCGCCGCTCTCGTCTTGCTCGATCGTCCAGGGGTTCGACAGTACCAGCCCGTCGCATCCTGCACCGCTCGCCAGCATCAAGGCCGAGGCCGCATCGCAATTGCCGAAAGCGATCACGCGTTCGATTTGCGGGGCGATGGCGCGGAAGGCCTCGATCGCGGCGGCAATATCTTTGGCCGAGTGGCGGAAGCCGCGGTTCTCGCCTTCGCTGTCGCCGACGCCGCGGCGGTCGAAGCGGAACACCGGAAAGCCTGCCTTGGCGATCCGTGCGGCGAGCCTGGCCTGGCCCGAAAAGGCTCCGGCGCGCACTTCGTTGCCGCCGGTGACGATCAGCAGGCCGGCCGTGCCCGGCGCCGTGTCGAGCGTTGCGGCCAGCCGGAAGTCCTTGCACGCGAAAGACAACGGCAGGCGGCTCATGCCACGCTCCCCGCGATGATCGCGGCCAGCGTGTCGGCCTGGCGCGGGTCCTCGCCCGGTTCGGCGCGCAGCCACAGGCCAGGAGCGCCCAGCGCGGATTGGGCAATCTCGCTCTGGCCGTCTGCCAACCGCGGTTCTGCATCGCAAAGCGCCCGGATCATCGCAGCGCCAAGCGGCCAGCCGCCGAGCACCAGTCCTTCGCTGCGGCCAAGCGCGAGCAGCGCCTCGGCTTTCTCTTCGCGCCCGGCCTCGCGCGCGGCGATGGTGCGGGCGCGGATCATGCCGCGCAGCAGCCTGTTGCCCGACTGCGGGGCATAGTGCCAGCCGGGGAGGTGGGCAGGGGCCAGCAGCGCGCCCGCGCGGATGGTCAGCACGTGGGTTGCGCGGAAGGACTGCGCGGCGCTGGCCACACCCGCTTGCCATCCGGCCAGCGTCTGCGCTTCGAGCGGAGCAAGGCTTTCGTTGCAGCCGGGAAGATCGGGCAGGAAGCTGTCAATCCCGGCCTTGTCGAGCCGCCGCATCATCTGGACGGTGAAGCGCCGCAGCTTGTTGGCCTCATCGAACCAAGCGGGGCAAATGAGCACGCGCGCGGCCCGCGCCCGATCAAAGGCGACGAGCAGTTCCTCGCCCGTTGCGCCGTCAGCGCAGTTGATCGTCCATGTGGAAATCACCCCCTTGCGGGCCTAGCTGCCGGCGAGCTTGGCCCGGGCAAAGGACAGCAGGCCGCCATAGGTTTCGAGCATCGTGCCATCGACGTCATCATCATCGATCACGATGCCGAGCCGGTCTTCCATTTCGGTGAGCAGGCCCGCAACGGCCATCGAATCCAGTTCGGGCAGATGGCCGAACAGGCCCGAATCCGGCCCGAAGGCGGCGGCTTGCGCGGGATCGAGCCCGAGCACGTCGGCGATCAAGCCTTTGAGTTCGGTATCAAGCGCAGCCTCTGCATCTGCGCTCGGGATGGTCGGAGAAGCATTCATCGGATCGCCCAAACCCCTGTCATCGGCGGATGGCCGCGGGGCTTAGCCATGCCTGCCCCTACGTGCAAGGGTTGCGGCGGTTCACGCGCGCCAGCCGCGCAGCATCCGCTTGGCCAGCGGCGCCCAGGCAGCGGGCTGCCCCATGTCGAGACAGTCGATGCGGAAACGTGGACGCACCGCCTCCATCCAGTCGGACTTGTAGCGCTGGTCGCCGGTGCCGAAGTCGACCAGATCGACCTTGTCGGTGTCGATCACATGGGCAAACAGCGCTGCGCTGAGCGTGGTGCCGGCGGACAGCGGTTTGTGGCTTTCAAGATGGGCGAGCTTGTGGATGTAGGCAATGCCGTTCTCGACCGTCCAGCACTGCGCGGCAACCGCGATGCCGTCGGCGCGGGCGACGCCAAGCCGCAATCGCCCGGCCACGCCTTCTTCCTGCGCAAAGGCGCGCAGCATCGCGGGCTGATCCTCGGCTGGCTTCCAGCTGGCGGCATAGATCGCCTCGTAATCGGCCCAGACCGCTGGATCGAAGCGGGTGAGCACCTGAGTTTCGACCTTCTTCGCCTTGCGCTTCAGCGTGGTGCGCAGCGATCCGGGGCGGCTCTCCCAATATTCGGCGAAGCTGCGCCCGCGGACTTCGAGGATGTGGTTGATGTCACAGGCCTCGACCGCGACCCGCCACCCGGCGGCACCAAAGGCCCGGGCGAGCCGGTCTGCCGATCCGTCCTCGCCCGGCACGGGTTCCAGCGTCACGCGGTGGCCGCGGTGCTTCAATTGCCGCGCGATGGCTTCGAGCAGCCGGTCACCCGCTTTGCCTGCCGGCGCAAGCGGGCGCCAGGTGAAGGAGTACCAGTTGCGCAGCGGCGTGATTCGTCCGCCTTGCTCGGTCAGCACAAGTGCGGCAACCTTATCGGCATCGCTGGCCATCGCAATCAACGGGGTGAGGCCCGTCTCGGCGAGCAGGGCATACCATTCGGCCCGATCGAAGGGCGCGCTCGGGGTGGGCGCAGTCAGCGCTTGCAAGACGTTAACGCTATCGTGATACCGCGCTTCGATCACTGAAAGATTGCTCCCGCTCATGCTCAGCCTGCCCGATCCTCTCCCTCGCCCGCTCGATCACCTCGCCGAACTGGCGGGGGCGGCGGGGCATGGGGAAAGGCCGGCGCTGGTGCTGCGCGAGGGGACCCTTAACCACAATCAGTTAAGACAGCGTGTTGCTGTGCTGGCGGGCTGGCTGGCGCAGATGCTGCCCGAAACCGGCGCGCGGGTAGCAAGCTGGGCCGCCAAGGGAGAGCTCACCTGCCTGCTGCCGCTGGCTGCGGCGCGCGCGGGATTGGTGCACGTGCCGGTCAACCCGCTGCTCAAGCGCGCGCAGGTGGCGCATATCCTTGGCGACAGCGGCGCAAAGCTGCTGATCGGCACCGGTTCGCGGCTTGCCTCGCTGGCACCGGGCGATCTGCCCCCCGGATGCGCGGCGCTGGGCGAGGGCGAGGCCTTGGCAGCGGCGAGGTCGGCAGCACGCGAACTTTGCCCATCGCAGGCCGATCCCGCCGATCTCGCGGCTATCCTCTATACCTCGGGCTCCACCGGCAGGCCCAAAGGCGTGATGCTGAGCCATGCCAATATGTGGCTCGGCGCGGTGAGCGTGGCGCATTACCTCGGGCTTCAGAACGACGACGTGACGCTGGCGGTGCTGCCGCTGTCGTTCGATTACGGACAGAACCAGCTTTTGAGCACTTGGTTTGCAGGTGGCTGCGTGGTGCCGCTCGATTTCCTGTTCCCGAGGGATGTGGTCAAGGCCTGCGCGCAGCATGGAGTAACGACGCTCGCCGCAGTGCCGCCGCTGTGGGTGCAGTTGACCGAGACCGAATGGCCCGCCGAGGCATCGGCGCGCTTGCGGCGCTTGACCAACAGCGGCGGGGCGCTGACGGTGGAACTGGTGCGGTCCCTGCGCGGGATGTTCCCGCAGGCGCGGCTGTTCCCGATGTATGGGCTTACAGAGGCGTTTCGTTCCACTTATCTTGATCCGGCGCTGGTTGATTTGCATCCCACATCAATGGGTAAAGCGATACCCTTTGCAGAAATTCTCGTCATCAACGACGCCGGGAAGGTCGCGGCAGATGATGAGGAGGGTGAATTGGTGCATTGCGGGCCGCTGGTAGCGCAGGGCTATTGGCAGGACGCAGAGCGCACCGCCGAACGCTTCCGGCCAGCCCCGGCCGCCTCGCGCTATGGCGGGATTGCGGTGTGGTCGGGCGACCGGGTGCGGCGCTCGGCTGAGGGGCTGCACTATTTCGCCGGTCGGCGCGATGCGATGATCAAGAGCGCGGGCAACCGCATCAGCCCTCAGGAGGTCGAGGAGGCGGCGCTTGCCACTGGTCTGGTTGCCGAGGCGGTTGCGCTCGGGGTGCCGGATGCGCGATTGGGGCAGGCGGTGCATCTGGTGGTGCGCGGCAGCGGGGAGGAGGCGGCGCGAGCAGACCTCGCGAAACGTCTTCAGCGCGACCTGCCCAATTTTATGCAGCCGCAGAAGATCCATTGGCGCACTGCCATGCCGATCAATCCCAATGGCAAGATCGATCGCACCGCGCTTCAGGCCGAACTCAACCAGGAATTTGCCCGATGAAGCCCGTTGGCCCGATCCCCGCCGGTTATCAAGCGCTAGGTAGCGAACTCGCCATCGGCGGCAAGCGCGCGAGCGCGCTGGTGGCCGAGGCGGGGCGCACGCCGCTGTTTGTCTATTCGCGCGCGCACCTCGATGCCCGCGTGGCGCAGCTGCGGGCTGCGTTGCCCAAGCGGGTGGGTATCAACTATGCGGTCAAGGCCAACCCGCACCTCGGGGTGATCGGCCACATGGCGGCGCAGGTGGACGGGTTCGACATCGCCTCCTCGGGCGAGCTGGCGCTGTGCATCGCGGCGCAGATCGATCCGGCGCGGATCAGCTTTGCCGGGCCGGGCAAGCGCGACGATGAACTCGAAGCCGCGATCGCCGCCGGGGTAACGCTCAATTGCGAGAGCGAGGGCGAGGGCCGCCGCGCGCTCGCTATCGCAGAGCGCCTCGGCACTGCGCCGCGCATCGCGATCCGGGTCAATCCGAGCTTCGAGCTCAAGGGTTCGGGCATGAAGATGGGCGGCGGGGCCAAGCCGTTCGGGGTCGATGCCGACAGAGTGCCCGAGCTTGCCCGTCGGCTTATTGCAGGAGGTGCCGCGTGGCGTGGCCTGCACATCTTCACCGGTAGCCAGGCCTTGAGCGCAGACGCGATCATCGAAACGCAGGGTAACGTGCTGGAGCTGGCAGCGAATCTGGCTGAAGCGATCGGCCATGGCTGCCCCAAGCTGAACATGGGCGGGGGCTTCGGGATTCCTTATTTCCCGGGTGACGAACCGCTCGATCTGGCGCGTGTCGGCGCAGCGCTCGTCGAGCGGGTGGAGAACCTTCCAGCCGCACTGGCAGACAGCGAGCTTTGCCTCGAACTCGGGCGCTATCTGGTCGGTGAGGCGGGGGTATACCTCTGCCGCGTGATTGACCGCAAGGAGAGCCACGGGGTGGTCTATCTTGTCACTGACGGCGGGCTACATCATCAGTTGGCGGCCTCGGGCAATTTTGGCACTGTGGTGCGCCGTAACTATCCCTGCGCTATCGCAACACGTTATGGTGAAGATTTGACAGAGGAAGTGAACATCGTGGGGTGCCTTTGCACCCCGCTCGACCGGCTTGCTGATAATGCCGCCATGCCTCGCGCCGAGGTTGGCGATCTGGTCGCGGTGTTCTGCGCCGGGGCCTATGGGGCGAGCGCCAGTCCGGCGGCATTCCTCGGCCATGGTCCAGCGGCTGAACTGCTGGTCTGATCGTCCCCGGGCTCGGGGCCGTTAATCCGCGCAAATGCCCTGTCCCGTTCCGGGATGGGGGCAGATTTGCCGCTGTATAACTAACAATATGTTCACCATTTCCGGCGACAAGGGACGCGTTACCCGGAAGGCACGGGTTGCAGGTCGCTCCTGCAGTCGGCTTGTGCCTTGCGGCTGCGCTCAAAGGCCCAAGGATCCTCGTCAATGCCCCGATCGCTGTCTCTCTTTCGTCGTGCCATCGTCGGTCTCGCGCCATTGGCGTTGGGGGCCTGCGTCAGCGGCGGCACGGAACTGCCGCCCGCCAACTACAGTGAAAACCCGATCGCGCCGTCCGAGGAATACACCATCGGGCCGCTCGACGAGATCACCATCCACGTGTGGCGCAACCCCGAACTCAGCGCCGACAAGGTGCGGGTGCGCCCCGATGGCAGGCTGACGATTCCGCTGGTGCAGGACATCCCGGCGGTCGGCAAGACCGCCACCCAGTTGCAGGAATATATCGCGGCCGAACTGTCGAAATATATCGAGCAGCCGATCGTATCGGTGATCGTCAACACGCCCGAGGGCAACTTTACCCAGCAGGTGCGCGTGATCGGCGCGACGGCGCAGCCTGCCTCGCTGCCGTTCCGCGCCAACATGACGGTGCTCGACGCGATGATCGCGGTTGGCGGTCTGAGCGAATTTGCTGCCGGTAACTCGGCCAAGCTGATCCGCCAGAACCGCGAGACCGGCAAGCAGGAGGAATATCGCCTGCGCCTGTCCGATCTGATCCGGCGCGGCGATGCCAGTGCCAACGTCATGCTGATGCCGGGGGATACCATCATCATCCCGGAAAGCCGCTTTTGACGGGGCCGCAGCCAGCATGAGCGAGATCTTCGAGGAACTGCGCGCGGCGCTATGGTCGGTCTGGCACCGGCGCTGGCTGGCGATTGCGGTTGCCTGGGGCGTCTGCCTTCTGGGTTGGCTGGTGGTCAGCATGATCCCCAACACCTATGAGAGCAAGGCGCGGGTCTATGTCGATGTCGAAGACGTGCTCTCCAAGCAGCTCGGGATTGCCGGTGACGGCAAGGAAGAAATCATGCGCGTGCGCCAGACCCTGTCGAGCGCCAAGAACCTCGAAAAGGTGATCACTGCCACGCGCCTCGGCGAGCTCGTGACCGAGCGCGGCGCGCTCGACGCGATGATCGCCGAGCTGGAAAAGAAGGTGAAGGTGACGAGCGAGCAGGACAACCTGTTCGAGATTACCGCCGAAATCGGTCGCGGCGATCTGTCCGATTCCGAAAATGCCCTGCTCGCGCGCGACGTGGTGCAAAAGTTGCTCGACATCCTGCGCGAGGAGCACGTGGTCGGCAACCGCGCCGGGATCAGCTCGGCGATCACCGATCTCGACCGCCAGCTCGAGGAACGCAAGCGCGAGCTGGAAGCGGCGGAGCAGCGCCGGCTGACCTTTGAAGCGCAATATCCCGATCTGGTCGGCGGATCGGACAGCCTGTCGAACAAGGTCCAGGCCGCGCGTGCCGATTTGCGTGCGGTCGATGCCGATCTCGCCGCCGCCGAAAGCGCGCTCGCGGCGATCTCGGGTCAGCTTGCGAACACGCCGCGCACGCTGGTTGGCGGGCCGCAGGCGACCGGCCCGCGCGCCGCCCTCCAGCAGGCCCAGACCCAACTGGCCGAACTGCGCTCGCGCGGGCTGACCGATAGCCACCCCGATGTCGTCTCCACCACGAGGCAGGTTGCGCTGCTGGCGCGGCAGGCGGCGGCAGCCGGTGACGATGCCGGCGGAACGCCCAATCCGGCCTATGCCTCGCTGCTCGCGATCCGCGCCGAGCGGCAAGCGAATGTCGAGGCCTTGCAGGCCCGCCGCGCCGCGCTGCAGAGCGATTTTGCTGCGCTGATGGCAAGCCAGGCGTCCGAGCCGACCGTCGCTGCCGAAGCCAACCGTATCAGCCGCGATTATGACGTTTTGCGCGCCAATTACGAAAAGCTGCTGCAGGACCGCGAAGCGCTGCGCACGCGCGGCAAGGTCGAGGACAAGGCGAGCCAGTTCCGCTTCGACGTGATCCAGGAGCCGGGCGTGCCGCGCAAACCGGTCGCACCCAACCGTCCGCTGCTGCTGCTTGGCGTGTTGATCGTTGGCCTCGGGGCGGGGGCTGCGGCGGCCTATGTCCTCGGCCAACTCAGGTCGAGCTTTGCCACGCCGCAGAAGCTTGAGCGTGCCTTTGATCTGCCGGTGATCGGCGCGATTTCGCTGACCATGTCGGAGGCCGCGCGGGCGATGGAGCACAAGCGGCTCAGGCAGTTTGCCGCGGCCTGCGCCGGACTTGTGGGTGTGTTCGTGATCCTGCTGGCGATCGAGATCGTCTCGATCGGGACGATTGCGTGAGGACAGGGGAAGCGCGATGACCGATCAGGGCAAGATCACCCGCCAAGGCGCAAGGCCGGCCTCGCTGTTGGAGCGGGCGGATGCCGTGTTCGGGCTGGATCCGGTGCGCAAGCCGCCCAAGTTGCCGCCGGTGCCCGAGGCGTTGCGCCGCGCACCCGCTCCGCGCCCTGCTGCGCCCCAACCTGTTCCCGCTTGTGCGGTTGCGACAGCCCCGGTGAGCGCGGCCGCCCCCGATCAGCCGCCGCCGCCCGAAGCCGTGCGCGCGGTCGCCTTCAACGGGCCGTTTTTCTCGGTCGATCGTGATCATCTGCGCGATGGCGGCCTGCTGGTGCCCGAGGATCCCGTGACCGGGCTGCTTGAGGAGTTCCGGATCGTCAAGCGCGAGCTGCTCGCTGATGCCCGCGCCGGTGACAGCGCGCTCGCCCGCCGCATCCTCGTGTGCTCGCCCCATCCGGGCGAAGGCAAGACCTATTGCGCGACCAACCTTGCCATCGCGCTTGCGGCCGAACGCGATCTCGAAGTGCTGCTGGTGGATGCCGACGTGGTCAAACCCAGCGTCACGGCCCGGTTGGGAATCGACGCCGAGCGGGGGCTGATGGATGCGCTCGCCGATCCTGCGATTGCGCCGGAAAGCCTCGTGATTCGCACCGATATCGACGGGCTGTTCGTGCTGCCCGCAGGGACGGCATCCTCGCGTGATGCCGAATATCTCGCCAGTGCCCGCACCGCTGTGGTGCTCGACCGGCTGACGCAGGGCGCGCCCAATCGCATCGTCATCTTCGACACCCCGCCCGCGCTCGCCGCATCACCCGCTGCCGAACTTGCCGCCCATGTCGGGCAGGCGCTGCTGGTGGTGCGCGCCGACGAAACGGCGCGCGCCGCACTGGAGGACGCGCAGCAATTGCTGTCGGCCTGCGGGGACATCAAGTTGCTTCTCAACGCCGCGCGTTACAGCCCTTCGGGACGGCGCTTTGGCAGCTATGGCGCAAGGGGGAAATGACCATGCGCGCTTCGATTTTTGCTCTACCGCTGGCATTGGCCGCACTGCTCGCGGCCGCGCCGGCGATCGCCCAGCAAGCGCCGGCTGGCTCCGGTGGGGGGCAGGGCGATGCCACCGCTTCTCGCCAGCGCTCGGGCCGGGTGGTGCAGCCCTATATCGAAGTCGGGCAGGTGCTCTCTGCCGAGCTTTCGCCGGGCGATGACGTGCTCACCTTCACCACCATCGCGGCTGGAATCGATATCAACGTGCAGGGCCGCAACAGCGGTGCCGCTGTCTCGCTGCGCTACGAGCGCAACATCGGCTATGGCAATGACAGTGTCGATACCGACACCATCAGCGGCATCGCGCGCGGCACGCTGGCGCTGGTGCCCAACACGCTGAGCCTTGAGGCCGGTGCGCTCGCGTCGCGCAGCCGGGTCGATGGCGGGGGCGGCACCACCGCCAATCCGCTGGTGCGCGAGGATGCCGAAAGCCGCTTCTACAGCGTCTACGCCGGGCCGAGCCTTGACACCCGCGTCGGTGATGTCGGCGTGCAGGGCGTGGCGCGGGTTGGCTACAACCGTTTCGAGAACGACGCGCTGCTGACCAACGCGCAGGGCCAGCCTGTCGATGTGTTCGACGACAGCGTGACCTATCTGGGTCAGCTGCGCGCTGGCACCCGCGCGGGCGAAGTGCTGCCCGTGGGCCTCGCGGTTACGGCCGGTGGCTTCCAGGAAGACATTTCCAACCTCGATCAGCGCGTGCGCGACCTGTTCGTGCGCGGCGATGTGACCGTGCCGCTCAGCCCGACCCTCGCGCTGGTGGGCGGCGTGGGTTACGAGAATGTCGAGATTTCCAGCCGCGATGCGCTGCGCGATGCCAATGGCGATCCGGTGATCGGCAATGACGGCCGCTTTGTCACCGATCCCGCCTCGCCGCGGATCATTGCCTTCGACGTTGACGGGTTGCTGTGGGATGTGGGCGTGATGTGGCGGCCCTCCTCGCGCACTGCGCTCGAGGCGCGGGTGGGTGAACGTTATGATTCCACCACCTATTACGGCACCTTCACCTACACTCCCAACAAGCGCAGCGCCTTTGCGCTTTCCGTCTATGACGGGGTGACTGGTTTCGGCGGGCTGCTGGGCAATTCGCTCGCCGGCCTTTCGAGCGATTTCGAGGCGATCCGCAATCCTGTCACCGGCGACTTCGGCGGCCTCGTCAACGGCACCGAGGGGCAGTCGATCATCGGCGGACTGGGTTCGGTGCGTTCCGCGGCATTTCGCGGGCGGGGCGTGCGCGCCTCGTACCAGCGCACCATGGGCCGCACCACGGCGGCGCTGGGCGCGGGCTATGACCGGCGCACCTTCATCGCGGCGCAGGGCACCGTTCTGGCCGCGCTCGATGGCCTGACCGACGAGAGCTACTATGTCGTCGGCGGGCTGACCCGGCAGATCGGGCAGAACGCAAACCTTACCACCAACGCTTATGTCAACTGGTTCGACAGCGCCTCGGCCAACGGCGATGTGACTGCGGTTGGCGGTTCGGCGGCTTACAACCGGTCGCTGACCCGCCGCCTCACCGCGCGCGCGGCGGTGGCGCTCGATTACTTCGACAGCGAATTCACCGCTGAAGATTTCGCCTTTGCCACTGCGCTGGTCGGCCTGCGGTACGATTTCTGATTGGGGAGCGAGACGCTCATGTACGAACAATATTACGGCTTCACCGCCCGGCCTTTCCAGCTGACGCCCGATCCGCAGTTCTATTTCGAAAGCATCAGCCACAAGAAGGCGATGAGCTATCTCGGTTATGGTCTCGGGCAGGGCGAGGGCTTCATCGTCATTACCGGCGAGGTTGGTGCGGGCAAGTCGACGCTGGTTGCGCACCTGATGGAGCGGATCGATCCGACAGCGCTGAGCGTGGCGCAGGTCGTCACCAGCGCGCTCGACGGGGCCGAGCTGGTGCACGTGGTTGCGCAGGCCTTCGGGCTGGCGGTCGAGGGCCACGACAAGGCCGGGGCGCTGGGCGCGATCGAGCGTTTTCTGCAAGACGAAGCCCGCGCAGGGCGCCGCTGCCTGCTGGTGGTGGACGAATGCCAGAACCTTGATCTGGCCGCGCTTGAAGAGCTTCGGATGCTCTCGAACTTCCAGCTCGGCGCACACCCGCTGCTGCAATGTCTGCTGCTCGGCCAGCCCGAATTCCGCCGCACGCTGGCCCATCATCCGGCGCTTGAGCAGTTGCGCCAGCGGATTATCGCCTCGCACCATCTCGAAGCGCTCGATGATGGCGAGGTCGAGGAATATGTCCGCCACCGCCTCGGCCTTGTCGGGTGGCGCGACCATCCGGCCCTGAGCGAAGGCCTGCTGGGCGCGCTCCATCGCCATACCGACGGGATTCCGCGGCGGATCAATCAGGTGATGAACCGCCTGCTGCTGCTCGGGGCGATCGAGGAGCGGGACGAACTGACGCTGGCGATGCTCGAGGAGGTGGTGGCCGAAATGGCGGTTGACCAGACCCGTGGTGCGCATGGTCGCGGCGATCTGCGCAGCGCGCCTGCGGTTTCGGCAGCCCCAGCCACGGTCTCCGCCGGCGACAGCTTGCCGGCCGCCGAAGTCGCCGCACTGCTCGCTGCCCGCGATGCCCGCACTGCTGAGCTGGAAGCGGCAATCAGCGCATTGCAGGCCGCCGGAACGGGGCATTCTCAGGGCGATGACGAAGTTGCCTCCCCCGAGGAAGTGCGGCTCGCCGAGGCGCGCTTTGCCGCCGAGCTCGAACGCATCGAGGCGCGACTGGAGGAGCAGGAGCAATCCTTCCGCCATGTGCTGACCATGCTGATCGAGTGGCTCGAGGAAGATCCGTCGCGCGAGGCCGCGTGACGTGAACGCGCCGCACGGTTTCTTTCCTGAGCCAACCAGCGCCGGTCCGGGCGTTGTCAACGGCCTGTCGGTCGATGTCGAGGACTGGTTCCAGGTCGGTGCCTTCGAGAACGTGATCGCGCGCGGCGAGTGGGATGCGATTTGCACACGGGTCGAAAGCAATGTCGACCGCATCATCGATCTGTTCGCCGAAGCTGATGTGCGCGCCACATTCTTTACGCTGGGCTGGGTCGCCAAGCGGCACCCGGCGATGATCCGCCGTATCGCCGAGGCCGGGCACGAGATCGCCAGCCATGGCTATGATCACGCCCGCGTCTTCACCTTCTCGCGCAGCGAGTTTGCCGAGGATATCCGCAAGGCGCGGGCCATCCTTGAAGACAGCGCAGGCGTGGCAGTGCGCGGTTACCGTGCCCCGAGCTTCTCGATCGACCAGCGCACCCCCTGGGCCTTCGCAGAACTGGCCGAACAGGGCTTTGCCTATTCCTCCAGCGTCGCGCCGGTGGTGCACGATCACTACGGCTGGCCCGAAGCCCCGCGCTTCGCCTTCCGCCCGCTGCCGTGGTCCTCGCTGGTGGAACTGCCGGTGACCACTGCGATGCTTGGCGGCAGGCGGGTCGCGGCGGGCGGCGGGGGGTTCTTCCGGGTGCTGCCCTATGGCTTCTCGCGCTGGGCGATCCGGCAGGTAAACCGCCGCGAAGGCCGCCCGGCGGTGTTCTATTTCCACCCGTGGGAGATTGATCCCGATCAGCCGCGGGTTGGCCATGCGCCGCTGCGCTCGCGCTTCCGGCACTATACCGGCCTTGAGAAAATGGCGGGCAAGCTGCGCAGCCTGGTGCATGAATTCCGCTGGGGGCGGATGGACATGATCGCCCATCGGGAGGCGGCGCGGGCGGGGGAACTGCCTGTGCCTGACAGTCTTGATCGGGAGACCGCGACATGAACGCGCCGGTCAAGGCCGCATATCGGGTGCACTCGCTCGACTGGCGCGATGCGGGTGAGGTGGGCCGCATCGAGGGCTTTGTTGCGGACGCGGGCGGCAGCCTGTTCCACCGGCCGGCATGGTTGCTGGCGGTTTCCGCCGGCACCGGCCAGCGCGCCGCTGGGTTGGTGTGCGAGCGGCTCGGGGTGGTAACAGGCTGGCTCCCGCTCACCGAAGTGCGCTCGGCTCTGTTTGGCAAGGCGCTGGTTTCGAGCGGGTTCGGCGTGGGCGGCGGCATTCTTGCCGAAAGCGCCGAGGCTGCCAGCGCGCTTGCTGAAGCCGCTGAACACCGCGCTGCGGCGGGCGGCTTTTCCGGCATCGAACTGCGCGGTGGACCGATCCCGCAGCACTGGGAAGCCTGGTCCGACAAGCATTGCGGCTTCGTGCGGCCGCTCGCTGCCGATGATGAGGCGGAACTGGTTGCGATCCCGCGCAAGGCCCGCGCCGAGGTGCGCAAGGGGTTGGGCCTGGGTCATCGCGTCACCATCGGGCGGGGGCGTGCGGATCTCGCGGCGCATTATGCCTGCTACAGCGAAAGTGTGCGCAATCTCGGCACGCCGGTGTTCCCGCGCGCGCTGTTTGCTGAAATGCTGGAAGGCTTTCCCGGTTGCAGCGACATCCTCACCGTGTGGGACGGCGAGCGCCCGCTGGCGAGTGTGCTCAGCTTCTATCACGACGGGGCGGTCATGCCGTTCTGGGGCGGCGGCGCTTTTGCCGCACGGGCTGCGCGCGCCAACGAGGTGATGTATTACGAACTCATGCTCCACGCGCGCCGTCAGGGCATGACCCGCTTCGATTTCGGGCGTTCCAAAACCGGCAGCGGCCCCTTCGCCTTCAAGAAAAACTGGGGCTTTGTGCCTGAACCGCTGACTTATGGCGCATGGATCGCGCCTGGCGCGAAGCCGCGCAACATCGATCCGACCGACGCCGGCTATTCGCGCAAGATCGAGCTGTGGAAGAAGCTGCCTTTGCCGCTCGCCAACGCTCTGGGACCGTGGATCGCACGTGGGCTGGCCTAGGGGACCGGCGTGATGGGCGGGATCCTGTTCCTCGCGCACCGCGTGCCGTTTCCGCCCGATCGCGGCGACCGTATCCGTTCGCACCACTTGCTCAAGGCGCTCGCACGGCTCGGCCCTGTCCACGTCGGCTGCTTTGGCGAAGGCGATTCGTCGGCAGATGCCGCGCTAGCCAGATTTGCCGCGTCGCATCGCATTGTCCCGCGCACCAAGCCGCTGCCGCTGGCGGGGATCGCGGCGGTGCTGGCCGGCAAGCCGGTGAGCCTGACCGCGTTCCATTCGCGCGAGCTGGAAAGCTGGGTGCGCGAAACGATTGCCCGCCACGGGATCGAGACCATCGTGGTGTTTTCGGGGCAAATGGGGCAATATGTCCCTGCGGGCTTCAAGGGACGCGTCGTGATCGACCTGTGCGACGTCGATAGCGCCAAGTTCGCCAGCTATGCCGCCAGTGGCGAGCGCGTGTGGCTCAACGCCCGCGAGGCGCGGCTGCTGGCGCAGGAGGAAGAACGGCTTGGTCAGCGTGCCGATGCGACGATCCTGATCTCCGCAGCCGAGGCCGCGCTGTTCCGCAGCCGCTTGCGCGAGCCTGCCAAGGTGAACGTGGAGGTGATCGGCAATGGCATTGATGCTGCCTTCTTCGATCCGGCGGCGGTCAGCCCGCATCCGGGCCTCACGAGCGAGCCTGGGCCGCATTTCGTTTTTACCGGCCAGATGGATTACCACCCCAACGAACAGGCGGCGCTGTGGGTGATCGAGGCGCTGATGCCGGTGCTGCGCCAGCACCATCACGAGGCGCGGTTCCACATCGTCGGACGCAATCCCACCGCCAAGCTCAGGGCGCATCACGGTGTGCCGGGCGTGCAAGTATGGGGCGAAGTGCCCGATGTGCGCCCCTTCATCGCCGCTGCCGACGCGGTGCTCGCCCCGCTGCTGATCGCGCGCGGGGTGCAGAACAAGGTGCTCGAAGCCATGGCGATGGCGAAGCCCGTCGTGCTGACCCCCGAGGCCGCGACCGGCATTGCCGCAGTTGATGGCGAACACTGGCTGGTGTGCGCGCCAGAGCCAAAGGCAATGGCGGCGCGGATCGTCTCCCTGCTGTCGGATCCGCAAGCCCCGTCCCGGATCGGCATGGCAGCACGGCGTTTCGTATGCGACCAGCATGACTGGGAGGCGATGCTGGCGCCGCTGGCCGCTTTGCTGGGGCGGGGCGGGGAAGGGGCGCGCCGTGCCGCCTGAGCCTGCGCTTATCGGCCTGCTGGCCGCGAGACCGGTTGCGTGCAATCCCGCCCCATGGCGCAGCGCTCTGGCAGCGCTGGCGGCGGCAGTACTCACGTTGGTTGCGGCCACCGCGCAAAGCTGGGGCGAGATGCTGCACCAGTGGTGGAATATCGACACCTATAATCACCTGCTGCTGGTGCCTTTCATCACCGCTTGGCTGGTGATGCTCAAGGTGGGCGAACTGGCGAAGATTGCCCCGCGCCCCTTTGCGCCGGGCCTGCTGCTGGTGCTGGCCGCTCTCGCGCTATGGTGGGTGGGGCGCGCCAGCGGGATAAACCTCATTGCCCATGCCGCAGCGGTGGGGGCGTTGCAGGCGGCGGTGGTAAGCGTGCTCGGCCTGCGCGTGGCCTTGTTGCTGGCCTTGCCGCTGGCCTTTGCGACTTTCCTTGTGCCCTTCGGCGACGAGATCATCCCGCCGCTGCAATCCGTCACCGCCCGGATCGCCATCGCCCTCACCCATTGGAGCGGGATCGAAGCGAGCATCGCCGGCATCCACATCCATACGCCCGCCGGCCTGTTCATTGTCGCCGAGGCGTGCGCGGGCGTGAAGTTCCTGATTGCGATGGTGACGCTCGGCGTGCTGGTGTGCTTCACCCGCTTCGATAGCTGGTCGCGCCGCGCGGCGTTCATGGCGGCCTGCATCATCGTGCCGATCCTCGCCAACGGGGTGCGAGCATGGGCGACGATCTATGTCGCGCAGTTCATCGGTGCCGAACGCGCCACCGGGTTCGATCACATCGTCTATGGCTGGCTCTTTTTCGCCATCGTCGTTGCTGCGCTGCTCGGCGGCGCGTGGCGGTTCTTCGAGCGCGAGCCGGAGGAATATGGCTGGACCGCCGACGCTCTTGCCCGCTCGGTCCCGCTTGCCAGCGCCGAGCAAGGCCGCCTCGCGCCCGCCGGTGCAGCGCTTGCGACCATCGCCCTGGCCGCGATTGCCGCGCTTGGCGCCATGCTCTAGGCGCGGGCACGATGTGCGGGATTGCCGGGATCTTCCATGCCGAAACCCCCAAGCCGGTCGATTCCTCGCGGGTCGAACGGATGTGTGATGCGCTCGCGCACCGCGGGCCGGACGGGGCAGGCGTGTGGGGCGATCACGGGGTCGGGCTCGGCCACCGCCGCCTGTCGATCATCGATGTGGCGGGCTCGCCCCAGCCGATGCATTCGGCTGATGGCCGCGCAGTGATCGTCTTCAACGGCGAAATCTACAACTTCCGCGAATTGCGCCGCGAACTTGAGCAGGCCGGCTTCGCCTTCCGCACCAGCGGTGACACCGAGGTGATCCTTGCGGCCTGGCAGAAGTGGGGGCCGGATTGCCTCGGGCGGCTCGATGGGATGTTCGCCTTTGCACTCTTCGACCGGAACAGGCGGCGGCTGTTTCTGGCCCGCGACCGCTTCGGGGTAAAGCCGCTGTTTCTCGCACATCTGTCCGATGGCAGCATCGCCTTCGCCTCGGAGCTGAAGGGCCTGCTTGCGCATCCGCTGCTGCGCCGCCGGGTGAACCGCCAGGCGATCGAGGCCTATATGGCCTGGGGCTACGTGCCCGACACCCATGCGATTCTGGCGGGAGTCGAAAAGCTTCCCGCAGGCCACTTCTGGCTGCTGGAACAAGGCCGCGCGCCCGGCCGTCCGCAGCGATGGTGGAATATCGATTTCACTGCGCGCGAGAAGGGCCGCGAGGCCGATCTGTCCGCGCAGCTTGTGCACCTGCTGCGCGAAGCCGTGCGCTCGCGCATGGTGGCCGATGTGCCTTTGGGCGCGTTCCTTTCCGGCGGGGTGGACAGCTCCGGGGTGGTCGCGTTGATGAGCGAGGCCAGCCCATCGCCGGTGCAGACCTGCTCGATCGGCTTCGATGTCGCCGCCTATGACGAGACCTCCTATGCCCGGCAGGTCGCCGCGAAGTTTGGTGCGGACCATGCCGAGCGCATGGTCGCAACCGATGATTTCGCGGCGATCGACACGCTCGCTGCGATGTTCGACGAGCCCTTCGCCGATGCTTCGGCGCTGCCGACCTGGCGGGTGTGCCAGCTGGCGCGCGAACGGGTGACGGTGGCGCTGTCGGGCGACGGGGCGGACGAGGCTTTTGCCGGATACCGCCGGCAGGTGTTCCACCATCACGAAGAGCGCGCGCGCGCGGTGCTGCCTGCTGGCCTGCGCGCGCCGCTGTTTGGTGCCTTGGGGCGCGCATGGCCCAAGGCCGACTGGGCACCGCGCCCCTTGCGTGCCCGGGCGACGCTGCTGGCGCTCGCCGAGAGCGGGGAGGAAGGCTACGCGCGCGGCCTGTCGGTGACGCTGCCTGAAGCACGGGCCGCGCTCTATTCGGACAGCTTCGCTGCCAGCCTCGGCGGGTTCCGGGCCGAGGATGAGCTGATTGCCCTCATGCGCTCAGCGCCAGGCCGCTCGGGCCTCGACCGGGCGCAATATGCCGATCTCATGTTCTGGATGCCGGGCGATATCCTTACCAAGGTCGATCGCACCAGCATGGCGGTAAGCCTCGAAGCGCGCGAGCCGCTGCTCGATCACCGCCTTGTGGCGTTTGCGGCGCGGCTGCCCGAGGCGATGCGGGTGAGGGGCCGCGTCGGCAAGTATTTGCTCAAGAAGAGCCTCGAACGCTATCTGCCGCAGGACATTCTCTACCGGCCCAAGCAGGGATTCGTCACCCCGATTGCCGACTGGCTCAAAGGGCCGCTGGCGGGCGCGGCACGCCGGATTGCCACGGGTGGCCTGGCACAAACCGGGTTCTTTCAGCCATCAGCCATTGCGGCCCTGGCCGAGGCGCATATTGCAGGGCGCGCCGATCATTCGCGCACCCTGTGGCAATTGCTGATGCTGGAGAAGTCGCTCGCGCAGCTCGGTGTAAGCGCCTAGCCCGCTGCTCCGTGGCCGAGCGCCATGTAGCTGTCCGATTGCATTTCGTTCAACCGACTTACCGTGCGCGCGAATTCGAAGGCCCCGTCGCCATACGGGTAGAGCTCTTCGGGTGCGGCGGCGGCGGTGACGAACAGCTTTACCCGGTGTTCGTAGAGCGCGTCGATCAGCTTGGTGAAGCGGATTGCCTCGTTGCGGTTTTCCGGGCCCATGCGCGGAATGCCGACGAGGATGACCGTGTGAAAGGCCTGCGCAATCGCGAGGTAATCGGCCGCTCCGCGGTTTGTGCCGCACAGTTTCTTGAAGCTGAACACCCCCACGCCCTTGAGGCTCTTGGGCACATGGAGCGTGCGTCCGGCGCCGAGGTCAAGCTCGCCCGAGGGCACATGCGCGGCATCTTCGGGTTCGAAATCGGTGAGGCGGAAGAAGGCCTCGCGCACTTGCGCGGTGGCCGCATCGCCGATCGGCGCGTGCCACATCGCCAGCCCGCCGATACGGTCGAGCCGGTAGTCGGTCGGGCCGTTCAAACTCAGCACATCCATCCGTGCCTCCACCAGCTCGATGAAGGGCAGGAACAGCGAGCGGTTGAGCCCGTCCTTGTAGAGATCGCGCGGCGGACGGTTGGAGGTGGTGACGATCACCGTGCCCGCTTCCAGCAACGCGGTAAAGAAGCGGCCCATGATCGCGGCATCGGCAGTGTTGGTGACCACCATTTCGTCGAAGGCGAGGCACCTGAGGCCCGCAGCCATGTCCAGCGCGACTGAGATCAGCGGGTCTGTCACCTGTGCCTTTCGCGCCGCGGCGATGCGGCGGTCGACTTCGAGCATGAAGGCGTGGAAGTGGACGCGGCGCTTGGGCACGATGGCGAGCGTTTCGACGAACAGATCCATCAGCATCGACTTGCCGCGTCCAACCCCGCCCCAGATATAGAGACCCCGCGGCGGCGGGGCGGGTTTGTTGCCGAAGATCCTGCCGAGAAATCCGGGTGCGGGCGGGGGCGTCTCCAGCGCGCGCTGCAAGTGGTCGAGCCGCTCGGCGGCGGCCCGCTGATCCGGGTCGGCGCGCAGTTCGCCGCTGGCGATCAGCGCATCGTAACGGGCAAGAAGTCCGGTCACGCGGTCAGCCGCGCGGTTGCATCTTGCGCACGATGCCCGAAAAGCTGGCGACCGTGTCGTCGTCCTGCACCACCATCCCGCGCACGAATACGAGCTTGCCGGTTTCACGCACGATCTCGGTCACCGCGTCGAGCGGGCGACCCGGATCGCCGCCGCCGACGAACTGGGTCGAAAGCTCCAGCGTCACCGAAGGGCCGGCATTGCCGGTGCCGATGCGGTGCATGGTGACGAACAGCGCAATGTCGATCAGCGCCAGCGTCACCGCACCGTGGATGATGCCTTGCAGGTTCATGTGTCGCCGCTCGGGGAACATGCGTAGCCGCGCCTTCCCGTCTTCATCGACGCGGGTGATGAGCTTGCCCATCACTGCGCCGTTGAACAGCGTTTCGTCTTTCAGATTCCAGTGGTGCCAGCCGGGATTGTCCGGGTCTGGCCCGTGTTCGAAAACGTCGTCCTTGAGTGCCACCGCGTCAGATGGCCCGTTCCGCCATCATCTTCTTGGTCTCGGCAATCGCCTTAGCGGGGCTGAGGCCCTTGGGGCATACATTCGCGCAGTTCATGATGGTGTGGCAGCGATAGAGGCGGAACGGATCTTCGAGCGCGTCGAGCCGCTCGCCGGTCATCTCATCGCGGCTGTCGGCGAGCCAGCGATAGGCCTGGAGCAGGATCGCCGGGCCGAGGAACTTGTCCGAATTCCACCAGTAGCTCGGGCAGCTCGTCGAGCAGCAGGCGCACAAGATGCATTCGTAGAGCCCATCGAGCTTCTCGCGCTGCTCGGGCGACTGGAGCCGCTCCTTGCCGCTCGGGGTCGGGCTGACGGTCTGGAGCCAGGGACGGATGCTGGCATATTGCGCATAGAAGTGGGTGAAGTCGGGCACGAGGTCCTTGATGACGTCCATGTGCGGCAGGGGCGTGATGCGGATTTCGCCCTTCAGATCCTCGATCGCGGTGGTGCAGGCCAGGCCGTTCTTGCCGTTCATGTTCATCGCGCACGAGCCGCAAATGCCTTCGCGGCACGAACGGCGGAAGGTCAGGGTCGGGTCGATCTCGTTCTTGATCTTGAACAGCGCGTCGAGCACCATCGGCCCGCATTCGTCGAGGTTGATCTCGAACTTGTCGTAGCGCGGGTTCTGGCCGCTATCGGGATCGTAGCGGTAGATCTTGAACGACTTCACCCGGTCGCCCGACGCCTTGTGCACCTTGCCGGCATTGTTGATCCTGGAGTTCTTGGGCAGAGTAAAGGTCGCCATTTCGTGATCCCGCGTTGCAGTGTGTCCCCTATCTAGCGCCATTGTCCGGCCACGCAAGCGGGCGCTGCCTCGCTATTCTTGCAGGGATTCGCACAGCCGTTGCCCTCAGCTCAGCACAGCGTGCTGGAGACGCACGAGACACTGTCCATAAGCAGAAAATTCCGTCGCCTGCACCCAACTCCGGCGCGCGCCTGCGCAAGAGTGAAAAATCGCGGAACCTTGGGGCCAGGCGGGCACTTTAGGGGCGATGGATAATGTAGGACAAACGGCCGCGCATAGTCCGCGAACGGCCTGCGTGTTCGGCGCATCGGGCGGGATCGGAGGGGCGCTGTGCCAAGCGCTGGCAGCAGCCGGATGCGAGCGGGTTTACTGTGGATCGCGGCGGGGCAAGGGGCCTGAGGGCGCGGTTTTTCGCCCCTTCGCCTTCGATCTCGCGGACGAAGACACCATCGCCGCCGCCGCCGCGACGATGCGCGATGATCCGCCCGAATGGGTGATCGTCGCGACCGGCGTTCTCACTCTGCCGGACGGCACCGGGCCGGAGCGCACCTACAAGCGGATCGATCCTGCGGCGATGGCGCAGGTCTTCGCGCTCAACACCATCGGTCCGGCGCTGATCGCCAAGCATATCCTGCCGCTGATGCCGCGTAACCGGCGATTCGTCTTTGCGGCATTGAGCGCGCGGGTAGGCTCGATTTGCGACAACCGGCTCGGCGGGTGGCATTCCTACCGGGCGAGCAAGGCGGCGCTCAACATGCTGCTGAAGAATTTCGCTTTGGAAATGGCGCGCACCCATCCCTTGGGCGTGGTTGCGGGGCTGCATCCCGGAACGGTGGCTTCGGCCCTGTCACAGCCTTTCCAGTCAGGCCTGCCCGATGGCCAGCTGACCGCGCCGGATACGGCGGCGGCTAATCTGATCAGGGTGCTGGCAGGTCTTACCCCCGAGCAATCCGGACGAGTGTTCGATTTCCGCGCAGACGAAGTCCCGGCCTAGTCGAAAATCCCGACGGCGAGTTCCGCCCACAAGAGCAGGAAACCGAGCACGACGGCGATAAGCCCGAGCGCCAGCCCGGCGCTGGTGCGCACCAATCGGGGAACAAGCATCAGCGCACCGGCCAGCCCCGCCAGCATCACCGCCCACAGCGCAAAGTCTGCCGCGTCCCAGCTGAATTCACGGCTGACCAGACTGCCGATCACAGGAAAGGCCGCCAGCCCCGCCACCAGCGCCGCGCTTACCCACCGGGAGCGTGTCCGCATGGCGACGGGCGAGAACATCAGCCCAGCAATCCGTGGCGCGAAAGGCTTTCGGCCAGCAGCGTTTCGATCAGTTCCGGGTGGCTCCAGCCCGCCAATTCCGCCGCGCGCCCGAACACTTTTTGCGACCACAGGTTGCAGTTGAGGTTGAGCTCGAGGAAGGTGATCTCGCCAGTCTCCTCGTTCACGCGGAACTCGAACCGGCCGTAATCGAAGGGGCGATATTCCTGCATCGCGGCGTTGGTGTATTCGGCGATGCGGGCGATCATCTCGGGGTTGTCGAACGGGTCGAGCGAATATTTCTGGCTGCGATCCACCAGATCGCGCTTTTCCTGATAGGTGCGCAGGTGCGACGGATCGGCCTGGCGGAAGATCATCATCGGCAGGATCACCGGCTCGCCGTTGATGGTGACCACTGGCACTTCGACATCAGAGCCGTCGATGAAGGGTTCGACCAGCGCGTCATGGCCCAGGTCGTGCACGCTGTGGATCGCTTTTTCGACGCTCGGCCAGTCGGTCGCGTCCATCACGCCCCAGCTCGCCGAGGAGTTGTTGGGCTTGACCACGAAGCGGTTGCCTTCGGGGCATTTGGCCGGATCGATCGGCGCGCCGCGGCGGTAGATCGCCCAGGGCGCGGTCGGCACGCCCGCGTCGCGCACCGCGCGCTTGGCGAGGTGCTTGTCATCCGAGAGCCCGCGCAGGATCGGGCTGGCGCCGAGATAGGGAATCCCGGCGCGCTCGCACAGCAGCGGGCACAGCATTTCCGAATTGAAGAACCCCGCCCGGTTCAGCAGCGGAAAGACGAAGTCGACCTCGGGCTTGTCGAACAGCACCTCGAACCTGTTTTCCACGCGCAGGTTGAGGCCGAGCGCCTTCAAGGTCTCGCGCATTTCGACGTGATACGTGGCGTGATTGCCATCCTCGGCGCTGCCGGAGCCGTCCCACAGCGCGTTCTTGGCGATGAACATGATCTTGAGACGCTGCTTGGCTTCCTCGGGAATGCTTAGCGGCGCGGGGTAGCTGGTCATTGGAGTGTCATGCCTTTTAGCGGGAAGCGGCGCATTTAGTGCGCAGGCGACAGGTGCGCCAGATGCATTTTGCGGTTTTATTGGGACAGTGCATTCTCTAGAGCGCCCGCACCTCGTCGTCTGGCCGCTTTGAAAGGTTGCCCCCTTGCCCTCTCTGAATCGCCCGCTGCCCGGGCTTGAGCCATCTGAAGACGTTGTCGCCCTGGTCGCGGCGCTGGCAAGCGGGGGCGATGCGCGGATTACGCTCGATCCGGCGAGCGGGCTGAACCGCTATCTCTCCGCGCCCTATCCGCGCGATGTGCTGGCCTATTCCTCCTCGACCGTGAGCGACATTTCTGCCGATGCCTTTGCACATCTGCTGGCGCGCGGCGGGGCCGGGCCAGGGGAGGCCTATGACGCCCGCCTCGACGCGCTGCGGGGCCGGATCCGCGGTGCCTATGGCATTGGCGCGGATACCGAAATCGTCTTCGCGCCCTCCGGCACCGATCTCGAATACGTCGCACTCGCGTTGGCGCTCGGCCAAAGCGCGGCGGGCATTCACAACGTGCTGCTTGGCGCGGACGAGACCGGGTCGGGCTGCATCCATTCCGCCCACGGACGCTTCTTTGCGAACGAAACCGCACTCGTCGGCGGGGTCGCTCCGGGCGAGGATGTTGCGGGCATGGGAGAGATCACTCTGATCGACGTGCCGGTGCGCTGCGCCGACGGGCGCGCGCGCGCCAGCGGCGAGATTGCCGCCGGCATGGCGCAGGAAATCGCTGCCGCGCGCGACCTTGGCAAGCACAGCGTGGTGCACTGTGTGCATGGTTCCAAGACCGGTCTTGTCTTGCCCGCGCTCGCCGATCTCGATGCCTTGATGGCCGAATTCGGAGCAGACGCGACCTTCGTGGTCGATGCCTGTCAGGCGCGCATCACCAGCGCAGCGATTGCCGATTACCTTGCGCGCGGGGTGATCGTGCTGATGACGGGATCGAAATTCGTCGGCGCACCGCCGTTCAATGGCTGGGCGCTGGTGCCAGCTGCGCTTGCCGCGCGTGCCGTGCCGCTGCCCCATGGCTTTGCCCAGATCTTCCGCCGCGCCGAGTGGCCCGCAGGCTGGCCCGGGGCGGACAGTCTCGAAGACAGCGCCAACCCCGCGCTCGCACTGCGGCTCGAAGCCGCGCTGTTCGAGATTGAGCGGTTCCAGGCGATCCCGATGCAGCGGGTCGGGCAGATGATCGCCGCGTTCGAGAGCGCCTTGCAGACGCAGCTGCTCAGCCCCCTCGGCCTGGCCCGCGTCACGCCAGGCAGCAGGGACGAGGGCGACAGCGCGATCGAGATGCGCACGCTGGCGACGCTCGACCTGTCGGCGCTGCCGGGGCTGGGCACCTTCGCTGCGGCGCAGGCAGCGCACAGGGCAATGGCGATGGACGGCATAAGGCTCGGCCAGCCGGTCAAGTGCGTGCGGGTGGACGGAGGCTGGGGCGGCACCATGCGGGTCGGCCTGTCGATGCCGCAGATTGCAGGCTGGAACGCGCTTTCTGCCGAGGTGCTCGCGGCGCAGCTTGCCGCCGACATGGCCCGCATTGCCGATGGCCTTGTCATAGCAGCGCGGCGCCAGACCGGCTGAACCCCTTTGCCTGACGCCGATTGTGGATACAACGGGCGCAGGGTTGCGGGGAAAGGAACAAGCAGATGAGCCTCAAGGGTTGGTACGAAGCGAATATCATGCCCAAGTTGATCACCTGCGCTTGCTCACAAGGCGAGGTGATGAAGCGCCGCGCCGCGGTGGTGCCGCTTGCGCGCGGCAGGGTGTTCGAGCTGGGTTGCGGTGGCGGGATCAACCACCAGTTTTATGATCCGGCTGCGATCACCGCCTATGCCGGGATTGACCCACACCAGGGCCTGCTGGAGGCCGCGCGGGGGGCGGCGCGCGATAAGGGCTGGGCAGCCGATCTCAGACAGGGGCGGGGCGAGGCGATCCCGTTCGGCGATGCCAGCTTCGACTGCGTGGTGTGTACTTTCACCCTGTGCTCGGTTGATGATCCCGCGCAGGTGATGCACGAATTGCGCCGCATTTTGCGCCCCGGCGGGCAGATGCTGTTCCTAGAACATGGCCGTGCCCCCGATGCGGGTGTGCGCGGGTGGCAGGTTCGGATCGAGCCCGTGTGGAAGCGGCTTGCCGGGGGCTGTCACCTCAGCCGCCCGATTGCCAGCGCGCTTGCGGGCGCGGGCTTTGCGGTCGAGACGCTGGGGGAGGGGTATGCCCCCAGGGCGCCGCGCTTTGCCGGATGGATGGAATGGGGCATCGCCCGCAAGCCGGCATAGGCAGGGGCCGCAAGAGCAAAGGGCGGGAGAGGTTGCCTGCTCCCGCCCTTTTTATGCCCTTGCCTTAGAGCGTTTTATTCACCGAAAGTGCGGCTCCACCAGCCCTTGCGTGGTTTGGTATCGCTCACTGGCGCATCATTCCCGGCCGGGGCCTCGGTTTCCGGCTCAGGCTGGTGTTCGGTGACCTCAGCGGTTTCTGCGGGTTCCGGATCAGCGACCTTGGCCTTGCGCGGCGCGCGTTTGCGCTTGGGCTTTTCCGCGGGTGCTTCCTCGGCAGCGGGGGCTTCTTCGGCCACCCCGGCAGGCGCTTCCTCAGCCGCAGCCGCTTCAGCCGCCAGCATCGCCTTGGTCTTGCGCGGGGCGCGTTTGCGCTTGGGCTTTTCGGTCGGGGTTTCCCCGGCGGTCTCAACCGCAGGCGCTTCGGCGGCATCGGCTTGGGCAGCGCCTTGGGGAGCAGCATTGCTCAGATCTGCGTCCGCTTCGCCTTCACCGGCATCATCGCCGGACGCGGGATCCTGCGCCTCATCACCGCCAGACTCGCCACCACCAGTCTCCTCACTGCCGGCCTCGCCATCGCCGCGACGCTTGCGGCCACGACCACCGCGGCGGCGGCGCTTTTTCGGGCGAGCCTCGCCATCATCGCCACCTTCGTCGGTGGGCGCATTTCTGCGCGCTTCGGTTGCGTCGGTATCGCCGTCTTCGCCGTTGTCGTCGCGCGGTTCATCGTCCGCGCCATCCTCTCCATCGGCGCGGTTGCGTCCCCGGCCACCCCGGCGGCGGCGGCGTTTCTTGCGGCGCGCGCCGTCTTCGTCATTCTCACCGGCGTCGCGCCGTTCGCGGCGCTGGCGCGGTTCGCGCTCGGTGTCCTCGTCTTCGCCAGCTGCGTCTTCCTCGGGGAGTTCCTCGTCGTCTTCCTCGTCGATGATCGGATCAAACCGGGGTATCTGCGCCGGGCGCGGACCGCTGCTTGAAACGCTCATCTTGGCACCTTCGTCCTCGCCTTCGGGCACGACTTCGACGGTGACACCATAGCGCTGCTCGATCTCGACGAGATCGGCGCGCTTTTCATTGAGGAGGTAGATCGCCGCTTCGGTGCTGGCCGCGAGGCGGATCAGCGTGCCCTTGCCCTTGGCTGCCTCGTCCTCGATCAGCCGCAGCGCTGAAAGGCCTGCCGAGGATGCAGTGCGCACCAGCCCGGTGCCGTCGCAATGCGGGCAAGGGCGGGTGGTGGCCTCGAGCACGCCGGTGCGCAGCCGCTGGCGGCTCATTTCCATCAGGCCGAACGAGCTGATGCGGCCGATCTGGATGCGCGCGCGATCGTTCTTGAGCGCGTCCTTCATCGCCTTTTCGACCTTACGGACGTTGGAGGAATACTCCATGTCGATGAAGTCAATGACGACCAGGCCCGCCATGTCGCGCAGGCGCAACTGGCGGGCGATTTCGCGTGCGGCTTCAAGGTTGGTGTGCAGCGCAGTCTGCTCGATATTGTGTTCCTTGGTCGAGCGACCGGAGTTGATGTCGATCGAAACCAGCGCTTCGGTCGGGTTGATGATCAGATAGCCGCCGGATTTCAGCTGCACCATCGGATCATACATCGCGCGCAGCTGGTCTTCCGCGCCATAGCGCTGGAACAGCGGCACCGGATCGGAATAGGCCTTCACCCGCCGGGCATGACTGGGCATCAGCAACTTCATGAAGGCCTTGGCCGACTTGTAGCCGTCCTCGCCCTCGACGACGACTTCCTCGATTTCCTTGTTATAGATGTCGCGGATAGCGCGCTTGATGAGGTCGCTGTCAGAATGGATCAGCGCCGGCGCGACCGAGGCGAGGGTTTTTTCGCGGATTTCGTCCCACACGCGGGCGAGGTAATCGAAGTCGCGCTTGATCTCGGGCTTGGTGCGGCTCATGCCGGCGGTGCGCACGATCAGGCCCATGGTCTTGGGCAGCTTGAGATCGGACACCATGTCCTTCAGCCGCTTGCGATCGCTGGTCGAGCTGATCTTGCGGCTGATGCCGCCGCCGCTGGAGGAATTGGGCATCAGGACCGTGTAACGCCCGGCGAGGCTGAGATAGGTGGTCAGCGCCGCGCCCTTGTTGCCGCGCTCTTCCTTGACGACTTGCACCAGCAGCACCTGGCGGCGCTGGATCACGTCCTGGATCTTGTAGCGGCGACGCAAGGCCTGACGCTTGGCGCGCACTTCGTCGACCTGTTTGGCGCGGCTGGCGCTTTTGTCGTTGCCGCTCTTGCCCTGACGGCGACGGCCGCGACGGCCACGAGAGCGATGCTCGTCACCATTTTCACCGGCTGCACCGTCTTCGTCGGTCTCGTCATCATCGCTGTCGTCGTCGGAGCCGTTGTCGTCGTCCGAGCTGCCATCCTCGATGGTGGCGACATCGTCCTTGTCCGCAGTATCGACTTCCTCGACCCCGTTTTCGGCAAAGTCCTCGGCCAGCGCTTCGCCGCTGTCGTCCTCGGCATCATATTCGTCGCCGGGCGAGATGCCTTCCGCTTCCTCTTCGGCGCGCAGGCGCTCTTCTTCCGCGGCGGCCTCGGCCTCCTCGGCCAGCAGTGCATCACGATCAGCCTTGGGGATCTGGTAATAGTCGGGGTGAATTTCGCTGAAGGCGAGGAAACCATGACGGTTGCCGCCGAAATCAACGAAAGCCGCCTGCAGCGAAGGTTCGACCCGGGTTACCTTGGCGAGGTAGATATTGCCCTTGATCTGCTTGTGTTCGGCAGATTCGAAATCGAATTCCTCAATCCGGTTGCCTTGCAGAACCGCCACCCGGGTTTCTTCCGGGTGGCGCGCATCGATCAGCATGCGCGTTGCCATTGAATGTTCTCCATGCGTCCGGCCTTGCCCGCTTGGGGATGTAAAGGGGACGCCAATAGTGGGATGATCCGGAAAGCCCGGAAGGGCGGCCGGAAGGGATTGTCGCGCCGCGTCCGGCATGGACGCTCAGCGCGAAGCTCGTGTCTGCAAAGACGAGACTGCGGCCCAACGCCGCGCTTCGGCCCGCAAGCGGACAGGCGGCCACGGCGCGCGCTGTGCTGGATTGCGGGGAAAAGCGTCTTGTCAATGCATCAACCTGTGCTGGAACCGGCTTCCACAAGAAGGCAGGAACCCGGCGTGAGAGGGGGGCTGCCCGGTGCCGGAGCACAAGATGCGACCTCTCCGCCGCAGCGCTAGCACCGTGGAACGAACCCCGCAACTCTATTGCGTTAAAGACTGGCAAGAACGTAAGCCGGTGCGGACATGAGCTTTCGTAACCTGCTGCTGATCGTGCTGTTGGTGCCTGCCGCGCTGCTTGGCGGGGCGGCGGCGCTGGGCGTGCGGATTCCTGTGCCGGTGTGGGGCCGTGATTATGTGCTGCGCTTCCCGCTGGAGGACGGCGCAGTCCCGCTCGACCTGCCCGAGATTTCGGGGCCAGCCGATTCCCGCCTCCCGCTGGTGGTGATCGATGCCGGGCACGGCGGACGCGATCCGGGTGCGATCGGTCAGGATGCCGAAGGCCTGAAGGTGCAGGAAAAGGACATCACGCTGGCGCTGGCACGGGCGCTGCGTGCTGAGCTGTTGCGCGTTGGCCGAATCCGGGTGGCTCTGACCCGCGATGATGATCGCATCCTGCCGCTATCCATCCGGCCCGAGATTGCCCGTCAGCTGGAGGCCGATCTGTTCGTCTCGATCCACGCGGATTCGGCCGGCACCCGCGAGAATGTCAGCGGGGCGAGCATATACACTTTGTCCGAGCAGGCGTCGAGCGAGGCGGCAGCCCGATTTGCCGCGCGCGAAAATGATGCCGACCGGGTGAACGGCATCACCATCGACGGGCAGAGCGCTGCGGTGAGCGCAATCCTGGTCGGGCTGTCGCAACAGCGCGCGCAGGAAGATGCGCTCGACTTTGCGGCGCTTGTGGTGCGTGAAGGCGGGGACGCGCTCGCCTTCGTGCCCGAGCCGCGCCGCTCCGCCGCGCTGGCGGTCCTGCGCGCGCCCGACGTGCCATCGGTGCTGTTCGAAAGCGGCTTTGTTACCAACCGGCTCGATCGCGCACGGCTGACGACACCCGAGGGCCAGCGCCAATATGCTGCCGTTCTGGCGCGCGCGATCCGGATCTATTTCGCGCGCCATGCCGATCCAGAAAGCGGCGGGGAATAGCGGCCGAAAGCGGCTAGCTTTCGGCCAGCCCTGCGTGCTAGTTGCGGCCCGCGCATGACCGAGCCGACCGCCGCCTCCAGCCCGCAATCGACCTGGGCCTACCTTCGCTACCGCGTGCGCCGCGATGTCGGCGGGGCGCTGGCCTGGTTCCGTGCCAAGTGGCGGGAGAGCCGGCTGTTCCGCATCACTGCCAGCCTGCTGGGCTTGGGCGCTTTCGTGTGGATCGCGCTGTTCGTGTGGCTCGCCAGCGATCTGCCCGAGGCCGAGGCGCTGCTCACCTACGAGACACCGCTGCCCACCGTGGTGCGCGGCTATGACGGCGAGATCGTGCACTCCTATGCGCGCGAGCGGCGGGTGCAACTGCAATATGCCGACTTCCCGCAGAAGCTTATCGAGGCCTATCTCTCGGCCGAGGACAAGACCTTTTTCAGTCATGGCGGGATCGATTTTCTGGGCACCGCCAATGCCGTGTTCGACTATCTCAATCCGATGCGCACGCGCCGCGCGGTGGGCGGATCGACCATCACCCAGCAGGTCGCCAAGAACCTGCTGCTGGGCGACGAATATTCGGTCACCCGCAAATTGAAGGAAATGATCCTCGCCGGGCGCATCGAGCAGGTGCTGACCAAGCAGGAGATACTCGAACTTTACCTCAACGAGATTCCGCTCGGTCGGCGCTCTTACGGCGTGCAGGCTGCATCGCGCGCCTATTTCGACAAGGATGTCGGCGAGCTCGAACTGCACGAGGCGGCGTTCCTCGCGATCCTGCCCAAGGCACCCGAACGCTATGGCCGCAAGGGTCAGGAACAAGCCGCGCTCGCGCGGCGCAACTTCGTGCTGGATCAGATGGAGGCCAACGGCTTCATCTCGGCTGCCGAGCGGCGCGCCGCTGCCGCGCAGCCGCTGGGCCTTGTTACCCAGCGTCGCGAGCGCAGCGTGGATGCCGGCTATTTCCTCGAAGAAGTGCGGCGCGAGCTGATCGACCGCTTCGGTGAAACCGCCGATGATGGGCCCAATTCGGTCTATGCCGGGGGGCTGTGGGTGCGCACCAGCCTTGATCCCGAAATGCAGATCGCGGCGCGCGACGCGCTGCGCGAGGGTCTGCTGCGCTATCATGGCGGGCGCGCGTGGACCGGGCCGCTGGCGACGATCGACGTTTCGCAAGGCAACTGGGCGGGCCAGCTGCAAAGCTCGCCGCTGGGCATCAGCTACAAGAACTGGAAGGTCGGCGTGGTTACCAGCCGCAGCGGGGGCGCGGCGCGGATCGGCTTTGCCGACGGCACCGAGGCGCCGCTCACCGGCCTGCCCGACAAGCTCAAGGCGGGTGATGTGATCGCCGCCAGTCCTTCGGGCAATGTCTGGCAGGTGCGCACCCTTCCCGAGGCGCAGGGTGCGCTGATCGTTGAAAATGCGCAATATGGCCGGGTGCTGGCGATGCAGGGCGGGTTCGATCACCGCCTGTCGGACTTCAACCGTGCGACGCAGGCGATGCGCCAGCCTGGGTCGACCATCAAGCCGTTTGTCTATGCCACCGGGCTCGACAACGGCATGACCCCTTCGACCCAGATCGATAACTCGCGGTTCTGCTATTATCAGGGTGCCAACCTTGGCGAGAAATGCATCCGCGGTGGGCGCGCCGGGCAATATCCGCTGCGTTATGGTCTTGAACAGTCACAGAACATCATGACCGTGCAAATTGGCATGACGGCGGGAATGCCCAATGTCGTAAAGACCGTGGAAAAGCTCGGGATCGGCAAGTTCGACCCCTATCCCTCGACCGCGCTGGGGGCAGGGGAGACAACCCTGTCGAAAATGGTCGCCGCCTATGCCGCGCTTGCCAATCACGGGCGCCTCAACCCGCCTACGGTGATCGACTATGTGCAGGATCGCCGCGGGAAGGTGCTGTGGCGTGCCGATAACCGCGACTGCCGCGGTTGCAACAGCCGCGAGTGGGACGGCAAACCGATGCCGCGCTTCGGGATCAAGGGCACTCAGGCGATGGATGCGCGCACCGCGTTTCAGGTGATGCACATGCTGCGCGGCGCGGTGAGCCGCGGCACGGCAACCGTGCTCAACCCGCTCGGTCTGCCGCTGTTCGGCAAGACCGGCACAACCACCGGCCCCAAGGACGTGTGGTTCATCGGCGGCACCCAGCAAATTGTGGCCGGGGCTTACGTCGGCTTCGATCAGCCGCGCAACATGGGCGGCTATGCCTTTGGCGGCACGATCTCCGCGCCGATCATCAAGAGCCTCATCGAAAAGACCCGCAAGAAATGGTCCGATCTTCCCCCGGTCGCGCCGCAGGGCGTGCGGATGGTGCGGGTTGACCGGCGCACCGGCAAGCGCGTGTTCGATGGCTGGCCAACCGATGATCCGAGGTCGGCCATCATCTGGGAAGCCTTCAAGCCCGATACCGAACCCGAGCGCTATACCCGCCAGGACGAGATTGCCGCGCGTCGCAACGAAATTCTCGCGCTGATCCGTGCCGGCCGCCAGAACGCCGACAGTGCGGTGGTAGAGGACAACCCCGATCAGCCGGCCGATTTGATCATGGAGCAGGACGGGGCCTATTGACGCGCGCCACGCATTCCGGGGAACCGTGCCGGTGTTTGAAGGTTCCAATGCCATGAACAGAACCCTTCCCGCCATCGCCATCATCGCCGCCGCGGCGCTTGCTGCTGCGGGCTTCGCCACCGCTGCCTCGGCCGAACTGCCGGTCGGACAAAAGGCCCCGGCCTTCACCACCCGCGCCGCGCTCGCTGGCAAGGAATTCGGCTTCTCGCTCTCCGCCGCGCTGGCGAAGGGGCCGGTGGTGCTGTATTTCTATCCCAAGGCTTTTACGTCCGGCTGCACGCTCGAAGCCAACGCCTTTGCCGAGGCCATGCCCAGGTTCAAGGCCGCCGGCGCGAGCGTGATCGGCATGTCGAACGACGATATCGCCACGCTCAAGCGCTTCAGCCGCGAGGAATGCCGCGATGCCTTCCCGGTCGGCGTGGCCGGGGCGAAGGTGATCGCGGGCTATGACGTGGCGCTGGGCAATTCGGGCCTCACCAGCCGCACCTCCTATGTGATTGCCCCGGACGGGCGGATTGTTGCGGTCTATTCCAATGCCGACTATCGCGGCCATGTGGCAAAGACCCTTGCGGCGGTGCAGGCGCTGGGGAAGTAAGGGCCGGTATCCGCCAGCGCGCCGCTTTACAATCGCGCAGGCCCCGCTAATCGGGGCCGGATTTTTTTGCGCCTTGTGAAGGACAGACCATGCGGGCCGAGGCCCAAGCCTATATCAACCGGATCGAAGCGGCGCTGGCGCTGGTGCGCCTGTCGCTCGATTGGGACCGTGCGCTGCGGCGCCTCGATGAACTCAACGCGCGGGTTCAGGACCCGAAGCTGTGGGACAATCCCAAGCAGGCGCAGGCGATCAGCCGCGAGCAGAAGTCGCTCGAAAGCGCGGTAAAGACCGTCAACGAGATTTCGGCCGAGATGCGCGATGCGGTCGAATTCATCGAAATGGGTGAGGCTGAAGGCGAGGAAGCGATCGTCAATGATGGCCTCGCCACGCTCGCCGCGCTGGCCGATCGCGCCGATGCCGACAAGGTGCAGGCGCTGCTGTCGGGCGAGGCGGACGGCAACGACACCTATCTCGAAATCCATGCCGGCGCGGGCGGCACCGAGAGCCAGGACTGGGCCGAAATGCTGCTGCGGATGTATGCCCGCTGGGCCGAGCGGCGCGGGTTCAAGGTTGATACGGTGGAGTATCAGGCAGGCGAACAGGCGGGCATCAAATCCGCCACCCTGCTGATCAAGGGCGAGAACGCTTACGGCTATGCCAAGACCGAGAGCGGCGTCCACCGCCTCGTGCGCATCAGCCCCTATGACAGCTCGGCCCGCCGCCACACCAGCTTTTCGAGCGTGTGGGTCTATCCGGTGATCGACGACAGCTTCGAGATCGAGATCAACCCGGCCGATCTCAAGATCGATACCTACCGTGCCTCGGGTGCGGGCGGTCAGCACGTCAACACCACCGATTCCGCGGTGCGCATCACGCACCAGCCCTCCGGCATCGTGGTGGCCAGCCAGCAGGACCGCAGCCAGCACAAGAACCGCGAGATTGCGATGAGCATGCTCAAGGCGCGGCTTTATGAGGCCGAGATGCGCGCGCGCGAAGAAGCGGCCAGCGCCGAGCACTCGGCCAAGAGCGACATTGGCTGGGGCCACCAGATCCGCTCCTACGTGTTGCAGCCTTACCAGATGGTCAAGGACCTGCGCACCGGGGTGGTTTCAACCGCGCCCGATGCGGTGCTCGATGGGGCGATCGACCCCTTCATCTCCGCCGCACTGGCCCAGCGGGTCACGGGCGAGACGATCGAGATCGAGGACGTCGAATAGCCATGGTGCGCGGGCTTGCTGCGCGCGCAGGGCTGGCGCTGATCGGCGGGCTGGCGCTGGCGGCGTGCAATCCGGTCACGCCGGTCACCAGCGAGATGCCCGAGGATACGGCGCAATTCCCCGCGCCGGACCGGCCGGTGGCCAAGGTGGTGTCCAATCAGTTCGCCAACGAGGACGCGCGGGACGAACGCAACGAGGCGCAGGTGGTGATGGATCTTGCCGCCATCCGCCCCGGGATGACGGTGGCCGATATCGGCGCGGGCGAGGGCTACTACACCGTCCGCCTCGCCGAACGCGTGGGTGCCGATGGCCGCGTGCTGGCGCAGGACATCAGCCGCGAGGCGCTCGAACGGCTCGGCCGCCGGGTCGAAAAGGAGCGGCTCGAAAATATCTCGATCAAGCTTGGCGAATCTGCCGATCCGCAGCTTCCTCCCGACAGCTTCGACCGGATCTTCATGGTCCACATGTATCACGAAGTGACCGAACCCTACGCCTTCCTGTGGCGGATGTGGCCGGCGCTCAACTCCGAAGGGCAGATCATCGTGGTCGAAAGCGATAGCCCGGTGGGCCGCCATGGCCTGCCGCACACGCTGCTGTTCTGCGAGTTCGAGGCGGTCGGCTACGTCCTCGTCGAATATATCGAGCGACCCGATATCGAAGGATATTTCGCGCGCTTCCAGCGCGGTGCCAAACGCACCCGACCGGACGAGATCCAGCCCTGCAACCTTGGCTAGGGGCAAGCGCCAGGCCACGGTTGCAGGCCGCGCCGCGCGGCACTATGTCACCACCACAAGATGCGTGCCGACGAACGGCGCGAAGGGGAGTTTTCATTGTTCAAGGGATTGAGCCCGATTGTCTATGGCGGGCGTGAAGTGTGGCCGCTGGTCGAAGGCGGCAAGGGTGTTTCGGCAACCAATCACGCCAGTTCGGGAGCATGGGCGGCGGCCGGCGGAATCGGCACGGTGAGCGCGGTCAACGCTGACAGCTATGATGCTGACTGCAACCCCATCCCGCAGGTCTATCATGGCCGCACCCGCGAGGAACGGCACCAGGAGCTGATCCGTTACGCCATCGATGGCGCCACCACCCAGGTGAAGAAGGCCTACGAGATTGCGGGTGGCAAGGGCGCAATCAACATCAACGTGCTGTGGGAAATGGGCGGGGCACAGGCCGTGCTCGAAGGCGTGCTGGAAAACACCCGCGGCCTTGTTACCGGCGTCACCTGCGGTGCGGGGATGCCCTACAAGCTCGCGGAAATCGCGGCGCGCTTCAACGTGTGCTACCTCCCAATCGTCAGTTCGGGTCGTGCCTTCCGTGCGCTGTGGAAGCGGTCTTACCACAAGGTCCCCGATCTGATGGCGGCGGTGGTCTATGAAGATCCGTGGCTGGCGGGTGGGCACAATGGCCTCAGCAACGCCGAAGACCCCACGAAGCCCGAAGAGCCCTACCCCCGCGTCAAGGCGCTGCGCGACATGATGCGCGCTGAAGGCGTGTCCGACAGCGTGCCGATCGTGATGGCCGGCGGGGTGTGGTTCCTGCGCGAATGGAACGACTGGATCGACAATCCCGAGCTTGGCAGCATCGCCTTCCAGTTCGGCACGCGGCCCTTGCTCACCCGCGAAAGCCCGATCCCGCAGATCTGGAAGGACATGCTGCGCACCGTCGAGCCGGGCGATGTGCTGCTCCACAAGTTCTCGCCCACCGGGTTTTATTCGAGCGCAGTCAAGACCCCATTCCTCTATGATCTGATGCACCGTTCAGAGCGCCAGATCCCGTTTTTCAAGCGCGGCGAAGAAGAAGGCACGGTCCAGCTTGGCGAAGACGGCAAGGCGCGCAGCTTCTGGGTGCGGCCGGAAGACAAGACCAAGGCCGAAATGTGGATGCGCGCCGGGCATAGCGAGCCGCTCAAGACCCCGGATAACACTATCGTCTTCGTCACGCCTGAAACGCGCTCCACGATCCGCAAGGATCAGCAGGATTGCATGGGCTGCCTCTCGCATTGCGGTTTTTCCAGCTGGAAAGACCACGGTGACTACACCACCGGGCGTCTGGCCGACCCGCGCAGCTTCTGCATCCAGAAGACCCTGCAGGACATCGCCCATGGCGATGATCCGGACAGGAACCTCGCTTTCGCGGGTCACGCCGCCTACCGCTTCAAGCAGGATCCGTTCTATTCTAACGGCTACACCCCGAGCGTGGGCGAGCTGGTTGAGCGGATTCTGACGGGGGATTGACCGGCGAGCAATCGCAGCGCGCTCAACCGGGCACCAGCGCGGTGAGCACCTGATCGGGCGGGCGGTGGCCGTCGGCCCACATGCGGATGTTGGCGATCACCTTGTGGCCCGAATCCTCACGGCCCTCGGCGGTGGCGCTGCCGATGTGGGGGAGGGTCATCACGTTTGGGTGTTCGATCAGACGCGGGTCGACATTCGGCTCGTCGGGATAGACGTCCAGCCCCGCGCCCGCAAGGTGGCCCAATTGCAGCGCTGCGATCAGCGCTTCCTGATCCAGCAATTCGCCGCGCGCGGTGTTGATGATGCTGCTGCCCGGCTTCATCAGTGCGATCCGGCGGGCATCGACGAGGTGGCGCGTTTCGTCAGTCAAGGGGCAGTGCAGGGTGAGTATGTCGGCCTCGCCCATAAGCGCATCGACATCGGCGACATAGCGCGCGCCCAGCATCCGTTCGAGCGCCTCGGGCAGGCGCTTGCGATTGGTATAGGCGATCTCCAGCCCGAAGGCGCGGGCGCGATGGGCGACGGCCTGCCCGATCCGGCCCATGCCGATGATTCCAAGCACCTTGCCCGCCAGTTTCCTCCCGAGCAGGCCCGAAGGCGTCCACCCGGTCCATTCCCCGCGCCGCACCAATGCCGTTCCTTCGCGCATCCGCCGCGGCACGCCGATGATCATCGCCATTGCAAGGTCAGCAGTGTCGTCGGTGAACACGCCCGGGGTGTTGGTAACGATGATTTTGCGGGCGGCCGCAGCAGCAAGGTCGATATGTTCGGTGCCCGCCCCGAAATTGGCGATCAGGCCAAGGCGTGGGTTGGCTCCGGCAATCAGATCGGCGTCGATCCGGTCGGTTACGGTCGGCACCAGCACATCGCAATCCTGCATCGCGCTCGCGAGATGGTCACGGGTCAGCGGCACGTCGCCCTGGTTAAGAACCACATCGAACAACTCGCGCATCCGCGCCTCGATTTCAGGTACCAGCTGGCGGGTGACGATAACGCGGGGACGTTCGAGTGGGGTGCGGATGTCAGGCATGGGCATTCGGCTAATGCCACTGCCCCTCGATGGTCAAGCAGGGAAGCGGCACATGGCTGCCAGGGGGTGCCCGAACGGCGTGCTTGAAAGGGGAAGGCAAGAGGCGCTATCGCCTTTTGAATGATGGGATTTCGTCTTCTGGCCACCTTCGGCCTCGCCCTGCTTTCGGGCACCACGATCACCGCGACACCGCTCAGCGCGCAGGAGCGCGAAGTGCCCTATTGGGCGGCGCTGCGTTATGACGAGGCGCGTATGCGCGTCGGACCGAGCGAGGAATATCCGATCCAGTGGGTCTACAAGCGCAAGGGGTTGCCGGTGAAGGTATTGCGCGTGCGCGAGGGATGGCGTCTGGTTGAGGACCCGGAGGGCGACAAAGGCTGGATTGCGCGCAGCCAGCTTGATCCCGAGCGTAGCGCGATGGTGCAGGGCAGCGGGCTCGCCGATATTCGTGCAGAGCCGACGGCCAATTCGGCACTGCGCTGGCGGGCTGAGCCGGGAGTGGTCGGCCAGCTCAGGGGGTGCCGCGCGCAGTGGTGCGAAGTCAATATCGGCGGCCGCAAGGGCTGGGTGGCGCGCGACCGGCTGTGGGGGGCAGAGGACTTGCCGGGCGACGAATGATCCGGGCGACGGATGGTCGCCGCCCGGATTGCCAGGGTTACAGCAGTTCGACCGCCACCGCCGTGGCTTCGCCGCCGCCGATGCACAGGCTGGCAACCCCGCGCTTCTTGCCCTGTGCCTTGAGCGCAGCAATCAGCGTCACGATGATGCGCGCGCCCGATGCACCAATCGGGTGGCCCAAGGCGGTGCCGCCGCCGTTGACGTTGATCTTTTCGTGCGGAATGCCCAGATCGCGCATTGCGAACATCGCGACGCAGGCAAAGGCCTCGTTGACTTCGAACAGGTCGACATCCGCAACATTCCATCCGGCGCGGGCGAGCACCTTCTGGATTGCGGGGACGGGCGCGGTGGTGAACGCGGCCGGGGCTTGCGCATGGGCAGCGGCGGCGACCAGGCGGGCGACCGGGGTCAGCCCTTTGGCAGCAGCGACGCTGGCGCGGGTCAGAACGAGCGCGGCGGCACCGTCCGAAATCGAGGAGGAGGTCGCGGCGGTGATCGTCCCGTCCTTGGCGAAGGCAGGCTTGAGCTGCGGAATCTTGTCCGGACGGCCCTTGGAGGGTGATTCATCATGCGTGACCAGCACTTCGCCCGCTCGGGTTGTAACCGCTACCGGCACGATTTCGTCGGCAAAAGCGCCGCTTTCGATCGCACGATTGGCGCGGGCGAGCGATTCGATCGCGTAGGCATCCATTTCCTCGCGGGTGAGCTGGTAGGCATCGGCGGTTTCCTGCGCAAAGGTGCCCATCGCGCGGCCCGGCTCGTACGCGTCTTCCAGCCCGTCTAGGAACATATGGTCATAGGCGGTGTCATGCCCGAGCCGCGCGCCCGAACGGTGCTTCTTGAGCAGGTAGGGGGCATTGGTCATGCTTTCCATCCCGCCGGAAACCACCATGTCGATCGTGCCGCTGGCGAGCGCTTCGGCCCCCATGATGACGGTCTGCATACCGCTGCCGCACACCTTGTTGACGGTGGTCGCCTCGACCGAGAGCGGCAGGCCTGCCTTGATCGCTGCCTGTCGTGCAGGGGCCTGACCAAGGCCGGCAGGCAGCACGCAGCCGATATAGGCGCGGTCGATATCCTCGCCCGCAACCCCGGCGCGCTCGACCGCCGCCTTCACCGCCAGAGCGCCCAGATCGGTTGCCGCCACATCGGCCAGCGCGCCCTGCATCGCGCCCATCGGAGTGCGGGCATAGCTGAGGATGACAATCGGATCGGCGGCGGAAAACTGGGTCATGGCCTTGTCCTTAATTGACGAGCAGGGTGCGACGCATCGGCATCGCGCGGCGGTTTAATGTTGCATTGCACTATTGGCAATGATCGGCAGCAGGCGGCAACACGCTTGTCAGGCTTGCTGCTTTGCGCAACAACGCGTCGCAAATCGAAACGCATCTTGATGATGCGCAAAAGTTCAGGGGAGAATAACATGGCCGACGATCGCCGCGAAGACCTCGAAGCCCTGCTGGCGCGGCAGCGCGCTGCCTTCACCGCCTCGCGCCCGGAGCCGATGAGCCAGCGCAAGGATCGCATCCGCCGCGCGATGGCGCTGGTCAGGGATCATGGCGAGGCCTTTGCCAAGGCGATGAGCGCCGACTTCGGCAGCCGCTCGCTCCAGCAGTCGATGCTGACCGATATTGCCGCAACGGTCGGCGCGGGGGCGCACGCGCTCAAACACATGGATGCCTGGGCGAAGACGGAAAAGCGCAAGGTCCAGTTTCCGCTCGGTCTGCTGGGTGCCAGGGCCGAACTGCGTTACGAACCCAAGGGGGTGATCGGCATTCTTTCACCGTGGAACTTCCCGGTGCAGCTGGCATTCGGCCCGTTGATGCAGGTGCTCGCCGCAGGCAACCGCGCCATGATCAAGCCATCCGAATTCACCGAGCGCACCAGCGAATTGATGGCCCGGCTGACGAGTGAATATTTCGCGCCCGAGGAAGTCGCGGTTATCACCGGCGGGCCGGAAGTGGCGGCGGCGTTTTCCTCGCTGCCGTTCGATCACCTCGTCTTCACCGGCTCGACCGCGACGGGCCGCCGCGTGATGCAGGCGGCGGCAGCGAACCTCGTTCCCGTCACGCTCGAGCTGGGCGGCAAGTCGCCGGTGGTGATGGGACGCAGTGCCGATTTTGCCAGGGCGGGCGAGCGCATCGCAATTGGCAAGATGCTCAACGCCGGGCAGATCTGCCTCGCGCCCGACTATCTGATCGTGCCCGAGGACAAGGCGGATGAAGCAGTGGCGGGTGTCACCGGCGCGGCGGCGGCAATGTATCCGCGTATCCTCGACAATGATGATTACGCCTCGATCGTGTCCGACCGCCATTTCGAGCGGTTGCAGGGGTTGGTGGCGGATGCGCGCGACAAGGGGGCCGAAGTGATCGAGGTCAATCCGGCGGACGAAGACTTCGGCAATGCCAACCAGCGCAAGATGCCGCTGACGGTGCTGCGCGGGGTGAATGACAGCATGACCGTGATGCAGGAGGAAATCTTCGGGCCTGTCCTGCCGGTGATGACCTACAAGGCGGTCGATCAGGCGATCGATTATATCAACGAGCACGACCGCCCGCTCGGCCTCTATTATTTCGGCGAGGACAAGGGCGAGCAGGAACGCGTGCTGACTCGCACCATCTCCGGCGGGGTGACCACCAATGACGTGGTGTTCCATGTCTCGATGGAAGACCTGCCGTTCGGCGGGGTCGGGCCATCGGGGATGGGGAGCTACCACGCGATCGAGGGCTTCCGCGAATTCAGCCACGCCCGCGCGGTCTATCATCAGCCGAAGATCGACATCGCCAAGCTCGGCGGGCTGAAGCCGCCTTACGGCAAGGCGACCGATCAGGCCGCAGCACGCATGATGAAATGACCGGGGTGGCGGGCTGTCAGGGCGCAGTCTGTCGCAACGATTGTTTGATTTCCTGCAACATCCCTAGGGGGTTTTCCCCGAGTCGCGGGCTTGCGCGGTGCGGCCGACAGGCCTAGGGCGGCCCACGGGATTAATAAGCTTGGACATCGCCGTGATCGATCTCAGCCAGTATCTGCCGATACTGTTATTCATTCTCATCGCTTTCGGGCTATCGATCCTTTTCGTGGCCGCCCCGATGGCGGTCTCGCGGCTCACCGGCGCGCACAATCCCAATGCCGAGAAGCTTTCGGAATACGAGTGCGGCTTTCCCGCCTTCGAGGACGCGCGCAGCCAGTTCGACGTGCGCTTTTATCTCGTGGCGATCAGCTTCATTGTGTTCGATCTCGAGGCTGCGTTCCTGTTTCCCTGGGCGGTAAGCCTGGGCGAGACGGGCTGGATCGGCTGGGGCGGCATGATGGTGTTCCTGTTCATTCTCGCTGTGGGGCTGGCCTACGAATGGAAGAAGGGGGCACTGGATTGGGAATGAGCACCGTGGCCAATTCTTCGATCATTCCGGCGGGGCAGGGTAGCGCCTTGCGCCAGCCCGATGCGGACTTTTTCAATGCGCTCCAGAGCGAGGTCAGTGACAAGGGTTTCCTTGTCACCTCGACCGAGGAGCTGTTTCAGTGGGCGCGCACCGGCAGCCTGTGGTGGATGACCTTCGGCCTCGCCTGCTGCGCGGTCGAGATGATCCACGTCAACATGCCGCGCTATGACATGGAGCGCTTCGGCATCGCCCCGCGCGCTTCCCCGCGCCAGTCGGACGTGATGATCGTCGCCGGCACGCTGTGCAACAAGATGGCCCCGGCGCTGCGCAAGGTCTATGATCAAATGTCTGATCCCAAGTATGTGATCAGCATGGGCAGCTGCGCCAATGGCGGCGGCTATTATCACTACTCCTATTCGGTGGTGCGCGGCTGCGATCGGATCGTGCCGGTGGATATCTACGTTCCCGGCTGCCCGCCGACCGCCGAGGCGCTGCTTTATGGCGTGATGCAGTTGCAGCGCAAGATCCGCCGCGTGGGCACGATCGAGAGGTAAGGGCAAGGGCATGGCCGTTCTGCATTCCGCCCCGAAGTTTGCTTCCAACGAGGGCGTGATCGAAGCCATCAGCGAGACCATTTCGGTCTGGTTGATCGGAGCGCACGAAGCGCATGGCGAGGTGATTTTCCGTGTCGTGCGCGACGGGATCGAAAAGGTGCTGCGCAGTTTGCGGGACGATCACCAGTACCAGCAGCTCATGGAAATCGCCGGTGCGGACTATCCCGCGCGGCCTGAGCGCTTTGAAGTCGTCTACATGCTGCAAAGCCTGACGAAGAACCACCGCGTCATCGTCAAGTGTTCGGCCGGCGAGGATACCCCGGTGCCGAGTGTCACCGCGCTGTGGCCCAATGCGGGCTGGCTCGAACGCGAGGTGTTCGACATGTATGGGGTGACCTTTGCAGGCAACTCGGATCTGCGCCGCATCCTCACCGATTACGGCTTTGAAGGACACCCATTCCGCAAGGACTTCCCGATGACCGGCTATACCGAGCTGCGGTATTCGGAAGAGGAAAAGCGCGTGGTTTACGAGCCCGTCGAACTCGCGCAGGAAATGCGCAGCTTCGATTTCCTCAGCCCGTGGGAAGGTGCGCAATATGTGCTGCCCGGCGACGAGAAAGCCCCGGCCAAACCGGAAGGGGAGGCCAAGAAATGAGCATGACCCGCGAAGAATCGCTCACCACCACCGGTGAGGTGATCTCCAACTACACGATCAACTTTGGCCCCCAGCACCCGGCCGCGCACGGCGTGCTGCGCATGGTGATGGAGCTTGACGGTGAGGTTATCGAGCGGATTGATCCGCATGTCGGCCTGCTCCACCGCGGCACCGAAAAGCTAATCGAGCAGAAGACTTACCTTCAGGCGCTGCCCTATTTCGACCGGCTCGACTACTGTTCGCCGCTGGCGATGGAGCATTCCTATGTGCTCGCCATTGAAAAGCTGCTGAACCTCGAAGTGCCGATCCGCGCGCAATATTTGCGCGTGCTGTTTGCCGAGCTGACCCGCATCTGCAACCACATGCTCAACATCGGCGCGCACGTGATGGACGTGGGTGCGATGACGCCCAACCTGTGGGTGTTCGAACTGCGCGAAGATTGCCTCACCTTCTTCGAGCGCGCGTCGGGCGCGCGGATGCACTCGGCGTGGTTCCGGCCCGGGGGCGTGCATCAGGACGTGCCGGAACGGCTGCTGGTCGACATTGGCGACTGGCTCGACAAGCGCCTGCCGCAGCTCTTCGGAGACGCGATGAGCCTTGTCGTGGACAACCGCATCTTCAAGCAGCGCAACGTGGATATTGCCATCGTCGGCCGCGATGATGCGATTGCGTGGGGCTTTTCCGGCCCGATGATCCGCGCGGCGGGTGTGCCGTGGGATCTGCGCAAGAGCCAGCCCTATGATGTCTATGACCGGATGGAATTCGACATTCCGGTCGGCACCAACAGCGATTGCTATGATCGCTTCATGGTGCGCGTGAAGGAAGTTTACGAAAGCGCCCGGATCATCAAGCAATGCCTGGCGCAAATGCCGCAGGGGCCGATTGCGTCGACCGACGGCAAGGTCTCCCCACCCAAGCGCGGTGAAATGAAGCAGTCGATGGAAAGCCTGATCCATCACTTCAAGCTTTACACCGAAGGCTTCCACGTGCCGGCGGGAGAGGTTTACGTGGCGACCGAAAGCCCCAAGGGCGAATTCGGCGTCTATCTTGTCAGCGACGGCACCAACAAGCCCTACCGCTGCAAGATCCGCCCTACCGCCTTCTCGCACCTTCAGGCGATGGACTTCATGTCGCGTGGTCACATGCTGCCCGATGCAACCGCCATTCTGGGTGCAATCGATGTCGTTTTTGGTGAATGTGACAGATAATGGCTGACCGCACCCCTGCTCCCGATACTCCCGAACTGCGCGCCCGTTGGGGCGGTTTTGCGTGGACGCCGGAGAACAAGAAAACCGCCGACTGGCACATCGCCAAGTATCCCGAAGGCCGTCAGCGTTCGGCGGTGATGCCGTTGCTCGATCTTGCCCAGCGGCAGGTTGGTGAAGAGACCGGCACCCAAGGTTGGCTGCCATTGCCGGTGATCGAATATGTCGCACAATATCTCGACATGCCGGTGATCCGCGTGCTCGAAGTTGCCAGCTTCTACTTCATGTATAACCTCAAGCCCGTGGGCAAATTCCACGTGCAGGTGTGCGGCACGACGCCCTGCATGCTGCGCGGATCGGACGACATCATCGCTGCCTGCAAGAAGCGCGGCATGAAGAAGGGCGAGATCTCCGAGGATGGCCTCTGGACCCTCACCGAAGTCGAATGCATGGGCAATTGCGCCACTGCGCCGATGGTGCAGATCAACGATGACAATTACGAGGATCTGACGCCCGAACGCCTCGATGCGGTGCTCGATGCGCTGGCGCGCGGCGAAATCCCCAAGGCCGGAACGCAGGAGCCGGGGCGGCACACCAGCGAACCTTCAGGCGGGCCGACCACCTTGAAAGAGATGGTCAGCGCCAATCACGATTACCGGAGCGATTGGTAAGGTGACGACCGTCGCCTCATTCCTTGGTGCGGCAGTGCTGGCGTTCATCGCCTACAAGCTGCTGATGGGCATGGTGCGCGTGGGCGTGATCCTGCTCATCATCGGCGTGCTCTACTGGCTCTACACCGCGGGGGCGATCGGATGAATGCGCTGACGCTGCTCCTCGCGATCCTCGGCCTCTCCGGCTTTGCGCTCGGCGCGGTGCTGAGCGCGACGAGCATGATCGATATGGGCGTGATCCTGATGGGTCTCGGCCTTGTGTTCCAGGGGATTTCGCTGGTGCGCCTGAAGCGCGCCAAAATGCAGGCCATAGAAGAAGGGCGCAGCGATGCTTGCGGATAAGGACCGCATCTTCACCAACCTCTACGGGTTCCAGGACTGGGGCCTGAAGGCAGCGCAGGCGCGCGGCGATTGGGATAACACCAAGGCGCTGCTCGCGCGCGGGCAGGACGCGATCATCGAGGAAATCAAGGCCTCCGGTCTGCGCGGGCGGGGCGGGGCGGGCTTCCCGACCGGGCTAAAGTGGTCCTTCATGCCCAAGGAATCGCGTGACGGGCGGCCGAGCTTCCTCGTCATCAATGCCGACGAGAGCGAGCCGGGCAGCTGCAAGGATCGCGAGATCCTGCGCCACGATCCGCACAAGCTGATCGAAGGCGCGCTGGTCGCCGGTTTCGCGATGCGCGCGCGTGCCGCCTATATCTACATTCGCGGCGAATATATTCGCGAGGCCGAGACGCTGCAAAAGGCGATCGACGAGGCCTATGCTGCGGGCCTCATCGGCAAGAACGCCTGCAAGTCGGGCTATGATTTCGACGTCTTCATGCACCGCGGCGCGGGCGCTTACATCTGCGGCGAAGAAACCGCGATGATCGAAAGCCTTGAAGGCAAGAAGGGCCAGCCGCGCCTCAAGCCCCCCTTCCCAGCGGGCGCGGGGCTCTATGGCTGCCCGACCACCGTCAACAACGTCGAAAGCATCGCGGTTGCGCCGACGATCCTGCGGCGCGGCGCGGCGTGGTTCTCCAGCTTCGGGCGCGAGAACAACAAGGGCACCAAGCTGTTCCAAATTTCGGGCCACGTGGAAAAGCCGTGCGTAGTTGAAGAATCGATGAGCATCCCGTTCGAGGAGCTGATCGAGAAGCACTGCGGCGGCATTCGCGGCGGGTGGGACAATCTGCTGGCAGTGATCCCCGGTGGGTCTTCGGTGCCGTTGGTGCCTGCGGCGCAAATCCGCAATGCGCCGATGGACTTCGACGGGTTGAAGGAACTGGGCTCCGGCCTCGGCACGGCTGCGGTCATCGTGATGGACAAGTCGACCGACATCGTCCGCGCGATCGCCCGCCTCAGCTATTTCTACAAGCACGAAAGCTGCGGCCAGTGCACCCCCTGCCGCGAAGGCACAGGCTGGATGTGGCGCATGATGGAGCGCCTGCGCACCGGCGATGCGGCAATCGAGGAAATCGACATGCTGCACGAAGTCACCAAGCAGGTCGAAGGCCACACCATCTGCGCGCTCGGCGATGCGGCGGCGTGGCCGATCCAGGGCCTCATCCGCCACTTTCGGCCTGAGCTGGAACGGCGGATCAACGAACACAACGCGCAATTCCAAGAGGCAGCCGAGTAATGCCCAAGGTCACCGTAGACGGTCAGGAAATCGAGGTCCCGGCGGGCGCAACCGTCCTTCAGGCGTGCGAGCTGGCGGGCAAGGAAATCCCGCGCTTCTGCTATCACGAACGCCTCAGCATCGCGGGCAATTGCCGCATGTGTCTGGTCGAGGTGAAGCCCGGGCCGCCCAAGCCGCAGGCTTCCTGCGCACTGCCAGCCAGCGAAGGCCAGGAAATCCGCACCGACAGCCCGATGGTCAAGAAAGCCCGCGAAGGGGTGATGGAGTTCCTGCTCATCAACCACCCGCTCGATTGCCCGATCTGCGATCAGGGCGGCGAGTGCGATCTGCAAGATCAGGCGGTAGCCTATGGCCGCGGCGGTTCGCGCTTTTCCGAAAACAAGCGCGCCGTGACCGAGAAATACATGGGCCCGCTGATCAAGACGATCATGACCCGCTGCATCCACTGTACTCGCTGCGTGCGCTTCTCGGAAGAGATCGCCGGTGTGGATGAGATCGGCGCGCTCTATCGCGGTGAGGATATGCAGATCACCACTTATCTGGAGCAGGCGGCGGCGCATGAGCTTAGTGCCAACGTCATCGATCTGTGCCCGGTTGGAGCGCTGACCTCGCGGCCCTATGCTTTCGAGGCGCGGCCGTGGGAGCTGAAGAAAACGCTCAGCATCGACGTGTCGGACGCGGTGGGGGCCAACATCACGCTCCACTCCAAGGGCCGCGAAGTCATGCGCGCGCTGCCGCGGGTGAATGACGACGTCAACGAGGAGTGGCTGTCAGACAAGGGCCGCTATCAGGTCGATGGGTTGACCAAGCGCCGCTTGGACCGCGTGTGGGTGCGTCGTGATGGCAAGCTCCAGCCCGCCGAGTGGACCGAAGCATTCGGCATGATCGCGGGCGCGCTGGGCAAGCACAAGGCCAGCATCGCGGCGGTCGCAGGCGATCTCGTCGATGCCGAGACGATGTTTGCCGCCAAGGCTTTGGTGAACGCCTGCGGGTCGAACCTGACCGAAGCGCGCCAGACCGGCATGACCTATGACGTGTCGAACCTTGCAGCGGTGAACTTCAACAGCACCTTCGCCGGGATCGAAACCGCCGACGCGATCCTCATAATCGGCAGCCATGTCCGCTGGGAAGCCGCACTGCTCAACGTCCGCCTGCGCAAGGCGGTGAAGGCGGGGGCGAAGGTCTATATCATCGGCCCCGAATGGGATCCGACCTATCCGGCGACCTTCCTCGGCAGTGACCTGAAGATCTTGAACCGCGTGCCCAAGGCATTGGGCGACGTCATGAAGGCGGCACAGCGTCCGGTGGTGATCGTCGGCGCGGCCGCGCTGGCCAAGGGCGCTCTGCCGGCGGCGCTCAAGCTGGTGGACAAGTTCAGCCTCGTGCGTGACGGTTGGAACGGCTTCAACGTCCTGCACATCTCGGCTTCGCGCATGGCCTCGCTGATGCTCGGTTTCACGTTGCCGGGCGGGATGGGCGACATCGCCAAGGCCGCCCCCAAGGTGCTGCTCAGCCTCGGCGCGGACGAAATGGACTATGCGCCCTACGCCAAGAGCCTGAAGGTCTATATCGGCCACCACGGCGACAAGGGCGCGCATCACGCCGACATCATCCTGCCGAGCGCATCCTTTGCCGAAAAGGACGGGACTTACGTCAACACCGAGGGCCGCGTGCAGTTCGCCGAGAAGGCGGTGTTCGCCCCCGGAGACGCGCGCGAGGACTGGACGATTTTGCGCGCGCTGGCCGATGCGCTGGACGTGACCGTCGGCTTCGACAGCTTTTCGGAACTTCAGGCGACGATGATCGCCGCTGTTCCCGCGCTGGGGGAGGAAGGCCTCGCCGATTACGGCGCGCTTCCCAAGGCGGACTCGGCTGCAAAGTTCGAAGGCGAGATCACGGGCTACCCGATCAAAGACTTCTACCTCACCAACCCCATCGCCCGCGCCAGCGCGGTGATGCAGCGCTGCTCGGATGAACTCCTACACGGTGCTGACGTCAAGGAGGCCGCGGAATGACCGCCTTCTTCCAATCGCTCGGCCTGCCTCACGAATGGGCGTGGACCATCGCCACCGTCGTCGCGATCGTGGTGGTCTCGCTGCTGGTGATGTTCAGCGTTGCGATGGTGATTTATGTCGACCGCAAGGTGTTGGGCGCGATCATGCTGCGGCGCGGGCCCAACGTGGTCGGGCCGTTCGGCCTGCTCCAGTCCTTTGCGGACGGATTGAAGGTCTTCCTGCAGGAAACCATCATCCCCACGGCCGCGAACAAGGGCATCTTCCTGCTCGCGCCGATCATTACCTTTACGGTGGCGCTGGCGGCATGGGCGGTGATTCCGTTCTGGGATGGCGGGGTGATCGCCGACATCAACGTGGGCCTGCTTTATATCCTCGCGATTTCCTCGATGGGGGTTTACGGCGTGGTGATGAGCGGGTGGGCGTCGAACTCCAAATACCCGTTCTTCTCGGCAATGCGTGCCTCGGCACAGATGATTTCCTACGAAGTTTCGATCGGCTTCGTGCTGGTCTGCGTGGTGCTGTTTGCGGGCACTTTCAATCTGTCGGGCATTGTCAACGCGCAGCAGGGCTTTGGCCTCGGGCTGATCAACGCCTATGCGGTGCACCCACTGCTCTTCCCGATGTGGGTGGTGTTCTTCATCTCGGCGCTGGCCGAGACCGCGCGCGCACCATTCGACCTGACCGAGGCGGAGAGCGAGCTGGTCGCGGGCTACCAGACCGAGTATTCCTCGATGAGCTTCGCGCTGTTCTGGCTGGGTGAATATGCCAATATCCTCTTGATGTGTTCGCTCAACACGCTGCTGTTCTGGGGCGGTTGGCTGCCGCCGCTCGACATTCCGGCGCTTTACATGGTGCCGGGGATCGTGTGGTTCCTCGTCAAGACCTTCGTCTTCTTCTTCATGTTCAGCTGGATCTGGGCGACCGTGCCGCGTTACCGTTATGACCAGCTGATGCGCCTCGGTTGGAAGGTGTTCCTTCCGATGAGCCTGCTGTTTGTCGCCGCCACGAGCAGTTGGCTCATGGCAACCGGCGCCTTCGGCGAACAGTTCGCGATCTTCTGAGGGTTTCCATGACCACCGTTTCCCACCTCATCAAATCGTTCACCCTCTGGGAATTCCTCAAGGCGCACGCCTTGACGCTGAAGTATTTCTTCAAGCCCAAGGTGACGATCAACTACCCCTTCGAGAAGTCGCCGCTCAGCCCGCGCTTCCGCGGTGAGCATGCGTTGCGGCGCTATCCGAACGGCGAGGAACGCTGCATCGCCTGCAAGCTGTGCGAGGCGGTGTGCCCCGCGCAGGCGATCACCATCGAGAGCGAACCGCGCGCAGACGGCAGCCGGCGCACCACCCGCTACGACATCGACATGACCAAATGCATCTTCTGCGGCTTTTGCCAGGAAGCCTGCCCGGTCGATGCCATCGTCGAGGGGCCGAATTTCGAATACGCCACCGAAACCCGCGAGGAACTGCTCTACGACAAGGCCAAGCTGCTCAGCAATGGTGACAAATGGGAACGGGCCATCGCGGCCAATCTTGAAGCCGACGCACCCTACCGCTAGGGCGCGGCGAACGTAATCAACGCTGCGCGGGGCTGGCGGACACTGGCCTCTCGCAAACGGACTATGGGATCAATCTGGACGGTTTTGCGCATCGCTCGTCACAAGCGGACGGGGCGCAGGGCACGGGGATCATCATGATACAGGCCATCGCCTTCTACTTCTTCGCGACCATCGTCGTCGCCAGCGCCGTCATGGTCGTGATGGCGAGGAACCCCGTGCATTCGGTGCTGTGGTTGATCCTGACGTTCTTCAACGCCGCTGGCCTGATGGTGCTGGTGGGGGCGGAGTTCATCGCGATGTTGCTGGTGATCGTCTATGTTGGCGCGGTCGCGGTGCTGTTCCTGTTTGTCGTCATGATGCTCGACATCGATTTCGCCGCGATGCGCGCCGGCTTTTCCCGCAACGCGCCGCTGGGTCTGCTGATCGCCGCTGTGCTGCTGGCCGAACTGCTGCTGGCGGTGGGGGCTTACAGTGCCGGTGGGATCAGGTTGGGAACGCCCGACGGTTCGGCGATGCCGGCCACAGAAGCCAGCAATATCGAGGCACTCGGCGCGCTGCTCTACGGCAAGTATATCGCGCTGTTCGAGATCGCGGGCATAATCCTGCTGGTGGCGATGATCGGCGCGATCGTGCTGACCTTCCAGCCGCCCAAGGCCGGTGCCCGCGCGCGGCAGGATGTCGGCAAGCAGATCCGCCGCCGTCCGGAGGATGCAACCGTCATGAAGAACCCGGAAGTCGGGCAGGGGGTCGAGCTGTGATCGGCGTTGAACATTATCTCACCGTGGGCGCGATCCTGTTCGTGCTCGGGGTGCTGGGGATCTTCCTCAACCGCAAGAACGTGATCGTCATCCTGATGGCGGTCGAGCTGATTCTGCTCGCGGTCAACTTGAACCTCGTCGCTTTCAGCGCCTTCCTGAACGATCTGGTCGGCCAGATCTTCGCCATGCTGGTGCTGACCGTGGCGGCGGCCGAGGCGGCCATCGGGCTGGCGATCCTCGTCATCTACTTCCGCACCCGCGGCTCGATCGCGGTCGACGATATCAACCGGATGAAGGGGTAAGACGCTCGTGCATCCGATCCTCATCATCGTTTTCGCGCCGCTGATTGCGGCCCTGATTGCCGGGTTGGGCAACCGCATGATCGGTAATGTGGCGGCCAAGTCCGTCACTACCGGCGCATTGTTCCTCTCGGCAGGACTGAGCTGGCCGATCTTCCTTGGCTTCCTTGGCGGAACCGAAACCGCTCAGGTCGTCGACGTGCTCAAGTGGGTCGAGAGCGGCACGTTGACCTTCGACTGGAGCTTGCGCGTCGACACGCTCACCGCGATCATGCTGGTGGTGATAAATTCGGTCTCGGCGCTCGTGCACCTTTATTCGTGGGGGTACATGGAGGAAGACCCGGACCAGCCGCGTTTCTTTGCCTATCTCTCGCTGTTCACCTTCGCGATGCTGATGCTGGTGACAGCCGATAACCTCGTCCAGATGTTCTTCGGTTGGGAAGGCGTGGGCCTTGCGTCCTATCTGCTGATTGGCTTCTGGTTCAGAAAGCCTTCCGCCGGTGCTGCGGCGATCAAGGCCTTCGTGGTCAACCGTGTGGGCGATCTGGGCTTTATGCTCGGCATTTTCGGCACCTATCTGGTGTTCCAGACCACCGCGATCAGCGAGATTCTGGCAGCGGCTCCAGGGATGAGCGGTTCGACAATCACCTTCGTGGGTATGCGCCTCTATACGATGGATATCCTGTGCATTCTCCTGTTCATCGGGGCGATGGGCAAGAGCGCACAGCTGGGTCTGCACACCTGGCTGCCCGATGCGATGGAAGGGCCAACCCCGGTCTCCGCGCTGATCCACGCGGCAACCATGGTGACAGCAGGGGTGTTCATGGTTTGCCGACTGTCGCCGATGTTCGAGACCGCGCCGACCGCGCTTACGCTGGTGACGATAGTCGGCGCGGCCACCTGCTTCTTTGCCGCCACCATCGGCACGACGCAGTGGGACATCAAGCGGGTGATCGCCTATTCGACCTGCTCGCAGCTTGGCTACATGTTCTTTGCCGCCGGCGTGGGTGCTTACGGCGCGGCAATGTTTCACCTGTTCACCCACGCCTTCTTCAAGGCGCTGCTGTTCCTTGGCGCGGGCAGCGTGATCCACGCGATGCACCATGAGCAGGACATGCGCTATTACGGCGGCCTGCGCAAGCACATCCCGCTGACCTTCTATGCGATGCTGGCGGGCACGTTGGCGATCACGGGGCTGGGGGTCTATCACCTCGGTGCTGGCTTCGCCGGTTTTTGGTCGAAGGATGCGATCCTCGAGGTTGCCTTTGCGCGCGGCAACGGGGCTGGCCAGGCCGCCTTCTGGGCAGGCGCGGGCGCGGCCTTGCTGACGAGCTTCTATTCGTGGCGACTGATGTTCCTGACCTTCTGGGGCAAGCCCCGCTGGGAGCAGTCGGAGCATATCCAGCATGCCGTTCATGACGATCATGGTCGCGGGGATCACAGTCACGGCGAGCATGCCCACGCGCATGACGGCACGGCAGGCTACCACCCGCACGAAAGCCCGTTGTCGATGCTGATCCCGCTCGGCGTCCTGATGCTGGGCGCGGTGGCCGCAGGGCAGGTGTTCGCGCCGAAGTTTCTTGACAGCGCCGCCTTCTGGGCCGGATCGATCTTTTACAACGAGCCGCTGATCCACGCGATGCATGCGGTGCCGTACTGGGTGAAGTACACCGCGCTGATCGTGATGCTGATCGGCTTTGCGGGGGCCTATGTCGCCTATATCGCCAAGCCCGATCTCCCGGCGAAGTTCGTGGCGAGCTTTGGTGCGTTGCACAATTTTGTCTATCGCAAGTGGTATTTCGACGAGCTCTATGACGCGATCTTCGTGAAGCCGGCCTTCTGGCTCGGCCGCAAGTTCTGGCAGCTCGGCGATATCGGCACGATCGACCGCTTCGGCCCCAACGGCATTGCCTGGGTTGTCGATCGGAGCGCCACTGCGGCCAAGTCGATCCAGTCGGGCTACGTCTACACATATGCGCTGATCATGCTCCTCGGACTGGTCGCCGCTGTCACCTACGTTCTGCTTTAGGAGCGCGCTTCGTAATGGAAGGCCTTCCCATCCTGTCGCTGATGATGCTTGTGCCGCTGGTCGGAGCTGCTGTGTGCCTGTTCGCAGGCGCGAGCGCCGCCCGCTGGATCGCGCTCGGGGCAACGCTTGTCACTTTCGTGCTCGGCATCGTGCTGTGGGCGAATTTCCAGATTGGTGGCCCGCAGTGGCAGTTCACCGAGAAGGCCGATCTGTTTGGCGGCTTCAGCTATGCGCTGGGGATCGACGGCATCGCACTGCTGCTAATCATGCTCAGCGTGTTTCTGATGCCGGTCTGTATTCTGGCCAGCTGGGATTCGATCACCAGGCGTGTCGGGGAATACATGGCGGCCTTCCTGTTCATGGAAGTCCTGATGATCGGCACCTTTGCGGCGCAGGACCTGTTCTTGTTCTACATCTTTTTCGAGGCGGGTCTTATCCCGATGTATCTCATCATCGGGGTATGGGGCGGGGACAACCGCATTTATGCGAGCTACAAGTTCTTTCTCTACACCCTGCTTGGTTCGGTGCTGATGCTGATCGCGATGTTCTGGATGGTGGCCGAAGCCGGCACATCCGACATCCCCACACTGATGCAGTATGGATTCCCGCCGCAAGCGCAGACGTGGCTCTGGCTGGCTTTCTTCGCTAGCTTTGCGGTCAAGATGCCGATGTGGCCGCTGCACACCTGGTTGCCCGATGCCCACGTCCAGGCACCGACTGCCGGTTCGGTAATTCTGGCGGGCGTGCTGCTCAAGCTCGGCTCCTATGGCTTCATCCGCTTCAGCCTGCCGATGTTTCCCGAAGCTTCGGCGCAGTTCGCTTGGCTGGTGTTCGCGCTGTCGATGGTGGCGGTGGTTTACACCTCGCTGGTTGCACTGGTGCAGGCCGACATGAAGAAGCTGATCGCCTATTCTTCGGTCGCGCACATGGCGATTGTCACTGCCGGGCTGTTCGCCTTCAACGTGCAGGGACTGGAAGGCGCAATGATCGTCATGCTCAGCCACGGGCTGGTGGCTGGCGCGCTGTTCCTGTGTGTCGGCGTGGTCTATGATCGCCTTCACACCCGCGAGATCGCGCGTTACGGCGGACTGGCGATCAACATGCCTTATTACGCCCTGTTCTTCCTGCTGTTCACCATGGCCTCGATCGGCCTGCCGGGGACCAGCGGCTTTGTCGGCGAGTTTCTCGCGCTGGCAGGGATTTACCAGACTTCCAGCCTGGTTGCGCTCGTATCGGCCACCGGGATAATCCTGGGCGCGGCCTATATGCTCTATCTCTACCGCCGCATCGCGTTCGGGGACCAGACCAATGAAGATGCTGCCGCCATGCCCGACATGTCCGCGCGCGAATGGTTGATGATGGCCCCGATTGCCGCAGTGGTGCTGTGGATGGGGGTCTATCCCGAAAGCTTCCTTGCGCCGATGCGCGGCGATATTGCGGTGCTGGACGCACGGCTTTCGGCCGCGGCTCCGGCCTCGGATGCGCAGCTGGTCCCAGGCACCCCGCGCGGCGCGGCGGCCAACGCGCTGTCGCATCATGGCGCAGCGCGTAAGGGCATCGACCATGTTGGCGGCAACTCTGACAGCGCCGAGGAGGGCGCGCACTGATGGATTTCGTTCCTTCCTTCGCGCTCGTTGCGCCCGAACTGCTGCTGATCGGGGCAGGCCTCGTGCTGCTGCTGGTTGCCGCCTGGGGCGGCGACAAGGCCGGGCGCGCGATTGCGGTTGCCGCTGTCGCCGCGCTGTTCGGAGCCGGCCTGATGCTGGTGCCGGGTGTCCATACCGGGGTCGATGGCCCCGCGACCCTCGCGTTTGGCGGTCTGATCAAGGTCGATAGCTTCGCGCTGTTTGCCAGAGCGCTGATCTATCTTGCCGCGATTGGCGCGCTGATGGTTGCGCCGGCCTTTTTCAACAGCACGGCTGACGGCACCGAGCGCGTGATGCGCGCTGAATATCCGGTTCTGATCCTGTTCGCGGCGGTGGGCATGGGAATCATGGTTTCAGCCAATGATTTCATGAGCCTTTACCTCGGGTTGGAATTGAACAGCCTTTCGGCCTATGTTCTGGCCGCGATCTTGCGCCATGACGCACGCTCGGGCGAGGCAGGGCTTAAATATTTCGTGCTGGGCGCGCTCGCCTCGGGCATTCTACTGTACGGAATGAGCCTGCTTTACGGCTTTACCGGTGGCACCGCTTTCACCGCCGTGCGCGCAGGGCTGACGGGCGAGATCGGCACCGGCGCGCTGTTCGGTGTGATCTTCGTTCTCTCGGGGCTGGCCTTCAAGATCAGCGCCGTGCCGTTCCACATGTGGACGCCCGACGTATACGAAGGCGCCCCGACCCCGGTTTCCGCCTTCTTCGCCACCGCACCCAAGGTCGCCGCTGTGGCGCTCGCCGCCCGGGTCGCCTTCGAAGTGTTCGGCGCGCAGGTGCAGGCCTGGCAGCAGATCGTGATGTTCACCGCGCTCGCCTCGATCATCTTCGGCGCGCTGGGGGCGATCGGGCAAGAGAACCTCAAGCGCCTGCTGGCCTATTCCTCGATCAACAATGTCGGTTTCATCCTGCTCGGCCTTGCGGTTGCCAATGCCGATGGCGCGAGCGCGATGCTGGTCTACCTGTTCATTTATGTCGCCATGAGCCTTGGCAGTTTTGTCGCGCTGCTGATGCTGCGCGATGACGACGGCGCGCTGTTTGAAACCTTCGCGGACATTCGCGGGCTTTCGGTGACGCGTCCCGCCATTGCCTGGGCGCTGCTCCTGTTCATGTTCAGCCTCGCCGGCATCCCGCCGCTGCTCGGCTTCTACAGCAAGTTCGTGGTGTTTCAGGCCACGGTCGAGGCGGGTCTGATCGCCTTCGGTGCGATCGCCATTGCTGCGAGCGTGATCGGTGCTTTCTACTACATCAAGTTCGTCAAGGTGATGTTCTTCGATGAACCGGCGGGCGTGGTCACCGGCAAGAGCGGGGGGGCGCATTGGGCGCTGCTGGGGCTGACAGCGGCGATCATTTCACCGCTGGGCTATCTGCTCACTCCGTCGCTGAGCGATCTTGCCGACAAGGCCGCAGCTTCGCTGTTTCTCGCGGCTTGATCGAATTCGTCGACCAGACCGGCTCCACCAACGCTGATCTCGCGGCGAAGCTGCGTTCGCGCGAAGGCTGGGCGGAAGGGGCGTGGCTGGTTGCCCGGCGCCAGACGGCGGGGCGTGGGCGGCATGGCCGTGCTTGGTTTGATGGCGCGGGCAATTTCATGGGTTCGACCGTGGTCAATACGGGCGAGAGCGGGCCGCCGCCGGCCACGCTCGGCTTTGTAGCCGCGCTCGCGGTGCATGACACCGCTGCGGCAGTGGCGGGGGAGCGCGGGCAAATTGCGCTCAAGTGGCCCAATGACGTGCTGCTGGGTGGCGGCAAACTGTCTGGCATCCTGTTGGAAATGGTGCTCGGGCAGATCGTCGTCGGCATCGGCGTGAACCTCGCCCACGCGCCGCAAGTGCCCGACCGCAAGACCGCCGCCCTGGCCGATGTCGGTGCTCCGCCGCCGCTCGGTGACTTCGCGGTCAGCCTCGCAGCCGCCTTTGAAAAGCGGCTCGAAGCCTGGCGCACCTATGGCCTCGCAGCGACACTCAATGCCTTTCTCAACCTGTCTATCCACGCTCAGGGGGCGCCGCTTGCAGTCCACGACACGGACGGCTCGGTGCTGTCGGGCACCTTCGCCGGCCTTGAGGAAAGTGATGGGGCCTTGCGCCTGCGCTTGGCGGATGGCAGCGAACGTGTCATTCGCGCAGGTGACGTTTCGTAAACAAGGATCGCGTTCATGCTGCTCGCCGCCGATGTCGGGAACACCAATGTCGTCTTCGCCTTGTTCACCTACGGGGCGGACGGCACGCACCATATCCGCGCGCGCTGGCGGATCGCCACGGATCCGCGCCGAACCGGCGATGAATATGCGGTATGGCTATTGCAGCTGCTCAAAATTGAAGGCGTGGAGCGCAACGAGATCACCCGGATCATCGTCGCCTCGGTGGTGCCGCGGGCCGATCATAACCTGACCGTCTTGTGCCAGAAATATTTCGGTATCACCCCGCTGTTTGCCGGCCAGGGTGCGGCGCGCTGGCGGTTCGAGATTGATGTCGATCAGCCGTCCTCGCTCGGGGCCGACCGCGCGCTCAATATCCTCGCTGCGCACCACAAATATGGCGGCGATCTGATCGTGGTTGATTTCGGCACCGCCACCAAGTTCGAGGCGGTCGATTTCACCGGGGCCTACAAGGGCGGATCGATCGCACCGGGAATCAACCTCTCGCTCGACGCGTTGGTGGGCAAAACCGCCAAGCTGCCGCGCATTGCCATCCGCGCGCCCGAAAGCCGCAGCGTGATTGGCCGCAACACCGAAGATCAGATGCTGATCGGGGTGTTCTGGGGCTATGTCGCGATGATCGAAGGCATGGTCGCCAAGATGAGAACCGAAATCGGCCGCCCGGCCAAGATAGTCGCCACCGGCGGGCTCGCCATCCTGTTCGACGATGCGACCGAGATTTTCGATCACGTCGATGCCGACCTCACCCTTGATGGCCTCGCCATTCTTGCCCGTCAGGCCGAAGCTGCCTGAGCGCGCACAACCGAAGAGACATTGTGAAGAACGACTTTACCCCGGAAGATGAAATCCTTTTCCTTGCGCTCGGCGGCTCGGGCGAGATTGGCATGAACGTCAATCTCTACGGTTGCCGGGGCAAGTGGCTGATGGTCGATCTCGGCATGACCTTTTCCGGCACCGAATATCCTGGTGTCGAACTGGTATTCGCCGATCTCGACTTCATCGAGGAACGAGCTGAGAATCTCATCGGGATCGTGCTGACCCACGCACACGAGGACCATATCGGCGCGGTGCCATATTTTGCGGGTGAGCTGGGCGTGCCGCTTTATGCCACGCCGTTCACCGCCGATCTGGTGGCGCGCAAGCTGGAAGAGGCAGGCCTGCTCGGCAAGGTCGAACTCAACATCATCGAGGAGGACGATGGCGCCTTCGATCTCGGCCCATTCACCGTCACCTATATCCCGCTCGCGCACTCGATTGCCGAGGGCAATGCGCTGCTGATCGACACGCCGCACGGGCGCATCTTTCATACTGGTGACTGGAAGCTCGATGAAGAGCCGATCATCGGCGAGCCTGCGACCGAAGCCGATTTGCGCGCCATTGGTGAAGGCGGCGTTCTGGCGCTGGTGTGCGATTCGACCAATGTTTTCAACCCCAGCCCATCGGGCAGCGAAGGCGCGGTGCATGAGGCGCTGATGGCGGAGGTGGCGCGCCACGCGGGCAAACGGGTGGTTGTAACCACCTTCGCCAGCAATGTTGCGCGGCTTCAGACGCTGGGAGATGTCGCGCGTGAAACCGGGCGGCAAATCTGCGTGGCGGGTCGCTCGCTCGAACGGATCATCGAGGTCGCGCAGGATAATGGCTACCTTGCCGATTTTCCCAAGTTGATCGATTTCGACACCGCTATGGGTCTGCCGCGCGGTCAGGTTCTGATCATTGCGACCGGAGGCCAGGGCGAACCACGCGCGGCGCTGGCGCGCATGGCCGAGAACAATCATCCGATCGAGCTGACGGCGGGAGACGTGGTGCTGTTTTCATCGCGCCAGATCCCCGGCAATGAAATTCCCATCGGCAAGGTCCAGAACCAGCTCGCCGCGCGTGGGATAAGCATGATTACCGATCGTCAGGCCTTCATCCACGTCTCGGGCCATCCTGGGCGGCCGGAACTGGAGGCGCTTTACGACTGGCTGAAGCCCGAAATTCTCGTGCCGGTGCATGGCGAAATGCGTCACATGGCCGAGCAGGCGCGGCTCGGCAAGGCTTGCGGCATCCCGACGCAGGTGGTGCAGAAGAACGGCGACATTATCCGCCTTGGGCCGGGCAAGCCGGGTAAGCTTGCCGAAGTGCGCGCGGGCAGGCTGGTGCTCGATGGCGATATCATTGCCCCCGCCAATGGCGAGGCGATCACCATGCGCCGCCGGATTGCCGCCGAGGGCGTGATGGTGGTGGTGCTGGTGCGTGGACACAGGCCGGTCATCGAAGCAGTGGGCCTGCCGCTCGACGAGGACATGCCGGCCTTCCTTGAAGAAGCCGCCGACGACGTGTTGACAGCCATTTCCGGCCTCAAGGGCAAGGACGCACGCGATGCTGCCGCGGTGCACGAGGCCGCGCGGCTCGCGGCCCGCCGTGCGGCGCAGCGCTGGTCAGGCAAGAAACCGCAGGTGCGCGTGGTGATGCCGGGAAGCGCCGGCTGATGCAGATCACTTCGATTGCGGCGATCTATTTCCTGTTCTGGGTGATGAGCGCCTTCCTCATGCTGCCCTTCGGGGTGCGCACGGCAGACGAGGCGGGGGTGGAGAAGGTGCCTGGGCAGGCCGACAGCGCGCCGGCAAATTTCCGGCCCGGCAGGCTGGCTGTGCGCGCAACCGTGCTCGCGGCGGTGTGCACCGGCCTGTTCGTCGCCAATTACGAATATGGCTGGGTGACGGCCGCAGACATCGACATTCTGCCCAAGCCTGCTGCCGCCACTGGCAAGGGTTAGGTGCGCAAGCGCTGGATCGCCTGCGCCAGCACGACATAGAGCTTGCCCATGTCCGAACCGAGCATGGTAACGCTGAGAACGTGCCCGTCACGGGTCGATAACGTGGACCGCAGCATCGCCTCGAAATCGTGGATGTAGCGGCTGACATTGGCCCTGAAGGCCTCGTCGCGGGTGTAGAGTTCGGCAATCTCGCGCGCGCTGCCATTGTCGATCAGCCGTACCGCGCGGCGGGTGAAAATCCCGCGGTCACCCTTGAGGTAGGCATCCCACGCGGTATCCGAAACCTCGGTCGAAAGCGCGCTGGCAATGTCGATTGCCGCGGAATTCAGGCTGTCGGTTATCAACGCCATGCGCCGCGCAAAGTCGTTGTTGACCTGTTCTTCGGCCAGTTCGCGCGCCCGAGCCACGCGCTGTTCGAGATTGCCGGTAAGCTCGTTGACCTTCACCAGCTGGTCGCGCAGCTGGATGACCACTTCACGCCCCACACCTGAGGCCTGAGCGGCGGCCTGCTCGATCTTGCCCACGGTGGCCGCGGCCTCGTTGCGCAGCGCCTGTTCGAGCACCTGCACGGCTTCTTCGCCGAGCGTTTTGGCCAGCGCCGCAGTCCTTTCCTGCGCGCCGTGTTCCAGCGTGGCCAAGGCCTGGGCAATCGCTGCCTCGAGCGCGCCAAACGCCGAGCGGAGCTGTTCCTGCGTTTCGCCCGCCAGGGTATCGCTTTCCTCGGCCAGTCGGGCAAACGCGCCACGCAGGCCCTGCAACTTTGCCAGCGCATCGTCGGACTGTTCGGCGAGCCGCGCATGCAGGCCGGCAAGGGCCTCATCCGCTGCGTCAATCTCGCTGCGGGTCTTGATGAGGTAGTCGGACAGGTCCATCCCGCTCTGACCCGAACGCAACATCAGCTTGCTGATCTCGCCTGCCCGGCCTTCCACCGCAGTCAGGTGATCGTCCGCATCGGCAATGGCCAATTGCAAATCTTCGCGGCTTGTGCGCGCGCCGGACTGGATGATCTCCAGCAGGCGGATGGCGCTTTCGGTGAGCTGGCCGAGGCTTGCCTCGGTTTGCGCGATGGCAATGCGCTTGGCCGAGAGTTTCTCATCAAGCGTATCGAACTGCGTCGACAGGCTGCTGCGCGCGGCCTCACCCTGCTGGTTGATCTGCGCGAGCAGCGCGCCGAAGCGGTCAAGCTGCACGGCGAGCGCTTCGCCGTGGGCTAACAGCTTTTCGGCATCTGCGATCTGCGCCTCGCGCCGCTGGGCGAGGGCATCGTCGAGCGCGGCGAGGCGCTGCGAGAGCACTTCGCTGGCCTGTGCCTCGCGGGTTTCGAAGGCGGATTGACGTTGTTCGATTGCCTCGGCAAAGCGCAGATCGCGCTCCGCGAGGCGCGCTTCGATGGCGTCTGCTTGTTGGATAATCGCGGCGATGCGCTCGCGGGTGTGAGAGAGGGCTGCGGCCTCGGCCTCGTTCAGGCGCCCTGCGGCTGCGGCAAGCTCGGTTTCCAACACGCCGGTCTGGGCCCGCAAGGCCTCCAAAGCGGCACTTTCGAGCGCATCGATCCGTTCGCGGTAGGCGGCGGTTTCGCCCTGCAGGGTGACGAAGCGGCTTGCCACCAGTGCTTCAACGCGCGCGACTTGCGCCTCGAAACTTTCGAGCGACTGGCCGACTGTCGCGACCAGACCCTGTACCCGCACGTCGCTGCTGGCTCCGAGCTGGCCGAGCCGCTCGAACCCCTCGCTCAGCCGTTCAAGCTGGCCTTGCGCATTGTTTCCGGCGCTGCCGATCTGGTTGGCGACATCGCGCGCCGCATTGGCGATCACCGGCAGATCGTCACGCAGCCGGTTCATGTTGCTCAGCGCCGTTTCGCTGGTGGTGGCAATCGCATCCACCTGCGCGCCATTGGTGGTGACGAGTTGCTGCAATTCGGCCGCGTGGGTGGAAATCCGCTCGACCGCGATCCGGCCCAGGGCCTCAAGGTCGCGCGCCTGCGCGGCGAGAAATTCGCGCGCGAGGCTCAGTTCGCGGTTGACCACCTTGAGCCGTTCCTCCAGCTCGGCGCTTTCGCGGCTAAGCAGCGCGGCGCTGTCGGCAAACCGGTTCGCTTCTGCGCGTGAGGAACGCATCGCCAGCAGCCACATTATTCCGATCAGCCCGACCGGCACTGACCACTGGACAATCCAGCCGACCCATTGCGCAGGGTCTGGGCCAGCGATGACCGCTGCGCTGATCGTCCAGCCGAAAAACCCGGTCCAGCCGGCGATCGCCAGCAGCGCGAGGGAAGGCAGCACCCAGCCGGCACGCGCAGGTGCAGCGGCGTAAGCCTCGGGTTCGGAACAGCTTTCCTCCAGCAGCATTTCGCTCCCCTCGGGTGCGGCAGGCTCCTTGTCCGAAGCTGTTTCGCCCGCGCGATCCGCGCCGCTCTTGCGCCCCAAAGCGCGCATCTGGTGCCGTCCTGTCATGCGGCTCTCTTACCACAGGCATAACCCGGATAAACCCCGCTTTAACCCAACCCGTGATAGCCCGCACGTTATGGCCTATGACAACGGAACCCTCGATGCGACCCTCGCCGCTGCGGCGGGCGATGATGCCGCGTTGATGCGCGAGCTGCGCTGGGCCTTCATCGAAAGTGCGGTGCGCCAGTTCGATTTGCTCAAGCGCGCGCGCTGCGATGGCAACTGGACAGTGGCAGCGATGCGGCTGAAGGGGCTGGCCGCCAGCTTTCATGCCGAGGAACTGTTGGCTGCGGCCGAACACGCGCTCGCATGTGCGCCCGGCGAGCCGCTGGCGATCCGCGAGATTGAGGCCGTGCTGGCGCGCTTTACCCGCCAACAGCGGCGATGATTCGTCCCGCACGCCGGTGATATGCGGGCACAGGGCGGCGTGCAAAGCTTGAACCGCCGCCACGAAACCGCTTAAATCCTGACGCATCACCACCCTTGCGAAAGGCAGGCGATGCGCACCGCCCTGATCGCGGCCATCAAACAAACCGGCACCGCCACCTTGCGCGCCGAGCTTGCGCTTGCGGGCCGCACGGTGCTGGCGCGGCAGGTCGACTGGCTGCGCAGCATCGGCTGCGAGCGCATTTTGTGCCTTTGTGACCGCGCCGATGGCGAGGTGTTGCGGCTGCAAGGCGAGGTCGAGGCAGCGGGCGGCAATTTTCAGGCCCTGCGCGGGTTTCTGCATCTGCCGGCTCTGGTGCGGGCGGAGGACGAGCTGGTGGTTCTGGCGGATGGTTTATTGCCTGATCCCGGTATTGCAGCTGCACTCTTCGCGCAAACGCCAGCGCGCTTTGTTGCCGTCCTGCCGACCAGCAGCCCTCTGGTGGCGCAGCACGCCGATGATTTCGAGCGGATTGATGCGCGGGCGCACTGGGCGGGCCTGCTGGTAATGCGCGGCGCGCCGGTGCAGCACCTTTCCGATTTTCCGCCCGATGCCGATGCGATCTCGCTGTTGCTGCGGCTTGCCTTGCAGGCCGGCACGCCCTGCCGCGGCCTGCCGGGTGAGGGGCCTGCTCCGGCAGGCTGGTTGTTGGCCACCGACAAGACGTCGCTGGAGGCGCAGGAACAGGCACTGATTGCCCGCGCTGCGGGAGTGGCTGATTGGCGCAGGCCATCTCAGATACTTGCGCTTACCGCTGCGCAGACGCTCGCGCCCGCGGCGCTGGAGCGGGGTCCGCTAATCGCTGCGGGTGCGGTGGCGGTGCTATATCTGGGCGCGTTGGCGGCAGCATGGTGGGGCGCGGGAGCGGCCGCACTGGCATTGACCGGCCTCGGCGCTCTTGCTGCGGCGCTGGCCGGATCGCTTGGGAAAATGGCGGGCGAATTGCTTGGCGGCAAAGCGCGGCTTGCGCGGTTGGCGCGGCTCGATTGGGCAGTGGACGGGGCGGCTGCGGCGGTCTTGCTGATCCTGCTTTCGCCCTCGGGCACGCTTGCCTGGTTGGCGGTGCTCGGGCCAGTGCTGGTTGGTCTTGCCCGACTGACCCCGACCACGGCGTGGCAGTCCGTGCTGGCTGACCGGGTGATGCTTCCGGCTGCGCTCGCTCTCAGCGCCGCTTTCGGCTTTCTCGCGCACGCCACCGCGGTGTTTTCGCTGATCCTGCTCGCCGGATTGCTGCTGCGAAAGCCGGCCGATTGAACTAACACGGATTTAACTATGCGCAGGCTATGCGCGCATGATGGGCGAGACAACCATGAACCCGGCGGACGAGGCCACCTCCGAAGCGATCCTGCGGGACGAACTGGCGCGCGAGACTCGCGCGCTGGGTTCAATCGTGCCGGTGCTGCGCCATCTGCTCGCCAGCGAGGGTCAGCGTCTGGTCAGCGATGTGGTGCTTGCACGCGTGCGCGGGATGCTGGGCGATCTGGCCGCGCAGTTGATTGCGGCAGGCCATGCCGGGTCGCCTGAGGCGCTGGCCGAGGCGCTTGCTGCCGGTCCTGAATTGCTGGCTTTCTGCCATACGCTGGCGGCTGAAAGCCAGTTGTGCGAACGGCTCCACCAGCAACGCGGCATCGATCCGGTGCTGAGCCCGCTGCTGCAAGAGCTGATCGCCTCGGATACCCCCGCGATTGCCGAGTTGGCGATGAACGTGCTCGCTGCGCAGTCGCGCTTTATCCAGAGCCAACGCCGGATGCAGTTGCCGCTCGCTGAACTGCCGGCCGAACTTTTTGCTGCGGTGCTGGGGGCAGGTGGTGATTCCGAGGCATGCGCGGCGCTCCAGCAAAGCTATGACGAAGGTGCGAGCCGGCTAGGCCTGCTGGCCCGGCTTGTGGCCACGATGCGGCGCGGGGCGGTGGCGGCGTTGGCGCTCGATCATGCGGGGCCTTCGCTGTTTGCCAGCGCGCTCGAAGCGCTGGCCAGACAGACCCGCGCGCAGGCCGTTTTGGCCTGCCATGAAGGTCAGGGCGTGCGGCTCGCACTCGCCCTGCGCGCGGCGGGGCTGACATCTGAAGCAATTGAACGGCAATTCCTCACCCTTCATCCATCGGCACCGATGCCGCGCTCTGTGGCGGCGCTCTCGCCCGAGCGGGCGCGGCTGCTGCTGGGCGCGGCGGGTGCGGACTGATGAACACGATGGATCCGCGCGATAGCCTGCTTGGTGCCCGCGGGCTGACCGACGGGCGTGACTGGCTGATCGGCGCTGACGAGACGCTGGCCGAATTGCAGGTGCGCTGCGGTGGGCGGGTGCCAGGGCCGCTGGCGATTCCCGAGCTGCTGGCGCTGGTCCAGCAGGCCCGCGCGCTCGGCCTGAGGATTGCGCGGGCCTTTGCCGCTTTCGACGGCGAGGCGCAGGTGAGCGGCTTTGCCCGCATCGACCCTTCGACCGCAGCGGCCGAGGGGGGCTGCGAGGTGCTGGTCGAAAACTGGCAGCGCAGCTTTCGCCCCGCGCCCGAGGGGCGTGTCCTGGCCGAGCGGCTCGATGCGATCGACCGGGCGACGGCGGAAGTCAGCGCCCGGCTCGATGCCCGCCAGCAGGTGCAGGTGCTGAGCGCGATCGCTCCGGATGCTGCCGCTTTGCAGGCCGCTGCGCTCGCGCGGCCGGGGCAGGTGTGGAGCGAGCTCGTCGAGCTGGCCGATGTAAGCCATCACCAGCCGCTCCACTGGCGGTTGATTGACGGTGCGGCCTGTCGCTTCGCCGGATCGGAACGGCACTGGCGGGTGCGATTGATCCCGCTGGGGCCAGATAGCCAAAACCCGACCGGGTTCGAACTGTTGCTGATCGCCGACGAGCCGCTGGCAGTTGGCGCGGCGAATGACGCGCGGGACAACGCAGCGGAGGCCACGCCGAGCCGCCTGATCGGCAGCGCGCTCGCCCCGGTGCTGCGCCAGCCGGTGGCGCGGATCATCGCCAACGCCGAGACCATCCGCACACGCCTCGCCGGGCCTTTGCGCGAGGAATACAGCGATTATGCCGGCACCATCGCCAGTGCCGGGCAGCATCTGGCGGCGATGCTGGATGATCTGGCCGATCTCGAAGTCGTCGAGACTCCGGGCTTTTCGACGGTGCGCGAGCGGGTCGATCTCGCTGATGCCGGAGCCCGCGCGGCGGGGATTCTCGGGGTAAGGGCGCAGAACCGCGATATCGCGCTGGCGGTTCAGGGCGAGCGCGGCGCGGCGGTGGCCATCGCCGAGTTCCGCCGGGTGCTGCAGATCCTCATCAACCTCATCGGCAATGCCATCGCCTATTCACCGGAAGGCAGCACGGTGACCATTGCTCTTGAGGCGGCAGAACCCGGCAAGGTCGGCATCAGCGTTACCGACGAAGGCCCCGGTATTACGCCCGAGCAGGCGCTGCGCATCTTCGACAAATTCGAACGGCTCGGTCGTGACAAGGACAGCGGTTCAGGCCTTGGTCTCTATATCTCGCGGCGTCTGGCCGCGGCGATGGACGGTGCGCTTGTGCTGGAGACGCCGGAAGCGGGTGGGGCGCGGTTCCGGCTCGAACTGCCGGCGGCCTGATTTGCGTCAGGGCCTGCGGCCCAACCGCAGAAGGACGGCACCCGCGGCGGCCGTCATCGCCCCGTAAAGTGCCCAATCGCGGCGGTCGAGCATGAAGCTTGCGGACGGCCACCTGACCACGCCGAGGCCCTGGAGCGCCCAGAGGGTGCCAATGTCGAGGAAAAACACCCCCGCCGCCTTGAACACCCGCTTGAGCATTCGGCCGACCTAGCGCTGCGACAGCGGCACGTAATCGCGCTGCGTCGGGCCGGTGTAAAGCTGGCGCGGACGCCCGATCTTCTGGCCGGGATCCGAGATCATCTCGTTCCACTGCGCCACCCAGCCCACGGTGCGGGCCAGCGCAAACAGCGCGGTGAACATTGTGGTCGGAAAGCCGATCGCCGAAAGAATGATGCCCGAGTAGAAATCGACATTCGGGAAGAGCTTCTTCTCGATGAAATAGGGGTCGCTCAACGCGATCTCTTCAAGCCGCAGCGCGGTCTCGAACAGCGGATCGGTGACCTTGAGCGCATCGAACACCTCGCGCACGGTTTTCTGCATCACCGTCGCGCGCGGGTCGTAATTCTTGTAGACGCGGTGACCGAAGCCCATCAGGCGGAACGGATCGTTCTTGTCCTTGGCGCGCTCGATGTAGTGAGGGATACGGTCAGGCGTGCCGATTTCCTTGAGCATGTTGAGCGCCGCCTCGTTCGCGCCGCCATGGGCCGGACCCCACAGGCAGGCGATACCAGCCGCGATACAGGCAAACGGGTTTGCGCCCGAGGAACCGGCGAGCCGCACGGTCGAGGTCGATGCGTTCTGCTCATGGTCGGCGTGGAGGATGAAGATCCGGTCCATCGCGCGTTCAACCGCCGGAATAACCTCGTAGGGTTCGGCCGGCACGCCGAAGGTCATGCGCAGGAAATTCCCGGTGTAGCTCAGCGAATTGTCGGGATAGATAAAGGGCTGGCCGACCGAATATTTGTAGGCCATCGCCGCAATCGTGGGCATCTTGGCGATCAGCCGGTGTGAGGCGATCATGCGCTGCTGCGGATCGGCAATATCGGTGCTGTCGTGGTAGAACGCCGATAGCGCGCCAACCACCCCGCACATCACCGCCATCGGGTGCGCATCGCGGCGGAACCCGCGGTAGAAGGTCATCAACTGCTCGTGCAGCATGGTGTGACGGGTGATCGTGTAAGTGAAGCGGTCAAGCTCGGCCTTGCTCGGCAGTTCGCCGTTGAGCAGCAGGTAGCTGACTTCCATGAAGCTCGAATCCTCGGCCAGCTGGCCGATCGGATAGCCGCGGTGCAGCAGCACACCTTCGTCACCATCGATATAGGTCAGGGCGCTTTCGCAAGCGGCGGTCGAGGTGAAACCGGGGTCGAAGGTGAAGGCACCCGTCTGCGCGTAAAGCTTGCGGATGTCGATCACGTCAGGGCCGGTGCTCCCTTCGAGCACGGGACACTCGTAGGTCTTACCGTCCAGTTCGAGTTTCGCCAGCTTGTCTGCCACGGTCTGTCTCCTGTCCATTTAACCCCCCTTGCAACCGCCTCTAAGCCGCCTGGGCTTCAAGCCGTGCAAGAGCCTCGTCCCGGCCCAGGAGGACCAGAACATCGAAAATCCCGGGTGATGTGGTCGTCCCGGTTAGCGCCGCGCGCATCGGCTGCGCCAGCTTGCCGAGACCCAATCCAAGCTCCTCCGCAAGCGTTTTCGTAGTGGCTTCGAGTGCTTCGCTTGTCCAGTCGTTTTGCGCGGCAAGCGCATTGCAAATGCCGCGCAAAATCGTGCGTGCGTCGCCTTCGAGCAGCTGGGCGGCCTTTTCGGTCATGGCAAGCGGGCGCTTGGCAAAGAGGAAGGCTGCACCTTCAATGATTTCGTTGATATTCTTCGCACGAACTTTGAGCACCGGCATGGCCCGCGCCAGCAGGGCTTCGTCCGCCCCTTCGCCAATCCGGGAAGCGACCAGTGCGGCAAGGCGCGCATCGTCAGCCACGCGCAGGTAATGTCCGTTGAGATTCTCCAGCTTCTTCAGGTCGAAGCGCGAAGGGCTTTTGCCGACCCCGTCGAGATCGAACAGCGCGATGGCTTCGCTGCGGGTGATTTCCTCGCGATCACCGTGGCCCCAGCCCAACCGCAGCAGGTAGTTGAACAGCGCTTCGGGCAGGATGCCGAATTCGTCGCGATAGGCCTCAACCCCCAGCGCGCCGTGGCGTTTGGACAGCTTTGCCCCGTCGCTGCCATGGATCAGCGGGATATGGGCATAGACGGGATCGGGCCAATTGCCTTCGATCTGGTTCATCGCGCGGATGATCGGCAGCTGGCGAAAGGCGTTGTTGAGGTGATCATCGCCGCGGATTACGTGGGTCACGCCCATGTCATGATCGTCCACCACCACTGCGAGCATATAGGTCGGCGTGCCATCGGCGCGCAGGATGATGTAATCGTCGATCTCTCCGTTTTTCACCGTCACCGCGCCTTGCACCCGGTCGTGGATGGTGGTCTCGCCCTCGTTCGGGGTCTTGAGGCGGAGGGTAAAAGGTGCGCCTTCCGGCGCTTCGGAAGGATCGCGATCGCGCCAGCGCCCGTCATAGCGCAGCGGCTGCTTGCTGGCGCGCTGCTCCTCGCGCATTGCTTCGAGCTCTTCGGGTGTGGCGAAGCACTTGTAGGCATGTCCGGCCTTGAACAACTGCCACGCGACTTCGGCATGGCGTTCGGCGCGATCGGACTGGAAGATGGGCGGGGCGTCGTAATCGAGCCCCAGCCAATCAAGCCCCTCGATAATCGCGTCGATCGCTTCCTGCGTGCTGCGCTTACGATCGGTATCCTCGATCCGCAGCAGCGTCCGGCCGCCGTGGTGGCGGGCGTAGAGCCAGTTGAACAGCGCGGTGCGCGCGCCGCCGATATGCAGGAAGCCGGTGGGCGAGGGCGCGAAGCGGGTAACCACTTCGCCCGGACGGGCGGCGCTCTCGCTGCTGCTTTCGCTTGCCATGGACTGTCAATTCCTGTTCACTTTGAGCGGCTTGGCGCTGGCTGGTTCGGTGTCTTGCCGGTCGGGGGGTGATCCGATGCGCGATGTGCCGATCATTCCGATGGGAGACGATCCCGGCAGCACGTCTGCCGGACCCGTCGTGCCGGCGCGGCCTTGGCAAAGCGGCGGGCGATTGTCCAGCACCGGCGAAGGACTTGGCGAACGGATTGCCGATGGGGCAGAGCGGTTTCTCGCCGCCGCCGGGTTCGATCGCGCGCCGTGGCTGGCGGTGTTGTTCATGGGCGGGATCCTTGCCTGGTTCGCGCTGCCGCAGGTGTGGCACTGGGTGGTGGCCATGGCGGCGGGCTGTGCGCTGGCGCTGGGAGCAGCATGGCTGTGGCCGAGGGGCACCGAGAGGGGCGATGCGCGGGTGCATTTGCGGCTCGCGCTGAATGCCGGCGGGCTGGTGTTCGCGGCCGGTGTCGCAGTGATCTGGGCGCGCTCCGAAGTCGTCGGGACACCGCCGTTGGCCGCCCCTCGCGTCGAATGGTTGCAGGGCCTTGTGCTTGAACGCGAGAACCAGCCGGCCGAGGATCGTATCCGGCTGACGCTGGCGGTGCGCCTTAACCTTGGGGGGGAGGCCGCCGAGGCGCGCAAGGTGCGGATCAATGTGCCGCTGGATTCGCTGGCTGGCGCAACGGCGGGTGAGGGGCTTGCCGAGGGGGCAGTGGTGCGGCTGCGCGCCCGCCTGATGCCGCCGGCAAGTCCGATGCTGCCGGGCGCCTACAACTTTGCCCGCGCCGCGTGGTTCAATGGTCTTGTGGCCACCGGCAGCGCGATCGGGCCGGTCGAACTGGTGCGCCCGGCACCGGCAGGCGGGACAATTCGCCGCCTCCAGCGCGCTCTGGCGGCGCATGTGCGGGCACGGGTCGATGGCTCGGCGGGTGCGATCGCGGCGGCCTTTGCCAGCGGGGACCGCGGCGGGATCAGCGCGCAAGACGAGGCAGCAATGCGCGATTCCGGGCTTACGCACCTGCTCTCGATCAGCGGGTTGCATGTTAGCGCTGTGATCGCGGCGGCCTATGTCATGGTGCTGCGGCTGCTGGCGCTGTGGCCGGGGCTGGCCTTGCGGGTGCGGCTGCCGGTGGCGGCAGCAGCCAGCGGGGCGTTGGCAGGGATCGGCTACACCCTGCTGACCGGAGCCGAAGTGCCCACTGTTCGCAGCTGTATTGCGGCGATGCTGGTGCTGTTCGCGCTGGTGCTGGGGCGTGATGCGTTGTCGCTCAGGATGGTGTCGGTGGCGGCCGGCTTTGTTCTGCTGTTATGGCCCGAAAGCGCAATCGGGCCAAGCTTCCAGATGAGCTTTTCGGCGGTGGTGGCCATCATCGCGCTGTCGAATGGCGCGCCGGTGCGTGTTTTTCTCGCCGCGCGCGACGAATCGTGGACGATGCGGGCGGCGCGGCAGGTGGTGATGCTGTTTGTCACCGGCATCGTCATCGAATTGGCGCTGATGCCGGTGGTGCTGTTCCACTTCCATCGCGCCGGACTTTACGGGGCGCTGGCCAATGTCGCAGCAATTCCGCTGGTGACGTTCGTGGCGATGCCGCTGATTGCCGCCGGACTGCTGTTCGATCTGGCGGGAGCCGGTGCCCCGTTCTGGTGGGCGGTGCGCCAGTCGCTTGATCTGCTACTCGCCATCGCTCATTTCACGGCCAGCCAGCCCGGGGCGGTCAAGCTCATGCCGCAGATCAGCGGGACGGTGATTGCGCTGTTTGCGGGAGGGGGACTGTGGCTGGGGCTGTGGAGCGGACGGGCGCGGCTGTGGGGTCTGGTGCCGGTGGTTCTGGCCAGCGTGCTCGCTGCGCGCACACCGGTCCCTGATCTGCTGGTGGCGGGCGATGGGCGGCAGGTGGGGATCACTCTCAGCGCCGCCGACGGCACGCGCCGCCTGCTATCCTTGCGCGACAGCCGGTCGAGCTATGCCCGCGACAATCTGCTGGAGTTGGCCGGGGTGGCAGCCGAGCCGGTACCGCTCGCCGAATGGCCCGGGGCGCGCTGCTCGAGCGCCTTTTGCACGCTGGTTGTCCGGCGGGAGGGGCGCCAATGGACAATCCTCATGGCCCGCAGCCGCGACCGGATCGAGGAGCGTGCCCTGGCGGCCGCCTGTGCCCGGGCCGACATCGTCATCGCCGACCGCTTCCTGCCGCGTTCGTGCCAGCCGCGCTGGCTCAAGGCTGACCGCAAGCTGCTCCAGCGCAGCGGGGGCTTGTCGATCAACCTTGCGTCCCGGCGGATCGACAGTGTCGCTGCCGGCGAGGGGGGGCATGGCTGGTGGCGCGGGGCTGGTGGCGCGGGGCTGGTGGCGCGGAACAGGGCCATGACGCATTGCCCCACCCGCGCTCACCATCACCCCGTCAGTGATAGCGGCGCAGCAGTCCTGCAAGCTTGCCCTGCACCTGCACTTCATCGGGGCGGTAATACTGCGGATCATAGGCCGCGTTGGCCGGATCGAGCCGGATCTGACCGTCTTCCTTGCGCAAATACTTGAGTGTTGCTTCCTCGCCCCGCACAAGCGCCACCACGATTTCGCCGTCGCGAGCGGTATCGGTGCGGCGCACCAGCGCGAAATCGCCATCGAAGATACCTGCTTCGACCATCGAATCACCCGACACTTCAAGCGCGTAATGTTCCCCCGGGCCGAGCAGCGCGGCGGGGACAGGCAGGGTGCTTTGGCCTTCGAGCGCCTCGATCGGAGCGCCGGCAGCGATGCGGCCGTGGAGCGGCAGTTCGATCACGTCATTGGCCGGTTGCCCGGCAGGGCTGCGCGGTGCCGGCATCGAAACCACATTGCCCGCCCGGCGTGAAGGCGTCACATCTTCGGGTTGGCGAACCACTTCAAGCGCACGCGCGCGATTGGGAAGACGGCGCAGGAAACCGCGTTCTTCCAGCGCCGAAATCAGCCGGTGCACGCCCGACTTGCTCTTCAAATCGAGCGCTTCCTTCATTTCCTCGAAACTGGGCGAGATGCCGGTTTCTTCCAGCCGCTGCTGGATGAAACGGATGAGTTCGTGCTGCTTTGCGGTCAGCATTGATCAGGTCTCCCATGTGCATGTCCGCGCCGCGCCGTTGCGGCTGCGTACATGGCCTGTCCGTCTTTATAGTGAACGAACGCGGAACAATTAGGCAACTCGCTGGAACGAGTCAAGCACAGCTGGTTGCAAAACCGCGCGTTTCAGCCATTCTGGAGCGGGAACACGCGCACCGGCTCGCCCGGCAGCGCTGCGGGGGCACCTGCCGGACGGTCAATCAGACAGTTGGCTGCGGCCAGCGCGCTCAAGGCCGAGGAATCCTGCGATCCCGCCAGCCGCACCGCGCCGCCATCGCTGATGGCGCGCAGGAATTCACGGCGGGGGCCAACGGCGGGCAGGGCCTCGCCCGCCGGCATCGTCACCGCGCGCGGCAAGGGATCGGATGCGCCCAGCGCAGCGCGCACCAGCGGCAGGGCGAACAGGAAGGCCGTGACAAAACAGGATACCGGATTGCCAGGCAGGCCGAGGATCACCTGCGATCCAGCGGCCCTTTCGCGCGTGGCGACCAGCATCGGCTTGCCCGGTTTGATCGCAACCTTCCAAAAGGCGGTCTTGGCGCCCCAATCGGCCAGCGCCGGCTTGATCAGATCATGATCGCCGACCGAGGCACCGCCCGACGTAATCAGGATGTCGGACGCTTCCGCCCTCGCCAGCGCGTCTGCCAGCGCGTCTTTTTGATCGCCGACCGGGCCGAGCCGCAGCACCTCGCACCCCATCCGAGCGAGCATCGCCGCCAGCATCGCGGCATTGCTGGCAGGAACCTGATGCGGCCGGCAGTTGGCCGGATCGGGGCTGAGTTCATCGCCGCAGTCCATTACTGCCACACGCATCTGGCGTGCTGCCACCACCTCGCCATGCCCTGCCGCCAGCGCCAGCGCGATGCGCCCCGCCGTCATGCACGTGCCGCAGGTGAGCAGCAGATCGCCCGCATGGAAATCGAAACCGCGGGCGCGGATGTGGCGGCCGGGCGGTGGCATATCTGTCGCGGTAATCATGCCTGCCTCGACCAGCGCGTCTTCCTGCAACAACACGCGATCCGCACCAGCAGGAACCATTGCGCCGGTCGAGATGCGCACGCAGGTGTTTTGGGCCAGCACGTCGCGGTAGGGCACCCCGGCGCGGCTTTCCCCGACCAGCGCCCATGGCCCCGCGCCGGGGGCAAGCGCGTAGCCATCCATCGCCGAGAGATCGGCGGCGGGCTGGGTGCGCGCGGCGCGGATGTCACAGAGCAGATAGCGCCCGAGGCTCGCTTCGACCGGCACCTGCTCTTCTGGCAGTTTCGGGGCGAGGGCGAGCAGGCGGGTCTGGGCCTCATCGAGGGGCAGGGGGATGCTCAAACCGCGGCTTTCCAGGCGCCCGACGTGCCGCCGGATTTGGCGATCAGGCGAATGTCCGAAATCACCATGCCTTTGTCGATCGCTTTTGCCATATCGTAAATTGTGAGGAGTGCGATGGAAGCCGCTGTCATCGCCTCCATTTCTACGCCCGTCTTTCCGGTGAGCGACGCCGCCGCGGTGGCCCGGATTGCGCCCTCCTCATAGGCGAACTCGATGCTCACCGCCTCCAAAGCGAGCGGGTGACACAGCGGGATCAGCTCGCCGGTGCGCTTGGCCGCCATGATCCCCGCGATTCGGGCGGCGCTGAGCACGTCGCCCTTGGGGGCGTTTCCTGCGCGGATAGCCTCCAGCGCCGCAGCCGACATCGTGATCCGTCCGCTTGCGACTGCGCGCCGCGCCGTGGCGGGTTTGCCGCCGACATCGACCATGTGCGCCGCGCCATCGCTGTCGAGATGGGTGAGCTTGCTCATGCCGGACTGTTTGCGCCGAGCAGCGCGCGGGTGGCACTCGCAATATCGTCAGCGCGCATCAGGCTTTCCCCGACAAGGAAGGTGCGCACGCCTGCCGCTTCGAGCCGTTGGCAATCGGTGTGGCTGTTGATTCCACTCTCGCCAATGATCAGCGTGCCTTCGGGCATCAGCGGGGCAAGCCGCTCGGTGACGGCCAGGCTGGTGGTGAAGGTCTTGAGGTCGCGGTTGTTGACCCCGATCAGACGCGATTTGAGCACGCGGGCGGTGCGTTCCAACTCGGTCTCGTCATGCACTTCGACCACGACGTCCATGCCCTGTTCGCAAGCGGCGGCTTCGATTTCGGCCATCACGCTGTTCTCCAGCGCGGCGACGATCACAAGGATCGCATCGGCCCCGATCGCGCGGGCCTCGAGGCATTGCCATGGATCAACCATGAAGTCCTTGCGCAGCACTGGCAAGGCGCAGGCCGAGCGGGCCTCGATCAGATAGTCCTCGTGCCCCTGGAAATAGGGCGCGTCGGTCAGCACCGACAGGCAGGCCGCGCCGCCCGCTTCATAGGCAGCCGCGTGTTCGGCGGGACGGAAATCGGCGCGAATCAGGCCCTTGGAGGGGCTGGCCTTCTTGATCTCTGCGATCAGCGCGTATCCGCTGGCGGCACGCCGGCGCAGGGCGGCCTCGAACCCGCGCGGGGGCGTTTGCGCAGCGGCGGCCGCTTCGAGCGCGGCGCGGGTGATCGCGGATTTGCGGGCGGCGACTTCGCCGCGCTTGTTCGCGCAGATTTCCTCGAGCTTGTTCATGCCTCTCGCCGTGCCTCTATTTCGCCAGTGCGATCCATTTGTCGAGCAGCGCCAGCGCCGCGCCCGAATCGAGCGCGGCAGCGGCCATTGCCGCGCGTTCACGCCAGTCCGCGCCGCGCCCCGCCACCAGCAGCGCGCCGGCGGCGTTGAACAGCACCGCGTCGCGATAAGGGCCGGGGGTGCCCATCAACAGCGCCTTTAAGGCGGCGGCATTGTGCTGTGCATCCTCGCCGCGGATTGCGGCGATCGGGGCGTGGGGCAGGCCTGCCGCTGCGGCATCGAGCCGCTCCATGCGGAAGGAATTGCCGGTGACCACCGCGACCTCGTTTCCGCCGGCAAGGCTCAATTCGTCCAGCCCCTCATCGCCCGAGACGATCAGCGATTGGCCGGTTCCCAGCCGCGCCAGTGCGCCGGCATAGATTGGCACGTAAGCCGGGCGCGCGATGCCGATCAGCTGGCTTTTGACCCGCGCCGGGTTCGACAGCGGGCCCATAAGGTTGAAGATCGTGCGCTGGCCGATCCGCACGCGGATGGGCTGGATGCGTGCCATCGCGGGGTGGTGGTTCTTGGCGAAGAGGAAGCAGATGCCGATCTCGGCGAGGGTTTTCTCCGCTGTGCGTCCGGCCGCGTCCATGTCGAGGCCGAGTGCTTCGAGCGTATCCGCCGCGCCCGCCTTGGAGCTTGCCGCGCGGTTGCCGTGCTTGGCGACCGGCACCCCGCAGGCGGCCACCACTAGGCTGACTGCGGTCGAAACGTTCAAGGTGTGGTGGCCGTCGCCCCCCGTGCCGCACACGTCGATGGCATTTTCGGGTGCCTCGATAGGGATCAGCCGGGCGCGCAGCGCCCGCGCCGCACCGGCGATCTCGTCCGCCGTCTCGCCGCGCGCTGAAAGGGTAACGAGGAAGCGCGCAATCTCGTCCTCTGACGGCGCGCCGTCGAGCAGCACGCCAAACGCGCTTTCTGCCTCGGCTTCGGTGAGCGGAGTGGCAATGTCCGGCAGCAGGCTCATGCGGTCAACCCTGGCGGGAATGTCGGTTCCAGCCCGCACAGGCGGACGAAATTGGCGAGCAGGGCATGGCCGTGCTCGGTAGCGATGCTTTCGGGGTGGAACTGCACCGAATGGATCGGCAGACTGGCATGGCGGAAGCCCATCACGCTCGGACGGTCCGCGCCCGGTGTCTCGGCGTGGGCATTGGCGACCAGCGCAGCCGGCACATCCACCACCTCAAGGCTGTGATAGCGGGTGGCGATGAAGGGCGAGGGCAGGCCGGCGAACAGGCCTGTCGCGTCGTGCGACACTGGCGAGGTCTTGCCGTGCATCAGCCCGCCGCGCACCACCCGCCCGCCGAAGTGCTGGCCGATGGCCTGATGGCCAAGGCATACCCCCATCAAGGGCTTGCCAGCGTCCGCGCAAGCCGCGACCAGGTCGAGGCTGATCCCCGCCTCGTTGGGTGTGCAGGGGCCGGGCGAAATCAGGAAGCCAGCTGCATTGGTGCGCAGCGCCTCGGCGGCCGTCAGCGCGTCATTGCGCTCCACGCGCACCTCGGCTCCCAGCTCCATCAGGTAATGGACGAGGTTGAAGGTGAAACTGTCGTAATTGTCGATGACGAATATGGTTTTCAGGGGGATCATTCGCCTGCTGCCTTCTCGCGCTGCGTCACCACGATGATCGGGCCGACGCGGCCCTTGTCGATCCGTTCGCTGGCCGGATCCCACAGGCTCGACACCTGCCCGTCGAGATAGAGCGCGTTCGCCACCTTCACCACGTCGCGGAAGTAGCGCGCCAGTTGGCCGAAACTTACGGCTGCGTCGGAAATAACGAAATGCGCCTTTCCGTCCGCGCTCACGCCGACGCCGTTGCGGATCGCCTTCGAGGGGCCGTTGTCCTGGATTTCAGGGTGAAGCTTGCCGTCCACCAGCAGCAGCGGGCCGGACTGGGTGCCGAATTCGGGCCGCTCGCCCACGGTCTCGAAGAAGGTGTTGCTGCCCAGCACGCGCCATGCGCCGCCGGTGCCGAAGAACACCCCGTTGGGCTTCATGTAGAAATTGCCCTTACCGGTGCCGCGATCCAGTTCCTTCAGTCGCTCGCCGCCCTCGACATAGTAGCCGACGGGCTTGAGGTCATCGCCGTACATCCCGCCGTTCATGGCAAAGGCGATCGTCGCGGGATCGACGCTTGCCGCGAAGGCAGAGAGCGAGGCGAAGGGCTGCTTGTCTGCGCCGAGGTTCGCCATGGCGATGCGGTGCTTGGCCGGATCGGCGGTGCAGTGGGTGAAGGACACGTCCTCGAAGGTCACCTTGCGGCAGGCGCTGTCGGCGGCGAGACGCGTCGTGGGTGTCGGCGTTGGCCTCGCCTTGGCTTCGGGCTGGGACCCGTCAAGCCGAGCACGCACCAGCGGCTCGCCTGCCGGTTGCTCCGAACATCCGGCGAGTGCCAGCATTGCGGCACTCCACAAAGCGGCGGCGCGCATCACTGGCCATACCCCGGCTCACCCGCCACCCGCACCGCCTCGCGCGCGGCGGCGATCAAGGCCCCGGCCTTGGCGCGGCATTCGGCGAGTTCGTAATCGGGATCGGAATCCGCGACGATCCCCGCGCCCGCCTGCACATGCATCACCCCGTCCTTGACCACCGCGGTGCGCAGCACGATGCAGGAATCAAGGCTCCCGTCGGGCGCAAAATACCCAACGCCCCCGGCGTAGGCCCCGCGCGTTTCCGGCTCAAGGCTCGCGATGATCTCGCACGCACGGATCTTGGGTGCGCCCGAAACGGTGCCCGCCGGAAAGCCCGCAAACAAGGCATCGAGCGCGTCCTTCGAAGGATCGAGCCGACCCACCACATTGCTGACAATGTGCATCACATGGCTGTAGCGTTCGATGGTGAAGCTGTCTGTCACCTCCACCGTGCCTGCCCTTGCCACCCGGCCCACGTCATTGCGCCCCAGATCGAGCAGCATCAGATGCTCGGCGCGCTCCTTCGGATCGGCCAGCAGGCTGGCTTCGTTGGCACTATCCTCGTCGCGTGTCGCCCCGCGTGGCCGGGTTCCCGCGATCGGGCGAATGGTGACTTCGCCATCCCGCACACGCACGAGGATTTCGGGCGAGGAGCCGACCAGCGCAAAGCCTGGCAGATCGAGGAAATAGAGAAACGGCGAGGGGTTTACCCGCCTGAGCGCGCGGTAGAGCGCCAGCGGCGGTAACGGAAAGGGGCAGGTGAAACGCTGCGCGAGCACGACCTGGAAAATGTCTCCGGCCAGAATGTAGTCTTTCGCGCGTCGCACCATCGCCGTGTAATCGTCGGGCGCGATCACTGGCGACAGGTCGGGCAGAGTATCGGGCAGCCCGGGATTCACCTCGCGCGGCATTGCTTCGCCCAGCCGGCTCAGCACTGCATCGATCCGTTCGCCCGCATCGATCACCGCACCTTGCGGATCGTCCGCCTGCCAGATCGGCGCGACCGCACAAAGCGCATTGGTCAGTCCGTCGAACACCAGAATGACAGTAGGCCGCACAAACAGCATGTCGGGCAGGGCCAGCGCGCTGTCGGGGGCGCGCGGCAGGCGCTCGACCAGCCCGATGGTCTCGTAGCCGAGATAGCCGACGAGACAGGCTAGCGCCGGCGGCAGACCTTCGGGCAGCGGATCGATCCGGCAGTTCGCAGCAAGCGCGCGCAGTTCGCAAAGGGCATCACCCGCGCACGGGACAAAGGCGGCGCGGTCATGCCGCCAGTTGCGGTTGATCGAGGCTTCCTTGCCGCTGGCGCGGAACACCAGATCGGGGTCAAGCCCGAGCAGGCTGTAGCGCCCGCGCACCTCGCCGCCCTCGACGCTTTCGAGCAGGAAGTCGCCGCGCCCGGCGACCATCAGCCGTCGCGCCACCCCCACCGGCGTGTCGCTGTCGACGATGAGCCGGCGCCACACCAGCGCAGGGCCACCGCCTGCCAGCGCGGCAACGGCGGCGGCGGCGTTTTCGGGCAGCCCGGTGCACGGATTGTCGAAACGGTTGCTCACGAAGCGGCCGGCGCCTGCGCTCACTATTCGCCGGCCAGCCGCTTGCGCACGGCCGCAATCGCCGCGTCGTCGCGGGTGGTGCCCAATTCCTTGCGCATCGCTGCGGCGGCTTGCCGGCGATATTCCTCGCTCAGGGTGGGGGCGAGCTGGCGACGGGTTTGTTCAAGCAGGCTCGGCTCGCTCTCGACCGGAGCGGTGCTGATGTCATCAAGGCTGACGACATACCAGCCGATATTGCGCGGCCCTTCGAGCACCTTGACCGAGCCTTCGGCCATGCTGAACATCAACACCAGCGGCGGTGGAATGTTGCCTCCACGCTGGGCCAGCAGCGCGCGGCGTTCAAGATCGATCTTTTCGCGTTCGAACGGCTTGCCTTCGGCCGCAAGCGCGGCATCGAGACCGCTGCCCCCGCGCGCCTTGGCGACAACCCGGTCGGCCGCAGCGCGGGCGAGCACCGCGCCCTGCGCGCGCTTCCAGCCGGCCACGGCCTGATCGCGCACTTCAGCAAGCGGCGGAGCCGAGGCTTCGTCGACGCGGGCCACCTCGAACACCACGAACTGCTTGCCCGCCACCACTTCGGCCAGTTGCGGCTCACTTTCCTCCATCTGGAATGCGGTTGCCAGCACAGCCGCCAGCTGGGGGACGATCTGCACGTCAGGGCGGCCGAAGGCCCTGCCGTCGGCGAGCAGGGCAGGGGTGGTCTCGACCGTAAGGCCATAGGTCTTGGCGACTTCGGCCAGCGCGGTGCCGCCGTCGATCTCGCCTTCGATTTCGGCAACCAGATCGGCAATCGCGGCGCTGCGCTTTTCGGCGGCGAGCGCTTCGGCAATCGCACCGCGCACATCGGCAAGGCTGCGCGCCGGAATGCGCTCGATCGTATCGAGGCGCGCCACATACCAGCCGAGCGTACCCTGTGCAGGCTCGATCACGTCACCCTTGGCTGCCTTGAAAGCGTTCTGGGCGAAGGCGTAACTGGTGGCGCCGGCGAGCGCCTCGCGGTCACGCAGCGGGGACGCGGAGGCGCTGAAACCGGCCTCGCGCGCAGCAGCTTCGAGTGAAGTCCCGCTCTTGATGCGCTGGGCAAGCGCGCTCGCGGCATCCTTGGTCGGCACCACGAAGGCTGTCACCGCGCGGCGCTCGGTCGCCTGATACTTGGCGGCATCGCGTTTGTAGCGCGCGGCGATTTCGGCCTCGGTCGGCACCGCGTTGACTTTCAGGGTATCGTCGCCGAACACCGCAAAGCGCAGCGTGCGACGTTCGGGCCGCATGAACTGGGCGCGGTTCTTGCCGTACCATTCGGCCAGCTGCGTCTCGCTCGGATCGCCGGCGGGGGCGAAAGCGGCACTCGGGATCAGCGCAATTTCGCCCTTGCGGCGTTCAAGCACCAGCGCGGCATATTGACGCGCGATCTTGGCGGGCATCTGCGGCGCGGCCAAGGCGGGGCGGAGCAGCTGGTCATCGAGCAGGCCGTTGACAAGATCGCGGCGGAACATCGCATCGGTCAGGCCCTTCTGGCGCAGTGCGGCAAGATAGGTTTGCTCGTCAAACTGGCCGCTCAGCGACTTGAACGCCTCGATCTGCAGGATCTCGCTGTTGACGAGGTTGTCACCCGCCCTGAGGCCATAATTCTTCGCGTAGAGTCCGATGGCGTTGCGATCGATCAGCTGGCGCATGACTTCATCAAGCGCGTCGGCCGCGATGAATTCGGGCATGGTCAGGTTCGGGTTCTGCTGGCGCACCTGATCGAGCGCGGTGTTGGCAGCGCTCACCAGCTCGCTGCTGGCAATCGGTTCTCCATCCACCACCGCCACGCGGTCACCGCCGGACACGCCGCCGAATGTCGTCGTCCCGGAAATATCTGCCGCCGCGAAGGCCAGCGCCATCAGCACCAGGAAGCCGAGAAAGATCGGCAGGCCGATTTTCGACTGGAAGAAGCGGCGGAAGAAGGTGAGCATTGCGGTAATGATCCCGATAGGAAAACTGGCTTACGGCAGGGGTGTGCTGTCTTGCCCCGGCGCGCGCCAAGCCGATGGCGACGCGTGGGGCGCTTTATAGGCCATGCGACCGCGCGGCAACAGGTCACCGCCAGTTTTGACTACATCGTCGTCCTCGGCTAGCGGACGCCGCCCCAGGGCGATACAGCAGCAACAGAATCGCCGTTCGGGCGATGCAAACCTCTCGAATCATTCAGGTGCAGGACAAAACCATGACACGCCGACCCTACATCGTCGGAAACTGGAAGATGCACGGCACCCGGGCAATGCTGTCCGAAGCGCGCGCGATCGATCGTGCCGCCCAGCGCCACATGAAGGTGGAAGTCGCGCTCGCGCCGCCCTTCACGCTGATCCACCCGATCCACCGCGAGGCCGAACAGATCTCGGTGGGGGCGCAGGATTGCCACCAGGCCGACGGCGGCGCCTACACCGGCGACATTTCGGCAGCGATGGTGGCCGATGCGGGCGCGAAGTTCGTGATCCTCGGTCATTCCGAGCGGCGGCAGGGCCACGGCGAAAGCGACACGCTGGTGCGGTCAAAGGCGCAGGCGGCGCTTGCCGCAGGCCTCAGGATCATCATGTGCTGCGGCGAGAGCGCCCAGACCCGCGAATCGGGCAGAGCGGTCGCCTTCGTCAAGAAGCAGCTCAAGGCCTCGCTGCCCGCGCCCGCCGATACCCCCGCCGACGTGGCTGAGCGCATTACCGTGGCCTATGAACCGATCTGGGCGATCGGCACCGGCAATGTCGCCACCGCCGCCGACATTGCCGAGATGCACAGCGCCATCCGCAAGCTGCTGGTCGATCTCTACGGCGAGGACCAGGGGCGCGAGGTGCGCATCCTCTATGGCGGCTCGGTGAAACCCGAGAACGCTGCCGAAATCTTCGCTGTGCCCGAGGTGGGCGGGGCGCTGGTTGGCGGAGCGAGCCTGACGGCTGACAGCCTCATGGGCATCGCTCTGGCTGCCGGCGAGCCGTCCGACCACTGAACGGACAGGGTGTCCTGCCGCTCGCCCTTGCCGATTCCCCCCCGTGCGCCTACATGGCGCGCCAGTATCACAGCCGGACGTGCTCCGCGTCCATCACACGAGATTGGTTCATGTCGCTGTTCATATTCCTCACCGTGATCCAGGCCATCGTGGCCGCCGCGCTGGTAGGCGTGGTGCTGATGCAGCGTTCGGAAGGCGGTGGGCTGGGCATCGGTGGCAGCCCCTCGGGCGCCTTCGGTGCGCGCGGCGCGGCGGATTTCCTCACCCGTGCGACCAAATGGCTGGCGATTGCCTTTGTGACCCTGTCGATCGTGCTCGCTGCGCTGGCGGTGCGTGAAAGCCGGGTCGGCTCGGTCACTACGACGCTGGAACGTGCCAATGGCGCTCCGGCACCCGATCTGCTGGCCGAACAGCCAGCGGCGCCGGCGGCTCCGGCCTCTGGCGAAGGCCCGGCTCCCGCGCAGGAACCGGCTGCCGAGTAATTTCCCCGCGCGGCTTCGCTTTGCCGTGCTTCCCGATGATAGCTGTGGATGGAGCGCCGCGCTCCACCGCAATTCGCTTGCCCCGAATCCCTCTCGTTGCTTAAGGCCCGACCCCCATGGCGCGGTTCATTTTCATCACCGGCGGCGTGGTCTCCTCGCTCGGCAAAGGTCTCATGGCAGCATCGCTCGCAGCGCTGTTGCAGGCGCGTGGCTACAAGGTTCGCATCCGCAAGTTCGACCCCTATCTGAACGTCGATCCGGGCACGATGAGCCCCTACCAGCACGGCGAAGTGTTCGTGACCGATGACGGGGCCGAGACCGATCTTGATCTCGGCCACTACGAACGCTTCACCGGCGTTTGTGCGCGGCAGAGCGACAATATCACCTCGGGCCGCGTCTATCGCGACATCATCGCCAAGGAACGCCGCGGCGACTACCTTGGCGCGACGGTGCAGGTGATCCCGCACGTGACCGACGCGATCAAGGAATTCGCGCTGGCCGATCAGGGCGATCACGATTTCATCCTGTGCGAAATCGGCGGGACGGTGGGCGACATCGAATCGCTGCCCTTCATGGAAGCGATCCGCCAGCTCAGGAACGAGCTCGAACCGCTCCAGACGCTTTCGGTCCATGTCACGCTGGTGCCCTATATCAAGGCCGCGGGCGAACTGAAGACCAAGCCGACCCAGCATTCGGTGCGCGAACTCGCGAGCCTCGGGATCAAGCCCGATCTGCTGCTGTGCCGCGCCGAGCATCCCATCCCCGATACCGAACGCCAGAAGATCGCCAACTTCTGCAACGTGCGCAAGGAAGCGGTGATTCCCGCGCTCGATGCGCCATCGATCTATTCGGTGCCGCTGCAATATCACGCCGAGGGTCTCGACGCCGAGGTGCTGCGCGCCTTTGGCATCACCGACGCGCCCGAACCCGATCTTTCGGCCTGGCGCGACGTCACCGACCGCTATTTCAACCCCGAAGGCGAAGTCACCATTGCGGTGGTGGGCAAGTATGTCGGTCTGCCCGATGCCTACAAGAGCCTCAACGAGGCGCTGGTCCATGGCGGGCTGGCCAACCGCGTGAAGGTCAACATCCGCTGGATCGACGCCGAGATCTTCGAAGGCGACGACGACAGCCAGATCATCGCCCAGTTGGAGCCGATGCACGGTATTCTGGTGCCCGGCGGCTTTGGCGAGCGTGGCAGCGAGGGCAAGATCGCCAGCGTCCGCTTCGCGCGCGAGCGCAAGGTGCCGTTCTTCGGCATCTGCCTCGGGATGCAGATGGCCTGCATCGAGGGCGCGCGCGCGGCCGGGTTTGCGCACGCCTCATCGACCGAATTCGGTCCTACCGACACCCCCGTTGTGGGCATCATCACTGAATGGATGAGCAAGGAAGGCCTCCAGCAGCGTGCGGCGGGTGGGGATCTGGGGGGCACAATGCGCCTTGGAACCTATCCGGCCAAGCTCAGCGCTAACAGCCACACCTCTCGTATCTATGGAGGGGCCGAAATGATCTCGGAACGCCACCGCCACCGCTACGAGGTCAACAGCGCGTTTATCGCGCCGCTGGAGAAGCAGGGCCTGATCTTCGCGGGCATGAGCCCCGATGGCCTGCTGCCCGAAATCGTCGAGCGGCCCGATCACCCGTGGTTCGTCGGCGTGCAGTTCCACCCCGAGCTGAAATCGCGCCCCTTCGATCCGCACCCGCTGTTCGCCGGATTTATTGCTGCCGCGCTGGAACAATCGCGACTCGTTTGACGCAAAGCTGCCTTCTGGCCCTGGCTAAAGCGGTTTTACCGTGCCTTTGGGAGCCTGTTCCAGCCGCGTTTCAGCTGTGCCGCACCGTTTTGTTACAGGCATTTGGATGGCAGTGTCGTATCCTTACAAGTTTGTAAGTTTGCCCTTGCGTGAGATTGCGTTTCCGCATTAGACCCAAAGCAATGGGGAGGTCGTTCAGAGGATTTTCCGACTTATCCGGGCCGTAATCGGTCGAGGATGGGTCGCTGTTTTGGACGTTCCCTGGAACATTCTCGCCCGGCTTTAGAGCTTGCCCTTTTTGTCCGTCTTCTGCGACCCGGACGGACATTACAGGGCGAGGCGGCGCAAGCCGCTGGGGGCGGATCGCTAGATCCGCCCCCTTTGATTTCGGCTTTGCCTTGGCAAATGTCTGGCTCAGGCGGCGCTCGACTGGTTGTCTTGCGCGCTGTTGCTGTTGCTGTCGAGCGGCACCGCGCTCAGCCGGGCCGGGCCGCCCACCGCGATTTTGCGGGGCTTCATCGCCTCGGGCACTTCCCGCACCAGTTCGATGGTCAGCAGCCCGTCGGCCAGATCGGCGCTTTCCACACGCACGAAATCGGCCAGTTCGAAGCGGCGTTCGAACCCGCGGTTGGCGATACCGACGTGGATCAGTTCGCTGCCGTCGGCCGCTTCTTCACGCTTGCGGCCCTGCACGATAAGCAGGTTCTGTTGCGCGGTGATATCGAGATCGCCGGCGCGGAAACCGGCCACGGCCAGCGTGATACGGTAATTGTCTTCACCGCGGCGCGAAATGTTGAACGGGGGATAGTTGTCGCCTGCATTGAACCGCGCCTGATTTTCGAGCAAGTCGAACAGGCGATCGAAACCCACGGTGGAGCGGCGATAGGGAGTAAAATCAAAACGCGACATATCAGCAAATCCTCTTGTTCGAGCGATCTGGTTGTGACGCGGGCCTGCCGGATGCAGCACCCGCCTGTTGCCACACATTCCCCAAGACTGGCAGAAAGCGGCAACAGCCTTTATCTGGTTTTTCGACCGGAGCTTTCAAGAGGGACCAATGCCCCCACCACAAATTGATATCTACACCAAGTTTGGTTGCCCCTTCTGCGTGCGGGCCAAGCACCTGCTTGATCGCAAGGGCGCCCTCTACAACGAATATGACATTACCATGGGCGGCCCGAAGCGAACCGAAATGCTGGAGCGCGCACCCCAAGCCATGACAGTGCCGCAGATCTTTATCGGCGCAGTGCATGTGGGCGGATCGGACGATCTCCACGCGCTCGAGCGCGCGGGCAAACTCGATGCATTGTTGGCCGGTAAGGGGCTGGCGGGATAGGGCGGGCGGGCCGGTGCCGATCATCGCTGTCCTGCAGATGTGCTCTGGGATCGATCCGGGCCGCAATTTCGATAGCATTCGCGATGCCGCCCATGCCGCGCGAGCGGGTGGGGCGCAGATGCTGTTTACGCCCGAAATGTCGCTGCTGCTTGACCGAAACCGCGCGCGCGCGGCCGCTCATATCCTTCCGCAGGACCAATCGCCCTACGTCGCGATGCTTGGCAAAGTCGCGCAGGAGTGCGGCTTGACGCTTGCGCTCGGATCAATGGCCGTGGCGTTGCCTGGCGGCCGGAATGCCAACCGCGCGATGGTTTTTCCTCCAAGTGGGAAAAGCCCGGACACCTACGATAAGATCCACATGTTCGATGTCGAGCTCGACACCGGCGAGACATGGCAAGAGAGCGCTGCCTACCGACCCGGTGAGGCGGTGGTGACGGTGGAGGATACGCCGGTTGGCAGGTTGGGCCTGACGATCTGCTATGATCTGCGCTTCCCCGCTTTGTTTGCTGAACTGGGCAACCGGCGCTGCGATGCGATTGCAGTGCCTGCTGCTTTCACGAAGCCCACCGGCGCGGCGCATTGGCGCGTGCTGCTGCGCGCCCGCGCGATCGAGGCTTCCGCCTTCGTGATCGCCGCAGCGCAGGTCGGGAGCCATGAGGACGGCCGCGTGACCTATGGGCACAGCCTCGTCGTTGATCCCTGGGGCGAAGTGCTGCTCGATATGGGCGGCGAGGCGCCCGGGCTGGCTTTCTGCGAAATTGATCTTGCCCGCATCGAAGCCGTGCGCACGCAGATCCCGGCACTTGCCAATCGCCGTGTCATCACCACATCGTGAGGCAGTATGATCGTGTTTGATCTCTCCTGCGACGATGGTCACCGGTTCGAGGGCTGGTTCGGCTCATCGGCGGACTATGACGACCAGCTTGCGCGCGGCTTGCTGGAATGCCCGCATTGCGGATCGGGCGCGGTGAGCAAGGCCCCGATGGCGCCCGCCGTTCCTGCCAAGGGCAACCAACGTCAGGAAGTCCTGCCGTCGGAAACCGCACGCCCTGTTGCCAACACCCCGCTGCCGCCGCAGGTGCAAAAGGCGCTCGCCGCGCTCGCCAAAGCGCAGGCCGAAGCGCTCAAACACAGCACGTGGGTGGGCGACAAGTTTGCCGAAGAATCGCGTGCGATGTATTACGGCGAGCGCGACGAGGCACCGATCCACGGCCAGACGACCCTCGCCGAAGCCAAGGCGCTGATCGAGGAAGGCGTGCCGGTTGCCCCGCTACCTTTCCCGATCGCGCCGCCGGACAAGTTGAATTGACTTCGCCTGTATCGCCGCCGCGATCCGGCTCGCGATAAAGCGGCGTAAGCTGCGGGCGGCTGATTTGGCTGGTCAACCGCCGCCCTGCTTGATGCAGGTCGCCCTTGCGGCCTTGCGAGCCGATATTGCGCGCGACACTGGCGCTGCTATGGAGGCTCTCGGGACCCCGTAGCTCAGCCGGATAGAGCACCAGATTCCTAATCTGGGGGCCGCGCGTTCGAATCGCGCCGGGGTCACCATCGTCCCTGCAAGCGCTGCCAGCGCCATTCGGCATAAATGGCCAGCGTCAGCAGGCCTGCCGACATCGCCAGCAGCACCGCACATGTTGCAGGCCATCCACCCGCATCGAAAACCGCCGTGCCAATCGCGCTGCCAACCGCCCCGCCGACGAACATGGTAACGATGTAGCTGGTGGTCAGCCGGGTGCGGATTTCGGGGGCGAGGGTGAACATCGTCATGCGGCCGGTCACGTCGATTGTGGGGCCAACCATGTTGGTCACAAGCAGCGGAACCAGCACGCTCCAGATGTTCGAGCCGAGGGGATAGAACAGCGCGATCCCGGTCAACTGCACCACGGCTGCTGCCACACGCGCCTTGCGCGGGCCGACCGTGTCCGCCCAGCGTCCGAGCCTCGGCGTGGTGAAAACGCTGATCGCCGCGACCCCTGCGAGGTAGCCGACATCATCGGTGCCATAACCCTGTTCAGGACTGGTGAGATGCAGCGCCAGCGCCAGCCAGCTCGCCGTGAAGATCGCAAAGTTCAGCCCTTGGATCGTGGCCGAGATCCGCATGTCGGGGTGCCTTGCCGCGAGCGTGAAAACCGAGGCGATCAGCGTGCTGTATCCCGCTGGCGGCTGCCGCGCCGGGGCCACCTCGCTGCGCATCGCCAAGGGGAGAAAAGCGGTGACAGCGGCCATCAGCACAAAGGCGCACACATAGACCGTGTGCCAGTCAGCGTGCTCGGCGATAATTCCTGCGCTTACCCGCGCCACCAGAATGCCGAAGATCACTGCCGCGGTGAGCCTTGCGGTGACCTGTCCCAAGCGTTCGGGTGCCACCCGTCTGGAGGCGTAGGCGGGGATCAGATAGGGTGCGATGGTGGTGAAGCCGAGCAGGGCCGAGGCAGCGGTGAAGCTGGCGAAGTCCGGGGCCAGCACCATGCCGAGCAGGCACAGCGTCTGGCCAGCGACAAAGATCAGGCACAAGCGACGGTTGGAAAAGAAATCGCCCAGCGGCAGCAGCAGCAGGATGCCGAGCGCCAGCGCCAGCTGGTTCAACGCCGGCACCAGACCGATTTCTGCCGCGCCCACGCCAAACCCGCGTGCGACTTCACCGATGATCGGATGGATGTAATAGGCATTGGCCGTGACCACCGCGATGGTCAGCGCCAGCGCCCGCTCCTGCGCGCGGGTGAGATCGGGGGAAGAAGCGGACGCGGCGGCGGTTTGTGTCAAGCGAGAAAGCCCGCCTTGCGCGCCATGGCGATCACCCCTTCGGCCAATTCCGCCGGGCGGTCCTCCTGGCTGAAATGGCCGCAGGCGGGGAGCATCGCATGAGGCTGGCCTGCGGCGCCCTTGATGCGCTTTGCCAGCAGCGGCCCTGCCTGTCCGAGTACCGGATCGTCCTCGCCGAACAGGGTGAGGAAGGGCTGGTCGAAGCTGGCGAGGCCCTCCCACGCGGCGATATTTTCGGCAACGCCGGGCTTGTCGTCCTCGATCGGCACCAGCTGCGGAAAGGCGCGCGCGCCAGCCTTGCTCGCCTCGTCGGGGAAGGGGGCATCATAGGCGGCGATCTCGGCCTCGCTGAGCCCACTCTGGCAACCGCGATCCATGATTGCACCGATCCGGAAATCGGGCGAGGACCGGGCGAATTCGCGCCAGGCGAGGAAGCCCGGCGAGGCCGCTCCGCCGCCGGTGGGCAGGAAAGTATTGCTGGCGACGACGAAGGCGAAACGCTCCGGCTCCTGCCCGACCAGCCGCAGGCCCAGCAGCCCGCCCCAGTCCTGACAGAACAGCCCGGCGACCTGGGGCACCACGGCATCGCGCCACTGCCGCAGCCAGTCGACCTGGCGGGCATAGGAGTAAAAGGCCTGCTCGTCCGGCTTGTCGCTCTTGCCGAAGCCGATCAGGTCGGGGGCAAGGCAGCGCAAGCCTGCCTCCACCAGCAGCGGGATCATCTTGCGGTAGAGGTAGGACCACGAGGGTTCGCCGTGCAGCAGCAGCACCGGCGGGGCATCCTTCCGACCTTCGTCGAGATAGTGCATTCGGCCCGAGAAACCCTCGCCCAGATCGATCGTCAGCCAGTTTTCGGCGAAGGGATAGTCGGGAAGGTCCGCGAAACGGGCCGGATCGTGAGCGATGATCTGCATGGGTCTGCCTTTCTCGTCTCGTTGAAGGTTTAAGTATCAGATCGAAACGCAATTACTATATGGCTTGTCGCGCGCAGTCTGCGGGGAATATTGGCACAAGCCGGCGCAATGCTCTTGCGGCGCGGGGCCAAGTGTGATTCTGTTGCCGTGTCGATGAACGGGGCAGATTGAAGGGGTTTGGGGCCACCATGCGCAGGGCGTTTTCGAGCGAGCGAGGCAAGCAGCTGATCGCTCTGGCCGTGCTGCTGGTGCTGGCTGGCTTGGCGATCGCCGGGCCGACGGGGCTATTGGCGTGGAGCGAGAACGCCGCTGCGCTTGCACAGCGCGAACAGGAAATTGCCAAACTGAGCGCTGAGCGCGACGCGCTGCGCAACCGCGTCCGGCTGCTCGATCCCGAAGCGACCGATCCCGATCTGGCCAGCGAACTGGTGCGCGAGAAGCTGGGTGTGATCCACGAGGATGAAGTGGTGATCACCCTCGAGGACGAGTGATCCCGCCCAGGTGTCCCGGACGCCCTGATTTCGTATGCGCGTTCGCTTTTCTGCAACGGCTTGCCGTTGCGTCGCGCACGTTTGCCTGCCTATAGACACACTCATTGGACGGCGTTTCTCCTCCCCACGAGCGCGCCAGAGAGAGGGATACTGACCTTGGCCAAAAAGCCCGCTACCGCCGCGCCCGCACCGGACGAGGGCGACTTCATTCTGCATTCGCTGCAAGAGGCCTTCGAGGCCACAAAGCGTTACGCCGCGTCCGAAGCGGAGATGCTCGAATTCTATCGCCAGATGCTGCTGATCCGGCGGTTCGAGGAGAAGGCCGGTCAGCTTTACGGGCTGGGGTTGATCGGCGGCTTCTGCCACCTCTATATCGGCCAGGAGGCGGTTGCGATCGGGCTGCAATCGGCCCTCGACAAGGACCGTGACAGCGTCATCACCGGCTACCGCGATCACGGGCACATGCTCGCCTACGGGATCGATCCCAAGGTGATCATGGCCGAGCTGACGGGACGCGAATCCGGGATCTCGCGCGGCAAGGGCGGGTCGATGCACATGTTCTCGACCGCGCACAAGTTTTACGGCGGCCACGGTATCGTCGGCGCGCAGGTGGCGCTGGGCGGGGGGCTCGCGCTGGCGCACCAGTATAATAACGACGGTGGGCTGTGCCTTGCCTATTTCGGCGACGGCGCGGCCAACCAGGGGCAAGTCTACGAAACCTTCAACATGGCCGCCCTGTGGAAGCTGCCGATCGTCTTCGTGGTCGAAGACAACCAATACGCGATGGGCACCGCAACCAAGCGTTCGTCCGCAGAAACCCGGTTCTACCGCCGCGGCACCGCTTTCCGCATTCCGGGCATGGAAGTGAACGGCATGGACGTGCTCGAAGTGCGGGCCGCCGCCGAGGTTGCCTTTGCGCACGTGCGTGCCGGCAAGGGCCCGGTGCTGATGGAATGCAATACCTATCGCTATCGCGGCCATTCGATGTCCGATCCGGCCAAGTACCGCACCCGCGAGGAGGTGCAGGAACAGCGCGATCATCACGATCCGATCGAGGGGCTGAAGAAGACCCTGATCGAAGCCGGCAAGACCGAGGACGAATTGAAAGCCATCGACAAGGCGATCCGCGCCGATGTGGCGGCCGCAGCCGATTTTGCTGAAACTTCGCCCGAGCCCGCGCCGAGTGAACTCTACACCGATGTTCTCGTGGAGGAGTATTGAGCCATGGGGATCGAATTGAAAATGCCGGCACTTTCGCCGACCATGGAGCAGGGCACGCTCGCCAAGTGGCTGAAGGCCGAAGGAGACCGGATCGAACCCGGGGACATCATTGCCGAGATCGAGACCGACAAGGCAACGATGGAGTTCGAGGCCATCGATGAAGGCGTGCTTGAAAAGATTCTTGTGCCTGCCGGAACCGAGGATGTGGCGGTGGGTGCGGTGATCGCGCTTATTGCGGGGGAAGGGGAGGCGGCCCATGCTGGGCAAGCGCCTGCTCCGGCTGCGGGGGCCGAACCGGTGCCTGCACCTGCGCCAAAGGTGGAAAAGCCGGCCCCGGCGCTCGCTGCCGCTGATCCGGCAATCCCGGCGGGCACCAATCTGGTCAGCACGACCGTGCGCGAAGCGCTGCGCGATGCCATGGCTGAGGAAATGCGCCGCGATCCGCGCGTGTTCGTGATGGGCGAGGAAGTCGCCGAATATCAGGGTGCCTACAAGGTCACGCAGGGCCTGCTGGACGAGTTCGGCCCCAAGCGCGTGATCGATACGCCGATCACCGAATATGGTTTTGCCGGGATCGGCACCGGCGCGGCGATGGGCGGCCTCAGGCCCATTGTCGAATTCATGACCTTCAATTTCGCCATGCAGGCGATTGACCACATCATCAACTCGGCCGCCAAGACCAATTACATGTCAGGCGGGCAGATGCGCTGCCCGATCGTATTTCGCGGCCCCAATGGCGCGGCCTCGCGCGTGGGTGCGCAGCATTCGCAGAATTACGGCCCTTGGTATGCCAGCGTGCCGGGCCTGATCGTGATCGCGCCCTATGATGCGGCCGATGCCAAGGGCTTGTTGAAAGCTGCGATCCGCTGCGAGGATCCGGTCGTGTTCCTCGAAAACGAGCTGGTCTATGGTCGCAGCTTCGATGTGCCCGAGGTCGACGATTATGTGCTGCCGATCGGCAAGGCGCGGATCATGCGCGAAGGCAAGGATGTCACCATCGTCAGCTATTCGATCGGTGTCGGCCTTGCCTTGGAAGCGGCGAACACGCTGGCGGGCGAGGGGATCGATGCCGAGGTGATCGACCTTCGCACCCTGCGCCCGCTCGACAGGCAGACCGTGCTGGCCAGCCTTGCCAAGACGAACCGGCTGATCGTGGCCGAGGAAGGCTGGCCGACCTGCTCGATTGCCTCCGAAGTCATCAGCATCTGCATGGAGGAGGGATTTGACCACCTCGATGCGCCGGTGATGCGGGTGTGCAACGAGGACGTGCCGCTGCCCTATGCCGCCAACCTCGAAAGGCTCGCGCTGATCGATGCCGCGCGGATCGCCGAGGCCGCGCGCAAGGTGTGCTACAAATAGGCCGTAATGCCGCCGGGGCGGGGCGGCGCGGCTGCAATCAGCTCGGGCGCTCTGCTGAATAGGTATTGCAATCGGCCGCAGGGCCGTCGTCATACAGCTGCGTCAGATCGCGCGAATCGCGCACGTTGAAAGCGGCGGTGTAGCGGATCGTGCGCCCGTCATAGATATCGAACGGGGTGAGCGAATCGTAATCATAGGCGATTTCAACAAACATCACTGCCGTACCATTGCTGGCGGTGATGAGGTTGCCGGGTTCGCCCATGCCCTGAAAGCTGGTACCGGTGGCGCCATCGCCTTCATGGCCGTAGCTCGAATCGAACACCTTGGCGCCGCGGCAGCGCTGCCAGGCGATCCACTGTCCGCCATCGGCGTTTTGCTGAAGGCTGGAGATAATCACCCGCCCGCGCTCGAAGATGCCGAAGGTCTCGCCCAGCTTTTCCGCGCCAACGAGCGATTCGTTGATGTCGCTTTCATAGACCTTGCGCGCGGTCAGCACGTCCTGTTCGCCCACGCGCGAGGCGTTGTCGGCCACCTGCATCGCCACCTGGCTAATCTGCATGTGGGTGATGACGAAAGAGGCGGTCTCGGTGCCGAGCATCCCCATCGCCAGCACGATCGGCGCGGTAAAGGCAAATTCGACGAAGGCCACGCCCGAGGTGTCGGCCTTCAGCCGCCGACGCAGGGTCGCAAGACATCCGGTGAACGCCTCGATCTTGGCAAGAGGTGAAGCGATCATGGGCAATTTCCCGTATTGGTCGAGCGGTCTTGTTCATCGAAGGGCTGGTTGCGCAGAACGGTCGACGCGCGCAGCGTCACCGTGTTGTTCATGCCCACGAGGCCATACATCGGAAAGAGGCGCGGATAGCTGACGACCGCAGTGTAGAGCACCGCATCGCGCGCGCCGCCGATCCCTTCGCGGCCGCGGTTCGCATCCCACTGTCCGTTGCCGTTGGCATCGACGTAAACCTCGCCAGCGTTGCATTCGCCGTCGTCGTTGTCGTCCTGGTATTCCTCGCTCTCGCCGATGTCGCTGAAATCGAAATGCGAGAGCTTCTCGAATTCCACCGTCGCCGTGTTCGGGACGACCTTCATCACTTCGACGCGCACGGCCTCGTCGATCGAGGTCTGCTGGCTGCCCGCCGTTTCGAGCGTGAGATCGCGGCCGGCCTTCTGCAACGCGCCATTGATCAATGAATTGGTGTACTGGGTGTGGGCCATATCGAAGATGCCCATCACCAGCACGCACAGCACCGGCGCGACAAAACCGAACTCGACCAGGGTAACCCCCTGCCGGTCGCGCTTGAGGCGAGCGAGCAGGGTGCGGCAGCGGTGTGGGAAGGTGCGGATCATGACGTGAGCCTCAGCGCAGCGATCTTCTGGGCGATTTCCTGGAAGCGGGCGTTCAGGGTCGCCGAATCATTGGCCTGGAACGCACGGCCGGGGGAAGCGCAATCGATCAGGTTCTGGGTCAGCGCGGTGCCGAAGGCGACCACCCAGATCGTGATGTTCTCCTGCCGAGCGGCGCGACAGATCGCCTGGAGACGATCACGCCGGCGGTTGAACTCGGTCGTCGCGTTGCCGGTGCCGGTGATGCGGCGATCCCACCACTCGACCCCGTGGGTCGAATAGTTTTCGACGTTGTTGACCTGCACACCGTCGGTCATGAACACGATGTGGCGGGCAATGGCATCGCCATTGGGTGCGCTGGTGTTGTCGGCAGCGAACAGGCCGCGCGGCGAAATGAAACGCGCGCCCCACAGCATGCCGATATCGTGATAGGTGTTGCCGCTGGCGGTGAGCGCGTTGACATAGGTTTGCAAGTCAGCGCGGGCGATCTCGTTCAGACGCATCGCTGGTCGCGGGCAGGTCCAGCCCGGGCGACTTTCATCGCCGGTCTGGTAGAGCCAGTTGGTCACATTGGTGGTGCCATCCTCGCGCTTCCAAACGATGCCGTTGAGCGCCGGCTTCCAGCGCTGCTCCTCGTTGACTGGGACAAGATTGATGTTGAGGTCATACGCGGCCGCCGGGATCGGGTTGTAATTGTCGGTCAGCACCGTCGAGGGTTCCTCGATGCAACCACCCCAGGTCTGTGTCACCATCGCACCGTTGGTGCCGGTCGGCGTCGCGATCTTGTTGTCGTCGTACAGGGTCGACAGATCAACCGTCTCCCAGCCCGCCGGGCTATCGGCCGGGTTGTTCACATCACACGGCGTGTCATCATCGGTGTCGACCGGGCAGTAGACATAGTCCTTCCAAACGACGTTGCGCACGGTCTGATCGGGGATCACATCCGCCGCGGTTGCGATACGGGTCTTGCGCAAGCGCCCGCGACAGCCGCCGCGATTGTTCGAACTGCCGCCGCTCCACACCCCGGTGCGGTATTCAGTGGGGGCAAAAACCTGCCAGGTCTGGTCGCCGACGGTGTAGGTGCCGGGCAGGGTGTTCCAGCAGAAATTCTGCGCCGCGGTTTTGTCCGCCGTGGGACTGGTGCGGAAACGGTAGTGATCCTTGTTGCTGGATCCGAAGTTGGCGGTCGAGCGCGGCAGCCATTCGGTCTGGTCGGAGACCACGATCTCGTCACCTTCCTTGATCCCGTTGCCGGGGATAAAGGTGAACTTCTCCTCGAAGCGGGCCACACGCGACTGGTAGGTGTTGCGGGTCGCCATGTATTCGTCGGGGATCGAGAAGCCGACATTGACCTGCTGCGAATAGGGCACGACCCCGTAACGGATCTGTGCGCTGGCCGAGGTTGCCGCTTCGACAGTGTCATAGAAGTTCATCACCGCTTCGCGCAGCGCGACAATCTTGGAACCCGGGCCAGAACTGCACTTGGAGTTGTCCGGGCAGTCCGCCATCGAGCCGGTGACGTCGAGCACGAACATGATATCACTGTTCGAGATATTGATCTCGGCCGAACAGCTCACTTCGATCTGGAACGAATCGTAGCCGAAAGCCCCCATGATGCTGGTCGGCAGCGTGCCGCTGGCGGTGCCGGTGACGGTGCCTTCGCCATCGCTGGCATAATCGCGTTGGCCATTTTCGACCCCGAACATGCCATCCGAGAAGTTCTGGTCGAAGAAATCGAGGCCGATATTGCGGTGGGCGCTGGTGAATTCGTCGGTCGTCATGGCCCGGCGTGCGGCCAGCGCGCCCGCGTCGCACGCGGCCTGCATGCGCGAAGCGGTCATGTAGTAGCGGCTCGCATCGATGCCGCCGCCGACCATTGCCAGCAAGGGGATCATGGCCGCGGCAGAAATGGCGATTGTGTTGGCGGTCCTGTCATGCAGGAGCGAGCGCAGAAACGACTGCCGCTCGATGGTGTCTCGCTTCATAAGGTGCGCGTCCTTCCCCTGAATCTTCCCCGGATTGCGGGAATTTCCAGATGCAGCGCGCTTCGTATGTCAGGTCTGGTAAGCGGTTTGCCAAAGAGCGTGGTTAACCGCATCCTAATGCCGTTCCAGAGGTTTCCCGATCTGTGACGCGTACCGTTGCGGGACAGTTTGCTTGCCAATGGCAGCCGCGCGAATTAGGCACGCGCAGAGCCATGGATGCTGCGAAAGACGAGCTTCTGCCGCCTGAAGCGGAACTGGCGATCGCCTGGAGCGCGCCAAGTCTTCGCGCAGCGTTAACCACAGCGCTTCAGCTTGATCGTCGGCTCGCCCGGATCGTGGCGCGCACCAATGAACCTATGCTGGGGCAGATGCGGCTCGCCTGGTGGCGCGAGGCACTGGACAAGCCGATCGGCCAACGCCCGCGCGGCGACCGGGTGCTCGATGCGATTGGACGCGACTGGGCCGGGCAGGAAAGCGCACTGGTTGCCATGATTGATGGCTGGGAAGTTTTTGTCACGGCAACCGCACTTGGCCGCGAGGAGGCGGAAGCCTTCGGAGCCGGGCGCGGCGCGTTTTTTACCGGCTTGGGCGCGGCCGAGGATGCGCCGCGACTTGCCGCAGCCGGCGCGCGCTGGGCGATTGCCGAGGCGGCAGGCATGGTGTCGCAGCCGCAGGAGCGAACCGCGCTCGTTTCCGCTGGGCGTAGAGTCGCCGGTCCGGGTGGTCGGATGCCTGCTGGTCAGCGCGGTCTGGCCGTGCTCGAAGCGCTGGCGCTGCGGGCGCTGAGGCGCGGCGGGCAACCGCTGATGGCGGGGCGGGGCGCTTCGCTTACCGCATTGCGAGCGGCTATCTTTTTGACCTGATTACGGATAATTACGCAGGCGTGCAGCAAGGGGGGCAGACCGTTGCGACAGGCTTTGGCAGGTGGATTGGCGGCGTTGGCGCTGGTCGGAGTGGGGCTGTTCTGGTGGCAGGGACGGGCCGCGGTGGAAGCCGGGGCGCCGCCGCCTCTGGAACAGGACACGCCTCCTGATCCCGCCGCCCTGCCGATCGCCGATCCGGGCGCGATGAAGGGGCCACCGCCACCCGAAGTCAGCGAGCTGACCCGCGAAGAACAGCGCTTCTTTCGTTATGATCGTAATCGCGACAGGCTGATTAGCCGGGACGAGATGCTTTCCACCCGTACGGCCGGGTTCCGCGCGCTCGATCAGGACGGCAACAACCTGCTGACCTTCGAGGAGTGGGCGGTGACAACGGTCAACCGCTTCGAGGGCGCCGACAAGGATGCCGACGGTCGCCTCACCCCCCGCGAATTTGCCACCACCGCGCCCAAGCCGGCGCAGAAAAAGCCGGTGTGCAAGTGCTGACCGGTCAGACGGGCACCGCCTCGCGGGTCTCGCTGAGCCAGCGGGCGAGATCGGCCTTCGCCCGGGTGGTATAGGCTTCCTTGCGCACCTTTTTGCCGACGTCGTGCAAGGGCGGGAACAGGCCGAAATTGACGTTCATTGGCTGAAACGTCTCGGCCTCGGCATCGCCGGTGATGTGGGAGAGCAGCGCGCCGAGAGCCGTGGTGGCGGGCAGGGGGTGCCAGTCGCGCCCGGCCAGCTCCGCTGCCGCCATCATTCCTGCGACCAGCCCGATCGCGGCGCTCTCGACGTAGCCTTCGCAGCCCGTCACCTGCCCGGCAAAGCGGATATGCGGCGCGCACCTGAGGCGCAGCTGGCGGTCGAGCACTTGCGGCGAATTGAGGAAGGTGTTGCGGTGCAGCCCGCCCAGCCGGGCGAACTCGGCATTCTCCAGCCCCGGAATGGTGCGAAACAGCGCGATCTGCGCGGCATATTTCAGCTTGGTCTGGAAGCCGACCATGTTCCACAAGGTGCCCAGCTTGTTGTCCTGCCGCAGCTGCACCACCGCATAGGGCCAGCGCCCCTGCGGAAATTCGGGGGTCACGTCGAAGGGATTGTCGAGCCCCACGCCTTTCATCGGCCCGAAGCGCAGCGTGTCCACCCCGCGCTCGGCCATGACCTCGATCGGCATGCAGCCATCGAAATAGGGCGTGTCCTTTTCCCATTGCTTGAACTCGGTCTTCTCGCCCTCGATCAAGCCGCGGTGGAAGGCGCGATACTGCTCCTCGTTCATCGGGCAGTTGATATAATCGCCGCCTTGGTTGGAGGCCTCGGTGCGCTTGTTCCAGCGCGACTGGATCCACACCTTGCTCATGTCGATCGAATCGCGGTGCACGATCGGGGCGATGGCATCGAAGAAGGCGAGCCGTTCAGCACCCGTCGCCTTGACGATGCTGCCCGCCAGCGCATCGGCGGTGAGCGGGCCGGTCGCAACGATGGTGAGGCCGGCCGCGGGCAGTACGTCCACCCGCTCGCGCACAATGGTGACATTGGGGTGTTCGCTCAGCGCCTTCTCGACTTCGGCCGAGAACACATCGCGATCGACCGCCATGGCGCTGCCCGCCGGCACCCGTGCGGCGTGGCCGGCGCGCATCACCAGAGAACCGAGCGCACGCATCTCATGGTGCAGCAGGCCGACCGCGTTCTTCGTGTCATCGTCCGAACGGAAGGAATTGGAGCAAACCAGCTCGGCCAGACCATCGGTCTGGTGCGCTGCGGTCATCTCCCCGCTCCCGCGCATTTCCGACAGGCGCACCTTCACCCCGCGCCGGGCCAGTTGCCATGCGGCCTCGCTCCCGGCGAGCCCGCCACCAATGATGTGCACATCGTGCATAGTCGCCGTTGCGGTCATGGTGAGCCGCGTAATTGCGTGTTAGCTCCACGACAAGCCCCGAGCGGGCAGGATGACGGGAAGACGGGCATGGCAAAACAGGCGCTGATCGAGCAGAGGCCTTGGCTGCTGGCGAGCGTCGCGGCAGCGACCGCGTTTTATTTTCTGAGCGACCAACCGGTGTTCGAGGGCGTTTGGGGGTTGCTTGCCAAGGGGGCTTCGGTGGGCCTGCTTGCGCTCTATGCGCTGCTGCGAACACCACATGATCGCCACCGCGCCGACCGGTTTCTGCTGGTTGGCACCTTATTGCTGGCAGCGGCCGGCGATGTTGCGATCGCGCTGTGGTTCGAAGTCGGCGGCGCGCTATTCGCGGCGGCGCATTGCGTGGCGGTGGCGCTTTACTGGCGCAATCCGCGGGCTCGCCACAGTCCGAGCCAGCGCTTGTTCAGCTTCGCGCTGCTGGTCGGCACGCCGGTCATCAGCTACCTGTTGAGCGGTGTGGTAGCGATTGCAATCTACGCCTGCTTCCTTGGCGCAATGGCGGCCTCCGCCTGGTATAGCCGCTTCCCGCGCTACCGCGTTGGCACCGGGGCGGTGCTGTTCGTGGTGAGCGACTGGCTGATCTTCTCGCAGCGCGGCACCGTCGATTTCGCCCCGCTGCCTGAACTGCTGATCTGGCCGCTCTACTATATCGGGCAGGTGATGATCGCGACCGGCATCGTCCAGTGCATGCGCGGTGAGCAGCCCGTGCGTTAGTGCCTTGTTGAGCCGGGTGGAAACTCCCGGCGGCCCGGAAAATGCGGTAAAATAATGGTACGAAGCGGCCGGTTTGATGCAATCGGATCCGAACCCGCTCTGGGTCACTGCCCGGTTTTTGAGCACATAAGAAAATGGGCAACCCTCACCGCGACCGGTTGCCCATTTTTTAATCACATACCGGAAATGGCCCGTCAGGCGGCGGACGGGTCGTCTGCGCCCGACAGCTCTGCCGCGATGGCTTGCTCGGCCGGATTCTCAGGCTCCTCGGTCTCGTCGATCAGCGCTGCGCCGACGATCTGTTCGCCCTTCGCCACGTCGAAGATGCGAATGCCGGATGAACTGCGCCCGGAAATGGCAAATCCCTTCAGGCTTTCGAACCCACCTTCGATCAGGTGACGGAAATCGACCCCGAGCCGGATCAGCTTGGCCTGATCGGTGACCAGCATCAGCTGCGCTGCGTGCCGCACCGGGAAGCTGGCGACGACCGGTCCGTTGCGCTCGGGATTGCTTTCGGGTGTGCCGATATTGGTGATCCCCTGACCACCGCGGCCGGTGGTGCGATATTCATAGGCCGAGGAGATCTTGCCATAGCCGTTGGCGGTGATGGTGAAGATGAATTCTTCGGCCTCGGCCATGGCGGCCATCTGTTCCGGCGGCAGGGTCGGTTTGGCATCATTGTTTTTCCACGCCGCCGCGCGCAGATAGGCCTCGCGCGTTTCGATGTCAGCGGTGAGCGGATCGACCACCGCCATGGAAACAACCTTGCCGCCCTTCTTGAGGCTCATGCCGCGCACACCGATGCCGGTGCGGCTCTTGGTCTCGCGCGCATCGGTGGCGGCGAAGCGGATCGCCTTGCCGGTGTCACTGGCGAGGAAGATTTCCTGTTCTTCGCTCAGCAGTTGCACCCCGATCAGCCGGTCACCCGACCCTTCGACAAAACCCATCGCATATTTGCCGGCGGTGGGGATGTTGGCAAAGGCATCCATCGAATTGCGGCGAACCATGCCCTGTTCGGTGGCGAACACGATGTTCAGGTTGGCCCAGCTTGCCTCATCCTCGGGCAGCGGCAACACGTTGGTGACGCGCTCGCCATCGCCCAGCGGCAGCAGATTGACCATCGGGCGGCCCTTGGTGGTGGGGCCGCCTTCGGGCAGTTTCCACACCTTCATGCGATACACGCGCCCGGTGTTGGTAAAGAACAGCACCGGATTGTGGGTGCTGGTGACGAACAGCTCGACCACCGCATCCTCGTCCTTGGTCGCCATGCCGCTGCGGCCCTTGCCGCCGCGACCCTGGGCACGGAAGGTATCCAATGCGGTGCGCTTGATATAGCCGCCGTGGGTGACGGTTACGACCATGTCCTCGCGTTCGATCAGGTCTTCATCATCCAGCCCGTCCCATGCAGGGGCGATTTCGGACAGGCGCGGGGTGGCGTAGGTGGCGCGGATTTCTTCGAGTTCAGCGCGCATCACGGCGTAGAGTTTGACCCGGTCGGCAAGGATCGCGAGATATTCTTCGATCGCGCTGGCCAGTTGCTTGAGTTCGTCGCCGATCTCGTCGCGGCCCAGCGCAGTGAGGCGGTGGAGGCGCAGTTCGAGGATCGCCTTTACCTGCCGTTCCGACAGGCGATAGGTGCCGCCGCTTTCATCCGCACTCGGTTCGATTGCCTCGACCAGGCGAATATATTGGGCAATATCGCCGATCGGCCATTGCTTGGCCAGCAGCCGCGCGCGCGCCTCGGCCGGGTTGGCGGCGGTGCGGATCATCGCCACCACCTCGTCAAGGTTCGATACCGCGACCACCAGACCAAGCAAGAGGTGCGCCCGTTCGCGCGCCTTGTTGAGTTCGTATTTGGTCCGGCGCGTGATCACGTCCTCGCGGAAGGTGATGAAGCTCTGGATGATGTCGCGCAGCGTCAGCGTTTCGGGCCGCCCGCCGCGGATTGCCAGCATGTTGGCAGGAAAGCTCGACTGGGCGGGCGTGTGACGCCAGATCTGGTTGAGCACCACTTCCGGGGTCGCATCGCGCTTGAGGTCGATCACCACCCGCACACCCTCGCGCGAGCTTTCGTCGCGGATGTCGGAAATGCCCTCGATCCGCTTGTCCTTGGCGGCCTCGGCGATCTTTTCGACGAGGTTCGACTTGCCGACCTGATAGGGGATCGAGGTGAAGACGATGCTCTGGCGGTCCCCGCGCGCCGTTTCGATCTCGTGGCGGCAGCGCATCAGGATCGACCCGCGCCCGGTGGTGTAGGCCTGACGCGCGCCGTGGGTGCCGAGGATCAGCGGCGCGGTGGGGAAATCGGGGCCGGGAATGAACCGGATCAGTTCTTCCGAGGTAATGTGCGGGTTCTCGATATAGGCAAGGCAGCCGTCGATCACTTCGCCAAGGTTGTGCGGCGGCACATTGGTTGCCATGCCCACCGCAATCCCGCCTGCCCCATTGACCAGCAGGTTGGGAAAGCGCGCCGGCAGCACCGTGGGTTCCCGCCGGCTGCCGTCATAGTTTTCGGTGAAGTCGACCGTATCCTTGTCGAGATCGTCGAGCAGACTGTTGGCAACGCGTGCCAGCCGCGCCTCGGTGTAGCGCATCGATGCCGGCGGATCGGGGTCCATCGAGCCGAAGTTGCCCTGACCATCGATCAGCGGCACCCGCATCGACCAGTCCTGCGTCATGCGCGCGAGTGCATCGTAGATCGCGGAGTCGCCGTGCGGGTGGTAGTTGCCCATCACGTCGCCGACGATCTTGGCGCTCTTGCGATAGGGCTTGCCCGCGACAAATCCGCCTTCCTGGCTGGCGAACAGGATGCGGCGGTGCACCGGCTTAAGCCCGTCGCGCACATCAGGCAGCGCGCGCGAAACGATCACGCTCATTGCATAGTCGAGATAGCTCGACTTCATCTCGTCGACGATATCGACGCGGTCAAAGCTGCCCATCGGGGACGGGGGAAGGGTATCGAGAATGTCGCTGTCGTCGTTCAAGATCGGGGCCGTTTCTGCTCGTGTTCAAAAGGCCCCGCACGCGGGGCGATGGCCGGTGCGGCCGTAACTGTCGGGCTATGTAAGGCCGGGCTGCCGCTTCCGCCACCTCCGCATAAGAACACAGCACGAACATCGGGCCGTTTTCCACATTTCGCCCACGGCCCCGCTAGCACGCCGGGCACCATTCAAAAGCCGTTCAGCCGCACACTCCTAGCGGGAATTGCAAAATCCGTGCGAGCCGTCCAAAGGCAGCACGATGTCTGATCCGGTTTCAGGGGGCAGATCCCCGGGCCGAGCGATTTTTGGAGGATGAATTGACCAATCTGTCTTCGACCCGTCCGAACCGCGCCGGCCTTGCGCGCAGTCTTGCTCTGGCGATTGCGCTTGCCAGCAGCGGTGCGTTGCTGGTCGCCCCGGCCTTTACCGATGCCGCCCGCGCCGAAAAGAAGGACAAGAAAAAGGACGAGGCCAAGGCCGCGTATTCCAAGGAATTCGTTGGTGCCTACCAGCCGCTCAACGCGGCGCTGACAGCCGAAGGCGCCGATGTGAACGCGCTGCGTGCGCAGATCGATGCTCTGCTGACGATGGCATCATCGCCCGACGAGAAAATCGCGGCAGGCGGCCTCGCCTACAACGCCGGCAACAAGCTCACCGACCGTGCGCTCCAGCTCAAGGGCATGGAGATGATGCTTGCCAGCGGCAAGCTCTCGGCGGCAGATGATGCGCGTTACAATTTCGTCGCCTACCAGCTCGCCAACGCGCTGCAGGATTACCCCAGGTCGCGCGGCTACCTGCAGAAGGCGATCGACGGCGGGTTCAGCACCGAGACCGTCAGCATCGCCGATCTCGAAATCACCATGGCCGAAAGCTATTTCAGCGCCAATGAATACGTCGCCGGGCTCGACTATCTCGACAAGGCGATCAAGGCGCGCAAGGCTTCGGGCAATCCGGTCGATGCGCAGTGGTACCGCCGCGGGATCACTGTGGCCTACAACAACCAGATCGTGCCGCAGGTCTATGATCTGGTGGTCGCGTGGCTGGCCGATTACCCCGCCAGCGAAAACTGGCGCGACGGGATCAACCTGACCCGCAATCTCAACAATTACGAAGGGCCGGAAATCCTCGATCTGCTGCGCCTGTCGCGTGCCGCCGGGGTGCTGGCCGACAAGACCGACTACATCTACTACATCGAAGCCGCCGACCCGCGCCGCCTTCCCAAGGAAGTCAAGGACGTGATCACCGAGGCCTATGCCAAGAACGCGGTGAGCAAGGACGATATCTTCGTCGCTGATTCGCTCACCACCGCCAATGGCCGCATCAAGACCGACATGGCCGAACTGCCGGTGCTCGAGCGGGATGCCAACGCAGCCGCAGCCGGGGTGCGCACGGTGTTTGCTGCGGGCGATGCCTTCCTCAGCTATGGCGAATACGCCAAGGCCGCCGGCTTCTATCAGAAGAGCCTCGGCATGGCCGGGGTCGATCGCAATGCGGCGCTGACCCGTCTCGGCATCGCGCAGATCAGAATGGGCGATTATGCCGCAGCGCAGGCTTCGCTCAGGCAGGTCGATGGAATGCGTGCGCCGATTGCGCGCTTGTGGTCAGCCTATGCCGCACAGCAGGCTGGCGGTGATGCGGCAAGCATGACCGCCCCCGGCGTCTGATCCGCGTCAGCGCGTGAACCGGAAATGGGGCGAAGGGCGCAGGCCTGCCGCCCCATTTTTGTGTCCCACGTCGCGCTGCGCGTCTCAGCGGATGCGCTTGACCCAGTACTGGTTGTCCTCACGTCTTTCGAGCTTGAAATTGTCGAGCGACTTGAACAGGTCGGACAGGCTCTTGAAGCCGTAATTGCGAACATCAAAGCTCGACCGGTTGCCCGCGATCTGCCCGACCTGCTGGAGCCGTGCAAAGCCCTTCTCGTCACGCTTGGCTTCGGAATAGGCGGCCGTGATCAACGCGATAAGATCGGCATCGACTGTGTTGCGGCGATCCGGCTCAGGCGCATCAGGGGGCGCGCTCGCATGGCCCGGCCTGTCGGCCGCGTGGCTGGCAATGAGCTGCTTGATATCGATGAACCGCGTACAGACGGATTTGAATGCCTGCGGTGTCTTTTCCTCGCCGAAACCATAGACGATGATCCCATCCTGCCGCAGGCGCGTGACCAGCGGGGTGAAGTCGCTGTCCGAGGTCATGATTCCGAACCCGTCCACCTTGCCCTGATACAGCAGGTCGATCGCGTCGATCGTCATCGCCATGTCGGTCGCGTTCTTGCCTTTGGAAACGTCGAACTGCTGCTGCGGACGGATCCCGAACCGGTTGGTTATGGTGTCCCATTTTGCCAGATTGCCCTTGGCGAAATTGCCATAGGCACGGCGGATATTGACCTGTCCCAGCTCGGCCATCACGGTCAGCACCGGATCAATGGCTTCGGGGGTGGTATTGTCGGCATCGATCAGCAGAGCGATGTTCCTGAGCGTTGTGTCTGTCATGGCCCCGCTATGCCGCGCCGCGCGTGAAGCGACAAGGAGGCGATCGGATTCGCACCGTCGCCAAGCTTGCGAGACAGCCATGGCACGCCTAAATGACCAGCGATGAACGACCTCGCCAGCACGCCGCAGCCCGAACAGCCCCAACAGCGCCCCGCGCGCCAGCGCAAGCCCGACTGGATCCGCGTGCGCGCCCCGGTGAGCGAGGGCTATCATGAAACGCGCAAGCTGATGCGTCAGCTCAACCTCAACACCGTGTGCGAGGAAGCCGCCTGCCCGAATATCGGTGAATGCTGGACCAAGAAGCACGCGACCGTGATGATCCTTGGCGATGTCTGCACCCGCGCCTGTGCCTTTTGCAACGTCAAGACCGGGATGCCGCGCGCAGTTGATCCGCTGGAACCGGAGAACACCGCCATCGCCGCGGCCAAGATGGGCCTTGAGCACATCGTCATCACCAGCGTCGACCGTGACGATCTGCCCGATGGTGGGGCGAGCCAGTTCGTGAAGGTGATCGAAGCGCTGCGCCGCACCACACCCAACACCACGATCGAAATCCTCACCCCCGATTTCCGCGGCAAGATGCGCCGCGCGGTAGAGATGATCTGCGAAGCCGGGCCGGACGTTTACAACCACAATCTCGAAACCGTTCCGCGGCTCTATCCGACCATCCGTCCGGGTGCGCGTTACTATGCCTCGTTGCGCCTGCTGGAGGAGGTCAAGGCCCACAATCCGATGATTTTCACCAAATCGGGCATCATGCTCGGCCTTGGCGAGCAGCGGCTCGAAGTGCATCAGGTGATGGACGACATGCGCAGCGCCGAAGTCGATTTCATCACCATGGGGCAATATCTCCAGCCCACCCCCAGGCACGCCGCTGTGGAGGAATTCGTGACACCCAAGGCCTTTGCCGCCTATGGCGCGATTGCGCGGGCCAAGGGGTTCCTGCAAGTCGCATCCTCGCCGCTGACCCGATCCAGCTATCACGCGGGCGATGACTTTGCGAAGATGCGTGCCGCACGCGAGGAAAAACTGGCGCGCGAAGCGGCGCGGTCCGGGGGCAAGGCGCAAGTCTAGTGCCCGGGATTCGCGAAACCCGGCGGTTGCCCTACAGCGCCGAGCAGATGTTCGATCTGGTGGCGGACGTGGGCCGTTATGGCGAGTTCCTGCCCTGGGTGGTTGCCACCCGCGTGCGATCCAATTCCGAGACCGAGATGGTGGCCGACATGGTGGTCGGGTTCAAGGCGATCCGCGAAAGCTTCACCTCGCGGGTGAAGAAGGATCGACCGCGCGAGATCGATGTCCATTACATCGACGGGCCGCTCAGCGATCTCGACAATGTCTGGACCTTCCGCTCAGTGGACGATCATACCTGCGAGATCGACTTTCTCGTCGAATTCACCTTCAGGAATCGCCTGTTCGAAAAGCTTGCCGGACAATATTTCGACAAGGCTTTCCGCAAGATGGTGGAAGCCTTCGAGACGCGTGCCGCAGAGCTTTACGGCAACAGCAATTCGAGCGCGCAGAGCGTCGCCTGACGACGGATTTCGGCGCGGCCTCCGGGGCCATCGCCCCCGGCGAAGAACTTCAGTTCGCCTTCCGGTTCCCTCGCGGAATTGCGAATGACCCGCGCGAACACCACCGTACCGACCGGCTTTAGCGCGGTGCCGCCGCCCGGGCCGGCCACGCCGCTGATCGCCACCGCGATGTCGGCCCTGGACCGATCGAGCGCACCCTTGGCCATCGCCCAGGCACAGGCAATCGATACCGCGCCGAAGGTTTCGATGATGTCCTGCGCAACCCCAAGCATTTCGATCTTGGCTTCGTTGGAATAGGTCACAAAGCCGCGATCGAGCATGGCAGAAGACCCCGCGATTTCGGTCAGCGCACCGGCCACAAGCCCGCCGGTGCAGCTTTCAGCGATGGCGACCTTGCGTCCCAGCACGACATTTTCCGCCACGACGCGGGCGGCAAGGCTGGTGATGTCATCGGGAAGGAGCATGGCGCACCTACTTGGCTTTGCCAGTCGAAGCCGCACCGCAGATGGCGGGTTCCTTGACCTCGGCGATTTCGAGGATGAAGGCCACCAGCGCTGCAACATTCTCCGCCGGTAGCGGGCTCAGCAATTCCATCCCGCGCTCGATCTTGGTGCAGCTGCCGGGCTTGATCTCGGCCGCAAGCTTCTGGCCGACAATGCCGTCAACGAAAGGCCGCAGCGATTCTTCGGGGAGGGCAGCGATCATGGCGTTCAGCTCGGCGTCCGATCCTGTCTCGCCAGCGGCCTCAGTGGCCATGAAGCTTTTGAGCAGCCGGAACGCGCCGGGCCAGGCGCTGTCCTGCTTGGCGCGGAACTTTTCGATGAAGGCATCGCCGCCGGTCGCCATGAACCCGTCGCGCTTCAACTGCTTGGCGCACGTAGTTCCGACCGCATCATAGGCAATCGGCATGGCATAGAGCACGCTATCGCCAAGGTCGGCGGCGGCGATGCAGGTCTGCTGCTGGGCCTGGGCGGTGGTCGCCGTGGCGAGCGCTACGACAGCGAGGGCAGGGGCAAGAACACGCTTGATCATGTCAGAAGTCCTCTCGGGCAAGGGTAAGCAGAACGATGGCCTGCGCGGCAATGCCTTCGCCGCGGCCGGTAAAGCCGAGTTTTTCGGTGGTGGTGGCCTTGATACTGACTGCGCTTTCGCTGGTGCCGATGATGGCGGCAACGCGTGCGCGCATGGCCGGGCGGTGCGGCCCGATCCTGGGTGCCTCGCAGATCAGCGTGAGATCGACATTGCCGATGGCATAGCCAGCGTCGCGGGCAAGCGCCACCGCATGAGCGAGGAAGCGATCAGAAGGTGCGCCGCGCCATCGCGGATCGCTTGGCGGGAAGTGGGTGCCGATGTCACCCTCGCCAATCGCGCCGAGCACGGCATCGGTGATCGCGTGGAGCGCGACATCGGCGTCCGAATGTCCGGCAAGGCCCTTGTCATGGGGGATCTGCACCCCGCACAGCCACAGATCCTCCCCTGCTGTGAGCCGGTGGACATCAAAGCCCTGGCCAACGCGCAAGGCTGGCAGTGCGGCAGCGTTCACGAAATCCTCCGCAAAGGTGATCTTCTTCAGGCGCTCATCACCATCGACAAGCGCGACTGAACCGGAGCTTGCCATCAGCACCTGCGCATCGTCGCCCGCATCGGTTGCGCCATCCCAAGCGCGGTGGGCGGCAAGGATATCGGGGAAGCGGAAGGCCTGCGGGGTCTGGACACGGCGCAGACCTTCTCGCTCTGCCTTGCCTGCCATCGTGCTGTCTGCGCCCGCGATCGCAAGACTGTCGACCACCGGCAACACGGGGATCGCGCCGGGCTGGGCTTCGAGCGCTTCGAGCAGCCGCACGATCACCGCGCGGGGCAGATCCGGGCGGGCGGCATCGTGGATCAGAACCCGCTCGGGCGCTTCGCCAGCCAGCGCTTCGAGGCCGTTGCGGACAGAATCCTGTCGCGAAGCGCCGCCGGTGACAAAGCGCACGCCTGTCAGCCCGGCCAGCGCGGCCTCTGCATCGGCCTGCGCCTCTGCGCCAATCACCACCACCAGCGGACTGGCATCCGCCGCCAGCAAAGCTTCTACCGCGTGGCGCACCAGCGGCTTCCCGCGCCAGTGGCGGAACTGCTTGGGCACATCGCCGCCAACCCGCAGACCCTTGCCCGCGGCGACGACAATCGCGGCAAAGGGGGCAAGAGGGGTGGCTGCTTCCATCGGGCTGTTCGCTTAGGCACTGGACGGGCTTTCGGCAATCCACTATGCGCTTGCCCAAATATTAGGCACGCTCGTGGCATGACCCCGCTTCCCAATCCGCCGGCTCTGAAGCCGATCGCCGTCGGCCCGGTGACGATTGCCGAGCCGGTTGTGCTCGCGCCGATGACGGGTGTCACCGACATGCCGTTCCGCACCCTCGTGCGGCGCTATGGTTCGGGCCTTAACGTGACCGAGATGGTGGCGAGCGAGGCGGCGATCCGCGAAACCCGCGTGAGCACGCAGAAGACCGCGTGGGACCGGATCGAGGAGCCGGTGTCGATGCAGCTGGTTGGCTGCGATCCTGCCAGCATGGCCGAGGCCGCGAAGATCCAGGAAGGCAATGGCGCGGCAATCATCGATATCAATTTCGGTTGCCCGGTGCGCAAGGTCGTTGGCCAGTTCGCCGGCAGCGCGCTGATGCGCGAAGTGCCGCTGGCGGTGCGCCTGATGGAAGCCACCGTCAAGGCGGTGAAGGTGCCGGTCACCGTCAAGATGCGCATGGGCTGGTGCCACGACAGCCTCAACGCTCCTGAATTGGCACGCATTGCCGAGGATGTGGGCGTGCAGATGGTGACCGTCCACGGCCGCACCCGCAACCAGATGTACAAGGGGCATGCCGACTGGGCCTTCGTGCGCAAGGTCAAGGACGCGGTGAACATCCCCGTGATCGTCAACGGCGATATCTGCACTATTGCGGATGCGGCCAAGGCGCTCGAACAATCGGGCGCGGACGGGGTGATGATCGGCCGCGGCGCCTATGGCAAGCCGTGGCTGCTGGGGCAGGTGATGCACTGGTGGCGCACCGGCGAGGCGTTGCCGACGCCCGGCATGGATGAGCAATATGCGGTGCTGGTGGAGCACTATCACCGGATGCTCGATCATTACGGGCGAGAGACCGGGGTGAAGATGGCCCGCAAGCATCTGGGCTGGTACACCAAGGGCCTGCACGGCTCGGCCGAGTTCCGCAACATGGCGAACTTCATCGACGATCCCGATCAGGTGCTGGACGAGATTGCGCGTTTCTACGAACCGTTCCTCATGCAGAAGGCGGCCTGACGCGTGGCCAGCGCCAGCGATGTGCAGGGGGCCGGGGGGCCGGACGTTCTGCCCGATCCGCGGGCGCAGATTGCGAGCATGATCTTCGCGGTGCTGCTGATCGATGCGCGGGGGCGGATCGCCGAGGCCAATCACGCCGCCGAAAGCCTGCTCGGCGCCAGCGCTGCGCGGCTGATCGGCACGCCGCTGGCCGAACGCATCGGACCGATCGATCCGCGCGTCGCTGCGCGGCTTGACCAGACCGACGAGGCATTGGTGGCGCGCGATCTGGTGATCTGCGGCGGCGGCGAGGAAATCCGTGTAAACATGACAGTCTCCCCGCTTGGCAATTTTCCGGGATGGCGGGTCGTCACCCTGTCGGAGATTGGCCACGAGGATCCGGTCCATCAGCAGGGCAGCAGGGCAATGCTGGGGGCGCCTGCGGTGCTGGCCCACGAGATCAAGAACCCGCTCGCGGCGATTCGCGGGGCAGGCCAGCTGGCGCTGCGCAAGCTGCCCGAAGCCGACAAGAAGCTCGCGCGGATGATTACCGACGAAGTTGATCGGATCGCCCGGCTGATCGATCGCATGCAGCAGCTCGGCAGCACCCGCACCGGGCCGGTTGAGCCGTGCAACCCGCACGAGGCAATCCGCAGCGCGATCGCCACCATGCGCGCCGGAGGCGGCGAGCATGACAGGGTCGAGATCCGCGAGGCATTCGATCCATCATTGCCGCCCGTGCTGGCCAACCGCGATGCGCTGGAACAGGTGCTGATCAATCTCCTCTCCAATGCCCGCGATGCCGCGCTGATGCGTGACGCAACGGCGGAAATTGTGGTGCAGACGCGCTTCGTCGGCGGCCTTGCCTTCAGCACGATCCGCAAGGGCCGGACCGTGCCGCTGCCGATTGAAATCACCGTCAGCGACAATGGTCCGGGGATCGATCCGGCGCTGCGCGATCACGTGTTCGAGCCCTTCGTTTCGTCCAAGCCATCGGGGCAGGGGCTGGGCCTGGCGCTGGTGCGCAAGCTGGCGGGCGACATGAACGGCAATATCAGCCACGAGCGCGATGCCCGCGCCGGTATCACCCATTTCCGCCTGCACCTGCCGCAGGCCGCCCGCCAGAGCTAGGCCATGCCCAAGAGCGCACGCAACATCCTGCTGGTCGAAGACGACGCGGCGATTGCCACGGTCATCATCGCCGCGCTGGAGGACGATGGCTTTGCCATCACCCATTGCGCGAGCATCGCCGAGCGTGACCGGCTGCTCGCCGCTGGCCGCTTTGGCGTGATGCTGACCGACGTGATCCTTGAAGACGGCGATGGCCTTGCAAGCCTTTTCCGCGTGCGCGAACAGGCACCCGATCTGCCGGTGATCGTGCTTTCGGCCCAGAACACCCTCGATACCGCGGTGCGCGCCAGCGAAAGCGAGGCCTTCGAATATTTTCCCAAGCCGTTCGATCTCGACGAGCTGGTGCACGCGGTTCGTCAGGCCTGGGCGAAGAGCGCCAAGCTGGCGAGCGAGGTTTCCGAAAAGGCGGGTGAGGGCGAGACCGCGCGCCTGCCGCTGGTTGGGCGCAGCCCTGCGATGCAGACGGTCTATCGCATGATTACCCGAGTATTGCGCAATGATCTTACCGTGCTGATCACCGGCGAAAGCGGCACGGGCAAGGAGCTGGTGGCCGAGGCAATCCACGAGCTTGGCAGTCGCCGCACCGGGCCATTCGTCGCGGTCAACACCGCCGCGATTCCCGCAGACCTCGTGGAAAGCGAGTTGTTCGGCCATGAAAAGGGCGCCTTCACCGGCGCGATTGCGCAGGCGATCGGCAAGTTCGAGCAAGCGCATGGCGGGACGCTGTTTCTCGACGAAATCGGTGACATGCCGCCCGAGGCCCAGACCCGGCTGCTGCGGGCGCTGCAATCGGGGCGCATCCGGCGCGTGGGCGGGCGGCAGGAGATTGCGGTCAATGTCCGCATCGTTGCGGCCACCAATCGCGATCTGGCCCCGATGATTGCTGCGGGCACCTTCCGTGAGGATCTGTTCTACCGGCTCAACGTGGTGCCGATCGAACTGCCGCCCCTGCGCGAGCGGCGCGAGGATATCGGCGCGCTGGCGCAACATTTCCTCGTGCTTGCGGCAGAGGATGGCTTGCCGCGTCGCTATCTTACGCCCGAGGCGATTGCCCGCCTGGAGCAGCGCACGTGGCGCGGCAACGTGCGCGAACTGCGCAATGTCGTCTATCGTGTTGCGCTGATGGCGCGCGAGGAACGCATCAATGCCGAGACCCTGATCGACATTATCGGCGAGGACAGCGTCGCGCCTGCGGGCGGGCAAAGCAGCAGCGCCGAGGGATTCGCCCCGGCGCTTGCGGCCTGGCTGGCGAGCGAGTCACCACCGCCTGGCACGCTCTACCACCGCGCGCTTGCCGCGTTTGAAAAACCGCTGATCGAACACGCGCTGGGCCGAACCGGGGGAAACCAGCTGCGCGCGGCCGAGCTGCTCGGGATCAACCGCAACACGCTGCGCAAGCGGATCGGCGAGCTGGGGCTTGAGCCTGACCGCTTTTCCCAAACGGCCTGACGCAATTGCGGCATTGTGGTGCCGTTTCGGCTTGCACATTTGCCACACCACTGTTGTAAAGTGGCAACGATGGATGCTCTCCAGACACAAGCAAAAGGCCTGAGGCCCTTGCAACCGCCGCGTTGGTGGCGGCGGTTCATCGTGGCCTCGCGCCGGGCCAATATCTTCCGCTGGCTGGAAATCCTCTCGGGCATCGCGTTGCTGGCTGCAATTGGGGCAACCTGGCTGACCTATTCGCGTGCCTCTGCGCCCGACACCTTGCTGCCGACCATGCAGGTCTCGGTGCTGCTGATGGCGACGCTGGTGCCGGCGATGGCGTTGTTGGTGCTGTTCGGCCGCCGGGTGGCGCTGCGGCGTGCAGCAGGCAGCACAGCGCGGCTGCACGTCCGCCTCGTTTTCTTCTTCTCGATGGTCGCGGCCCTGCCGACGCTGTTGGTGGCCGGCTTTGCCGCCTTCCTGTTCCAGACCGGGGTTGATTTCTGGTTTTCCGACGATTCGCGCGGGTTGATGGAAAACGCCAACGCGCTGGCGCAAAGCTATTATGACGCCAACCAGCGCGATGTGCAGCAGGAAACCCAGGCGATGGCGGGCGACATGCGCTTCATGCTGGAGCGGGTGGCGATCACCGATGGAGATTTCCCCGATTTCTACGCCTTGCAGGCCCAGGGACGAAAGATTTCCGAGAGCGCGATCCTCCAGCGCATGGAGGACGGCAGCCTGCGCACGGCGGCGATCCTCAACCTGACCGAGGACAACAGCCCGCTCGACTTCACCGGCAAGGCACTCCCGCGTCTGGAGCAGGGCGAACTGGTTGTGGTCGCAGGCAGTCCTGAACGGATCGAGGCGCTCGCTCCGATCGATGCGGATAGCGGAATCTACCTCTACAATGCCCGCACCACCGAGGAGACAATGTTCAACTCGTGGTCGCGCGCGCAGTCGATTGTGACCGCCTACGACCGGCTGACCGGCAGCGCGCGGATGCTGCAATTGCGATTCAACATTGCGCTGGTGGCGGTCAGTCTGCTGCTGGTGGGGGTGGCAATCTGGTTCGCGCTGCGTTTTGCCGACCGGCAGGTGAAGCCGCTCACCGATCTGGTCGGCGCGGCGCGCAAGGTGGGGCAGGGCAACTTCGCGCTGCGGCTAGAAGGGCGCACCGGGGCCGACGAGATCGGGCTCTTGAACCGCGCCTTCAACCGCATGACCGCGCAGCTCGACAAGCAGACGCAGGCGCTGGTGAGCGCCAATCGCCAGATCGACGATCGCCGCGCCTTCATGGAAGCGGTGCTTGAATCGGTCACCGCCGGGGTGATCTCGGTCGATGATGCCAATCGGGTCACGCTGATGAATTCCTCCGCGCAGGGGCTGCTTTCCGACCCCGGCGCAGGCACTGCCGACGTGACCGGGGCCTCGCTCGAACAGCTCGCGCCCGAGATCTGCCGGATGATCGCCGAGGGCAAGGAACGTGCGATCATCACCCATGCAAAAGGCACCGAACTGCTGACCCTCGCGGTCAAGGTCGCCCCCGGCACCTCGGGCTACGTCATCACCTTCGAGGATATTACCCGCCAGTTGCTCGATCAGCGGCAGGCCGCGTGGTCCGACGTTGCGCGGCGGATCGCGCACGAAATCAAGAACCCGCTCACCCCGATTCAGCTCGCCACCGAAAGGTTGAAGCGTCGCTATCGCACCCAGATCGAGGATAAAGAGCGCGAGCTGTTTGACGATCTCACCAGCACCATCGTTCGGCAGGTCGGCGATCTGCGCAAGATGGTCGACGAATTCTCCAGCTTTGCGCGCCTGCCCAAGCCGGTGTTCCGCGACGAGGACGCGCTCGATCTTGTCCGGCAGGCGGTGTTCCTGCAGGAAGTGGCGCATTCAGGCATCGCCTTCTCGCTCGCGTCATCGGCCCTGCGCGACCGCGAGCTGCGCTGCGATCGCCACCAGTTCGGGCAGGCGATGACCAACGTCCTCAAGAACGCGGTCGAGGCGGTCGAGGCGCGCGCGGGCGAGATGGACGGCGCCTATGCCGGGGAAATCGCGGTCACCATCGCCGATGCGGGCGAGGCCATCGTGGTCACCGTCGAGGATAACGGCATCGGCCTGCCGGCCGACCGCGAACGCATTACCGAACCCTATGTCACCACCCGCGAAAAGGGCACCGGGCTCGGGCTTGCGATCGTCAACAAGATCGTCGACGAACATGGCGGCGACATGAGCTTTGCCAGCACCGCAACCGGCGGAACGCGGGTCACCTTGCGCTTCGCGCGCAATCCGCAGCCTGTCGAGGGCAATCCAGCATGATGCCGCCGGTTGCTCCCCTACACCCCCCATCCGAAGGACGCTAGCCGATGGCGCTTGAAATCCTGATCGTCGATGACGAACGCGATATCCGCGAACTGGTCGCAGGTGTGCTCGGCGATGAAGGCTATGTCTGCCGAACCGCTGCCGACAGCACCGAGGCGCTGGCCGCGATCGACGAGCGCCGGCCTTCGCTGGTGCTGCTCGACGTGTGGCTCCACGGCAGCCAGATGGACGGGCTCGAACTGCTCGATGCGATCAAGGCGCGTGAGCCGGCGCTGCCGGTGATCATTTTCTCTGGTCACGGCAATATCGACACCGCCGTCGCCGCGGTGGGTCGCGGGGCGATGGACTTCATCGAAAAGCCGTTCGAGGCCGAGCGGCTGCTGCTGCTGGTTGAACGCGCGACGGAAACCGAGCGGCTGCGGCGCGAGAACAGCCGCCTGCGCGAAGGCAGCTGGAGCAGCGCCGAATTCACCGGCAATTCGGCCACCATCAACGCCGTGCGCGCGACGCTCAAGCGGGTCGCCAACACCGGCAGCCGGGTGCTGATTTCCGGGCCTCCTGGTGCCGGCAAGGAAGTCGCCGCGCGTCTGCTCCACGCGTGGAGCGGTCGTGCCGAGGGTGCCTTCGTGCTGGTCAATTCGGCCCGCATCACGCCCGAACGCTTCGAACAGGAGCTGTTCGGCGAAGAAGCGGGCGGCAAGCAGGTGCGCCCCGGTCTGTTGGAACTTGCCGATGGCGGGACGCTTTATCTCGATGAGATCGCCGACATGCCGCTTTCGACCCAGGCGCGCATCCTCAGGGTGCTCACCGACCAGAGCTTCGTGCGGGTCGGTGGCAAGCGGCAGATCGGCGTGGACGTGCGCGTGGTGTCCTCCACCACCCGCGATCTGACTGTGGAAATGGCGGAGAAACGCTTCCGCGAGGATCTGTTCTACCGGCTCAATGTGGTGCCAGTGGCAATTCCCCCGCTCGCCCAGCGGCGCGAGGACATCCCGACGCTCGCCGAGCATTTCTTCACCCGCTATTCCAACGATCAGGGCCTGAAGCCGCCCGAGATTTCCGCCGAGGCGATGGCGGCGCTGCAGGCCTATGACTGGCCGGGCAATGTCCGCCAGCTGCGCAATGTGGTCGAGCGCACGGTCATCATGACCCCGCGCGAAAAACTGGCCACGGTCGAGCCGGAAATGCTGCCGCCGGAAATCATCGGTGGGCAGATGGGAATGACGGGCGAGAACCTCTCGGCGATCATGGGCGTGCCGCTGCGCGAGGCGCGCGAGAGTTTCGAGCGCGAATATCTCGCGATCCAGATCCGGCGCTTTTCGGGCAATATCTCCAAGACCGCGAGCTTCATCGGGATGGAGCGCTCGGCGTTGCACCGCAAGCTCAAGCTGCTCGGCATGGCCGACCGGCGCGACGAAGACGAACAGTAGGCTATCGGCCAAAGCGCAAATCTGCGGCAAATCAAGCCTTGTCGCTGTGGTCTGCAATCGCCATTATGAAATAGCGTCGGCCGCCAGCATCTGCGTATCTGGCAGCCGGATCTGCGGACCGCATCAGCGGCCGCCAAGAACAGGAGCCAAGACCATGTCCAGCGGGCGAACGCTCTCTCCGCGTCCCATCATCCGCCCCGCAGCCCCGGCAGAAACCCGTGGCGGCGGTTCGGCGGGCCAGCAGGGCAACCTGCAGGATGCCTTCCTCAACCTCCTGCGAAAGAACAAGATTCCCGTCACCATGTTCCTTGTGAAGGGCGTGAAACTGCAGGGGATCGTGACCTGGTTCGACAATTTCTCGATCCTTCTCCGGCGCGACGGCCAATCGCAGCTCGTCTACAAGCATGCGATTTCCACCATCATGCCCGGCCAGTCGCTCGACCCCGCACAGTTCCAGAGCCGGGCTGGCGGACGCAAGCAGAAGCTGCTGCAGGACGTGTTCCTCAGTCGCGTGACCGAGGCCGAGGCTCTGGTGACAATGTTCCTCGTCAACGGCGTGATGCTTCAGGGGCGGATTGCTGCCTATGACTTGTTCTGCATGATGCTCGAACGCGACGGCGCGGTACAGCTCGCCTACAAGCATGCCGTTTCGACCATCCAGCCTGCCGGGCCGGTCGATCTCAGCGTCGGCGATGACGAGGGCGAAGATGGCGCCACCGATGATAACGGGGCCGACGACTGAGCTTCGATGGCGAATATGCCGAGGAGGTGACCCGCGGGGCGCGGGCGCTGGTGCTGTGCCCGGACATCAAGGCGCTGCGCTACGATATTGATGCGACCGAGCGACTTGCCGAAGCAGAAGGCTTGGCGCTTGCCATCGGGATTGTGGTTGCACACTCGGCGATCCTGCCGATCCGCAAGATGCAGCCCAACACCCTGTTCGGATCCGGTCAGGTCGAGACGATTGCGGTTCTGTGCGAGCAGCACGAGGCCGAACTGGTTATCATCGATGGCGCGCTCTCTGCGATCCAGCAGCGCAATCTGGAAGACCGGCTGAAACGCAAGGTGATCGATCGCACTGGCCTGATCCTCGAAATCTTCGGCGAACGCGCAGCAACAGCCGAAGGGCGCCTTCAGGTTGAGCTGGCGCATCTCGATTACCAACAGAGCCGTCTGGTGCGCAGCTGGACCCACCTGGAACGCCAGCGCGGCGGCTTCGGCTTCCTTGGTGGCCCGGGCGAAACCCAGATCGAGGCGGATCGGCGGATGATCCGCCAGCGCATGGGCCGCCTGCGCCGCGAGCTCGAACAGGTGCGCAAGACCCGCAAGCTCCACCGCGAACGCCGGGGCAGGGCACCCTGGCCAGTCATCGCGCTGGTAGGTTATACCAATGCGGGCAAGTCAACACTGTTCAACCGGATGACCGGGGCCGAAGTAATGGCCGAAGATCTGCTGTTTGCGACGCTCGATCCGACCATGCGCGCAATTCGCCTCTCGGGCGTGGAAAAAGCGATCCTGTCGGACACCGTGGGTTTCATCTCCGACCTGCCGACCCAGCTGGTCGCGGCATTCCGCGCCACGCTGGAGGAAGTCACCGGTGCCGACATCATCTGCCACGTGCGCGACATGGCCAATCCCGGTCATGCGGCGCAGAAAAAGCAGGTGATGGAGGTGCTGGCCGACCTCGGTGTGGTGGACAAGGATACCGGCGAAAGTTCGATTCCAATCTTGGAAGTCTGGAACAAGTGTGATTTGCTGGACGCTGATTCGCTTGAAGAATTACGGGAGGCTGCTGAAGGTCATCCGGCAGTGATGCTCTCGGCTGCAACGGGGGAAGGGCTGGCGGCGCTGGAAGATCGGCTCGCCAGGATTCTCAGCGGCGCGGCACGAGAAGTCAGCTTTGTGCTGCCGCTCAGCGACGGTCGGCGCATGGCATGGCTGCACGCGCATGGGGAGATACTGGCGGAAGCTGATGCGGGCGAGAGCGAGGCCGGGCCGATGCGGCGGGTCACCGTGCGGCTAAACCCCAAGGCGCTGGGCCAGTTTTCCAGCCTTACCTAGCCTTTACCGCGTATTATTCGGCGTTCTTTACCTTTTGCCACAGCGTTTCTTGGGCATCGAGCGGCAGGCTGGCGAAGGCCTCTCCGGCGAGCGCTTCCATGGCGCGGAAGCGGCGTTCGAATTTGGCATTCGCAGCCCGCAAGGCTTCTTCGGCGTTGATGCCGTGGGCGCGAACGAAATTGACCGTTGCGAACAGCAGGTCGCCAGCTTCCTCGATTTTCAAATCTTCTGAAGGAGCTGCCTTTAGTTCTTCAATCTCCTCGGCAATCTTGGCTTCGGATCCGGAAGGATCGGGCCAGTCGAAGCCGGTTCGCGCGGCGCGTTTCTGAAGCTTCTGGGCGCGCATCAATGCCGGCAGCGCGAGCGCAACACCGTCGAGCGCGCTGGTCACGCCCTTGGCGGCCCGTTCACCTTCCTTAAGATCTTCCCAGCGCGCTTCGTCCATTGACCCGCCAGCTGATGCAAAGACGTGGGGGTGACGCGCGATCATCTTGTCGCTGATCGCCTGCGCGACATCGGCAAAGTTGAAATGACCGGCTTCCTCGGCCATGCGCGCATGAAACACGACCTGGAGCAGCAGGTCGCCAAGTTCGTCACGCAAATCGTCCATATTGCCGCGTGCAATGGCATCGGCGACTTCGTAGGCTTCTTCGATTGTATAGGGCGCGATGCTGGTGAAATCCTGGGCAAGATCCCAATCGCAGCCGCCCGCAGGATCCCGCAGGCGCGCCATGATTTCGAGGAGATGATCGATAGGGTTCGCAAGGGGAGCTTCGCTCATGGCTGACCTTAGGATTGATAATATATATTATGTTAAATCATGCGACGGATCGCGCGGTGACCTGCGCCACCACGAACCACTCCGCCACGACGTACAGCCCGACGAAAATCGCCAGCCAGACTAATGCTACCTTCAGCATCTGTCCCCAGTGTAACCGGTATGACGCCAGCGCCGCTGCGCACAGAACCAACCAGCCGAGGCTGTTGATGATCGGAATGGCAAGCTCCCAGCTCATGCGACCATCACCAAACCGTCAAAGCCGACCGTGACGAAATCGGGAACCTCGCTGCACAGGCGGCGGTAATCCATGCTCTTGTCGAGATGGCTCAGCACCATGCGGCGGGCACGGCAACGTTCGCCCAGCTCGATCGCCATGCCAAGATGCGCGTGCGTCGGATGCGGCTCGCGGCGCAGGCAATCCGAAACGAGAATGTCGACGTTGTAAAACAGATCGATCATCTCGTCGGAAATCATACTGAAATCCGTCGCATAACCGATTGATCGGCCATCCGCTTCAAAGCGGTAGGCGGTGGTTTCGCCCGGACCATGTGCCATCTGGCACCAGTCGACCCCGAAACCGGCGATCATCCGCAGCCGGTCGAGCGTGTCGATGGTGCAGATCGTCGGATAGCCGTCCTGCCCGGCAAAAACATAACCGAAGCGCTGGCGCAGCCGCCGCACGGTCTCACTCGACCCGAAACCCGGGATCGGCCCCGCGCGGCCGTTGCGCAGCACCCGCAGGTCATCGATCCCATGACAGTGATCAGCATGATCGTGCGTCCAGAACACGGCGTCGATGCTGTCGATCCGGTTGGCCAGCAACTGCGCGCGACAATCGGATGAGGTATCGATCAACAGGCGGCGGCCTTCATCGCTCTCGACCAGAACCGAAACCCGCGTGCGCCGGTTGCGCGGCTCTGAGGGATCGCAGTCACCCCAGTCGCCCGCGCCCTCCGGCCCGCCCAGCCTTGGCACCCCGGTCGAGGTGCCCGAGCCGAGCATCACCAGCTTCACAGAACCGCCTTGCGGAAAAGGTTGAAGAAGTTGGCGCTGGTAATCGCCTTCAGATGCTCAACATCCGTGTCACGCAGCCCGGCGACAAAGCCAGCGGTTTGTGCGACATAGGCCGGCTCGCACACCCGCCCCCGATGTGGCACCGGGGCGAGAAACGGGCTGTCGGTCTCAACCAGCAGGCGATCTTCGGGAATGATCTTAGCCACGTCCTGCAAGCTCTTGGCGTTCTTGAAGGTCACGATTCCCGAAAGCGAAATCGTCAGGCCCAGTGCCAGAACCTTCTCGGCAAAGACAGCCGAGGCGGTGAAGCAATGGATCAGGGCCGGGAAGGCCCCCTTCCCCATCTCCTCCGCTAGGATCGCGTAGGTATCCTCCTCGGCGTCGCGCGTGTGGATGACAAGCGGCAGCTGCGTTTCGCGCGCAATATCAATATGCATACGAAACAGAGACTTTTGCACATCTCTGTCCGACTTGTCGTAATAGTAGTCGAGCCCGGTTTCGCCAATTGCGATGACTTTGGGGTGCCCAGTGGCCTCCAACAGCGCGGCGCGGCCCAAGTCCTGATGCGCATCGGCCTCGTGCGGGTGGATGCCAACGCTGGCAAACACATCCACTTCGCGCGCGGCGGTGCTAATCACCTGTTCCCATTCGGATTGACGGGTGGAGATGTTGAGGAATGCCCCGACCCCCGCCGCCCGCGCCCGTGCCAGCACGCCTTCGCGATCCTCGACGAGGCCCTCGTATTCGAGATGGCAGTGGCTATCGACCAGCATCAGGCATCGCCCTCCGCGGCCGGCAATTCGAGCCGGGGGAATAGCGGTGTGGGGGCAATAATCCGGAAATCGCTTTCTGCCAGCCGCGAATACCAGTGGCCCCGGATCCCTTCGATGGTGCGCAGATCCTCCGGAACACCCAGCGTATCCAGCAGTTTGGCGCTGCTCACCGGAATCACCGGGCTGATCGCCACGGCCAGCTGGGCGATGCAGATATAGAGCGTGGCGAGCACCGTCTCCATCCGCTCCGGATCGGTCTTGCGCAAGGTCCAGGGGGCTTCGCTGTCAATATAGGCGTTGCAAGCGAACACCGCCTGGAGCCAGGCCTCGACCGCCTGTTGCAGCGCAAGGCTTTCGAAGGCTTCGGGAATATCGGTGACAATCGCACGATCCACCGAAGCAAACAGCGCGCTGTCGGCTTCGCTATGGCCCCGGATCGCGGGAAGGTAGCCATCGAGGTTCTTGGCGATAAACCCGAGCGTCCTCTGTGCGAGGTTGCCGAAGGCATTGCCAAGTTCACCATTGGCCCTTTGAACGATCGCCTCGGGCGAGTAGCTGCCATCCTGCCCGAAGGCGACTTCGCGCATCAGGAAATAGCGCAAGGCATCCACCCCGAAGTTTCCGGCCAGTTCCAGCGGATCGGTAACATTGCCGAGCGACTTTGATTCCTTCTGTCCGCGATTGAGCAAGAATCCGTGGCCGAACACCTTGCGCGGCAGCGGCAGATTGGCGCTCATCAGGAAGGCGGGCCAGTAGATCGTGTGAAAGCGCACGATATCCTTGCCGATCAGGTGCAGGCTGGCTGGCCAGAAATCGCCCATGTCATCGGGATAACCCAGACCCGTCAGATAGTTGGTGAGTGCATCGACCCACACATACATCACATGGCCGTCGCTCCCCGGCACTGGCACACCCCAGTCGAAGCTGGTGCGGCTGACCGAAAGATCGCGCAAGCCCTGTTCGACGAAGGCGATCATCTCGTTGCGGCGGCTTGCCGGTTCGAGAAAACCCGGGCGCTTCAGCAATTCAAGCAGCCTGTCTTGATACTTCGAAAGCCGGAAGAACCAGCTTTCCTCCACGGTCCATTCGACCGGCGTGCCTTGGGGAGAAAGCTTCGCCCCGCCCTCGCCCTCAACCAGCTCGCTCTCGTCGTAATAGGCCTCGTCGCGTACCGAGTACCAGCCCTCGTAGCGATCAAGATAGAGATCGCCCGCGGCCTCCATTGCCTGCCAGATCGCCTGACTGGCGCGGTAGTGATCGGGCTGCGAGGTGCGGATGAAGCGATCATAGGACACGTTCAAAGCGTCGCACATCTCTCGAAAATACCCGGACATTTCGTCGGCCAGGTCGCGCGGAGTGCGGCCCTGCTCCCCCGCCTTGCGCGCCATCTTCAGCCCGTGCTCGTCAGTCCCGGTCTGAAACCGCACGCGGCGGCCTGCGAGCCGCTGGAAACGGGCGATCACGTCGGCGGCAATCGCCTCGTAGGCGTGGCCGATATGCGGCCGCCCGTTGGGGTAGGAGATCGCAGTGGTGATGTAAAAGGGAGTGGTATCGCTCTCAGCCATGGGCCGGTTCGCTAGCGGGGGCGGCAGCGACAAGCAAGCCGCCGATCTCGAACGGCAGCATCCCGGCATCGAAATTGGCGGTCGGGACATCGGCGGCAAGGCGGACCAGCGCGCCGTAGGCCTCGATCAAGCGCTCGCGCTGGCGGGCATCGCCGGTCTTGCGCGCAGCACGGGCAACCAGTCCCTGCGCCAGATCGAGCACCGCTTGCAACCGCTCGCGATCGGCGCGCGGACCGATCTGGCGGGCCAGTTCGCCACGTTTGGCAAATGCGCTGTCACCCTCCGCCAGCAGCGCCTCGATCGTGCGCGCCATCGGGGCTAGCTCCTGTTCGACAAAGCGCCGCGCCGCGCCGAAAGACCCTTGCGCAGCGGCGATTGCCACAGGATCGGGCACCCGTTCGGCATCTTCGAGCATCGCGGCGATCTGTCGTTCGGTCAGCTCCGGGAAACGCAAGGTGCGGCAGCGCGAACGGATGGTGGGCAGCAACCGCGCAGGGCGGTGCGTCACCAGCAGGAAAAAGGTGCCCGCTGGCGGCTCCTCAAGGCTCTTGAGCAGCGCGTTGGCCGCAGCCTTTTCCATGTCATCGGCCGGATCGATGATGATCACCCGGCGGCTGCCCAAGGTCGGCCGGGTGAACAAACGCCGCTGCATCGCACGGATCTGATTGATACGGATCGAGCGCGCACGTTCGAACGGCTTGCCGTCGGCCTGCGCTTTTTCGGCCTTTTCGTCCTTGGGGCCATAGGTCAGCACGATGATATCGGGGTGATCGCCGGCTGGCTGCAGCGTGCCCGGTTCGGCCACCAGTTCGCGCGCAGCGGCCAGGGCAAAGTCGCGTTTGCCGAGCCCGCTCTTGCCCGCCAGCAGCCAGCCATGATGCATCCGCTGGCCGCCCAGCGCATCGCGCCACTGGCGCCACGCTTCGCCATGATTGGGCCAGTGGATCATGGCACAAGATCCGCAAGAACCGCGATTATGCGCGCGTGCACATCATTCGGGGTGCCGCTGGCGTCGATCCGGGCAAAGCCGTGCGGGTCGTTTTCGGCCAGTGCGCGAAAGGCGGCCGCGACAGCCCGGTGATAGGCGACCGGACGGCCTTCGATGGCGTCAACCTCGTCCCCGCGCGCGGCGAGCCGCCCGGCAAGCGCTTCTTCATCGCCTTCGAGCAGGATCACGCGGTCGGGCCGGATCCCGGCGCTGCCGAAGGTATGGAGTGCAAGAATGGCGTCATCGCCCAGCCCGCCAGCGCTGCCCTGATAGGCGCGGCTCGAATCGACGAAGCGGTCGCAGATCACCCATTCGCCGCGCGCCAGTGCGGGGCGGATCAGGCGTGCGACATGATCGGCGCGGGCAGCGGCAAACAGTAGGGCTTCGGTTTCAGCCGTCCAGCCTGCTTCGCCGGGGGGGGCAAGCAGCAGGCTGCGAATCGCCTCTGCCCCCGGCGTGCCACCCGGTTCGCGGGTAGAGATAACAGTAAGGCCTTTTGCTCGGAGCGCATCGGCCAGCAGCCGCGCCTGGGTGGACTTGCCCGCCCCCTCCCCGCCTTCAAAAGCGATAAAGCGTCCTTGCGCGCTCATGCAAACAGACCGGCAACGGCGTTGATGATCCGGTCAAGCGGCCCTGCCACGGCAACCGCCTCGGCAGCATAGAGCGGGATGCGCGCCGGCGCGATGCCGGGTGCGGTGACTTCGAGCACGGCGACTTCCTGTCCCGCAGCAATCGGTGCGCGCAATGGGCCTTCATAGCGGATGGTGCCCTTCAGCGAGCGCTTGCGCCCGCGCGGCAGATTGATCGCCAGCGCACCCTTGCCGACCAGCGCGACATGGCGCGCATCACCATCCTGCACCCGTGCCATGCCGACCACCGCGCCTGGATCGAACAGGCGGCGGCGTTCGAAGGCAGCAAAGCCCCATTCCATGTAATCGCGCGCCACGCGCGCCCGCAGCCGGCCGTTGTCGACCCCGGCCAGCACCAGCACCAGGCGTTGGCCGTTGCGCTGCGCGGTGCCGAGATAGGAAAAGCCGGCTTCATTGGTGAAACCGGTCTTGATCCCGTCGGCCCCAGGCACGCGCCCGATCAGCGGATCGTGATTGACCTGCGCGATGCCCTTGTAGTCGAACCCGCTGCGGCCGATGTAATAGCCGAACTTTTCAGGATGGCGCGCCAGCATCGCGCGGGCGAGGCGCACCAGATCATGGGCGGTGGTAAAGGTGCGCCCTTCATCGGGAAAGCCGTTGGGGGTGCCGAAGTGGCTCCCGCTCATGCCAAGCCGCCGGGCAGTCTCGTTCATCGCCTGCGTCCACGCAGCGACCGAACCTGCATAGCCTTCGGCCAGCACCGCCGCCCCGTCATTGGCCGAGACATTGGCTATCCCGAGAATAAGATCATCCACCCGCACCCGCTCGCCTGCCTCGAGGAACATGGTCGAACCCTTGCGCCGCCAGTCGCGCGCCACAGCGGGGCTCATGACAAAGACTTGCGCGGGGTCAAGCTTGCCCTGCTCGATCAGTTCGAAGGCAAGGTAGAGCGTCATCACCTTCGTGACCGAGGCCGGCATGAAGCGGCGGTCTGGATTGCGGGCATGAAGCACCTGCCCGCTGGTGATGTCGACCAGCAGCGCCACCGGCGCTTCGTCGGCGGTGGGCGGCGCGGGCGCTGCCGGTGCCAAGAGCGCCTCCGCGCGGGCGGGCAGGGCCAGAGCGGCAACCAGGAACAGAAACGGCGCCAGGCGCGAAATCACGGGGGGCATCACTTGCGCGGCTATAGCCGCGCCCGCCGTGGTTGGCGAGGCGACGACCACGCTCAGTTCACGATTTCGTCGGCCAGCAGTCCGACGCTCATCGCGTAGTAGTTGGAGCAGTTGTATTCGAGGATCGCGCGGTAGTTGCCCGTCAGCAACCATGCCGGCGCGCCCGGCCCGTCGGGTTGGAACAGCGAGACCATCACCTCATCGGCCAGCCCGCCTTGCGCCACCACGCCCAGCGCGCGCCATTCGGCGACGGTCTTCCAGACGCTATGGCGTTCATGCACCCGCGGGCAAAGCGGTGCGACGAGGCGGTTCCTGTAGGCATCGACATTGAAGCCCGACGGGACATAGGCCCGCACACCCCACGGCTGCCCGGGCCGCCAGCCGGCGTCGCGGAAGTAGTTGGCGATCGAGGCGAAGGTGTCGGCTCGATTGGTGAAGATGTCCGCGCGCCCATCACCATCGCCGTCGGTGGCAAGGCGCAGATAGACGCTGGGCAGGAACTGCGGGTTGCCAAAGGCACCGGCATAGCTGCCGACCAGCTGCGAGCGGGAATAGCCCTTGTCGGCGATCTTGAGCAGGGCGATGAATTCGCTCTCGAATAGCGCGCGCCGCCGACCTTCCCACGCCAACGTGGCAAGGCTGCGGGCAAGATCGAAATCGCCTTTGACCCGCCCATAGCTCGTCTCGTGCCCGAAGATCGCGACAATGATCGCGCCCGGCACCCCCGTCTCACGCTCGATCCGGGCAAGCTGATCGCGGTGCTGGCGGTAGACCGCGCGGCCGCTGGCGATGCGTTCGGCATTGACGTGCGTGGCGATGTAGGGGGCGACCGGGGGATAGCCTTGGGTGGTGGCGCTGCCGGGCTGATTGCGATCAAGCCGGATCACCCGTTCATTGGGCGTGAGGCCGGCTGTCATACGCTCGATGGTGTCGCTGCGCACCCCTTCGGCGCGGGCGCGAGCCTTGAGCACTTCGAGATAGGCCTCGAACGATAGCCCGGACAAGGCTTGCGCCTGCGCCGGGGCCGGCACACTGGCAGCCCCTGAGAAGGCCGCGGCGGCAAGGGCAAGACAGGCGGCGCAAAGCAGACGGGGAATCATGTTCCTAGGCATGTCACACCTTGGCTGAATTCCCAAGAAACGAAGGAGGGTGACTTGGGCAAATCGCCCCGCTAGAGGGTCGAGCGCGCGGACAGGTGGCCGAGTGGTTTAAGGCAGCGGTCTTGAAAACCGCCGTAGGTGCAAGCCTACCGTGGGTTCGAATCCCACCCTGTCCGCCAGCCTTCGCGTATCGGTCCGAAGGTGCTGCTTGTGGGGTTCGCGGTCGAGGGGTGGGACGGGGCCGTTGCTGCCGAAAAGCGGATGCCTTGCGCCTCAGCCTTCCTCCCCGAATTCCGCCAGTCCGGTGACATAGTCCGGATCGAGCAGCACCAGCTCGCGCCCCTCGCGCGCGATGATGCCCTGCGCTTCCCATTCCGACAGCAACCGGCTGACATTCTCGCGCGCAAGACCCGCAAAGGCGCCCAGCTCGCTGCGGCTGAGGTTGAAACGCAGCCGCCCCTCGCCCCGCTCGTGATCGATCAGTCGCACCAGCGCCCGTGCCAAGCGCGGCGCCATCGAGAAAGTGCGGTCGCTTTCGATCACCAGGTTGATCTGCCGGATTCGGCGCGCCAGTTCGCGCATGATCCCGGCCACCGATTCCGGATTGGCCATCGCGGCAGCCAGAAAGGTTGGCCCCGTCAGCAGCAGCACGATCGAAGGCACGGCGGCGGTCACCGTGGCCGTGCGCGGGCCCTTATCGAGCATCGCAATCTCGCCGACAATTTCACCCGGGCCGCAATAGTTGAGAATGATCTCGCGCCCGCTGGGGCTTACGATGCTGATCTTGAGGCCGCCGGACAGCAGGCAGACCGCAAAATCGCCGTCCTCGTCGCCTTGCGTGATAATTGCCTCGCCCGCCTTCAGCTCCCGCCGGGCAGCGCTGTTCAGCAAGGCGTGCAACTGAGCCGGTTCGAGCGCCCGCAGCAAGGTTCCCGGGGCAAGCTTCGCGATCAGATCTTCAAGCCGGTCTGTCATGCCGCTCTCCATGGGCGAGCCTTCCGTTGGCCGAGTTGTGGCGCCACAATTTTTCCAAACAAGTTTTTGACCTCGTGTGATGCCCATCACAGGAAGACCCCCCGCAACGCGCTATCGTGGCGCCAAGGCGATTGTCGGCCGCGATGGCCGCAATGCAAATGGCTTACCGATGCGACCCGCAGGAAGGGACTCCCTTCCGAGACCCTGGGCCCACATCCCGCGCCGGGTGTGGGCCCCTTTTCCCGGGGCTTCAGGCGCGGGCCTGCACCAGCCATGCCTTGGCTTGCATCATGACCCCTTCCCCATCGACATGGCGGCGGGTGAACAGATCGACCAGATCGGCGCGCGCCGCTGCGCGAACCTCCGCCCCGGCCTCGTCGAGCGCGCGTCCGACCGCCATGGACGACAGCACGAAATCCACGGCCTGCTGGGGCAAAGCCCCTGGCCCGCCGACCGGCTGACAGCCCTCGTAAACCGCGACGTCCATCCCTGTGAAGCCAGCGCCGGTCAGGATTTCCGCGAGATAGGTCAGATCCTCGAAGGCAAACGGCCCCGGCGCGCGCGGGGTGGCAGGCGGAATCTCGATATGCTGGCGCACCACGCCCATCACTTCCATCATCCACAGATTGTCGCGCGGATTGGCCCAGACGGAAAGGTCGATGCGAGCTTGCGGTGTCAACATTTTCTTGAGGTTGGTGAAGGCGGCCACAGGTTCAGGGAAGAACATCGAACCGAAACGCGAGAACAGGCGATCAAACCGCGGTTCATCGAGGGTGGCGGTGGCGGCATCGGCGCACACAAAGCGCGCGGGGCTGCGCGCTGCGGCGGCGCGATGGGCGGCGCGCTCGATCAGCATCGGTGCGATATCCAGCCCAAGCGCCGCGCCATCCGGCCCCACGGCCGCAGCGATAGCCAGCGTCGTCGCCCCGGCCCCGCAGCCCAGATCAAGCACCCGCTCGCCCGGCCGATAGGCAGCGCGTTCGAGCAGGGCTGCGCCAATGGGGGCGATCATGCCTTCGAAGCATTCAAGATTGGCGAGCCAGCGCGCGCCCATCTCGCCGGCCCAGTCTTCGCCCTTCAGCGCTTCGGGCGCGGTGTCTGCCATCAGAAGTGCAGCGCCCGCCCGTACGCGTCGAGCACGCTTTCATGCATCATTTCGCTCAGCGTCGGGTGCGGGAAGACCGTCTGCATCAGCTCGGCCTCGGTGGTCTCGAGCGTCTTGCCAACGGTATATCCCTGGATCAGCTCGGTCACTTCCGCGCCGACCATGTGCGCGCCGAGCAACTCGCCGGTTTTGGCATCGAACACGGTCTTGATGAAGCCCTCGGCCTCGCCCAACGCGATTGCCTTGCCGTTGCCGATGAAGGGGAAATTGCCGACCCGGATCTCGTGGCCAGCGTCCCTGGCCTTGGCCTCGGTGAGGCCGACCGAGGCGATCTGCGGGTGACAATAGGTGCAGCCCGGGATGTTGTTGCGATCGAGCGGATGCGGGTGAACCTCGGTGTTGCCCATCTCTGCCGCGATGGCCTCGGCGCAGGTCACGCCCTCGTGGCTCGCCTTGTGCGCCAGCCACGGACCCGGCGTGCAGTCACCGATCGCCCACAGGCCGGGGGTCTTGGTGCGTCCGTAGGGGTCGATCTGGATGAAGCCGCGGTCCATGTCGGCAAGCCCTTCGAGGCCGATATTCTCGGTATTGGGGACAATGCCGATGGCAACGATCACGTGGCTGAAGTCGCTGGTAGTGCTCGCGCCGGCCTTGTCCTTGATGGTCGCGGTGATGCCGCCCTCGCTGACCTTGATCGCCTCTACCCCGGCGCCGGTCATGATGGTGATACCCTGCTTCTTCAGCGACTTTTCCAGAAAGCTGGAAACATCGGCATCTTCGACCGGCACGATCCGGTCGAGCATCTCCACCACGGTTACCTCGCTGCCGAGATCGTTGTAGAAACTGGCGAACTCGATGCCGATGGCGCCTGATCCGATCACCAGCAGTTTGCCCGGCAGTTCGGCGGGCGTCATGGCGTGGCGATAGGTCCACACGCGCTTGCCGTCCGCCGGCGCAAACGGCAGGTCGCGCGCGCGCGCACCGGTGGCGACGATGATGTGCTTGGCGCAGAGGGCTTCCTCGCCCTTCTCGCCCTTCACCGTCAGGCTGTTCGCCCCGGTCAGCGTGCCGGTGCCCATGTGGACGGTGATCTTGTTTTTCTTCATCAGGTGGCCGATGCCCTGATTGAGCTGCCGCGCCACCCCGCGGCTGCGTTTGACGATAGCGGCCAAATCCGCCTCGATCCCTTTGGCAACCAGCCCGTAATCACCCGCGTGCTGCATATAATGGAAGATCTCGGCCGAGCGCAGCATCGCCTTGGTGGGGATGCAGCCCCAGTTGAGGCAGATGCCACCGAGGTTCTCGCGCTCGACAATCGCCGTCTTGAGGCCCAGCTGCGCGCAGCGGATCGCCGCGACATAGCCGCCGGGGCCGGAACCCAATACGATCACATCATAGGAAGCTGACATTCAGGTAATCCCTTCTGAAACTGAATGATGAGATATTTGAGACACGCCCCGGAAACCGAAAACCTGCCCCCGGACTGATGCGCAACGGGCAGGGTGCGATGGGCGCGCAAAAACGGGTGGCAGATCATCGCGCAGATCGTGCCAGAACCGAAGGGGTGCACAACAGTGGAACCAGCGTGCCGAACGGGAGGCGATGGCGGCAATCCGCCCCTGTCCCGTCGCCTGGCCGCGCAAGATCACACCACCAGCCCCATCGGGTTCTCAACGAGGTTCTTGATCGCTTCCATCAGCTGCGCGCCGTCCGCGCCGTCGATGGCGCGGTGGTCGAAGCTGCCGGTAGCGCTCATCACCGTGGCCGGGACGATCTGGCCGTCTTCGACCCACGGGCGCTGCTCGCCCGCGCCCACCGCGAGGATCATCGCCTGCGGGGGATTGATCACCGCGTCAAACTGCTTGGTGCCGAACATCCCGAGGTTCGAGAGGCTCGCCGTCCCGCCCTGAAATTCGTGCGGCTGGAGCTTGCCGTCCTTGGCCTTGCCCGCGAGCGCCTTCATCTCGGTGCTGATTTCCGCCAAGCCCTTGCGCCCGGCATCGCGGATGATCGGGGTGATGAGGCCAGAGGGCGCAGCCACCGCGACCGAAATATCCTGCCGGGTGAATTGCAGCAGGGTATCGCCCTGGAAGCTGACATTGCACTTGGGGACGCGCTGGAGCGCACGGGCAAGCGCCTTGATCAGCAGATCATTGACCGAGAGTTTCACGCCGTCGGCTTCGAGGCTCTTGTTGAGCTCGCCGCGCAGCTTGAGCAGCGCATCAAGCCGGATATCGACCGTGAGGTAGATATGCGGGATGGTCTGCTTGGCCTCGGTCAGGCGGCGGGCAATAACCTTGCGGACATTGTTGAGCTTTTGCACCTCGAAGGGCGCATCGAGATCGCCGCCGAGGCTGGGGATGGCGACCGGCGCGGGCGCGGCGGCAGGCGCGGTGGGCGGTGCTGCCGGAGCGGGAGCCGCCGCGCCTGGGGTGAAGGCCTCGACATCCTCCTTGACGATCCGGCCATTGGGGCCGGTGCCCTTGAGCAGCGTCAGATCGATCCCCTTGTCCGCCGCGATCCGCCTGGCGAGCGGCGAGGCGATGATGCGTGCGCCCGATGCCGCCGGCGCGGGTGCGGCAGCAAGCGCAGGAGCCGGAGCCGGAGCCGCCGGCGCCGCGGCAACGGTGCCGCCGCCCTTGAGGATCGCCGTCTCCACATCGTCCTTGGTGATCTTGCCCTTGGGGCCGGTGCCGGTGATGCTGGCGAGATCAATGCCATTTGCCTCAGCGAGCTTCTTCGCGGTCGGGGTGGCGGCGGGCCCATCAATCGCATGTGCCGCCGCAGCGGCTGCAGGAGTAGGCGCTGGCGCCAAAGCAGCCTCCTCGCCCTCCACCGCAAGCCGGGCGATTACTGCTCCGACCTTTACGCCCTCGGTGCCTTCCGCGATCAGGATCTCGGCGATCACGCCTTCGTCGACCGCTTCGAACTCCATCGTCGCCTTGTCGGTCTCGATCTCAGCCATCACGTCGCCCGAGGCGACCGTGTCGCCAACCTTCACCAGCCAGCGCGCCAGCGTGCCTTCTTCCATGGTGGGCGACAAAGCCGGCATCTTGATGTCGATGGCCATGATCCGCTGATACTCCCGTAATCGATCCGTGGCACTCCTCTGGCCAATTCCCTTACGTCGGGCAAGGCCCAACAAGGAGCCAGGCCGCGAGGTCTTGCCAATCCATACGAATGCATTGATACCCTGCGGGCAACGGGGCACAGGGTATGCGCACATTTCTGGTCATCATCGACGAGAGCGAGGAGGCTACCGCCGCTTTGCGCTATGCCGCGCGGCGGGCGGCCAATGTCGGCGGCGCGGTGCATCTGCTGGCGCTGGTGCCGCGGCAGAACTTTTCGGCCTTTGGTGCGGTGCAGGCGACGATCGAGGCCGAAGCCCGCGACCGGGCGGAAATGCTGGCGCATGGCGTGGCGGGCAATCTTTTTGCCACCAGCGGGATCATGCCGACAATCTCGGTCAAGGTCGGCTCGGGCCAGCGGATCGTCAGCGAGTTTCTCGCTGAGCACAAGGAGGTCGCGGCGCTGGTGCTCGGCGCGGCGCGGGGCAGCGCGCCCGGCCCGCTGGTGGCGCACTTCTCGGCGGCGGCGGGCACCCTGCCCTGCCCGCTCTACATCATTCCGGCCGATTACGACGAAACCAAGAGCGACCACCTCGCCTGAGCGCAGCTACTTGCGTCGCCCCTGGTGGCGGATATTGCCGGGCCTTCCGCGCTGGCCGACCATGAACTTGCCTGCCTTCTTCGGCCCGCGACTGCGATCGGACGGTCGCACACCACGCGGCTCGATCGCCCCGGTCGGTTGATCCGGCAGCACGAATTTGAGCGCGCCGGTGAGCGGGTTGGCCTCGGCCAGCTTCAGCTTCAGCCGGTCACCGCTGGCATAGGTGGTACCGCTGTCGCTGCCGACCAGCGCCTGCGCCGCCTCGTCGTGGCGGAAATATTCGCCGCCCAGCGTGGAGATTGGCACCAACCCGTCCCCGCCAAGGCCGACGATGGTGGCAAAGAAACCAAAGGCCTGCACCCCGGTGATGCGGGTATCGAACACCTCGCCCACCCGTGCAGAGAGCCAGGCCGCGACATAGCGATCAATCGTGTCGCGCTCGGCCTCCATCGCGCGGCGCTCGGTCTGGCTGATCGCGTCGCTGACTTGCTGCAAGCTGGTGCGGTCACGATCCGAAAGGCCGCTGGCGGGTGGGATCGATCCGGGCGGCGCGGGCTGCTCCAGCTTGTAGGCATCCACCAGCGCGCGGTGCACCAGCAGATCGGAATAGCGCCGGATCGGCGAGGTGAAGTGCGCATAGCTGCCGAGGCTCAGCCCGAAGTGCCCGGCATTGGCGGGGCCGTAATAGGCCTGGGTCTGGCTGCGCAGGACCGCCTCCATCACGAGCGCCTTTTCGGTTTCGTCAGTAATGTCCCTGAGCATCCGGTTGAACAATCCGGGAGTTACCACCTGCCCAAGCGCCAGTTTCCTGCCCATGGTGGCAAGGTAATCGCGCAGCGCGATCAGCTTCTCGCGGCTCGGCGGCTCGTGAATGCGATAGACGACTGGCGCGGCCTTGGCCTCCAGCGCCTTGGCCGCCGCGACATTGGCCGCAATCATGAAATCCTCGACCACACGGTGCGCATCCAATCTTTCGCGGATCGCGATTTCGGCGATGCGCCCCTGCTGATCGAGCACGACGCGGCGCTCAGGCAATTCGAGCTCGAGCGGATCGCGGGCGTTGCGCGCGGCGGCAAGCGCGCGCCAGGCATCCCACAGGTTGGCGAGATATTCGGGCGGATTGCCAGCATCCACCGCCGCCTGCGCGTCTTCATAGGCGATATTGTGCGCAATGCGCACCAGAGCCCTGGTGAAGCGGAAACTGCTCACCTTGCCGTCGGCGTTGATGTGCAGATGGCAAGCCATCGCGGCCCGGTCCTCGCCTTCTTTCAGCGAGCAGATGTCGGCGCTCAGTACCTCGGGCAGCATCGGCACCACGCGATCGGGGAAATAGACCGAATTGCCGCGCTTCCTCGCCTCGCGATCCAGCGCGCTGCCGGGGCGGACGTAGAAGCTCACATCGGCAATCGCGACCACGGCGTTGAAGCCGCCCTGCCCATCGGGCTCGGCCCAGATCGCGTCGTCATGGTCGCGCGCGTCGGCAGGGTCGATCGCGACGATCGGCAGGTGGCGCAGGTCTTCGCGGGCCTTGTCCGACAGCTTCAGCCTCGCGGCGCGCGGGGCTTCTTCGAGTACCTCTTCGGGGAAGATGTGCGGAATGCCGTGCTTGGCAATCGCAATCAGACTGAAGCTGCGGGGAGCGAGCGGATCGCCCACCACTTCGATCACCTTGACGCCTGCGCGTTCAGAGCGGCCCACGCGTTCGGCGATCACCAGCTGGCCCGCCTCGGCTTCGCCGCGGTCGGCAATCGGCGCGGATTGGCGCACGCGCTTGTCGACCGGCGCGAGCCATGCCTTGCCGGTCTTGTCGATCTCGACCACGCCCATCAGTCCCTCGGTGCGCGCGGGCAGCTTTTTCATCACATGCGCACGCCAGCCCGTTTCCGTTTCTTCGGTGCGGGCGAGCACGCGGTCACCGCGCTTCAAGGCGGGCGGGCGTTTGACACCGGGCTTCGGGCGCGGTTCGCGGATCGTCAGACGCGGCGGCTTGCCGGGGGCTTCGGGGTCCCAGTTGTCGGGTTCGGCAATCAGCTCGCCCTCGTCCACCTCGACGATCCTCAGAGTCGTGACCTTCGGCACCCCGCCCATGCGGTGGAAGGCGGACTTCTTGCCGTCGATCAGCCCGTCCTCGGCCATGTCCTTGAGCAGAGCCTTGAGCTTGATCTTCTCCTGCCCCTTGAGGCCGAAGGCCTTGGCGATCTCGCGCTTGCCGACAGGAATGTCTGAAGTCTGGATGAAATCGAGCACCTGCTGGGCGCTTGGCATTCCCTGAGGGCATTTAGGAAGTTTGGGCATGGGACAGGCCTAGACCATCCGTTGCGGCAATGCGAGCGCGGCGCTGTGCAAGCAACGCGCGGGACAGCCTGCTCCTCCCGCGTTCTGTCTTGTGCTCCCGCGCCAGCGGATCAAGCCTAGTAAGCCCGCGCGATCAGGATCCGCTCGGCCGCAGCCGAGCCGGTAAAGATACAGTTGCCGCTCGCCGGCGCGCCGCCACGCGGCACGTTGCGGATAGTGAGCTTGACCGCCTTGAGCTGCTCGACCACGGCATCCAGCGCCGGGCCGGTGGGCTTGGCCCATTCGACCTCGACCCAGCCCGGATACCTGCCACCCTGCTCGAAGTGATCGACCACGCCCTGCCAATCGCGGATGTCGCGCCTGATGTTGGCATCGCGCCGCGCGCGGGCTTCCTCGAACAGCGCGTGCTGGATTTCCTCCAGCAAGGGGCCGGCCGCGGCGGCGAATTCCTCGCGGGGCACGAACTGCATCGCGGGCTTGCCGCTGGCGGGGTTCCACAGGGCATCGCGGCGCAGCACCGCAAGCTTGCCTTCGGCCATGTCGCGCGGGCCGACTTCGAGGATCACCGGCGCGCCCTTCCTCACCCAGTCCCAGCGCTTGGCCGCCGCCTTGCCGGGCTTCTGGTCGAGCAGCACGCGCACCCGCTCGCCCAGCGCGCTTGTGGCAGCGAGCATCGCGCGCACCTCTTCGCAATAGGCGATGAGCGCTGCATCCTCGGGAGCTTCGCGCAGCATGGGCAAAATGATGATCTGCTGCGGTGCGATCGCGGGCGGCACGCGCAGGCCATCATCATCGCCATGGGTCATGATCACCCCGCCAATAAGGCGCGTGGAGACGCCCCAGCTGGTGGTGTGGCAGAATTGCTGGCTACCCTCGCGATCCTGATACTGAATTCCCGCCGCATGGGCGAAATTGGTGCCGAGATAGTGCGAGGTGCCGGCCTGAAGCGCCTTGCCGTCCTGCATCATCGCTTCAATCGACCACGTTTCCACCGCGCCGGGGAAACGCTCGTTTTCCGGCTTTTCGCCCGCGATAACGGGCAACGCGAGATCATCTTCGGCGCAGGCGCGATACATTTCCAGCGCGCGGTGGGTTTCGATGAGCGCATCTTCCCGTGTTTCGTGCGCGGTGTGGCCTTCCTGCCAAAGGAATTCACTGGTGCGCAGGAACATCCGTGTGCGCATTTCCCAGCGCACCACATTGGCCCACTGGTTGGTGAGCAGCGGCAGATCGCGCCACGACTGCACCCAGCGCGCCATCGCATCGCCGATGATCGTTTCCGAGGTCGGGCGCACCACCAGCGGCTCTTCCAGCTTCGCGGCGGGATCAGGGATCAGCCCGCCCTTGCCATCGGCAATCAGGCGGTGGTGGGTGACGACCGCCATTTCCTTGGCAAAGCCTTCGACATGCTTGGCCTCGCGGGTAAAATTGGCGAGCGGGATGAACAGCGGGAAGTAGCAGTTCTGCACGCCCGCCGCCTTGATCCGGTCATCCATCAACCGCTGGATGCGCTCCCAGATGCCGTAGCCCCACGGCTTGATCACCATGCAGCCGCGCACCCCCGATTCCTCGGCGAGGTCGGCGGCGGAGATCACCTCCTGATACCACTTGGCAAAGTCGTCTTCGCGCTTGACGGTCAGCGCGTGGCGGATCTGGGACACTGATGCAAGTTCCTGAATGAGTGGAAGCGGCGCGCGCTATCAGCCCGATTTGCCCAGTTCGTCCAGCTTCTTTTGCATTGCCGCCATCTGTTCGCGCAGCGCGGCAAGTTCATCGCGCGTGTCGGCTGCGGGAGCGGCGGGCTTGCCCTTGGTCTTGGCCATCCCCGGCAGGAACACATCCGCCGCCGCGCGCATCACCGCCATGTTGGTTTCGTGGATCGCGGCAAAAGGGGTTGCGCTGATGCCCTTTTCAAATGCCTCGCGGATCTTGCTCTGATTGTCGCGGAAGTTGGCCATGCTGGCTTCGAGATAGGACGGCATTAGCGCCTGCATCGAATTGCCGTACATCCCGATCAGCTGGCGCAGAAAGCTGACAGGGAGCATCTGCTGCCCCCCGCTGGCCTCTTCATCCATGATGATCTGGGTCAGGATCGAGTGGGTAATGTCATCCCCTGTCTTGGCATCGAGCACCTGGAAATCAACATTCTCTCGCACCATCCGGGCAAGGTCTTCCAGCGTGATGTAGCTTGAGGAGGCGGTGTTGTAGAGTCGCCGGTTGGCGTATTTCTTGATTATGACCGCTTGTTCCGCTGAGCGCGATGCAGCCTTCGACCGTTCGACCATTATCTTATCCCGCTGGTTGACCCAGGTTCTCGTTTAGCACCTGCACAAGCTGCGGCGCAATACAGCCCTGACGACAGATCAACAGCGGCGCAGGCGGCTGCCGATCACAGTCAGCAATTCGTAAGGCGACAGAGCGCTTTGCTGCGCAGCATCGTTGATGTCCCATGGCACTGTCAGCCAGTCGCCAGCGGTGAGATCGGGCGCGGCGGCAAGATCAACCACCACCATGTCCATCGAAACTTTGCCAAGGATGGGTAGCCGCCTTTCGCCGTGCCACAAGGCATTGCCCGGGCCGCGCTGGCGCAGGAAGCCATCGGCATAGCCGATCGATACCGTACCCACCCGCATCGGCGCAGGCGCGGTGAAGGTGGCATTATAGCCAACGCTTTCACCCCGCTCGAGGGTGCGGCATTGCAGGATCGCGGCCTGAACCTGCGCGACCTGGCGGATCACACCCGCCAGCTCGCCGCGCGGCGCTCCGCCATAAAGCGCAAGGCCGGGCCGGGTCAAAGCGAAGGCATAATCCGCCCCCAGAGCGATCCCGGCGCTGTTGGCAAGGCTGGCGCGTTGGTGCGTAATGCGCGCAGCCACGTCGCGGAATGCTGCCAGCTGGCGCGGGTTCATGGCGCTGTCCTCGTCGGCGCTGGCAAGATGGCTCATCAGGATATCAATATCGAGCGCAGCAATTTCCGGTGCCCCCGCTTCCTCCGGCGCGATGCCGAGCCGGTTGATCCCGGTATCCACCATCAGGTGGCAGGCCCCGCCCCCGTTCGCGCGCCAGCACACCGCCTGTTCAAGCGAGTTGATCACCGGCACCGCGCCCGTGCTGCGGGCATAGGCGCAGTCAGCCTCGTCCCGAACGCCGTGCAGCACAGCGATCTGCCGGCCAGGCACGTGGGCAAGCACGCCTGCCACCTCGCTCCAATGGGCCACGAAAAAGGCCTCGCACCCCGCATCGCGCAGCGCCGGGACACAAGTCTCAACCCCGAGACCATAGCAATCCGCCTTGACCGCCGCACCCGCGCGCGCACCGCCCGACAGGGCATCAAGCACCTGCCAGTTGGCACCAAGCGCCGCGGTGTCGACCGTCAGCCGCAGGCTTGGCGGCGGCGCATCATTCATCGGCAAAGTCTTTCGGCGGTCCGCCCGGCAGGCCCCACCATGCAACCAGCAGTCCGAAAGCCACCACGCCCCAGGTGTACCACAGCCCGGCATAGATATCCCCAGTGCGCGCCACGATCACGCCAGCGATCAAAGGCAGGAACCCGCCAAGATAGCCCGCGCCGATGTGATAGGGGATCGACATCGAAGAATAGCGGATGCGCGGCGGGAACATCTCGCTGAGCAGCGCCGCAACCGGCCCGTAGGTCAACGCCGAGAGCATCCCCAGCGCCAGCAGCACCGCGACAATCCCGATCACATTGGCAAGCGGTGGCTGCTGCTTGGCAAAATCGAAGCCGAACTGGCCGAGCGCGGCATGGATTCCGGCTTTGCGTGCAGCGCCATCGGCAAACCAAGCCGGATCGACCGGCACCGGATCACCGCCAACCTCGAGGCGCACCGTCTCGCCCGCCTCGAGCCTGTAGGGCACGCCCGATGCGGTCAGGGTTTCAAGCAGCTTGCCGCAATCGGTCTGGTCGCGCTGGAACAGCTCTGCGAAGGGATCGGTCTGGCAGGCCGGGCCGCTCACGACCACCGGGGCCTTTGCCGCAGCAGCGGCGATGCCGGGATTGGCCAGACTGCCCATCAGCCAGAACAGCGGGAACAACAGCGCAAGGCTGAGCGCCGCGCCGATGATGATCGGCTTCTTGCGCCCCACCGTGTCCGACCACTTGCCGATCATGACATAGAAGCTCATCCCCACAAGGCCCGAAACCAGCAACACCAGTTCGACCGTCAGGTCATCGACATGCATCGGCCCGCGCAGGAAGCTCATCGCGGAAAAGAAGCCGGTGTACCACACCGTTGTAAGGATGCCGGTGATCCCGAACAGCGCGACAAAAAGCCGCCTGGGGTTGCCGGGATAGGTCATGCTTTCGATGAAAGGATTGCCGCTGGTCTCTCCGGCTGCCTTCATCGCCTGGAACACCGGGCTTTCCGAAAGCTTGAGGCGCATCCACAACGAAATCGCCAGCAGCACGATCGACAGCAGGAACGGCACGCGCCAGCCCCATGCCACAAACGAATCCTCCGGAATCAGCGCGCGGCAGGCCAGCACCACAATGATCGACAACACGAAGCCGCCCGCCACGCTCGCCTGGATAAAGCTGGTGTAGAAGCCGCGCTTTTCCGGGGGCGCGTGCTCGGCAACATAGATTGCCGCGCCGCCATATTCGCCGCCCAGCGCGAGGCCCTGAATAACGCGCAGCAGAATAACGATGATCGGCGCAGCCATGCCAATGGTGTCCACGGTAGGGATCAGGCCCACGCCCGCTGTGGCAATCCCCATCAGCGTGACCGTGACGAGAAAGGTGTATTTGCGCCCCAGCCTGTCACCCAGAAAGCCGAACAGCACCGCGCCCAGCGGGCGGAAGGCAAAGCCGACCGCAAAGGTTGACCACACCAGCAGCAGGCCGAGTGTTTCGTTATCGGTGGCGTAGAAGGCATCTTTGAGGATGTAGGCCAGCGTGCCGTAAATGAAGAAATCGTACCATTCGAAGATTGTCCCAGCGCTCGATGCGCCGATCACCAGACGGATTTCCTTTTCGGACGGCTCGCAGTCTGCGAGCGCCTGCGCCTCTGCCATATCGCTCAGTCCCCAAGTATTGCCACCGCTGAGCGGTGTGCCTATCGCGAGCACCCCTAGCCCGCAGTCGCGCTGTGGGAAAGCGCCTTGCTTGCCGCCGTCCACGGCAACAGCAAGGCGCCGTGCCGCCCCGCATGGTCGCGTGCGGGAACCAGCGCTTCGATCCCCCGCCATGCCGGCAGTTCCCCCGTTCCTGCCAGCCAGCGTTCCAGCGCCTCGCCCATCCGGCAGAGATAGGCGGGATCATGGCCTCGGATCGCCTGCGCCAACAGTGCAGCCGAGGCCTGACCGATGGCGCAGGCGCTTACCTTTAGCCCCACTCCGGACACGAGGCCCCTGTCATCAAGCGCAAGGCCAAGCACGATGGTGCTGCCGCAGGTGCGCGAACGCGCCTCGGCCCGCAGCGGCAGATCATCGGTCAGCGGGAAGGCCGCCAGTCCGGTCGCCAAGCCGAGCAATTCAGGCGTGTAGAGCCTGGACGATACCCGCACGCCCATCGGATCACTTGGCGGCCCGGGCAGCGGCGGCTTCCTGCGCTTCGGAATCGCGGCGCAGCTGGTCGCGGTGGATCGCGATCATCGGCACCAGATCGCGCGAGAAGGCGTCCGCTGCCGCGTAGGTGCGCGACGCCGTCATCCAGTCTGGGCGGCCCTTGTAGCCCCAGCTCTCGTCAAACCCGAGCACCAGCATCGAAAAGGCGAACACAGCAATCAGCGCGCCCTTCACCGCGCCGAAGCCGAAACCCAGCACCCGATCGATGGGGCCGAGGATCGCACCGTCCGAAGCCTCGGAAATGTTCGAAGCTATCAGTTTCATCGCTGCATAGGGGATCAGCAGCAGCAGCACGAAGGCAAACACCGGAACAAGCCGCGCCGATCCGAGAAAGCCAGCCAGAGCCGGGGCCAGAACCGGGTGAAGAAAATGCACCGCCAAGGCAGCGAAGACCCAGGAAGCCAACGAGAGCACCTCCTGCACGAGACCGCGCATGAAGCCGCCAATCGCAGCAACGGCAACAATGATGAGAACGATAATGTCGAGCCCGGCCATATGCCGATTGCTCTATGCTTTGCCCATCACCTGGTCAACGACGTTCGCAAGCGCAGCAAGCCCGCAATAACCGGGCGCTTCCTCGATGCCCCCGGCCCCTGCCGGACCATAGGAGCGGACAAAGCCGAGCTTGGCCGCCTCACGCAATCGCAGCGAAGCATGGGCAACAGGGCGGATCTCGCCCGCAAGGCTCACCTCGCCGAACCACGCTGCCTTGTCGGGCAAGGCCCTGTCGGCCAGTGCCGAAACCAGCGCGGCAGCCACCGCCAGATCGGCGGCCGGATCGGTCAGGCGGTAGCCCCCGGCAATGTTGAGATAGACCTCGGCCGAGGAAAAATTCAGCCCGCAGCGCGATTCGAGCACCGCCAGCAACATGGCGAGCCGGCCCGAATCCCAACCCACCACCGCGCGCCGCGGGGTCGCGCCTGATTGCAGCCGCACGATCAGCGCCTGGATTTCTACCAGAACGGGCCGCGTGCCTTCGAGCGCCGGGAACACCGAAGATCCCGCCAGCGGCGACTCGCGTCCGGACAGGAACAGCAGCGAGGGATTGGCGACTTCCTCCAGCCCCTCGGCTGCCATCGCGAACACCCCGATCTCGTCCACCGCGCCGAAGCGGTTCTTGAGCGCGCGCAGGATGCGATACTGATGGCTGCGCTCGCCCTCGAAGCTCATCACCACATCGACCATGTGTTCGAGCACGCGCGGGCCGGCGATGGTGCCGTCCTTGGTGACATGGCCCACCAGCACCAGCGCGCAGCCCGATTCCTTGGCATAGCGGATCAGTTCGAGCGCGCAGCCGCGCACCTGCGAGACCGTGCCGGGCGCGCCTTCGATCATGTCGGAATGCATCGTCTGGATCGAATCGATCACCAGCAAGGCGGGCGGCGCACCCTGCCCGAGCGTGGTGAGAATATCGCGCACCGAAGTTTCCGCGGCGAGCCGGATCGGCGCATCCGCCACCCCCATGCGCGCCGCGCGCAGCCGCACCTGTCCGGCCGCTTCCTCGCCGCTGACATAGACCACATCATTCCCGCCGCGCGCGATGCTGGCAGCGGTCTGGAGCAACAGGGTCGATTTGCCGATTCCGGGATCGCCGCCCATCAGCACCGCACTGCCCGGCACCAGCCCGCCGCCCAGCGCGCGGTCGAATTCGGCAAGCCCGGTGGACTTTCTCACCGGCAGTTGGGTGGGCGCGTTGAGTGGCTCGAACGCCAGCGCGCGGCCCCCGCGTGACAGATCGTGCCTGGCCGAAAATACTGTCGCCGGCGCATCCTCGACCAGCGTGTTCCATTCCCCGCAATCGCCGCATTGCCCCTGCCAGCGCGATGCAACCGACCCGCAGGTCTGACACACATAACGGCGTTTCAACTTTGCCATGGCAGCGTTCCATAAACGGAACAGAATTAGAACGCAATTGCATTGGCGCAGCCTTGCGGGTTACACAAAGCCATGCGCCAGAAGGAACTGCGCCTTGCCCTTGTCTGCTACGGCGGCGTCAGCCTGGCGGTCTATATGCATGGCATCACCAAGGAAATCTGGCACCTTGCCCGCGCGAGCAGAGCGTTCCACGATCCCGGCAGCGCGCCGCTTGGCGGGGTGGCGGAAGCTTATTACCAGTTTCTGCAGGATATCGCGCGCATCGATGGCCTGCGCCTGCGTGTCCTGCCCGATATCCTCACGGGCGCAAGCGCCGGCGGGATCAATGCGGTGTTCCTCGCGCAGGCGATCCATTCGGGCCATAGCCTCGAACCGCTAACCGATCTGTGGCTCGAAAATGCCGATGTCGCCAAGCTGACCGATCCCGATGCCGAACCGATGTGGCGCTATGCCAAGCTGTGGGCGCAGCCGATTGCCGAGTGGTTCCTGCGCCGCCCCGGCAACGCCGTGAGCGAGACGGTATCGCCCGAAACCCGCGCCGAGGTGCGCCACAAGGTCTCGCGCTTCGTGCGTGGGCGGTGGTTCAGCCCACCCTTTTCGGGTGCGCGCTTTTCCGCGATGCTGCACGAGGCGCTGGCCAGGATGGAGGCCGAGGGCGACGGCATCAGCCTGCTGCCCCCCGGCTATCCGATTGACCTGATCGTGACCGTCACCGATTTTCGCGGCCATCCGCAGACGCTGCGCCTCAATTCACCTGCGCAGGTCGAGGAGATGGAGCACCGTCTGCCGGTGTGCTTCCGCGCGCGGGTGGCCGCCGATCCACCGCAACCACTCGCCGACCGGCTCGAACTGGTGCTGGCCGCGCGGGCGACGGCGAGCTTTCCCGGGGCCTTCCCGCCGCTCAAGCTCGCCGAGATCGACGCGCTGGCAGCGGCCGAAGGCCATCACTGGGCCACCCGCGACAGCTTCCTGCAACGGATCATGCCGGTGCACATGCGCGAAGGCACAATCGACGAGGCCGCGCTGATCGACGGGGCAGTGCTCGTCAATGCGCCGTTCGGGGCCGCGCTGGCAGCGCTGCATGGTCGCCCCGCCCAGCGCGAGGTTGACCGACGCTTCGTCTATATTGATCCAAAACCCGATCCGAGCGTGCCGATGCCTGGCACCAGACAGCGCGGGATCGGGTTCTTCGGGGCGATCTTCGGTTCGCTTTCGACCATCCCGCGCGAACAGCCGATCCGCGACGATCTCGATCGCATCGACCAGCAATCGCGCGATGCCGCGCGGCTGAGGCGCATCATCATGGACTTGCAGCCCGATATCGACCGCGCGGTGGAACGGTTGTTCGGCTTCACCTTGTTCCTCGACAGCCCCACCCCCAGGCGGCTCGCCGGCTGGCGCGCCAAGGCGCAGCAGGCGGCTGCCGAGCGTGCGGGCTATGCGTTTGGCGCCTATGCACTCACCAAGTTCGACGCGATCCTCGATCAGCTGGCCAGGCTGACCTTGCGCGCCGCAGGCACGCCGTCGGCCGATCACGCACCGGTCGCCGCCTGCTTCAGGCGCGTGCTCGAGGCGCGGGGTCTGGCACGACTGACCGACGATCACGGCGGCGCGAGCGCTGTGGCAATCGCCTTCTTTCGTGCGCATGACACCGGCTTCCGCATCCGCCGGTTGCAACTGCTGGCGCGCAAATTGTCGCGCGACTGGGAACTCGAACCCGACATTCCCGACGCTGCGCTCGATCGGGCGCGCGACCGGCTCTATGCCATTCTCGCGCTCTATTACCGCGCCGAGGAGGCGGTGCTGCACAATCCGCGCTTCGCCGCGCTTGCCGCAAAGGTGCACGAAGAACCGGCACCGGTGCTCGATTTCCTCGCCACCGAACGCCTGCTGGCGACCACCGATCTTGCCGCCGAGCAGCAGCTGATTGCCGCAATCGATGAAATGCCCAAAGCGCTCAAGCGGCGGATGCTGCTGACCTATCTCGGCTTTCCGTTCTATGATGTGGCAACCTTGCCGCTGACCCGGCGCGAGGGCCTGGACGAATACAACCCGGTGCGGATCGACCGGATCTCGCCCGATGACGCGCGTTCGATCCGCGAAGGCGGCACCGGGGCAACCTTGCGAGGCATCGAATTCTACAATTTCGGCGCGTTCTTCAGCCGCGATTACCGCGAAAATGATTACCTGTGGGGCCGGCTGCACGGGGCAGAACGGATGATCGATCTGGTTGCCTCGACTGTCGGTAGCGGCGTGTCAGACGCCCGCATCCGCGCCGCCAAGCGGGCTGTGTTCCTGGCGGTGCTGGAGGAGGAGGAAATCGCCGGCCGCTGCCAGCGCGGGTTGATCGACCAGATCCGGATGGAGGTGGCCGAGCGGATGGGGTGAGGCTGGCACCGCGCCAATCGCTCCTGCCCGGGCAGGTTCAGGCGGCATCGAAGGCGACCGACAGGCGCTCGCCGGCGCAAAAGCGCGTGGTCGAATGATAGACAAAGCTCGGAAACAGCACGAGCTGGCCGGGATGCGGCGCGAACCGGGCAAACGGCGCTTGCTCTTGCGGCAAATCTTCCGGCGGCGTGCCAAGTTCGAGCACGCCCTCGCCCGCTTGCAGACTGGCCGGACACACGATGTGCGCAGCCGAACTGACACGTCCGGTATCGTGGAGGTGAGGCACGTGCCGCCCGCCCGCGGTGAGCCGGATCGACCAGCTGGCGCGCAGCTCCACCCGGCCCGTGCCGAGCGCGGCCAGCGGGTGCCCCGGCGCGAATGGCGGCAAGTCCGCAAGATAATCGCTGAGCACCGCCTCGATCGCGGCAAACAGCCGCCCGATGGCAGGATCGCGGCGCAGATGAAGGTGGCCATAGGTCTGGGTTCCGCCCTCGACGCTTTGCCCGAGCGGCGCCGATTGCCCGACGTGCAGCATGCGCAAGACTTCGGCGAGGTCGGCCAGCTCGGTTTCACTCAGCCCCAGGTGGCATTGCCGGAACAGCGCCTCGCCCGGCACCAGCCAGTCATGGTTCGGATGGCCCGCCCGCCGCCAGCACAGCTCTGCCAGCGCCCAGACGCGCATGTCTGCCGGCTCCGCCGCAAGCGCGCGCTCGATCATGGTGGCGGCCGTGGCAAGATCATCCTGGCGCAACGCGTTGCGCGCCGCTTCGTAGTCGCGTTCGGGGTGGTCGGCAGGCACACTGGCCAGCAGCGCCGCGGCGGCTTCGCTCTCGCCGGCAAGGCCGCGATGGCGAGCCTCGATCAATCGCAGACCGGGCAGGTCGGCAATCGCGCGGCGCAGGCGAGCAGCATGATCGGCTGCTTCGCCGTGCCGTCCGGCCCCGCCAAGCAGGCCAAGATAGGCAAGCCAAAGACGAGCATGGCGCGGCAGGCGGCGGAGTGCTGCCTCGATCACGGCGAAGGGTTCGGAATCGCCCGCTTCAACCTTGAGCCGCACGAGCGCCTTGTGACCTTCGATCCAGTCGGGCGCGCGGGCAAGCACCGTTTCCAGCCCCGCAAGCGGATGATCGGCCCCCGCGCGCAGCAGTGCAGCGGCGGCCGCGATCAACAGCGGCCCATCGTTGGGGTGAGTGCGCAAGACTGCCAGGAGCAGCCCCGGGGCATCCGGATCTCCACCAGCGAAGGCAGCAAGCGCGGCGTCCTTCGCGGACCCTGCGGAGGCCGCGCCGCCCATCGCCTAGCCCCCGAAAACGTCTTTCAGCTTGTCAAAGAAGCCGCGACTTTCGGGGCATTCCTCGCCGGTTTCGGTGGCCCGGAATTCCTCGAGGATTTCCTTTTGCCGGCGGGACAGTCTGGTCGGCGTTTCCACTGCAATCTCAACCACCAGATCGCCGCGCCCGCGCCCTTGCAGCACCGGCATACCGCCGCCGCGCACGCGCAATTGCTTGCCCGACTGGATCCCGGCGGGAATTTCGAGCCGGTTGGTCGAACCATCCAGATCGGGGATTTCGACACAGCCGCCCAGCGCCGCCGTGGTAAAGCTCACTGGCACGCGCGTCATCAAGGTGGTGCCCTCGCGCGCAAACACGGCGTGTTCCTTGACATGCAGGAAGATGTAGAGATCGCCCGGGGGGGCGCCGCGCTGCCCGGCTTCGCCCTTGCCGGCAAGCCGGATGCGGGTGCCGGTATCGACCCCGGCGGGAATATCGACCTTGATGGACTGCGTGCAATCGACCCGCCCTTCTCCGCGACATTCGCGGCAGGGGTTCTCGATCACGCTGCCGCGCCCGTTGCAGGTGGGGCACGGCCGCTCGATCACGAACAGGCCCTGCTTGGCGCGCACGCTCCCCATGCCCTGACACAGATTGCAGGTGCGTTCCGAAGTGCCCGGCGTTGCGCCGGTGCCTTCGCAGGCGCCGCAGGATTGCGAGACGTCGATCTCGATTTCGGTCGTCTTGCCGTGGAACGCCTCTTCAAGCGTGACCTGCATGTCATAACGCAGATCCGCGCCGCGCCGGCTCTGCTGGCGCTGCCCGCCTCCCCCGAAAGCGCTGCCGAAAATGGTTTCGAAGATATCGCCGATATCGGCAAAATCGCCGCGCCCGGTGCCGCCGCCAAACGGCCCGCCGCCGCCGTTCATGCCTTGGGTAAAGGCCTCATGGCCGTAGCGATCATAGGCCGCGCGCTTCTGCGGATCCTTGAGGCAGTCATAGGCCTCGTTGATCGCCTTGAACTTTGCCTCGCAAGTCGCATCGCCCGGATTGCGGTCCGGGTGATACTTCATCGCCAGCTTGCGATAGGCGCTTTTGAGGGTCGCGCCATCGGCATCGCGGGCGACTTCGAGCGTCTCGTAGTAGTCGGTCTGGGTGGCCATTGTTCAGCCTTCCTTGCCCCCCGCCATCCCGCGAAAACGGGCGTGACGGGGGGAATGCTCAGGTTGATCGCTTAGCCCTTCTTGTCTTCGTCGACCTCGGAGAATTCGGCATCGACAACGCCCTCGTCGGTGGCCGCTTCCTCAGCAGTCCCGGCCGCAGCATCCGGCCCTGCGGCCTGCTGGCTTTCGTAGATCTGCTGGCCCATCTTCATCGCCGCCTCGGTCAGCGCCTGCGCCTTGGCATTGATGTCGTCGGCATCGCCGCCTTCAATCGCAGTCTTGACCGCGGCAATCGCGGCCTCGACGTCGCTCTTGGTGGCCGCGTCGATCTTGTCACCGTGTTCGGCAAGCTGCTTTTCGGTCGCGTGCACGAGGCTGTCGGCCTGGTTGCGCGCTTCCGCGGCCGCCCGGCGCTTTTTGTCCTCCTCGGCGAACTTTTCAGCATCCTTGACCATCTGGTCGATGTCGGCATCGCTGAGACCACCCGAGGCCTGGATCTTGATCGTCTGTTCCTTGCCGGTCCCCTTGTCCTTGGCCGAGACCGAGACGATGCCGTTGGCGTCGATATCGAAGGTGACTTCGATCTGCGGCACGCCGCGCGGGGCGGGCGGAATCCCGATCAGGTCGAAATTGCCGAGCAGCTTGTTGTCCGCCGCCATCTCGCGCTCGCCCTGATAGACCTTGATCGTCACCGCGTTCTGGTTGTCCTCGGCGGTCGAATAGGTCTGGGTCTTCTTGGTCGGGATGGTGGTGTTGCGGTCGATCATGCGGGTGAACACGCCGCCCAGCGTTTCGATGCCGAGCGAGAGCGGGGTCACGTCGAGCAGCAGCACGTCCTTGACATCACCCTGCAGCACGCCGGCCTGAATGGCCGCCCCCATGGCGACGACTTCATCCGGGTTCACGCCGGTGTGCGGCTTGGCCCCGAAGAAGTTTTCCACCACTTCGCGCACCTTGGGCATACGGGTCATGCCGCCCACAAGGATCACCTCGTCGACCTGATCCTTGCTGATGCCCGCATCCGCCAGCGCCTTCTTGCACGGCTCCAGCGTACGCTGGATCAGACCGTCGACCATCTTTTCAAGATCGGCGCGGGTGATCGTTTCCACGAGATGCAACGGCGTGGTGCTGCCGCCTTCCATGCGCGCGGTGATGAAGGGCAGGTTGATTTCGGTGGTGGCCGCGCTCGACAGTTCGATCTTGGCCTTTTCCGCAGCTTCCTTGAGGCGCTGGAGCGCAAGCTTGTCGGTTCTGAGATCCATCCCTTCCTTCTTCTTGAAGGCATCGGCCAGAAACTCGACGATCGCATTGTCGAAGTCTTCACCGCCGAGGAAGGTATCCCCGTTGGTGGACTTCACTTCAAACACGCCGTCGCCGATTTCGAGGATCGAGATGTCGAAAGTGCCGCCGCCCAGGTCATAGACCGCGATGGTCTTGCCGTCGTCCTTGTCCAGACCATAAGCGAGCGCCGCGGCGGTGGGCTCGTTGATGATGCGCAGCACTTCAAGGCCGGCGATCTGGCCGGCGTCCTTGGTTGCCTGGCGCTGGGCGTCGTTGAAATAGGCGGGCACGGTGATCACCGCCTGCGTCACGGTTTCGCCGAGATAGCTCTCAGCGGTTTCCTTCATTTTCTGGAGGATGAAGGCGGAAATCTGCGAGGGGCTGTAATCGTCGCCGCCGGCATTGACCCAGGCATCGCCGTTCTTGCCCTTGACGATCTTGTAGGGAACCAGTTCCATGTCCTTCTTGGTCAGCGGGTCTTCAAACCGGCGACCGATCAGGCGCTTGATCGCGAACAGGGTGTTATCAGGGTTGGTGACCGCCTGACGCTTGGCCGGCTGGCCGATCAGACGCTCGCCATCCTTGGCGAAGGCCACGATGGAAGGCGTGGTGCGCGCGCCTTCCGAATTCTCGATCACCTTGGGCTTGCCGCCGTCCATCACAGCGACGCAGGAATTGGTGGTGCCGAGGTCGATACCGATTACTTTACCCATTGTTACCCCATCCATCTGGAAGTTTGTTGGACACCACCCTTCGCGCTTCCCACGGAGCGGCAAAGCGCTTTGGCGGCTCGTTTGTGAGCGCGATATAGGTGCGGTTTTGCTTGGCACAAGACTTCCCAGCGCCTAGTTTTCCGCCATTCCAACAGGGAGCGACAACACATGAGAATCATTAAGGGATCGGCTCGAGGTCTGCGGCGCGCTGTGCTGGTTGCCGGCGTGGCGGCAGCGATGCTGGGCCTTGCGGCCTGCGGCGGCACGGCCGAGGCACCGGCAAGCGAGGCTGTAGCAGGCCAGGTGCCCGGCATGACCATCACCAACGCCCGCCTGGTGCTGGCGCCGGTCGCAGGCAATCCGGCAGCGGTCTATTTCGATCTGGACTATCAGGGCGAACAGGGCCTTACCATCCGCAAGGCCGATGTCGAAGGCGCCGGCATGACGATGATGCACGACTACGGCGAATATGATTCCAAGGTGCAGATGATGGAAGCCCTGCCCGTGGCGCTGACCAAGGGCACCAAGGTCGAATTCAAGCCCGGCGCACTGCACGTGATGGCGATGGAACCGCCTGCGACATGGAAGCCGGGCGACAAGGTCAAGGTCACGCTCACCATGTCGGGCGGCACCACGCAGGCGTTCGAGGCCGAGGTGCGCGCTGCGGGTGAAGAGCGCTGATTGACCGACTGACCGGAAAAGAGCTGGCGGCGGTGCGCGACACGGCACCGCCGTCGTTCTGTCCGGTCGGCGGTATCCGGCCACTGACGGAAGGCGAGATCGCGCTCGCCCGCAGCATCTTCGGCGGAGCGATCGATTACGATCGCGTCACCATCCGGCGGCGCAAGTTCTTCCCCCTGCATCCGCCAGGTGTGACCATGGCCCCGATGGGCCATCTGCACTTCCACCCGCTCGCCGCCCATTACTGCGACGATTTCGCCGCCGCCACGCTCGCATTGCAGGGCCATTTCATCCACGAGATGGTACACGTCTGGCAGGCGCAGACACGCGGGCGCTGGTATCTCGTCCTGCGCCGCCATCCGTGGTGCCGCTATGACTACGTCTTGCGGCCGGGCGTGCCGCTGGAATGCTACGGCATCGAGCAACAGGCCGAAATCGTGCGCCACGCCTTTCTGCTGCGGCACGGTGCGCGCGTGGCGGGCGCGCCGCCACTTGCTACCTACGAGACGCTGCTGGGCTTCGCGGACTAATCCGGCTTCTTCGCCACCGCCACCATCGCCGCGCGCAGCAGGCGGTCCTTAATCATCCAGCCCGCCTGCAATTCCTGCACGATGGTGCCCGGTTCCACGTCATTGCTCGGCACTTCAAGCATCGCCTGATGCTGGTTGGGATCGAGCGGCAAGCCCATCGCGGCGATACGGGTGATGCCGTGGCTGGCGAACACCTTTTCCAGCTCGCGCTGAGTTGCTTCGAGACCGGTTACCAGGCCCTTCATGTTGTCGTCGGCACGCAGCGCTTCGGGGATCGCCTGCACCGCGCGGGCAAGGTTGTCGGCCACGCTCAGGATATCGCGGGCAAAGCCGGTTGCGGCATAGGCGCGCGCCTCGTCCTTCTCGCGCTCCAGCCGGCGGCGCACGTTCTGGGTTTCGGCCTGGGCGTAAAGAATGTCCTGCCTGGCCGCTTCAAGATCGCGCCGCAGCGTGGCCAGCGCCTCTCCGACCCCGTCATCGTCCCCGCCATTGTCGGGGGACTCCTCCGGCATATCCTTCAATTCGTCTTCAGCCGCGTCATCGCGCGGCGTTTCATTATCGATCATGTCGTCTTGGCTTTCCATTCAAGCGATGAGCTTGCCCAGCGAACGGGCGGTCAGATCCACCATGGGGACAACCCGCGCGTAATTCAACCGCGTGGGGCCGATCACACCCAGCACGCCAACCACCCGTCCCTCGCGGTCGCGATAGGGCGAGGCGATAACGCTGGATCCGGACAGCGCAAACAGGCGGTTCTCGCTGCCGATGAAAATGCGTGTCGCCTCGGCCTCGCGCGCTGAATCGAGCAACGAGGCCACCGATTGTTTGTTCTCAAGGTCTTCCAGCAGCAGCCGCACCCGCTCAATATCGCCGAGCGCGGCTTCATCGAGCAGATTGGCCGCGCCGCGCACGATCAGCACGGGGCGCGCGGCGGCATCCTTGCTCCACACCGCCAGCCCGCGCTCAACCAGATCGCGGCTGGCATCATCGAGCTGGGAGCGCCCGGCGGAAATTTCGTCGCGCATTGCCTGCGCTGCCTCGGCCAGCGTGCGTCCGGCAAGCCGCGCGGTGATATAATTGGAGGCACTTTCGAGCGCGCCGCGATCGAGCGCCCCGCCGATGGTGAGCACGCGGTTCTCGACCCCGCCATCCTCGCCCACCAGCACGGCGAGCGCCCGCCCCTGCCCAAGATCGACGAGGCTGAACTGCGCGAGGCGCTGTTCGCGCGGGGGCACCAGCACCATGCCCGCCGCGCCCGAAAGCTCGGACAGGATCGACGAGGCCTGCTTGATCGCCGCCTCGACCGGCCCGGCTTCGGCCAGACGCGCCTCGATCGCGGCCTGTTCCTCGCGCGTTGGCTCGGCCACGCGCATCATACCGTCGACAAAAATCCTGAGCCCCGCATCGGTCGGCAACCGCCCGGCGCTGGTATGCGGCGCGGCGAGCAGGCCGGCGGTTTCCAGATCGGCCAGCACGCTGCGGATCGAGGCCGGAGAAAGGTTCAGCGTTCCGTCAGCCGCCAGCGTCTTGGAGCCGACCGGGTGTCCGCTTTCGATATATTCCTCGACCACCCGCCGGAAAATTTCGCGCGCGCGGCTCGTGAGTTCGGTGATCGCAGGCGAGGTCATGGGGGCAATCTTAGCCTTTGCGCTTGCCGCGACAAGTGGCCCACGCCTAATGGCCCACAAGCCTCAAACGGAGATATCCATGCGCCCTTCAGGACGCGCGCCCGATGAAATGCGCGCCATCACCATCGAAACCGGTTTCACCAAGCACGCCGAAGGCTCCTGCCTGATCGGCTTTGGCGATACCCGGGTGCTGTGCACCGCCAGCGTCGAGAAGGGGGTGCCGCCGTGGCTGCGGGGCAAGGGCGAAGGCTGGGTGACGGGCGAATATTCGATGCTCCCGCGCGCCACCCACACCCGCGGCCAGCGCGAGGCCGCCAAGGGCAAGCAATCGGGCCGCACGCAGGAAATCCAGCGCCTTATCGGCCGCTCCTTGCGCGCCGTGGTCGATCTCCAGAAGCTCGGCGAGCGGCAGATCACGCTCGATTGCGACGTGATCCAGGCCGATGGCGGCACCCGCACCGCGTCCATCTCGGGCGCGTGGATCGCGCTGCGCATCGCGATCAACGGGCTGATGGCTTCGGGCGAGATCAAGCATGATCCGATCACCGCGCAGGTGGCCGGGATTTCCTGCGGCATCTACAAGGGCACGCCAGTGCTCGACCTGGATTACGACGAGGACTCGAACGCCGAGGCCGATGGCAATTTCGTGCTGCTCTCGGGCGGCAAGATCGCCGAAGTGCAGGCCACCGCCGAGGGCGCGACCTATGACGAGGAAGCTCTGCTGCGCCTGCTGCGACTCGCCCGGATCGGCTGCGACCGGATCTTCGCCGCGCAGCTGGACGCGGTGCAATGACGCGCCGTCTCGGTTCGGGCAGCCTGGTGATTGCCACGCACAATGCGGGCAAGCTCAAGGAGATGTCTGCGCTGCTCGATCCTTACGGGGTGAAGTGCATCTCGGCCGGATCCCTCGGCCTGCCCGAGCCGGCCGAAACCGGAACCACTTTCGCCCAGAACGCGCTGATCAAGGCGCGCGCAGCGGCCGAGGCTGCCGGTCTCGCGGCGCTGGCGGATGATAGCGGTCTCAGCGTCGCCGCACTGGAGGGTCGCCCGGGTGTCTACACCGCCGACTGGGCCGAGCGCCAATGGTTCGAAGGCGCGCCCGGCCGCGACTGGTATATGGCGATGGGCAAGGTTGAAGGGATGCTGGCCGAACAGGGTGCCGGGGTTGATCGTGCTGCCGCCTTCCACTGCGTGCTGGCGCTGGCATGGCCTGACGGGGAATATGCGATCTACGAAGGCCGTTGCGATGGTTCGCTGATCTGGCCGCCACGCGGGACGATGGGCTTTGGCTATGATCCGGTGTTCGTGCCCAGCGGCAGCACGCAGACCTTTGCCGAGATCGCGCCGGAGCAAAAACACGCCATCAGCCACCGCGCTGCGGCCTTCGCAAAATTTGTGGCCGAACAATTCGGCTGAAGGCCCTAGCGCTGTGCGAAGTGATCGCCCGGGTCGATCCGCGCGCCCCAAATATTCCCCGCTGGCCAGTAGCGGCACACCAGCACTTCATCGCTCGCGGTCTGCGCCAGAGCGCAGCCAACCTCACGGGTCTGCGGCCAGATGATCTGGGTGTAATTCGCCACATCGCTCCAGCGCCCGGTGCGCGAGACATCGGGGAAATTGCCGGGCCGGAAATGGCGCTTTTCCGCAAGAAAAAAACCGACCTTTTCCCAGGCCGTCCAATAGCCCTTCGGCCCGCGCCACAGGTTCTCACCCTGCCCCCGGCGCACATCTGGCGAGGCATGATCATAGCGGTTGGCGCGCGCCAGATAATGTGCCCAGCCCGCCGCATCACGCGCCAGCCTGTCGCTCCATGCCAGCGGCGGCAGGCCGACATCCTCGCGGGCGCGGTTATGCGCGGCGAGCCAGTCGCGCGGTTCGGCATCCGATGCATCCGAGGCTTGCGGCAGCGCTGGCGCGGCTGTCATAAGCAGAGCAAGGCAGGCAATACGGGCAATAGTGCTCAAGCGGAGGCCCCTTTCTTCGGGCGGGGACTTTGGGTGCAAACGGTTAAGCGAGGCTGAAAATTCCACCTGTGGCGCGCGCGCTCTACATCCACTGGCCCTTCTGCGCGAAGAAATGCCCCTATTGCGACTTCAACTCGCATGTGCGCGAAGGCGTTGACATCGCGGCGTGGCAGGCGGCGCTGATCGCCGATATGCGCGCCGAGGCGGCGCTGGCTGGCGGAGAGCCGCTGACCTCGATATTTTTCGGTGGTGGCACACCCTCGTTGATGCCCCCTGCCCTGGTCGCCGGACTGCTGGGCGAGGCCGAGCGTCTGTGGGGCTTCGATCAGGCGATCGAGATCACGCTTGAGGCCAATCCCTCCTCGGTCGAGGCGGCCAAATTCGCCGCGCTGGCAGGCGCCGGGGTGAACCGCGTGTCGCTCGGAGTGCAATCGCTCGATGATGCCGAGCTGCGTTTCCTCGGGCGGCTGCACGGGGCGGACGAGGCGTTGGCGGCGCTGGAAACCGCACAGAGGCACTTTGCCCGCGTCAGTTTTGATCTGATCTACGCCCTGCCCGGTCACACGCCCGAGCTGTGGGAGCAGCGCCTTGCCCGCGCACTCGGCCTTGGCACCGGGCACCTCTCGCTTTACCAGCTCACCATCGAACCGGGCACCCGCTTCGCCAGCGATGTGCGGCGCGGGCGATTGGTGCCGCTTGATGACGACGCGGCTGCCCAACTTTTCAGCATCACCCAGAGCCTCACCGACGCCGCCGGGCTGCCTGCCTACGAAACGAGCAACCATGCCCGTGCGGGCGAGCAGAGCCGCCACAATCTCGCCTATTGGCGTTATCAGGATTACGCCGGGATCGGCCCGGGTGCCCATGGCCGACGCGGCGGCACGGCGACAGTGCGGCACAGGAAACCGGAGAACTTCCTCGCCGCTGTCGCGCGGCAGGGGGATGGCATTGCCGAGCAGGTCGCACTCGCCGCCCCCGATCAGGCCACCGAGGCGCTGCTGATGGGGCTGCGGCTGGCCGAGGGAGTCGATCTTGCCGCGCTCTCGGCCCGTTTTGGTCTGCCGCTGGCGGGATTGGCAAACGAGGCTGCTCTCGCCCGCCTTGCCGCGCTGGGACTGATGTGGCGCGATGGTTCGCGCGTCGGGGTTGCGCTCGAAGGTCGCGGGGTGCTTGATGCGCTGCTGGCCGAGGTGGTGGCCGATACGCTGGTTGGCGCATGAGCGCGTCTGAACTGCTTGCCGCCTGGCGGGCGTATCTCACCGATAACCGCCGCCGCTCGCCCCACACGGTGCGCGCCTATGTCGCCGCTGCGCAAAGGCTGGTGGCGGCCAACGCACTGGATGACTGGAACGCGGTTGCCCGCACCGAGGCGCACCACCTGCGCAGCTTCCTTGCCGCGCGCCGGGCCGAGGGGATCGGCAATGCGAGCGCAGCGCGCGAACTCTCGGCGCTCAAGGCCTTCATCGCCTTTGCCCGTGCCCAGGCCGGCGATCCCGATCCCGCCGCCCCGCGCCTGCGCGGCCCGCGCCTCAAGAAGGGCCTGCCTCGCCCCGTCACCCCGGACGAGGCGATCAACCTCACCGAACTGACGGATGATCTTGCCAGCGAGGACTGGATCGGCGCGCGCGACCGGGCGGTGCTGCTGTTGATGTATGGATCGGGCCTGCGGATCGCCGAGGCACTCTCGCTGACCGGGCGCGATGCGGCACCTGGCGAGGTGTTGCAAGTGACCGGCAAGGGCGGCAAGCAGCGGGTGGTGCCGGTGCTGCCGATCACGCGGGCGGCGGTGGCCGAATATGTCCGCCAATGTCCCTGGCCCTTGCGTCCGGCGGAACCGCTGTTCCGCGGAGCCAAGGGCGGGCCGCTGTCGCCGGGCATGGTGCAAAAGGCGATGGCGCAGGCGCGCCGCGCGCTGGGCCTGCCCGATACCGCAACCCCGCACGCGCTACGGCACTCCTTCGCCAGCCACCTGCTCAGCGCAGGTGCGGATCTGCGCAGCTTGCAGGAACTGCTCGGCCACGCCTCGCTGGGATCAACCCAGATCTACACCCGCGTCGATGCGGCCAGCCTGCTCGACAATTACCGCAAGGCCCACCCGCGCGGCTAGACGCGCGCTATTCCTTGTCCTCGAAGGCCGCGACCGGCTTCCACGTCACGAAGCGGTATATGTAGATCGCCACCCCGCCGAGCACGAGAGCGATGATGACATAGCCAGCGAGCGTCTCGTACCGGTCGATCAGCCCGGCCAGCGCCTGCCCGCCGAGGATCAGCAGCCCGTTCCAGATCAGCGAACCAAGGAAGGTGAACAGGCTGAAGCGCCACACGCTCATCCGTGCAAGGCCGGCGGGCAAAGAAACGATGGTGCGCAGCAAGGGCGAAAAGCGCAGCAGGAACACGATCCAGTCGCCATACTTGCGGAAGATGTCGCGGGCCTTGGTGAACTCGTCCCACTCGAAGGTCAGGATCCGGCCCCAGCGGTCGATGACGCGCTTCAGTGTCTCCTCGCTCCAGCGACAGCCCAGCCAATACCAGAACAGGTTGCCCACCACCGTGCCCGCCGTGGCGATCAGCCACAGCACGATCCCGTTCATCTTGCCCTGCGCCACCAGCACGCCCGCCGCGCCCAGGATTACCTCCGACGGCACCGGCGGGAACACGTTTTCGAGGATCATCAGCACGAAAATGCCGAGGTATCCGCCCTTGTCGAGCAGGGTGAGCAGGAGTTCGGTCATCGGCTCATTCCGTCAGTTGCAGGCCGGAACGGTGCGGCGATCGGCCAATCGCCGCTCGATCGCGTCCCAGATCATCGCCGCCGTATCAGTGTTGTTGAACCGGTCAATCGCGACGATGCCGGTGGGCGAGGTGACGTTGATTTCGGTCAGCCATTTGCCGCCGATCACATCGATGCCGACGAAGGTAAGGCCGAGACGCTTCAGATCAGGCCCGAGCGCGTCGCAGATCTCCTGTTCGCGCGGGGTGAGTTCGGTCTGCTGGGCCGAACCGCCCATCGCGAGGTTGGAACGGAACTCGCCCTCGCCCGGTATCCGGTTGATTGCGCCGGCCACCTCGCCATCGACCAGCACGATGCGCTTGTCGCCCTTGGCCACTTCGGGAAGGAAGGGCTGCACCATGTGCGGCTCGGGCCAGGTCTGGTTGAACACCTCGAACAGCGCGGTGAGATTTTCGCCGTTTGCGGGCACGCGGAAGATCGCCTTGCCGCCATTGCCGTGGATCGGCTTGACCACGATCGCGCCGTGCCTTTCGATGAAGCGCCGCACTTCGTCGACGCGGCGGGTCACCAGCGTGGGCGGCATGAAGCGGCGATAATTCAGCACCATCACCTTTTCCGGCGCATTGCGCACATTGGCCGGATCGTTCACCACCAGCGTGTGCGGCGCGATCCGTTCCAGAAGATGGGTGGCGGTGATATAACCCATGTGGAACGGCGGGTCCTGCCGCATCAGCACCACATCGACATCCTTGCCAAGATCGATCCGCACCTGCGCGCCGCGGGTGAAGTGATCGCCTTCGACCCGCTGCACTGTCACCGGAAAGGCATGGGCGAACAGGCGGTCATCCTCGTCGAGCGTGAGGCTTTCGACGTGGTATTCGTAAACCGTGTAGCCACGATCTTGCGCCGCCAGCATCAGCGCGAAGGAGCTGTCGCCAGCGATATTGATCCGGTCGATGGGGTCCATCTGGACGGCGATACGCAAGGTCATTCATGTCACTCCGAGGCGATCATCCGAAAGGCATCCACGCATTTTCGATGTGGGCTGGCTTGTGGCCCGGTGCAAGCAGGATGACGTCGATGCGAATATCCTCGCCGCCTGTCGCATAGTCCTGCCACACCAGCTCGACCGCCGCTGCCACGCGGGAAAGGCGGCGTTCGTCGATGGCATCGCCAAGACTGGCGGCACGCGCGCGCCATTTGACCTCGACGAAAGCGATCAGGCCGCTGCGCTTGGCAATGAGGTCGATCTCGCCCGCCTTGGTCTTCACCCTTTGCGCGACGATCTGCCATCCGGCATGCGCGAGCCACATCGCCGCCTCAGCCTCAGCCTGACGCCCGCGCTGGTCGGCCTCGTGGCGCTGCCGGGGTGTGCGCGGCCCGCTCATGCGCCTTTCAGCTCCAGCGCCCGGGCATAAAGCACGGCACGGTCGATCCCGGTCGCCTTGGCCACCTGTCCCGCCGCCTTGCCCGGCCCCGCCCCGGTCAGCGCCGCGCGCAGCAGCGCGTCGGTATCGGGCAAGGGTGCCTCGTCATCGCCCGGCGGGCCAATCAGCAACACGATCTCCCCCCTCGGCGGATGCGCGGCATAGTGCGCGGCAAGGCTCGCCGCGGTGCCGGTGCGGCATTCCTCGTGCAGCTTGGTCAACTCGCGCGCCACCGCCACCTCGCGCGTCGGCCACATCCCGGCGATCGCCCGCAGCGTCTTTTCAAGCCGCGGCGCGGTCTCGTAGAACACCAGCGTGGCGCAGACCTGCGCCAGCGCGTCAAGCGCCTCGCTGCGCGCCTTGTCCTTTACCGGCAGGAAACCGGCAAACAGGAAGCGATCGGACGGCAGCCCCGTCATCGCCAACGCCGAAACCGCAGCGCAGGGGCCGGGGATGCTGGTGACTGTCACGCCTGCCGCCCGCGCCTCGCGCACCAGACGATAGCCGGGATCGGAAATCAGCGGCGTGCCCGCATCCGATACCAGCGCAACCGGCGTCTGCCTCGCCTCGTCGATGATGCGCGCGCGCACTTCGGGCGAGGCGTGATCGTCGAGCCGCTGAAGCCGCGCCTTGATCCCCAGATGTTTCAATAACTTGCCCGTCACCCGCGTGTCCTCGCAGGCCACCAGCGCCGCGCCTTGCAGCACTGCAATGGCGCGCAGGGTGATGTCGCCAAGATTGCCAATCGGGGTCGCCACGATGTAGAGCCCGGGCTCGGGAATCCCTGCGGGGATGGATGGAAACGCGCGCGTCATGACGGGCGGAGCATTGAAGCACGAGCAAGGGGTCGGCAAGGATGAACCACAGCAAAGCGCCGAAATGGGCAAGATGGTTGGCAACTGCCGCCGGTCTGCTGAACCGTCGCACTCTGGCGCTGGCAGGGGCGGCCTTGCTGACGGGGGCCTGCGCGGTGATCCCCAAAGGCGATGCGCCCGCCACAACCGCCCCGCTCCCGCCCGCGCCCGAGCCTTCCGCCACCGCGCTACCGAGCGATTCCGGCCGCCATCGCATCGCGCTGCTGGTGCCGCTCAGCGGGGAGACCGGCGCAGTCGGGCAAGCGATTGCCAATGCCACCACCATGGCGCTGCTCGATACCAATGCCGACAATCTGCGGATCACCACCTACGATACCTCCACCGGCGTTGCGGCTGCCACGCAGCAGGCGATTGCCGATGGCAACAAGCTCATTCTCGGCCCGCTGATGGCCGATGCCGTGCCTGCGGTGCAGACGAGCGCGCGTGCGGCCGGGGTGCCGGTGATCGCGTTTTCGAACGACCCGGGCGTCGCCTCGCCGGATGTCTTTGTGATGGGTCACAACCCTGAACAGGCGATCCGCCGCTCCATAGCCTTTGCCCGCGGGCGCGGCGTGAACCGCTTTGCCGCGCTGCTGCCCGAAGGCGACTATGGCACTCGCTCGGCATCGGCGCTGGCCAATGCCCTGCGCGATTTCGGCGGGGTGCTGGCGCGCAAGGAAAGCTACGCACGCGGCAACACCTCGATCCTCAGTGCCGCGCAGCGCCTGCGCGCTGCCGGCGGCTATGACGCGGTGCTGATCGCCGATTCGGCGCGCCTCGGGATCGAGGCGGCCGACGAATTGCAGCGCGGCAAGGGGCCGCGCACCCGCATCATCGGCACCGAGCTGTGGAGCGGCGAGACCGTGCTTGCCCGCGCTGCCTCGATGGAAGGCGCAATCTTCGCGGCGGTCTCCGACCAGCGCTACAAGCGCTTTGCCGAAAGCTACGAGACCCGCTTCGGCGCCAAGCCCTATCGGATCGCCACGCTTGGCTATGACGCGGTGCTGCTGACCTTGCGGGTGGCGCGCGAGTGGAAGGTGGGCACCCCCTTCCCCAAGGGCGAATTGTATGATCGTGGCGGGTTTCTCGGGGTGGACGGCCCGTTCCGGTTCGCCCGAAATGGCATCATCGAACGCGCGCTCGAAGTGCGCGAGGTGCGCGGCGGCGATGTGGTGGCGGTCGATCCGGCGCCGACCGGCTTTGGCAAGCAGTAGCAGGCGGCGCGCTGCAGGCAGGTTTGCGCAAAACCCGCCAGCCCCGCTTGTGAGCGGCCTGCGGGCAAGCCTATAGTCGGGCCATGTCCGACAACGCCCCCGCCTCTGGCCCCGACGATCTCTTCGCCAATACCCCCACCTCGAGCGGCGATTACAACGCCAGCGCCATCGAGGTGCTCGAAGGGCTGGAGCCGGTACGCCGCCGTCCGGGGATGTATATCGGCGGCACCGACGAGCGTGCGCTCCACCACCTGGCGGCCGAAGTGCTCGACAATGCGATGGACGAGGCGGTGGCGGGCCATGCCACCCGGATCGAGATGCGGCTGGAGGAAGGCAACCGCCTCTCCATCACCGATAACGGGCGCGGCATTCCGGTGGACGAGCACCCCAAATTCCCGGGCAAGTCGACCCTCGAAGTGATCCTCGCCACGCTCCATTCGGGCGGCAAGTTCTCGGGCAAGGCCTATGCCACCAGCGGCGGCCTGCACGGCGTGGGGGTGAGCGTGGTCAACGCGCTGTCCAGCCACACCCGGGTCGAGGTGGCGCGTGACAAGCAGCTCTATGCGCAGGAATTCTCGCGCGGAATTACCCAAGGCCCGCTCCAGACGCTGGGCGCAGCCCCCAACCGGCGCGGGACCACCGTCGCCTTCACCCCGGACACCGAAATTTTCGGGGACCGCCAGTTCAGCCCCAAGCGGCTGTTCAGGCTTGCCCGCTCCAAGGCCTATCTGTTCGCGGGCGTGGAAATCCGCTGGAAATGCGCACCCAGCCTCGCCAGCGAGGACGTTCCGGCCGAGGCAACCTTCAAGTTCCCCGGCGGCCTCGCCGATCACTTGGCCGAACAGGTTGGCAGCCGCGAATGCGTCACCGCGCAAGCCTTTACCGGCGCGCAGGAATTTCCGCAGGTCGATGGCATTTCCCAGGGCCGGGTCGAATGGGCAATTGCCTGGCCGCTCTATTCCGACGGTTCGACCAGCTGGTATTGCAACACCGTGCCCACCCCTGATGGCGGCACCCACGAACAGGGCCTGCGCACCGCGCTGACCAGGGGCTTGCGCGCCTTTGGCGAGCTGATCGGCGCCAAACGCGCCAAGGACATCACCGCCGATGACGTGATGACCGGCGCAGAAGCGATGCTCAGCGTCTTCATTCGCGATCCGCAGTTCCAGTCGCAGACCAAGGACCGGCTGACCTCGCCCGAAGCCGCGCGGCTGGTCGAGAACGCGGTGCGCGATCATTTCGACCACTTCCTTGCTGACAACATGGAGCGCGGGAAGGCGCTGCTGGGCGAAGTGATGGAGCGCATGGACGAGCGCCTGAAGCGCAAGGCCGAGCGCGAGATCAAGCGCAAAAGTGCCACCAACGCCAAGAAACTGCGCCTGCCGGGCAAGCTTACCGATTGTTCGGGCGAAGGCGGGCGCGAGACCGAACTGTTCATCGTCGAGGGCGACAGCGCCGGCGGAAGTGCCAAGCAGGCGCGTGACCGCAAGTCACAGGCGATCCTTCCGATCCGCGGGAAGATCCTCAACGTCGCATCGGCCACCACCGACAAGATCCGCGCCAATTCCGAAATTGCCGATCTGGCGCTGGCGTTGGGCTGCGGCACCCGCAAGGACTGTAACCCCGACAATCTGCGCTATGACCGGATCATCATCATGACCGATGCGGATGTCGACGGGGCGCATATCGCCACCTTGCTGATGACCTTCTTCTTTCAGGAAATGCCCGAGATCGTGCGGCGCGGGCACCTGTTTCTTGCCCAGCCCCCGCTCTACCGGCTGACGGCGGGCAAGGAGAGCCGCTACGCCCGCGACGACGCGCATCGCGCCGAGCTGGAGGCCACGGTGTTCAAGAACAAGAAGGTCGAAGTCGCGCGCTTCAAGGGGCTTGGCGAGATGAATCCGCAGCAATTGCGCGAAACCACCATGGCGCCCGAAACCCGCAGCCTTATTCGCATCACCCTGCCGCAGGAATACGAACAGCGCGCCAGCGTGGCACGGCTGGTGGACGAGCTGATGGGCCGCAACCCCGAACACCGCTTCAACTTCATCCAGAACCGCGCCGGCGATGTCGACCGCGACCTGATCGATGCCTAGGGCACTGGCCTTCGCGCTGACGCTGTTGCTGGCGCTGCCGGGCAGCCTCGCCGCGCAGGAGCCTGTGCCGGCCCTCGCCGATGCACCAAGCGCGCTGGAAGAGCGCAGCGGGCAGGTCGTCATGCTGCTCAATGGCGCAGCCGTGCCCGAGGACGTGTTCAGCCGCGAATTTCAGGCGGCAGTGCCTGCTGCCCAGATCAAGGCGCTTTCCGCCAGCCTCGTCGCGCAGTTCGGTGCGGCGGTGGCGGTCGATCTGCTCAGCCCGCGCGAGGGCACCCGCGCGGTGCTCCACATCCGCTTCGAGCGCGGGCTGGCCAAGGGCAGCATCGCGATCGAACCGGCGCAGGAGAATCGTGTCAGCGAGCTGCTGTTCACCTCGCTCGATTCGCTCGCGGTTGCAGGCGACACGCCCGAAAGGATCGCCGCCGATCTCACCGCGCTGCCCGGCAGTGTCAACGCATGGTTCGGCCCGCTGGATGGCGGTGCGCCGGTGATCAGCATCGGCGCCGACGCGCCTCTGGCTCTGGGTTCCACCTTCAAGCTCTATGTCCTTGCCGCGCTGGCCGAGGACGTAACGGCCGGGCGGCGCAAGTGGAGCGACGTTGTGCCGCTGACGGAAAAGAGCTATCCCAGCGGGCGGTTGCAGGACTGGCCGCAAGGCGCGCCGCTGACGCTCCATACGCTCGCCAGCCTGATGATTGCGATCAGCGACAACACCGCCACCGATCAGTTGATCAAGGTATTGGGGCGCGCGCGTATCCTCAAGCTGATGCGTGACAGCGGGCACGCCAGTCCGGCCGCAAACGATCCCTTTCTGACGACACGCGAACTGTTCGTGCTCAAGACGATGGACCCGGTGTTCCTCGATCGCTGGCGCGCCAAATCACCCGACGCGATCACCGCCGCCGAGGTGTTGATGAAAGTCGCCAACCCTTCGCTCGATGCGGTCAACGCTGCCTTCGCGCAAGGCCCCAAGGCGATCGACATTGAATGGTTCGCCAGCCCCGCTGATCTGGCCAAGCTGCTCGTCCATATGCGCAAGACGGCCGATCCAGCGGTGTTCGCCATCATGGCGATCAACCCCTCGGCCACCATGGCGATCAAGGCAGGCTGGAACTATATCGGCTTCAAGGGCGGGAGCGAGCCGGGGGTGCTCAACCTCACCTGGCTGCTCACCGACAGGCAGGGCCGCGACTGGATGCTGACGCTCGGGTGGAACAACCCTGCAGCCGCGCTCGACGAAGGAAAGCTGGAGGGAATAGCCCAGCGCATTCTGTTGCTGCCTCACTGATTTGCCAGCCCGTCCCCCCCTTGCGCCGGGCCAAACGCGCCCTTATCGCTGGCAGCGAAATCCAGTCTCACAGGAAAACTCATGACCGATCAGCCGCAGCGTTTCGAAGGCACCAAGTCCTATATCGCGACCGAGGATCTCAAGGTCGCGGTCAACGCCGCCGTGCTGCTGCGCCGCCCGCTGCTGGTGAAGGGTGAACCGGGCACCGGCAAGACCGTGCTGGCGCATGAAATCGCCAAGGCGCTCGATGCCCCGTTGATCGAATGGAACATCAAATCCACCACCAAGGCGCAGCAGGGCCTTTATGAATATGACGCGGTCGCCCGCCTGCGTGACGGGCAGCTCGGCGACGAACGCGTCCACGACATCCGCAACTACATCAAGAAGGGCAAGCTGTGGGAGGCCTTCACCAGCGAAAAGCTGCCCGTGCTGCTGATCGACGAGATCGACAAGGCCGACATCGAGTTCCCGAACGATCTGCTGCAGGAACTCGACCGGATGAGCTTCGACGTTTACGAGACGATGGAGCGCATCGAGGCCAAGGTGCGCCCGATCGTGGTCATCACCTCGAACAACGAAAAGGAACTGCCCGACGCGTTCTTGCGCCGCTGCTTCTTCCACTACATCAGGTTCCCCGATCGCGAGACGATGCAGGAGATCATCGACGTGCATTTTCCCGGCATCCAGAAGACCTTGGTGAAGAAGGCGATGGATGTCTTCTATGACCTGCGCGAGGTGCCGGGCCTGAAGAAGAAGCCCTCGACCAGCGAGCTGCTGGACTGGCTCAAGCTGCTGCTCAACGAGGACATGCCGCTCGAGGTGTTGCAGGACAAGAACCCCGCGAGCGCGATCCCGCCGCTGCATGGCGCGCTGCTGAAGAACGAGCAGGACATCATGCTGTTCGAACGCCTCGCCTTCATGGCCCGCCGCAACCCCAGCTGAGGCTGGCAGCGCGCCTGCTCACGCCGAGGCGCTGCCCGGTCATTGCCGGATCATTGTGCATGCATTGCACGGTCTTGCGATGTTCCACGTGAAACACCAACTTGCCATCCGTGCGCCTCAATCGAAGCTGTAGGCCAGCTCGAAATCGCCCCAGCGCTTGCCGCCGATAACCAGCGGGACATAGACGTTGCGCACCACCACGTAGGAGTCGCCGTCGCCTTCCTGGCGGTAGACCGCCATCATGTAGGGCGCACCCGAGGCCTTCGCCTTACGGTCGATGGCTTCGAGTATGATGCGGCCGTTGCGGCAGAACTGGGTGTCGTGGTTGATGTCGCCAGTAGGCTTCCTCGAACGTTCGGTGAGGTGGGTTGGCAGGAAGCCGTTCATGTCGGTGCAGGCGGCAGCCAGCACGCGGCTGTCGCCCGCCTTGGCGCGATCAAGGAAAGGCCGCCACTCGGCATCGGCCCAGTCTGTCAGCCGGGTGCGGAACAGCTGCGGGTTGGTGCCGGGGATCGGCTGATAGTCGGTATCGAACACCGCCGCCAAGCTGATCGCGCCTGCGGCCAGTGCGGCCTCGGTGTGGCGGGTAATTTCCTGCATCATCGCCTGCGCCTGCGCCACCATCGCGCTGTCTTCGGGGCTGAGGCCGGCCTGCACGATGCGGTCGAACATTTCGCTCGCGGTGATCTCCAGCTCCTCCATCTTGCGGTGCGCGCCGTGAAGGCGATCCTCGTTGCTGCGCGCGGCGGCATCAAAGCTGGTCAGCACGCGCTGCACCCTGTCGACATGGCCGGAGATGGTGCCGGTGGAGCGGGCGATCACGTCGTTCTGCTTGTCGACCTCTTCGACCAGGCTGCCGACGCTCTCCATGGTGCTCTCGATCCGGGCGACCGAGGCCTTGGCCTCGCCGCTCGCCTTGGCGCCGGCCTCGATCCGGCCGATCACCATTTCCGCCTCGCCGCCCAGCGCGTCGATGGTCTGTGCGATTTCCTCGGTCGCCTTGCGGGTATCGCTGGCAAGGCTCTTCACCTCGCTCGCCACCACCGCGAAGGTGCGGCCCGCATCGCCGGCACGCATCGCCTCGATCGTGGCGTTGAGCGCGAGGATGTTGGTGGTTTCGGCGATATTGTCGATGTCCTGAGCGGAGCGACGCACCTGCTCCATCGCGGCGGAGAAGCTGGTGACATGCTGGCCCAGCGTCTCGACCAGTTCGATCAGCGAGGCAATCTGGCCAAGCGAGGACTGAATCAGGGCCGTGCCTTCCGCCAGGCGATCAATCGCGCGTTCGGACAGCAGCCGCGCCTCGTCGCTCGCTTCGGCAACCTTGGTCTGGTCGGCTTCCAGCGCGCGCACGGTTTCGGCCAGCGCTTGGTGTTCGGAGCGCAAGGTCTTCGACGAGGCGATCACCGCCTCCACCACCCCCGCCACATCGGTGCAACCCACGGTTACCGCACCGCAGCTTTCCGGGATCATCCCCAGCGCGTGGGCATTGGCAGTGTCGATCGCGATCTGTTGCATGGTAATAGGCAGCCTCTGTATTGTGCCGGAAGGTTTAATCCTGTGATGGTTAGCGAAGCATTAAGACCTGCCGCCTTGCCCCCTCAAGAATGGGGACTGGTCAGGTCGGCGCTTGCCGGTTAAGCGTGCCGGCATGTTCTTCAACTTCGTCGACGAGCTGCGGGCTGCCGGAATCGGGGCCTCGTTCAAGGAGCACCTCACGCTGCTGGAGGCGCTCGACAAGGACGTGATCGAGCAGACGCCCGAGGCGTTCTATTACCTCTCGCGCGCCACCTTCGTGAAGGATGAAGGCCTGCTCGATCGGTTCGATCAGGTGTTCCAGAAGGTGTTCAAGGGGATTATCACCGATTACGGCCAGAACCCGGTCGACATTCCGGAAGACTGGCTCAAGGCGGTGGCCGAGAAGTTCCTCACGCCCGAGGAGATGGAAAAGATCACGTCACTGGGCGACTGGGACGAGATCATGGAGACGCTGAAAAAGCGGCTCGAGGAACAGGAAAAGCGCCATCAGGGCGGCAACAAGTGGGTCGGCACCGGAGGCACCTCGCCCTTCGGCAACTCCGGCTACAACCCTGAAGGCGTGCGCATCGGCGGGGAATCGAGACACGGCAAGGCAATCAAGGTCTGGGAAAGGCGCGAGTTCAAGAACCTCGATTCAACCCGCGAACTTGGCACCCGCAACATCAAGATGGCGCTCCGCCGACTGCGCCGTTTCGCGCGCGAGGGCGCGGCAGACGAGCTCGACATTCCCGGCACCATCGAAGGCACTGCCAAGCAGGGCTGGCTCGATATCCGGATGCGGCCCGAACGGCGCAATGCGGTGAAGCTGCTGCTGTTCCTCGATGTCGGCGGATCGATGGACCCTTTCATCAAGCTGGTCGAAGAGCTGTTCAGCGCCGCCACGGCGGAGTTCAAGAACCTCGAATTCTTCTACTTCCACAACTGCCTGTATGAAGGCGTGTGGAAGGACAACAGGCGTCGCTGGCAGGAGCGCACAAAAACGTGGGACGTGCTCCACAAATATGGCCACGACTACAAGATCATCTTCGTGGGTGATGCGGCGATGAGCCCTTACGAGATCACCCATCCGGGCGGCAGCGTCGAGCACATGAACGAAGAAGCGGGGGCGGTGTGGCTCCAACGCGTGACCAACACCTACCCCGCGACCGTGTGGCTCAACCCGGTGCCTGAAAAGCAGTGGGGCTATTCGCAGTCAACCAAGATGATCAAACAGCTGGTGGGCGACCGGATGTATCCGCTCACACTTGAGGGCCTTGATGATGCGATGCGCGAACTTTCGCGCAAGCACGGGGCGCAGAGGTAACACATGAGAAAGAAGAGCGCGAAGCGTGCATGCGAATGGTTTAATATTGAGGTGCAATCAGTCCGAGATTACACGACAGCAACGAACACGCTAAGCGATGAGCATGTGAGTTGGTGTCATGATCAAGCGATAATAAGGCTTTATCGTGCATTTGAAAACCTTATGTTGTCATGCTTAATCTGCGCTATAAACAACGACACCAATCTCCTCTCTAGAAATACCGGCATTTCTTTTCCAAAGCACCTCACTGACGAAGTTTGCGAATACATAATTAATGGCGAAGGATATTTCGATTTTCGAGGTCGAGACGGGCTTATCAAAACGCTAAAGCGCTATGTTTCGCAGGAGCATTACCTGCTGAAGGCCGTTTCAAAAGAAGAATATCGTGTTTCATTGGAACAATTGTCAGCGTTGAGAAATTTTGCTGCTCACGACAGCTATCCCTCAAAAAAATCGGCTCTGCATGCTACTGGTCAGAAAAAGATGGGTTCTGCTGGCTCATGGCTTAAAAGGCATGGCCGATTGGGCGCCATTTGTGATGACCTGAAAAAACTTTCTGATGCCATACACGACGCAGCACCTTATTGAACGATCGGCCTTAATAATCGCCTTTAGCTTGCTCAAATATTCGCCTTCTCCCGGTAAACTCTTACCCACTTCAAAGCTGTCCCTGCGCCCGATCAGCCCTTCTGATCGAGCTCCGCGTTCAGCAGCAGTCCGCAGCGCCAGAAGAAGAACGCTGGCACCAGCCCCAGCACCGCCGCGCCGTAGAGCACATAGCGCACCGATTCCGCACCATAGGTGGGTTGCAGCCAGTCCGACAGCATCCCGAAGAACAGCGGCCCAAGGCCCAGCCCGATCAGGTTCTGGAAGAACAGCAGGCTCGCCGCCGCAATCGCCCTCGCCCGCAGCGGGACAAGGCCCTGCGCAGCGGAATAGCATGGGCCGTAGTACAGCGAGTTGAACACGGTCGGGAGGAACAGCAGCGCCAGCGCCAGCGGCCAGCCCGGCGCCTGATAGGCGGCAATCGCCAGTGGCACGGCAATCGCCATGCCGATCGCCGGCGCGCTCAGCACGTGGCGGCGGTTGCTCGCGCCGAAGCGGTCCGCCAGATAGCCGCCGAGCCAGGTCCCCAGCATCCCGCCCACCCCGCCCAGCAGGCCGAACCACAGTCCCACCTGTCCGGGCGTAAGATCATGGGTGCGCTGGAAGAAGATCGTGGTCCAAGTGGTCTTGCCGTAGGACAGGAACGCCGCCGCCGATCCGGCGCACAGCAGCAGCACGAAAGCGCGCGAGCCCATCACTTCGCGCAAGGCCTCGGTGAGCGGCAACGCGGCTGGCTGGCTCTGCGCACGCAGCACGGCGGCGGCATCGGCCTGCCGCGGATCCTTCAGCACGAACCACACCAGCAGCGCCAGCCCTACGCCGGGCAGACCGACAATCACGAAGGCATCGCGCCAGGTCATCAGATCGGCCAGCGTGCCGCCGATCACCATGCCCAGCAGCGACCCCACCGGAATGCCGAGCGAATAGAATGCCAGCGCCGAAGCGCGCTTTTCGGGCGGCACGATGTCGCTGATCAGCGAATGCGCCGGCGGCGTGCAACCCGCCTCGCCCACCCCCACCCCGATGCGCGCGAGCAGCAGCTGCACGAAGTTCTGTGCCATGCCGCACAGCGCCGTCATCACCGACCACACCGACAAGGCGAGCGCAATAAGCTTGGGCCGGCTGGTGGTGGCCCGGTCGGCGAAGCGGGCGATGGGAATGCCGAGCACGGTGTAGAACAGCGCGAAAGCCAGCCCGGTCATCAGCCCGATCTGGGTGTCCGACAGCCGGAGATCCCTGGCAATCGGTTCAGCAAGGATGTTGACGATCTGGCGGTCGATGAAATTGAAGACATAGACGCTCAACAGGATCCACAAGGTGACCCTGACCGATCGTGTGCCCGCCTGCGCGACAGTGGTGCTCGCCATCAACTCCCCATCCCTTCGCGGTGGCGGTTTGTCCGCCATGCCTTGTCGTGTGATTGACCGCTCTTGGCAGGGGCTTGGCCGCCGCCTTGAAACCGTTCAGTAAAGCAGGTGCGGCCGCACCGCGGCCACCCACGCGGCCTCGTCATGCGATGCCACGGCATCGAGATCATCAGGCATTGCTGCATCATCTTCGACCCACTGCCGCAAGCCCGGCCCGCCGTTGATGACATCGATCGCAAGCCGGGTATGCTCGTATTCGTAGGGGAAATCCCGCCACAGCAGATAGTCGGGATAGAGCCGGCGGATCGCCTTGAACGCCAGCGCCTGCAAGCGCCACGGACGGAAGGCGTGATGATCGTAGAACCGGCCTTCCGCGTGGATCATCAGGGCATGGCAGAGCTTGCCCTGATGCTTGTGGAAGGTCGGCTCGAACCAGCATTCGCGGATCGCAGCCCCCGCCAGCCAGTCGGGCGCGAGGGCTTGCATCTCTGTCAGCACCGCTCTGGCATCAATATCGGGTGCGCCGAACAGGACCTCCAGCGGCCGCGTGGTGCCGCGCCCTTCCGACAGCGTGGTGCCTTCGAGCATCACCGTGCCGGCATAGCAGCGCGCCATGTTGACATTGGCGGCATTGGGCGAGGGATTGATCCACAGGCGTGAGACCGGCCAGCCGAAACCGCCCTGCTCATCAGGGTTCCAGCCCGCCATCGTCACCACGTCATAGGCCATATCGATCCCGAAATAATCGATGAACCAGTGCCCCATCTCGCCCATCGTCAACCCGTGGCGCATCGGCATCGGGGCGGCACCGACAAAGCTTTCCTGCCCCGGCACCAGCAGCGTGCCTTCAACCGGACGCCCGGCGGGATTGGGCCGATCGAGCACCCAGACTTCCTTGCCGTGGCGCGCCGCTTCCTCCAGCAGATAAAGCAGGGTCGTGACAAAGGTGTAGATCCGGCAACCAAGGTCCTGAAGGTCGAACAGAAACACATCCGCGCTCGACATCATCTCGGCGCTCGGCCGTCGAACCTTGCCATAAAGCGAAAACACCGGGATGCCGTAGGCCGGATCGAAGGTGTCCGCCGTCTCGACCATGTTGTCCTGCTTGTCACCCTTGAGCCCATGCTGCGGGCCGAAGGCGCTGGAAACATTCACCCCGGCGGCGATCAGCGCATCGAGGCTGTGAACGAGCTTTTCGGTGACGCTCGCGGGATGCGCTACCAGCGCCACGCGGCGGCCTTTCAAACGGGTGAGCAGTTCGGGATCGGCCAGCAGCCGGTCAATACCAGTCTTCATGCCGCTTGGGGTGCAGCAGGCTTGCGGCAAAGGCAATGGCATTTGCGCTTCGGTGCCCTATATCCATCGCCATGGACTGGACCAGCGCCCTCATCGCCGCTGCATGGGCAATCATCCTCGGCGGCGCAGGCGGCGCGCTGACCGACATCGGCCAGTGGTATCGCGACTTGCGCAAACCGCCGTGGCAGCCGCCCGACTGGCTCTTCGGCCCGGCCTGGACCACGATCCTCGGGCTTGCCGGGTGGAGCTTTTATGTCAGCCTCACCAGGGCGCCCACGCCTGAAGCAAAGTTTGGCGTCTATTCCCTGTTTGCCGCCAATTTCGTGCTGCATTTCTGCTGGTCACCGCTGTTCTTCAAGCTGAGGCGGCCCGATTGGGCGCTGGCCGAGAACGTGCTGCTGTGGTGCTCGGTCACCGCACTGCTGACCGTGCTGCCGCGGCTGGTGGGGGATAGCTTCGCGGGCTGGCTCAATCTGCCCTATTTCATCTGGGTGAGTTTTGCCTTCGTCCTCAACGCCAAGATCGTCCAGCTCAACCGGCCCTTCGGCAAAGCCTAACCTTCGATGATCAGCGTGCGGCAGGCCTCGGAGTGGAACTCCGGCTTGCCCGGCGGGAAGTCCAGCGCCCAGAACTGCATCCCGCCATCGGGATGCTCGACAATCGCGTTGAGCGCGACCTGTGCAGGCGCAGGCAACGCGGCGGCGATGCTGGCCTTGAGCACCAGCCCCTTATCGTCATGCAAACAGGCAATCGCGATGGCCTCGACCGGCGCATCGCGCATTCCTTCGCGGAAGGAATCGAAATCGTAGGCCGCCCAGCGGCCCGAGGGCGAGAGGTTGAACTCACGGTAACAGGTTCCGCCAAGCGGCTGCCAGAAGATCTCGAAGCAGGTGGTCTTCCACAGATTGTCCATCCGCTCCGGCACGGCAGGCGGCGGCAAGATGACAGCAGCGACATCGCCGTCGAACCGGAATTCGGCTTCGCAGCCTTGCGCGGTTGCGGTGACGGCGGCAGTGACAGCGCGGATCGGGCCGCGGTCGCAGGACGGGTGAAGCATGAGCGGGCGCATCGCCCATCCATGCCTGCCCAGCGGCGGGCCGGCAAGACCCTTCCCGTCGCCCTTCCCCCCTGTTAAGCGCGCCGGCCATGAGCACCTACGAATCCGCCCTCCTGCGCCTGCTCGACGAGCGTGGCTACATCCATCAGCTGACCGATGCGGCGGGGCTTGATGCCCTTGCCGCCAGGCAGATCGTGCCGGGCTATATCGGTTTCGACGCGACCGCGCCGAGCCTGCACATTGGCAGTCTGGTGCAGATCATGATGCTGCGCCGCTTGCAGCAGACCGGGCACAAGCCGATCGTGCTGATGGGCGGCGGCACCACGCGCATTGGCGATCCCACCGGGCGCGACGAAAGCCGCAAGATGCTGACCGACGAGACGATCGCGGCGAATGTCCGGTCGATCTTCACGGTGTTCGACAAGCTGCTCACCTTCGGCGATGGTCCCACCGATGCGGTGATGGTGAACAATCACGACTGGCTGGGCAAGCTGGGCTATATTGAACTGCTTCAGAAAGTCGGAACGCACTTCACCATCAATCGGATGTTGACCTTCGATTCGGTGCGTCTGCGGCTTGAGCGCGAGCAGCCGATGACCTTTCTGGAATTCAATTACATGATCCTACAAGGCTACGATTTCAGGCACTTGTCGAAGGAACTTGGTGTTCGTTTGCAAATGGGCGGATCGGACCAGTGGGGCAATATCGTGGGCGGGATCGAGCTTGGGCGGCGTATGGACGGGGCCGAGCTGTTCGGCCTCACCACCCCCCTGCTGACCACCGCAAGCGGGGCCAAGATGGGCAAGACCGCCGCCGGCGCGGTGTGGCTCAACGAGGATCAGCTACCCAGCTACGACTTCTGGCAATACTGGCGCAACGTCGATGATGCCGATGTCGGCCGCTTCCTGCGGCTTTTCACCGATCTGCCGCTCGACGAAATCGCGCGGCTCGAAGCGCTCGAAGGCGCGGAAATCAACGCCGCCAAGGTGGTGCTCGCCAACGAAGTGACCGCGCTGGTGCGCGGGCGGGACGCTGCGATCCGGGCCGAGGCGACCGCGCGCGAAACCTTTGCCGGAAGCGGCGCGGGCGAGGACCTGCCCACCATCGCGACGGGGCCAGAAGGGATGCGCCTTGTCGCACTGCTCACCGATGTGGGCCTCACCGCCTCGAATGGCGAGGCCAAGCGCAAACTGGCCGAGGGCGCGGTCAAGCTTGATGGCGAGACCATCACCGATCCCGCTCACCTTGTCCTGCCTGAGGAGGGCGCGACGCTGCGTCTGAGCCTCGGCAAAAAGCGCCACGCGCTCGTGCGGCGCTGAGCGGCCTTTACCAATTCTAAGCGTTTCTGCGGCATCCCTCTTGGGCAACCCGAAGCACAACGGAGGATCGCAGGGCGTGGCGAGCGGAGCGAATCTGAGCGTAACCGATATGCGGCGCGCAGCGCGCCATCCGGTCGATTATCCGGTGATCGTCGAGCATTTCGAGCACGGCGATCTCAAGTTGCATGTCTGCAACCTGTCCGCGCACGGCTTCATGGTTGACGATGCGCACCAGCTTGCACGGGGCGACCGGATCATCATCCGCCTGCCGGTGGTTGGCCGGATCGAGGCCTATGTAATCTGGACCCGCGATTCGCGCGCCGGCTTCCAGTTCGAGCGGATCATCCGGCTCGACGATTTCATCGCCATCATCGACGAGCTCCAGCCCAACCCGCGCCTGCGCCGTCCGCGCTGAGGGACAAGCGCGGCTGAACCCGCCTCAAGTTTCACCTGCTTGGCAGAAGCCCCGCTGCCTGCCATGGCGGGCGCGTGACCCAAGCGACCTCCCCGCTCCAGATCGGTGATTACCGGCGCTACTGGCTCGCGCGCTTCCTCGCCGTGTTCGCCACCATGTCGATGGTGGTGCTGCTCGGCTATCAGGTCTACGAGGTCGCGCGCGCCGATTACGCCATGAGCCTCGCCGAAGCCTCGTTCTATCTCGGCCTGCTCGGGCTGGCGCAATTCATCCCCCTGTTCGTGCTGACCCCGGTTGCCGGGCTTGCAGCCGACCGGTTCGACCGCCGCCATGTCGCCGCCTTTGCCAACGGCATCGACGGGCTGGTCGCGGTGCTGCTGGCGGTGATGACCTGGGCCGATGCGCTCAATCTGCCGCTCCTTTTCGCGCTTGCCGCAGCCCACGGCACCGCGCGCGTTTTCGTCGGCCCGGCGATGAGCGCGATTGCGCCCAATATTGTTCCTCCCGCCCTGCTCCCGCGCGCCATCGCGCTGAGTTCGATCGCATGGCAAGCCGCCAGCGTCGCCGGCCCGGCGGTGGGCGGGCTGATCTTTGCCCGCAGTGAATGGCTGCCGCACGCCATTTCGGCGGGGATGCTGATGGCCGGGACGCTGCTGATCCTGACCGTCCGCCCGGTCAAGGCGCACCACGACGGCCCGCCGCTGAAACCGCTGCGCCAGATCATCGAAGGGATGCTCTATGTCTGGCGCGAGCGTTTCCTGCTCGGCTGCATCACGCTCGATCTGTTCGCGGTGCTGCTGGCCGGCGCGACCGCGCTGCTGCCGGTGTTCGCGCGCGACATCCTGTTCGTGGGACCGGAAGGCCTCGGACTGATGCGCGCCGCACCGGCGCTGGGCGCGGCGGTGGTGGCGCTATGGCTGTCGTTCCGCCCGCTTGAACGCGAGGTCGGCCTGAAGATGCTGTGGGCGGTGGCAGCCTTCGGGGCCTTTACCATCGCCTTTGCCTTGTCGCGCAGCTTCGTGCTGTCGCTTGCGATCCTCAGCCTGATGGGCGCGGTCGACATGGTCTCGGTGTTCATCCGCTCATCGCTCGTGCAGCTGTTCACCCCCGATGACAAGCGCGGGCGGGTGTCCTCGATCTCGGGCCTGGCGATCTCCGCCTCGAACGAGCTGGGCGAGCTGCAATCCGGCCTTGCCGCCGCGCTGCTGGGTGCCACCGGCGCGGTTGTGTTTGGTGGGGCCGGTGCGATAGTCGTGACATTGATCTGGGCGTGGTATTTCCCCGAACTGCGCCGTGCCCGAAGCTTCGAGCCGCAAGCACTGAAACGAGAGGTATCGATATGAAGGCTGACAATATCCTCGCCACCATCGGCGGCACGCCGCATATCCGCCTCGCACGGATGTTCCCGGATCACGAGGTGTGGGTGAAGTCCGAACGTTCGAACCCCGGCGGTTCGATCAAGGATCGCATCGCGCTCGCCATGGTCGAGGATGCCGAGGCGCGCGGTGCCTTGCAGCCTGGTGGCACGATCGTCGAACCCACCAGCGGCAACACCGGGATTGGCCTCGCCATGGTCGCGGCGGTCAAGGGCTACAAGCTGGTGCTGGTGATGCCCGAATCGATGTCGGTCGAACGCCGCCGACTGATGCTCGCCTATGGCGCGAGCTTCGATCTGACCCCGCGCGAGAGAGGCATGAAGGGCGCGATCGAGCGCGCGCATCAGCTGGTCGATGAGATCCCCGGCGCATGGATGCCGAGCCAGTTCGACAACGCCGCCAACCCCGCCGTTCACGCCCGCACCACCGCCCGGGAAATTCTCGCCGATTTTGCCGACACCCCAATCGACGTGCTGATCACCGGGGTTGGCACCGGCGGGCACCTCACCGGCTGCGCGGAGGAATTGAAGAAGCACTGGCCGGCGCTCAAGGCCTATGGCGTGGAGCCGGAACTCTCGCCGGTCATCAGCGGCGGCCAGCCCGGCCCGCACCCGATCCAGGGCATCGGCGCGGGCTTCATTCCGGGCAATCTTCACACCGCAGCGATTGACGGAGCGATCACCGTCGATGCCGAGGACGCGCGGGAAATGGCCCGCCGCGCTGCGCGCGAGGAAGGGATGCTGGTGGGAATCTCATCAGGCGCAACGCTCGTAGCCATCGCCAAGACGCTTCCCATACTGCCGGCAGGCAGCCGGGTGCTGGGGTTCAATTATGACACCGGCGAACGGTATCTCTCGGTGCCCGACTTCCTGCCCGTCGAATGATCCTCGAACCGTTGCCCTATGCCGATGGGGACGCAGCGCTGACCGGATGGCTGGCGCGGCCCGCAAGCGCTGCGCGGGCGGCGGTGGCAGTGTTTCCGACTTTCATGAACACCTCGCCGGGGATCGAGACCAAGGCGCAGGCGCTGGCCGAGGCCGGTTGCATCGCGCTGATCGCAGATTTCTACGGCCCCGATGCGCCGCATGACGCGGCCAGCGCCTTTGCGGCGATGGATCGGCTGCGCGGCGATCCTCACGCCATGCGCGCAAGGCTTCACGCGAGCCTCGCAGCGCTCGGCGCAGTGGCGCCAAGCCTGCCACAGATCGCAATCGGGTTCTGTCTTGGCGGGATGGCAGTGCTGGAGCTGGCGCGCGATGGCGCCGATCTGGCGCTGGTGGCAAGCTTTCACGGCTTGCTGGCGACCCCGCTGCCCGCTACCGCGCCGATTGGCCCGCGTATCCTCGTGTGCCACGGCGATGCCGATACGCTGGTGCCGCGCAGCGATGTCGTCGCCTTCTGGGCGGAAATGGACAGTGTGGCGGCAGACTGGCAATTCCTGTCCTTTGCACGGGTTGGGCACGGTTTCACCAACCCGTTCACGCCTGCGCGCACGCCCAATCCCGCCTATGATCCGCGGGCGGACCGGCACTCGTGGCGCGCATTGATGGAAATGATCGACGACGTGGCGCCGTTGCCCGCGTGACGCCGCGACACCCACGCCGCTGGGCAGCCTTTCCTTAACCGTGATGCGCTATTGCAACTGATGCACTGACGGCAATCCGGCGGTGGCACGCAACAAAGGGCGACCATGAAATTCATAAAGCTCGAATCGCGCGGCGGCAATTATCTCGTCGTCGCCTCGAACGTGGCCTGGCTGCGCGTGGCCGAGAACGGGCAGACCAGCGTCGGCATCGTCGGCGGACAACCGCTGCTGGTGGTGGGTTCACCGGAAGAGGTCGCCGCGAAGATTCTCGAGGCAGCCGGGAACGAGCCGGAAGCGCCTAAGGCAGCTCCTGCGCTGGCCGCCGCGCCGGCTGCCACACCAAAGCCCGAGCCTGTTCCCGCCCCTTCCCCTGCACCCGCGCCCGATCCAACACCCATCAGCCTAGCACCCGAACCGGTTGTCGCCGTTCCCGTGCCGAAACCTGGCCTGACCCCTGCCCCGACCGGCGAGCGCCCCAAGCCCGCTGTGCGCAAAGGCGCCAGCCTGTCCGAACGCATCGCCGCCGCCGCCGCACCCAAGGTCAAGGCCAGCAGCCAGCGCTTGATGGGCGCGCGCGAATAGCAATCAGCGCGGCGCGGCTTCGGTGTGATCGAGAATGATCGCCAGCCCGACCGAAAGCCCCGCCACAAATCGCTGCCGCCCGGTTTCGAGGTATTCCTCAAGGCTGTGTGTCCGTCCCCCGCCCGCGCCTGTGCCGATCGTCAATGCCGGGATGCCGAGGCTCATGGGAATGTTGGCATCGGTCGATGACTGGTCGAGCCGCGCAGCAAAGCCCGCCGCTTGCGCGGCCCGCAGCGCGCTCGCCACCAGCGGGTGATTGGTCGCCGTCGCGCCTGCGGGCCGATCGCCAATCAGTTGACGCTCCACCGAAATGGCCCCTGCCTGTGTCGAGCGTGCCGCATTCTCGGCCGCAACGCCTGTCTCGGCAGCGGCCAGAACCGCCTGTTCGAGCGTAGCCAGCGCAGCCGGATCGCCCGAACGCATGTCGACATCGAGCGTCACCCGATCGGGAATGGTGTTGATCGAAGTCCCACCGGCAACCACGCTCGCGGCGTAGGTCGTGCGGGGTTCGGCGGGAACGGCAATCGCGTGAATGCCGCGCACCGCCTCGGCCATCGCGCCCATCGGGTTGACGATCCCGAAAGCGCCATAGGAATGCCCACCCGGCCCCTTGAAGGCGAACCGGTAGCGGCGCGAACCAACACCTGCATTGACAATCCGCCCGGCATCGGCGTTGTCGATCGACAGGAAGCTCGCGATCCGTCCGGCATACTGGCCCCGGGTAAACAGGTAGCGCACCCCGCGCAGATCGCCCGCGCCTTCCTCCCCCACCGTGCCGACGAACAGCACCGGCTGGCGGGTGGTCAGCGCATTGGCCTCCAGCAGCCGTGCCCATACCAGCAGCGAGGCCAGGCCAAGGCTGTCATCGCCGATCCCCGGCGCCATCAACCGCTCCCCCTCGCGTGTCACCTTGATGGGCGTGCCCTCGGGAAACACGGTGTCGAGATGAGCCGCGACCACCAGCACCGGCGCGTCGCTCCGCCCCGGCCGCAGAGCCAGCACATTGCCCTCGGGATCAATCGTCACATCGGCAATCCCGGCATCGCGCAGCATCTGCGCAAACAGCGCGGCGCGCGCGGCCTCCTTGAACGGGGGAGCGGGGGTTTCGGTGATACGGATGAGATCGGCGATCACCTGATCGTATTGCGCATCAAGTTGCGCGTGGAGCGGGGCGGCGAGCGCGCTTGCGGGGCCGGCCTCGGCCTGCTCTGCCGCGAGCGGCAGGCTTGCCGCCAGCACCAGCGCTGTTGCCATCCTCGTCAAGCGCCATGCCATCATAATGTCCTCACCATGAGCCAGCCCGCGCGACCGCAGGAAAACATCGGACGGTCACCCTGTTCGCACCCACGGGACAGCACGCGCGGTTCAATTGTCCACCAGCAGCGGTGCTGCGGCTTGCGCCATCTGGCCGTTGCGGTGGCCGACGCCGGGCACCGTGCGCATCGACCAGGCCAGCGCTACGCCGTGCACCTTGGCTGCCTGCCGTGCGCGCGCGAAAAAGGCCTGGCCGCGGGCAAACCGGTGCAGCCCTTGCGCATCGGTCTCGGGCGTCTTGCGCAGATTCGGGTCCTGGCGATTGGTGTCGGCAGTGCCGAGCAGCACCGTCATCCGCTTGCCAAGTGCCGCGGTGAGCGCGGACTCATCAACCGGCGCATCGGCAAGGCCATAAGGAAAATCGGTCTGCAAATCAGGCATGGTATACCACCCGGCATTGGCCGAGATTGCCTGGTCGATCCGCGCTTCGGGCATGAACAGCACAAAGCGGTGCACGAATTGTCCGCCGGCCGAATGGCCGTAGATCGAATAGCGCGGGGCGCAGGTTCCGAAGCGCTGGCGGACATCATCGAACAGCGGCTCGATCGCGGCAAAGGACCACCGGCTGCGCGGGCGCGGGGTGCCGTCCTGCTCGCTGAAATAGCCGGTGTTGTACCCGCGCGAACCGGGAAAATCGGCTTGAGAAAATTGGGGAACCACCACGATGAATCCATACTGACGGGCCAACCCGGCCCATTCATCACGGTAGCGATCGGCGTCGCGCTTGACCCCGTGCATCACGAAAACCACCGGAGTTGTGGATGTGACACGGTCGGGCAACTGGTAATAGACCGGCAGATCCGGGCCTTCCCATGCGGTAAAGACAAAGCGCCCGGCCGTGCTCTCCTGCCGGGCGACAGGATCGGGCTGCGCAAAAAACAGCGCTGCCGGAACCCCGAAAACCACGAGCACCGCAGCAACGACAACTTGCCAGTTCCGCATCATCGCCCCTTTTGAATGCACTCGAAAGATACATCAAGGGCCGCCATGCGCAAGCATGACGGCCCTCATGATTGGGGCTGCGCCCACGCCGATCAGGCGGCTGTGGCGAAGGCCTCGGCTGGCAGTTTCATCATGGTTTCGCTCCCCGCCTCCAGCTTGCGGCGCAGCGCGCCCGCATCGGGCAGGAAACGTTCGGCGTAGTAATTGGCCGAGACCAGCTTGGCTTCGTAGAACGCCTTGTCCACCGGCTCGCCCGCCAGCTTGGCAAGCGCCACCTTGGCCATCTTGAGCCAGAAGAAGCCGAGCGTCACGATGCCCATGATGTGCATGTAGTGATGCGCGCCGGCGCCGAGGTGGTTGGGATTTGCAAGCGCGTTCTGCATAAACCACATGGTCGCCGCCTTCTGTTCGCCCAGCGCCTTTTCGAGGCGTTCGGCAATGGTCGCAAGTTCGGCAACCTGCTTGGCAGCAGCAATCTCCGCGTCGATCATGGCGAAGAAGGCCTGGATCGCCTTGCCGCCGTTCATCGCCAGCTTGCGACCGCACAGATCCATCGCCTGGACGCCGTTGGCACCTTCATAGATCATGGCGATGCGGCTATCGCGCACGAACTGCTCCATGCCCCATTCGCGCACATAGCCGTGGCCGCCAAACACCTGCTGCATGTTGGTGGCGATGTCATAGCCCTTGTCGGTGCCGTAGCCCTTGATCACCGGGGTCATCAGACCGATCAGCATATCGGCCATTTCGCGCTCTTCGGCCGTCTGCGCCTTGTGGGCGAGATCGACCTGCAAAGCGCCCCACAGACACAGGGCGCGCATGGCTTCGGTGAACACCTTGGCATCCATCAGCATCCGGCGCACATCAGGGTGGACGAAGATCGGATCGGCCTTGGCTTCGGGATCCACAGGTCCGGTCAGCGCGCGGCCCTGACGACGATCGAGCGCGTAGGCAACCGCGTTCTGATAAGCGACTTCGGCCTGGGCATAACCCTGAATGCCGACACCAAGGCGCGCCGCGTTCATCATGATGAACATGGCCGCGAGTCCCTTGTTCTCCTCGCCCACCATGTAACCGGTCGCGCCGTCATAGTTGAGCAGGCAGGTGGCATTGCCATGGATGCCCATCTTCTTCTCGATCGAGCCGCAGGTCACGCCGTTGCGCTGCGCCGGGTTGCCGTTTTCATCGAGCAGGAACTTGGGCACGATGAACAGCGAGATGCCCTTGGTGCTGTCCGGCGCGCCCGGGGTCTTGGCCAGCACAAGGTGGATGATGTTGCTGGTCAGGTCATGCTCGCCGGCCGAGATGAAAATCTTGGTGCCGGTGATCGCATAGGTGCCGTCACCATTGGGCACAGCCTTTGTGCGGATCATGCCCAGATCGGTGCCGCAATGCGGCTCGGTGAGGTTCATGGTGCCCGACCATTCGCCCGAGATCATCTTGGGGAGATACATCGCCTTCTGCTCGTCCGAACCCTTGGCAAGGATCGCCGAGATCGCCCCGGCGGTTAGGCCGGGATACATCGCGAAGGCCTGATTGGCGGTGCCGGTGTATTCCTCAAGCACAAAGCCGAGCACATGGGGCAGGCCCTGCCCGCCGAATTCCTCGGGCTGCGCGAGCGTGCCCCAACCGCTTTCGACATAGGCCTGATAGGCTTCCTTGAAGCCCGGAGGGGTAGTGACAGAGCCGTCTTCGTGCCGGGTGCAGCCATGCTCGTCACCCGCCTGATTGACCGGGGCCAGCACTTCAGCGCAGAACTTGCCAGCCTCGTTGATGACGGTGTCGATCATGTCCGGGGTCGCGCTCTCGAAGCCGGGCAGATTGCCGTAGCTGGCAAGGTCGAGCACTTCGTTGACGATGAAGCGGGTGTCGCGGGTGGGCGCTCTATAGATTGGCATCGATTGATCCCTCTGGTCAGATAAAGTCTTGCAAGCGTGCTGGACGCGGCGCGTCAGCCCAGATCGAGCTTCTCGATTTCGGCAACGAATTCGGTAAGTTCCTTGATCGAGGAATCGATGTCGTCGCGCTGCGCCTTCAACTTGGCGATATGCGCACGGCATTTCTCAATGGTGACGCGGCGCTGTTCAACCCGGCCGTCGTCCAGATCGTAGAGATCGATCATCTCGCGGATTTCGTTGAGGCTGAAGCCGACGTTCTTGGCACGCATGATCCAGGCGAGCCGTGCGCGGTCACGCTTGGAATAGACACGGGTGAGGCCGACCCGGGCCGGGTTGATTAGCCCTTCGTCCTCATAGAAACGCAGCGCCCGCGCAGTGCAGCCGAATTCCGAGGTGAGGTCGGAAATCGTGAACTGTTCGCGTGCGTGGACATCGGGCCGGTCAAGATGGGCGCCATTGCGGCGCGCCTCGGCCCCGGCGGCGGGTGCGGATTCGTGGGGAGCATGAGCAGTGGCCATGTCCTGCCACTATCTTCCCTTTACGTCAGCGTCAAGTCTTGACCTTTACGAGAACAGGACCATCCTCACCCGCCGTGATCCGACGGTAAAAGCAGCTCGGCGCCCCCGTGTGGCAGGTCGGGCCGGCCGGCGCTGCGCGAATCACCAGCGCATCCTGATCGCAATCAACCAGCACCTCGATGACATCGAGGAAGTGCCCCGAAGTCTCGCCCTTCAGCCACAATTGCCCGCGCGAGCGCGACCAGAAGTGCACCCGCCCGCTGGCGAGCGTGGCATCAAGCGCTGCGCGGTTCATGTGGGCCACCACCAGCACCGCGCCTGATGCGGCATCCGTCACCACCGCGGTCAGCAATCCCGCCGCATCGAACCTTGGCACGAAGCGTGAACCCTGCTCGCGCTGTTCGGTGCTCAAGCTCTGGTCAATCATCGCCTGCCCTTCCGCAAATCGGATTATTCCCCAATCGTGGTGCTCTTGCGCGGATTGTTGCACGATCACAACAGCGCGTTGCAAAAAACGTGCGCCGCAAAGGTTTGGACTTCCGCAACCCACGATCGGGTGAAAGAAGACATTACGAACTCTCGCAAGAGGTTCTCCACCGGACAAAAGCATCGCCCGATGCTGCGTTCAGGGGGTCACCGGACCGCAGGACTGGCAGCGGGGTGCCAGCGCGACCGGTTGAACGATAAGGGACAGGTTCCCAATGGCCAAAGCTAGGGGGTTGGCCATCATTTCTCGCAAGAGGGGATCCGAACCGTTTCGTCACGCGGCGCCCGGGGCTCACAAGGCCCCGGGCGTTTCGTTTTCGCAGCCGGTGAATGATCCATAGCGCTCAGCATCCGGAATTTCGACCCGGGCAAAGCAGGCAAGCGCAACACTGCGCGCGCGCGCCGCAGCAAGCGCCGCAAAGCACGCCCGTGCGGTAGCTCCGCTGGTGAAGACATCATCAATCAGCACCACGTCGCGCCCCTCGATCCGAGCGCGGCGGCGCGGATGGGCGGCGATTGCCCCGGCCAGCGCACGTTCGCGGGCCTCGCGCCCCAGCCCGCGCAGGGTAGGCGTGCGGCGGCGACGCAGCAACCCGTCAACCAGTGGCTCGCCCTTGCCCATCCGGGCCAGCTCTCCCGCCAGCAGCGCCGCCTGATTGAAGCCACGGCGCCACAGCCGCCAGCGATGCAACGGCACCGGCACCAGCAGCGGCACGCCTTGCGCCTCGACCGGATCGGGCAAGCGCGCCGCGATCAGCCGCGCCAGCAGCCGCGCATGGGTAATCCGCCCGCCATGCTTGAAATCGAGCACGAGCCGCCGCGAGGCATCGTTATAGAGCGTCGCAGCGTAGACCGGCACCGCACCTGCCCGTGGCACCGCGAGCGTGCCTGTCTCCTCGCTTCCCGGAATGTCGAGCAAGCCCCAGCATTCGCCGCACAGACCATCCTGCCCGGCCAACGCCGCACCGCACAGCGGACAGCGCGGCGGATAGACGAGATCCACCAGCGGCTTCAAGCTCCGGCCCAAGTGTGCGACCACTGCCATCAACTTCATTTTCGCACGGCTTGCACTGCGCTGACAAGCACGGCAGGGCGCTGGCGATGAGCGCTCCCGCGATCCCGACCATTTTCAGCCCCCGCCGCGGTGCAATGCGGCAAACCCGCGCCGCCAACCGCGCCGGACGACTCGATGCGGCGCGCTTCCTTGCCGACGACATGATCGAGGACACGCTCGAACGGCTTGGCTTCCTGCGGCACACGCCCGCTCGCGCGCTGGTGCTGGGCGAGTGGACCGGGGCGCTGGCCGCTGCACTATCGGCGCGCGGGACCGAAGCGGTGGCACCCGCCGGGTTCGATCTTGAAGCGCCCTACCTGCTTGACGGGTTTGATCTGATCGTCGTCACCGGGCTGCTCGATGCTGTCAACGATCTGCCCGGCGCGCTCATTCATATGCGCAACGCGCTGGCACCCGGCGGACTGGTGATTGCGCATTTCATCGGCGGCCAAAGCCTGCCTGCGCTGCGCGCCGCGATGCTGGCGGCCGAACCTGACCGGCCGGCGGCCCGCATTCACCCCCTGGTCGATCCGCGCGCCGCGCCGGCGCTGCTCCAGCGGGCGGGATGGAAAGATCCGGTGGTTGACACCCATGCGCTAACGGTGCGCTATCGCGCCTTGGGCCGGCTGGTGGACGATCTCAGAGATCAGGCGCTCGGCAATGCCCTTGCCAAACCGGCCGCACCGCTCGGCAAGGCCGCCCTCGCCCGCGCCTGCGCTGCCTTTGCCGCACGCGCCGATGCCGATGGCAAGACAGCAGAGACCTTCGAGATCATCACTCTTACCGGGCGCCGCTCGCTCGCCGGAACCTAGGCCTTCGCCAGCGCTGCCTGCGCCGCCGCCAACCGCGCGATCGGCACCCGGAAAGGCGAGGCACTGACATAATCGAGGCCAACCCGCTCGCAGAAGGCGATGCTCGCCGGATCCCCGCCATGTTCGCCGCAGATGCCGAGCTTAAGCTCGGGCCTGGTCTTGCGCCCGCGTTCCGCCGCCAGTTCGACCAGTTGGCCGACGCCCTCGATATCGAGGCTGACAAACGGATCGCGCGGGAAAATTCCCTTGTCGACATAAACGCTGAGGAACCGCGCCGCATCATCGCGCGACACCCCCAGCGTGGTCTGGGTCAGGTCATTGGTGCCGAAGGAAAAGAATGCGCCTTCTTCGGCAATTTCGGCCGCCATCAGCGCGGCGCGCGGCAGTTCGATCATGGTGCCGACAAGGTATTCCACCCGCACCCCGGTTTCGAGGAACACCGCCTCGGCTTCCTTGTCGACCAGCGCCTTGAGAATCGCGAGTTCGCGTTTTGTCGCCACCAGTGGGATCATGATCTCCGGCAACGGCGCCGCACCGCTCGCCTGCTTGACTGCACAGGCCGCCTCGAAGATCGCGCGCGCCTGCATGGCGTAGATCTCGGGGAAGGTGATCCCCAGGCGGCAACCGCGGTGGCCCAGCATCGGGTTGAATTCGTGGAGCTCGCCAGCACGGCGCTTGAGGTGTTCGACGCCAAGACCCGTCGCATCGGCCAGTTCGGCAAATTCCTCGTCGGCATGGGGCAGGAATTCGTGCAGCGGCGGATCGAGCAGGCGGATGGTGCACGGCAGGCCTGCCATCACCTCGAAGATCGCGGTGAAATCGGCGCGCTGTTCAGGCAGCAGCTTATCGAGTGCGCGGCGGCGGCCGGCCTCGTCATCGGCAAGGATCATCTGGCGCACTGCGCTGATGCGGCTGGCCTCGAAGAACATATGCTCTGTGCGGCATAGCCCGATCCCCTCGGCCCCGAACTGGCGCGCCATGCGGCAGTCATCGGGCGTTTCGGCATTGGTGCGCACCTTCATCCGGCGCAAGCCGTCGGCCCACACCATCAGCGTGGCGAAATCGCCCGCCAGCTCCGGCTCCACCGTGGGGACGATGCCAAGCATCACCTGCCCCGTCGCCCCGTCAAGCGTGATCGCGTCGCCCTCCTTCAGCTCGGTCGCGCCGATCCGCAGGGTGCGCGATGCGCGGTCGATCGACACGGCACCCGCGCCCGAGACGCACGGCCGGCCCATGCCGCGGGCGACCACCGCCGCGTGGCTCGTCATCCCGCCGCGCGCGGTGAGGATGCCTTGCGCCGCGTGCATCCCGTGGATGTCCTCCGGCGAGGTTTCGACCCGAACCAGAATGACCTTCTCGCCGCGGCCCGCCCATTGCTCGGCGGTATCGGCATCGAGTACGATCTTGCCCGCCGCCGCACCCGGCGAGGCCGGGAGGCCGGTGGTGAGCACGTGGCGCTCGGCCTTGGGATCGAGCGTGGGATGGAGCAGCTGGTCGAGCGCCATCGGATCCACCCGCCGCACGGCCTCACGCTCGTCAATCAGGCCTTCCTCGACCATGTCGACCGCCATCTTGAGCGCGGCCTTGGCGGTGCGCTTTCCCGTGCGCGTCTGGAGCATCCACAGCTTGCCGCGTTCGACGGTAAACTCGATGTCCTGCATGTCCTTGTAGTGACGCTCCAGCAAGTCGAACACACGGGCGAGTTCGGCATAAGCCTCGGGCAGCGCCTCCTCCATCGAGAGCGGCTTGGCCCCGGCGGCCTCGCGCGCGGCCCTGGTGAGGTATTGCGGAGTGCGGATGCCCGCGACCACATCCTCGCCCTGGGCATTGATCAGGTACTCACCGTAATAGGCTCTGTTGCCGGTCGCCGGATCGCGCGTAAAGGCGACCCCGGTAGCGCTGGTCTCGCCCATGTTGCCGAACACCATTGCCTGCACGTTGACCGCGGTGCCCCAGTCGCCCGGAATGTCGTTCAAGCGGCGGTAGACCTTGGCGCGGTCGGAATCCCAGCTGTCGAAAACGGCGCGGATGGCGCCCCACAACTGCTCGTGCACATCCTGCGGGAAAGGACGGCCCAGCTCGTTGGCAACAATCTGCTTATATTGCTTGACCAGCTCCTGCCAGTCGGCCGCGTTCATCTCGGTGTCGCTGTAGTAGTCCTTGTCTTCCTTGGCGATTTCCAGCGCTTCCTCGAACAGTCCGTGATCAAGGCCGAGCACCACGTCGGAGTACATCTGGACGAAGCGGCGGTAGCTGTCCCACGCAAAGCGCGCATCGCCCGAGGAGGCTGCCAGCCCTTCCACCGTCGCATCATTGAGCCCGAGGTTGAGAACCGTGTCCATCATCCCCGGCATCGACACCCGCGCGCCCGAACGGACCGAGACGAGCAGCGGATCGGCGGCATCGCCGAAACGCTTGCCCACCGCGCCCTCGACATGGGCGAGCGCGGCCGCCACCGCACTTCGCAAAGCATCGGAGAAGTCCGCCCCATCCTTCAGATAGGCAATGCATTCCTCTGTGGTAATGGTGAAGCCCGGCGGCACCGGCAGGCCGATGCTCGCCATCTCCGCGAGGTTCGCGCCCTTGCCGCCAACGATAGTCTTGTCCTTCTGGCGGGGATCAGCATGGGCGGCGTTGCCGCCAAAGGCGTAGACTGTTTGCACTTCACATCATCCTGTTAAGCTTCGACGTTGGAAGGCTGAACGGTGAAACACTGTCCAGAAAAGCGAAAACCTTACCCCTCGATCCGGCTAAAATCCGCAACCCGGTGAACCGCGTCACGGAATCGCGCCAGCAGCGCGAGGCGGCTGCGGCGCTTTTCAACCTGTTCGGCATTGACGGTCACCTCTTCAAAGAACCGATCGATGGGGCTGCGCAAGGTAGCGAGCGCCGCCATCGCGTCGGCGAACCGCTCGGCCTCCACCGCCTCGGCAGCGCACGGGGCGGCAGCATCGAGCGCGTCGATCAGCGCCTTTTCAGCCGGTTCGGGCGTGTAGGAAAGGGCGGCCGTCCCATCGCTCGCCTCACAGCCTTCCTTCTTCAGGATATTGGCCGCGCGCTTGTAGCCGGCGAGAAGGTTGGTGCCGTCCTCGGTAGTGATGAAGGCTTGCAGGGCATGAACGCGGGCGAGCAGGCGGACGAGATCGTCCTCGCCGCCGAGTGCGAACACCGCATCGATCAGATCGTGGCGGACGCCAGCCTCGCGCTGTTGGACTTTGAGGCGGTCGGCGAAGAAGACTGCCAGTTTCGTCTCCAGATAACCGTCCCACACAACTTGGAACTTATCCAGATCGTCCTCAACCGCCTTCAGAAGAACTGAATCCAACCGGAAGCGAAGGCCGTTTGCTAGAACAAGAGATAGGATACTCAATGACGCCCGACGCAGAGCAAACGGATCCTTGGAACCAGTCGGAGCCTCGTCGATCAAAAAGAACTGCGTCAGCGTATCGAGCTTATCCGCAAGGCTCACCGCCACCGTCACCGGCGCGGTCGGCACATCATCCCCCTGCCCGACTGGCTTGTAGTGATCGCGGATCGCCTCGGCCACTTCCTGCGGCAGGCCTTCCTTGGCGGCGTAGTAACCTCCCATCAGACCCTGCAATTCGGGAAACTCGCCGACCATTTCCGTGACAAGGTCCGCCTTGCACAGGCGCGCGGCCTGTTCGGCGAGCGCGGGGTCACCTGCAACAATCCCCTCCTCGCACAGCCACCGCGCCAGCTTGGCCACGCGTTCGACCTTGTCGGCCAGAGTGCCCAACTTCTCGTGGAAGGTGATGCGCGACAGCTTTTCGGCATGAACGCCAAGCCGCGTCTTCTGGTCCTGCTCCCAGAAGAAGCGTGCATCCGAAAGCCGCGCGGCGAGCACCTTGCGGTTACCGTCGACGACCACAGCGGGATCGTTCGGCTCAATATTGGCGGTGCAGACGAAGGCGTTGGCGAGCCTGCCCTGCGCGTCCTCGCACACGAAATACTTCTGGTTCACTCGCGCGGTCAGCTGGATCACCTCGGGCGGCACGTCAAGGAAGGTCTTGTCAAAGCGGCCGAGCAGCGGGACGGGCCATTCGGTGAGGCCGGCGTTCTCGATCACAAGCCCTTCATCCGCGACCAGCGCGAGGCCCGCCTCGGCCGCTACCTTGGCCGCGCCCTCGCGGATACGCGCGCAGCGTTCGGAGAAATGGACGATGACGTGCGCGGCGCGCAGGGTTTCGACATAGGCCCCGGCGTCGGCGATTTCGACCGGGCCAGAATGGTGAAACCGGTGCCCCATGGTGGTGCGGCCGCTGGCGATCCCGTCGACCTCGAATGGCACGACCGCGCCATCAAGCAAAGCGATGATGCCCGACAGCGGGCGCACCCAGCGCAAGCTTTCGGTGGTTATCGAAGCGGCGCCCCAGCGCATCGACTTGGGCCAGGGGAAGGCGCGGATGATCGCCGGTACGGCTTCGGCCAGCACCTCGGCCGTATCGCGCCCGGGCTTTTCGACCACGGCGAAATAGACCCCGTCGCGCTCGACGAGTTGTTCGGCAGCGAGGCCGACCTTGCGCAAGAACCCCTCCAGCGCCTGCGGCGGCGCACCGACTTTGGGGCCCTTGGTTTCCTCGCTGACCGCCATCGTCGCCAGCGGCAGGCCCTTCGCAATCAGTGCGAGGCGGCGGGGGGTGGCGAAAGCTTCAATTGCTTCGGCCCGCAATCCGGCCTTGGCCAGCGCCTCGCCAAACAGGCGCGGCAGATCCTCCTTGGCCTTGGGCTGCATGCGGGCGGGGATTTCCTCGCAGCGCAGTTCGAGCAGGAAGTCGGCCATCACACGAGGCTCCACCCGGGGTATTTCGCCTGCCATTCGGGCGTCATCTTCGCGGCATAAGCCTCGCACGACGAGCGCGCCAAGTCGCGCACACGGCCCATGTAGCTGGCGCGTTCCTGCACGCTGATCACGCCGCGCGCCTGCAACAGGTTAAACAGGTGGCTGGCCTCGATCGCCTGTTCATAGGCAGCGATGGGCACGGCTGCCTCGAGCGAGCGCAGACATTCGGCCTCGGCCCGCCGGAAGCCTTCGAACAGGGTCTCGGTATCGGCGACCTCGAAGTTCCACTTGGACATCTGACGCTCGTTCTCGAGGAAGACATCGCCGTAAGACACGAATCCCTGTTGGCCTACCGCTTCGCTGCTTGAGGCCGGGAGTCGATTGAAGGCGAGGTCATAGACGTTGTCGACGCCCTGGATATACATCGCAAGGCGTTCCAGCCCGTAGGTCAGCTCGCCCGCGACCGGCTTGCAATCGAACCCGCCCATCTGCTGGAAATAGGTGAATTGGGTGACTTCCATCCCGTCGCACCACACTTCCCAACCCAGCCCCCATGCGCCCAGCGTGGGCGATTCCCAGTCGTCTTCGACAAAGCGGATGTCATGCGCCAGCGGGTCGATGCCGATCGCGGCGAGGCTCTGGAGATACAGCTCCTGGATGTCGGACGGGCTTGGCTTCAGGATCACCTGATACTGGTAATAGTGCTGGAGCCGGTTGGGGTTCTCGCCATAGCGCCCGTCGGTCGGGCGGCGGCAGGGCTGGACGAAGGCCGCGTTCCACGGCTCCGGCCCCAATGCGCGCAGCGTCGTTGCGGTGTGGAACGTGCCCGCCCCCATGCGCATGTCATAGGGCTGGAGGATCACGCAGCCATTGGCGCTCCAGAAGTCATGGAGCGTCAGGATCATGTCCTGAAACGAGCGCGCGGGATCGCGCGGGGCAGGGGATAAAATGGATGCTCCGCTCATGGCGGCTCGCCATGGCCGAACGCCTACGAAGCGTCAATGCCGCAGCGCAGCAAGATGGAAATGTGCAAGCCACGGTTGCATTCTGGCGACATTACGTCAGAGGTGCGCGGGCGGCGGTAATGGTGTTCCATGGCAGGCCCTCTTGTTCAACTGCCAGAAATCCACCACACGCCATCGCTCTCCCTTGAAAGGAACGCCGATGAACACTGCTTCGCTCCTTGCCCTGGCCACCGCCCCGCTAGCGCTGTTCGCCGCCTCCCCTGCCCTTGCCGACGACCACGCCGCTGCCGAGACCGTCGCGGCCATCGCCGCCCCTGACGGCAATGGCCCTGCGCTGTGGAAGGTTGCTGACGAGGATACGACAATCTACTTGTTCGGCACGGTCCACGTCCTGCCGCAAGGGATCGAGTGGTATGACACCACCATCGCCAATGCACTCGACGGCGCCGACATGATCGTGACCGAGATCAAGATGGATCCGGCCGGCGAAGCCAGCCTCCAGCAGCTCAGCATGAGCATGGGCGTGCTGCCTACAGGCACCACGCTGCGCACGCTGCTTAACCCGGAACAGATCACCGCCTACGAAGCCGCGCTTGCCAAGATCGGCGTGCCGCCAGCCGCCTTCGATCAGCTCAAACCGTGGCTCGCGGGCCTCACCCTGTCGCTGATCCCGCTGATGCAGCAGGGGTATGATCCGGGCAGCGGCGTCGAGAAGGTGCTGCTTACCAAGGCCGGGAGCAAGCCGCAGGGCGCGCTGGAGACCCCTGAGTTCCAGCTTGGCATCTTCAATACCATGCCCACCGACGCGCAGATCGCCTTCCTGATGGAAGCGGTGACCGGCATCGACGAGGTCAAGCCGACGCTCGACCGGATGGTGGCCGAATGGGCCAAGGGCGATGCCGAAGAGCTGGCCGCGATCATGAACGAAGGCATGAGCGATCCGGCTGTGGCCGAAGCGCTGCTCTACAGCCGCAACGCCAACTGGGCCGAGTGGATCGACGCCCGTCTCGACCAGCCCGGCAGCGTGTTTATCGCAGTGGGTGCGGGTCACCTTGCAGGTGCACGCAGCGTGCAGGATTACCTCGCGCAGAAGGGCATCACGGTAACGCGGGTCAAGTAATGATCCGCGCGATCCGGACGATGATCGGATGCCGCGCCGCCGCGATCATCGCCCCGCTGCTTCTCTTCGCGCTCGCCGGGTGCGGCCAGGCCACCGACCGGCAGGCGGCCGGCCCGCCACCGAACCCGCTGCTCTACGAGATCGCCAATGCCGATGGCGCGGTGGAGGGCTGGATGCTCGGCACCATCCACGCCTTGCCCGGCGGCACCGACTGGCGCACCGAGGCAATCGGCCGGGTGATCGACACGGCCGATTTTCTCGTCGTGGAGATCGGCGAGTTGAAGGGCCGCGATGAGGCACCCTCAATCTATTTCAGCCTCGCGCAGCGCCCCGGCCTGCCCCCGCTCGACCAGCGACTGCCGCCCGCGCTGCGTCCGCAACTGGCCGCGATGCTGGAACGGGGCAGGATGGAGCCGGATGATTTCATCCTCAAGGAAACCTGGGCGGCAGCCATCACGCTTGCCCGGATCGATGCGAATGGCGATCCTGTCAACGGTGTCGACAGCGCGCTGCTCGACGACTTCGCTGGCCGCCCGGTGCGCGAGCTGGAAGGCCTACGCGGCCAGCTGGCAATCTTCGATCGCCTGCCCGAGACCGCGCAGCGCACCATGCTGGCCGCGGTCGTGCGCGAAAGCGAAAAGGCCCGCAAGGACCCAGCTCGCCTTCAGCGCGCCTGGCTCGCAGGGGATGTGGCGGTGATCGAACAATCGACCCGCGAGGGCTTTCTTGCCGATCCGGCCTTGCACGAAGCGCTGCTGGCCGGGCGCAACCGGCGTTGGGCGGAGGCCATCGTGCCGATGCTCGAAGACATTCCGCGCCCGCTGATCGCGGTCGGCACGGCGCATCTGGTCGGGCCTGAAGGGCTGGCGGCGCTGCTCGAAGCGCAAGGCTATCGCCTCCGCCGCATCTCCTAAAGCGGTTGCATTGCCGACATTCTCTCTCTATGGGGCCGCGCTTCGGCGCATTCCGGTCATCCCTGGAGGCGGTTTGCACCGTGTGACGGAACTTCAAACACGCATTCGAAAGGCACATGTATGAGCGAGACTCTTACGCTGCCGGCCGAACCGCGCGAACGGGCTGGCAAGGGAGCCTCCCGAGCACTTCGCCGCGATGGCCGGACTCCTTGCGTCATTTATGGCGGCAAGGAAGAACCCACCCTGATCCACGTCGAGCAGAAGGAACTGGTGCGCCAACTGGGCACTGGCCACTTCATGAACTCGATCATCAACATCGAGATCGGTGGCAAGACCGTCCGCGCGCTGCCCAAGGATGTCGCGTTCCACCCCGTGACCGACCGTCCGACCCACGTCGATTTCCTGCGTATGACCGGCGACAGCCTGGTTGAAGTGCTGGTTCCGGTGGTGTTCGTGAACGAAGCCGGCTCGCCAGGTCTCAAGAAGGGCGGCGTGCTCAACATCGTGCGTCACGAGCTTGAACTGCTCTGCCCCAACTCCGGCATTCCTGATGAAATCGAGATCGATGTCACCGGCAAGGAGATCGGCGATTCGATCCACATCAGCGAAGTCACCCTGCCCCAGGGCGTCAAGAGCGTGATCACCGATCGCGATTTCACCATCGCCACGCTCATCGCCCCCTCGGGCCTCAAGAGCAGCGAAGGCGAAGCCGCTTCCGAATAGGCGGGGCGCCGATAACGGCTTTTTGGAACGCCGGGCTTCCCTTGCGGGAAGTCCGGCGTTTCACTTTCTGCGAAGCGCAGCTAGGGGAGCTCCATGCAGATCTGGGTCGGCCTCGGAAATCCCGGACCGCGCTATGCGCTCCACCGGCACAATGTCGGCTTCATGGCCGTCGACGTGATCGCGGACATGCATGGCTTCGGGCCGGTGCAGAAGAAGTTCCAGGGCTGGGCGCAGGAAGGCCGGATCGGTAGCCACAAGGTGCTTTTGCTGAAGCCGGCGACCTTCATGAACGAAAGCGGCCGAAGCGTGGGCGAGGCGCTGCGGTTCTACAAGCTCGGCGCGCCTGCGCTGACCGTGTTCCACGACGAGCTTGATCTGGCCCCCTTCAAGGTCAAGGTGAAGCAAGGCGGCGGCCATGCGGGCCATAATGGCCTGCGCTCGATCGACCAGCATTGCGGCTCCGACTTCCGCCGCATCCGGCTCGGCATCGGTCATCCCGGGCACAAGGACCGCGTGACCGGCCACGTTCTCGGCAACTTCGCCAAGGCGGAGGAGGATGACCTCGCCGTCATGCTCGGCGCGATTGGCGCGGAGGCGGAATGGCTGGCCAAGGGCGATGACGCGCGCTTCATGAATGATGTGGCGCTGCGACAGCAAAGCTGAAGCGCGCTCGGCCGGGGATTGCGGCATGCGCAAGTGACCTTGCCTGCGGCCGGCGCTTGCAGATTGGCACAATGCCAATAGGCTTGCCGGGTTGAACCAAGCCAAGGATTGCCAACGATGAGCCTCGACCGCCGCACGCTGCTTGCCGGAGCCGCCGCCACCGCTGCCCTCGCGGCCCGGACCGCCCATGCCGCCGAGCCTGTTTTCCGCGCTGACAGCAGCTTCAAGGGCAAAAGCGTGCTGATCACCGGTTGTTCGTCGGGCTTCGGACGACTGACGGCCGAGCTGCTGGCGCGGCAGGGGGCGCGGGTGTTCGCGACGATGCGCAATCTGCCCCGGCCCGAGGCCGACGAGCTGATTGCGCTGGCCAATACCGCGAATCTCAGGCTCCACGTGATCGGTATCGACGTGACCGACCTCCAGCAGGTGAATAACGGGGTAAAGGAGGCTGAAAGGATCAACGGCGGCGCGATCGATGTCCTCGTCAACAATGCCGGCATCGGCATCACCTCGCCCGTGGAGGTGCAGGACATGACCGCCACCCGGCTGATCTTCGATACCAACGTGTTCGGCCCGCATCGCATGGCGCGCGCGGTGCTGCCGGGAATGCGCGCCGCACGCAGCGGGCTGATCATCCAGATCTCCAGCCAGCTGGGCCGCGTGATCCTGCCTTATTCGGGGCACTATTCGGCCACCAAGTTCGCGCTGGAAGCCATGAGCGAACAGCTCGCCTACGAGCTTGTGCCACACAATATCGACGTCACCATCATTGAACCGGGCGGCTATCCGACCAAGGTCTGGGTCAACCGCAATGCCTATTCGGCAGACCTGAAGGCGCGCTCGCTCAAATCGCACAGCGATGGCTATCCTGCGCAGATGGAGCAGATGGGCAAAGAGGACGGATCGGGCCGCACCAATGATCCGATGGACGTGGCCCGCGCCATTTCCGCGCTGATCGCGCAAGCCCCCGGCACCCGACCGCTGCGCCTGCCCGTCTCGCCCGGCGGCAAGCCGCAGTTGCCGATCAACACGGTGACGGCACAGGTGCAGACCGGCTGGCTCGGCAATTCGTCCTATGGCCCGCAAATCCGCGCGGTGCATGATAGCTGACGCTCTGGCCTTCGGCGCACCATGGCGCTAAGGGCCGCGCTTTCCAGCTAAGCAAGAGACAATCATCATGGGTTTCCGTTGCGGGATCGTCGGCCTGCCGAATGTCGGCAAGTCCACTTTGTTCAATGCGCTCACCGAGACGCAGGCGGCGCAGGCGGCCAACTATCCCTTCTGCACGATCGAACCCAATGTCGGGCTGGTCGCGGTGCCGGACGAACGGCTCGAAAAAATCGCCGCCATCGCCAAGAGTGCGAAGATCATTCCCACGCAGCTGGGCTTTGTCGACATTGCCGGCCTGGTGAAGGGCGCAAGCAAGGGCGAAGGCCTCGGCAACCAGTTCCTCGGCAATATCCGCGAGGTCGATGCCATCGTCCACGTGCTGCGCTGTTTCGAGGATGATGACATCCAGCACGTTGCCAACAAGGTCGATCCGATTGCCGATGCCGAAGTGGTCGAGACCGAGCTGATGCTGGCGGACTTGGAAAGCCTTGAAAAGCGCGTGCCTGCGGCCGCCAAGCGCGGGGCGGCAGGCGACAAGGAAGCCAAGGCAATGGCCAGCGTGCTCGGGCAGGCGCTCCAACTGCTGCGCGAAGGCAAGCCAGCGCGCCTGACCGTGCCGAACGACGACGAGGAAGCCCGCCTGTTCCGCCAAGCCCAGCTGCTCACCGCCAAGCCGGTGCTTTACGTGTGCAATGTCGCCGAAGAAGACGCGGCAAACGGCAACGAACTGTCGGCCAAGGTGTTCGCCAAGGCGGCTGCCGAAGGGGCCGAAGCCGTGGTCGTTTCCGCCGCGATCGAGGCCGAACTGGTTGCCATGCCCATTGAGGACCGCGCCGAATTCCTCGAAGCACTGGGTCTCAGCGAAAGCGGCCTCGCCCGGGTGATCCGCGCCGGATACAAGCTCCTGGGGCTCAAGACGTTCTTCACCGTTGGCCCCAAGGAAGCCCGCGCCTGGACTTTCCCTGCCGGCGCCAAGGCGCCGCAAGCGGCGGGCGAGATCCACTCCGATTTCGAACGCGGCTTCATCCGCGCCGAGACAATTGCCTACGAGGATTACGTCACGCTGGGCGGCGAAGCGGGCGCGAAAGAAGCGGGCAAGCTGCGGCAGGAAGGCAAGGAATACGTCGTGCAGGACGGCGATATCATGCTGTTCAAGTTCAACGTGTAAGGGCGGCAACCGCTAATGCCGTCCGAACAGCTTCTCGACATCGTCCATCGACAGCTTCACCCAGGTCGGCCGCCCGTGATTGCACTGGCCTGAGCGCGGCGTTGCTTCCATTTCGCGCAGGAGCGCGTTCATCTCCGCCACGCTGAGCGTGCGCCCTGCCCGCACCGATCCATGGCAAGCCATGGTCGCCAGCACCCCTTCGAGCTTTTCGGCGAGCAACAGCGCGCCGCTGTCTTCCTGACGCCCATGCTTGGCGATGTCATCGGCAAGGTCTGTGAGCAGCCTCGCCGTGTCCGCCCTGGCGATGACAGAAGGCACCGCGCGCACCAGCATTGCGGAAGGCCCGAAGCGTTCGATCACAAGGCCGTAACGCGCAAGCCCCTCGGCAGCATCCTCCAACCGGTCACAATCGACCTCGTCAAGCTCGACCACGTCGGGCACCAGCAGGGCCTGGCTGCGACGGTTGGCCTCGTCGGCCCCGGCGGCGCGCAGGCGTTCGAGCACAAGGCGTTCGTGCGCGGCGTGCTGATCGACCAGCACCAGCCCATCGGCAGCCTCGGCCACGATGTAGGTGTTGGCGATCTGCCCGCGGGCGATGCCCAGCGGGTAGGCTTGCGCCTCGGCGGGCACCGGCGCGGCTTCCTCGGCACGGCCCTGAGGTTGGGCCAATGGTGCGCTCCATTCCGGCCGCGCTTCGCCGACGCGGGCCTGTGGTGCAGCCCAGTCGCGGCCGGAGAAGATGCTCTCCAACATCGGCGCGACAGGAGCAGAAACGGGCGCAACCGGCTCCGCTTGCCATTTGTGCATCGCGCTGCGATCCGGCCCTTGCGCGCTGCGCCGGTCGCCCGTCGCCAGCGCGTGCCTGAGGCCCGACACAATGAATCCGCGCACGCCCGCGCTGTCGCGGAACCGCACCTCGGTCTTGGCCGGATGGACGTTCACATCGACTTCCTGCGGCGGCACATCGAGGAACAGCGCCAGCACCGCATGGCGATCGCGCGCAAGCATGTCGGCATAGGCGCCGCGCACCGCGCCCACCAGCAACCGGTCTTTCACCGGGCGGCCATTGACGAACAGATATTGCTGATCGGCCACGCCGCGGTTCCACGTCGGCAGGCCCGCCACCCCCGTCAGCCGCATCACTCCGTGGGGCGTGTCGCGGGTGAGCGCGATGGGGACAGAGTTGTCCTTCAATTCATGCGCAATGATCCGCGCCACGCGGGTCGCCAACTCCTCGCCCGCTTGCAGATTGAGCACGGTGCGCCTGGTTCCCTCGCTTGCAGTTTCGAGCGAAAAGGCCACGTCAGCCCGCGCCATGGCGAGCCTGCGCACCACATCCAGACAGGCCGCATATTCGCTGCGGGCCGAGCGCAGGAACTTGCGGCGCGCGGGCACCTTGGCGAACAGCTCCTCGACCCTGACGCGCGTGCCCGGCGGCAGCGCGGCGGGTTCATCCGCAAGCAGCGCGCCGTGATCGACCACCCGCCGCCAGCCTTCTGCCGCGCCCTGTTCCCGGCTCTCGATGGTCAACCGCGCCACACTGGCAATGCTGGGGAGCGCCTCACCGCGAAAGCCCAGCGTCGTCACCCGTTCGATCGCGCCGTCGGGGCCGATCAGGGCATCGGGCAGCTTCGAAGTCGCATGACGTTCAAGCGCGAGCGCCATCGCATCCGGCGCCATGCCACAGCCGTCATCGACCACTTCGATCCGGGCAAGTCCACCCTCAGCCAGCATCACCCCGATTCGCCGCGCGCCCGCGTCGATCGCGTTCTCGACCAGCTCCTTGAGCGCCGCCGCCGGGCGTTCAACCACTTCGCCCGCGGCGATGCGGTTCACCAGATCAGACGGAAGGCGGCGGATTTCGGGCATTTGTCGCACGCTAGCGGGCGATGGTCGCAAAAACGAGGGGAACTCACCGGAAATCACCAAGCAGGGCCATATTTATTTTGGCCTTTTGCCTGCGGATTCGCTAGGCGCGAGGCTTGATGTCATAACCGGGTCGAAATCCGCTGCAGCCATCCCCATCTATGGCAGGCAGTCCTGCCCCGCACCATTGGAACACCAACCGACATGAGCTTTCTGTCCAATCTCTTTAAGTTCGGCTCCCAGAACATGGCGATCGACCTCGGAACCGCCAACACGCTCGTCTATGTGCAGGATCAGGGGATCGTGCTGAACGAACCGTCGGTGGTCGCGATCGAGACGATCAACGGGATCAAGCGGGTCAAGGCCGTCGGCGATGATGCCAAGATGATGATGGGCAAAACCCCCGACAGCATCGAAGCGATCCGGCCGCTTCGGGACGGGGTGATTGCCGATATCGAAATCGCCGAAGAAATGATCAAGCACTTTATCCGCAAGGTCCACGGCAAGCGCAACCTGTTCCGCTATCCCGAAATCGTGATCTGCGTGCCTTCGGGTTCGACCTCGGTGGAAAAGCGCGCGATCCGCGATGCCGCCTCGAATGCCGGCGCGTCGGAAGTGCACCTGATCCTCGAACCCATGGCCGCTGCGATTGGTGCCGATATGCCGGTGACCGAGCCGGTCGGCAGCATGGTGGTCGACATCGGCGGCGGCACCACCGAGGTCGCGGTGCTGAGCCTGCGCGGCCTCGCCTACACCACCTCGGTGCGCACCGGGGGTGACAAGATGGACGAAGCCATCGTCAGCTACGTGCGCCGCCACCACAACCTCTTGATCGGCGATGCCACGGCCGAACGGATCAAGAAGGATTACGGCATCGCCATGATCCCCGAAGACGGGATCGGCGAAACCATCACGCTCAAGGGCCGCGATCTTGTGAACGGTGTGCCCAAGGAAATCACCATCAATCAGGCGCATGTTGCCGAAGCGCTCAGCGAACCCATCGGCGCGATCGTCGAAGGGGTGCGCATCGCGCTGGAAAACACCGCGCCGGAACTCGCCGCGGACATCGTCGATCAGGGCATCGTACTGACAGGGGGCGGCGCGCTGATTCGCCGGCTGGACGAGCATCTGCGCGAAGAAACCGGCCTGCCGGTCTCGGTCGCCGAGGATCCGCTCACCTGCGTCGCGATCGGCACCGGCCGCGCCATGGAAGACCCGGTCTATCGCGGGGTGCTGATGACGGCGTAAGCCGCATCGGCCTGACGCCGGGGGTTCTGGCAGAAGGGACGACAAGCCATGGCGCCGCCTTCATCGCGACGGTCGGGCTTCTCGAAGAAGGCACAGTTCTCGCTGTTCACCGGCTACCTGCTGGCTGGCACGGGGGCTGTGGTGGGCCTTGCGCTGCTGCTGCTGTCGCTGTGGCAACCGTCGGCCTTTGCCCCGCTGCGCGGCCTCGCAAGCGATGCGGTCGCTCCGGCCGGAGAGGCGACAGCGGTGATCCGCAGCGGCCAGCAGGGACTGTTCAGCGGCATCACCGGCTATATTCGCGCCGGCAGCCAGAACGCCGCCTTGCGCGAAGAAGTGGAACTGGCGCGCATCCGGCTGGCCGAAGCAGAGGCCGTCAAGGCCGAAAACCGGCGGTTGAAGGCGCTACTCGGATTGCAGGACAAGGCCATCAAGCCGGTTGCGATCGCACGGCTGGTTGGTTCGAGCGCGACCAGTGGACGCCGTTTCGCCTTTCTCGGCGCGGGCAGCAGCAATGGCGTAAGACCTGGAATGCCCGTGCTGTCCGAGCGCGGCGTGATCGGGCGGGTGCTCGAGACCGGCCGCTCCTCGGCGCGGGTGCTGCTGCTCACCGATAGCGAAAGCGTGCTCCCGGTGCGCCGCGCCAAGGGCGATGTGGTAGCCTTCGCGGAAGGGCGCGGCGACGGGATGCTGCGGGTGCGGCTCGTCAACCTTGGGATCAACCCGCTGAAGCCGGGCGATCTGATGGTAACCAGCGGCGCGGGTGGCTATTACCGGCCCGGGCTTGCGGTTGCGGTGATTGCCAAGACCACGCCCGATGGTGGCACTGCCCGGCTTGTGGCAGAGCCTTCCTCCACTAACTATGTCGCGGTAGAACCCGTCTACCAGCCCGAGGCGGTTTCCGCCCTGCGCACCCAGAGCGCGGCGAGCAGGCTTGCAGGCAACCCCGATCGCAGGAAACAGCCCGCCGCGCCGGCAGCGCCTACTGCATCCTCGTCATCTGCGGTCTCGGCTGCTGCGGAACAGGGTGACGAGTGATGGAACGGCTCAACCCGCACGCCCGGGCCGATCGCTATGGGAGTCGCATCAACCGCACCCAGTCTCCGATCCGGGTTGGGAGTGTGCCCTATCTGTCGATTATGCTCGCCTCGCTGCTGCCGGTTTTGCTGATCGCCGATGTCATGCCGCTTTTGCCTTCGCTCGGTTTCCTGATGCTGCTGGGATGGCGGATGGTACGCCCCGGACTGCTGCCGCTGTGGGCCGGCGCGCCGCTAGGGGCCTTCGATGATCTGTTCAGCGGCCAGCCCTTCGGCAGCGCGATGCTGCTGTGGTCGCTGGCGCTAATCGGCATCGAGCTGATTGAGGCCCGCTTTCCCTGGCGCGGGTTCTGGCAGGACTGGTTTACCGCTGGCCTGGTCGCTGTGCTGGTGTGGCTCGCCGGCCTGCTGCTCTCGGGCGCACGGTTCACCCCGGAAATGCTGGTGGTGGCGCTGCCGCAGGCCTTGCTGGCGGTGCTGCTTTACCCGATAATGGCCCGCATGGTCGCCAGTCTTGACCGGTTCCGGCTCGCCCGGGCGCGGAGGATAGGGTGAAGTCGCTGTTCGCGCGCGGGAAGCGCCGGGGGCGCCCCGGCCGGACAATCAATGCCTCGCTCCTGAGAGACACCTTCGAGCGCCGCTCGGTGCTGATCGGCACGGTGCAGGGCGGCATCGGGGTGCTGCTGGCCGGGCGCATGGCCTATCTCGCGATTGCCGAGAACGAGAAATACCGTCTCCAATCCGAAAGCAACCGTGTCAATCTCACGCTTATCCCCCCGCGCAGGGGCTGGATTCTCGACCGCGACGGCGCACCGCTCGCCTCCAACCGCGCCGATTTCCGCGTCGACATCATTCCCGAACGCCTGACCGATTCCGAGGGCACCATCGACCAGCTCGGCCAGCTGCTGAAGCTGGAGCCGACGCGGATTGCCGACATCAAGGCCAAGGTTGCCGAGGCGCGCGGGTTTCAGCCGATCGAAGTCGCAAGCGGGCTCGATTATGAACAGTTTGCCGCCGTCAGCCTGCGGCTGCCCGATCTGCAAGGCGTGGTGCCCCAACGCGGCTTTTCACGCTTTTACCCCACCGCCTCAAGCGTCGGCCACCTGATCGGCTATGTCGGCCCGGCGTCTGCCGAGGAATTCGAGAAAGACCCCAACCCGCTGCTGATCACGCCGGGCTACAAGATCGGCAAGGACGGGCTCGAAAAGCAGTTCGAAAAGGAGCTGCGCGGCATTCCCGGGGCGCGCCGGGTCGAGGTGACGGCGGGCGGGCGCATCATCCGCGATCTGGAAACCCGCGATGATGTGCAGGGCAATCCGATCCGGCTCACCATCGACGGCCCGTTGCAGGATTATGCCGCGCGCCGCATCGGGCTGGAAAGCGGTTCGGTGGTGGTGATGGATTGCCGCACGGGCGACCTCTTGTGCATGGCTTCGATGCCGAGCTTCGATCCCAATTCCTTTTCCGACGGGATCGGCAGTGTCGAATACGGGATGCTGCGCGACGACGAACGTGTGCCGCTGCGCAACAAGGTGCTCAAGGGCCTTTATCCGCCCGGCTCTACCGTCAAGCCAATGGTGTCGATGGCACTGCTGCAGGCCGGCGTGGATCCGGATGACACCGTATTTTGTGGCGGCGGCCTTCAGGTTGGCAATCGCCGCTTCGGGTGCTGGAACCGCCGCGGGCACGGCACGGTCAACATGGCCAAGGGCATTTACCAGAGCTGCGACGTCTATTTCTATTCGATGGCCCAGCGCGTCGGGATGGAACCGATTGCCGCCATGGCCCGGCGCTGCGGATTGGGGCAGGAATTCCCGTTGCCTGTCACCAGCCAGTTTTACGGCACCGTCCCCGATCCGGCGTGGAAGATGAAGAAGTGGGGCCGCGAGTGGCAGACCTTCGACACGGTCAATGCTACCATCGGCCAAGGCTACATGCTCTCCAGCCCGTTACAGCTGGCGGTCATGGCCTCGCGGCTGGCCACAGGCCGCCACGTGATGCCGCGCCTGACGCTGGACACCAGCCCCAAGGGCTTCGACGATATCGATTTTCCGGCCGAGCAGGTTGAATATGTCCGCAAGGCGATGAGCGACGTGGTCAATGGCCCCGGCACCGCCGGCCGCGCGCGCCTGCCGATCGAGGGCACGCTGATGGCGGGCAAGACCGGGACCGCACAGGTCGTGTCGCTGTCGATCTCGAACGGCAAATCCGGCCCCTGGAAGTATCGCGACCACGGGCTGTTCATCTTTTTTGCCCCCTATGACAATCCGCGTTATGCGGGCGCCGTCGTGATCGAGCATGGCGGCGGCTCGGGCGCGGCCTATCCGATCGCGCGCGACGTGATGACCTTCCTGTTTGATCCGGCCAAGGGCATGGACGTGCTGCGCGCGCTCGAGGCCGGATGGGGCGGCACGGCACAACAACGGCTCGAAGCGCGCTATGCCGCCTACGCTGCCGCGCGCGGCGAGAGCGTCTCGCGCCCGCCGCGCCGCGAGGAGGATATCTTCGACCGGGTCGAGGCCGAGGCGCGGGTTGCCGCGCGCCAGTCGCAGGCGATTGCCAACGAGGTGATTGCACCGCGGCCCGAGGCCAATCCTTCTGCCGCGCCCAACGCGGATCCTGGCGGCACCGGCAGCGCCCCGGCCGCAGCGCCTGGTCCTGCGGAGCCAGCCCCTGCACCACCGGCCACAGTGCCTGCCGCCAGCCCACCGTTTGCCGGGAGCGCTCCGCAATGAATAATACGCTCGGCACAGCATCGGGCATCGTCCCTGCCCCGATCGCCCGTCAGCCCTGGGAGATGCTGATTCCGGTGCTGCTGCTGACGCTGTTCGGCGGCCTGGTGCTCTATTCCGCCGGCGGCGGTTCGATGGAACCCTTTGCCACCTCGCACTTCATCCGCTTTGCCGTGTTCACAGTGATGACCGCGATCATCGCCGCCATGCCGCGCGAGGCGGTGCGGCTGCTGACCTATCCCGCCTATCTGGCGGTGTTGTTGATGCTGCTGGGCGTGGAAGTGGTGGGCGCGGTTGGCGGGGGCAGCCAGCGCTGGCTCGAATTCGGGCCGATCCGCATCCAGCCTTCGGAACTGATGAAACCGGCGGTGGTGCTGGCGATGGCGCGGTTCTACGAGACCCTGCCTGCGGGCATGATCGGCACCTGGCGCTCGCTCGTGCCGGCAGGCGCACTGATCGCGATGCCGATGGGACTGGTGCTGATGCAGCCTGATCTGGGCACCTCGGTTGCAATTGCCTTCGGCGGGGTGGTGGTGATGTTCCTCGCCGGCCTGCCGCTGTGGTGGTTTCTCTTTGCAGGTGGCAGTCTGGTGGCCGCAACCCCGCTGGTCTATTTCTTCGCCCTGCGCGATTATCAGCGCGCGCGGGTTTCCACATTCCTTGATCCCGAGAGCGATCCGCTGGGCGCAGGTTATCACATCGCCCAGTCCAAGATCGCGATCGGATCGGGCGGGATCTTCGGCAAGGGTTTCAACGCGGGCACCCAGAGCCATCTCGAATATCTGCCCGAACCGCACACCGATTTCGTCTTTGCCACCATGGCCGAGGAATGGGGCCTGATGGGTGGATTGTTCGTGTTGACGATGTACGGCATGATCCTGTGGTGGGGGACCAAGGTTTCGCGCCAATCGCATGACCGCTTCACCGCACTGCTGGCGGCCGGGGCGACTGCGACGATCTTCTTCTATATCGCCATCAATCTGCTGATGGTGATGGGCATGGCGCCTGCCAAAGGCATTCCGCTGCCATGGATGAGCCATGGCGGATCATCGATGATGACCAACATGATCTGCATCGGCCTCTTGATGATGGTCAATCGCTGGAACCAGAACGCCCCGCGGCGCGGGCTGGCCACATAGGGTGCGATTTCGTGGCAATTAGCCCCTTGCCATCGGGACGGGACGCGCTAAATGCAGCGCCTCACGCGAATCGGGATGCGGCTCCGGCGCTCCTGTTCGCGTCTTCCGACTGGATCGGAATGGACGCATAGCTCAGTTGGTAGAGCAGCTGACTCTTAATCAGCGGGTCCTAGGTTCGAGCCCTAGTGCGTCCACCATACCATACCTTGGTGCGGAATCGTAAGCGGTTGGCGGTGCGTCCGCTGTGATCGCGCCTTCGAGCGAGGCTGCAGTCCCCGTTCCGTGGCCAGCGCGCTGCCTGTCGTAAAGTTGGTCGCTCGGATAACTTGCTTTCCATCGGGAAATTCGTTGGCAACGGTTGCTCTGGGGAGCTTGGGCGGTAAAGCAAGCGCCAGCACTCGAGGCTTGCCCGGGTTCGACCGATCTGAAGCTTCCGGCGTTTCCGCAAGTAGTTGCCGCAACAAATCGCGTGACAAGGCGAATGCCCTTACGCAAAATAATCACCCGCGTGAACACCATCTGGCCGCCGCCAATAATGGCAATGTCGCAGGTGTTTGCAGGTGTCAGGCCTGAAGCCAGCGCTTCAGATCATCGTCCTTGGGAAGGCCACCCGAATGCACCACCTTGCCATCAATGACGATGGCAGGCGTCGATGCAATGCCATACTCCGCCATTTCGGCATAATCGGTGATCTTTTCAATCGCCACCTCCAGCCCGAGTGCGCTGGCCGCTGCCCTCACCATCTCTTCGGTTGTATGGCACCGCTTGCAGCCCGGGCCAAGTACCTTAATGTCTTTCATCGGATTGATCCTTTCAGAAAAACAACGCGTTGAACAGAAAGCCGACCGCGAGGATACCAGTGCCGACCACTGCGACGAAGACCCCGATCAGCCGAACACTCAGCACCTTACGCAGGATAATCATTTCAGGAAGCGAAAGCCCGATCACCGACATCATGAAGGCCAGCACAGTGCCAAGCGCGGCTCCCTTGCCGAGCAAGGCTTCGATTACCGGGATGATCCCCGCCGCGTTGGAATACATCGGAATACCCAGTATCACCGCGGCAGGCACCGACCACCAGCTATCGGCCCCCATGATGCCCGACAGCAATTCGGCAGGCACATAGCCGTGGATGAACGCACCCGCGGCAATCCCGGCGATGATCCAGTACCAGACCTTGCCGACAATCTCCCTGACCGCGTCCCACCCTGCCTCGAACCGGTCGACCCAGTCCAGATGCTCGTCTTCAAGCACGACATCGCCCGCCCGCACATTGCGAACCCACGGCTCGAGCCAGTCTTCAAGATGCAAGCGGCCAATGATCCAGCCGGAAACAATGGCGATCGACAGCCCGAACGCAAGATACGTAAGCGCCACTTCCCAGCCCACCAGCGCAAACAGCAATCCCAGCGCGATCTCGTTGACCATAGGGGCGGCAATCAGGAACGAAAACGTGACACCCAAGGGCACTCCCGCCGAAACGAAGCCGACAAACAGCGGCACCGCGGAACAGGAACAGAAAGGCGTTACAATGCCGAGGTTCGCGGCGGCGATATTGCCGAGTCCCTCGCGCCTGCCGGCCAGCAGGGCGCGGGTGCGTTCAGGTGAAAAGAAAGTGCGCACCACGCCCATGGCAAACACCACCAGCGTCAAAAGCATCAGCACCTTGGGCGTGTCGTAAAAGAAGAACTCCACCGAGGCGGCGAGATGGGTGCCCGGTGTGATTGCGGTTTGTGCCACAAGCCATCGCGCCAGAGGCAAGAGCTGTTTGTAGATGGCAAACCACATCGCGACAAAAAGCGCGATCCCGGCAAACCAGATTGCTTGCGATTTGCGGGCCTGCTCCAGTGATGCGGTCAGGGAAGGCATATCAGGCAGCTTTCTTGTGGCATTGCGCCGGGGGAAGGGCCGGCAAGGCAGCGAGGATCGCATTGACAATCACCACCCAGGCGGTCGGCAAATCAGGGTTGCGGCGATAGCGCACCCATTGCGCATCGCGGCGGTCGGACAGCAAGCCGACTGCTTTCAGGCGCGCCATATGCCGCGACATACGCGATTGCGTGACACCAAGTCGGTGCATCAATTCGCACACACAATGCTCATCTCCATCCCACACAATCTGCAGCACACGCAGGCGGGTGGGTTCGGAAAGGGCGGTCAGCAGATCGTTGACTTGCGGGGCCATGTGCCGTCCCTATGCGGAAAACAGCATATGCGCTTTGACGCAGATCAATGTCGCGGCCTTTCCAAAATTTCCTCGGCAGCGTGACCTGTGGCGATTCCTTCGATTGCGCTGGAAGGCCCGGAACCATGCAGGCAGAGATCGGCTCGCAAGCCTGCGCCGTGTGCCGGCCTTGCTCATTCGGGATCGCCAGCAGGGCGCGGCCGGGAATTGCATCGATCTGCCCGCGGCTCAGCATTGCAACACCCCGGAGCCGGTCGCAAACGTGATGCCGATCATGGCAATTGTCGGGTCTGGCCTTGCGCAACCGGTTGCTCCACCTCCTCCCCCTGCATCCACCGGGCAAGCAGGGAGTGGCTTTCCGGCAGGGCGAGCGCCGCCCTTCCGGTTTCGACCTCGCGCCCCGACATGACCAGGCAGAACCTGTCCGCCACACGCGCGGAATCTTTGATGTCATGCGTTACCAGCAAGATCGGAATATCGGAGGTCTCGCGCACCACCTGAAGCGAGCGGTGCAGCTGATGCCGGGTGGGGTGATCGACCGCCGAGAACGGCTCGTCAAGCAGCAGGACATCCGGCCTTCGGGCCAGCGCGCGGGCCAAGGCCACACGCTGCTGCTGACCACCCGACAACTGGGCGGGCTTCCGCTCCTCAAGACCCCGAATCTGCATTTGGTCAAACAGGCGCGAGGCTTCGGCCCTGCGGCGCAAGGCAGGCATATCCAGCATGGCCTCCATGACATTCTGCAAGGCCGTCATATGCGGAAACAGCGCGTAGGACTGAAACACGAAGCCGACGCGGCGCTCGCGTGCGGCAAGACGGATACCCGCCCTGCTGTCCAGCCAAACCCGACCATTGCAGGTCACCCTTCCGCTGGCCGGATCGTGCAGACCGGCAATGCAGCGCAGCACCGTCGTCTTGCCGGCGCCAGAGGGGCCGACGAGTGCGATCGTCTCGCCGCGCCCGACCGCAAGACTGAAGTCGAGCGGGATCGGCGCGTCCTGACACAGACGAATTTCCAGCCCTTCAGCCATGCGCACGCCTACGCCCCGAAAGCAGGAAGGTAATCGTCACCGTGACAAGCGAAATAGCCATGAGAAACAGCGCCATGCGGTTGGCCGATGCCATGTCGAAGGCCTGGACCCGGTCATAGATCGAGAGCGCCAGAGTGCGGGTCTCGCCCGGAATGGAACCGCCGACCATCAACACCACGCCGAATTCGCCAAGGGTATGGGCAAAAGCCAGCGCACCACCCGTGGCCAGTCCCGGCCATGCCAGCGGCAGTTCGATCCGCACCAGGCTGGCCCATCCCGAATGTCCGCAGGTCGCGGCCGCATCGCGCAGATCCTGCCCGATTGCCTCGAAGGCGCGCTGGGTCGGCTGAACCGCAAACGGCAAATTCACGATGACCGAGGCAATCAGCACGGCTTCGAAGGTGAACGCGAGACTGCCTCCCGTCACCGCAGCCCAGGTCTGGCCAGTCACCGAATTCGGGCCCATGCCAGACAGCAGATAGAAGCCGATCACGGTTGGCGGCAAGACCAAAGGGAGCGTCACCAGAGCCTCGATCACCGCGCGCCAGCGCAAGCGGGTAGTGGCCAGCCAGCGCCCCAGCAGCAGCGCCAGCGGCAGCAGGATGAGAACAGTCAGGCCGCCGAGCGCCAAGGAGAGATGGAGCGCCTGCCAGTCCACGCCGGCTCAATTCAATTCGTCAGGCAGGGCAAACCCGTAGCGCACGAAGATAGTCCGCGCGGGCGGTTCGCCCAAATAGGCATAGAACCGGCGCGCGGTATCGCCGGCCCCGTTCATCAGCACCATGCGCTGGCGCAAGGGCTGATGCCACTGCGCAGGAATCAGTGCGTGGTCTGCCCTGCTTGCAAGCGCCGGATCCTGCACCAGCGACCATGCGACGATTCCCCCTTGCGCGCCGCCATCGGTGGCAAATTGCAGCGCCTGGGACACGTTTTCCCCCATGACCAACCTGCCCTGCAGTCCCTGCCACAGCCCGGCATATTCGAGCGCCTCCTGCGCCCGCCTGCCATAGGGGGCGTGATCGGGATTGGCGATGGCAAAGCGGCTGATCTGGCCACGCGCCAAGGCATCGCGCAGCCCGGCCAGATCGCCATCGACCACGAGCGGGGATCCCTTGGGTGCGATCAACGCGATCCGGCCCACGGCGTAGAGCCGCCCCCGGTCCTGCGTTCTGCCGGTATCGGCCAGATCGAGCACGTATTGCTCATCGGCGGAAAGGAACAGCTCGAACGGCGCGCCCTGCTGCAATTGCTGGTGGAAGTTGCCGGACGAGCCGAACACCAGCGCAACCTTTAGCCCCGTATCGCGTTCGAAGGCGGTGGCGACTTGCGTCAGGACGAGCCGCAGATCGGCCGCTGCGGCGATCCGAGGAGAGGCCTGGTCCGGCTGGCCGCACCCCGCCAGCGCGAAGCAGCCGACCACAACCAGCCAGAATTTCGCCAACGCCATAGATACCCGTCCGCCTCAATCGATGTGTGTTTTGACATACATCGCTGCGGTGGATGGCCCGGTCAAGCGGCGTTTGGCGAGAGCTTCGGTGCGATGGTAGACCTGCGCGCATGACACAGCGCCGCACATCGCACCTCAGGATCAAGGCTCAGATCTTCCGAGGCAAGGACATCGCAATCGGGCCGGGCAAAGCGGATCTGCTTGAGGCGGTCGAGCAGAGCGGATCGATTGCCGCTGCCGGGCGCCGCTTGGGGATCACCTATCGCCGCACCCGGGATATGATCGATACTCTGAACCAGTGCTGGGGCTGCCCGGTTGTCGAGACCGAGAAGGGCGGCAAGAGCGGCGGTGGCTCGCGCCTGACCCCGAGAGGCCGTGCCGTCCTCAGCGCCTACCGCACCCTGGAGCAAGCCCTGTGGGCGACTGCCGATCAGCATGGCCCGGCACTGCTCGATTTGCTCGCACCGATGGATGAGGCCCGCTGACCCGCCCCATGCAGGGCCGCCGGATCAATCTTCGGCGCGTGGCTTCAAAGACCGCTTCTCGCAATCGTGCCGAGCGGCGTGCAAAAAACGGCTCCTGCCCACCATTCTTGCATCCGCACGTGGGCAGGTTTGGAGGGGCATCGCCAGGACAGGGTGATCTGACGGCCGGTGCAGCGCGACGCGCCGATGCTGCGGCACCGCGTTTTATCCGGCAATTTTATCACCGCTTGCGCAGCGCTGTGGCGGAGCATGGCCGCGCGAGGTGGGGCATGGGCTTGATCGCTTGCAATCACACTACAATGTGATATTTCGCCTTCATGAACACATCACTTATCACACGCGTTCGCGATATCATCACATCAGGAACAATGACCCGCGCCGGCCTCGCCCGTGCCGCCGGCCTTCACGCCAACACCCTGCGCGATTGCGGGGATGATGGCTGGAACCCCACGGCCGAAACCCTCGCCAAGCTCCAGGCCTTTCTTGATGCGAACGACGATCGCCCGGTCCTCGCAACGATCGAAGAAATCATCGACGAGGCGCGCAATGGCCGCATGTACATCCTCGTCGATGACGAGGATCGCGAGAACGAAGGCGATCTCATCATCCCCGCGCAGATGGCGACCCCGCAGGCGATCAACTTCATGGCCACCCACGGGCGCGGGCTGATCTGCCTCGCGCTTGCCAAGGCGCGGGTCGACCAGCTTGGCCTTGAACCGATGAGCCGCAACAACAAGGAATCGATGCAAACCGCCTTCACCATCTCGATCGAGGCCAAGGAAGGCGTGACCACCGGCATCTCGGCCGCCGACCGCGCGCGCACGATTTCGGTCGCGATCGATGCGACCAAGGGTGCCGACGATCTCGTTACCCCGGGGCACGTCTTTCCGCTGATGGCGCGCGACGGCGGGGTGCTGGTGCGCGCCGGGCATACCGAGGCGGCGGTTGACATCTCGCGCCTGGCAGGTCTCAACCCATCGGGTGTGATCTGCGAGATCATGAACGAGGACGGCACTATGGCCCGCCTCGAAGATCTCGTGAAATTTGCGCGCAAGCACGATCTCAAAATCGGGACGATCCGCGATCTCATCGCTTACCGGATGCGCAACGATCACCTGGTCGAGCGCCTCGGCGAGCGCAACTTCATCTCGGACTATGGCGGCCAGTGGCGGATGATCACCTACCGCAACCGGATCGAAGGCAACGAGGCCTATGTGCTGCAAAAGGGCCACGTCATCCCCGGCGAACCCACCCTCGCCCGCGTCCACCCGATCTCGGTGTTCGACGACGTGCTCGGCGCTCCGGGCCCGCGCAAACGCACGCTCCAACGGGCGATGCACGCGATCGGCACGCATGGTTCGGGCGTAATCGTGATCCTGACAGGCCGTGTCGGCACTGGCGAGTGGACCCGCGACGAAGAACTGCGCAGCATCGGCATCGGTTCGCAAATCCTCGTCGATCTTGGCGTGACCGAAATGGTGCTGCTGTCGAACAGTCGGCCCGATCTGGTTGCGCTTGAAGGCTATGGCCTCACCATCACCGACTTTCACCCAATTCCGGAGTAACCCATGTCCCGCATCCTTATCGTCGAAGCGCGCTTCTATGCCCATATCAACGACATGCTGATTGCCGGCGCGCGCGCCGTGCTGGAAGCGGCGGGGCACGCGGTCGAGGTGGTGACTGTGCCCGGCGCGCTCGAAATCCCCGGCGCGATCGCGCTGGCGGCCGAGGCCGATCTTTACGACGCCTTTGTCGCCATCGGCGTGGTGATCCGCGGCGAAACCTACCATTTCGAAATTGTCGCCGGCGAAAGCGCGCGTGCGATCATGGCGCTGACGATGGACGGCATCGCCATCGGCAACGGTATCCTGACGGTTGAAAACGAGGCGCAGGCGCTGGTGCGCGCCGATCCAGGCCAGAAGGACAAGGGCGGCGAGGCCGCCAAGGCGGCGTTGGCGCTGCTGGCGCTGCAGGAACGCTTCGGTTGAAAAACGCAGGGGCAGGTGTCCTATTCTGGAACCCTGCCTCCACTACGTATTTTCCCTCTGTAGATTTCCGTAAGCCATTAACGCGATATCCGACCAGCTTCTGCTGTTGCTCGCCGGTCGCACGGGTTACCAGCATCGTGCAGTCAGCTTCGGGATTTCGCATTGAACACCATAAACACCCCGGCACCGGACCGCTCCGGCCTGCCCCGTGTCATTGCTGCGCTGGAGGACCAGCTCGCAACGCTTGACCGGATGAAGCTCCATATCGGCGCAGCTCATGTCGATGCCGCGATCCAGCAATTGCGAGTGGAACAGGCGCGAAGTGAGTCGTGTTGAACCACGGCTACGGCTTATCCCGAAAAAAGAGGCACCTGCGTATTTGCCCTTAAAGCCAAGACCGAAGCGTCTGGCTAATTTGCCTGCGTGGTTAAACGTAGTTTCCCGCTTGCAACTAATCCCCGGAGGGGCGCAGCCGGTGCCTGACGCGGCGCATTCTTCCTTGAACAAGGCCGCCGATGCAACGTTGCAGCCGCTCGCCGACGAACTGGCCATGCTTGCCGCAAGATTGCGCGATCTTGCCGCAACGCCCGGAGCCGATACGCCCGGCAGGCCGCTGCCGCGCAGCGAGCGGCGCTATCTCGCGCTTGCCCGGCAAGTCTATGCGCTCCGGCGCAAGCGGGCAGCAATTTTCGGCAATCCCGAATTGTTCGGAGAGCCGGCGTGGGACATCCTGCTCGATCTCTACATCGCCCATGCCCAGGCCAAGTCGGTTTCGGTATCGAGTGCCTGCATCGGCTCGGCCGCACCGGCCACCACCGGCCTGCGCTGGCTCGGCGTGCTGGCCGAGGAAGGGCTGGTGGTGCGCGAGAATGATCCGGAAGACAACCGCCGTGTGCTGGTGCGACTGACACCCAAGGGCATCGCCGCTATGGAGCGCTTCTTCGATGCGGTGGAGAGCGTTTAGGCGCGCGCTCCGAAACAGCCCCGCCCGGCAAAAAAGGCGCTGTCGCCCAGCTCTTCCTCGATGCGGATCAGCTGGTTGTACTTGGCCAGCCGATCCGAGCGGGCGAGCGATCCGGTCTTGATTTGCCCGCAATTGGTGGCGACCGCGAGATCGGCGATGGTCGCATCCTCGGTCTCGCCCGAACGGTGGCTCATCACGCAGGTGTAGCGCGCCCGATGCGCCATATCGACCGCGGCCAGCGTTTCGGTCAGGGTGCCGATCTGGTTGACCTTGACCAGCAGCGCATTGGCGAGGCCCCGGGCGATCCCGTCAGACAGGCGCGCAGGGTTGGTGACGAACAGATCGTCCCCGACCAGCTGAACCTTGTCGCCCAGCTGTGCGGTCAATGTCGCCCAGCCTTCGAAATCATCTTCGCTCATCCCGTCCTCGATCGAGCGGATCGGGTAATCAGCAGCGAGCTTGCCGAGGTAATCAGCCATTTCGTGCGGACTGAGGCTGAGGCCCTCACCGGCAATTTCATAGCGACCATCGCGGAAGAATTCGGTCGCGGCGCAATCGAGCGCCAGCACGATGTCCTCGCCCGGGGTGAAGCCCGCCTTGGCGATGCTCTCCATGATGAAATCGAGCGCGGCGCGGGTGCTGGCAAGATTGGGGGCAAAGCCGCCTTCGTCGCCGACACTGGTGGCAAGACCCTTCTGCGCGAGGCCCTTCTTCAGGGTGTGGAACACCTCCGCCCCCCAGCGCACCGCCTCCGCCAGCGAATCCGCGCCGACCGGCATGATCATGAATTCCTGAATGTCGATCGGGTTGTCGGCATGTTCGCCGCCGTTGATGATGTTCATCATCGGAACGGGGAGCACATGGGCCGAAACCCCGCCGAGGTAGGAATAGAGCGGCAGTCCCCGGGCATTGGCCGCCGCCTTGGCCACCGCAAGGCTGGTGCCAAGGATCGCGTTGGCCCCCAGACGCGCCTTGTTTGGGGTGTCGTCCAAAGCGATCAGCGCCAGATCGATGTCGCGCTGGTCCTCGGCATCGAAATTGTCGATCAGCAGCTCGCGGATCTCGCTGTTGACCGCATCGACCGCCTTGAGCACGCCCTTGCCGAGGTAGCGCGCCGGGTCGCCGTCACGCAGTTCCACCGCTTCATGCGCGCCGGTAGAAGCGCCCGAGGGCACTGCCGCGCGGCCAAAGCTGCCATCCTCCAGCAGCACATCGACCTCGACAGTGGGGTTTCCGCGGCTGTCGAGAATCTCGCGGCCGTGCAGGTCGATGATGGCGGTCATGTTTGGCTCCGGCAGGAATGTGTTGTAGGATGATAAGACACTATGAGCGGCCTGATTCTGGGTCACGCCCCCCTACGCGTCCCTATGCGCGGGAAGCCTCCTGTGCAAGCGCGAGGCATGGCACGGGCATGACAGCAGACGCGGGCCGAGACAGCGCTTGAAAAGGACATTTCCCATGGCAGAAAGCACCTCCGAGACTGGCCCCAGCAAACCGGCAGGCAAGAAGACCCCGGCCAAACCGGCCAAGGGCGCGACCACCAAGGCCAGCGGCCCGGCCAAGTCCCCCGCGCGCAAGACTGGCGCCACCGCGCATGGCGAAGACGCAGCGCCCGTCGTTGACGCGGCCACCACCAACACCGCCGTCGCCAAGAGCCGTTTCAACGCCGCGCTCGAAGAGGCCAAGGCTGCTGCCGCGGCCCTGCGCGCCGAAGCGAGCAATCGCGTCGGAACCTATGGCGAACAGGCCAAGGACAAGGGGACCGATCTGGTCGCCGAGGCCAAGGTCTATGGCGAACAGGTGCTCGGCAAGGCCAGTGAACTCGCGGTCGAAGGCAAAAAGACCGCCAGTGACGCGATCGCCAGCCTCGGTAAGGTGGTCGGCGACACGGCCCCCCAGATCGACGAGAAGCTGGGCGAGCAATTTGGCGACTACGCCCGCAAGGCCTCGCGCAGCTTGCAGGAAACCTCGGCCAGGCTCGATTCCAAGACCGTCGAGGAACTCGGCGAGGATGCGCGCGCGATGGTGCGAAAAAGCCCGGGCATCGCGGTCGGGATTGCGGCGGTGGTCGGCTTCTTCCTCGCCCGCCTGATCGGTGGCAAACGCAAATAGGCGGAACCGAACGCTGATCGACGCAAGGCAGACAATGCAGCCGCCCCAAGCCGGGCAGGACGAACCGGTCGCCCCGGATGGCGAACCGGCGTCGGGCGAACAGGCGCCCGGCACCGGGGATCCGCTCGCGGCGCTGCGCGAGGATATCGCCATCCTGATCGAGGATGCGCGCACCTATGCCGAGGCTGAGGCGCGTTTCCAGAAAACCCGCGCTCGCCTCGCCGGAAAGATCACAGGCCGCGCGCTCGTCATGCTGGTGCTGGCCTTGGTGCTGCTCCACATCGCGCTGATCGCGCTGGCGGTGGGCGCGGTGATCGCGCTCGCCCCGCTTCTCACCGTATGGGGCGCGATCGCTGGCGTGGTCGGCGTGATGCTGGCGGGCGTGGCCGGGCTGGTGCTGTCCGCATGGAAGGACGGTGGTCTGCTCGCCGCGCTGTTTGCCAGCGATGCGGGAGACAGCGCATGACTGCCCTGCCCCCCTCGTTTCTCGAAGACCGCGCCCTGCGCGATGCGGCGCGTGCCGTGCTGGAGGAGGATATCGCCCGCCTGCGCGCCAGTCTCGACGAACAGGGCGTGGCGAGCCGCGTCTCCTCCAGCCTCGGCACCACCGTCACCTCGCGGATCAAGACCGGGGCCGGCGATGTGTTCGCCCAGGCCAGGGCGAGCGCTGCCGAGAATCCCGGCATCATTGCGGCCGTGATCGGCGCGATTGTGCTGTGGCTGATGCGCGGCACGCTGCTTGACCTGATCGAGACCGCGCTGGAGGGCGAGCAAGAAAGCGGTGGCGTATTGGCGGACAGCGCGCAACCGGCCGAAGACAGCGGGGCATCACTTCCCGAAACGAATGAGGAACAGGCGGCATGAATGATCTCTCCAGCCCGGCGCGCGATTCACTGCGCGCCCGCATCGAGGCAGCCGAGCGTCGCAACGCCGAGCGCAGCCTTGCCGATCAGGCGCGCGAGGCGGCCGAGGCAGCCACCGACTATGCCCGCGCGCATCCGCTCGCCGTGGTCGGCGGGGCGCTTGCGCTCGGCCTGCTGGTCGGGCTGGCCACCCGCCCGGGCCGCCGGGTCGCCGCGCGCGCCGCAGGGGCTGTTGGCGCCGCCGCCTCGGGCGCGGCCGGCAGCGCCGCATCAGGCGCGAAAGCGCTTGCCGCAAGCGGCGGCGCGAAACTCGGCGCGCTGATCGGCAATGCGCTGGTGGCCTATGCCATGCAGGCGATCGAGAACATGCTCGACAACGCCCGCGCCGGGCAGGAACGGATCGGGGATTTTTCCGAAACGGCGGGCAAAAAGGCGCGCAACGTCACCGCTGCCGTGTCAGGCGCCGCGCGCGAGGCGGCCAGTGCCGCGCGCCGCATGGCAAGCAAGACCAAAGGCTGATCCGCGCCGGTCCGATGCGCTCTTGCCCTTGGCGCTGATGGCGCTAAGGGGGCGCGCAGCGTTCCTCCCCAAGGACTTGTAACATGGCAGAAACCACCCCCACCCAGCGACTTCACCTTGTGATGGGCGGCCGCGTGAAGGATCCGCGCGGAATCGAATTCCAGGACCCGGAAAGCATCCACGTCGTGGGCGTGTTCAGTTCCTATGAAGCGGCGGTCGATGCCTGGCGCGCGCAGGCGCAGCGCACCGTCGATGATGCCGAGATGAAGTATGTGGTGGTCCACATCCACAAGCTGCTGACCCCGGAAGACTGAGCGCAAGCGCGCTGCCCGCCTGTTTCACGTGAAACAGCGAAAGGCCCGGCAATGATCGTGCAATGATCCGCCAACGCCCGGCTAGAGCGGTTGGCGATCCGACTGCATCGGAGCGGCCGCTCCAGATTTTTGGTTTACCGCGTTTTCCGAGCCGGCAGGTGATTCCACCCGGCTCGAAAACGCTCTAACGCAGCGCCGCAAAGGCTCCGGCGGCGGCCACGGCCAGCATTGTCAGCACCACCCGGGTGCGGCGATCGGAGCGGCGGGCTTGCCAGCGCTCCTCGTCAAGCCACCACTTGCCCTGCCCGTCTGTTCTGAGAACGTCCGCCCCCTTCAACCGCTCGAACGCGCGCTCGTGGCTCGCGCGCGCCGGAGCATAGGCGATGGCATCGGCCATGCTGGTCGCGCCCGCATCAACGAAGACCTGCGCCAGCCTGCGCTCGGGAATTGGCCTGACGGTCACCACGGCCGTGGCATGCTCGCTTGTCCGAAGGTCAGATGAACTCGATCTTGTCGACGAGGTAGAACTTCTCGCCCGAGGGCACCGTCACCTCGATCTCGTCACCCACCTGCTTGCCGATCAGCGCGCGGGCGAGCGGCGACGAGTAGGAAATACGCCCCTTGTTCGCGTCTGCCTCGGTCTGGCCGCAGATCTGATAGCGCACCGGCTTGTCGTTCTCGTCGAGCAAGGTCACGGTCGCGCCGAAGATGATCTTGTCACCCGACAGCGTCGCCGGATCGATGATCTGTGCCCGGCTGACCTTGTCCTCGATCTCGCTGATCATCGCCTCGATCTGGCCTTGGCGTTCCTTGGCGGCGTGATATTCGGCGTTTTCCGAAAGGTCTCCGTGGGCGCGCGCTTCCTCGATCGCCTCGACGATCCTCGGGCGCTCCTCGCGCAGGGCCTTGAGATCGGCGGTGAGCCGCTCGTAACCCTCGGCCAGCATCGGGACCTTTTCCATCGTAGCCATGCCTTTGTCTCTTCCTGCTTTGCTCTTGGCCCTGCCCGACAAACAACAATTCCACTGCCTCAAGACCGCATTTTTCAAGAAACGCGGCCACGACGCAACACAATGTCGGGGAGAGCGAGGTCAGTTATCTGCCATAATAGTCTTGCATTGACCGGACTTCAAGTTGCTCCGGACCGACCGCCGCAATCGCGGCCGCCGCGGCGATCGAGGCAGCCGCGGTGGTGTAGTAGGGAACCTTGCCCGCGAGCGCGGCCTGACGGATTGATTTTGAATCCATCAGCGACTGCCAGCCCTCGGTGGTGTTGAAGATCAGCGCCACTTCGCCGTCAATGATCTTGTCAACGATATGCGGCTGGCCTTCGGCCACCTTGTTGACCCGCTCGACCGCAAGCCCCTGCTCGACCAGCCAGCTCTGAGTGCCGCCGGTGGCAATCACGCGGAAGCCCTGTTCGATCAGGCCGCGCACCGCAGGGACAATCACCGGCTTATCGGTATCCTTGACCGAAACGAACAGCGTTCCGGCGCGCGGCAGCTTCATCCCTGCGCCCAGCTGCGACTTGAAGAAGGCGGCCTCGAAGCTGGTATCGATCCCCATCACCTCGCCGGTGGACTTCATTTCCGGGCTGAGCACCGGATCGGCCCCGGGGAAGCGGGCAAAGGGAAACACCGCCTCTTTCACCGACATGTAGGGCAATTCACGCCGGAACGGCGCGAAGCTGGAAAGCGGCTCGCCGGCCATCACCCGCGCGGCGATCTTGGCAACCGGCTGGCCGGTGGCCTTGGCCACGAAGGGCACCGTGCGGCTGGCGCGCGGGTTGACCTCGATCAGGTAGACGATGCCATCCTTGACCGCGAACTGCACGTTCATCAGCCCCTTCACACCAAGCGCGAAGGCCAGCGCCTCGGCCTGACGCTCCATCTCGGCGATGATGTCGGCGGGCAGCGAATAGGGCGGCAGGGTGCAGGCAGAATCGCCCGAATGCACGCCGGCTTCCTCGATGTGCTGCATAACGCCCGCCACCCGCACCTCGGTGCCGTCGCACAGCGCATCGACATCGCATTCGATCGCATCGCGCAGATACTGGTCGATCAGCACCGGGCTGTCGCCCGACACGTTCACTGCGGTGGCGATGTAGTCATCGAGCTGGGCTTCGGAATCGACGATCTCCATCGCCCGCCCCCCGAGCACATAGGAGGGGCGCAGCAGCACCGGATAGCCGATGCGCGCAGCCACCGCGGCGGCCTCGTCACGGCTGCGGGCGATGCCGTTTTCGGGCTGCTTCAGCTTGAGCTTGCTCACCAGCTTGGCAAAACGCTCGCGGTCTTCGGCAAGGTCGATCGCGTCAGGCGAGGTGCCGAGGATCGGGATCCCGGCATCCTCCAGCGCCTGCGCCAGTTTGAGCGGGGTCTGCCCGCCGAACTGCACGATCACCCCCACCAGCTCGCCGTTCTGCTGTTCGACGCGCAGGATTTCCAGCACGTCCTCGGCGGTCAGCGGTTCGAAATAGAGGCGGTCGGAGGTGTCGTAATCGGTCGAGACGGTCTCCGGGTTGCAGTTGACCATGATCGTCTCGAATGCCGGGCCGTGCCATTCCTCGCCCAGCGCGAAGCAGGCATGGACGCAGCAGTAATCGAATTCGATCCCCTGTCCGATCCGGTTCGGCCCGCCGCCCAGGATGACGATCTTGCGCCGGTCTGTCGGCGCGGCCTCGCATTCCGGCTCGCCGAAACTCGGCGCTTCATAGGTCGAATACATGTAGGGCGTGATCGCCTCGAATTCGGCAGCGCAGCTGTCGATCCGCTTGAACACCGGCAGCACCCCGAGACGGTGCCTGAGGGCGCGCACTTCTTCCTCGCTGGTGGCACCGGCCATGGCCACCAGTGCATCGTGAAGCAGCCCCGAACGCCGCGCCTGCGTCTCGCCCAGCCCGCCCGCCACGCCGACCGATCGCACCGCGAGGGTGGCGAGCCGCCTGTCGGAAAAACCCATCGCCTTGAGCCGCCTGAGGCCGGCTGCATCGTTCGGCAGCCCGTCCTTCTGCACGTCGCGCTCGGCCGCGATGATGCCCTCGATCTGGCGCAGGAACCACGGATCGTAGAAGGTAACGGCGGCGATATCCTCGACCGAAAGCCCTTCGCGGAAGGCTTGCCCCACCTTGAGCAGCCGGTCGGGCGTTCGGCGCGACAGGGCGGCGGTGATCACATCCCTGCCCGCACCTTCCAGCTCGGGCACGCGGTTGAAGCCATCAAGGCCGGTTTCGAGTCCACGCAGCGCCTTCTGCACCGATTCCGGGAAATTGCGTCCGATCGCCATGACTTCGCCGACGCTCTTCATCGCGGTCGAAAGGTCGTTGGCCGCGCCCTTGAACTTTTCAAAGGCGAAGCGCGGAATCTTGGTGACGACATAGTCGATGGTGGGTTCAAAGCTCGCCGGGGTTGCGCCGGTAATCTCGTTGGTGAGCTCATCGAGCGTGTAGCCGACCGCCAGCTTGGCCGCGACGCGGGCGATGGGAAAGCCCGTCGCCTTCGATGCCAGCGCCGAGGAGCGTGACACGCGCGGGTTCATCTCGATCACGATCAGGCGGCCATCCCTGGGGTTGACCGCGAACTGCACGTTGGAGCCGCCCGTCTCCACCCCGATCTCGCGCAGCACCGCGATGCTGGCGGAGCGCATGATCTGGTATTCCTTGTCGGTCAGCGTCAGCGCCGGGGCGACGGTGATCGAATCCCCGGTGTGCACGCCCATCGGATCGACGTTTTCGATCGAGCAGATGATGATCGCGTTGTCCTTGCGGTCGCGCACCACCTCCATCTCGAATTCCTTCCACCCGAGGAGCGATTCCTCGATCAGGACTTCGGTGGTGGGCGAGGCATCGAGCCCTTCGCGCACGATGCGTTCGAATTCTGCCTTGTTGTAGGCGATGCCCCCGCCGGTGCCGCCGAGCGTGAAGCTGGGGCGAATGATCGCGGGCAAGCCGGTGCGTTCGAGCACGGCGAAGGCTTCCTCGAGGGTGTTGGCGACGCCCGAACGCGCGCTTTCCAGCCCGATCGCGTCCATCGCCTCGCGGAAGCGCTGGCGGTTTTCGGCCTTGTCGATCGCGTCGGCCCTGGCCCCGATCATCTCGACGCCGTATTCGGCCAGCACACCCATCTCGTCGAGCTTCAGCGCGCAGTTGAGCGCGGTCTGCCCGCCCATCGTCGGCAGCAGCGCGTCGGGCCGTTCCTTGGCGATGATTTTGGCGACGATTTCGGGGGTGATCGGCTCGATATAGGTGGCGTCGGCAAACTCCGGATCGGTCATGATCGTCGCGGGGTTCGAGTTGACGAGGATGACGCGGTAGCCCTCCTCCTTGAGCGCCTTGATCGCCTGCGTGCCAGAGTAATCGAACTCGCAGGCCTGGCCGATGATGATCGGGCCGGCGCCAATGACGAGGATCGAGGAGATGTCGGTTCTTTTGGGCATTCAGAGAGGCTTTCTCGCGGGTCTTGCGCGTTGTTCGCGAGCGTCTGTGTTCGACCGCAAAGGCTGCGACCGAAGACCCCCCACGAACTTTTCAAAAAGATAGAAGCTGTCCTGCGGCCCCGGACTTGCCTCGGGATGATACTGCACCGCGAAGGCGCGCTTGCCCCGAATCGCGATCCCGCAATTGGTGCCGTCGAACAGGCTCACATGGGTCTGCTCGACATTCTCCGGCAGGGTTGCCGCATCCACCGCAAAGCCGTGGTTCATCGAGGTGATCTCGACCAGCCCGGTGGTCTCCCCCCAGCTTGTCCCCACGCGCTGGACGGGGTGGTTCGCGCCGCGGTGGCCCTGGTGCATTTTGATTGTCTTCGCGCCCGCAGCGAGCGCGAGCATCTGGTGGCCGAGGCAGATGCCGAACAGCGGCACATCGGCATCGAGCAGCTTGGCGATCACCGGCACGGCATATTCGCCGGTCGCCGCTGGATCGCCCGGACCATTGCTCAGGAACACGCCATCGGGCTTCAGCGCCATGATCGCCTCGAACCCGGTCTTGGCCGGCACCACCGTCACCCGCGCGCCCGCCTTCACCAGATAGCGGAAGATATTGTCCTTCGCCCCGTAATCGATCGCAACCACGTGGGGCTTGGCATCGAAGGCCGCACGACCATAGCCCTTGCCGAGCCGCCATGAGCCGCCCTCCCAGCTCTCCTGCGCTTCTCGGGTCACGCGGATGGCAAGATCCATGCCCTCAAGCCCCGGCCACGCCTTGGCCCGTTCCAGCAGCGCGGGGATATCAAACTTGCCGTCCGGCGCATGGGCGATCACCGCATTGGGCGCGCCGGTCATGCGGATGCGACGGGTGAGCGCGCGGGTGTCGATGCCCGAAAGCCCGATCTTGCCGTTCCTCGCCATCCAATCACCAAACCGCTCGATGCTGCGGAAATTGCTCGGCTCGCTCACGTCCTCGCGCACGATGCAGCCGACCGCGCCTTCGACGCGGCTCTCGATATCTTCCGGGTTCGCCCCGACATTGCCGATGTGGGGAAAGGTGAAGGTGACGATCTGCGCCGCGTAGGAAGGATCGGTCATCACCTCCTGATAGCCGGTCATCGCGGTGTTGAAGCACACCTCGCCCACCGCGCTGCCGGCAGCCCCGAACCCTTTGCCCCAGATCACCGTGCCATCGGCCAGAACGAGGGCTCCCGTCGCCCCTGAAGGTTGCGCGCGAGTGGATGCGGGGTCGGCCATGAGGCGCTCCGTTACTTGGGTTTCCGGCGATGGTGCTAAGTTTTGCCCGCTAGGCCGGTGCGCCGCCTGCGTCAACCTAGGCTTGGCCGAGTATTTGCGTTAGAGGCGCGCGCCATAGCCCAATCCACAGGAAAAGACGCAATGATCCGAGACGATATCAAGGCCGCCACCATCGCCGCGATGAAGGCGGGCGACAAGGACCGCACCGCCGCGCTCCGCCAGATCAGTGCCAAGATCAAGGACCGCGACATCGAGGAACGCACCAGCGGCAAGGCCATCCCCGATGATGAACTGGTCGTCAGCGTGCTCCAGAAAATGGCCAAGCAGCGCCGCGAATCGATCGAGATGTATGTCTCGGGCGGGCGCGAGGAACTGGCCGCGGTGGAACGCGCCGAACTGGCGGTAATCCAGGAATTCCTGCCGCAGATGATGGACGAAGCCGAAACCATAGCCGCGATCGCGGCGATCAAGGCCGAAACCGGCGCGGCGACGATGAAGGACATGGGCACCGTGATGGCCGAGTTGAAGGCCCGCCACGGCGCGATGCTCGACGGCAAGCTGGCGAGCACGCTGGTAAAGGCGGCGCTGTCCTAAGTCACAGCCCCATCCACAGGTGCGCTTGAACGCAGCCGCTTTCGGGCGCACCTAGTCGGCCATGGCGATCACCCCGCAATGGAAGGACGAGCTGCGTGCGCGGATCACGCTCTCGTCGCTTGTCCAGCGTTCGGTCAAACTGACCCGCGCGGGGCGCGAGTGGAAAGGGTGCTGCCCTTTCCATGACGAGAAAACGCCGAGCTTCTATGTCAACGATGCCAAGCAGTTCTACCACTGCTTCGGCTGCGGGGCACATGGCGATGCGATCAGCTGGATGGTCGATCATGCCGGCCTGCAATTCATCGACGCGATCAAGGAGCTGGCGGGAATGGCGGGGATGGAAGTCCCCGCGCCCGATCCGGTTCAGGCGAGAAAGGCCGAAGCCCGCGCCAGCCTGATCGACGTGACCGAGGCGGCGCAGCGCTTCTTTGTCGAAAGCCTGGCCGGCCCGGGTGGCAGCGCGGCGCGGGAATATCTGCAACGGCGCGGGTTTTCCTCCGCCATTTGCCGCGAATTCGGCTTCGGCTGGGCACCGGACGAGCGGCAGGCGCTGCCACGCGCCTTGTCGCAATTCGGCGAGGAGATGCTCGAAAGCGCCGGGATGCGCGCTGCCAACGAGGCCGGTGAACGGTACGACCGCTTCCGGGGCCGCGTCATGCTCCCCATTCAGGATGCGCGCGGGCGGGTAATCGCCTTTGGCGGCCGCATCCTCGACAAGCGCGAAGGTGTCGCCAAATATCTCAACTCCCCGGACACCGAACTGTTCGACAAGGGGCGCACGCTTTACAACCTTCACCGGGCCGCCCCTGCCGCGCGCCATTCGGGCCGGGTGGTGGTGGTCGAAGGCTACATGGACGTGATCGCGCTCGCCAATGCGGGGATTGCCGATGTGGTCGCGCCGCTTGGCACCGCGCTCACCGAGATGCAGCTTGAGCTGCTGTGGCGCATGGTCGAAGTGCCGGTGCTGTGCTTCGATGGCGATGCGGCGGGACAGCGCGCCGCGATGCGCGCAATCGCGCGGGCGCTGCCGCTGCTCGCTCCGATGCGATCGCTCAGCATCGTGCGCCTGCCGGCCGGGCTTGATCCCGATGATCTGATCAGGACGCAAGGGCGGCAAGCGATGGAAACGCTCCTCGCCAGCCCTGCCCCGCTGATCGACACGCTGTGGGAATTCGAACGCGATGCCCAGTCGCTGGCAACCCCCGAGGCCAAGGCAGGATTGAAGGCGCGGCTGATGGCCCATGTCGAGACCATCGCCAATCCCGAGATCAAGGCGCTTTATCGCCGCGAACTTTCCGATCGCTTCTCCGCCTTCGCCTTTCCCCCGCGAAGCGGGGCAGGCGACCGCCGCCCTGCCTCCGCCCCGCACCAGCGCAGACAAAGCGGCAATTGGCGCAGCACAGCCGTGCCGCCACCCGGCCTGTCGGACGAAGCACGCGCACGCCTGACCGGGATCATGCAGGGCAGCCAGCGGCAGGGGCTGTTGCAGGCTGTGTTCGCGGGCCTTGTCCGCTTTCCGCAGGAGATCGCGCGCCATGCCGAAGCGCTTTCCACCCTCGCCCGCCACGACCGCGAAGCCGCGCCATTGGTCGAATCGCTGTTCGAACTTGCAGAAACGCTTGATTCGCGCACCCCAAGCGCCATATGCGATTCGTTAGGTCACCCTGCCCCGCCGGCAGACATCCGTTACGCCTTTCTTGATGAAGGCACATCCACCGGCGATGCGCGCGAGGAACTGGCCGAAGCTGTGTCGCTGCTGGTCGAACGGCCAGCGCTGGAGGCTGCGCTTGCGGCCACGATTGCGCGTTTCGACAGCGATCCGGAAGGATCGTTTGCCGAACAAAGCAGGTTGCGCGCACAGCTCATGACAGTTGACGAACGCCTCAAGGCTTTCGGTCGCAGGAAGGCCGCTCCGGTGGCCACGGGTGACGACTCTGCTCCGGCGGAGGATATAAATTAAACTGGTGATCGTCGCGTGCTGCGTGCAGCATCCGGTCTCCCGGCAACGGATTGAACGAGAAATATGTCCGAGAAGGAAGATGCCCCGCTGATCGATCTCAACGAGGCTTCGATCAAGAAGCTGATCAGCAAGGCGAGAAAGCGCGGCTATGTCACCTACGATGAGCTCAACGAAGCGCTGCCTTCGGGCGAGATGAGCCCCGACCAGATCGAGGACATCCAGACCGCGCTCAGCGAAATGGGCGTGCAGATCGTCGAAAGCGACGAGGAAGCCGAAGCTGACGAGGACGGCGAAAGCGGCGAGGCGATTGCGGTCGAGGACGACGAGGACGACGAGGACGACGACGGCGACAAGAAGGGCCCGGCCAAGGATGCCCGCGCCGGCAACAAGAAGCTCGCCACGGGCGAACGCACCGACGATCCGGTGCGCATGTATCTGCGCGAAATGGGTGCGGTCGAGCTGCTGAGCCGCGAGGGCGAAATCGCCATCGCCAAGCGGATCGAGGCCGGGCGCGACATGATGATCATGGGCCTGTGCGAAAGCCCGATCACCTTCCATGCGATCATCCAGTGGTCCGAAGCGCTCAACAACGGCGATATGCAACTGCGCGAGATCCTTGATCTCGACGCGATGCTCTCGAAGGAACCCCCGGCCGAAAAGATGGCCGAAGGTGCCCCAGAGGATGACGACGACGAAATCTCCGAAGCCACCGCCGGGCCAACCATCCGCGAGGACGACGAGGTCGAGGAAGAGTCCGATGCGGCCGACGAGGACGAGGACGGCGAGCCGCGCGCGAAACGCGAAGAGGACGACGAGGAGGACAACACCCTCAGCCTCGCCCAGATGGAAGCCGCACTCAAGCCCGAGGCGCTCGAACGCTTCGCGCGCATCACCAAGCTGTTCAAGAGCTTCGAGAAGCTCCAGGCCGAGCGGGTCGAAACGCTGGCGGCGGGCAACGAATTCCCGCCCGCCAAGGAAAAGAAATACGAACAGCTGCGCGAGGAGCTCACCGCCGAGGTCGAGAGCGTGCAGTTCCACGCCACCAAGATCGAATTTCTCGTCGACAACCTCTATGCCTTCAACCGCCGGTTGACGACTTTGGGCGGGCAAATGCTGCGTCTGGCCGAGCGCCACAAGATCAAGCGCATGGATTTCCTTGATTCCTACGTCGGCAACGAGATGGACGACGCCTGGATCAAGGAGCGCGCGAGGAAGGACAAGAAGTGGGCCGCCTTCCTTGAACGCGAGGGTGCCCCGGTTGAGCGGATCCGCTCCGAAATCGCCGATATTGCCGCACAGACGGGCATGAGCCTCACCGAGTTCCGGCGCATCGTGAACATGGTGCAGAAGGGCGAGCGCGAGGCGCGGATTGCCAAGAAGGAAATGGTCGAGGCGAACCTGCGTCTGGTGATCTCGATCGCCAAGAAATACACCAACCGCGGGCTGCAATTTCTTGATCTCATTCAGGAAGGCAACATCGGCCTGATGAAGGCGGTCGACAAGTTCGAATACCGCCGCGGCTACAAGTTCAGCACTTATGCGACGTGGTGGATCCGGCAGGCGATCACCCGCAGCATCGCCGATCAGGCGCGCACCATCCGCATTCCGGTGCACATGATCGAGACGATCAACAAGCTGGTGCGCACCTCGCGCCAGTTCCTGCACGAGGAAGGCCGCGAGCCGACCCCTGAGGAAATGGCCGCGCGCCTCTCCATGCCGCTTGAAAAGGTGCGCAAGGTGATGAAGATCGCCAAGGAGCCGATCAGCCTCGAAACCCCCATCGGGGACGAGGAAGACAGCCACCTGGGCGATTTCATCGAAGACAAGAACGCGATCATCCCGGTCGATGCCGCGATCCAGGCCAACCTCAAGGAAACCGTCACCCGCGTGCTGGCCAGCCTCACCCCGCGGGAAGAACGCGTGCTGCGGATGCGCTTCGGCATCGGGATGAACACCGATCACACGCTGGAGGAAGTCGGTCAGCAGTTCTCGGTGACGCGCGAACGTATTCGCCAGATCGAAGCCAAAGCGCTGCGCAAGCTCAAGCACCCGTCACGCTCGCGCAAGATGCGCTCGTTCCTCGATCAGTAGGGCACAGGTGGTGCGCCACAACGATGACCGCTCAAGCTGGCTCGACAATACGCTGGGCAACCGGCCGTTCATTGTGGCCGCGCTCTTTCTGGCGAGCTTCTTCCTGCCGGTTCTGCTCCTTATCGGGGTGCCGCTGGCCTTCATCTTCCGGCGCGAGCCTGCGGAGGACTGGGAAGCCAGCCACTACCGCTATCTGACCCGGACCTTCTTTCTGGCGCTCGGGTCGTTCGTGCTGGTGGCGCTGCTGTTCGTGGCGAGCCTGCTGATGTTCGGCGAAACCGACAAGGTCGCCATCCCCGCTCTGCTGGTGCTCCTGCCGCTCGGGATGGCGGGGCTTGCGCAGTTCGGAGTGCGCAGCGTGATTTCGCTCTCGCGGGCGGTGGCGCGTCAGCCGATGCCGAGGCCCGATAGTCTGCTGTTCTAGCCCTCGCGGCGTCCGAAAGGCCACACCAGCTGTCGCAACCAACCTTCAGGCGCGCGTTCTCCGGCAATCCCGTAGCCTGACGGCCAACGGTTCTCCGGCATATGATGCGTGCCGAACCAGCGGTCGATCATCGGCAGATGGACGGCGAAGTTCACATCCCGCGCCTCCGGTTCCACCCCGTGGTGCCAGTGGTGGAAGCGGGGGCCAGCGATCCAGTGCTCCAGCCAGCCCCGGCGGGGCGCGAAATTGGCATGGATGAACACCGCGTGGACACTCACCAGCGCGAGGTAGGCATAGACCGCGCTCTGCGCGAATCCCGCCACCAGCAGCGCCAGCAGCACCAGCCCCCGCGTCACGATCACATCAACCAGATGCAGCCGCGATCCGGCGAGCCAATCCATCACCGTGGCCGAATGGTGCACCTTGTGGAACCGCCACAGGAAAGGGACGACGTGAAAGGCGCGGTGAATGCCATATTGCGCCAAGTCCGCCACCAGCACACACAGCGCAAACTGCACCAGCACAGGCAGGCTCTGTACGACGGCCTGCGCTGAAGGCACGGCCAGCACGCTTTCCAGCGCCACCGCAGGAGCAAGCACCGCCACGCTCATCACCTGTGCCAGCACGTGGCTGGCGAAGAAATACTGCGTGTCGGTCAGCCATCCCCGCCGGAACGCGCCCTGCCCGCGGCGCAGCGGAAAGGCGCGCTCCAGTGGCACGAACACCGCCGCCGTGCTCAGCACCCCCAGCACGAACCAGTCAAGCGCGAGGTAGACCGCGCTGTCGCCGACACGCGGGATCTCGACCCCGCCTGCGCCCAGCGCCAGCGCCGCGCCCGCCAGCACGAGGCCCGCCGCCCCCAGCGCCTTCTTGCGGCGCAGCAGCATCGACAGCCCCGCCAGCCCCATCGCCGCCAGCAACCCCAGATCAATCGCAAGACGCACCAGCCCCAGCGGATAGCGGCTACGCAGGTCCGGCAAGGTCAGATATTGCGGAAAGTGCAGGCACAGCACCGCCAGCAACGCCAGCACAGCAAGCACAATGCCCAGCACCCCGCTCAGCCAGCCCGTGCCGAAATGGCGGGGCGCGGCATCGGCAAAGACGCGCGCCAGCCATTGCTCGGCCGACAGGCGGGTTGCGGGCTTGTCCATGATGTCGCGCATAAATCCTGCGCCCTTTCCGCTGCGTTAAGGATTATTGCTGCAGACCGTCGAAAAGCGCGCCCCGAGGGGTGGAGAATCACGCCCTCGCAGCGTATGGGGCTGCCATGCGCATCGCCATCGCCTCAGACCACGCCGCCATCGAGCTCAAGGCCGAGCTTTGCGAATGGCTGATCGAAGAAGGCCACGAAGTCGCCGATCTCGGCCCTGAACCGGGCGCGAGCGTGGATTACCCCGATTATGGCTATCGCCTCGCTGAAATCATTGCGGACGGCACGGTCGAATTCGGCATTGCCCTGTGCGGCAGCGGCATCGGCATTTCGATCAGTGTCAACCGCCACCCGCAGGTGCGCTGCGCGCTGGTGAGCGAACCGCTCTCGGCCGCCCTCGCCCGCGAACATAATGATGCCAATTGCATCGCGATGGGCGCGCGTCTCGTAGGGATAGAAATGGCCAAGTCGTGCGTTGCCACCTTCCTCGACACGGAATTTGCCGATGCCGGTGATCCTGCCGGGCGCCACCAGCGCCGGGTGGGCAAGCTTGGCAAGCCGCCCTTCCTGCCCGATCATATCGAGACCCATCAATGAGCACCGCCCCCGCCGATTTCACCGCCCGCCAAGCTGTTGCCGCGATGGACGGCTTCTGGCGCAACGATCTTGCCACCGCCGATCCGGAAATTGCCGCGGCGATCGGCAAGGAGCTTGCCCGACAGCGCGACAAGATCGAACTGATCGCGTCCGAAAACATCGCGAGCCGCGCGGTGCTCGAGGCGACCGGTTCGGTGTTCACCAACAAATATGCCGAAGGCTACCCAGGCAAGCGTTACTATGGCGGCTGCGATTATGCCGACGTGGTCGAAACGCTCGCGATCGAGCGCGCCAAGCAGTTGTTCGGATGCAACTTCGCCAATGTGCAGCCCAATTCCGGCTCGCAGATGAACCAGGCGGTGTTCCTCGCCCTGCTCAATCCGGGTGACACCTTCATGGGGCTCGACCTTAACTCGGGCGGCCACCTCACCCACGGCTCGCCCGTCAACATGAGCGGGAAGTGGTTCAACGTCGTCTCCTACGGGGTTAACCGCGCGACCGAGACCATCGACATGGACGAGGTCGCAGCCAAGGCGCGGGAAAGCAAGCCGAAGATCATCATCTGCGGCGGCACCGCCTATTCGCGCACCTGGGACTTCCCCGCCTTCCGCGCCATCGCCGATGAAGTGGGCGCGGTGCTGCTGTGCGACATGAGCCACATCTCCGGCCTTGTTGCGGGCGGTGCGCATCCTTCGCCGTTCCCGCATTGCGACATCGTCACCTCGACCACCCACAAGTCCCTGCGCGGGCCGCGCTCGGGCATCATTCTGTGGAACGACGAGAGGTTCACCAAACCCTTGAGCATGGCGGTGTTTCCCGGCCTTCAGGGCGGCCCGCTGATGCACGTGATCGCGGCCAAGGCGGTCGCCTTCCGCGAAGCGCTTCAGCCCGAATTCCGCACCTACGCCCAGCGCGTTGTCGAGAACGCCCGCGCGCTCGCCGCGAGCCTTGAGGAAAACGGCCTGCGGATCGTTTCGGGCGGCACCGACAACCACTCGATGCTGGTCGATCTGACCGGCGCGAGCAAGTGGGGCGGAGACGTGACCGGCAAGGATGCCGAAAAGGGCCTCGATCGCGCTTTCCTCACCTGCAACAAGAACGGCATTCCTTACGATACCCGTTCGCCCTTCATCACCAGCGGCATCCGTCTGGGCACGCCTGCCGGCACCACCCGGGGTTTTGGTCCCGAGGAATTCCGCACGGTCGGCAAACTCATCGCCGAAGTGGTTGAAGGCCTTTCCAAGAACGGCCCCGAGGGCGATGCACAGGTGGAACAAAGCGTGCGCGGCCGAGTGGCCGATCTCTGCGCCGCCTTCCCCGTCTATCCGGGCATGTAAGGACACCGCAATGAGCGATCAGGATCCGCGCCAGACCCCCGACTGGATCGAAGAGGCCAAGGCCGAACTTTCCGCCATGGCCAAGGAAGGGGTCAATCACCCGTCGACTGCGCCAGTGCTCACCGGTGCAGCGATCGGCGCAGTGGCTGGGGCCTTGCTTCCGGTGATTTCCTGGCCGATCGGGCTGGCGATCGGTGCAGGCTTCGCATTCTATCAGAGAATCAAGAAATAACCCCTTGAATGCGCTGCCCGTTCTGTGCCCATGACGACAGTCAGGTAAAGGATTCCCGTCCGACCGAGGACGGCGCTTCGATCCGGCGCCGGCGTCAGTGTTCATCCTGCGGCGCGCGCTTTACCACCTTTGAACGGATCCAGCTGCGCGAAGTGGTGGTGGTGAAATCCGGCAACCGGCGCGAGCCGTTCGATCGCTCCAAGCTTGAACAATCCATCGCACTCGCCTCGCGCAAGCGCGGGATCGATCAGGAACGGCTCGATCAGCTGATTTCGGGTATTCAGCGCCAGGTCGAAACCTCGGGCGAAGCCGAAGTGCCCTCCTCGCACATCGGTGAGCTGGTGATGGAAGGCCTGCGCCAGATCGATTCGGTCGCCTACATCCGCTTTGCCAGCGTCTACCGCGATTTCTCCGAGGCGCGCGACTTCGAAGAATTTGCCAGCACTGTTCAACAAGCGGCCAAGGAATAAACAGAAAATGGCCGATCTCAACAAACCCGTGATCGTCCTTGTGCGCCCGCAGCTGGGCGAGAATATCGGCAAGGCGGCGCGCGCGATGCTCAATTTCGGGCTGACCGAGATGCGCCTCGTCAGCCCTCGCGACGGCTGGCCCAATCCGTCGGCCGGCCCCGCCGCTTCGGGCGCGGACATCGTGCTCGAACAGGCCAGGGTCTTTGCCACCACCGCCGAGGCGGTCGCCGATTGCGCCTATGTCCACGCCACCACGGTAAGAAAGCGCGGCGTGACCAAACCGGTGATCGGCGCGGATGACGCCGGGCGGCAGGTCCACACCCTGCCCGGCCGCCACGCGATCATCTTTGGCCCCGAACGCTCGGGTCTGGAAACGGAGGATGTGGCACTGGCGCGCAATATCCTGACCGTTCCGATCAATCCCGAATTCGGCTCGCTCAACCTCGCACAGGCGGTGGTTCTGGTGGCTTATGAATGGTCGCGAATGGGACGTGAACTGGCAGGAGTCGATCCCGCGCTGGCGCAGCCGACGATCGAGGAGACCCTCCCCCCCGCACCACAGGCCGAGCTGGACGGGCTGATCGCCCATTTCGAGAAGCTGCTGGAGTCGCGCGATTACTTCCGCCCGGAATCCCGCGCCCAGAGCACCCGCCGCACCCTGCGCAACCTGCTCACCAAGCCGGGCTGGAACCATCTCGAGGTGCGGACCCTGCGCGGTATCCTCAGCAGCCTCGAGAAAGCCCCGCGCGACCAGGCCGCGCGGGGTTGACCGTACTCTCAATCCTGCTAAGGGCGCGGCTTCGCAAATGGGCCCTGCACCCCGGTGAAGCAGGAGCCGCGTCGGGAATTTCGTTCCGACGGCGCGATGCCGGGTGGAATGGTCGGCACGATCGCTGATCCAGCACATTGAAGGAAACGACAAATGTCGAAGCGCAAGAGCGCCAAGTACAAGCTTGACCGCCGGATGGGCGAAAACATCTGGGGTCGGCCCAATTCGCCGGTCAACAAGCGCTCCTACGGCCCGGGCCAGCATGGCCAGCGCCGCAAGGGCAAGATGAGCGACTTCGGCCTGCAGCTGCGCGCCAAGCAGAAGCTCAAGGGCTACTACGGCGATGTTACTGAAAAGCAGTTCAAGCGCACCTATGCCGAAGCCGCGCGGATGAAGGGCGACACCAGCCAGAACCTGATCGGCCTGCTCGAGCGTCGTCTCGACATGGTGGTTTACCGGGCCAAGTTCGCGCCCACCATCTTCGCCGCGCGCCAGATCGTCAGCCATGGCCACATTTATGTGAACGGTGTGAAGTGCAATATCGCCTCGCGCCGGGTTGACGTGGGCGATGTCATCAGCCTCGGCAGCAAGGCCAAGGAAATGGCGCTGGTGATCGAAGCCCAGGGCCTGCCCGAGCGGGACATCCCCGATTACGTCGCCCCCGACGGCAACGACAAGGTGCAGTTCACCCGCGTGCCCAAGCTCGACGAGGTGCCCTATCCGGTGACGATGGAACCGAACCTGGTGGTGGAATTCTACTCGCGCTGATTGTCCGGACAGCGATGGAAACGAAAAGGGCGGCCTCCCCAGTGCCGCCCTTTGTCATTGGCGCTGTGGCAGGCTAGAGCGGTTTGCAATCCGACTGCCTCAGATCGGCCGCTCTGGACTTTTGTTTTACCGCGTTTTCCGAGCCGCCGGGTGATTCCACCTGACTGGAAAACGCACTTGGCCGACGCTCTCAGCCGCGCACCCGATCCCACTCGCCAAATTCATAGGCGATCGAACCTTCGACGAGCCGTTCCCAGATATCGGCAACAACATCGCCGGGAATGCCCTGCGCCTCGGCTTCGGCCACGGCGGCGGCGATCACGCTCGCCTTGCGCACCTCGTCACGCACCGCATCGCGGTTCGGTTTGATCCGGGCGGCGGCGCGCATGTATGCGAAGCGCCTTGCCAGCAACGCGATGAGGTCGCGATCCAGCGCATCGACACCCTCGCGCACCTCGGCCATGTTCTGGCAATCATCAGGCAGTTTGGGCATCAATCGGAACTTCCAAGGTAATCGCGCCGGAACGTGGCGGCAAAATCAGCAAAGCGCGCCCCCGCAATGGCATCGCGCATCCCCCGCATCAAGGCCTGATAGAAGCTGAGGTTGTGCTCGGTCACCAGCATCGCGCCGAGCATCTCGCCCGACTTGACGAGGTGGTGGATATAGGCGCGGGAATAAGTGGTGCAGACCGGACAGGTGCAGCGCGCATCGAGCGGGCCGGTGTCTTCGGCAAAACGCGCGTTGCGCAGGTTGAGCGGGCCGTTCCAGGTGAAGGCCTGCCCGTTGCGGCCCGAACGGGTGGGCAGCACGCAATCGAACATGTCGATGCCGCGCTCGACCGCGCCGACCAGATCGTCGGGCTTGCCCACCCCCATCAGGTAGCGCGGGCGATCGGCGGGGAGCATGTCGGGAGCGTAGTCGAGCACGCCGAACATCGCCTCCTGCCCCTCGCCCACCGCCAGCCCGCCCACGGCATAGCCATCAAAGCCGATATCGGTGAGCTTGTCGGCGCTGATGCGGCGCAGGTCTTCGTGCAGCGCGCCCTGCTGGATGCCGAACAGCGCGGCGCGGCAGGCATGATCCTCGCCGCTGTCGAAGCCCTCGCGGCTGCGCTTGGCCCAGCGCATCGAGAGTTCCATGCTGGCGGCAATCTCGTCCTTGGGCCGGTCGGCGCGCGGGCATTCGTCAAAGGCCATGACGATATCGCTGCCGAGCAAGCGCTGGATTTCCATGCTGCGTTCAGGGGTGAGCATGTGGCGCGAGCCATCGAGGTGGCTCTTGAACTCTACCCCCTGCTCGGTGAGCTTGCGCAAGTCCGACAGGCTCATCACCTGATAGCCGCCGGAATCGGTGAGGATCGGGCGCTGCCAGTTCATGAATTTGTGCAGGCCCCCCAGCCTGTTCACCCGTTCGGCACCGGGGCGCAGCATCAGGTGATAGGTGTTGCCGAGGATAATATCGGCGCCTGTTGCACGCACTGCCTCGGGCTTCATCGCCTTGACCGTCGCCGCGGTGCCCACCGGCATGAAGGCCGGCGTGCGGATTTCGCCGCGCTGCATGGCAAGTGCGCCGGTGCGGGCCTTGCCGTCCGTGGCATGCAGCGTGAAGGTAAAGCGAGGGAGCGTCATGGGGCGGGTGCCCTAACGCCCCTTCCCCGCCGCGCAACAAAAAAGGCAGGAGCAGCCGCTGGGGTGCTGCTCCTGCCCGGTTTTGGCGCAGGTGTTCAGGCCTTAAAAGGCGTAGAGCACGCCCACGGTAGCACGGGTGGTGTCGAACGCGATCGTGTCGATCCCGGCGCGGAAGCGGATCGGATTGTCGCCGAGGCCGAATTCGACGCCAGCACCCACGAGGTAGTCACCATCGGTGGTATCGAAGCCCGGCGGCACGGCGATACCGAACAGGTTGTTCAGATCGAAATCGACCTCCTGATAGCCGCCGCGCACGAACACCTTGCCGGTCTCGCCGACGCGCACGCCAGCGCGGGCAGCGACGCCGTATTCACTGTCGATCGCGCCGTCACCGATGTGGTAGTTGCCCTCGGCGCCGACGAAGAAGGTCTTGCCGACCGGCACGTCAACCCCGGCAACCACGCCGTAGATGCCGCCATTATCGCCCGGGACGCCGATATCGAGCTCGTGGATACCGGCCGATGCGCCGACATAGGCTTCGACCTTGGGGTCTTCGTTCGACTGCGCCTGGGCAGCCACCGGAAGTGCCATCGCGCTCATCGCCATGCCGATAAGTGCGGGCCTGGTGAATGCGATTTTCTTCATGCGCTTGTTTCCTTTTTCTTGCCTGCCGCAGGGGGTGCGGCGGTCAGCAAGCGGTTAGGAATCAGTCACTTTCTGCGGCATGAACGAGGCGACGAGGTGACGCTGTCACCAGACAGATGGCATTCCCGGCTCGACCAAGGCCGCCTGCCGAGCGGCGCTCTGCTACTCGCGCAGGCGCCATCCGGTGCGGAAAATCACCGCGATGATCACCACGCTCAGCGTCAGAAAACCGAGCGTAAGGCCGAGCGAGAGGGCAATCGGCACGTCGGAGGTGCCATAGAATGTCCAGCGCAGCCCGCTCACCAAGAAGGCGATCGGATTGCCGAGCGCAATCGCATCCCATGGCGCGGGCAGATCGCGGATCGAATAGAAGGTGCCGCCAAGGAAGGTCAGCGGGGTGAGAATCAGCATCGGGATGATGCCAAGCTTCTCGAAGCTGTCAGCCCAGACGCCGAGGATAAAGCCGAACAGCGCGAAACTCGCCGCCACCAGCATGATGTAGCCGGCCGCGAGGAAGGGATGCGCGATCTCGTAATCGACAAACAGCCGCGCTGTGCCGAGGATGATCGCGGCCAATATCAGTCCCTTGCTCGCCGCCGCCCCGACGAAACCGGCGAGCGTTTCGGCCACACCCACCGGAGCGGAGAGCAGTTCGTAGATCGTGCCGGTGAAGCGCGGCATGTAGATCCCGAAGCTGGCGTTGCTGGTGGTCTCGCCCAGCAGGGTGAGCATCAGCAGGCCGGGGATGATGAAGGCACCGTATGGCACGCCGCCGACCGGCTCCATCCGCGCGCCGATCACAGAGCCAAACACCACGAAATAGAGCGAAGTCGTGAGCACCGGGGAGAGAATCGACTGAAACGCGGTGCGGAAGGCGCGCGCCATCTCGCGGCGGTAGATGGCATAGGCGCTGCGCCAGTTGAAATGCATCACGCCGCCTCCACCTGTTTGCCGAGCAGGCCGACGAAGATGTCCTCGAGCGAGGAATCGTGAATGTCGATGCTGGTGTAGCCGATCCCCGCAAGGGCGAGCGCCTGCGTGAGCCGCGCGACTTCCGCCCGCCCCCCGCTCTCACCGCTGCCGCCGCGATAGACGAGCCGCGTGCCGCCCTCGCCCAGCTCGACCGGGAAGGCGGTGATTTCGGGCGGCAGAGCGCCAAGCGGAGCGGCGAGGTCGATCACCGCTTCGGTGGTGCCGAGCCGCTCCATCATCGCGTCCTTGTCGTCCACCATCAGGATGCGCCCGCCACGGATGATGCCGACCCGATCGGCCATTTCCTCGGCCTCCTCGATGTAATGGGTGGTGAGGATGATGGTGACGCCGCGCTCCTTCAGCGCGGCGATCTGCCGCCACATATCCTTGCGCAACTCGACATCGACGCCCGCGGTGGGCTCGTCGAGGAACAGCAGCTCAGGATCATGCGCCAGCGCCTTGGCGATCAGTACACGGCGCTTCATGCCCCCGGAGAGCGCGCGGATCTGCGCGTCCTTCTTGTCCCACAGCGACAGGCTTTTGAGGATTTCCTCAAGCCGCGCGGGATCATGCGGCTTGCCGAACAGCCCTTGCGAATAGGCGACCGCGCGCCACACGGTTTCGAACATGTCGGTGCTGAGTTCCTGCGGCACCAGCCCGATCCGCGCGCGCGCCTTGCGCCAGTCGTGCGCCAGATCATGACCGAAGGCGGTGATCGTGCCGCCGGTGGGCCGCACCAAGCCGCACACCGCGCCAATCAGCGTGGTCTTGCCCGCCCCGTTCGGCCCGAGCAACGCGAAAATCTCGCCCTTGCGGATATCGAGATCGACATTGTCGAGCGCGCGGGTGCCGCCCCTGTAGGTCTTGGTCAGGCCGCGGATCGACAGAATGGGTTCCTGCATAGCTACCGGTTACGGGAGCAGCAGCGAGGAGTCACCATAGGAATAGAAGCGGTATTCATGCGCGATGGCATGGGCATAGGCCGCCATCATCCGCTCGCGCCCCATCAGCGCGCTGACCAGCATCATCAGGGTGGATTTGGGCAGGTGGAAATTGGTCATCAGCCCGTCAACCGCCTTGAACCTGTAGCCCGGAGTGATGAAGATCGCGGTGTCGCCGGCGAAGGGGTGGATGATGCCGTTCGCATCCACCGCGCTCTCCAGCAGGCGCAGCGACGTGGTGCCGACCGCGATGATCCGGCCCCCGGCGGCGCGGGCGGCGTTCAATTGCGCGGCGGTTTCGGCGGAGATACGCCCGAATTCGGCGTGCATTTGGTGGTCGTCGGTGTCAGCAGCCTTTACCGGCAGGAAGGTGCCCGCGCCGACGTGCAGGGTCAGCGTCGCCCGCCCAATCCCGGCGGCGTCCAGCGCCGCGACAAGGCGCGGGGTGAAATGGAGCGAGGCGGTGGGCGCGGCAACTGCCCCTTCCTCGCGTGCGAACATGGTCTGGTAATCCTCCAGATCCTGCGCATCGGCGCTCCGCTTGCTGGCGATATAGGGCGGCAGCGGCATGGTGCCGGCACGCGTCAGCAGCACTTCGACCGGCTCCTCGCCCGCGAAGAACAGGGTGAGCGAGCCATCGGCGTGGCGTTCCTCGGCAAGCGCGATGACCCCACCGCCGAACACCAGGCTGTCACCGATTTTCACCCGCTTGGCATTGCGGATGAAGGCCTGCCAGCGACGCAGATCGATGCGCTTGTGCAAGGTGGCGCCGATCTTCGCCGCCCCGTCGGCGCGGCGGCCTTCGAGCTGGGCAGGGATCACGCGGGTATCGTTGAACACCAGCACATCGCCAGGGTTGAGGAGCTGCGGCAGATCGCGCACGACGCGGTCTGCAAAAACAGGCTCGCCGCCGCGCACCACCAGCATCCGCGCCGCATCGCGCGGGTGCACGGGGCGCAGCGCGATACGCGCGTGCGGCAGATCGAAATCGAACAGGTCTACCTTCATGGCCCGCGCCCCTAGCCTCCTGGTTCGGCGCGGGAAAGGCCCTTAGCCCGCAGGCGCGTTCAGCATCTCGGTGGTGATCGGCGCATCATCCTTCGGTGCGGGCGGCGGCGGGGGCGGCAGGTTGTCGCTCGCCAGCGAGGCCTGGACGATGAAGGTCGGCTCAGCCGGCGGCTCGCCCCGGTTGATCGCATCGACCGCTTCCATGTTCTCGATCACGCGGCCAAAATTGGTGTATTTCTTGTCGAGGCTGAAGCGCGGGTAGAACACGATGAAGAACTGGCTGTTGGCGCTGTCTTCCTCGCTGGCACGGGCCATCGACAGGGTGCCGCGCACGTGGGGCATCGGATTGAACTCGGCCTTCAGGTCGGGCAGATCGCTGCCGCCCTGCCCGGTGCCGGTCGGATCGCCGCCCTGCGCCATGAAGCCATCGATGACGCGGTGGAAGATCACCCCATTGTAGAAGCCGCGACGGGTCAATTCCTTGATCCGCGCAACATGGCCGGGTGCCCAGTCGGCCTGGAGGCGAAGCTTGACCCGCTGGCCGTTCGACAGATCGAGCACCCAGATGTTTTCCGGATCGGCGGTCACATCATAATTGATCGGCGCATAGGTGCGCGGCGGGGCCACCGCAGACTTGTCCTCGTCGTCATCCTTTTCGGCATTTTCACCAAAGGCGACCGGCGGGGTGTCGTCTTTCTGTCGCTGCGCAAGCGCGGGATTGCCCGCGCCGATCAGCAGGAACGCGCCGAGAGCGGAAACGCCAAAAGCAAAGGAGAGTGTGGCTTTGATCATCATTTCATCCGTGTGAGACGCAGCGTTTAGCCATGCCGGCCTGACACTTCAATGAATGAAGCCGCGCCTGTGGACAGGCTTGCCTCAATAATCGCCCTTGAACCCGGTCTCGCGCACCCGTGCGATCACTTCATCGCGCACCGGCGGGCTGACGAAGCGGGCAATATCCCCGCCATAGACCGCGATTTCCTTGACCAGTTTCGAGGCGATCGGCTGGAGCGAGACATCGGCCATCAGGAACACCGTCTCGATATCGTCGTCGAGCTGCTGGTTCATGCCCGCCATCTGGTATTCATACTCGAAATCGGCCACCGCGCGCAAACCACGGATGATGACGCTGGCCCCCTGCTTCTGCGCGAATTTGACCAGCAGCGCGTTGAACCCGACCACCTCGACATTGCCGAGTCCCATGTTGGCAACTTCGCGTTCGACCATGCGGAAACGTTCCTCGGTCGAGAACATCGGGTTCTTTGAGGGGTTGGTGGTGACCCCGATAATCAGCCAGTCGACCAGCTTGGCGCCGCGCCGGATGATGTCGGCATGGCCGAGCGTGATCGGATCGAAGGTTCCCGGGTAAATCCCGACGCGGCGTGTCATGGTGTCATCCTCCCTGCGGCGCGACTCTCAGCGGTCGCGCTCGACGATGAAACGGGCCAGCGCGCGCAGGATGTCGGCTTCGGGGCCGTAGGGGGCGAGATGCCCGACCGCCTGATCCACCAGCGCGCGCGCCTGTTCGCGGGCCTTGTCCACCCCCATCAGCGTGACGAAGGTCTGCTTGCCCTGTTCGTTGTCCTTGCGCAGCGCCTTGCCGGCCTTTTCGACATCGCCTTCGACATCAAGCAGATCGTCGGCGATCTGGAACGCAAGGCCGATATCGCGGGCATAGGCTCTGAGATGCACCCTGCCAAGCGGCGGCACCTTGCCGAGGATCGCCCCCATCTCGACGCTCGCGGCGAGCAGCGCGCCGGTTTTGAGCTGTTGCAGACGGGTAATCGCCTGAAGATCGTAAGAAACCCCCTCCTCGTCGGCGACCATGTCCATCATCTGCCCGCCGGCCATGCCGCTCATGCCCGAAGCGCTGCCGAGCGTGGCAATCAGTTCGACCCGGGTAAAGGGATCGGCGCTGGTCTCGGCATCGGCGAGGATCTCGAAAGCGAGAGCGTGAAGCGCATCGCCCGCAAGCACCGCAGTCGCCTCGTCAAAGGCCTTGTGCAGCGTCGGCTTGCCGTGGCGCAGATCATCATCATCCATGCACGGCAGATCATCGTGGATCAGCGAATAGACGTGGATCGCCTCGATCGCCGCACCGGCCCGCAGCGCCGGATCGCGCGACACGCCGAACAGGCCGGCGGTGCTTACCACCAGCAACGGGCGCACCCGCTTGCCCCCGCCGATCGCAGCATAGCGCATCGCCTCGATCAGGCGCGCGCTGGTGTCGTCAGGCACCGGAAGCAGCGCATCGAACAGCGAATCGATATCGGCCTGCACCTGCGCGATCGCATCGCCGAGCACATTGGTTCCCGCTTCCGCCAGCATCGGCTACCCTTCCGCGTCGAAGGGCTGGGTGCCCGGTGCGCGCCCATCGACACCGGTAACAATCTTCTCGATCCGCGCCTGCGCCGCATCGAGCCGCAGCTGGCACGCCGCGCGCAGCGCCTCGCCGCGTTCGTAAAGGCTGATCGACTGGTCGAGCGGCACATCGCCGCGTTCAAGCTGCTGCACGATCTGCTCAAGCGCGGCCAGCGCCTGCTCGAAGCTCATCTGCGAAATGTCCTGCGCGCCTGCGGCGGCGGTATTGCCCTCGTCCATGGCCGGCAGCATTGACGGAGGCGCTCTGTCCGGTCAAGGCTGGCCAGCATCGCGGCGGGACAAACGGAACCAAAGACAACATGACCAAATGGATCATCGCCTATGGCACTGCCGCACTGACATTCGGCGTGCTTGACGCGATCTGGCTGCGCTGGGCATCGGGCAATCTCTACCGGCCGGTGATCGGCGAGATCATGGCTGATAATTTCAATGGTGCCGCCGCCGGCGCGTTCTACCTCATTTACCTCGCCGGCATGACCTGGTTCGCGATCAAGCCCGGGCTGGAAAGCGGCACGGTGCAGGCTGCGCTGCTCAACGGCATTCTGCTGGGCGGATTGTGCTATGCCACCTTCGATCTCACCGCGCAGGCGGTGTTCAAGGTGTGGGCGACGCATGTCAGCGTGCTCGACATCCTGTGGGGCGCCTTTGCCACCGGCACGGCGAGTGCGGTGGCGACCTATGTGGTGTTGCGCTTCGCTCCGGCGGCGGCCTGAACCGGAGCGCAGGATGTTCATCGGCCATTTCGCACCGGCTTTCATTGCTGCCGCTGTCAGTCCGCGCAGCCCGCGGCTGGGCACATTGTTCATGGCCGCGCAGCTGGTTGACTGGGGGTTCTTCTCGCTGGCACTGATCGGCGTGGAAAAGCTCAGGATCGATCCGGCGGCGAGCGTGATGGTGCCGATGGATCTCTATCACATGCCCTACACCCACAGCCTGATCGGCGCGGGGCTTTGGGCGCTCGCCTGCCTGCTGGTGGTGGCTTTGGGCCAGCGCAGCCTGTTTGCCGGCCTGCTCGCCGGCCTGGTGGTGCTGTCGCACTGGCCACTCGACTGGCTGGTGCACGTGCCTGATCTGACGCTGGATGGCGCGCCGCCCAAACTGGGGCTGGGGCTGTGGAACTATCCCGCGATTGCCATGCCACTCGAGCTGCTGCTGACCGGCGGTGCCTTCGCCTTTTACGTGCGGCGTACGCGCGGCCCCATCGGCCCGCCGCTGGTGCTGCTAATCGTGATGCTGCTGTTTCAGGCGGTCAACTGGTTTGGCCCGCACCCCGAAAGCGCCGGGCCGCTGGTCTACCTCGAGGCGCTGCTGGCCTTCGCAATCCTTACGGCGCTCGCGGTCTGGGTCGGGGAGAATCGCTGGTTCCAGAAACGCGGCGGCTTGGCCTTCGGCGATCCATAATCTAGGGGGCGGCCCAAGGAGCTCCGAGATGACCACCATCACCCCCGAAATCGTCGAACAGCACGGCCTTTCCCCCGAGGAATACGCGCGCGTCCTGCACGCACTCGGCCGCGAGCCGAACCTTGTCGAACTGGGCATCTTTTCGGTGATGTGGTCCGAACATTGCTCCTACAAGTCCTCGCGCATCCACCTCAAGAAGCTGCCTACGCAAGCGCCGTGGGTGATCTGCGGCCCGGGAGAAAACGCGGGCGTGATCGACATCGGTGACGGGCAGGCGGCGATCTTCAAGATGGAGAGCCACAACCACCCCTCCTACATCGAACCCTATCAGGGCGCGGCAACCGGCGTAGGCGGCATTTTGCGCGATGTCTTCACCATGGGCGCGCGCCCGATCGCGAACGCCAACGCGCTGCGCTTCGGCAACCCTGCGCACCCCAGGATGAAGCATCTGGTGCAGGGCGTGGTTGCGGGGATCGGCGGCTATGGCAATTGCGTCGGTGTGCCCACGGTGGCGGGGGAAACCAATTTCCACCCCGCCTATGACGGCAACATCCTCGTCAACGCGATGACCGTGGGCGTGGCTGATACGGACAGGATTTTTTATTCGGCCGCCACCGGTACCGGCAACCCGATCGTCTATGTCGGATCCAAGACCGGGCGCGACGGGATCCACGGCGCAACCATGGCATCGGCCGACTTCGGCGAGGATGCCGAAGCCAAGCGGCCCACGGTGCAGGTCGGCGATCCCTTCACCGAAAAGCTGTTGATCGAGGCCTGCCTTGAACTGATGGCGACCGACGCAATCGTGGCGATCCAGGACATGGGTGCAGCGGGCCTCACCTCCTCCTCGGTCGAAATGGCCTCCAAGGGCGGCGCGGGCATCCGGCTCGACATGAACAAGGTGCCCTGCCGCGAGGAGGGCATGACCCCTTACGAGATGATGCTGAGCGAGAGCCAGGAGCGGATGCTGATGGTGCTCAAGCCCGGCCGGGAGGCCGAGGCCGAGGCGATCTTCCGCAAGTGGGAGCTGGACTTCGCGGTGATCGGCGAAGTCACCGATACCGGCCACATGGTGCTCGAGTTCAATGGCGAGGTGGTGTGCGATATCCCCCTCGCCCCGCTCGCCGATGATGCCCCGCTGTATGATCGGCCTTTTCTGTCCAAGGAGGAATACAAGGTCTGGGCGGGGATCAAGCCGCTCACCGAAGTGCCGGCCAGCGATGACATTGCCGCCGATCTCCTCACCATGATGGCCTCGCCCGATCTCGCCTCGCGTCGCTGGATTGCCGAGCAGTATGATTCGCAGGTCGGGGCCGATACGCTCCAGACCGGCGGTGATGCCGGCGTGGTGCGGGTGCACGGCACGAACAAGGCGCTTGCGATCACCACCGATTGCACCCCGCGCTATGTCTATGCCGACCCCTATGAAGGCGGCAAGCAGGCGATCGCCGAAGCCTATCGCAACCTGTGCGCGGTCGGCGCGCGGCCGCTGGCGGTGACCAATTGCTTGAACTTCGCCAATCCGCAGCGCCCCGAGATCATGGCGCAGATCGTCCATGCGCTCGAAGGCATGGGCGAGGCCTGCCGCGCGCTCGATTTCCCGATCGTGAGCGGTAATGTCAGCCTTTACAACGAGAGCAAGGCGACCGGCGGCGGCAGCGCAATCCTTCCCACGCCTGCCATCGGCGGGGTCGGCATTATCACCGACCTTGCCAAGATGATGACGATGCACTTCAAGCAGGCGGGCGATGCGATCTACCTCGTCGGGCCGGAATATTGGGCCAAGCCCGATCCCAACCGCTCACACCTCGGCCGTTCGCTGTGGCTGCGCGTGGTCAAGGGGATGGAAGCCGGGCGCACCCCGCCGACCGATCTGGTGGTGGAACGCAGCGCGGGCGAAATCATCCACGAATTGATCGCCGACGGCCTCGTCAACGCAGTCCACGATCTCAGCGATGGCGGCCTTGCGGTCGCGCTGGCGGAAATGGCGCTGGCGGGCGACATCGGGGCCGAGGTCGAGCCTGCCAACCCGGCCTATACCCCTGCCCAATGGTGGTTCGGCGAGGATCAGGGCCGCTACCTGATTACCGTCCCGGATGTGGAAGCGCTCAACGCAACGCTCGCCAAGGGGACCCGCGATGCCGAGACCGCGCAGATAGGGTTCCAGCGCGTCGGCACTGTCGGCGGCGATGCGGTGCTCGGCGTGCCGCTCAAGCAGCTGCGTGCTGCCAACCAGCACTTCTTTACGCAGTGGATGGAGGGCTAGAGCGGTTTGCGATCCGACTGCATCGGACCGGCCGCTCCAGACTTTTGTTTTACCGCGTTTTCCGATCCGTCGGGTGATTCCACCCGGCTCGAAAACGCTCTAGGCCGGCTTAGGCGGCCTGCGTCCCGGCCCCACCCAGCGTCAGCTCTTCGCGGGCGATGCCTTCGCTTTGCAGGATCGCGAGGCACTGGCGGTAGATCGCGGGCTTGCCGATATTGAGCCGCGTGCGGGCGGCGTCGATATCCTCGCGCATCAGCGCGGCGATCTCCTGATGCGCAATCTTCGCCGCCGCCTTGCCGAGCCGGCGGCCTTCCTTGATCGCGGCGAACAGCGGCGCTTTGGTGCCGCTCACCTTCTTGATCTGCCGCGCACCGGCATAGGCGATGAACAGGATGCCCTTGTTGTGGTTCTGCTCGTAGGTAAAGCCGAGCAGACTTGCCTCGCCCAGCGCGTCACGGCCATAGCCGGTAAGCACGTGGAACAGATCATGGGTGTCGCGCAGGCGATCAAAATACCACTGGGTCTGATCCTTGGGCAGGCTTTCGGGCGGCGCCCACTTGTGGCTTTCCGCCACCAGCCCGGCGGCCGAGAGCCCTTCGCGCTTCATGAAGGCGATGTAATGCGCCGCCACGCTGTTCGGCCCGCAATCGGCCCAGCGTGCATGATCGTCGAGCATCGCCGGAATATCGACCGCTTCGCGCATGAGCCGCTGCCCCTGCGGCGAGCGGATGAAGGCGTGGGCCAGCGCGTGGCTGCGCCTGCCCTTGGTCGCCTCGATGATGTGGAACACCTGTTCGGTGTCTTCCTTGTCCTCGACCAGCTTGCCGAAATGGTGCAGCACCTTGAGCGGACGGAAGCCCGAAATCTTGCGATCGGGCGCAACCAGCGGAAGATCGAGAAGTGCCATGCCATAGGTCCTTTGCGCGATTCGCGAACTAGGAACACGTCCATTAATTTACATCAGTGTCAGTTAAAAGTCCATTGCCCGCTTGATTGCCATCCCGCCGGGCAAGAATGCCAGTATCAGGCCGCAGCGAGTTCGGGCGTTGGTTTGCGGCTGGCGAGCAGGTTGTAGGGATCAATCCCCTCGGCCTGCCAGATGCGGTGGCATTCGCGGTATTGCTGCGGCTTCGGGATGCGCAGCTCGGCGCGCACATCCTCGATCGGGCGTTCCAGCAGCTGGCGGATCGGCTGGGCGATCAGCGGCGGCGCGCCCTTGCCGATACGATGCGCCTCGCGCACGGCATCGAAAACGGGTGCCTTGGTGCCCTTCGCCATCTTCTTGATATTGGCTGCCCCTGCATAGCCGATCAGCAGGTGGCCCTGGCTGGGCGACTGGCCATGGGTGAACAGCAACACCGATGCCTCACCGAGCGCGTCGCGGCCATAGCCGGTCAGCACATGGAACAGGTCATGCGTATCGCGCGAGCGGTTGATATACCACTCGACCAGATCGGGGAAGCGCGGACGCCCGGCGCGGTCGCTTTCGGCAACCAGACCTGCCGCGGTCAGCCCTTCGGCCTCCATGAAATCGCAATAGGCATGGGCAAGGCTGCCCTTGGGCGTGCGGCGCAGGCTTGCATGATCGTCGAGGATTTCGGGCAGACAAGGCTCGGTCTGGCGCAGATAGGTTCCGCGTTCGGACAGGACAAGCTCCGCGATACGCGGGAGGAAATTCTTCGAAGGCAGCGATTCGAAGATCCGGAACACCGCCGCCGTGTCTTCCTTGTCTTTCATCAGCATCTGGAAGTTGCGGAGGGCGCGCAAGGGACGGTACGCGGCCTGCGGACGGTCGGGATGCAGCAGCACCGTGCCGTCGGCGGCGAACATGTTGCGGTAGTTGTGGTTCCTGGCGGTCATGTGCGGTCTCGAATCCAGAAGGGGAACCCTAGCGTAATCCGGGTTTGCTTACACTGATGTTAATAGCAGGCCGGGGGCGCCAGACAACCCCCCGTCTCACCGATTTGCCGCAGACATACCCCGTTTCGTCAGCCGGGCCGACCCAGCGCCGCTGCCGCCTGGCCACCGGGATGTGGCGATCGCATCATCAACCATCAGCCCTCGCGCCATTCCGTGCGCGGGATGCCGAGCAGGCTGAGCACCGCCGTCAGATCGCCGCGGTCAATCCGGCCATTGGCTGCCGCGCGCGCCTTGGGCTTGGCGCGATAGGCAAAGCCATAGGTTGCCGCAGCGATCATCGGGATGTCGTTCGCCCCGTCGCCGGTGGCGAGGCTGATCCGCCCGCCAGCGGCCTCCTCGCGCAGCACGGCAGCCTTAACCGCACTGTCGGTGATCTGGCCCAGCAATCCGCCAGTCAGCCTGCCGCCGATCACTTCGAGCCGATTGCCGACCACGCGGTCAAACCCCAGCATTGCGCCCACCGGATCGGCGAAATGGTGAAAGCCGCCGGTCACCAGCACGGTCCGACAGCCCAGTGCGGCGAGCGTGGCAACCAGCGTGCGCGCGCCCGCCTCGGGCCTGATGCGCTCTGCCAGGCAATCGCTTATCGCACCTTCCTCAAGCCCTTCGAGCAGCGCCACACGTTCGCGCAGCGCGGCGGCAAAATCGAGCTCGCCCTGCATCGCGCGTTCGGTGATCGCGGCGATCTGCGGCTTGAGACCGGCGTAATCGGCCAATTCGTCGATGCATTCCTGCCCGATCATGGTCGAATCCATGTCCGAGACGAACACCTGCGGCAGCGCCACGGAGCCGCGGCAAACCAGCACAGCAGCAGGCGCGAAGATGCGGTCGATCCCGGCCAGCACCGCTTCAGGCGCGCCCTCGGAAAAGCGCAGCTCCAGCACCGCGCTTTCGGCGAGCATATCAGCGGTGGCAAGCGCCACGCCCTCGCCGCGCAGATCGACGGCAAGCGCATCGACCAGCGTTTCGAGACGTGTTTCCCTTGGCGCTGTGTCTGCTATCAGCCGGGCAATGAGCATCATGTCTTCTCCAGCAGCCCCCGTCGCGCTCATTGCAGGGCCGACCGCCAGCGGCAAGAGCGCGATTGCAATGGAACTCGCGCGCGCGCTGGCCGAAGGCGGGCGGCGCGGCGTGATCGTCAACGCCGATTCTGCCCAGGTCTATGCCGATCTGCGCATCCTGTCTGCCCGCCCCTCGCAGGAGGAGATGGACGAAATCGAACACCGCCTGTTCGGCGCATGGGACGGCAGCGAAGCCTGTTCAGCCGCAGCATGGGCCACGCGCGCCAAGGCCGAAATCGCCGAGATTCACGGCGCCAATGCCATCCCGATCCTGGTCGGCGGCACCGGGCTTTATCTCAAGGTGCTGTTTGAAGGCATCGCCCCGATACCCGAAATCGATCCCGATATCCGCGCCGCCGTGCGCGCGATGGATGATGATGCGGCCTACAAGCTGCTGCAACTTGAAGATCCGCTGCGCGCCGCCGCGCTTGATCCAGGCGATCGCCAGCGCATCGCCCGCGCGCTTGAGGTCAAACGCTCGACCGGGGTGACGCTGGCCGATTGGCAGCAGGCCAAGGCGGGCGGCATCGGCGAGGACGTGACCATCCATCCGATGGTGCTGATGCCCGATCGCACGTGGCTTTACGAGCGCTGCGACCTGCGCTTCGAGGCGATGCTGGAAGAAGGCGCGATTGCCGAGGTCGAGGCGCTGCTGGCGCGCGGGCTCGACCCTGATCTGCCGGTGATGCGCGCGATCGGGGTGCCGGAGATCGCCGCTTACCTCGGCGGCGAGATCGACGCCGCGACGATGATCGCCGCCGGACAGCAGGCCACCCGCAACTATGCCAAGCGCCAGTTCACCTGGTTCCGGCGGCAACCGCCGATCGAATGGATCCGGATCGATCCCGGCAGAGCATTCGAAAATATCGACTTCGACACACAATTTGCATCATTATTACGCAATTAGGGGTTGACCTATCAGATTATAATCCTTAGCGGCGGAGGCACTCGGTCCGATGCGCTTCCCCCAGCATCGGGCCCGTTTTGTTGTCAGGCACCCTTTCGCCCTATTCGTCAGGTTGCCGTTCAAGCTTTGGAGTTCCCCGTGACCGGCAAGCCGGATCAAGCCCAGCGCGACACTGCGCGCAGCGCCCCCAGCAGCGGTGCCGCAATCCTTGTGCAATGCCTGATTGAACAGGGTGTCGAATTCGTCTTCGGCTATCCCGGCGGCGCGGTGCTGCCGATTTATGATGAATTGTTCGGCAATGATCGCATTCGTCACATCCTTGTCCGCCATGAGGCCGGCGCGGCCCACGCCGCCGAAGGCTATGCCCGCGCCACCGGCAAGCCCGGCGTGGTGCTGGTCACCTCCGGCCCGGGAGCGACCAATGCCATCACCGGAATCGCCGATGCATGGATGGATTCGATCCCGCTGGTGGTCATCACTGGGCAGGTGCCGACCAGCCTGATCGGCACCGATGCCTTTCAGGAAGCCGACACCATCGGCATCACCCGTCACTGCACCAAGCACAACTATCTGGTGAAGGATCCGGCCGATCTCGCCGCGACCATCGCCGAGGCGTTCCGCATCGCCACCACCGGCCGCCCTGGCCCGGTGGTGATCGACATTCCCAAGGACGTGCAGATCGCCATTCCGTCCGAGCGCCGCGCTTTCGTGCGACCCGGCTCGCACCGCTATGCGCCGCAGATGGTCGCGCCGGCCGAACAGATCATCGAAGCGATCGAGATGATCGCAAATGCCGAACGCCCGATCCTTTACACCGGGGGCGGGGTGATCAATTCCGGCCCCGATGCGAGCGCCCTGCTGCGGCGCTTCCAGGGCCTCACCGGCGCGCCTGTGACCTCGACGCTGATGGGCCTTGGCGCCTTCCCGAGCGACCATCCCGACTGGCTCGGAATGCTGGGGATGCACGGCACCTACGAAGCCAATATGGCGATGAACAAGTGCGACGTGATGGTGTGCATCGGCGCGCGCTTCGATGACCGGGTGACCGGCAGGCTCGATGCCTTCTCGCCGGGTTCGACCAAGATTCACATCGATATCGACCGCTCCTCGATCAACAAGGTGGTGCCGGTCGATCTCGGCATCGTGGGCGATTGCGCCGTGGTGCTGGGCCAGTTGATCGAAGCATGGGGCGCGCGCAAGGCGAAGGATCTGGGCGAATGGATGGCCCGCATCGCCGGCTGGCGCGCGCGCGAATGCCTTGCCTACCCCGCGCGTTCGGCCAAGCACCCGAACATGATCATGCCGCAAAAGGCGATCGAACGGCTTTATGCCCTGACCCGCGCACACAAGCCGATCATCTCGACCGAAGTCGGCCAGCACCAGATGTGGGCGGCACAATATTTCGGCTTCGATGATCCGAACAAGTGGCTCACCAGCGGCGGGCTTGGCACCATGGGCTATGGTCTGCCCGCCGCGATCGGCGCGCAGCTTGGCCATCCGGACGCGCTGGTGATCGACATCGCCGGCGAAGCGAGCATCCAGATGAACATCCAGGAACTCGGCACCGCCAGCCAGTATCGCCTCCCGGTGAAGGTGTTCATCCTCAACAACGAATACATGGGCATGGTCCGCCAGTGGCAGGAACTGACCTATGAAAGCCGCTATTCGAACTCCTATTCGGACAGCCTGCCCGATTTCGTTCGCCTTGCCGAAGCCTATGGCTGGAAGGGCATCCGCATCCACGACGAAAGCGAGCTTGATGAAGGCATTGCTGCTATGCTCGCCCACGATGGGCCGGTGATGGTCGATTGCCTCGTCGCGCAGGACGCCAATTGCCTGCCCATGATCCCGTCAGGCGCGGCGCACACCGACATGATCCTTTACGGCGACAAGGTCGACGGAACGATGGACGACGAAGCCAAGGCGCTGGTGTAGGATACGCAAATGCCCCTGAAGATCACCGAAGCTCAGTCAGAGCGCCATGTGCTCGCCGTCACCGTGGACAATGAACCCGGGATCCTCGCCAAGATCACCGGGTTGTTCACCGCGCGCGGCTACAATATCGACAGCCTGACCGTGGCCGACATCACTGAAGATCACGCGGTCAGCCGCATCACCATCGTCACCAACGGGCCGCCCTCGGTGATCGACCAGATCGAAGCCCAGCTCGAACGGCTGGTGCCGGTGCACAAGGTCACCGATCTCACCACCGCCGGCCCGCATGTCGAACGCGAACTGGCGCTGATCAAGGTCGCAGGCACGGGCAAAAAGCGCGTCGAAGCACTGCGGCTGGCCGACATTTTCCGCGCGCGGCCGGTCGATACCACCACCGAAAGCTTCATCTTCGAAATCACCGGGCCGCCCGACAAGGTCGACAGCTTCATCGCGCTGATGCGCGAATTGGGGTTGGTGGAAGTGGGGCGCACCGGGATCGTCGGCATGATGCGCGGGGCGCAGGGCGCCTGATCAATTTTCAACGAACACAAGCTGCAAGAGAGAAAAGTGATGAAAGTCTATTACGATGCCGATGCCGATCTGAACCTGATCAGGCCCAAAAAGGTCGCGATCCTCGGCTATGGCTCGCAGGGCCATGCCCATGCGCAGAACCTGCGCGATTCGGGCGTTGCCGAAGTCGCCATCGCGCTGCGCGAAGGTTCGGCCACCGCGAAGAAGGCGGAAAGCGCGGGCTTCACGGTGCTGTCCAATACGGCGGCTGCGCAGTGGGCCGACATCATCATGATCCTCGCACCCGATGAACATCAGGCCGCGATCTGGGAAAATGATCTCAAGGGCCACATGAAGCCCGGCAGCGCGCTCGCCTTTGCGCACGGGCTCAACATCCATTTCGGCCTGATCGAGCCGCCCGCCGATATCGACGTTATCATGATCGCGCCCAAGGGTCCGGGCCACACCGTCCGCTCCGAATATGTCAAGGGTGGCGGTGTGCCGTGCCTGATCGCCGTCCATCAGGACGCAAGCGGCAGCGCGCATGACGTGGCTCTTGCCTATGCCAGCGCCGTCGGCGGCGGGCGTTCGGGCATCATCGAGACCAACTTCCGCGAAGAATGCGAAACCGATCTGTTCGGCGAACAGGCAGTGCTGTGCGGCGGGATCACCCACCTTATCCAGGCCGGGTTCGAAACCCTGGTCGAGGCCGGTTACGCCCCCGAAATGGCCTATTTTGAATGCCTCCACGAAACCAAGCTCATCGTTGACCTGCTCTATGAAGGCGGGATCGCCAACATGCGCTATTCGATCAGCAACACCGCGGAATATGGCGACATCACCACCGGCCCGCGCATCATCACCGCCGAAACCAAGGCCGAGATGAAGCGCGTGCTGGCCGACATCCAGTCGGGCCGCTTCGTCAAGAACTTCGTGCTCGATAACCGCGCAGGGCAACCCGAACTGAAGGCCGCGCGCAAGCAGGCCGCCGCGCACCCGATCGAACAGACCGGCGAGCGCCTGCGCGCGATGATGCCGTGGATTGCGGCAAACAAGCTGGTCGACAAGGCGAAGAACTGAAGCTGGCAAAGCGCGAAGGGGAGCGCATCGGGCTTGCCCGGCCATCCCCTTCGCGCCAAGCACCGCCCATGCGCCTGTCCGACTGCCACAATATCGACGATTTCCGCAAGCTGGCGCAGGCGCGCCTGCCCTTCCCCGTGTTCGACTATATCGACGGCGCGGCCGATGACGAGCTGACCAAGGCGCGCAACACCGCCGCCTTCGATCACGCCGATCTGGTGCCAGATGTGCTCGCCGGGGTGGAAAGCATCGACACGTCCTGCACCATCCTTGGGCGCACATCCGCCCTTCCCCTGATGCTTTCGCCCACCGCGGTGCAGCGCGCCTTTCACTGGCAGGGCGAGCGCGCCGTCGCCCGGGCAGCCGAGAAATACGGATTGTGGTTCGGCATATCGAGCCTCGCCACCCGCAGCATCGAGGAGATCGCCGCGCTCACCAGCGCCCCCAAGCTGTTCCAGCTCTACGTCCACAAGGACAAGGGCCTCAACACCCACATGATCGAGCGCTGTCAGGCGGCCAGGTTCGATGCGCTGGCGCTGACGGTCGACACCATTGTTTCGGGCAAGCGCGAGCGCTGCCTGCGATCGGGCTTCACCACGCCGCCACGCTTTACCTTGCCAAGCATCTGGAGCTACGCCACCCGACCTCGCTGGACGCTCGATTACCTTTTCCGCGAAAAATTCCGCCTGCCCAATCTCGACACCCATGTGACCGAGGGCACCAACCAGGCGGTGAGCATCGCGGACTATTTCAACACCATGCTCGACACGTCGATGGACTGGGACGCGGCGGCGGCGATCCGGCAGCAATGGGGCGGCCCTTTCGTGCTGAAGGGGGTAATGAGCGCCGCCGATGCGCGCCGGGCAGTCGAGATCGGCGCGGATGCAATCATGGTCTCGAACCACGGCGGGCGGCAGCTTGACGGCAGCCGCGCGCCCTTCGACCAGTTGCCCGAAATCGTCGAGGCGGTGGGCGGCGAAATCGAGATCATCTGCGATGGTGGGGTGCGGCGCGGCACCCATGTCCTCAAAGCCCTGTGCTCCGGGGCCACGGCAGCCTCGGGCGGGCGGCTCTATCTCTATGCGCTCGCCGCCGCCGGTCAGGAAGGCGTCGAGCGCGCGCTCGGCATCCTCAAGGACGAGATCGAGCGCGGGATGCGGCTGATGGGGGTGACGCGGACCAGCCAGCTGACCGGCGAGCGGCTGCGTTTCCGATAAGCCCGGCCGAAATTTGCGGAGCGGCAGGGCAAGCACGCTCGCCCTCAGGCAGCGGATGCCAAGCACAGCCGCAGGCTGAGCCGGCAGAGCGAAAAACAATGTCATAATCAGGTAATGAAACGAGCGTTTGAGGCAGACAAACCTCATCGACGGACGTTCATCATGCCCAAGCCTTCGTCTGCCTTCCTCGCTCTGTCCCTTGCGCTGGTGCTTGCCGCCTGTGGTGGCCAACCCGATCAGGCCAGCAATGATGCCGACAGCTTTGCCGCGCGCATCAACCAGAACGCCGGCGCAAGCCCTGCGCCCGAAGCAACCGCCACGCCCACGGTTGCCACGCCCCAGCCCGGTGCCGCACCCGGTGTCTTTGCCAAGGGCACCCAGACCGATCCTGCGTCCAAGACCTGCGGCGCAAACCTGATGGGGCCGTTCATCGGCAAACCCGCCGATCAGGCCACCCGTGCCGCGATTGCCAAGGCGCTCGGCCGGACCGAAAACCTGCGCTTTGTCGTCTTTGGCAGCGTTGACACCATCAATCCCGACCCCACCAATCCCAGGCTCAGCCTGATGCTCGATCCACAGAACATCATCCGCGACGCGCGCTGTGGATAACACAACGCGCAATCGCTGCTTGCGCTTGGTGCAATTATCGGCATAGGCTTGGCTTATGTGCGGACACGGACTTGCGCTGCTTCGACTTATGCGCCCTTGGGCGTAGACAGCCGCGCGCACCGGAGGTGAGCGGCTCGCGCCCAAGGGTACCCCGCCGCAGCCTCCCTATCCCTTGACGCGAAAAGCCCTTCCCATGCCGATGCTCAAAAATCCTGCCGCCAAATACCGAGCCTTCGGCCAGATCAACCTGCCCGATCGCCAATGGCCCAACCGCCTGATCGAAAAGGCCCCGCGCTGGCTTTCGACCGATCTGCGCGACGGCAACCAGTCGATCATCGATCCTATGGACGCGGTCAAGAAGCGCCGCTTCTTCGACCTGCTGGTGGAAATCGGCATCAAGGAAATCGAAGTCGGCTTCCCCAGCGCCGGAGCGACCGAGTTTGATTTCATTTCGGGCCTGGTGCGTTCGGGCGACATTCCGGACGACGTCACCGTTCAGGTGCTGACGCAAAGCCGCGAGGATCTGATCCGCACCTCCTTCGAAAGCCTCGAAGGCGCGCGCGCGGCGATCGTGCACCTTTACAACGCGGTCAGCCCGGCATGGCGCGACATCGTGTTCCGGATGAGCAAGGACGAGGTGAAGGCGATTGCCATTGCCGGAGCCAAGGTGATGCGCGATTCTGCCGCGCGCTTCCCCGGCACCGACTGGCATTTCCAGTATTCGCCGGAAACCTTCTCCACCGCCGAACTGGATTTCTCGATCGAGGTCTGCGCGGCGGTGATGGAGGTGCTCACCCCCACACCCGAGCACCCGATCATCCTCAATCTGCCCGCCACGATCGAGGCGGCGACGCCCAATATCTATGCCGACCAGATCGAATATTTCTGCCGGCACCTGCCCAATCGCGATAGCGCGGTGATATCCTTGCACACCCACAATGATCGCGGCACCGGCGTGGCGGCAGCAGAGCTGGGCCTGATGGCGGGAGCAGACCGGGTCGAAGGCTGTCTGTTCGGCAATGGCGAGCGCACCGGCAATTGCTGCCTCGTGACGATGGCGCTCAATCTCTACACGCAGGGAATCGATCCCGGTCTCGATTTCTCCGACATCGATCGGGTGATCGAGACAGTGGAATATTGCAACGCCATTCCCGTCCATCAGCGCCACCCCTATGGCGGCGAGCTGGTCTACACCGCCTTTTCGGGCAGCCATCAGGACGCGATCAAGAAGGGCTTTGAAGCGCGCGAGACGCAGAATGACGAGCTTTGGCGCGTGCCCTATCTGCCGATCGATCCGGCCGATCTCGGGCGCAGCTACGAAGCGGTCATCCGGGTCAATTCGCAGTCTGGCAAGGGCGGGTTTGCCTGGGTGCTGGAGAAGGACCAGGGGCTGAAACTGCCCAAGAAGATGCAGGCCGACTTTTCGAAGCATGTTCAGCAGATGGCCGATGAACTGGGCCGCGAACTCAATGCCGCCGATATCTGGGATGCCTTCCGCCGCGCCTACCACGTCAAGACCCACCCCAAGCATTTCCAGCTGGTGCGCTACGAGGAAAGCCGCGCGTCCGACGGCACCCGCATCTTTGCCGGCACCATCTGTGTGAACGGCATCGAACAGAGCGTGTCCGGCCGCGGCAATGGTCTCATCTCTAGCGTGATGGGCACGCTGCGCGAGGCCTTCGGGGTGACGCTCGAGGTGGTCGACTATACTGAACATGCGCTTGGCCAGGGCACTGATGCGCGTGCGGCGGCCTATCTCGAATGCCGCGCCGCCGATGGCAGCACCATATGGGGCTGCGGAATCGACGAGGACATCGCCACCGCCAGCGTGCGCGCGGTGCTTTCGGCCGCCAATGTCGCGGTTGCAAACGAGGCGAGGTAACGAGGCTTCGCCTGCTTGCCTGCCAGCCGGTTTGCGCGCAATCTTGCAAACCTTCACGCGGTGAGAGAGGGAGGCGTGTCGCTGATGGACGTGATGGAGCAGGATCCGCTCGCCCCGCTGTCGCAACCAAAGGTCGCGCATGATCTGGCGTGGTCCGATCTCGGCAAGGCGCTGACGGCGGGCTGGCGCGACTTTTTGGCCATGCCGCAGTTCGGGATGTTCTTCGGCGGGGTCTATGTGCTGGCCGGCCTCGCGATGGCTTGGGCGGCGATCTTTGCCGGCGAGCCGAGCTGGCTGATCCCGGCGATGGCAGGCTTCCCGCTGGTCGCGCCTTTTGTCGCTGTCGGCCTGTACGAGGCCAGCCGCAGGCGCGAAGCGGGTGAGCCGCTGTCGTGGCGAGCGGTGCTCGGCGCGCTCAAGGGCCATGGGGATGACCAGATCCTGTCGATGGGGGTGATCGTGTTCGTCGCCTTCTCGTTCTGGATGATCGTTGCCCATGCCATCTTCGCGATCTTCATGGCCGAAAGCGGCATGGGCAGCGATCCGCTGGCCGCGCTGGTCACGCCCGCCGGGCTGACGATGCTCGGTGTCGGCAGTGCCGTCGGCGCGGTCATGGCCTTCGCCTTCTATGCCATGACCGTAATCAGCCTGCCGATGCTGGTGGAGCGCAGGGTGGATTTCCTCACCGCGATCATCGCCAGCTTCAGGGCGGTGCGCGGCAATCCGGCAGTGATGCTCGGCTGGGCAGCGATCATCGCCGCGATGCTGTTTGCCGCGATGATCCCGGCCTTTCTTGGCCTGCTGCTGGCGCTGCCGGTGCTCGGCCATGCGACCTGGCACCTTTACCGCCGGGTATTGGCCTGAGAGCATATCCTGCTGCGGGCGCGGGGACTGACAAATGGGGAATGACGCTCGCCCATCCTGCCGTTAGTCTAGCCTGGACATGGCGCTGCTGGACACGCGCGATTGCTGTTTGCAGACAGTGTCTCATGTGGCTTCAACACGCGCCAAAGGGGAGAGGAACATGAACAAAACCGCCGCGCCCGAGCCGATTCTCGAACCCGATCTGCCGATCATCGATCCGCATCATCACCTGTGGGACCTGCGCCCGCTGCTCGCAGCCTTTCCCGAGCCGCGCCACCCCTTCATCGCATCGCTGGTCGATGCCGCCTACTATACCTTCGACCAGTTTCATGCCGATGCGACCAGCGGCCACCGCATCATTGCCTCGGTCTTCGTCGAATGCGGTGCGTTCTACAACGGCGCGCTGGGCGAGGCGCTCAAGCCGGTGGGCGAGGTCGAATTCGTCAATGGGGTCGCGGCGCAGGGAGCCAGTGGGATCTATGGCTCGTTCCGCCCGTGCGCGGGGATCGTCGGACACGCCGATCTGTCGCTGGGTGCAGGCGCTGGCGCGGTGCTTGATGCGCTTGCCGCTGCCTCGCCACGGTTTCGCGGCATTCGCCATCAGGGTGCATGGGCAGCCGATGGCGAGGCCTATCCAGCCGCGCTGATGGCACCCGAAGGCCTGTTCGCCAGCAGCGCCTTCCGCGCTGGCTTTGCCGAGCTGGGCAAGCGCGGGCTCACCTTCGATGTCTGGGTGTTCGAGCCACAGCTGGGCGAGGTAATCGATCTTGCCCGCGCCTTCCCCGATCAGCCGATCTGCCTTGACCATTGCGGCGGGCCGCTCGGCCTCGGCAGCTATCGCGGCACCCACAAGGAGCGGTTTGACGGCTGGCGCAGCGCCATCCACACGCTCGCCGAATGCCCCAATGTCGTCGTCAAGCTTGGCGGGCTGGGTATGGCGCAGGTGCAACTGCCCGCGTCCGGGCCGGCCGCAGGCGTCGGCTCCGAGGAACTCGCCGCGCTGTGGCGCCCCTATATCGAGACCTGCATCGAGGCCTTCGGCCCGAACCGCGCGATGTTTGAAAGCAACTATCCGCCCGATCGCTGGGGCGCGAGCTATCCGGCGCTGTGGAACGCCTTCAAACGCCTTGCCCGCGGTGCCAGCGCCGAGGAGAAGGCGGCGCTGTTCTGCGGCACCGCGGCGCGGTTCTACGGGATCGAGCACGTAGTGGCCTGATCAAAAACGCCCTTGGCAGTGACGGAACCGTCGCTAGAGACGCGGGTTACGACAAGAGTTTTGAGGAGAAACCGATGCCCCTTCCCGCTCCGTTCGATCGCCTGCGCCTGCCGCTGATCGGATCGCCGCTGTTCATCGTCTCCGGCCCCGAACTGGTGATCGCGCAGTGCAAGGCGGGGATCGTCGGTAGTTTTCCGGCGCTCAATGCCCGCCCGCAGTCGCAGCTCGATGAATGGCTCCACCAGATCACCGAGGAACTCAGCCAGCACAACCGCGCGCATCCCGATCGCCCCGCCGCGCCCTTCGCGGTCAACCAGATCGTCCACAAGACCAATGACCGCGTCGATGCCGACATGGCGACCTGCGCAAAGTGGCAGGTGCCGATGATCATCACCTCATTGGGCGCGCGCGAAGACATCTACACCGCGGTGCGGGGCTGGGGCGGCGTGACGATGCACGACGTGATCAACAACCGCTTTGCCATGAAGGCGATCGAAAAGGGTGCAACCGGCCTGATCCCCGTCGCCGCCGGTGCCGGCGGGCACGCGGGCGCGCTCTCGCCCTTTGCGCTGATGCAGGAAATCCGCGAATGGTTCGACGGGCCGGTGGCGCTGTCGGGCGCGATCGGTCACGGTGCCTCGATCCTCGCCGCACAGGCCCTGCGTGCCGACTTCGCCTATGCCGGCAGCGCTTTCATCGCCACCAGGGAAGCCAACGCGACCGAAGGCTACAAGCAGGGGATTGTCGAGGGTTCGTCGGAAGGAATCGTCTATACCAACCTGTTCACCGGGGTGCACGGCAATTACCTGCGCTCCTCGATCGCGGCAGCGGGGCTTGATCCTGACAATCTGCCGGAAAGCGATCCTTCGAAGATGAATTTCGGGAGCGGCGGCAACACCAAAGCCAAGGCGTGGAAGGACATCTGGGGTTCGGGTCAGGGCATCGGCACGATCAAGCAAGTCGGCACGGTCGAGGATCTCGTCGCCCGGCTCGAGCGGGAATATCACGCTGCCAAGGCGCGACTCGCGGCCAATTCGGGCTTCACCTCATGGGCGGCGCTGGCCGAATCGGTGGAGTGAGCTCTACTGCGCCGCCCACAGCGCCTCGGCCATGGCGTCGAGGTCGGTGAAGTCGAACCCGGTGCCCAGCGGATCCTTGCGGTTTAGCAGTATCCGCCGGCGTTCGGCCAGCAGCTGGCGGCGCAGCGCGTTCTGGAGCAATTGCAGTCGCATCAATGCTTCGCCGAGCGCCGCTTCCGGATTGTGCGGGCGCCGGCGCGACCAGTCCGCCTCGATCCGGCCGACCCGGGCGATCACCACCTCGTTGTAACGCTGGTGCGGCCCGCGGTGCATCGGCATTCCGGTGCGCACCGTCGCCTCCTCGCTCGCCGGAAGCAGCAGGCCGTTGGCACGGAAATCGTCAAACCCCACCTGCTCGCGCCCCAGTCGATCGAACAGCGGGCCGAAGCAGCGATGCGACAGCAGCTGGCGCGGAAGCAGGTGGTGGCGCTGAAGCGAGGGATCGTAACCGGGCATACCCCGACGGTTGACCGAGCGGAAAGCGATGACAATGCGATAGCCCGTGCGCCCATCCCGCCGCATCTATTCGCGCCTGACCCTGATATACTGGCTGTTGCGCGAGGTCTGCAGCACCAGCCGTGTCCCGTCAGGAGCGATGATCCGCTCGCTCCGATCCAGGCCGCCGACGATCACCAGCTGATTGATCAGCCGCACCCCGAGCCTGGTGGCAGCAATCCTGTCGGTGGTGAGCGGTGGTTCGATCCGCACTTCCTGACCGATCCAAAACGCCAGCCCGACACTCTGCAGGGCACCGTCGCCGGTTTCTTCAAACGCCGTCAGACCCAGCGCCGGGAAGGCACCGCCATCAAGCCAGGCGGTTATCACGGATTCGAAGAAACGCCGTCCGATCGCGCTGTGCGAGGGTGCCCAGTGGATCGCCACAAGATCGGCAAAATGCTGGGCAAGGTCGCGCGCCAGCCCCAGCATCGCCTTCATCACCGGCATGCTGCGCTCGCCGCCGGACAGATGCGGGCCGGCGCACACCACGAGCGCTTCCAGCGCGTCCTCGCTTTCTTGCCGGGCGAAATCGAAACGATGAATAATGGGTGGCACGCCCGAGCATGGCCCGGGGGCAAGGCCGCACAGATCGAAAGTCAGCCCGTCGCGCAGCAATTCAACCCACACCTCGTCCTGCGCACAGGCGCTACGCCCGCCGGGCGGCACACGCTCGGCATCAGCAACCGCGAGTTCCGCTTTGGCCTCGCTCGCGGGATCATGGCTGAGAAGAACGCTCGGCTGGCGCGCGACAAATTCGCGCATTGCGGCACGCGTGGGCCGCTTGCCCGGCGCAAACAGCAGATGCAGACCTGAGGCTCTGGCGTTCTGCCACGGTGAAATTGTCGAGGCCCCCCTTCATCTCGCGCCTGGCCGGGCTGCAATCCGGCGAGCAACTGTGGCCTGTTTGGCCGCTATCGTCGAGTCCCCAAAGGGTCTACCTGTGTCGATAAGGAACATACCTTAGAAGATACCGAGACGCAGCCCCTCTCCCATCAGCGATCCCAAATCCCGGCATTGTTTCAGAACCTTGTCGGGGACGATCTTGGGCGCGGCGATGGCCGCTGGGGTCTGCGCTGCAAAGTTGACAATAAGCGGTTCGGCCACCCGCCTGAGCCGCCAGCCAGTGACGATCCGGTCGATCTGGCGACCAGCGCCCGCACCGTCCGATCCGGCGGCGATGATGGTGGCAAAGGGCCGGCCCTCGATCCGGCCAAGCACCGGGTAATAGTGTTGATCGAACATCTCTTTCATCAGCCCGCTCATGCTGGCGAGGTTCTCGGGGCAGACGAACAGGTAACCTCCCGCAGCAAGCAGTGCGGCCTCGCTCACCGCATCGGCGCGCAGCAGCAGCGCATCGCCTGCCCCGTCTGCCGCCGCCCGCGCCATCGCCTCGCTCGCGCCGGTGCGGCTGTGCCAGATGATCAGCAGGCGCTTGATGAACGCGGTCTCATTCATTGCTCGGGGGGTGCCTCGCGTTCCTGTCGATTGTCAATCACCGGCTCTGTGCCTGCCTTTCGCTATGCGCTAGGGCTTGCCCATGGCCACCCGCTCGTTTTCCGCTGCGCCGCACGCTCATGTCCTGGGCGTCACGGCTTCGCTTTCGGGCAAGGCGTGGCGCTGGCGCGGCGGCAATATGGAGCTGGGCACCGCATCGGCGCAGGGACTTGACCATGCGATCCTCGACCAGCTGCTGCTGACCCGCGGCGTGGCCGAGGATGATCTGGCCCGCCACGCCCGGCCGACCTTGCGCGATTTCCTGCCCGATCCTTCCACCTTCCGCGACATGGACACCGCCGCCGAACGGCTGGCGCAGGCAGTGATGGGCGGGGAGCAGGTCACGATCTACGGTGATTATGACGTGGACGGCGCGACCAGCGCCGCGCTGCTGGTCGAGCTGCTGCGCCAGCTCGGGCATGATGCAAGCTATTACATCCCTGACCGGCTGCTGGAAGGCTATGGCCCGTCGGGCGAGGCGCTGGTGCGGCTGGCGGAATGCGGATCGCAGTTGATCGTGACGGTCGATTGCGGCGCAATGGCGCACGAGGCGCTCAGCATGGCAAAGCGCGCCGGGGTCGATGTCATTGTGGTCGATCACCACAAGTGCGCGCCGGAACTTCCCGAAGCGGCCGCGCTGGTCAATCCCAACCGTCTTGACGAAAGCGATCTGGGCGCAGCGCATGGCCACCTTGCAGCGGTGGGCGTGGCCTTCCTGCTGGCAGTGGCACTGGTGCGCTGCCTGCGCGCCAAGGGCTGGTTCGCCGCGCGGCCCGAACCGGACCTCAGGGGCCTGCTCGATCTGGTCGCGCTCGGCACTGTAGCCGATGTCGCCGCGCTGCACGGCCTCAACCGCGCCTTCGTGGCGCAGGGCCTGAAGGTGCTGGCCAGGCGCGAGCGGATCGGCATGGCGGCGCTGATCGACGCGAGCCGCCTGACCCGTGCCCCGCAGGCCAGCGATCTCGGCTTCGCGCTCGGCCCGCGCATCAATGCCGGAGGGCGGATCGGCGAATCGACCTTGGGCGTGCGGCTGCTGACCACCACCGACCCGGAAGAAGCCCGCGCCATCGCCATCCAGCTGTCGCAATTGAATGAAGAGCGCCGAGCGATCGAGGCCGAAGTCCAGGCGGCCGCCGAGGCGCAGCTGGCGGGGCAGCATAACATGGCAGTGCAGGTGCTCGCCGGGCATGGCTGGCACCCCGGCGTGATCGGGATCGTCGCCGGAAGGATCAAGGAAAAAACCGGCAAGCCTGCCATCGTCATTGCGCTCGAGGAGACGCAAGGCAAAGGCTCGGGCCGCTCGATCAGCGGGGTGGATCTCGGGGCAGCGATCATTGCCGCGCGCGAAGCCGGGCTGCTGGTGGCGGGCGGCGGGCATGCGATGGCCGCGGGCCTGACAATCGAACCGGCGCGGCTTGCCGATTTTGCCGGCTTCCTCGACGAACGCCTCGCCCGCGATGTCGAACGCGCGCGGGCCGGAGCAGCGATGCTGCTTGATCTGGCGCTGGCACCGGGCGGGTTGACCCCGCAGCTGGTCGAGACGCTGGAGGCCGCCGGGCCTTACGGCGTCGGCTGGCCTGCGCCGCGTATCGCAGTCGGGCCGGTGCGAATTGTCAAGGCGGACATCGTCGGCAAGGATCACCTGCGGCTGATTGCCAGCGGCAATGATGGCAAGAGCGTCAAGGCGATCGCCTTCCGCGCAGCCGAGACCGAGATGGCGCAGACCCTGCTCCATCGCAGTGCCGGTCGCCGCTTCCACCTTGCCGGCCGCGCCAGGATCGACGACTGGGGCAGCCGACCGGCAGCAGAATTGCAGCTTGATGATGCCGCCTTTGCCGATTGAGCAGCGACTTTGGCGGTAGCCCGATTTTTTTGCGCAAGTCGGGCTTGACCGGCCCGGCCCTCCCTCCTAAAGGCGCGCTTCCGCATCGGATGTGGCCCCTTCGTCTAGCGGTCAGGACGCGGCCCTTTCACGGCTGAAACACGGGTTCGATTCCCGTAGGGGTCACCACTTCTCCGGTTGCGGATACGAACGGGCGGCGGGCTTCGGCTCTGCCGCCCTTTTCGTCTCGCGCTTGTGCCGTGCCCGCTTTCCAGCCCCCGCGCATGGTTGTAAGGCGACGGCCCATGGGCATGGGCCAGAACTTTCCGGTCGCGGGCATTGCGCTGGCAGCGGTGACTTTCGTGGCGATGATGCTGCTCGGGGTTGACGCGGTCATCGCCTTGTCGGTGCTGCTGGTGTGGACCGGCTCGCTGATGGTGGCTGCCGGTCGGCCACCCGAACCGCCCAAAAGAATCGTCCGGCAGCAACTCGACATCGAATCGATCCGCGATCTGATCGAGAATTTCTCGACCCCGCTGCTGATTACCGAACGCAACACCATCGCGCTGGCCAACCGCGCCGCGCGCACCATGCTGGGGCAGCACGTGGTCGGCCAGGATGCACGTGTCGCGCTGCGCCAGCCCGAGGCGATCTCGCTGCTCAACGACAACCGCACCGGCGAGGCGATCGTGCGCGGTCTCGTCAGGCGCAAGGACATCTGGCAGATCAAGCGCCAGGCGATCGATGACCGGCTCGCGATGCTGGAACTGACGAACCAGACCGCCGAGGCCGACATCAGCCGCGCACACACCGATTTCGTTGCCAATGCCAGCCACGAGCTGCGTACGCCGCTGGCAGCGATTCTCGGCTATGTCGAAACGCTGCGCGAGGACGAAGGCAAGGTCGATACGCCAACCGCGCAGAAATTCCTCGGCATCATCGAGCGCGAGGCGCAGCGGTTGCAGGCGCTGGTGAGCGATCTGATGAGCCTGTCGCGGGTCGAGGCGGAAAAGCACGATCTGCCGACCGAACGCATCGCGCTTGCCCCGCTGGTCGAACGCGCGGCGCGCGATGCCGCAGGGTCAGGCCGGATCGAACGGCTCGCGCTCGAAATCGCTGCCGAGCCTTTCGTGCTGGGCGATCTGCACCAGCTTGAGCAGGTGGTGCGCAATCTGGTCGACAATGCCCTCAAATACGGGGCCTGCGACAAGCAGGTCAACGTTACGCTCGATCTGGCGCCGGGCGATCAGGCGCGGATTGCGGTGCGCGACGAGGGCGAAGGCATCGCGCCCGATCAAATCCCGCATCTCACCCGGCGATTCTACCGCACCGATCCGGGGCGCAGCCGTGCCTCGGGCGGCACCGGGCTGGGCCTCGCGATCGTCAAGCATATCGTCGAACGGCATCGTGGCCGTCTCGACATTTCCAGCGAACTGGGCAAAGGCACCCGTGTCGTTGTGCGCATACCTCTGGCGGAACAGGAAAATTCATCCGCAACGAGGGAACAGAACGAAGACGGCAGCACCCTCCGCGAGGCCGAAACCCAACAACTGTCATAGCAGCGTCTTATTTCTTCAACATCCGACCGCCAAGGGACATAGGCGAGGCGTTTGAAATCATTCCGGACAGCCGATTCATGCATGCCTCCTGCGGGGAAAACAGGTTCATTCAATGTCGCCGATCACGCTCATCCTGATTGCCATCGGGCTCGGCCTTGCCGGATGGCTGGCAGGCCGCGCGAAGGCGTGGAGCTTTCAGACCCCGGACCCGGCGCTGCGCCCCGTCTCGCGCCCGATCTATCATGCCTGGTATGTCGCGCTGTGGGTGGTGCTTCCGGTGCTGGCCTTCGTCGCGCTGTGGTCTGCGATTGCTCCTCAGCTGGTGACGCAGACCGTGCTCGCCACGCCTGCTGCAGCAGGACTGCCGACCTTCGGGTTCGAGCGCGACGCCTTCATCGGTGAAGCGCGCGCCGTGGCGCTCGGCAATGCGCCCGGGGTGTTCAACGACGAGGCTGAAGCGCTGGTCGAACCGTTCCGCGAGGCGTTCCTGCGCTACAATACTATCGGCATCGCTGTGACGGTGCTGATCGCGCTCGCCGCCGGCGGGTTTGCCTTCCTCAAACTGCGCCCCGATTTCAGCGCCCGCACCCGGGTGGAGCGCACCGTGATGGCAATCCTGCTGCTCGCCTCGCTGGTAGCGATCCTCACCACCTTCGGCATCTTTGCCAGCCTGGTATTCGAGACGGTGCGCTTCTTCGGCATGGTCTCGCCGGGCGAATTTCTGTTCGGCACCAAATGGGGGCCGGACACCATGGTCAGCCCCGAGGCGATTGATCCGACCCGCTACGGCGCGCTGCCGCTGTTCTGGGGCACGATCTTCATCGGTGCGATCATCGCGATGATCGTGGCGATCCCGCTCGGGCTGATGAGTGCGATCTACCTCACCCAATATGCTCATCCGCGCGTACGCACCTGGGTGAAGCCCCTGCTCGAACTGCTCGCGGGTGTCCCGACTGTGGTTTATGGCTACTTCGCCGCGCTGACGGTTGCGCCGCTGATCCGCGATGCCGCGGTGGCGATCGGGATCACCGGTGCTTCCACCGAAAGCGCTCTGGCCGCCGGGGTTGTTATGGGGGTGATGATCATCCCCTTCGTCTCCTCGATGGCGGACGATTCGATGGCGGCCGTGCCCAACGCGATGCGCGACGGCAGCCTGGCGATGGGCGCAACAAAATCGGAGACCATCCGCAAAGTGCTGTTCCCGGCCGCCCTGCCCGGCATTGTTGCAGGGATCATGCTCGCGGTGAGCCGCGCGATCGGCGAGACCATGATCGTGGTGATGGCCGCATCGCCGGCCGCCAATTTCACCGCCAATCCGCTCGAACCCATGTCGACCGTGACGGTGCAGATCGTCAAGCTGCTGACCGGCGAGCAGAGCACCGATCACCCGGCCACCTTGAGCGCCTTTGCGCTGGGCTTCGTGCTGTTCATGGTGACCCTGGCGCTCAATTTCATTGCGCTGCGGGTCGTCAAGCGTTTCCGTGAGGCCTATGAATGAATAGCCCTGCTCCCTCCGGCGCCGAAAAGCTCGGCCCGACCCGCACGCTGGCATTCGAGAAGCGCCTCGCCCGGCGATACCGCTCCGAACGCAATTTCCGCCTGCTCGGGCTGTCGGCGGTGGCATTCTCGGTGGCTGTGCTGGTGTTCCTGCTGGGCAATATGCTGATCAACGGCATCAACGGCTTCCAGAGAGCCGAGCTGACCGTCACCATCGACTTCCCCGAAAGCGGCGTGACGGGCGATGAGGTCTCGCTCACCTCTCCGAGCGCGTTGCAGACGCTGGAAATGCAGGGCCTGCCCGATGTGGTGCGCTTCTATGCCGAGCGCGATCTGGGCGCGGATGCCGCCGCCCAGCTTTCGCCCGATGCATGGCGCGACGTTGCCGCAGCGCTCGCAGCCGATCCGGCGATGATCACCCGCAAGGAAACCTTCCGGCTGCCGGCCTCATCCCGTCTGGCCGCAGGGCTTGAAGGCGAAGGTTCGTCCGAAGAACAGGCACTAGCAGCGCGACTGGTGAAGGACGGCAAGCTCGCCAAGAACTGGGATTGGGCCTTCCTCGCCCGGTCCGATGCCACCAGCCCCCAGGCAGTGGGCATCTGGGGCGCGCTCAAGGGCTCGATCCTGACCATGCTGGTCACGCTGGTGCTGGCTTTTCCGATCGGGGTGCTCTCGGCGCTTTATCTTGAGGAATATGCCCCGCGAAACCGCTGGACCGATCTGATCGAGGTGTCGATCAACAATCTGGCCGCGGTGCCTTCGATCATCTTCGGCCTGCTCGGCCTTGCGGTGTTCTTGACGCTGTTTCCCGGCCTGCGCTCGGCCCCGCTGATCGGCGGCATGACCCTGGCGCTGATGACCATGCCGGTGATCGTCATTTCCGGCCGCAACGCGATCAAGGCAGTGCCCCCCTCGATCCGCGACGGCGCGCTCGCCGTGGGGGCTTCGCCGGTGCAGGTGGTGTTCCACCATGTCCTGCCGCTCGCGCTGCCGGGGATGCTGACCGGCACCATTATCGGCATGGCCCGTGCGCTGGGCGAAACCGCCCCGCTGCTGCTGATCGGTATGCGCGCCTTCGTGGCTACCCCGCCCGACGGCTTCACCTCGCCTGCCACGGTGCTGCCGATGCAGATCTTTCTGTGGTCGGACGAGATTGACCGCGGCTTTGTCGAGCGCACCAGTGCCGCCATCATCGTGCTGCTGGTGTTTCTGCTCGCCATGAACGGCCTTGCCATCTACTTCCGCAACAGGTTCGAGAAACGCTGGTGACTGTGATCCATCCCAATATGGCTGACGAAAGCGCGAAGATCCGCGCGCGCGACGTTTGCGTCTTCTACGGTGAAAAACTGGCCATCGATCACGTGTCGATCGACATCTCGCCCGATTATGTCACCGCTTTCATCGGCCCTTCGGGCTGCGGCAAGTCGACCTTCCTGCGGTGCTTCAACCGCATGAACGACACGATCCCGGCCGCGCGAGTGACCGGCATGATCGAGCTGGAGGGTGAGGACATCCACGGCGAGGGAATGGACGTTGTCCAGCTGCGCGCGCGGGTGGGCATGGTGTTCCAGAAACCCAACCCCTTCCCCAAGTCGATTTACGAAAACATCGCCTACGGGCCAAAGATCCATGGCCTCGCGGAAAAGAAGGCCGACCTCGACGTAATCGTTGAACGCTCGCTCACCCGGGCCGGGCTGTGGGACGAGGTCAAGGACAGGCTTGATGATTCCGGCACGGCTCTCTCGGGTGGCCAGCAGCAGCGCCTGTGCATCGCGCGTGCGATCGCGGTCGATCCCGAGGTGATCCTGATGGACGAGCCGGCTTCGGCGCTCGATCCGATTGCCACCGCCAAGATCGAGGAACTGATTGACGAGCTTTCGGGCCGCTATGCGATCGTCATCGTCACCCATTCGATGCAGCAGGCCGCCCGCGTCAGCCAGCGCACCGCCTTCTTCCATCTGGGCAAGATGGTGGAGTATGGTCCAACCTCCGAAATCTTCACCAATCCGATCGAGGATCGGACGAAGGATTATATCACTGGAAGGTACGGCTGATGGCCGAGCACACCGTCAAGGCATTCGATGAGGACATCACCCGTCTGCGCGGCCTGATCGCGGAGATGGGCGGCCTTGCGGAAGTCGCCATCGCAGAGTCGCTCGACGCGCTGGTGCGCGGCGACGAGGAACTGGGCGAGAGGGTGATCGCCCGTGACAAGCGCATCGATGCGCTTGAAACCGAGGTTGACAAGCTCGCGGTGCGGATCATCGCCTTGCGTGCGCCGATGGCCGACGATCTGCGCGAGGTTATCGCCGCGCTGAAGATCGGCGGCGTGCTCGAACGCATCGGCGACTATTCCAAGAATATCGCCAAGCGGGTCGGGATGATCGAAGGCCGGGCCCGGTTCGAGCCGCTGACGCTGCTGCCAACCATGGGCGAACTGGCCGGCGAGATGGTGCATGATGTGCTCACCGCCTATGCCGCACGCGATCCCGAGCTAGCCCGCGAAGTGATTGCCACCGATGCCAAGGTGGATGCCTTTTATAACAGCATTTTCCGCAATCTCGTGAGCTACATGGTCGAAAATCCTTCCACCATTTCGAGCGCGGCCCAACTGCTGTTCGTGGCCCGCAATATCGAACGCATCGGCGATCATGCGACCAACGTGGCCGAGATGGTCCACTTCGCCGCCACCGGTGCCTATCCGCCGGAAGGTGACCGCTGAGCGTGGCTCGCACCCCCACCTTGGCCCGGGGATGTGGAAAAGTCCCGGGCCGCGGTTTCATCAAATTGTCGCTCAGGTGACACATAGCGTGCAGGCAACGGCCGCAATGGCCGGATTTTGGAGGCATCTTCTGCATGTCCGCTGCCAAACTGCTGCTGGTTGAAGACGATCCGGCTTTGTCCGAACTGCTTGAATACCGTTTCCAGAACGAAGGCTACAACGTGCGCTGCACCGGCGATGGTGACGAGGCGCTGGTGCTGGCGTCAGAGGATGTGCCCGATCTCATTATCCTCGACTGGATGATCGAAGGCACCAGCGGGATCGAAGTCTGCCGCCGCCTGCGCCGTGACAAAGGCACCGCGCATGTGCCGATCATCATGCTGACCGCCCGCGAGGCCGAGGATGACCGGGTGCGCGGGCTCGAAACCGGTGCCGACGATTACCTCACCAAGCCGTTTTCCCCGCGCGAGCTGCTCGCCCGCGTGGCGGCGGTGATGCGCCGCATCCGTCCCGCGCTGGCGGGCGAGACGATCGAGGTGGGCGACATCCGGCTCGATCCGGTGGCCCACAAGGTCCAGCGGCGCGGCCGTGCGCTGCAACTCGGGCCGACCGAATATCGCCTGCTCAAGTTCTTCATGGAAAGCCCGGGCCGGGTGTTCAGCCGCGGCCAGCTGCTCGACGGGGTGTGGGGCACCGGCTCCGATATCGAGCTGCGTACGGTCGATGTCCATATCCGCCGGTTACGCAAGGCGATCGGGGTCGATGGCGCGAAAGACCCGATCCGCACGGTGCGTTCGGCCGGATACGCGCTCGAAGCGAACTGAACTTCGGCCAGCAAGCCTAATGAAAATCACGTGATTTCGGGATAATCCGGGCATCGCGCGGATGGCCGTCCTGTCCGCTTCGGAGCCCGCGCTCGGGCATCGGGCGATTGACCTCGTCAGCGCGGGCGAGCGGTGCATCAAGCAGATCTTCGGACAGCGCGTGCAGCGCCGCAGTGGCGTCGGTCAGGTGCGCGGCGATCACATGGATCACCTCATCGTCATACTCGACGCGGCCCCGCACCTCCATTACCCTCGCGCCCATCACCACCTTGCGCAGCTTTTCCTTGAGATCGGGCCAGACCACGAGATTGATGACCCCGGTCTCATCTTCGAGTGTGATGAAGGTCACGCCCTTGGCGCTGCCCGGTCGCTGGCGGATCAGCACCACGCCCGCGACCTGCACCATGGAGCGGAACTTGTGTTTGCGCAGATCGCTCGCCCGCACGAAACCACGCGCGGCAAGGTCGGGGCGCAGGAAGGCCAGCGGGTGCGCCTTCAGGCTGAGGCGGGTGGTCTGGTAATCGGCCACCACTTCCTCCGACAGCGGCATGGCGGGGAGCGCAATCGCCCGGCGCTCACCCCCCTCTTCGCGCACGCCCATCGCGCGGAACAGCGGCAGATCAGGCGCTGCAATCAGGCTGCGTGCATCCCACAGCGCCTGCCTGCGGCTGAGGCCCAGCGAGGCAAAGGCGTCGGCGCTGGCAAGCCGCTCGATCTGCGCCGGCGACAACCCGGTGCGAGCGCGCAGATCGGCAATATCGCGAAAAGCCCCACTCGCTTCGCGCGCACTCACCAGCGCGGCGGCGACGTGTTCGGGCAAGCCGTCGATTTGCCTGAGGCCAAGGCGCAGGGCTTCCCCTTCCAGCGTGCAGTCCCACCCGCTCGCATTCACATCCACGGGCAGCACCCGCACCCCGTGCTCGGCCGCATCGCGCACGATCTGGGCCGGCGCATAAAACCCCATCGGCTGCGAATTGAGCAGGCCGCAGGCGAAGGCGGCCGGGTAATGGCACTTGAGCCAGCTTGAGACATAGACGAGCTGGGCAAAACTCGCCGCGTGGCTTTCGGGGAAGCCATATTCGCCGAAGCCCCTGATCTGGTTGAAGCAGCGCTGCGCGAAATCGCGATCATAGCCGCGCGCGACCATGCGTTCGACCATCATGTCCTGCAGTTCGTCCACCATCCCGCGGCTGCGGAAGGTCGCCATTGCCTTGCGCAGGCGGTTGGCTTCAAGGCTCGAAAATTTCGCCGCATCCAGCGCGATCTTCATCGCCTGTTCCTGAAAGATCGGCACGCCCAGCGTGCGGCCAAGGATGCTGGTGAGTTCGTCGGGGGGGCCGTGTTCGGGCGAAGGTGCGGGGATCTGCACGGCTTCCGCCCCACGGCGGCGCTTGAGATAGGGGTGCACCATGTCGCCCTGAATCGGCCCGGGACGCACGATCGCGACCTGGATGACGAGATCGTAGAACTCACGCGGGCGCAGGCGCGGCAGCATGTTCATCTGCGCCCGGCTTTCGACCTGGAACACGCCCAGCGAATCCCCGCGCCGCAGCATCGCATAAGTCTCCGGATCCTCGCGCGGGACGGTGGCGAGGCTCAAACGGCGGCCATGATGCACCCCCAGCAGATCGAGGCATTTGCGGATGCAGGTCAGCATCCCCAGCGCCAGCACATCAACCTTGAGGATGCCCAGCGCCTCGATGTCGTCCTTGTCCCATTCAATGAAGCTGCGTTCGGGCATGGCCCCGTTGCCGATTGGCACGGTCTCGATCAGCGGGTTTTCCGTAAGGATGAACCCGCCGACATGCTGGCCAAGATGGCGCGGCATTCCAATCATCTGCTCGGTGAGTTTCAGAACGCGCCGCAGGTGCGGATCGGTGATGTCGAGACCGGTTTCAGCGGCGTGCTTTTGATTGATCTCGCGTCCCCACCCGCCCCACACGGTGCGTGCCAGCGCGCCGGTGACATCCTCGCTGAGGCCCATTGCCTTGCCCACCTCGCGGATTGCCATACGCGGACGATAATGGATGACGGTGGCGCACAAGCCAGCGCGGTGGCGGCCATATTTGCGGTAGATGTACTGGATCACCTCCTCGCGCCGCTCGTGCTCGAAATCGACATCGATATCGGGCGGTTCTTTTCGTTCTTCCGAGATGAAGCGGTCGAACAGCAACTGGTGCCTGGCCGGATCGACGCTGGTGATGCCGAGCACATAACACACCGCCGAATTCGCGGCGCTGCCGCGCCCCTGGCACAGGATCGGCGGATCGCACCCGCGCGCGAAATCGACGATGTCCTTGATGGTGAGGAAGTAGCGCGCCAGATCAAGCTTGGCGATCAGCGCCAGCTCGCGGCTTAGCGTGGCGCGGACGGTTTCGGGCAGGCCGTCAGGATAGCGCCGAGCGGCCCCCTGCCACACCTCGCTTTCGAGGAATGCCTGAGGGGTCTGGCCATCGGGGTGAATTTCCTCGGGATATTCGTAGCGCAGTTCATCGAGACTGAACTGGCACCGATCTGCCACCGCGCGCGCCGCCGCAATCGCGTGGGGCCAGCGGGCGAACAGGCGCTGCATCTCGGCCGGGGATTTCAGGTGCCGTTCGGCATTGGGGTGGAGCAGGTGCCCGGCCGCCGCAACCGTGGTCTTGTGGCGGATCGCGGTCATCACGTCCTGAAGCGCGCGGCGTTCGGGCGCGTGGTAGTGGACATCGTTGGTCGCCAGCAGACCAAGGCCATGGGTGCGCGCGAGTGCGTCCAATCGCTCGATCCGGGCAATATCATCGCCGCAATAGAGATAGGCGGCGGCGATGTGGCTGAGGGTGGGGAGTTGGCGGACGAGGTGGGGAAGAAGGTCGGCAAAAGCCATTTCCCGTCCATCATCCCGGCGAAGGCCCGGATCGCTGTCGGCCAGCGGCTCCGGATCACGTTCGGGACGACGGAAGGGAATCACATTGCTCGGCACCTGAATGGTGAACCGCGCCTCCAGATCATCGGGCGGCATCAGGATAAGCTGCACACCTTCAGAATGCTCCGCCAGCAGCGCGAGATCGATCTCGCACACGCCCTTGTCTTGCCATTCCCCGGACCGGGTCTGCATCCGGCCCGTGCTGATCAGGCGGCACAACCGGCCATAGGCGGCGCGATTCTCGGGGTAGGCCAGCAAGGCGAGGCCTTCCACCGTCTCGATCCGGCAGCCGATCACGGGGCGCAGCTTCAGCGTCTTTGCCTCGGTGTGGAGGCGCACCACGCCTGCCATCGAGTTCGCATCGGCAATCCCCAGCGCGTCATAACCGGCCGCGTGCGCCGCCAGCACCAGATCGACCGCATCGGATGCCCCGCGCAGAAAACTGAAACAGCTCGCCACGCCCAGCTCGACAAAAGCCGCGCGCGGCGGGGGCGCGATATCCGCCGGGTCGATATCGAGCGTGCGCTTGTCGGGGGTGAGCGGGGCCTCGGGCACTCACACCTCCCCCAACCGCCCCCCCACCCGCGCCAGATCGACGGCGAACAGCGCCGCCTGGGCCTGGCGCGCCTCGCCATCGAGCCTGAGCAGGTAGGACGGGTGCACCGTCACCCACAGCTCGGCCCCGTCATCGAGCGGGATTGGCCGGCCGCGCTCGCGATTGACGCTGAGAGTGCGCCCCAGCAATCCGCGCGCCGCGCTCGCCCCCAGCGCCAGCACGATGCGCGGGCGGACGCGGGCACGCTCGGCCTCAAGCCACCAGCGGCAGGTGTCGATCTCCCTTGCCGTGGGCGATTGGTGAAGCCGATGCTTGCCCTTCCATGCGAACTTGAAGTGCTTGACCGCGTTGGTGACATAGGCCGCGCTACGATCAATTCCGGCGCGGGCGAGATAATCGTCGAGCAACTGCCCCGCCGGGCCGACAAAGGGACGACCAGCCCTATCCTCCTCGTCGCCGGGCTGCTCGCCAACGATCATCAGACGCGCTTGCGGCGCGCCCTCGCCCGCCACCGCGCGGGTGCCACACCCGGCGATTGCGCAATCGCGGCAGGCAGAGATGCTCTGTGCGACCTCGGCCAGCGAGGCGGGCCGCACCCGCGCCGCCCGCGCGCCGGCCGCCACCATCGCCGCCTCGCGCGCCTGCGCTCCGGCGATCAGCTGCGGGATCAGCGCGGCTTCGGGCAGGTTCTTCCAGTATTTCTTGGGCATTTCCGAAAGCATTGCGCCGACCTTCAGCCGCGCCGGATTGAAGATTGATGCATAGTAGGAACGCCACAGCGCTTCGACCGGATCCCCGCCGGAGGCATCCTCGCGGCGCGCGGGTGGGCCTTCGCGCATGGTTTCGCCGTCCCAATGCACGCTCCCGCGCGGGGTGAGGATCGACCAGCGCATATTAGCAAAGCGGCGCATGAAGAAGGCGGCCTCGGCGCGGACGATGTGATGATCAGGCTCGAACCAGGCGACGTAATGCGGCGCGCCGTCCTCTTGGCTCACCTCGCGGAAACGGACGAAGGCGTGCATCTTGTGGGCATCGCGGCGCACCGATTTGGCGAGTGCCTCAAGGCGGCGCACCTCGGGATCGGCCTTGTCCTCCATCAGCCGCGGATTGCGCTGCAAGCGCCACAACACGCGGTAAAGCAGGCCAAAGCGCGCCGGATCGGAATGCAGTGCGGCGCTGCGAGCCACCGTCAGAAAGCGCTGACTGGCGCGCACGGGCGGCGCATCAGCGGGCGGCACCGGCAGGCGTTTCTCGCTGCGCGCAGGGCCATCACTCGCGAACAGATCGTCCGCCCCCCCCGGTTCGATCCACGAAACCCGGTCGGGCGGCACATCGCATTGGATAAGCCCTCGCGCCCGCGCGCGCCAGAAGGCAAAGTCATCGGGCGCGGGAAGATGGACGGCGTAGCGAGCGCCAAGGGCGACATTCCGCATCGCGGTCATCCAAACAGCTCCAGCTGCTGCGATTTCGGGGCCAGCAGGCGGCGCAGATCGGCGCGATCGGTCAGCAGCGTCGGCCGCCAGTCCACCGTGCAGATGAAGGGCCGCACCTTGGCCACCGAGGCGGTCAGCCGCGCGACATCATCAAGCCGCAAGCCCCGGTGCCGCCGCGAGGCGAGAATGCGGGCGACCGCCTTGGTTCCCAGCCCCGGCACGCGCAGCAATTGCTCCTTTGCCGCGCGGTTCACATCGACCGGAAAGCGCTCGCGGAACTTCAGCGCCCAGGCGAGCTTGGGGTCGATATCGAGCGGCAGGTTGCCATCCGCCCCGGCCGCATCGGCCACTTCCTGCGGGGCAAAGCCATAGAAGCGCATCAGCCAGTCGGACTGGTAGAGCCGGTGTTCGCGCAGCAGCGGCGGACGCTTGAGCGGCAGCACGGCGGAAGCATCGGGGATCGGCGAGAAGGCACTGTAATAGACGCGCCTCAGGCCAAAATCGCCATAGAGCCGGCTCGCCTTGCCGATGATCGCGGCGTCATTGGCATCGTCCGCCCCGACGATCATCTGGGTCGACTGCCCTGCCGGGGCAAAGCGCGGCGCGTGACGGAAGCGCCGGCGTTCGTCCCTGGCCTCGATGATCCGCGCCTTGGTGCGCCCCATTGCACCTTCGATCTGGCGCGGGTTCTTGTCGGGGGCGAGCCGCGTCAGTCCGCTGTCGGTCGGCAGTTCGACATTGATCGACACCCGATCGGCATAAAGCCCGGCGGCATGGATGATCTCAGGCTCGGCCTCGGGAATGGTCTTGAGGTGGATATAGCCGCGAAAGTCATGCTCCTCGCGCAGGATGCGCGCGACTTCGACCAGCTGTTCCATCGTGTGATTGGCGCTCTTGACGATGCCCGAGGACAGAAACAGCCCTTCGATATAGTTGCGGCGGTAGAAATTGAGGGTGAGGTCGACCACCTCCTGCGGGGTGAACCGCGCGCGGGGCGTGTTCGCGCTCTTGCGGTTGATGCAGTAATGGCAATCGAAGATGCAGTGGTTGGTCAGCAGGATCTTGAGCAGCGAGATGCAGCGTCCGTCGGGCGCATAGGCATGGCAGATGCCCATCCCTTCGGTGGAGCCGATACCTTTCCCGCCCAGCGCATTCTTCTTCGCAGTGCCGGACGAGGCGCAAGAGGCATCATATTTCGCCGCATCGGCAAGGATTTCGAGGCGTTGGCGTAAGGGTTGCTGGGCCATGGGAACGTTGGAACACCTTTCTTTTGTTCCTTATATGTTCCCAAACCTCCCTTGCCAAATGCAAAGCTTGCAAGCGTGCCGGAGCAGCTTCAGGCAGAACGATAAAGACGCCGCTGGTCGCGGGCGATGGCACCATTGTGGCACAGGTGATCGAGCACGGCCGGATGCATCGCACCTTCGAAGGCAACCCCGGCAAACGGGCCGTCGATCCATACGATCGTGCCGAACGGCGCGTTGATGCCGGCGACCTTCATTGTCACCCGGTCATCGATCGCCGCAAAACCCGGCTTGCCGCGGATCTTGCATCCACCTTCAGAGATGTCGATCAGATCCACGAACACCTCGCGCGAACGCACCCTGCTCTTAACCCACAGGTTGAGCGGACGACGTTCCGACGCGCGGGAGATCGTGTGAAGATTCATGCGCAACAGATCGCACAAAGGGGTAAAGGAAATCTGATTGACGGGCGGATAATGTCACGCGAACAGCCCGTGCAGGAACCAGTCGGGCACGCCTCCGCGCCCGTCGCCTGCGATCCCCTGCCGATAGATCCAGTAGCGCCGCCCGCCATCATCCTCGATGCGGTAGTAATCGCGCAGGCGCGCGGTCGAGCGTTCACGCCACCATTCAGGCGCGATCCGCTCCGGCCCCTCCACCCGCACCACCTCGCGCACCGCGCCGCGCCAGCCGAAGCGCTGCGGCACGCCATCGGGCGAGACATAGAGCACCGTGATCGGCTCCGCGCGGTCGAGCAGCTTGAGCGGACGGTCGTGAGCGCGCAGCACGCCCTCGATCGCAGGCAGGGGGCCAAGCGGCGGCTGCCACACCTGTGCGCGTTCGGGCACATGGCTAGCACAGACGACCGGGCGGGTGACAGCCTGCGCCCCCAGTCGCACGCTCAGCCGGTCGATGCAGGCGGCGAGCGCAGTGCCGTGGCGTTGGGCAGCGGCATCGAGATCGGCCTGCGACAGGCCAAGCGGCTCACTCCAGCTGGCGCGCAATTGCACCAGCTCGATTCCGAACCCGGCCTCAAGCGTATCGAGCCGCCTGGCAAACAGGCGCAGCATATGCTCTGCCTCGCGGGTCGCGGCGGCGAGTTCGATGCGGCGCATCAGCACCTCGCCATCGACCCGCCACAGCACCAGTTCGAGCCGCCGCGCCCCCTCCCCCCGCGCTTCGAGCGCGCGCACCATGTCGAGCGCGAGATCGCCCACCACCCGGTCGAGCAAGGCGCGGTGGCGCAGCGGCTCCATCAGCCGGCGCTGCACCATCGGCATGGGACGAAGGGTCACCGGCAGCAGCGGTTCGGGCACACGGCCTAGCAGCTGGTCGAGCCGCAACAGCGGATTGGCGGCAGGCGAGCGGCGGTTGCGGAAACGACGCTGGAGCGCATCGCGCGCGCCAGCCTCGGCGTGCGGATCGCCATCCCCCACCCCGCTCACCCCGGCCAGCTGGCCAAGCCGCTTGATCCCGAGCCGGCGCAGCACCGTCAGCACGTCATCATCAAGCCGCAGCGCCGCCACCGGCAGATCGCCGAGCAGCCGCAGCGGATCATCGCCAGGGGCAAGGATGGCGGCGGGCGGGCCATAATGCGCCAGCGCCCAGGCCGCGCCAGCCGTGGGCGCAAGCGCGGCGCGCACGCTCAGCCCGCGTGTGGCAAAGGCAGTGGAGACATCGGCCAGCAGCGCCGTCTCTCCGCCCAGCAGGTGCGCGGCCCCGGTGACATCAACCAGCACGCCATCGGGCGGATCAAGCGCGCTCCACGGCCCCCAGCGCTGCGCCCACAGCGCGAGCTTTTCCAGCGCCGCGAGATCGCCTGCCGGATCGGCCGGTGCCGTCACCAGATCTGGGCACAGCGCGCGGGCATCCGCCAGCAGCATTGCAGGACGCACTCCGGCGCGCAGACCGGCATCATTGGCCGCAGCGATGCGGGGCCCGTGCGCGGTCTCGAGAATCAGCGCGGTAGGGAGCGCATCGGCCGCCGGGCGCGCGTCAGGCGCGAGCGCCCGCCGCCAACGATCGACCGACAGTCGGGCGAACCAGATGGCGAGGATGCGACGTGCTGGCGGGTTCGCTGGCGGGATCGGGGCAGAGGCGCAGGGATGAATGGTCATCGTTCAACATCCATTCGCCCGGCACGTGGCCCCGGGCGCGGAACAGTTCGGCGTGCCAGGTGGCGCTGCCGGGGGCACCTGGGTTCCAGCGCGGGCGCGGCGAGGGAGCAGCACGGGCACGCCAACGCATCCGCGCCGAGGAGAGATCGGGCACGGCATCCAATCGCACCAGCCACAGTGCAACGCCGTGCCTTTCTGCGGTAAGGCTCAAGCGGCGCGAGGCGGTGAAATCGAGCGCGCGCGGATTGCCCGCGATCTCACCGATCACGCAGGTAAAGTCACGGCACCTCAGCCCTTCTTCCAGCGCAAACAGCGCATCTTCCGGCGTCACGGCGGTGACATGGATCAGACGCTCGCGCAAATCAGCTGGCAGGCCATGGACAAAGGGCCGCCCGCCGAGCCGGATCGCCTTCCTGTCCTGCACCCACAGCACATGGCGGGCATCCGCGCCCTGCGCTGAAGCGGCGAGCGCATCACGCGCCAAAGCCAGCGCCAGCCCCGCCCCGCTCGCCTCACTGGCAGGGGCGAAGATTTCCGTGTGGAGCGGCTGGCCAGCCAGCCCGGGCCGCCAGCGCGCTTCGGACAGGCGCACAGGCAGAATCTGGGTGGGTGACGGTTTGAAGGACATGGGCGAACGACTCATATGTTCGTGTTATGTTCTAAGATTGACCGGATTGCAATGCAAGGGGCGCAGGAAGCGTCTCCGCTCCCCGCGCCCCTTATGCGCCACCTGCAAGGCGAGCGATTACTCGTCGATCACCGGCCCCGGGAACTCGCCCATATCCGGCGCATCGTCCTGCAGCTCACCATGCTGGAGATTGGAGTTGTGGATGCCGTAGAGGAAATACAGCACCACCCCGCCGATCATGTAATAAAAGAAGAACATCAGAACGTTGAGCGGCACGGACGTGATCAGATAAAGGCACGAGAGGATGCCCAGGATCGGCAGCACCGGATAGAACGGCACCGTGAAGCCGCGCGGCAGTTCGGGCGCGGCGCGGCGCAGGTAGATCACCGAGAGGCATACGATCGCGAAGGCCGCCAGCGTGCCGACCGAAGTCATGTCGCCCAGCACGTTGATATCGAAAAAGCCTGCCGCAGTCGCCGTGACCAGGCCGACCACAACCGTGTTGACCGCAGGCGTCTGGAACCGCTTGTTCACACGGCTGAACACCTTGGGCAGCAGCCCGTCGCGCGCCATGGTGTAGAAGATGCGGGTCTGGGCATACATCAGCACCAGCACCACCGAAGTCAGGCCGATGATCGCGCCGACCTTGATGATCTTCGCCAGCCATCCCCACTGCGGGCCGAAATTGTCGACCACTACCGCCACCGGATCGGGCACGTTGAGCGTATTGTAAGGCACCAGCAACGTCATGATCGCGGCGACCAGCATGTAGATCACGGTGCACACCACAAGGCTGCCGATGATGCCGAAGGGCATATCCCTGGCCGGATCCTTGGCCTCCTGGCCGGCGGTCGAGACCGCTTCAAAGCCGATATAGGCAAAGAACACGATCGAGGCGGCGCGGATGATGCCGCTCACGCCGAATTCGCCATCACCCTGGTTTTCGGGAATGAACGGCACCCAGTTCTTGGCCGCCAGTTCGGTGAAATTCGACAGCACGATCAGCCCGCCGACCACGATGAAGGCGGTGAGCACGCTGACCTTGATCGCGACAATGGCGTTGTTGACCTTGGCGCTTTCAGACACGCCCACCACCAGCAGCGCGGCGAGCGCGATGCAGATAAGGAAGGCGGGAAGGTTGAAGATCGTCGTCACCGTCTGCCCGTCAATCAGCACCGGCGCGCCGTCCTTCATAAGCGTGTACCCCGAGGGGCCGGTGAATTGTGGCGGAATGACGATGCCGAAATCGGCCAGCAGACTGACGACATAGCCGCCCCAGCCAACCGCCACCACCGAGGCGGCCAGGCCATATTCGAGCAGCAGCAGCGCGCCCATGATCCACGCCACGAACTCGCCCAGTGTGGTGTAGCCATAGGTGTAGGCCGAACCCGACACCGGCAGGGTCGAAGACAGCTCGGCATAGCACAGGCCGGCAAAAGCGCAGACAATGCCCGCGACCACGAAGCTCAGCAGCACCGCCGGCCCGGCATGAAGCGCCGCAGCGCTGCCGGTGCGCACGAAGATGCCCGCCCCGATGATGCAGCCCACGCCCAGCAGCAAGAGGTTCCACTTGCCCAGCGAGCGCTTCAATTCACTGGTTTGCGTTTCACGCTGCACCTGCGCAATCGATTTGCGCGCGAACATCCGCTCGACAATGCTGCGGTTCGGTTTGCTTGCCATTACAATTTCCCCCTGCACGCCTGCGCGGCGCGCGGCTTGATCGTGTCAAGAAACATCCGGATTAGCTCTCCCATTGACCGCACGCAGATCCCCCGCGCGATCGAATGTGGCGCAAGCTAGCGTAACAAGCCCGCAACACAAGTCGAAAGCACGCTCTTTCCCCCGGCGCGCGCAGCGGCTAGACGCTTTGCCCATGTCCACAACCTTCCAGCTCGACACCAGCACCAGCCGCGCCAATCCGACCCCGGCACCAATCAAGCGGCTGACCGTGCCCGCCATCCGCGCCCGCAAGTCAGGCGGCACCGCGGCCGAACCGCTGGTGATGCTCACCGCCTACACCGCGCGTCAGGCGCAATTGCTGGATCGCCATTGCGATCTGCTGCTGGTGGGGGATTCGCTCGGACAGGTGATCTATGGCCTGCCCTCAACCGTGCCGGTCACACTCGAGATGATGGCCAATCATGGCGCAGCGGTGGTGCGCGGATCATACCATTCGGTCGTGGTCATCGATATGCCGTTCGGCTCCTATGAGGCCTCGCCGCAGCAGGCATTTGAAAGCGCGGCCTTTCTGCTCAAACAGACCGGCGCTGCGGCGGTGAAGCTCGAAGGCGGGGCGGCGATGGCTCCCACCGTCGCATTCCTCAGCCAGCGTGGCATCCCGGTGATGGGCCATGTCGGCCTCACCCCGCAGGCCGTCAACGTGCTCGGCGGCTACGGGGCACGCGGGCGCTCCGAGGCCGAAGCCGAGAAGATCGTCACCGATGCCGCCGCGCTCGACGCTGCGGGCGCTTTTGCGATCGTTATCGAAGGCGTGGTTGAACCCATCGCGATTGCCGCCACCGAGGCGGTGTCCTGCCCCACCATCGGCATCGGCGCATCGGTGCAGTGCGACGGGCAGGTGCTCGTCACCGAGGATATGCTGGGCATGTTCGAACGGGTGCCGCGCTTTGTGAAGCGTTACGAGGACATTGCCGGCGTGATCGACCGGACGGTGGCGCGCTATGCCGAAGAAGTGCGCACCCGCGCCTTCCCAAGCGACGACCAGACCTACCAGCCCAAGGGCTGAAATTCCTCCCCACCCCTCCCCGTTCCATTTGTCAGGCCCCTGCCATGCAGACGCTGTTTCGCTATTACAATTTTTCGTTGATCTTCACAGTAATCTGCCTTGGCCTTGCGGCATGGTACGGCTTCATCAGCGCCGGCACGCTGGCGGGGATCGCGCAGGTGCTGTGGATCGTGGTCATTCTCTCGGTGCTCGAAGTCTCGCTGAGCTTCGACAATGCCGTGGTCAATGCCTCGGTGCTCAAGGACATGGACGATGTGTGGCAGAAGCGCTTCCTGACCTGGGGGATCGCCTTTGCGGTATTCGGCATGCGGATCGTCTTTCCGCTCATGATTGTGGCGATTGCCGCGAACATCGGCCCGATCGAGGCACTGAACCTTTCGCTCAACAATCCCGCGAAATACGAGGAGCTGGTCAGCTCCGCCCATATCGGCATCGCCGGGTTCGGCGGCGCGTTCCTGGCGATGGTGGGGATGAAGTTCTTCTTCGACGATGACAAGGACGTGCACTGGATCGGCACCATCGAACGCGCGCTGTCGAAGGTGTCCAACCTGCCGGCGATCGAGATCGCGATCCTCTTGCTGGGGATGTGGGGCATTTCGGCGCTGCTGCCGGTGGAAGACGCGCACACCTTCCTTGTCGCCGGGATGCTCGGCCTCGTCACCTTTATCGCGGTGGAAGCGGTGAGCCACTGGCTCGAAATGCGCGAGGAAGCGGCACGGCTGGCCGGGGCAGTGGTGCGCAGCGGCTTTGGCGGGTTCCTGTACCTCAACATCCTCGATGCGAGCTTCAGCTTCGACGGGGTGATCGGGGCCTTTGCGCTGTCGAACAACATGATCGTGATTGCGCTCGGCCTGTCGATCGGTGCAATGTTCGTGCGCTCGATGACGGTGCACCTCGTCAGGCAGGGAACGCTGGCCGAGTATCGCTATCTCGAACACGGCGCGTTCTGGGCAATTGTCGTGCTGGGCGCGATCATGCTGGTGTCGGCGGTGTATCACATTCCCGAAACGATCACCGGCCTGATCGGCGCGATGCTGATCGGCCTGTCGTTCTGGTGGTCGGTGCGCCACCAGCGGGCCGAGCGCGCCGGCGGCTAACCCCGCGCAAGACGCGCGGCAAGCGGAGCGGCCAGCACCAGCTGCGCAAGGTGATAGAGCAGCAGCGGGGCGATCACGAAGCCCGCGGCCGAGGGCGCAAACAGGATCGCGGCCACGGGCGCTCCGATGGCGACGCTTTTCTGCGAACCGGCAAACAGGAAGGTGATGCGATCCGCCCGCGGCAGGCCCAAGAGCTTGCCGACGCCCCATGCCGACCCAAGCGCCAGTGCCAAAAACAGCAGCACCAGCAGCACCAGCACCGCCCAATCGGCGGGCGCGAACAGGCTTGCCAGCCCCTGCTCGACCGCGCCCGAAAAGGCGACATAGACCGCCAGGCCGATCACCCCCCGGTCGAGCCAGGCGATCCGTGAGCGCTGCGCCGCCACCTGCTCGATCACCCGGTCCTGCACCACCTGTCCGATCACGAAAGGCAGCACGAGGATGAGGCCGATGCGGACAATCGCCGCGCTGCCGACATCGCCTGCCTCGCCCCCACCGAGCAACGCAAACAGCGGCGCGCTGATGAACACGCCGGCAATGTTGATGAGCGCGGCGCCCACCACCGCCAGCGCGACATTGCCCTGGGCAAGGCTGGTGTAGGAGGTTGCCGACTGAATGGTTGATGGCAGGCAGCCGAGATAGACAAAGCCCAACGCCACCAGCGGCGGCAGCATCCCTGCCGCAAGCCTGCCAAAGCCAAGCCCCGCCAGCGCCATGCCGCCGAAGACGAACAGCATCAGCGGACCGAAAAAGCGCCAATTGCAGATCCCGTGCGCGATTTCGGCGCGGCGAATGCGGATGCCGTTGACGAGGAACAGCACAAAGATCCCGCCATTGGAAACGTGCCGCACGATCGCGCGGCCCTCGCCCGTGGCAGGCAGAATGAAAGCCAGCGTCGTCATCGCCAAGAGCACGGCGATCATCGGATCGGTCAGGAAAGGCAGGCGGCGAAGCAGCATGGCGCGGCCCCCTGCCCCGTCTTGCAGCGATTGTCGAGCGGCGGCGTGTCAGCGCACCTCCAGCGCGGGCGGGCGCAATTCGGCACGCAGGGCCGCAAACCGGGCCGCAACTTCGCCCTCACCAAGCCCGCGGGCAACCTTGGCCCGCAGCGCCAGCAGCGCTGGATAATGCCCTGCTCCAAGCGCGATCGCGTGATCGAGCAGCAAGGCGGCGCGCTCCCACTCGCCGCGCGCGCCGAGCGACTGCGCGAGCATCACCAGCGCAGCAGGATTGTCCGGCTCGCCCGCCACATGGCGTGCCAAAAGGGTGTCTGCGGCCATCGCATCGCCTGCGCTGCGGTAGGCAAACACCGCCTTGCGGGTCAGGGGCCAGGGACGGCGGATCCTTGCGGCCAGAGCGTAGCGCTCGAGCGCAGCCCGCGCATCGCCGCGCGCCAAAACGGTGTCACCAGCCAGCACAGCAATATCGGCCGAGGCAGGAAAGCGCGCGCGCAAACCCTGCGCGATCAGGCTGGCCTGATCGGTCTGTCCGGCAGCTGCGCTGCTGCGCAGATCGGCGGTCGGCTGCGGCAGCCCCGCCCGCGCGGCCAGCACCACCGGCACGTCGGGCGGCGCGGCATAGGCGCGCGCCAGCAGCGGCGCAGCGCTGGCCCGATCGCCAAGGCGCTCGTAGGCCCGGGCCACCAACATCACCAGGTAGGGCGAAGCCTCGGCCTCGGCGGCCTCGGCAGCAAAGCGTGCGATCACCTCGGCCTCGCGCCCGTCGAGCAGCAACGCCCGCGCCAGCAATGCGCGCACCCGGCGGTTGCCGGGCTGCCGCGCGACCAGGCGTTCAAGCTGTTCGGCAGCGCTTGCATGATTGCCCTGATCGAGGCTGATCAACGCATCGAGCAGCACCGCGGCCGGAACCCCGCGCGTCGCCAGGCCGCTACGCTCCAGCAGGCTGCGCGCCAGCACCGGCTTGCCACCGCGCTGGGCGAGCACCGCCTGGAGATAGAACACGCGCGGATCGTCCGGCGCGATGCGCGCCAGTTCGCGCACCGCCATCAGCATCTCGCGATAGCGCCCGAGATCGCCGAGCGTCGCAGCATATTCGGCCCTCGCATCAGCGTAACCAGGCTCGGCAGCCAGCGCCGCTTCGAACCACGGCAGGGCATCGGCCAAGCCGTGCGCATCACGCACCATCAACGCCCGCAGCAGCAGTGCCGGCGCGTGATCGGGGCCAAGCGCCAGCGCCCGGTCCGCCGCCTCAAGTGCAGTCAGGTGCTCGCCGCCGCGATAGCGCAGGCGGGCGATGGCGACCCAGACATCCGGATTTGCCGGCTCCAGACCTCGCGCCTCGTCCAGCAACGTTCCGGCGCGTGGCAAGGCCCCGCCGCCCATCGCGACATCGGCCTGCCGCAGCAGACGCAGAACTTCGGCCCCGCCCGAAGGCGCGCCACTGCTGACGGTGCGATCCCTGTCGCACCCTGTCAAGACAAGCGCACAGGCCAGCCATCCGGCAAGGATGTCAGGTCTGCAGATCATACTGCCTGATCAGATCGTACAGCGTCGGGCGGCTGATCCCGAGCAGCTTGGCGGTGCTGGAGATATTGCCCTCGCTGCGGGCAAGTGCGTGGCGGATCACCCGCCGGTCGGCCGCCTCGCGCGCAGCCTTGAGGTTGAGCACATCGGCGCTGTCCCCCTCGTCCTCGCCAAGATCGAGATCGCCGGCATGGACCATTTTGCCATCGGCCATGATGACGGCACGCTTCACGCGGTTTTCCAGCTCGCGAACATTGCCCGGCCAGTTATGCGCGTCGATCGCGGCGAGCGCGTCGGCGGCAAAGCCGGTGACGGACGGGTTCATCTCGGCAGCAAAGCGCTTGAGGAACACCTTGGCCAGCAGCACCGAATCGCCGTGCCTTTCGGCAAGGCCGGGAATGCGCACCACGATTTCGGCCAGACGATAGAACAGGTCTTCCCGGAAGGCCCCCTGGTGGATCATGCTTTCGAGATCCTGATGGGTGGCGCACACGATCCGGGTGTTGACCGCAATCGCCCGCCGCCCGCCGACCCGCTCGATGGTGCGTTCCTGCAGGAAGCGCAGCAGCTTGACCTGGAGCGGCAACGGAATGTCGCCCACCTCATCGAGAAACAGCGTGCCCCCGTGGGCGCTTTCGATTTTGCCCTCGGTGGTTTTGACCGCTCCGGTAAAGGCGCCCTTTTCGTGCCCGAACAGCTCGCTTTCGAGCAGGTTTTCCGGAATCGCGGCACAATTGATCGCAACAAACGGCCCGTCGGCCCGGTCGCTGGCATCGTGCAGCCCCCTGGCCAGCAGTTCCTTGCCAGTGCCGCTCGCGCCGAGCAGCATCACCGAAACGCTGGTCTTGGCAACGCGTTCGATCGTGCGCGCGACCTTGATCATCTCAGGCGCGCCGGTGATCAGCCGGCCAAGCACGGTCCTGTTCTGGCTGGCACTGGCCACCAGCCGGCGGTTTTCCTGCTCGATCCGGTGCAGGTTGAACGCCCGCCGCACAATCAGCCCGAGCGTGTCGATATCAAGCGGCTTCTGGTAGAAATCATAGGCCCCGCGCTCGATCGCCTGCAGTGTGCTTTCGCGCGCGCCATGGCCGCTGGCGACGATCACCTTGGTATCAGGCTTGAGCGCCATGATCGCATCAAGCAGCGCAAAGCCTTCGCTGGTGCCATCGGGATCGGGCGGCAGGCCGAGATCGAGCGTCACCACTGCCGGCATTTCTGCCCGTAATGCTGCAAGGGCAGAATCGCGGTCACCCGCGATGAGCACGTCGAAATCGTCATATGACCATTTGAGCTGCGCCTGCAGGCCGGGATCATCCTCGATCACCAGCAATGGGGGTTTCCTGTCGGCCATCACGCCACCTCCCGCGAAATCGCTTCCTGTCCGCCATTGGCCGCGCTGCCGAGAAGCCGCACCGCATCGGCCAGCGGCAGCACCACGCTGAAGCGGGTGCCCAATCCTTCACGCGATTCGACCGCCACCCGGCCGCCCATCGCGTTGACCAGTTCGCGCGCTTCGAACGCCCCGATACCGAAGCCACCAGGCTTGGACGAGACGAACGGCTTGAACAGGCCGGAGCGCACGAATTCGGGGCTCATGCCGCAGCCGGTATCGAGCACCTCCAGCGTGCCGTGGAGGCTATCGGCGCTGACATCAAGACACACCGCCATGCCCGGCTCGCTTGCGTCAATCGCGTTCTGGACCAGATGCACGAGCACCTGTTCGAGCGCTTCGGGATCGGCCATCACCATAACGCTATCCTCGCGGGTCAGGGCGACCGGATGCACCGCGCCGAGCCGCCTTGCGACATTGCGCGCCAAGTCGGTCAGATCGATCGCACAAAGCTGGGTGACGGGATTGGAGCCATAGCGCCCGAGCCGCGCCAGCAGCGCAGCCAGCTTGTCGGCCGAATTGCGCAAGGTCAGCAGCATGTCGGCCCGAAAAGCCGGGTTGTCGGCGTGCTTCTGCGCATTGGCCGCCAGCAGCGACAGCTGGCTGGCGAGGTTCTTGATGTCGTGCATCACGAAAGCCATGCGGCGGTTGAAATCATCGAACCGCGTCGCGTCCATCAGCGCCTGCTGTCCGGCCTGTTCGGACAGGTAGCTGGCGAGTTGCTGCCCGACCACGCGCAGCAGATCGAAATCCTCCCAGTCAAGCCGCCGCGCGGTGCGCGGACGGGCCAGCACGATCGCACCGACCAGACGATCGAAGTGGATCAGCGGCACCAGCGCCCAGGCATCCTCGGCCTCGATCAGCCATTCGGGCAGTTGCGCGATCTCGCCGTGATGCTCGATCCCGCCGCGCGCCTCGTCGAGCGCGATGATGAGGTTGTGCTGTTCGAGCAGACCGGCCAGCAGATGTTCACCCGCCACTGCGGGGACAGCGATGGTCGGCCAGTTCCAGCGCGCGGTAAGCTCCAGCTGGGCCTCCTCGTTGGGCATCAGCAGCAGGCCTGCCGGGCTTTCGGTGATATCCGCCAACGCCTTGACCGCGCGCTCCTCAAGGCTGGCGCTGCTTTTGCCGGCGCGGCCAATCGTGCGAGTGAAGCGCAGCCATTCCTCGCGGTAGTCATAGCGGTGCTGGAACAGATGCTTGGTCGCGGTGACGCGCAGCCAGCCGCGCAGCCGCGGCGAAGGCAGCGCGGCGATTGCCGCCGCCGCTGCAGCCGCAAGGAACAGCACCTGCGCGGTGCGGGCAAAATCGCCCCCCACCAGCGGCAGCGACTTGGCCACCAGCACCATCAGCGCCAGATAGCTGCCGATCAACAGCAGCGAAAGCGTGCGGAAGGTGACCGCGCGCGACGGGCTGAACTGCACGCGCGGACCAGCCGGGCTCATCCCGAGCGCGAACAATATGCCCATCACTCCGGCAAACAGCCCACGCAGATCGCGCAGCAGCGCCGGATATTCGCCGCCAAGATAGGCGATCGTCGCCAGGTTCAGATCATAGGCGAAGATGCCCGACAGCGCGATCACCGACCAGCGCAGCAGATAGCGCGATCCGTCCGCCGCCCCGGCATAGAGGTTGTGCAGCAGCATCAGCGCGCCAATCGCCACCAGCATGTCGGTGAGCATCCGCACATCGAAAGCGGCCCGCGCAATCGCCGGGAACTCCGCCCCGCGCAGTTGCAGGCCCAGCACCAGCGGCTGGCACAATTGCACCAGCACCAGCGTGATAATCACCGGGCGGATCGGTTTGAGACTGGCCGCCCGTCCGTCGGCAGAAAACATGCCATAGATCGCCGCAATCAGCGCAAGGTTGCGCGCCATGATCGCGAGCTGAGCGGCAGCGTGGCCAGGCCCCAAAGCGGCACAAATGGCGCAGGCGGCACCGGCCAGCACGCTCGCGGCAGCCAGCGGCAGGCGGTCGGGCCGGGCCGGATCGCCGCAGTTCCAGATCCACACCAGCGACCCCGCGCCCAGCGCCGCGCCGGCCAGCCATGCCAGCCACGCCAGCAGAGCCATGCCTTCGGGCAAGCCGCTCACCGCGCCCCCTCCGGCCACAGGATCACCCGCAAGGTCTGGAGCAGGATCACGAAATCGAGGAAGGGCGTATAGTTCTTGGCGTAGTAGAGATCATATTCGAGCTTGCAGCGGCTATCCTCCACCGAAGCGCCATAGGGATAGTTGATCTGCGCCCAGCCGGTGATGCCGGGCTTGACCATGTGCCGCTCACCGTAGAAGGGAATTTCCTCCTCGAGGCTTTCCACGAAGGCCGGCACCTCGGGGCGCGGGCCGACAAAACTCATCTGGCCCTTGAGCACGCTCCAGGTCTGGGGGAGTTCGTCGATCCTGACCTTGCGAATGAACCGCCCGAGCCGCGTTATGCGCGGGTCGTCCTTTTCCGCCCACTTGGCCCCGTCCTTTTCCGCATCGGTGCGCATCGAGCGCAGCTTGATCAGCGTGAACGGCTCGCCATAAAGCCCCACGCGGGTCTGGCGGAAAAACGCCGGTCCCTTGCTGTCGAGCTTCACCAGAACCGCGAACAGTGCAATCACCGGCAGGGTCAGCACCAGCAGGATCGTGCTGGCGATGATGTCGAATATCCGCTTGACCGCGCTGGAAAACATGCGGCTGCTGGAAAAGCCGTCGGAGAAAATCAGCCAGCTGGGATTAACGGTGTCGAGATCGACCCGGCCCGTCTCGCGCTCGATGAAGCTGGAAAAATCGTTGACATGAACGCCCTTGGTCTTGATCCGCAAGAGGTCTTTGAGCGGCAGCGCGTTGCGGCGCTCTTGCAACGCCAGCACCACTTCGGACACGCCGAGGTTCTCGACGAACCGGCCCAGATCGTGGATGGCCGAGCGCGGGATCGCTTCCTCGACCACGCGCTGGTTGTCGCTCATCGCGATAAAGGCGACGATCGCAAAGCCGGTTTCGGGCTTGTCGCCCAGTTCGCGCAGACGCTGCGCCCGGTCGCCCGCGCCCAGCACCATCACGCGTCGCCGGAAGGCCGAGGAGCCGAGAAAACTGTTCAGCAGCAGCCGGTCAGCCACCAGCACGAGGATGGCCAGCCCCATGGTGTAAAGCAGCGTCGAGCGCCAGAAGAAGTCGCTCGGGACGATGAAGTCGATCACCGCCAGCGCAATAATCCCGAGGCTGATCGCCACCAGCACCCGCGCGCCGGCAAAACGCAAGGATCGCAGCGCATTAGGGCCATAGACCCCAACCGCGATCATCGCCAGCCAGATGATCGTCGCGGTGCCGGCGAGCGCGAGCCAGCGGTCGCCGAAACCTTCGATTGCCATACCGATCTGGCCCGCGCGCAATTGCCACGCCATTTCGCTCGCCAGCACCAGCAAGCCCAGATCAAGCAGGCCGAGCAGCAGCACGGCATGCGGGATATAGTGCTTGAACAGGCGGATCATGACGGGTCTGGCCTCGACGCTTTGCGCGGACAGGTTCTAGCGAGGAGACCTTAAGTGTCGGTAAATTTTACACCGCAGCAAGAGCGGGAAATTCTGCGGTTTGCGAAGGTTAATGCTGTGCTCACACCTCCATCCGCGGCCGCGGCAGCGCGCTCGCCATGCGCGGCGAGGCAGGGGTGAGGCATTCGGCCCGACCGCAGCGGCCACACGGTGTTCCGAGCGGAACGGCATCGGCCGGATCGAGCGATACCCCGCGGGCATAGGCCAGCTCGCCCGCGAAGCGCGCCTCGATGCCGAGCACCACCGCACGGCGGGCCGAACACATCACGCCGTCGCCATCAACGGTGCGGGTGATCATCAGCCAGTGGCGCGGGCTGGCCTCGCCCTCGCTGAAGGTCACGGCCTGGGTCAGCACCGTCCCGGGTCGCTCGAAGGCGCCATAGGGAATCCATGCCGGCCAACGCGCGCCGTCGAGCGGATAGAGCGCGCCGGAACCACCGGCCGTGAAGCGCTCCAGCCGCCCGGCACGGTCGATCGTGGCCATGAAGAACGGCAGACCGCGCTCGCCCACCCGCCCCAGCGTGGTGAGGCGCTGTGCGGCCTGATCGAAGCTGACGGCAAAGCGGCGCTGGAGCACGGCGAGATCATAGGCGGTCTGCTCGCAGGCGCGCAGGAAACGGCGATAGGGCAGCAGCAGCGCCCCTGCGAGATAATCGGCGATGTGCTCGCGCAGCATGTGGCGCGCCTCCTCGCTGGCGAGGCCCGCGCCGGCAACGATGGTCTCGATGCCCTCGCGCATTTCGAGTTGTCCGACCTGCCGCGCGATCTGGAAGCGCCGCGCCGCCCCGGGCAACATCTCCGACAGCTGGAGTTGTCGCGCATGGAGATCGAGCCGGTGAACCTGCCCCGGCATCACCTCGGCCGGCAGGATGCGCACCGTGATGCGGTGCTTTTCGCGCAACCGTTCGCCGAGCGCTGCGCTGATCTCGCCGCGCGACAGGCGCAGTTCATCAGCGAGATCCTCGGCGGCATGATCGAGATCGCTGAAGTGGTTCTGCCAGCGCTCGATCACACGGCGGGCCGCTGCAGCCGTGTCCTCGACGACAAGGCGCTCGCCGCCACCCGTGTCGTAAAGCCGCGCGAAGGCGGCCGCAATCTGCGGCGCGGCGGCGAGGAACTCCTGCACTTCCTCGCGATCGATGCCCAGATCGGCAAAGCGCTTGTCCGCCATGCGCCGCACCAGCCCATCAAGCCCGCCGATCGCGTCATCCTGGCGCAAGCTGCGCGGATCGAAGTCGAACCGCTCGATCACCTGCACCAGCACGCGCGCGGAGAGCGGGCGCTGGTTGCGCTCGATCAGGTTGAGATAGGATGGCGAGATGCCCAGCACCGCAGCCATCGATGCCTGCGTCAGCCCCTCGCGCTTGCGCAGGCGACGCAGTGCGGGTCCGGCGAGAAGATTGGATTCGATCATCGCCGCTAATGTAAATTAATTTACCGATTTACACAACTTTGAGGGATAATGTCGGCATAGCGACAAGATTTTTTGTAAGTTTTCCTGTCATGCTGCGCCGCAACAAGTCACAGCCTGCTCATCCGATGCCGCGAGTCTCTCAAACGCTCGCCGCACCCCAGAACGGACAGGAGATGCACATGACCTATCAAAACACCATCACCCGGATGCGCGAAGTCATCACCGCGAACGGGCCGAGCTGGGCCGCGATCGATCCCGAAAGCGCTGCGCGCATGGTCATCCAGAACCGTTTCAACACCGGTCTCGACATCGCCAGGCACACCGCCAAGATCATGCGCGCCGACATGGCGGCCTACGACGCCGACCCTGCGCAATACACCCAGTCGCTGGGCTGCTGGCACGGCTTCGTCGCACAGCAGAAGCTGATCGCGATCAAGAAGCATTTCGGCACCACCAAGCGCCGCTACCTGTATCTGTCGGGCTGGATGGTCGCCGCGCTGCGCAGCGAATTCGGCCCCCTGCCCGACCAGTCGATGCACGAAAAGACCAGCGTGCCCGCGCTGATCGAGGAGATCTATACCTTCCTCAAGCAGGCCGATGCCCGCGAACTCGGCATGATGTTCCGCGCTCTCGACGCTGCCCGCAAGGCCGGCGACGCGGTCGAAGCCAAGCGCATCGAGCACGCCATCGACCATTACGAGACCCACGTTGTGCCGATCATCGCCGACATTGATGCCGGCTTCGGCAATGCCGAGGCGACCTACCTGCTCGCCAAGAAGATGATCGAAGCCGGGGCCTGCGCGCTCCAGATCGAAAACCAGGTCTCGGACGAAAAGCAGTGCGGCCACCAGGATGGCAAGGTCACTGTCCCGCACGAGGACTTCCTCCAGAAGATCCGCGCCTGCCGCCACGCCTTCCTCGAACTGGGTGTGGACGATGGCATCATCGTTGCCCGCACCGATTCGCTCGGTGCCGGTCTGACCAAGCAGATTGCCTTCTCGAAAGAGCCGGGCGACCTCGGCGATCAGTACAACAGCTTCCTCGACTGCGATGAAGTCGATCCAGCGAACATCACCAACGGGCAGGTGTTCATCAGCCGCAATGGCAAGCTGCTCGCGCCCAAGCGCCTGCCGTCCAACCTCTACCAGTTCCGCGCCGGAACGGGCGAAGATCGCGTCGTGCTCGACTGCATCACCTCGCTCCAGAACGGTGCTGACCTGCTCTGGATCGAGACCGAGAAGCCGCACGTCGAGCAGATCGCCGGGATGGTCGACCGGATCCGCGAAGTCGTGCCGAACGCCAAGCTGGTCTACAACAACTCGCCGAGCTTCAACTGGACGCTCAACTTCCGCCAGCAGGTGTTCGATGCCTGGGCAGCGGCCGGCAAGGACGTGTCGGCTTACGACCGCGCCAAGCTGATGAGCGTCGATTACGACACCACCGAGCTGGCCGCCGAAGCCGACGAGAGGATCCGCACCTTCCAGCGCGACGCCGCTGCGCGGGCCGGCATCTTCCATCACCTCATCACGCTGCCGACCTATCACACTGCCGCGCTCAGCACCGACAACCTCGCCCGCGAATACTTTGGCGATGCCGGGATGTTGGGCTACGTCAAGAACGTCCAGCGCGAGGAGATCCGTCAGGGCATCGCCTGCGTGAAGCACCAGAACATGTCGGGCAGCGACATCGGTGATGATCACAAGGAGTATTTCGCCGGTGAAGCGGCGCTGAAGGCGGGCGGCGTGCACAACACGATGAACCAGTTCGAAGCAGCCTAAGGCGGGGACAAGGCCGGGAGGCTTGCAATTTGCAGCCTTCCGGTTGCCTGCCGAAGCGCCTAAAACCTCGCGGGCAATCACCCAGCGGAGAGTGACATGAGCGATACCGATACCCCCAAGACCGAGCCTGCCCGCGCCCGCGCGCTGCTCTCGACTGCCGACATGAAGCTGCTGCGCCGCGCCCTCGAAAGCCACGCCCGCACCACCGAAGACCGCGAGGAACTGGCCAGGATCAACGCCTTGCACCACCGGCTCGGAACCTACGTGCCGGCTTCGGAATAACCCGTTTCAACAGTTCTCCTGGGGAGGAGAAACGGCCGTCGGAATGCGCCCCCAAAGGCGCGCTCCGGCGGCCGAATTTTGTGTGTGCCCTACCGCTGCGCTGCTTGAGGGCGTTTGTTTGCCCTACCGCTTCGCTGCTTGAGGGCGTTTGTGTGCCCTACCGCTGCGCTGCTTGAGGGCTTTGGTTCTTCCCCATCAGTTCCAGCGTCGCCGCCGTTAAAGCTTCGGTCGCGGTGGCGATCACCACCGGTGCGTCGGGGGCCCAGAAGGGCGAGTGCAGCGAGGGCAGCTGAAGCTCGCCCTTCTGTGCCTTCTCCCATTCCGCCGCGCTGACCCCGCCGACCCAGAAGATCAGCGATTGCACATTCTCGCGATCAGCCCGGTAATACTGGCTGAAATCTTCGCCGCCCATCACGCTCGGGGTTTCCACCACCCGGCCCGCAAAGCGCCCCTTCAGCCCCGTCATCACCCGATCGGTGAATTCGGGAGTGTTGTAGGTCGCAGGCGTATAGGGATCAGACACCGTCACGCGCGGCAGCTTGTCCTCGGGCATCCCGGCGGCCAGCGCCTCGCCCTTCGCAATCCGGGCAATGCCATCGAGCAGGTGCTTGCGGGTTTCATCGGCATAGGAGCGCACGGTGATCTGCAACCGCGCCTCATCGGGGATGATGTTGTGCTTGGAACCCGCCTGGAAGCTGCCGACGCTCACCACCGCAGGCTCCTTCGGATCAAGCTCGCGGCTGACCAGCGTCTGGAGCCGGGTGACGATGCTTGCAGCGATCACGATCGGATCCTTGGTGGCGTGCGGATAGGCCCCATGCCCGCCGATGCCCGGCACCACCACATCGACCGAATCGACATTGGCCAGCGCGAAGCCCTTGGAATAGCCGATCATCCCCGCCGGTGCCTGCGCGGCATCATGGAAGGCGAGCACGTAATCGGGCTTGGGAAAGCGGGTGAACAGGCCGTCATCGAGCATCGCCTTGGCGCCCTCGCCGATCTCCTCGGCCGGTTGCAGGATCATCACCAGCGTGCCCGACCATTCGCTCTTGCGTTGGCTGAGCAGCCGCGCTGTGCCGATCCACGCGGCCATGTGGGTATCGTGGCCGCAGGCGTGCATCACCCCGGTCTCGATACCGGTGGCAGGCACTGCGCGGCGCTTGGAGGCAAAGGGCAGCCCGGTCTGCTCGATCACCGGCAACCCGTCCATGTCGGCGCGCAGCATGACTGTCGGCCCGTCGCCGTTCTTCATCACCGCGACCACTCCGGTCTTGCCGACGCCCTCGGTCACTGCGAAGCCCAGCGCACGGGCGCGGGCCGCGAGCTTCTTCGCGGTCTCGACCTCCTGGAAGCTCAACTCGGGATTGGCGTGCAGATCCTCATAAAGCGCGATCAGCCCCGGCATCTCCGCCGCCACCGCATCGCGCAGCTCATCCGCCTGCGCCGGCACCGCCATCAGCGCCAGCGCGCTTGCTGCTGCCCGAATAACCATTACCCGCATCGCTTTCCCCTTTGCTCATCTCCGACCCTGTCAGAGAGACATGAGACACTATCCAGAGACCGAAAACCCAGGCCCACCCCTGCCCCCCGACACAGCCCTGCCCGCAGGCGCAAAACTATCATCAAAGGGGCCATCTGGTGACCGCGCGACCATGGCACAGCGCGCTGCCGGCAGGAAACGCGCGCGCCTTTCACAACCCATACCAGAGCACCAGCAGCACCGAGAGCACCGTCACCATCAGCGCCACCAGCGGCACCCCGGCGCGCACATAATCGCCGAATTCATAGCCGCCCTCGGACATGATCAACAGGTTGCTCTGATAGGCAATCGGGGTAGCGAAGGAGAGGTTGCAGCCGAACAGCACCGCCAGCACCAGCGGTTCGGGCGGCAGGCCCAAACGCATGGCGATGCTGTAGGCAATCGGGGTGCCGATCGTGGCGGCGGTGGCGTTGGAAGCGAAGTTGGTTACCACGGTTACGAAGATCATGATCGCCGACAGCACCAGTGCCGGAGGAAGATAGCCCAGCCCGAGCGAGAGCATCTGCCCCAGCCATGCCGCTGCGCCGCTTTCATCGATCACCCGGCCGATGGCGAGGCTGGCAGCAATCAGCACGATCACCTTGGCCGACAGCGCACGCCCGACCCGGTCGAATTTGACGCAGCCGGTGACGAACATCGCAATTGCCCCCGCCAGCGCCGAAATCGCGATCGGCAGCTTGATCGGCGCATAGCCATTCGCGTCGAACCACGGCAGGCCGAGCGAGGCCGTGGCGATTGTGCCCAGCATGATCGCGCCGGCCAGCACCGCCTTTGACCGGCGCGGCAGCTCGCGCGCCCCTTCGAGCCGCAGCAGGCCGTCATTATTGGCAAAGTTCTGCAGGTCTTCCTCGATCCCCATCACCAGCAGCACATCGCCTTCAAGGATCCTGAGGTCGCCGCCTTCGGAATAGGTATCGCGCTCGCCCAGCACCCGATCAGGGCGATGGATGCCGAGCACCGCCACCCCGTAGAGATCGGCAATCCCCGAACTTGCCAGCGTGCGCGTAACCAGGCGCGAATCAGCCGTCACGGTCATTTCGACCGCGACGATATCCTCGCCCCGCTGGCGGGAAACGCGGCGGATGCGATCAACCACCCAGCTCGGCGCGAGTTCGCCCTTGAGCGCGCGCGCAGCCTCTTCCAGCGCTTCGTGGGTGCCCGAGATATGCAGGCGCTGTTCGGGCTGGAGCGGGCCTGCGGGGGCATCGTGAAAAGCGATTTCCTGCGGCAGCTTGTCCCTCACCGCAGCCAGATCGCTGCCCGCCAGCAGGCTGCTCGCACCCACGCGCAGGCGGGTGTGGAAGATGCGGCGGGCGTTGTCGGGGGTCACCGAATTGTCGCGCAGCATCCGCGGCATCACCAGCCACAAATAGGGAATCGCCACCAGCCCGGCAATCAGCACGATCGGCGTGAACTGGAACACGCCCATCGGTTTCATGCCGATATCATCGGCAATCGTGACGACGAGAATGTTGGTAGAGGTGCCGATGGTGGTTGCCATCCCGCCGAGCAGGACTGCGGCGTTCACCGGCATCAGGGCCTTGGAAGATGCCATCAGCCCCCGGGACGCGATTGCGACGATAATCGGGATCAGCAGCACCATCACCGGCGTATCATTGACGAACATCGACATGGTAAAAGCGACCAGCAGCGCGGCCAGCAGGCCAAGCTGGGCATTGGCGCGGAACACCCCTTCGAGCAGCCGCGCGAAAGGCTCCAATGCGCCCGTCACCACCAGCCCGCGGCCCATGATCATCAACGCGCAGATCGTGATCAGCGCCGAATGGCCAAAACCGCCGAAGGCAATCGCAAGCCCGTCGGTCGGCTTGGCTCCTTCCAGCGGGGCAAAGTAGAGCCCTACCCCGATCACCGCGATGGTAATGAGCGAAATGATTTCCTCGGGATAACGCCCGCGGGCAAAGGCGATGAACATGGCGATGGTTACCGCCATGGCCGCGATCGCGTGGTAGGAGGGTGCATCAAGCATGGCGTTAGGCACAAGGCTAGCCAGAGCAGGCGGGTGCCGGCAAGCGGTTTGTCAGCGCCGGGGCGCTGCGGGGATCAACATCGAACCCGTCAAGGTTTCGCAAGGCCAAGCGGCCATAAGCAAATGCCGCGCAGCGACCAGCACCGAGAAAATGCAGGACATGGTGCCCCTGGCCAGACTCGAACTGGCACGGATTTCTCCAACCGATTTTGAGTCGGTCGCGTCTACCAATTCCACCACAGGGGCGCCTGTGCGGGATGCCCCGCGCTGTTAGCGAGGCCAAGCATCACTGGCAAGCGCTGCAAACGGCGCACAGCGCCCAAGGCCGATCGGCCGCCCGCAGCGCAAGCAAAGCTGAGCCGCCGCACACGGACGCCCGACCTTCAGGCCGCATGACCGAGGATTTCGACCGCCGGAGGGCGTGCAGACGAGCTAGCGCAAGGCTCCGGCAAGGAGCTTGTGCAGCTTCGAATGCAGCGCATCGTTCGCCGCAAGCACCTGCGTCGAATGGATAGCTTCGCTGCGTCCGCGAAAGTCGGAGACGAACCCGCCCGCCTCGCGCACCAGCAGGCACCCGGCGGCGGTGTCCCAATCTGACAGGCCGCTTTCCCAGAACCCGTCAAATCGGCCCTGTGCCACATAGGCGAGATCAAGCGATGCGGCGCCAAACCGACGAATGCCGGCGACTTCCGGGCCGATTGCACCGAAAATCCGGCTCCATTCGGCGAAATCGCCGTGGCCAAAGAAGGGCACTCCGGTCGCCACCAGCGCATCCGACAGGCGTGAACGGGCCGACACGCGCAGGCGCGCATCATGCAGCCATGCCCCGCGCGCCTTTTCGGCCCAGAAGGTCTGATCGGTGATCGGCTGGTAGACCACACCCGCCACCACATCGCCCCAGCCCTTGCCATCCGCGCGCGGTTCCTGTGCCGCGATGCTGATCGCGAAATGCGGGATGCCGTGGAGGAAGTTGCTGGTGCCGTCGAGCGGATCGACGATCCAGCGCGGCATCCCGGGATCGCCCTCGATCACCCCGGCCTCCTCCATCACGAAGCCCCAGCCCGGGCGTGCGGCGGAAAGCTCGTCATAGATCGTGCGTTCGGCGCGCATGTCGGCCTTGCTGACGAAATCGGCCGGGCCCTTGCGGCTGACCTGCAAGTGCTCGACTTCGCCGAAATCGCGGCGCAAACGCCCGCCCGCCTTGCGCGCGGCGCGCTCCATCACCCGGATGAGGCCGGAAATTGCTGCCATGTGTCTGCTCAGCCCGCCTTGCCGACGTAGGCTTGTTCGTAGACATCGACGATGATGCGTGTGCCACTTTCGATGTGCGGCGGAACCATGATGCGCACGCCGTTGTCGAGGATCGCAGGCTTGTAGCTGGAAGATGCCGTCTGCCCCTTCACCACGGCATCGGCCTCGACGATGGTGGCTTCGACCTGCGCGGGCAGTTCCACGCTGATCGGCTTTTCGTCCCACAATTCAAGCGCCACCTGCATCCCGTCCTGCAGGAAGGGACGCGCGTCGCCCAGAAGATCGCCCGGCAGGGTGATCTGCTCGTAGGTGTCGTTGTCCATGAACACCAGGTCATCGCCCTCGGCATAAAGGAACTGGAAGTCCTTGGTGTCGAGACGGACGCGCTCCACCGTGTCGGCGCTGCGGAAGCGCACGTTGGTCTTGCGGCCATCCTGCAGGTTCTTCATTTCGACCTGCATGTAGGCTCCGCCCTTGCCGGGTTGGGTGTGCTGGATCTTGGCAACCTTCCAGATGCCGCCTTCATATTCCAGGATGTTGCCGGGGCGAATGTCGACGCCGCTGATCTTCATGGGGCTTTGGGCCTTTTTACGAGGTGGAAAGAGCGCGCCGGTGTGCCGCATCATGGGCGCACCTGCAAAATGATGCGCGCCGATAGCCGATAGCGGCCCTCTGGGCAAGCGCGGGCAAGCCCTGCGCGAAAGGCTTGGCGTTGCCGGCCTCGCGCTGGTAAGGCGCGGGCCATGCGCACCCGCTCGATCATTCTCCTCACTCTTTGTGCGGCAGCGATCGCCGCCTTCGGCTCGGGCATCTCCCGGGCACAGGATCGCAACGACAGCATCCCGCGCGCCAGCACGCCAGCGGCCACCGGCGGAATGCTCGGCTCGCTCCAGCGGGGTGACTGGGAATGCGCCCTGCCCGGCGATGCGGGGGGCGAGGCCTACGTGGTGGTGCCAGAGGAAGGCTTCCGCATCGGCAATGCGTCAAGCTACCGCAGCGCCGCTGGCGGGCGCGGCATCTACCTGCTGCGCGGCACCGAGCTGCTGTTCACCCGCGGCCCCAAGAAAGACCAGCGCTTCGAGGTGCTCGGCGAGAATTCCGTGCGCAGGCTCAATGCCGATGGCAGCCCGAGCAAGCTGATCTGCACCCGGCTGGGGAGCAACCGCTAGCGCGCCGCCGCAATCGCTGCGGCGAAGGCCTCGATCGCGGCGACCTCGTCCCCGCCCCACACCGCGTGGCTCACTGCGAGGAAATCGGCCCCGGCCTCTACCAGCGGCTTGCAATTGTCCGGCGTAATCCCGCCAATCGCGACGCAGGGGATTTCAAACAGCTGGCTCCACCAGCGCAGCAGTTCGGGCACGGGGCGCTCGGCATCTGCCCCCCTGTCTTTGGCAACGTCCTTGGTGATCGAGGGAAAAAAGGCCCCGAAGGCGACGTAATCCGCCCCGGCCTCACCCGCTTCCATCGCAAGGTGGCGGCTGGCGTGGCAAGTGACGCCGATCTGCGCCTCGCGTCCCAGTTCGGCGCGCGCGTCCCTCGGCGAGCCGTCATCCTGCCCGAGATGCACCCCGTCGGCTCTCAGCCGCTTGGCGAGGCTGATCGAATCGTTGACGATGAAGGCCACATCGTGCGCGGCGCAGATGGCTTGAAGCGGCGCGGCAAGACGCGCGGCCTCGTGGCTGTCCACACCCTTCACCCGGAACTGGAAGGCAGTGACAAGATCGCCATGCCGCCGCGCCCCCGCGGCCAGCGCGCGTTCAAGCCGGACGGGGAAATCCCCGCCAACATCGAGCGGGGAGATGAGATAGATCTGGGTCTGGGTCATGGGGGCGCTCGCTAACGCTTCGCGCGCCCGCTGTCACCCCATCAGCCCGAACAGCTGGCGCTGGCGATCTGGTCGATCGCCTTGCCGAGCACCGCGTCAAACTCCGCGTCCGACTGTCCCTTGCGCAGGTCCTGCAACAACCCGCGGCTGAAGCTGGCGATCATGCCGGGGTTTTGCGCCAGCCGTGCGCAGGCCTCGTCGGTCGAGAACCCGCCCGACAGCGCGACCACGCGCAGCACCTTGGGGTGCCCGACCAACGGGGTGTAAAGGCCCGCCGTGGCGGGAATCGAGAGCTTGAGCATCACCTGCTGGCCTTCCGGCAGGGCATCAAGATGCCTGGCAATCTCCGCAAGCAGAATGTCCTCACCCGCCGCGCGGTCTTCGGCGGTGATATCAAATTCCGGCTCGAGAATCGGCATGAGCCCGGCGGCGATGATCTGCGCACCCACTTCGAACTGCTGGGCGACCGCAGCGGCGATTCCCGCCGGATTGGCCGCCTTGATAAACGAGCGCATCTTGGTGCCGAACATCCCTGCCGCAATCGACTTTTCGAGCAGCGCGTCGAGCTTGCCCATCGGCTTCATCAGCTGCACACCGTCGGCCTCCTCGGCCAGCCCCTCGTCGACCTTGATGAAGGGCACGATCCCGCGATCCTTGAGCGCGTCCGCCGTGGGCTTGCCGTCCACCTCACCGTCCATGGTCTTTTCGAACAGGATTGCGCCGATCACCTTGCCGCTGCCGAAACAGGGCGAGGTAATCACGCGGGCGCGCATCGCGTGGATCTGGGCAAACATTTCGTCATCACCCGACCATTCGCTGTCATTGACCCCGTAACCGCGCAGCGCCTTGGGCGTTGATCCGCCCGACTGGTCAAGCGCGGCGATAAAACCCTGTCCGGTGGCGATGCGGTCGATCATTTCACGGGTGTTCATGGCAAGCGTGCTCCAAAGGCGAGTGGTTTCAGACAGCGGCCCTGCGGGTTTCTGCATAGGTATGCATAACCTTGAAACGCGCCCTTAGCGAGGCGCTTACCATGCTGCAACCGCGAAGGGCTAGCGTTTCGACAGGCGGCGAATGATGCCGGTGAAACTGAGCGCGGGTTTCCCGTCACCCGTCACCAGTCCGCGCACGAAAATGGTTTTGCCCCCGCCGCGCGTTACCTCGCCGCGCGCCTCGACCAGCGCGCCGGTGGCGATCGGCCCGAGGAAATCGCCCGAGAGGTTGAGCGTCACCGCGTGATCGCCATCGAGCACGTCGGTGGCAATCGCGAACAGCGCGAAATCGGCAAAGGTCATCATGCAGCCGCCATGCATGAACCCGCCGCCGTTCATGTGGCGCGGCTCGGCGCGGAAGGCGCTGACGTAGGAACCATCATCCTCGCGGCGGTAGAAGAACGGGCCGGAACGCGTCTCGAACGGATCGCCCTGCCAGTAGCGCCAGCCGGCAAATTCGCCGCCCGCCATCGTCGAAAGTTGGCCGAAGGAGGCCTCCATCATCTCGCTCATGGCGCTTGGCGCTCCTATGTCCACAATTGCAGTTTGCTGAGCGCAGCGGCGAGGCCCTCGCTCTGGTCGAGCCGCGCGAGGCTGCGCTCGGTCAGCTTCCACCCCCCAAGGGCACCCTTGCGCCACAGCCCGGTCAGCAGGAACGGCCCGGCCCACGCCCTTGCCCCCAGCGCGAGTTCGAGTTCGGCCCCGGCTGCGAACCACGCGCTCTTGCCCTGCGGGCGGACCAACACCTCGTGGAAGGCGAATTTGGTGCAGGCAAAACCGCCATCGACAGCCGCCAGAAAGCTCGGCCGGTCAAGCAGCTGCGGCGGCAGCGTGCCGATCATCGCGACGAAATCGCGGCCAAGGAGCTTCCTGGTCGCCTTGCTATCGCCCGCCAGCCAGGCGCGCATCAGATGCAATTCAAGCGCTTCGATCTCGGCCGCGATGCTCGCCATGTCAGGCTTCGAGCGCGGCCACGCCGGGCAGGACGCGCCCCTCCATCCATTCGAGAAATGCCCCGCCAGCGGTTGAGACATAGGAGAAATCCTGCGAAACGCCGGCATGAGCCAGCGCCGCGACCGTGTCGCCGCCGCCGGCCACGCTGATGAGCGAGCCTTCAAGGCTGAGCGCGGCTGCGGTGCGCGCCAGTGCGACGGTGGCAGCATCGAACGGCGCGGTCTCGAAGGCACCCAGCGGACCGTTCCACACCAGCGTGCGGCAGGTCTTGAGCACATCGGCCAACGCTTCGACCGCCTGCGGGCCGAGATCGAGGATCATCTCGTCCGCAGCGACCTCGTGGACGTTGCAGGTGCGCAGGCTCGCCGGGTTGGCGGTGAATTCCTTCGCCACCACGACATCATAGGGCAGGTGCACGGTGCAGCCGGCGTGATCGGCCTCGTCCATGATTCTGGCGACGGCGGGGGCAAGGTCGTGCTCGCACAGGCTCTTGCCGACATTCACCCCGCGCGCGGCAAGGAAGGTGTTGGCCATTCCCCCGCCGATGATGAGGTGCTGGACCTTGCCCACCAGGTTTTCAAGCACCGCAAGCTTGGTTGAAACCTTGGCCCCGCCTACAACCGCCGCGACCGGCGTTTCGGGCGCACCGAGGGCTGCGTCCAATGCCTTGAGTTCGGCTTCCATCGAACGCCCCGCATAGGCTGGCAACAGGTGCGCCAACCCTTCCGTGGTGGCGTGGGCGCGGTGCGCGGCGCTGAAGGCATCGTTGACGTAGAGCGTGCCATGCGCCGCGATGGCCCCGGCAAGCGCGGGATCGTTGTTTTCCTCGCCCGGCCAGAAGCGGCTGTTTTCGAGCAGGCCGATATCGCCGCCGCGCAGGATGCCGATTGCCTGTTCGACCACCGGCCCGGCGATCTCGGGGATGAACATTACTTCCTTGCCCAGCACACGCTCGACATCGCCCACCACCATGCTGGTGGACAGCACCGAGGAACGCCTGCCGCCCGGACGCCCGAAATGCGCCAGCAGCACCACCCTGGCCCCGCGCCCGGCGAGTTCGAGGATGGTCGGCTTCACCGCCTCGACCCGGGTAACATCGCTGGCCGAACCGTCCTTCATCGGCAGGTTGAGATCGACACGCACCAGCGCAACTTCGCCGGTGAGGTCGGCGGGCAGATCATCGAGGGTCTTGAACCTGGGCATTGCTCCACTCCTTTGCCCCGCCCGCTCGCAGGAGGGGTCTGGGGTGGGCACAAGCGTGGTGCAGGCCCACCCTGCTGCGACCAGCGAGCAGTCTCGCAAGTCCCGCTCCCCTCCCGCGCGCGGGAGCGGTGTTCGGTTACAGAAACTTCGCCATCACCCCGGCAGTGTCGATCATGCGATTGGAGAAGCCCCATTCGTTGTCATACCAGCTCACCACGCGGGCGAGCTTGCCTTCCATCACGCTGGTTTCCAGCGAATCGATGGTAGAAGACGCCGGGTAGTGATTGAAATCGCTCGAAACCAGCGGCTGGTCGGTGTAATCGAGCACGCCCTTCATCGGCCCTTCGGCAGCGGCCTTAAGCGCAGCGTTGATTTCCTCGGCGCTGGTCTCGCGGCCGGGCACAAACACCAGATCGACCATCGAGACATTCGGGGTCGGCACGCGCACCGACGATCCATCAAGCTTGCCCTTGAGTTCGGGCAGCACCAGGCCCACCGCACGCGCCGCGCCGGTGGTGGTCGGGATCATGTTGGCCGCCCCGGCACGCGCACGGCGCAGATCCTTGTGGATCTGGTCGAGCATCCGCTGGTCGTTGGTGTAGGAATGGATCGTGGTCATGAACCCGCGATCGATGCCGATCACGTCATTGAGCACCTTGGCAACCGGCGCGAGGCAATTGGTGGTGCAGCTGGCGTTGGAGACGATCACGTCATCGCCGGTCAGCGTTGCATGGTTCACCCCGAAAACAATGGTCTTGGAAACGCCGGTCGCAGGCGCTGAGATCAGCACGCGCCTGGCCCCGGCGGCAAGGTGCGGGCGGCTCGCTTCGTCGGACTGAAAGAAGCCGGTGCATTCAAGCACGATATCGATGCCCAGCGCCGCGTGCGGGAGCTGGCCCGGATCTTTCTCGGCAGTCACGGCAATGCGCTTGCCATTGACGTTGATCGCATCGCCATCGGCGCTCACCGCGCCGTTGAAGCGGCCGTGGACCGAATCGTGAGCGAACAGCAGCGCGTTTGACTTGGCATCGGCCAGATCATTGATCGCAACCAGTTCGAGATCGTGATCGCTGCGTTCAAGGATCGCGCGGGCGACGAGACGGCCAATGCGGCCGAAGCCGTTGATGGCAACTTTGGTAGCCATGACAAATACTCCTGCTTATCCGTTCAGTTTTTTCAGGATTTGCGGAACGATGCTGTCCGCGGTGAAGCCGAAATGGGCGAACAGATCGGCCGCCGGCGCCGAGGCCCCGAAACTGTCGATCCCGATGTTGAGGCCGCCCGTGCCGGTGTAGCGCTGCCAGCCAAAGGTGCTCGCTGCCTCGACCGAAACAATCAGCGCATCGGCAGGGAGGATAGCGCCGCGATAGGCGGCGTCCTGTTCGTCGAACAATTCGGTGCAGACCATCGAAACCACGTCAGCGCCAATGCCCTGTTCTTCGAGCCGGGCGGCGCAGGCCAGCGCCAGCTCGACTTCCGAACCGGTGGCGAGCAGCACGACCTTGCGCGCCGCTTCGGCAGCCTTGAGGCGGTAGCCGCCCTTGGCCGAGAGGTTCTCGTCCGCTTCAAGTCGCAGCTGCGGCAGGTTCTGGCGAGTGAGCGCCAGCACGGTGGGGCGATCCTTCTGGCGCAGCGCAATGTCCCAGCACTCCGCCGTTTCGACCGCATCGGCGGGCCGCATCACCAGCAGGTTCGGCATAGCCCGCAACGAAGCGAGATGCTCGACCGGCTGATGGGTCGGCCCGTCCTCGCCCAGCCCGATCGAATCATGCGTCATCACATAGACCACGCGGCAATGCTGGAGCGCAGAAAGCCGGATCGCGCCCCGCGCGTAGTCGGTAAAGACAAGGAAGGTGCCGCCATAGGGGATCACGCCCCCGTGCAGCGCCATGCCGTTCATTGCCGCCGCCATGCCGAATTCGCGGATGCCGTAATAGACATAGCGGCCCGCGTAATCGTTCTTCGAAAAGGTGCCGATCCCGCCCGCCAACGTGTTGTTCGAGCCGGTCAGATCGGCGCTGCCGCCGATGGTGTCAGGCAGCAGCGGGTTGATCGCCGCGAGCGCGATTTCGCTCGCCTTGCGGGTGGCGATCTGCTGCGGCGCGGCGATCAGCCCGGCGATGTGGGCCTCGAGGCTGAAGCCATCGGGCAATTCACCTGCCAGCCGCCGCGAAAATTCGGCCTTGTGCGGGCTGGCTTCAAGCCGCCCGCCCCAGGCGCCATGCGCCGCGCGGCCCGGCTCGCCTGCCCGGCGCCAGTCGGCGAGAATGTCCGAAGGGATCACGAAAGGCTCAGCGGTCCAGCCCAGCTCGGTACGCGCCGCGGCCACTTCCGCCGCGCCCAGCGCCGCGCCGTGGACGCCGCTGGTGCCCTGCTTGCTGGGCGCGCCCTTGCCGATCAGCGTGCGGCAGGCGACCAGCGAGGGACGCGGATCGGCCTTGGCCTCATCAAGCGCCCGCTCGATGTCGGCAAAGTCGTGCCCGTCACATTCGGTGACGTGCCAGCCGGTCGCAGCATAGCGGGCCTTGATGTCTTCCGAGGTCGACAGCTCGGTCGCGCCGTCGATGGTGATGCGGTTATCATCCCACAGCACGTTGAGCTTGCCCAGACCGAGGTGGCCCGCCAGCCCGATCGCTTCGTGGTTGATGCCTTCCATCAGGCACCCATCGCCGGCGATCACCCAGGTGCGGTGATCGACCAGATCATCGCCGAACACGGCGTTGAGATGCCGCTCGGCCATCGCCATGCCCACCGCCATCGCAAGGCCCTGACCAAGCGGGCCGGTGGTGCATTCCACTGCGTCGAGCAGGAAGTTTTCCGGATGGCCTGCGCAGGGGCTGCCAAGCTTTCGAAAATTTCGGATGTCCTCGATGGTCGGCGCGGCATAGCCCGTCAGGTAAAGCAGGCTGTAGATCAGCATCGAGCCATGCCCGGCCGACAGCACGAAACGGTCACGATCCGCCCAGTCGGGCGCAGTCGGATCGAACTTAAGGTGGCCGGTGTAAAGCACTGTCGCCACGTCGGCCATGCCCATCGGCATCCCCGGGTGGCCCGAATTGGCTGCCTCGACCGCGTCCATTGCAAGGGCGCGGATGGCATTGGCCATCTGCGGCAGGCGGGCGGGTTCGATCGTCATGGGTGCGCGTGTCTCCTGATGCTGCCCCGGTGCCTGCGGCTGCGACCCGGCGCCTGACCGTCGGCCACGCAAGGGCCAGCGGGCGATTCGATCCCTCGATTGCGGCTGTGCCATTGCCGAGCCATCGGGACAGGTCAACCTTGCGTGCACATCCGAAGCCAAACGTGCTGCGCATGACTTATCAACAGGCCGCCCCAAGGCTTTGCGCACGCGAGGCTATCTTGGTATTTCTCCTCCATGAACACCAACCGCATCGAGCGCGCACTGGAGCGTATCGAAGCCGCGATGGCGCGGATCGATGCGGCACGCGAACCTGCACTGGCGGCGGCCGCGCAGCCTTCTGCCGGTTCGGCGCGGGTGGTCGAACTGGTCAATGCGCATGAGAAGCTGCGCGAGCAAGTTTCGGAAACCCTTCGCGAACTCGACGATCTGATCGGCAAACTGGAAGAATAGGCTTCATGAGCACCGTGACGCTGACCATCGGGCCGAAATCCTATCCCGTCGCCTGTGGTGACGGCGAAGAAGCCCATATCGAAGCGCTGGGCGCAATGATCGCGGAGAAATACGCACGGCTCGGCTCGGCACGCGGACCGCTGGAAGCGCAGAACTTGCTGTTCGCCGCGCTGTTCCTTGCCGACGAATTGGCCGAAGCGCGCAAGGGCAAGGAGCAGGGCAAGCCCGCCCCCGCCGATACCGGGGCCCAGACCGCAGCGCTCAAGGCCGAAATCGTCCGGCTCGAAGCCGAACTGGCCGAGGCGCGCAAGGCTCGGACGCCTGCGCCTGTCCCCCAGGGCGACCTGTTCGGCGGAACGGATGCTCTGGCGCTGCTCGCCGAGCGGCTCGAAGCGCTCGCCGCCCGTGCCGAAGCGGGCGCGGCGGCGCTTGAAGCGGCAGGTGCGAGTGCCTAGATAGAAAGCGGCGGGACTGCCCGGCACGAGCCGATTGAATATCCCTGAGGCTATAAGTAATCCAAATGGGAGTTGTCTCTGCCCTTGTCTGCCGGTTCGTCCGGAAGGCCTGGGCATACGGCGCCCACCTGACGTACCACGCGTCAGAGGATTTCTAGCGCAACCGACCCATGGTGGTTCCGCCACGCTTGCTTGTTGCCCTACCGCTTCGCTGCTTGAGGGCATTCTTTGTTTTCCGCAGCCCATCGAGGCTGCGCCATCTTCGCTCGCACGCGCTTCGGGCGGGTCGCAGCGGGCGGCCAGTCGGCCTTGCGGCCCTGCGGGCCGTAGCCTACCGCTGAGGTTGCAATGAACGGCCTGTCCAAAGACCTGCTCCGCCGCACCCTGCGCGCCGCACGCAAGGCCCATGTCGAGACGCTGCCCGATTCGATCCGCGGCCTGTTGTTCCATCGCCCGCCTGCGCCGTTGCTCGCGCAGATCGGCGGCGAGGCCGTGATCGGCCTCTATCATGCCGGGCCGTTCGAGGCACCCGCAGCCGGCTATGCGCGGTTCTTTCACGAAGCCGGGCACATCCTCGCCCTGCCCCGCTTTGCCGCGCCCGATGCGGCCATGAGCTTTGCCCGCCACACCGATCCGTACGCGACAAGCGACCTCGAAGCCGGCCCGTTCGGCATCCTTCAGCCCACCGCGCAGGCCGAACCCGTGATCCCCGATGTCTTGTTCGTGCCGCTGGTCGGCTTCACCGCCGATGGCGCGCGACTGGGGCAAGGCGGCGGGCATTATGATCGCTGGCTGGCGGAACATCCGCCCGCCCTGGCGATTGGACTGGCGTGGGACGTGCAGCTGTGCGCAGCGCTTCCCGCCGAACCCCACGACGCCGCGCTCGATGCGGTGATTACGCCGACCCGGATCTACGGACACCTGAACTGATGCGCGAAACCCCCACCTGGCGAATCCCTGTCGGCATTCTCGGCCTGTTGGCCGGCCTGATGGTTTATGGCGTGGTGATCGCGCGCTATGCGCCTGCGCTGATCGGGAATTGGCCGGGGCTGGCGCAGACAGCCGTCTATGGGGGGCTCGGTCTTGTCTGGCTGCTGCCGCTGAAGCGCTTTCTGATCTGGATGGAGACCGGACGCTGGAGCCCTCCCGAATAGCAGCGGCCATCGTTATGCCCGGGCAAAAGAAAAGGCGGACCGAAGCCCGCCGTGCCATGCCCTTGAGGGCTTTGCTCTGGAACAAGTGGCGCGAGTGACGGGGCTCGAACCCGCGACCTTCGGCGTGACAGGCCGACGCTCTAACCGACTGAGCTACACCCGCGCATCTTGTCCTATCGAGCGTTGCAGCAATGCCGTCCCGCTCGTGGAGCAGCGCCATTAAGGCGGCGGGTGCAGGCTGTCAACGCCCCTCTGGGCCGCTCAGGCCAATATTTTTCCTAATCGACCAGCAGCAGCGCAGGTGTCTCGATCAGGCGCTTGACCCCCTGCACAAAGCTTGCCGCATCGTGCCCATCGACCACGCGGTGATCGCAGGAAATCGAGATGTTCATCAGCTTGCGCTTGGCGATCCGCTCGCCGCCCAGCCCATCGGGCACGAACATCGGGCGTTCGACGATACGGTTGGGGCCAATGATCGCTACCTCGGGCCGATTGATGACCGGCGTTGTGGCCACCCCGCCAAGCGGACCGAGCGAGGTAACCGTCAGCGTCGAGCCGGAAAGCTCCTCCGAACTCGCCTTGCCGGCGCGCGCCGCTTCGGCGAGCCGCCCGATCTCGCGCGCGAGCTGCCACAGGTTGCGGCTCTGCGCGTCGCGAATCACCGGCACCATCAGCCCGTTAGCGGTCTGCGCCGCGATACCGAGGTGCACAGAGCCATAGCGCGTCACCACGCCCGCCTCATCATCGAAGCGCGCGTTGATCATCGGGAATTGCGGGATCACCTTGCAGATCGCAGTGATCAGCAAGGGCAGCATCGTCAGCTTGGGCCGGTCGCCACGCGCGGCGTTGAGCTGGGCGCGCAGGGCTTCCAGATCGGTGACATCGCATTCCTCGACATAGGTAAAATGCGGGATGTGGCGCTTGGCCGCGGCCATGTTCTGGGCGATGCGCTTCCTCAGGCCGATGACCTTGATGGTCTCATCAGTCCGCGCCTTGCCGGCAGCTGCAAAGCCGCTGGCGGCGCTGTAGGCGAGAAAGGCATCAAGATCGCCGTGTCGGATGCGGCCATCCTCGGCAGGCCTGACCTCGGCCAGATCGATCCCGAGATCGCGGGCGCGCTGACGCACGGCGGGCGAGGCGAGAACCTTGCGCGCGGTGCTGACCGGAGCAGGCGCTGCCGGCACGGGTTCGACCGCTGCGCTTGCCGCGACCGGTTCGGGGACGGGCGCTTCGTCAGCCTCACTGGCATCGGACATGTCGTCCTCGATCTGTGCGGCAGCGGCATCTTCTTCCTTCTCGGACACCTCGCTCTCGGTCTCGACCACCAGCAGCATCGCACCGATGGCGATGGTGTCACCCACCGCGCCCGCCAGCGCCGTCACCACGCCGGCAACCGGGCTTTCGATGTCGATCGTCGCCTTGTCGGTCATCACATCGACGAGGTGCTGATCCTCCTCCACGCGGTCGCCGACCTTGACGTGCCATTCGACGATTTCCGCCTCGGCCACGCCCTCGCCCACATCGGGCATGTTGAAAGTGAACTTCGCCATTTGCGGTCAGTCCTTGAGAAGCTTGTCGATCGCCTCGCCAATGCGGACCGGGCCGGGGAAATAGGCCCATTCGAGGCTGTGTGGATAAGGCGTGTCGAAGCCGGTAACACGTTCAACCGGGGCTTCGAGATGGTAGAAGCAGCGTTCGGTGACGAGCGCGGAAAGCTCCGCGCCGAAACCGCTGGTGCGGGTTGCCTCGTGGACGATCAGGCAACGCCCGGTCTTTGCCACCGAGGCTTCGATTGCCTTGATGTCGAGCGGCACGAGCGTGCGAAGATCGAGGATTTCGGCATCCACTCCCTTGGCCGCGCACACCGCTTCGGCGACGTGCACCATGGTGCCATAGGCGAGCACGGTGAACTGTTCGCCCTCGCGCACGGTGCGCGCCTTGCCCAAGGGCACCTTGTAGTAGCCTTCAGGCACCACGGAATCGGGGTGGTTTTTCCAAGGTTCCACCGGCTTGTCGTAATAGCCGGAAAACGGTCCGTTGTAGATGCGCTTGGGCTCAAAGAAGATCACCGGATCATTATCCTCGATCGCCGCAATCAGCAGCCCCTTGGCATCGTGCGGCGTGGCCGGGATCACCGTCTTGAGGCCCGCCACGTGCGTGAACAGCGCCTCGGGGCTTTGGCTGTGGGTCTGCCCGCCGAAAATTCCCCCTCCGAAGGGCGAGCGTACGGTCAATGGCGCGATATAGTCGCCCGCCGAACGGTAGCGCAGGCGCGCCGCCTCGCTGATCAGCTGGTCAAGGCCGGGGTAGATGTAATCGGCAAACTGGATTTCGGGCACGGGGCGCAGGCCATAGGCCCCCATTCCCACCGCCACGCCGATGATCCCGCATTCGGAAATCGGCGTATCGAACACCCGGGTCTTGCCGTGCTTGGCCTGAAGCCCGGCGGTGGCGCGGAACACCCCGCCGAAATAGCCGACATCCTCGCCCATAATGATGACGTCGGGATCGCGTTCGAGCATGATGTCGAGCGCCTCGTTGATCGCCTCGATCATGTTGAGGCGGCGTTCGGTCACGATCTCCTCGCTCATCCGAAGGGCCTTTCGCTGCCGAACTTGGCGAGCCTCTCGCGGATCGCCTGTGCGGCCTGTTCTTCAAGGTGCCAGGGCAGCTCTTCGTAGACATCCTCGAACATGGTATGAAACGGATGGTGCAGGCCGTGGCCGAGGATGCCGTTCTTCTCGGCCTCCTTGGTGGTCGCCTTGACGGTTTCGGCACATTCGAGATCCATCGCGGCCTGGCGTTCGTCGTCCCATTCGCCGATTGCGATGAGGTGGTTCTTGAGCCGCATTACCGGATCGCCCAGCGGCCATTCCTCGCGCTCGCGCGCCGAGCGGTAGCCCGAAGGGTCATCCGAGGTCGAATGGCCCTCGGCGCGGTAGGTGAAATATTCGATCAGCGTCGGGCCGTGGTTGGCGCGCGCGCGGTTGGCGGCCCATTCGGCGGCGGCGTAGCAGGCGAGTGCGTCATTGCCATCGACCCTGAGCGCCGCGATGCCATAGCCCAACCCGCGCGCGGCAAAGGTGGTGCGTTCGGCCCCGGCGAAACCGCTGAAGCTGCTGATTGCCCACTGGTTGTTGATAACATTGAGGATAACCGGGGCATTATACACCGCAGCAAACGTGCAGGCCGAATGAAAGTCGCCCTCGGAGGTCGAGCCTTCGCCCACCCAGCTCGCCGCGATCCGGCTGTCACCGCGCATAGCGCTGGCCATCGCCCAGCCCACCGCTTGCGGGCATTGGGTGGCAAGGTTGCCGGAGATCGAGAAGAAGCTGTGCGCACGGCTCGAATACATGATCGGCAGCTGACGGCCCTTCAGCTTGTCGGCCTTGTTCGAGTAGATCTGGTTGATCATCTCGATCAGCGGATAGCCGCGCGCGATCAGGATGCCCTGCTGGCGGTAGCTCGGGAACACCATGTCGTCGCTGGCGAGCGCCATGGCTGGCGCGATCGAGGTCGCCTCCTCGCCGGTGCACTTCATGTAGAAGCTGGTCTTGCCCTGCCGCTGGCCGCGGAACATGCGTTCATCAAAGGCGCGCACCATGGCCATGTGGCGAAGCATGGTGCGCAGCGTGTCGGGCGCAAGGCGCGGGTTCCAGGGGCCATGGGCCTGATTGTCATCTCCCAGCACCCGCACCAGGCTGAAGGCCAGATCGTGCATCTGCGAGGGGTGAGTGCTTTCGTCTGGGCGCGGCTGCGCGCCGGCGGTGCCGATGTCGATATGCGAGAAATCGACCTTGTCGCCCGGCCGGTATTTCGGCTCGGGCACATGCAACGCGAGCGCCGGGCGGTTGGCGTCCGCCGGTATCGCATTATCGGCCATCGCGGCGCTCTCCCCCTTGCTGGCACCGCGCGCGACGCGGGTGCAATCATTGCTTGGAAGTGTATTTTTATTTCAGCGCCCGAAAGTGGTCAAGCGCGGTGCACCCGCAAGGCTCAGACCGCAACAGGCGCGCTGATCGGGGGCAGCGGCGTGTAATCATGCACCACGAAATCCTCGAGACGGTAGTCGAATATTGTTTCGGGATGGCGGGTAATTTCGAGTCGTGGCCTGCCTTGCGGCTGGCGGGAGAGCTGTTCGGCAATCAGATGGGCGTGATTGAGATAGAGGTGCACGTCCCCGCCCATCCACACCAGCTCGCCGGGCAGCATCCCCACCTGCTGCGCGATCATGCGGGTGAGCAGCGCCGCCGACCACAGGTTGAACGGCAGGCCCAGCGCCACGTCGCAGCTGCGCTGATAGAGCAGGCAGTTGAGGCGCGCGCCTCCATCTTTATTGGCGCCACCCTCCCCCGCGACATGGAACTGGTAGGTCTTGTGACACGGGGGCAACGCCATGCGATCAAGTTCGGCGACGTTCCAGCCTTCGATGATGTGGCGGCGGTTGCCGGGCGAGGTGCGCAAGCTCTCGATCACCTGCGCGATCTGATTGATGCCCTCGCCCTTTTCATACAGCCCATCGGGCCGGTAGCGGTAGGTCGGCCAGTCCACCCATTGTTTGCCATAGACCGGCCCGAGATCGCCCCAGCGATTGGCGAAAGCTTCATCCGCCGCGATTCGCGTGACGAAATCATCAAGGCTGATGTTCTCGCCGGTTTCGCGGACATAGTTGGCGTGCGGCCACTCGTTCCAGATCTTCACGCCCTGCAACACCAGCGGACGGATGTTGGTGGAGCCGGTCAGGAACCACAGCAATTCGCGGCTCGCGGTTTTCCAGTAGACCCGCTTGGTGGTGAGCAGCGGCATGGCACCGTCCGCCAGATCGAAACGCAACATCGCCCCGCAAACCGAGCGCGTGCCTATGCCGGTGCGATCGATTCGCTCGCTCCCTGTCTCCCAAATCTGCCGCATCAGATCGAGATATTGCTGCTCAGGATGGGAAGAAACATTGGCGGGACGGGGAATCGCAGCACTGGCCATAGCGGCGACTATAAGCTGCAATTGTCCGCTTGCCACTGGCCTAATCCACACCTATAGGGCGCGCCTTGCCTCGATCCGCAGCGGGGTTTTGCCCTTGCGGAGCCGACACGGTCGGGGAGTAGCTCAGCCTGGTAGAGCACTGTCTTCGGGAGGCAGGGGCCGGAGGTTCGAATCCTCTCTCCCCGACCATTCGATTCTGCGCAATCCTCGTCGGGAAAGCTTTACGTGGTCGCTCGCGCATTGCGGGCAAGGGCCGCGCTTGAACTGCTTGCAAAGCGGCGCGAATCGGTCGCCGGAATCAAAAAAGCCCCGGTTTTCCGGGGCTTTCGTGAAAATTGGCAGAACTTAGTTGCGGGTGCCGAAAAGCTCGATGCACCAAGCCCAGATGCCCTTGAAAATGTCCATAACGACCTCCTTTGGTGTGATACCAAGATCGGTCTTAACACAAAATTAACCTTAATCAACCGTTAACTACGATTTTTCCGTTCCCCATCATGGCGATCAGCTCGGGCATCGTGATCGCGCGCGAGAACAGATAGCCCTGCGCCTGGTCGCATCCCATGGCGCGCAGCTTCGCGGCAACCGCCTCCGTTTCAACCCCTTCGGCCACCACCACCTTGCCAAGCGAATGGGCAATCTCGATCGTTGCGCGCACGACCGCCCGGCTTTCTTCGGAGGTAGCCATCTGCTGGACGAACTTCTTGTCAATCTTGAGCTCCGTGCTCGGCAGCTTCTCGAGATATTCGAGGTTCGACTGGCCCGTGCCGAAATCATCGATCGAAAGGCCCATCCCGCGTGCCTTGAGTGCGGCAATTTGCGGCGCGATCAACTGGTCCTCGAGCTTGGCGGTCTCGGTCAGCTCGAGCGTCAGGTTCTCGGCCGGAAAACCGATTCGTCCGAGCATTGTCATGATTTCGAACAGCAGGTTCGTGTCGCTCAGGCTTTTGGCCGACATGTTGACCGCGAGCTTGAAGCGAGGATCGAGCGCAATTGCCATGCGCCCGTCACGCAGCGCGGCTTCCATCACGATCAGGGTCAACTCGCTGATCCGGTCGGTCGCTTCGGCGGCGAGCACCAGTTCCTGCGGATTGACCGGCTCATAACCGTCCGGCTTCCAGCGGATCAGCGTTTCGGCCCCAACGATCCGGCCCGTGGCGAGCTCAATCTTGGGCTGATAGGCGATGCCGATGTCGCGATCGCGCAGGCCCTTTTCCAGCACACGGATGATCTCGAGCCGCTGGTTGCGCGCTTCAAGGTGGGCGGCATCGTTGATGATGAAGCGCGCACCGCGGCTGGCGGCTTCGTCGGCGACCTGCATCGCCTTTTTGATGCGCTGGCCTAGCGGCAGGGCATAGTTGGTGTCGATCCCGATTGCAGGAGTGCTGCTGGCCGACTGCCAGTCGTGGCTGATCGTGGTTTTGAGCATCAGCGCGAGGCCATCGGCGTGGCGTTCGAGGCTGACAGCGTCCATCCGCGGCGCGAGCCATACCAGCGAATCGCGCTCGAAGGCGACGTCGCCCGCCACACCCGGACCCTTGATATAGGAGATCAGCGTGTTGACGAACTCGCCCAGATCGCGCTGGCTCCAGTCTTCCGACATTTCGTCAAGCTTGGCGATCTTGAGTGCATAGACATCGAGCTCGGCGCTGGCCTTGTCGAGGCCGAGCGCAGTGGTCGTCATCGCATCAACTTCGCCGCTGTAATACTTGCGTTTGAGGCGCTGGAAACCGAACGCGGCCCCGCCAACTGCCAGCAGCCCTGACATGATGTCGAGGTTTATGCTGAACTCATCGAGCACGAAAGATGCCACAATCAGGAAGATGGCGGCGATCCACAACGGCTGCGACGATCGCGATCGCCCCAGTGCCGGCACCGCAATGGCAATCGCGGCCACCAGCACCGCCGGGAACCACATCAGATCGCGCGGCGCGCCCTGCTTAAGCGTATGGGCCCCCATAATATGGTAATAGGCACCGGGCACGCGGCCATAGATCGGATGGCGGAACACGTCGGTGGTGGCCAGATAGGTCTTGCCGATGATCACATTCTTACCTGCCAGTTCACGGGCAGGAACCCGTCCGCGCAGGATATCGATATAGCGGTAGGTCGGCACATGGCCCGGATTGAAGGCGAAGTCCGGCCGATAGCTGATCGGCGGCCCGTCATAGCCTGCCAGAACGGCCGAGATACCGGGATAGGCTTCACCGTGCAGCACGACCCGGGTCGGAAATTTCACCGACAGGCCGAACGGCGCCGCCTCGCCATACATCGAGGCGATCCCGGCCCGATCCCGGAATGCTTTATTCGGCAGGATCTCGGCGGTCTTTTGAAATCCCATGTCCCTATCCGGCGCCATCCCCAGCCACACCTTGCCCGGATGCCGTTCAAGCGCACCGGCCAGTGCTGCGTCGGCCTGCGGGGTTGATGGATCGGCATGGGCGTTATCGAACACGATCTTTTTGACCCCAGCCTTGATCAGATGATCAATAACGTCGGCATCGTCTTTGCGACTGGGCGAGCGTACGCGAAGCTCGTTTAGCGTCGCATCATCGATTGCGATCATGACGATATCCTGCGGCGCGGGTCGCATTCGCAATTGCGCGCGGACCAACCGCAACGCGTCTTCGGCGGGCAGCGGCAGGTCGATCGCAGCCGAGAAAATCCCGAACAGGATTGCGAAGATCGCCACTTTCAGGCGCTTGCGACGCAGCAGGTTCTCGCCCGATTTGAATGTCTTGTCCTCAGACGTGTCGGACACATCAATCGCCGCTGGCCCACGGTCGCGGCGCAGCAGTGCAGACAGTGATGGCAGTCCGGCAATCATCGCGCGTGGCAGGTCCGTTCATGAAACACCTGCCTTTGCTAGGATGGAATGGTTAATTCATCGCCAACGATTGGCTGCCATCCTTGGCCACGCCGGCTGCCCGGTGCATCACAACCCGCCGAGCGACGGATCGACCACCTGGCGCGAAAGCAGTCCGAGCGCGATGGTCAGACCGCCGAGGCCGAACGAGAGATGCCAGCGCAGCCGCAGGAAATCGGGGGCAGCAAAGCCAAGCGCACGGTCGATCATCGGCGACAGGGCGATCAGCGCGCCGAGATAGAGCAGCGCCGGACCGGGCCATTCCCAACCAAAGGTCCACGGCAGAAACAGCCCCGCCGCGATCAGGCTCGGCAGCACGGCCAGCACATAGGCACCGGCGGTTGCACGCCCGCTCTGCACCGCCTGTCCCCACCACACGCCCCCAAGGAAGCTGAAGATCGCCGCAGCATAGGCAAAGCCTCCGGCAAGCGCGCAATAGCGCCATTCATGGCCGGTCAGCACCATGGCAAGGCACAGGAACTGAGGCAGCAGCCCGGCATACCCCAGAGCGCGGGCGGCCGGGGAAAGCGATGTTGTGTCGTCCATCCCGCCTTAAAGCCTCGCGCGCGCGGCGGTTCCCGCAGCGCTTGCCTCACCTGCCGGTTTGCGCCACTTGGCAAGCATGGAACTGTTCGATCTGTCTGGGCGCACGGCCATCATCACTGGAGGCAATGGAGGAATCGGCCTCGCCATAGGGCGTGGGCTTGCCAAAGCGGGCGCCAATGTCGCGATCTGGGCACGCAATGCCGACAAGAACGCCGCCGCGGTGGCAGAATTGCGCGGCCTCGGCAAAGGCGAGGTGCTGGCGCTGACCTGTGACGTGGCCGACGAAGCCGCCATTGCGCTGGCGTTGGAGCAGACCCTCGGTGCGCTCGGGCGCATCGACGCGTGCTTTGCCAATGCCGGGATTGCGGGTGCCGGCACGGCCATTCCCGACATCACCGCCGAAGGCTGGGATCGCACCATGGCGATCAACACTCGCGGCGCGGCGCTGGTTTACAAGCACGTCACCCGCCACATGATCGCGCGCGCCAAGGAGGGCGATGGCGGCGGCAAGCTGATCGCCACCTCCTCGGGCCAGTCGATCATGGGGGTCAACCGCTCGTCCGATTATGCCGCTTCGAAAGCGGCTCTCAATGGCCTCACCCGCGCTGCTGCCTTCGAGCTGGCGCGCTACCGGATCACTGCCAATGCCCTGCTTTTTGGCTATTACGAAACCGACATCACCGCCAGGGCCGATCCCAGATTCGCCGAATGGATGAGCCGCCGGATCCCGCTGCGCCGTCCGGGCGACCATGCCGGGCTGGAGGGGCTGGCGGTGTTTTTTGCCTCGCCACATTCGGATTATATCACCGGCCAATGCCTGCCGGTTGATGGCGGGTTGTGCATTTCCTGAGGGGGAACGGCAAAGCTGCCCGACCGTTGCCTAGGCGAAACCTCTCACAGCCGGAAAACCCCCTCCCCGTGGCCGATGATCCTATTCCCGACTTTGCCGATCTGCCCGAAGACCGCGCCCGCCAGAAGGCGGTGCCGGCGGGGCGGATGGCGCGCTTTGGCACCTTCGGCAAGCTGGTTGGCGGCGTGGCTGGCGGGATGGTGGCCGAAGGTGCGCGGCGGCTGGCGAGCGGCGAGAATATCTCGGCGCGCGACCTGATTCTGACCCCCGGCAATGTCCAGCGCCTGACGGACCGCCTCAGCCACCTGCGCGGCGCGGCGATGAAGATGGGGCAGATGATCAGCCTCGATGCGGGCGATTTCCTGCCGCCGGAGCTGTCGAAGATCCTTGCCACCTTGCGCGATCAGGCCAATTTCATGCCGACCCGGCAGCTCGATCAGGTTCTCAAGAGCGAGTGGGGGCCGGATTGGCGCAAGCAGTTCCGCTGGTTCAACCCCCGCCCCATCGCCGCCGCCTCGATCGGCCAGGTGCACAAGGCGCTGACCCGCGATGGCGAGGAGCTGGCGATCAAGGTGCAGTATCCTGGCGTCGCGAAAAGCATCGATTCCGATGTCGATAACGTCATGACGCTGCTCAAGCTCGCCGGTTTCGCCCCGCCCGAACTGGAAATGGACAAGCTGCTGGCGGCGGCCAAGCAGCAGCTCCACGAGGAAGCCGATTACCAGCGCGAAGGCGCGCAGATGGCGCTTTACCGCGAGCAGCTGGCGGGGGTGCAGGGCTTCGTCGTGCCAACCCTGCACGAAGGACTGACCCGCGGATCGATCCTCGCGATGAGTTTTGAAGACGGCGTTTCGATCGAGGAGCTGGGCAACGAAAGCCCCGAACGGCGCGACGCAGTCTTCGGCCGGCTGATCCGCCTGGTGGCGCGCGAATTGTTCGATTTCGGCGTGATGCAGACCGATCCCAACTTCGCCAATTTTCGCTACCGGCGCGAGACCGGCGAGATCGTGCTGCTCGATTTCGGTGCTTGTCGCCCGGTCGATCCGGCAGTCGCCAACGGCTATCGCCGGATGCTCGAGGCCGGTCTGCGCGGCGATGCCGAACAGGTGCTCGCCGCCACGATCGAGGCCGGGTTCATGATGCCGATCGTCGCCGAAAAGCACCCCGCGCGGGTCAACCGGATGATCGATATCGTCATCAATGAAATGCGCGCCGATGCCCCGTTCGACTTCGGGGATCGGGCCTTCATCCCGCTGCTGCGCGAGGAAGGCTGGGCCATCGCGCAAGACAAGGACACCTGGGCCTTTCCGCCGATCGAGACGCTGTTCGTGCAACGCAAGGTGTCGGGCACGGCGCTGCTGGGCGCGCGATTGAAGGCCAAGGTCAATCTCCGCCGGATTACCGAGGAGGTGCTGGCGCACACCGCTGCGATGCCCGTCGGCTAGGCGCCAGCCGGAAATCTTGCCCCACCCGCCGCGCGGCGCGCCGCATCTCGTGGGACAGATGGCCGAAATGCCTGGCCGGAGTGTCATACCGCCCCATCCCGAACCCGGGTAGTTCGAATGAAAGCCACAAGCCTTCGACAACGGCAGTAAACAGGGAAGGTGCCGGCGGCGCACAGCGGGTGGATGTCGGGTTCCTGATAAAGCGCGCGTTGCCGCTGGCGGCGGCGCCATGTATCCAACCTGCCAAACCGTGCTGCCGCAGCACCGATTTGCCCCGGCCCGGGACAGAAAACGTTCAAAAAGTGCAATCTTTTCAGCCGCTCGATTTATGCTATATGCGCCCGCGATGGATGGGGCGGGTCATCATGATGTGCGCGTGCTGTTTGTGTGTCTCGGCAATATCTGCCGGTCACCGATGGCCGAGGGCGCGTTTCGCGCGGCAGCGATGCGTGCCGGGCTGGCATGCGAGGTGGATTCAGCCGGCACTGCTGCCTATCACATCGGCCAGGCGCCCGATCCCCGCGCCATTGCCGCCGCCCGCCGCCACGGGGTGGAGATCGGCAACCAGCTCGCGCGCCGGATCATGCGCAATGATTTCTACCACTTCACCCACATCATCGCGATGGACGAAGCCAACCTCGCCGGTATCCGTGCCCAGTCCCCGCGCGATGCCACGGCCCGCGTCGCGCTGCTGATGGACGCGCTCGAAGGCCGCGAGGGCAGCCCGGTGATCGACCCATATTACGGCGACGAAGCCCTGTTCGCGCGGGTCTGGGACGAAATCGCCGCCGCGACCGAAGCGCTCGTCGCCCGCTTCGTGCAAGCAGGCGTTGGCCTTCTCCTTTAGAGCGCGTTCCGGCTTGTCACAAAGTGCGCTAGCCCCCGCGCAACAGCTGCACGCCCCAGTCGCGCTCAAACAGATAGAGCAGCAAGCGCGCCGCCTCGCCCCGCGCGCTGGTGAGCCCGCCGTCACGCTCCATCAACAGCCGCGCATCGGCGTGGGCCGCGGTCAGCAGCCGCTGCACCTGTTCGAGGCTGGCGATCCGGAAGGCTGCCTCGCCCGATTGCCGTGTGCCGAGCAGCTCGCCCCCGCCGCGCAGCGCAAGATCCTCCTCGGCGATGCGGAACCCGTCCTGCGTATCGCGCATCAGCGCCAGCCGCGCGCGCGCGGTCTCTGACAAGGCCCCGCCGCGCAGCAGCAGACAAACCGATTTCTCAGCGCCGCGCCCCACCCGCCCGCGCAACTGGTGCAGCTGGGCAAGCCCGAAGCGTTCGGCCTGTTCGATCACCATCAGCGTTGCCGCGGGCACATCGACCCCGACCTCGATCACCGTGGTGGCCACCAGCAGCTTGGCCTGACCGCTGGCAAAGCGCTCCATGTTCGCGTCCCTGATCTCGGGCCGGAGCTGGCCGTGGACCAGAACCACATCGGCTCCGAAACGCTCCTTGAGCGCCGCATGACGCGCCTCGGCCGCGGCGATATCGGCCACTTCGCTGTCGTGCACCATCGGGCACACCCAGTAGGCCTGTTGCCCGCTGGCAAGATGGCGGGCGAGGCCTTCGATCACTTCCTCCATCCGTTCTTGCAGGATCACGCGGGTGTCGATCACCTGCCGCCCGGGGGGAAGTTCATCAAGGCGGCTCACATCCATCTCGCCATAGTGCGCCAGAGTCAGCGAACGCGGGATCGGGGTCGCGGTCATCGCCAGCGTATGCGGCGCGCGGCGGCCCTTGCCCGCCAGCGCCAGCCGCTGCGCCACCCCGAAACGGTGCTGCTCGTCGATCACCACCAGGCCGAGATCGCGATAAGCCACCCTATCCTGGAAGATCGCGTGGGTGCCCACCAGCAGCGGGATCGAGCCATCAAGCAGCCCGATCAGAATGCTTTCGCGCTCGCGCCCCTTGGCCCGCCCGGTCAGCAGCGCTATCTCGACACCCGTTGGGCCGAGCATCTTGCGCAGGGTTTCAAAGTGCTGACGGGCGAGGATTTCGGTGGGGGCGAGCAGCGCCGCCTGCCTGCCCGCCTCGACCGCAATCAGCATGGCATGCAATGCCACCACGGTCTTGCCCGCGCCGACATCGCCTTGCAGCAGCCGCAGCATCGGCGCTTCCTGCGCCATGTCGCCTGCGATCTCGGCGATCGCGCGTTGCTGTGCGCCGGTAAGGGTAAACGGCAGTTGCAGCTTGGCCCTCAGGCCGCCGTCACCCACCAGCGCCTGCCCGCGCCGCCTGCGGCCTTCCGCCTTGACCAGCAGCAGGGCGAGGCTGTTGGCGAGCAATTCGTCATAGGCCAGGCGGTCGCGTGCCGTTTCATCGCTGCTCTCGTGCGCCAGCCGCAAGGCCGCTGCCCACGCCGGCCAGCCGGCCTGCGCCCGCTGGCCCGGGTCGATCCATTCGGGCAGCTCGGGCAGCCGCATGAGCGCCTGCCGCACGAGCTCGGCGATCCGCGGCTGGGTAAGGCCTTCGGACAGGGGATAGACCGGCTCCGACAGGCGGCCCATGCTGGCCGCGCTTTCCACCTCGATGTGATCGGGATGGACGATCTGGAGCATATCGCCATAGCGATCGAGCCGCCCGGCCACCCAGCGCCGCTCGCCCACCGGGAGCAGTTTCCTCGCGCTGTAGGCCGCCTTGCCAAACCACGTCAGCGCGCAGACATTGCCCGCCCCATCCTGCGCCAGCACCCGATACGGCCCGCGCCCCCCGGCGCGCGGCGCGCGGTGTTCGACCGGGGTGAGCGCGACAATCACCTGCTCGCCTTCATTGCCGTCATCCAGATCGGCAATCGCCCGCCTGCTGACGAAACGTTCGGGCAGGTGATAGGCGACATCCTTGACCCGCGCGAGGCCGAGCTTCTCGAGCGGCTTCAGCAGCTTCGGCCCGACCCCTTCGAGCGTCTGGACTTCAGCAAACAGCGGGTTGAGGGCCTCGGGGCGCATGGTTGCCTTCGCTATCACTCACGTTGCGTCTTTGCGAGTTGAAGCGGCGGGAAGCTGTGGCTAGGTGAACGCCATGTCCCAAACGCCCTCCTTTGAACAGCGGCTTGCGCGCGCAAAGTTCCGCAGCTGGCACCGTGGCACGCGCGAGGCCGATTACATGATCGGCGGTTTTTACGATCGCTACCACCCCGGCTGGGACGAGGCCGCGCTGGCGTGGTTTGAAGCCCTGCTCGACGAAGACGATGTCGACGTGATGGCCTGGGCGCTGGGAACGCAAGCCCCGCCCGAGCATCTGGCGGGCGAGCTGCTCGCTCTGATGCAACGGCTCGATTACGTCGATATTCCGCGCTAGGGCGCGCTGCCCCTGCCGCTTGACGGGAACCGCTCCGGCGCGCGGGGCTTGACGGAACACACCATGGCTGACCTCAACCGCATCCTGTCGGCGCACGAACCGCTGACCCTGTCCTCGCTGCCGCGCGGGAGCCTGCCGCTGGTGCTGGGCGATCTTGCACGCGCGGCGCATGGGGTGAAAGGCGGGCAGCGCGCGGTGTTCATCGCCGCGGACGAGGCAGCGATGCGGGCCGCGGCCGAAGCCGCCCGCTTCTTCGCGCCCGAAGTCGACGTGTTGAGCTTCCCGGCGTGGGACTGCCTGCCCTATGACCGCGCCAGCCCTGCCCTGTCGATCAGTGCCGAGCGGTTGTCGACGCTGCACCGGTTGCGAAACCCGGCGGGACAGGCTCAATTGCTGGTCACCACCGTCAACGCCGTGCTCCAGCGGGTGCTTACCCCCTTCCGCATCCGCGAATCGGTGCGGGAATTCCGCGTCGGCAGCACCATCGGCCACGAAAGCCTCGCTGCCTTGCTCACCCGGCAGGGTTACAGCCGCACCGACACGGTGATCGACCACGGCGAATTCGCAGTGCGCGGCTCGATTGTCGACATCTTCCCCTCCAGCCTCGATGCAGGCCTCAGGCTCGATTTCTTCGGGGACGAGCTGGAGAGCCTGCGCCTGTTCGATCCGGCGACCCAGCTGACCGTCGAACGGATCGATTCGCACCTGCTGCTCCCGGCTTCCGAAGCGCTGCTGGACGAGGACAGCATCAGGCGCTTTCGCACCCGCTACCGCGAGCTGTTCGGCGCCAATGCCACGCAGGATCCCTTGTACGAGGCGGTGTCCGACGGGCGGCGGCTGGCGGGGATGGAGCACTGGCTGCCATTGTTCGAGGAGCGTCTGGCCACGCTGTTCGACCATCTGGGCAAGGGCGATCTGGTGGTGATCGACCACAGTGCCATTGCCGCCGCCGATGAGCGGCTTGCCGACATTGCTGATTACCACGAACAGCGCAGGCGGATAGCGAGCGAGAAGAAGGGCAGCTACCGCCCGCTGGCTCCGCAAGCACTCTACCTCACCCGTGCCGAGTTCGATGCGGCATTGGCTGCGCTACCGGCCCATCGCGCCTCCGGCTTTGCCGCAGCGCAAGGCGCGACGAGCGTCGATTTCGGCTTCCGCTCGGCGCGCGATTTCGCGCCAGAGCGCGGGCGCTCGGAAAATGTCTATGACGCTGCCGCCGCGCATCTCAAGGCGGTCGCCAAGGCGGGTCGCAAACCGCTGCTTGCGGCCTATTCCACCGGCAGCGCGCGGCGCATCGCCGCGATCCTCGACGAGGCCGGAGCGCCCACCGCGCTGGCGACAAGCTGGCAGCAAGGCCTCGGGCTCGCTGCCAAAGGCAAGATCGCGGTGCTGGTCCTGCCGCTCGAAACCGGCTTTGCCAGCGACACATTGGAACTTCTCACCGAGGCCGACGTGCTTGGCGACCGGCTGGTGCGGCGCAAGAAGAAGCGCAAGGATTCCGATGCCTTCCTTGCCGAGCTTCAGGCGCTGTCACGCGGCGATCTGGTGGTTCATATCGAACACGGGATCGGCAGGTATCTCGGCCTCGAACCCATTCCTGTCGGCAAGAGCCGGCACGATTGCGTCGCGCTGGAATATGCCGGCGGGGACAAGCTGTTCATACCGGTCGAGAATATCGATGTCCTCACCCGCTACGGCTCGTCCGAACAGGCGGTTCCATTAGACCGGCTGGGCGGCGAGGCGTGGCAGCGCCGCCGTGCCAAGCTCAAGGAACGCATCACCGCCATTGCGGGCGAGCTGATGCAGGTCGCCGCTGCCCGGGCGCTGCGGCAGGCCCCGGCCCTGTCCGCCGATCCCGCTGCGCTCGGCCAGTTCACCGACCGCTTCCCCTGGGCCGAGACCGAGGATCAGGAACGCGCCATTGCCGATGTGCTGGCTGACCTCGAAAGCGGTCGCCCGATGGACCGGCTGGTGTGCGGCGATGTCGGCTTCGGCAAGACCGAAGTCGCGCTGCGGGCCGCCTTTGTTGCGGCAATGAACGGTCAACAGGTGGCCATTGTTGCGCCAACCACCCTGCTCGCCCGCCAGCACTACCAGAACTTCGCCGAACGCTTCGCCGGCTTCCCATTGAAGGTCGGCCGCCTCTCCCGCCTCGTCTCGGCCAAGGAAGCAGCCGAGACCCGCGAAGGGCTGGAAAGCGGCCAGATCGATCTCGTCGTCGGCACCCATGCGATCCTTTCCAAGACCACCCGTTTCAAGAACCTGGGCCTTGTGATTGTCGATGAGGAACAGCGCTTCGGCGTCACCCACAAGGAAAAGCTCAAGCAGCTTCGCACCGACGTTCACGTGCTGACGCTGACCGCCACCCCGATCCCGCGCACCTTGCAGATGGCGATGTCGGGCCTGCGCGAACTTTCCACCATCCAGACCCCTCCCGTCGACCGCCTCGCAGTGCGCACCTACGTGATGGAGTGGGACGACATGGTGATCCGCGAAGCCCTGCTGCGCGAGCATCACCGCGGCGGGCAGAGCTTTATCGTCGTGCCGCGCATTTCCGACATGGAGACGGTCGAGGAATGGCTGCGCGAACACGTGCCGGAAGTGAAATTCGTCTCCGCCCACGGCCAGATGAGCCCGGGCGAGGTCGAGGAGCGGATGGGCGCCTTCTATGATCGCAAGTATGACGTGCTGCTCTCGACCACCATTGTCGAGAGCGGGCTGGATATCCCTAGCGCCAACACCATCATCATCCACCGTGCCGATCGCTTCGGCCTCGCCCAGCTCTACCAGTTGCGCGGGCGCGTCGGGCGGGCCAAGCTGCGCGCCTATGCCTATCTCACCCACGAGGCGGGCGTGGCCCTGTCCGAAGTGGCGCAAAAGCGATTGAAGGTGCTGGGCGATCTCGACAGTCTCGGGGCAGGCTTCCAGCTCGCCAGCCACGATCTCGACATTCGCGGCGCGGGCAATCTGCTGGGCGACGAGCAATCGGGGCACATCCGCGAAGTCGGCTTCGAACTCTATCAGGCGATGCTCGAGGAGGCGATCCTTGCGGCCAAGGCAGGCGAGATGGGCCTTGAACGACCGCGCGACAAGCTCACCCCGCAGATCACCGTCGATGCCCCGATCATGATCCCGGAAGACTACGTCCCCGATCTGGCGGTGCGCATGGGCCTCTACCGCCGGCTCAACCAGGCCGAGGGCCAGACCGAGATCGAAAGCCTCGCCGCTGAAATGATCGACCGCTTCGGCGACCTGCCGCAACCAACCAGGAACCTGATCCGCCTGATCGAGATCAAGCATCAGGCGATCGGTGCCAACATCGCCAAGATCGATGTGGGGGCGCGCGGCACGCTGGTGGGCTTCCACCAGGACGACTTCCCCGATCCTGCGGGCCTGATCGCCTATGTCGCGCGATTGAACGAGGGCGGCAAAGATACCGCCAGGCTGCGCCCCGACATGAAGCTGGTGATCAACCGCGCCTGGGGCGATCCGCAAAGCCGGCTGAACGGATTGTTCCAGCTGACCAAGGGGCTGAGCGGAATCGCGAAGAAGGCGGCGAAGGCGAACAGGGCAGCCTGACGGCGGCTGCCTTGCGCCAATCTGCAAATGTAACCAAAATGCCACATATGCAGCGATAAACGCGCCGCGGTGGCAATAATATTTTGCATTGCGGGAGCCGACTGCAATTTTCAGGTGTTTCAAAGTCTCTATAGCAACGAGGAAACACCCCATGTCCATCCGCTCGATGATCACCGCTACCAGCGGGCTGTCGGCTATCGCGCTTGCTTGCGCCTCACATGGCGCGCTTGCCCAGAACAGCGGCGCAACCGAACGCAGCGCACCCGAAGACATCATCATCGTCACCGGCACCCGCCGCACCGACCGCACGGTTTCCGAAAGCACGGTTCCGATTGACGTGATCAGTGCGGAATCGCTGGTCAATCAGGGCACCACCGAGACCAACCGCCTGCTCAACAACCTCGTGCCCTCGTTCAACTTCCCGCAGCCCTCGCTCACCGATGGCACGGATTCGCTGCGTCCGGCAACGCTGCGCGGCCTTGCGCCGGATCAGGTGCTGGTGCTGGTCAACGGCAAGCGGCGGCATTCCTCGGCGCTGCTCAATCTCAACGGCTCGGTCGGGCGCGGTTCGACCGGTGTCGACATGAACACCATCCCGCCGCTGGCGATCGAGCGCATTGAGGTGCTGCGCGATGGCGCAGCCTCGCAATATGGTTCGGACGCGATCGCCGGGGTGATCAATATCCAGCTGAAGAAGCGCGAAGGTGGCCGTGCGCAGGTGACCTACGGCAAATATATCACCACGATGGAAGATGTCGCGCAGGTCGATACCGTCTCGCCGACCACCGCCGCGAGCGGTGATCCGGTCATCACCTTCACCGGCCGCGACCGCCGCCGCCGCGACGGCGACACCATCACCATGGCCGCCAACTTCGGTATTCCGGTGGGAGAGACGGCCTATGTCAACGTCACAGCCGAATACAAGGACCGCGATCCCACCAACCGTTCCGGCCCCGATATCCGGCGCCAGTATTCGGGCATCGGCGATCCGCGCGAAACCACCTTCAACCGCTACAATCACCGGTTCGGTGACGGCAAATCGGAAGACGTGAACCTGTTCATCAACTCCGGGGTCGAAGTTGGCGACGGGTTCGAACTTTATGCCTTTGGCAGCTATGGCAACCGCAAGGCCAACGGCACGGGCTTCTATCGCCGCTCGCTCGATTCGCGGAACCGCGACTTTGCCAATGGTGGCCAGCCGTTCTATCCGGACGGCTTCCTGCCGCAGATCGATTCCGACATCGAAGATATTGCCGGGGTGCTCGGCATTCGCGGCGAGACCGGCGGCTGGAACCTCGATCTGTCGATCAATTACGGCAGCAACCGGCTCGATTACGGCGTATCGAACAGCTGGAATGCCTCGCTCGGCGGGCTGGTCAGCCCGACCGAATTCGATGCGGGCGGGCTGCGCTCGGGCCAGACCTCGGTCAATTTCGATGCCCAGCGCGACCTTGATCTGGGGATCGGCGACACCTCGCTCGCGCTCGGGGGCGAATGGCGCAACGAGAATTACAAGATCGTGCCAGGCGAGGAAGCAAGCTACATCGCAGGGCCGTTCACCTTCTCCAACGGCGCAGCGCCAGGCGCGCAGGTGTTCCCGGGCTTCCAGCCCTCCACCGCGGTCGATGCCTCGCGCGACAGCTTTGCTGCCTATATCGAAATCGACAATGATTTCTCGGACATGTTCAACCTGCAGGTAGCCGGGCGCTACGAACACTTCTCCGACTTCGGCGACACCTTCAACGGCAAGATCGCCGCGCGTTTCGAGCCGGTTCAAGGCTTCGCCCTGCGCGGTGCCGCGTCGACGGGCTTCCGCGCGCCGGGCATGGCCCAGCAGTTCTTCTCCACCACCTCGACCAACAATGTTGCAGGCGTGGGGCTGATCGAGATCGGCACCTTCCCGGTCAATTCGCCGATCGCCGTCGCTCTTGGCGCCCAGCCGCTGAAGCCCGAGGAATCGGTCAACCTCAGCGCCGGGATGGTGTTCACCATGGTCGACGGACTGAGCCTGACGGTGGATTACTACAACATCAAGATCACCGACCGCATCGTGCTGACCGAAAACCTGCAAGGGGCCGATGTGGTCGCGCTGTTGCAGGCGGCAGGTGTGGTCGGCACCTCGGCGCGGTTCTTCATCAACGGGATCGATACCCGCACGCAGGGCCTTGATATCGTGGCCAGCTACCGCGTCCCCGATTTCGGCGCGGGCCGCTTCACCCTGACAGCGGGCTACAACATCAACGATGCCAAGATCACCGACCGCGCGACCATCTTGGGCTTCAACGCCCAACGCCTGTTCGCGCGTCCGGAAAGCTTCCGACTGACCGATGGGCAGCCGTCGAACAAGCTCAATATCGGGCTCGACTGGGAAATGGAGCCGTTCGGCGCATCACTGCGTGCCAACCGGTTTGGGTCGGTGTTCCTGCCGGTCGGCTCGAACAGCGACATCACCATCCCCAAGGGCGCGGCACCGGGTGATATCACGCTGTCGCCCAAGTGGGTGGTCGATCTCGAAGCGCGCTTCAACCCGGCCGAAATGGTGCAGGTGGCGGTGGGTGCGAACAACCTGCTTGACGAATATCCCGATCGCCTGCCCTTCGGCACGGTCAACGGGTTCAACTTCGGCCTCAACAATTCCTTCCTGCCCTATTCCTCGCAGTCGCCGTTCGGCTTCAGCGGGCGGTTCCTCTACGGGCGCGTGAGCGTCGAGTTCTAGAGGTTTGCAACAGGCTGTGGAGGAGCGATTTCAGGGGCGCTCCTCCCCGGCTCTCGCTGTGAGTTATCCGTGCCCCATCCCGCGCGCGGTGCGGGCCAGCGCCAGCACCGCATCGCTCGGCATCGGCTGAGCGCGAAGGAAGCCCTGCCAATAGTCGCAGCCTTCTGCGGTGATCGCGGCGCGCTGGATCTCGGTCTCGATCCCTTCGGCATAGATGGCAAGGCCCAGCGCTTTGGCCAGTCCGATGATCGCGCGGAACACCGCCAGCGCGGTGGCATCGCCCGGCACGCCCTCGACCATCACCTTGTCGAGCTTGAGCGCGTCGAGCGGCAGTTCGCGCAAATAGCGAAAATTGCAGAACCCCGCCCCGAAATCGTCCAATGCCGTGCGAAAACCGAGGCCGCGCAGTGCCTTGAGCGCGCTGGCCGCCTGCGGCAGGTTCCTCAGCAGCAGATCCTCGGTGATCTCCAGCATCAGCCGCTGCGGAGCGATCCCCGACTGGCCGATCAGCGCCGCGAAATCGGCGGCAAAGCGCGGGTCGCCCAGCTCTTCGGGCGTGATGTTCAATGACAGGGTGAGATTGTGCGGCCAGGTGCCGGCATCCTCCAACGCCCGGGCGACCACATGTCGCGAGAGCGGGGCGACCAGCGCGGCGCGCTCGGCAATCGCGAACAGATCGCGCGCGCCGATCTCGCCAAGGGTCGGGTGACGCCAGCGCGCCAGCGCCTCGGCCCCGGTCACGGCTCCCGATACACAGGCGAATTGCGGCTGGAACAGCACCTCGATCTCGCGCCGGTCAAGCGCGCGCAGCAGATCGGCTTCGAGCACGCCCGCGCGCACGCCGGGAAAACTGCCACGCGCAGACCCTCTCAGCGATGTCCGGCCCTGATCCATCTGCGCCCTTTCCCTGCTTGCTTTAGCCGCAGAATGCGCGGCTGCCTTCCATCAATTGCAATCCGCGCCGATCTGGCACATCAGGGCGATCCGCTAGCACTGCGCCGGGGATAAGTGGCCAACCTGTGGCAAGCGAAACGGTAGAGGGAATGATGACGAGCAACGGCACGCCTTTCCAGCGCCTGGCGCTGCTCGCGTCGGACACCCCGCGCGCGCAGGAGGCTCATGCCGCGCTGCTGGCGCAGGGCGAGTGGGTGGCAGTCGAACAGGCCGATGCGGTGGTGGTGCTGGGCGGTGACGGGTTCATGCTCCAGACACTGCACATGATGATCGATGCCGGCCGCGTGATCCCGGCCTATGGCATGAACCTGGGCACGGTCGGCTTCCTGATGAACCGTTACGACAAGCGCGCGGCGATCGCAGCGCGAGTCGCCAAGGCCCGGCGCTGGACGATTGCGCCTCTGCAGGTCGTGGCCGTCACGCAGGACGGCGAGAGCCACGAATTCTGCGCGATCAACGAACTCTCGCTGCTGCGCGAAACCCGCCAGACCGCGAAGATCGAAGTGACCGTGGGTGATCGGGTGCGAATCAGCGAGCTGGTATGCGACGGGGTGCTGGTGGCAACCCCGGCGGGATCGACCGCCTACAACCTTTCCGCCCATGGCCCGATTCTGCCGCTGGATTCAAAGCTGCTGGCGCTGACCCCGATCAGCCCGTTCCGCCCGCGGCGCTGGCGCGGGGCGATCCTGCCCGACCGGATGAGGATCGTGCTGCGCGTGCTCGACCCGGCCAAGCGCCCGGTCGCCGCGGTGGCCGACCAGAAAGAACTGCGCGACATCGCGGAGGTGCGGCTCGAGATCTCGCAGCAGATCGCGCTGACGCTGCTGTTCGACAAGGGCCAGAGCCTCGAAGAGCGGATCGTCGCCGAGCAGTTTGTAACTGGCTGACTTGCGCACGCCCTCCGGCGTGCGCTCCTCGCTAGACGCGCAGCAAGCTGCGCCCGCTGCGGACGGCCGGTCGGCCTTGCGGCTGCCTGCGCAGCCGAATTGCTCAAAGGTGCCAAACGTCGCTCAAAACCCTCTTGCAATCGCCAAGCGGCGCCCATATAGGCGCGCTTCCGCTCTTCCTTAGACCGCTTGGAAGAGTTGCTCCCCGATAGCTCAGCGGTAGAGTAGGTGACTGTTAATCACTTGGCCGTAGGTTCGAATCCTACTCGGGGAGCCATCTTCTTTCCTTTCCCGTTCTTCGGATGATCGCTTCGTGGCGATTGCAACAGGCCGTTTGCTGGTTCGACATGCGCCGGCCATGATCCTTGCCTTTTCCACCGCCTTCATCTTCCTGATCGGCTATGCCAGCCAGCGCGCGGGCGTGTGCATGGTGCGCGCCGTGCGAGAAGTCGCACGGCGGCGGCGGGCAGCGCGATGGAGGTGATGGCGCTGACGCTTGGCGCCACAGTGGGAGCGCTGGCAGCGTCTTACCTCTACCAGCGTCTGGCCTGGCATCGCCTCGAAGGCGGATGGTCGCCGCTGCTTGCGATAAGGGTGGTCGGCACCGCATCAGGCCTGCTTTTCGCGCTCGACAGACAGTGGGGCTACACCAGCCGCATCGCCGAGATCGCCGATGGCCGGCCCTCCAACCTGCTGGCGGGCTATGCGGCTTTGCGCTGAACCCCGTGCTCGCGCTGCTGATCCAGCGCCGAATAGGCCGAACCCCCGCCCTGCCCGGCGCTGGCATAGAGCAGCGCGGTCACGAAAAACCTGGCAGCAAGGACACTGATCATCGGCACACCGGCGCCCTATCGCCGATATCTCACCAATGCTATGCCGATGGCACAGGAGGCCGCGCGTGGAATGCAGCATCACATGGCCCGAAGGTATCCGCCGGGCTGGCCCTTCCGAGGCGCAAAGGATAGGCGAGATCACCGCAGAGGCGTTTCGCAACGATCCGTTCAACCTGTGGTTGTTCCGCAATTTCGCGGGGATCCGCGCGCTGTTCCTGTTGCAGGCCAAACGCATCTATGGCCCGCGCGGGCTGTGCTACAGCGCAGGCGATGACGGTGCCTGCATGTGGATGATGCCCGGCGGCGACAATGCCTTTCGAACCGGCGATTACCTGCGCTTTGCCGCCAACACCTTGCTGGCATCAGGGCCGGGGGCGATCGGCCGAGGTCTTCTGACCGGGCGGGCTATGGAGGCGCGCCATCCCGGTTTCCCCCATGCCTATCTGTTCAGCATCGGCGTGCGCCAGCACGCGCGCGGCACCGGTCTCGGGCGGCGGCTGATCGCTCCCGTGCTCGATGCCTGTGACCGGACGCGCACCCGCGCCTATCTCGAAAACTCCAACCCCGCCAATGCCGGGTTCTACGCCAGCTGCGGTTTTGTGGTGCTGGGCGAGCCGATCCATCCCGCGCCAGGCAGCCCGCCGCTGCAACCCATGATCCGCGAGCCGCGCTGAGGATTACACCATCTGGCGCGCGCTCGCGCCTTCGGCGCCATGGCAGTGCTTGTACTTGTTGCCGCTCCCGCAGGGGCATGGCGCATTGCGGCTGATGTCGAGACCCGCATAGGGGTTCTCGGGATTGGCCCCGCCCGGCCCGAAGGCTGCGCGCGGGCTGCCGGCGAGCGAGCCGAACAGCTCGGGGCGCAGTTCCGACCCGTCGCCGTCACCCGAATTTTCCAGCCCGGTGAGCGGGTCGATATGGCCGGTAAGAAAATCGGGCAGTTCGGGCAGCGCCTGCGGCTGCGGCGGCTCGATCCTGAGTTCGGCGCGGAACAGGATCTTGGTCACTTCCTCGCGCAGCGTATCGAGCATGGTCTCGAACAGGCCGAAGGCTTCCTGCTTGTATTCGTTGATCGGCTGCTTTTGCGCGATCGAGCGCATCCAGATCACCTGCCGCAGCGCATCGAGCGTCGCGAGATGTTCTTTCCAGTGGAAGTCGAGCTGGCGCAGCAACACGTCCTTTTCGACGATTCGCCAGATCGCCGGATCGGAACGGGCGATCTTTTCCTCCATCATCGCGTCGGTGAGCGTGCGCAGGCGCTCTTCGAGCAGTTCAGGCTCAACCTGGTCTTCGGCCAGCCATTCATCGAAGGGCGCATCAATGCCGAAGATTTCCTCGACCCTCGCCTTGAGCCCGGCGATGTCCCACTGCTCGGGATAGGAACCCGGCGGGCAGGCAGTGCCGACCATGGTGTTGATCGTGTCGTGGCGCATATCGATCACGACATCATCGACAGCCTCGCTGTCCATGATTTCGGCGCGCTGTTCGTAGACCACCTTGCGCTGGTCGTTCATCACATCGTCGTACTGCACCACCTGCTTGCGCATATCGTAGTTGCGCGCCTCGACCTTCTTTTGCGCCGTCTCGATGGCCTTGGACAGCCACTTGGAACCGATCGCTTCGCCATCCGCGAGGTTCGACTTCATCATCTTGGAGAACAAGGTGTCGGGGCCGAAGATGCGCAGCAGATCGTCTTCAAGGCACAGGTAGAAGCGCGACAGGCCCGGATCGCCCTGACGGCCCGAACGGCCGCGCAGCTGGTTGTCGATGCGGCGCGATTCGTGGCGTTCGGTGCCAAGCACGAACAGGCCGCCGGCCGCCTTCACCCGCTCTTTTTCCTCGGCCACCTCGGCGCGGATGCGCGCCACGGCGGCATCGCGCTCGGGGCCTTCAGGCAGATCTCGCAGCTCATCGTTGATGCGGAACTCGACATTGCCGCCAAGCTGGATGTCGGTGCCGCGGCCGGCCATGTTGGTGGCAATGGTGACCGCGCCGAAGCGCCCAGCCTGCGCCACGATATGGGCTTCCTGTTCGTGGAAGCGGGCGTTGAGCACGGAATGCTTCACGCCTTCCTTGTCGAGATATTGGCTGAGCAGTTCCGACTTCTCGATCGACACCGTGCCGACCAGCACCGGCTGGCCGATCTGCTGCTTTTCCTTGATCGCCCTGGCAATCGCGCCGAACTTGTCGGCGGTGTTCTTGTAGAATTCGTCTTCCTCGTCGATGCGGGCGACGGGCAGATTGGTGGGAATCTCGACCACACCGACCTTGTAGATGTCCCAGAATTCGGCTGCCTCGGTGGCCGCAGTGCCGGTCATGCCGCTAAGCTTGGGATACATGCGGAAATAGTTCTGGAAGGTGATCGAGGCCATGGTCTGGTTTTCAGGCTCGATCCTGACGCCTTCCTTGGCCTCGACCGCCTGGTGCAACCCGTTCGACCAGCGACGACCATCCATCATGCGGCCGGTGAACTCGTCGATGATGATCACTTTGCCATCCTTGACGATATAATCGGTATCACGCTTGCGCGCGAAATTGGCGACCAGCGCCTGATCGAGGTGGTGGACGACCTGGGTGTTTTCGACATCGTACAGGTTGCCGGTGGCGAGCAGCCCCTTTTCGAGCAGGATCTTCTCGACTTCCTCGAGGCCCTCCTCGGTCAGCTGAACACGGCGCACCTTCTCATCGATGTCGAGCCATTCGCTGGGAATTTCGCGCGCAACCGCATCGAGCGCGATGTAGAGATCGGACTTGTCCTCGGTCGGGCCGGAAATGATCAGCGGCGTGCGCGCCTCGTCGATCAGAATCGAGTCCACTTCATCGACGATCGCGAAATTGAACGGGCGCTGCACCATCTGGCTGCGTTCGTGCTTCATGTTGTCGCGCAGGTAATCGAAGCCGAATTCGTTGTTGGTGCCGTAGGTAATGTCCGAATGATAGGCGTCGCGCTTGGCTTCTTCCGGCATCCCGGGCACGATCACCCCGACGCTCAGACCAAGCCAGTTGTAGAGCCGCCCCATCTCGGCCGCGTCGCGGCGGGCAAGGTAATCGTTGACAGTGACGACGTGGACGCCCTTGCCCTCGATCGCGTTGAGATAGACCGCCAGCGTCGCCATCAGGGTCTTGCCCTCACCGGTGCGCATTTCGGCGATCTCGCCGCGATGGAGCACGATGCCGCCAATGAGCTGCACATCGAAATGGCGCATCCCGAACACGCGCACCGAAGCTTCGCGCACGGTGGCGAAGGCTTCTGGCAGGATGTCGTCGAGCTTTGCACCATTATCCACCAGCGCGCGCAGCTTGGCGGTCTGGCCCTTGAGGTCCTCGTCCGAGAGCGCCTGAATCTGCGGTTCGAGCGCGTTGATCTGGGCGACAATCTTGCGCAGTGATTTGACGTAGCGATCGTTCGAGGAACCAAACACCGCCTTGATGAGCGAATTGAACATTGCTGGATTATGCCTTTGATCGGGTGCGGCCCATCAGCGGGCGGGCCGGGATTTGTGCGAGGAATACGCGCGCAGGGCGCGGCGCAAATACGGTGGAGGGTGCTGTGACGCGCGCCTATTCGTAGGCGCGTTCGATCCCCATCAGCACCGGCAGACGCAGCGCGGCCGGCGCAGCCGGGCGGCTTTCGGGGGTGGCCACGGCGCGGGTGGCCCGCAAGGTCGCGGGCACTTCCTGCACGGCCAGGCTCTCGCTGCCCGACGCCTCTTCCCCCGCGGCAGCGGCGATGCTGGCATTGCACGCCAGCGCCTCGACCAGCGACGCTTGTGCCGGGCTGCCGAGCGCAGCAAGGCCGGTAAGCAGAGCCAGAAGGGTGAACAAATGCCGGGTCATGGTGCGCGCTCAATAGGCAAAGATGCGATGCGCGTCCACCAGCTTTGCCGATTTACTGTGCGCGGCCGCATGCCTAGAGGGCTGTGCCATGCAGATCGCGCCTTCACCCCTCGCCCGCCCCTTCCCTGAACTGCCCGCGATTGCCGGGGTAACCCTGCGCGTGGCGCGGGCGCGATACAAGGACTGGGATCGGGCCGATCTCACCTTTGCCGAGCTGGCAGAAGGAACCAGCGTGGCGGGCGTGTTCACCAAGAGCGCCTGCGCCTCGTCCGAAGTCGAATTGGGGCGACAGAACGTCGCGCAAGGGACTGCGCGGGCGCTGATCGTCAATGCCGGCAATTCCAACGCCTTTACCGGCTGGCGCGGGCGCGAGGCGGTCGAAGCGATCATGGATCAGGTCAGCGCAGCGCTCGGTTGCCCGCGCGCGCAGGTGTTCGTCTCGTCCACCGGCGTGATCGGCGTGCCGCTGCCCAAGGACAAGGCCCGCGCCGGAATCGCCGCCGCGCTGGAGGCCCCGCCCTGCGGCTGGGAGGATGCTGCAAGCGCGATCGGCACCACCGACACCTTTGCCAAGGGCGCAGGCGCTTCGGCCATGATCGGCAGCACGCGCGTGGAACTGGCCGGGATCATCAAGGGCAGCGGCATGATCGCCCCCGACATGGCGACGATGCTCGGCTACATCTTCACCGATGCCGATGTTGCGCCCGCCTTCCTGCAAGACGCGCTGGAACGCGCCAATGCGGCAAGCTTCAGCTGCATTACCGTGGATGGCGATACCTCGACCAGCGACACGGTGATGGCCTTCGCCACCGGCAAGTCGGGCAATGCTCGCATCACCAATTGGGACAGCCCGGGCGCGGATGCCTTCGCCGCGGCATTGGCCGACGTGTGCCGCAATCTTGCGCACCTCGTGGTGCGTGATGGCGAAGGTGCACAGAAATTCATCACAATCAGGGTGAGCGGCGCGGTAAGTGATGAAAGCGCGCGCCGCGTCGGCCTCGCCATCGCCAATTCGCCGCTGGTCAAGACGGCCATCGCGGGCGAGGATGCCAATTGGGGCCGCGTGGTGATGGCGGTGGGCAAGGCGGGCGAACCGGCCGAGCGCGACAAGCTCTCGATCGCGTTCGGCGGCGTGTGGACAGCGCGCGAAGGCCTGCCAGTTGACCATTATGACGAAGCGCCCGTGGCCGCGCACCTCAAGGGTCAGGAAATCGATATCGCGGTCGATCTCGGCCTCGGGAAAGGCCGCGCGAGCGTGTGGACCTGCGATCTCACCCACGGCTACATCGCGATCAACGCGGACTATCGATCGTGAGCGCGCTCGACGACGAAATCCGCGATCTGATGCGGTTCGCGGCGCAGCGATCAATGCTGCCGCGCTTTCGCGCACTTGCCGCGCACGAAGTCGAACTGAAGGGGGTTGATGATCCCGTCACCATCGTCGACCGCGAAATCGAAAGCTTCCTCACCGAAGCGCTCACCCGCCTTGCGCCCGGGGTCGCCGTGGTGGGCGAGGAAGCCGCGCACGCCGACAAGAGCGTGCTCGATCACCTCTCGAGCCAATGCTGGATCATCGATCCGCTCGACGGCACGGCCAACTTCGCGGAAGGGAAAGAGCCGTTCGGGATCATCATCGCGCTGGCCGACGCTGGCGAGGCGGTGGCGGGGTGGATCTATGACCCGGTGAAAGACCGCTTCTGCCATGCCCGCACCGGCGAAGGGGCCTTCGTCAATGGCGAACGGGTCGCGGCGCGCACCACGGGCCAGAGGCGGCCCGTCACCGCCGTCAGCCGCATCTTCCTCACCCCCGAACAATCGGCCATGGTCGATGCAAAGCTCGCGCCGCATTACACGCTGGTCGATATTCCGCGCTGCGCGGCCGAGCAATATCCGCGCCTTGCGCTGGGTGAAAACGACATTTCCAGCTTCAAGCGCACGCTCGCCTGGGATCACGCCGCAGGGGTGCTGTGGCTCAACGAAGCCGGTGGCAAGGCCGCACAGCTCGACGGCAGCGCCTACCGGGTCGACCAGCATGATGCCCCCGGCCTCGTCGGCGCATCAAGCCCGGCGATCTGGCACGAATTTGTTCGCCGGGTGCTCGCCTAGAAGCTTACAGTTCGCCTTCGAGCCACGCCTTGAGCGCGCCCTTGGGGGCGGCGCCCAGCTTCTGCGCAACCGGCTTGCCGCCCTTGAACAGCACCATCAGCGGGATCGACTGCACACCCATTTGCGCAGGCGTATCGGTGTTCTCCATGATGTCCATCTTGGCGATCTTGACCTTGCCTGCCAGCTCATCGCTGATTTCTTCGAGCGCAGGGGCAATCATCTTGCACGGGCCGCACCAATCGGCCCAGAAATCGACCAGCACGGGAACCTCGCTCCCCAGCACATCGGCCGCAAAGCTGGCATCGGTGACGTTGACGGTGGCCATTTGCTATCTCCTTTTGCGGTCGAGCATAGGGCCGCACCGCGTTGCATGGCAATCTAGTGACGACAGGTTTTCACGCAATATCCGGCAAGGGCAAGGATTGTTGCGGGCTTTGCAAGACATGCTTTTGGCCAGAGAGAACCTGCGGATCGAGTTCGAACAGCACCGGAGCATGGGTATAAAGCACGCCCGCGCGCACTTCGCGGCCCGGGTAGATCGCTTCGAGTGCAGCAACATAGGCGGCCATCTGCCGCAGCGTCGCCAGCGGCACCTCGGCAGCACTGGCAGGCGGGCGGCGGGTGGTCTTGAAATCGACCACGGTAATCCGGCTCTGCTCGATCAGCAGGCGGTCCGCCGTGCCTGCCACCACCACCCCGTCGACGATCGCAGCCAGCGGCACTTCAGCCAGCGCTGCGCCTGAAAAGATCGCGGCAAAGCCGGGATGGTCAAGCACGCCGAGCGCGGCGGCCAGCATCTCGTCGCGCGCGGCTGCGGGCCAATCGCCCGCCTGCCGTTCGAGCCAGCGCCGCGCCGCCGCCTCGCGCGCTTGCGCAGGGACATCGGGCAGGCGTTCGAGCAGCTTGTGAATCAGGCTCCCACGCCGCGCCGCATCGCGCGCGGCCTCACGCGGCAGGGGCGGCGCGGCTCCCGCCTCCTCGCCCGCCGCCGACGGGGCGAGCGGACGCGGCGGGCGCGGTTCGGGACCGATGGGAGCAGTCATCCAGCCTGGCAGGTCGGGCAACCCCGGCCCTGCTGCGGTGCTGCCATCGGCTTCCAGCGGCGCGGCGCGCAGGCCCCATTCCCTGCGCCAGCCCCAGAGCGGATCGTCCAGCTGTTCGCCCTCGAACAGCGGGGCAAGGCGCGCATACCAGCTGTCGGCGTGCGGCGCGCCCTGCTTCGCCTCGGTCTTGCCCAGCGACCCGCCGATGAACAGCGCTTCCTCGGCGCGGGTCAGCGCGACATAGAGCAAGCGCCAATGTTCCTGCATCGCCGAATGTTTCGCCGCCTGTTCGGCTGCGCTGACCGGCCCGGCCTTCTCGGCCTTGGAGAGCGGCGGCAGCGGCACTTCGCGCTTGCGCGGCGCGCCCAGCCCAAAGGAATCGTCCACCAGCGCCAGATCGGTCGGATCGCCCGGCGCACCGGTCGCATCAGCCAGAATCACGATCGGTGCCTGCAAGCCCTTGGAACCATGCACCGTCATCACCCGCACCTGCCCGCTGGCGCTGTCCGGATCGCGCTTCAGATCGCCCGTCCCGGCATCAAACCACGTCAGGAACCCGGCAAGGCTCGGCCAGTGCGCGGCCTCGTAGGCAAAGGCGGCGTTAAGCAGTTCGTCGAGCGGATCGTTGGCCTCGCTCCCGAGCCGCGCGACCAGCCGCGCGCGGCCCTGCCACGGGCCGGTGAGCAGCCACGCGATCAAGCCTTGCGGCGTGTGGTAGTCGGCGCGGCGCAGAAGCTCGCGCAAGCTGTCGGCGGTGGCGGCGACGAAGGCGGGTGCGTTCTCGCGCCTGAGGTGATCCCACAGGCGCTGTCTAGGCAGACGCGGAACGTGGGCGAGGATATCATCCTGGCTCCATCCGATCAGCGGTGAGGCGAGCAGGTTGGCAAGGGCAAGATCATCCTGCGGCTGAGCGGCAAAGCGCAGGGCCGCCAGCACATCCTTCACCGCCAGCGGCGCGCCGAGTCGCAGCCGGTCGACCCCCGCCACCGGCACCCCGCGCGCGTGGAGCTTGGCCACGATCTGCGCAGCGAGATCCTTTCTCCGGCGCACCAGCACCATGATGTCGCCCGCCTGTGCGTGGCGGCGCTCGCCCTTTGCCAGCACGAAAGGCTCAACGGTCAGCCAGCGGTGCACCTGTTCAGCGATCAGGCCCGCCAGCAGGACATCGTTGCGCGGCAACCAGTCGCGTTCGCTGTCGGCTTCCTCGTCCGCATCGTCATCGTTGCCCTCCTGCGAGCCGGTCGGGACAAACACCGACGGCCACAGCGTCACAAGCCCGGGGCGATCGGTGCCCTCGTGCGGAGCCGGAGGCGAATCGAGCCCGAATTCGCCGTAGCCGAGCTTATCGATCATACGGTTGACAAAACCCAGAACGATATCGGCGGTGCGGAACGAGCGGCCAAGAACGAGCGGTTCCCAGGCCGGCTCGGGGCGGTTGGTGCGACCGGCGCGGATACCCTCCTGCGCGGCGCGGATGCGGGCGTGAATGCGGTCTTTGGCGCGGGCGAAGTTTTCCGGGCTGGTACCCTGAAATCCGAAGATCGCCTGCTTGTAATCGCCGACAGTGAAGATGGTGCGCAAGCGATCGCCGCGCGCGCCCTCGCCGGTGAAAAAGTCGTCGATCAGCGCCTCGATGATGTCCCACTGGCTCTGGTTGGTGTCCTGCGCCTCGTCGATCAGGATGTGATCGAAATGGCGATCAAGCTTGTAGCGGATCCAGTCGGCCGCCTCCGACCGGCCGAGCAGCATCGCAGCCTTGCGGATCAGATCAGCAAAATCGAGCCAGCCTTCGCGCGCCTTGCGCGCCTCCCAGCGCACAGCGAAGGCGCGCCCGATCTCAAGCGCCGAGGTGACGATACGCGCGCAGGCCAACCGCGCGCGGCGTTCCTCGACCAGCCGCAGGGCCTCGGCGATTTCCTCCTGCCGCACCGGGAATTGCGGATCGGCCTTGGTCGGCGCCTCCATCTTGCGCGGATCACCGTCCTTTTTGAGCAGGGTGGTGTAGAAACCTGCAGCAGCATCGGCGCGCGCCGGGCCATCGAGCGCGAGCCAGCGGCGGACGAAGGCGGCAGCATCCTGCCCGGTCTTGGTTTTCCAGCCATCGAGCGAAGGCAACATCGCTTCAAGCTGGTGATCGGGGAAAATGTCCGGATGCAGCGGCGCGTTCGCCCAGCTCTCGTCCGCGTCAGCGGGCATTTCCAGCAGCTGACGCACACGGCCTGCCATGGGCGATTGCCAGCCGTCCGGCCCCTCCCACAGCTCCTGCGCTGCGGCGGCGCGCATCAGCCACTGGTGCAGGGCACCGGGATCCTTGCGGGTGGTGAATTGGGCGAGTCCGTCGAGGATGCGGATATCATTGCTCGCCTCGGCTTCCTCGACCATGTCGGTCAGGACTGCGCGCGCCAGCAGCTCGCGGCTGCGATCATCCAGCACCCGCGTTCCCGGCGCGAGGCCGGCTTCCTCGGGGAAATTGCCGATCAGATATTGCGCGAAGGCGTGGATCGTCTCGATCCTCAGCCCGCCGCCGGGGCAATCGAGCACGCTGGCGAACAGGCTGCGCGCGCGCTCCTGCGTGGCCGGCCCAATATCGGCACCGAGATAGCCGAGCTCCTTCGCCAGCAGCGCCGCCGGCAGCCGCACCCAGCGCGCCAGCACCGCGTTGATGCGGTTCGCCATCTCCGCCGCGCCAGCCTTGGTGAAGGTCAGGCAGAGGATCTGCGCAGGCTCGACATCCGCGCGCAACAGCAACCGCAGCACCCGAGCGGAAAGCACCTGCGTCTTGCCGGTCCCCGCCGAGGCCGAGAGCCAGACATTTGCCTCCGGCGCCGCTGCGGTGAGCTGGTTGTCCTCAAGCGGGAAGACGAGGCCGTTTCCGCCGCCGCTCATGCCCCGTCCTCCGGCCCGGCGAGGCGCACGATCCATTCTTCCAGTCGCATCAACTGGTCGTAATCATTGTAACCCGTGTAATCGGGATTCTCGCGCGCGATGAAGGGTTTGCGGCCCTTGATATAGTCGCGGATCGCCCCGGCGAGCTTCTCCGCGTGAAACGGCAGATAGTGCTCAGGATCAAGCCCGGTCCTCGCCTTTCCCTCCTTCATGGGCGTTTCCTGGTAGCCGAAACCATCTTCCTTCTTCGCCTTGCCAAGCGACCAGTATTCGAACCGGGTGGGCGTGCCGGAAACGACCAGACCCGCCTTGTCGTCGGCAAACCGTCCGTCGCGGGCGATCAGCCCGAGCACGCCAAGCTGGAGCGCATAACCTGCCGTCACCTGCTTCTTGGCCGGCGGAGCGCCGGTCTTGTAGTCGACGATCGCGAGGCTGCCATCCGCCAGCCGGTCGATCCGGTCAGCGCGGCCCTGCACCTTGACACCGTCGACTTGCATCTCGCCCGAAATCTCGCTCGCCAGCACCAGGCGGCCCGATGCCTCGGCCTCCTCGACCCAGCCTGCAAAGCGCTCAAGCGCGGCAATCAGGCGCGGCTGCCACAGGGCGCGGAACAGCGGGTGGACGCGCTCGGCCGCGAAATGTTGTTCGGCAAAGGGGCCGATTGCCAATCTGCGATCGGTGCGCCGCGCCTTGTGCCACTTGTCCAGAATGTCGTGCACCAGCGTGCCGCGCAGCGCCGGATCGCTGAAGGGATCGGCACTGAGCGGATCAAGCCGCCTGAGATCGAGGATCGCCTGAGCGTAGAACTGGTAGGGATCGCCCAGCAGCCGGTCGAGCGCGGTCACCTTGATCGGCACATCGCGCCTGTCCGGCGCAGGATCGGGCGCGGGGCGCGGATATTCGGGTGCTGCCGAGCGCTGACGATCCAGATGCGGGAGCAGCACGGGGATACGCTTCTCGCGGTGATCGTCCGCCAGATCAGCGCCCAGCAACGCCTCGACCCGCAAAAGAAAGCGCGAAGGCAGTGTCGGCCCCCCGGCATCGCGCAGGGAGCGGCTCAGCACCACTTCGGGTGCGCCCATGCAGCCGGCCAGGTCATGCGCGGCAAGGCCAATCCGGAACTCTGCTCCCGGCACACCCAGCGCGCGCAGGATCGCGGGTGCGAGCAGCGCGTCGGCGCCAGGCGGCTGCGGCCAACTGCCTTCGTTGAGCCCGCCGCAAATCACCAGATCCGCCCGCGCCATGCGCGCTTCGAGCAGGCCGTAGATTGCCACGCGCGGATGCCCGCCATAGCCGGGGCGCACCGCAACGGCATCCATGCAATCGCGCAAGATGCCACCAAGCTCGGCGGTTTCGATCAGCGTGCCGAGTGGCTCTGCTTCGGCGCGCAACTCCTCGATCATGGTGCCGAGCGCCCGTCCGTCCTCGCGCTCCCACAGGGCGCTACGGGCAAAGGCCTCGCCTGCCTGCGTCAGGCGGTCGAGCGCTTCGGCGAGCGGGATGACAGCGGGCCATTCGCCCAGCGGCGCAACCAGCGCTTCGGCCTCATCCCACCACGGCTCAACCTTGGCCTGCCGCGCCGCCGCGCGCAGTGGCTCCAGCCCGGGTGCGGGCGCGGGGCCGCGCAATTGGCGGTCGAAGGCGCGCAGGCCTTTCAGCCAGTCGCGCCGCACCTCCCCGTCCCAGCCGCGCACCAGCGGATGCGTGAAAGCAGCAACAAGCGCGGACGGATCGGGGCCATTGGCAGCGATCTCGGCGATCAGGCCAAACAGCCGCCCCGCCGGTGTCAGCGCCAGCGGGCGACCGGCGGAATCGTCAGCCGCGATATTCCAGCGCGCAAGGTGCTGCACCACCCGCCGCGCCAGAGAGCGATCGGCAGTGACGACAGCGACGCGCTGTTCCGGGGTTTCCAGCGCCTCGCGCACCAGCAGCGCGATGGCCTGTGCTTCCTCTTCAATGGTGGCGCAGGTAAGCAGCCGCACGCCTGCCAGCCGCCGCCGGTCGGCATCAAGGGTGATCCACGAACGGCTCGCCTGCGGGGGCAGGAACAACGATGAGATCGCGCGGCTGCGCGCGGGTTCGGCCGCCGCCATCCCGCGCCGGTGCCAGGGCTGCACCTCGGCGCGGTTGATGCCCATCCGGTTCAGCAGCAGCTTGAGATGATACTGCGGATGGGTAAGCGCGTCCGCGGCTCCGAACACCGCCCCACCCGGCTCCAGCGAGGCACCCGCCAGTCCGAGTTCCTCCCACGCGGCATCATCCATCTCGCGGTCGAGATCGGGCAGGATTACCGCGCCCTGCGGCAGCTCGGCAATCACCCGCAGCAGCCGCGCCAGCGCGGGCGCGGCGCTGGTGACCCCGGCCGCGATGATCGGGTGCGGCGGCGGGGTCTGCTTCCAGCGCTCTGCAGCCGCGGCAAACAACAGGTTGCGCCGGGTTGCAGCGTCCACCTCGCCGCGCGCAGCCAGTTCCGCCTGCCAGCGCGCATTGACCCGCGCGAACAGGCGGATCGAACGCTGCCAATGCCCGGCGAGATTGCCGAGCTGATCGAGCACCGCATCGCTCAGCAGGTCATCGGGCCGCTTGTCCTCGACCAGCAGCCGGTCCATCGTCCGCGCCATCTCGCGCGCGAGATTGAGCCGCGCGCGGCCCGGCAGCGGTTCCATGCCCTCGGCAGCGCGCTCAGCGGCGATGATCTGATCGAGCCTCAGCCAGCGCGCCACCGGATCGCAGGCCGGCGGGATCTCCGCCGCGCCCAGCGGATCGAACGCAGCCCCGAGCTTTTCGTCGAGATCAAGATCGCCCACCGGGATCATGCGCGGCATCAGCAACCCGCCCTCGCCGTGGGCGCCGGCATGGCGGATAAAGGCTTCGCTGAGCGTGCGCGCCGCGCGGCTCGACGGCACCAGCAGCGTCAGGCGGGCAAGGCCGAAGCCTGCCTCGCGATAGCGCGGCACCAACCCTGCCACCAGCGCATCGGCAAAGCCGCGATGCGCGGCGATGGAATAGACCAACGGGCCGGACAGGCAAACATCAGCCACCCGTCAGCGCCTCCTCGGTCGGGCGGATCGCCTGCGGCGTGCCCACTTCGAACCACAGCCCGCCGAACGACAGGCCGTACAGCCGACCCTCGGCAATTGCGCGGTTCCACAGGATGTTGGTCGAAAACGGCCCTTGCGGCGCGTCGCGCAGCAGGCGGTGGCTGACCAACTGTATGCCGGTGTAGATGAACGGCGCGATTCGCCCGTCGCGGCGGCGCGAAAGCTTGCCCAGCGCATCCATGTGGAAATCACCCGGCCCGGTGAAGTTGGCCGCACGCGCATGGCCGACCACCAGCAGCAGCGCGTCCATCTGCTCAGGATCCCAGCGCCGCGAAAGTTCGGCAAAGGCATCGATCGGCCCGTCGATCCAGATATTGTCGGCATTGATCGCAAAGAAGGGATCGGGCAGATGCGGCAGCGCCCGCACCATCCCCCCACCGGTTTCGAGCAGCAGCGCGCGCTCGTCCGAGATTGTCACCTGCGGCGCACGGCGGGCCAGGACATGGGCTTCCAGCGCATCGGCAAGATAGTGGACGTTGATCACCGCCTTGGCCACACCCGCATTGGCCAGCCGGTCAAGCGCGTGGTCGATCAGCGGCTTGCCCGCGACCCGCACCATCGGCTTGGGCTGCGAGGCGGTGAGCGGGCGCATCCGCTTGCCAAGCCCTGCGGCGAGCACCATCGCGGTGTCCGAGGCGAGCAGCACGCTCATGCCGAAACGGCTCCGCGCGCAAGACGCAGGTCATCCGGGATGTTGTCATCGAACCAGCGCGACACCGGTTCAAGCGCCGGATGGGCCAGATCGCGTTCGAGCGCGTTCCAGACTCGCGGGATCATCGAGAGATATTTCGGCTTGCCGTCGCGCGAGTTGAGACGGGTGAAGATCCCCACAATCTTGGCGTTGCGCTGTGCGCCCAGCCGGGCGTAATCGGCAAGAAAGTCCTCATCACTCACCCCTGCATGATGGGCGTAGTGGAGCAGCATCGCGGTTTCGAGGTCTTCCGAAACGTCGCGCCGGGCATCCTGGAGCAACGAAACGAGATCATAGGCCGGATGGCCAACCAGCGCGTCCTGAAAATCGATCAGCCCCTGCGGCGCCTGCGGCTGCCCGCCCAGCAGCATGATATTTTCGGCATGATAGTCGCGCAGCACCGTAACCCCGGGGTTCTGGCGGGCGAGGACGGGCGCGAGCACTTCCTCCCACGCCGCTGCATAGCCGGCCACGTCCACATCCAGGCCCTGTAAAGGGCAATACCATTCGGTCAGCAGCGCCGCCTCGCGGGCATAGACCGTCATGTCGTAAGGCGCGAAGGGGCCGGGCGCCAAGCGGTGGAGCGCCACCAGCGCCTCGACCGCGGCCTCATAGGCGACGCGCTCATCCGCCGGATGATCGTCGAGCCATTCGCGCATCCGGTCATTGCCGAAATCCTCGGTCAGCACCCAGCCCGCCTGCGGCTCGGCCGCGAGGATTTCCGGCGCGCGCATTCCCTTGTCGTGGAGCCAGCGCGCGACATGAAGAAAGGGTGCGGGGTCCTCGTGCGGCGGGGGTGCGTGCATCAACATCGCCGATTCGCCACCCTCCCTCACCAGCCGGAAATAACGCCGGAACGAGGCATCGCCGGGCAGCGGCACCACAGCGCCATCGGCCCAGCCTGCGGTGGCAACAAATTCGGCAAGACCTTCAGGAAGCGCGATCATGGCATCCGCCCTACCCAATCCGCCCCGCCGCGGGCAATCGCAATCCGTCCACCTTCCCCGCTTTCCCGATCGGGCAAGAGCGTGATCGCCAGACACCCCGCTTCATGGCCAAAGCCCCCGGCGCGATCGGGCCATTCAGCGATCAGCACCGCGCCCTCGCGATAATCATCAAGGCCGATTTCAGCGAGTTCCTCGGGGTTTTCGAGGCGGTAGAAATCGGCGTGCACCACGGCCACGCGCAGCGGCGGGGCATCATAGGTCTCGATGATGGTAAAGCTTGGCGAAGGCACCTCGCCCCGATGGCCAAGCCCCGACAATATCGCGCGCGCCAGCGTCGTCTTGCCCGCCCCCAGCCCGCCTTCGAGCGCGACCACATCGCCTGCCCGCAGGCATGCCGCGATGCGCGCGCCAAAATCCGCCACCGCCGCCAGATCGGGCAGGGTCACGCGCGTCTCGCTCACGGCAGGCGAATCGTCGCAGTGGTGCCCGCGCCCTTGCGGCTAGCGATTTCGAGCGTGCCGTCGTGGGCCTCGATCAGCTGCCGGGCGAGCGGGATGCCGAGGCCGGTGCGGCGTTCGGGCGCACCGTCCTTGTCCGTTCGCAAACCGCCCTGCGCGCGGGCGAGTTCCTGCGCGCTCATGCCGCGGCCATTATCGCAAATGCTGATTTCGATCGACCAGTCGCTGCCCTCGGGGGCCTTCTTGATCTCGATCACGATCCGTCCGCCATCGGGGGTTCCGGCAATCGCATTGTCGATAAGGTTGCCCAGCGCCCGGCCGAGCTGGCGCGGATCGCCGGCAATCACCCGCCCGCGCCGCCCCTTCAGATCGAGGCTGAGCCCGGCCGCGATGATCGCCTGTTCGCGCTCGCGCACCAGTTTGGTGAGGAATTCGAGCAGATCGAGCGGTTCCTTGCGGATCGGCAGCAGCCCTGCCTCGCTCTGCGACAGGTCGAGCACGTTCTCGACCTGCTCTCTCAGGCGCTCGACCGCGGCGAGGATCGCATCGACATATTCGCCTGCCGCCTGCGGATCGCTGGCGACACCGGCCTTGAGCAGTTCGGCATAGCCGCCAATGGTGGTCAGCGGCGTGCGGAATTCGTAGCTCATGTTGGCGAGGAACCTGGCCTTGAGCGCATTGGCCTCGTCAAGTGCCTCGGCACGTTCGCGCAGCGCCTGCTCCGCCTTCTGCGAAGCGGTGATGTCAAGCACGGTCAACAGCCCGTTGCCGTCGGGCAGCGGCACCCCGGCAAAACGCAGGGTGCGCCCGTCAGCAAGATCAACTTGCCCGCCCTTCTCGCGCCGGTCGAGCGTCGCTGCGCGCACCACCGCGCCGATCAGCGCCGCTTCCTCGGGGCGCACCAGATTGCGACCGATCGCGCCGAGCAATTCATCGGCGCTGGGATGCGCGTCGAGCAGTTCCGGGGCGAGGCCCCAGGTGCCCGCAAAGCTGCGGTTCCACAACTGCACCGAGCCATCGGGCGCGAAGATTGCCAGCGCCTCGAACAGGCTGTCGAGCGTTGCGGTGCGGGTGCGCAGCAAGGTGTCACGCACGGCGGAGAGCGCGAGCTGTTCGGTACGATCCTCGGCGATCAGCACGAGGCCGCCATCGGGCAGCGGCTGGGCGATGATGCGCAGGTGAGTGCCGCCCGGCAGCGGCCAGGCTTCCTCCAGCGTTTCCTGCATTTCGAACCATCCGGCCCGTTCGCGCCGCCATTCGGGAAAGTCGCGCACCTCGGGCGTGCGCCCACGCTCGCGTGCCTCGGCAAGGAAGCGCTCGAACGCGGTGCGTGCCTCGATCGCCTCGTCGGTCAGAGCAAACAGGCGGCGGAACGGGCGGTTGGCAAAGGTCAGCCGTTCCTCGGCATCGAACTGCGCCACGCCGACCGAAAGCTGATCGAGCAGCGCGCGCTGGGCTTCGCGGAAAGCGCGGTAATTGCGGGCAACCTGCTGCTGCTCCTCGATATCGATGGCATAGCCCGCCACGCCTTCGTGCCCGAGCGGCAGATCGGATACGCGCAAGCTGCGGCGCTCGCCATGGAGCGTGGCCGCGACGATGCGTTCCGACTTTTCCTGACGGCGCAGCGTGTCGCGCGCAATTTCGGCAGGCGTGCGGCCGTTCTCGGGTTCGAGCAGCTCGATCTGGCCCTGCACCACCTCGGCAGCGCTGGCTGCGCCGACAGCATCAACATAGGCCTGGTTGACAAGCTGGAGCGAAAGATCGCCGCCGCGGAACCACATCGGCATCGGCGCGGCCTCGATCAGGCCGACAAGCGCGGCGAAATCGCCCGTCGCCCGCGCCGCGACTGCACGCAGTCGTGCCATTTCGGCATGGCTTTCAGTAAAGTCGAACACCCACACCAGCGCTGCCCCACCGGGCGAAACCTGCGGATCGGCAAGCGTGCCGTAGAGCGCGAGGCTGCGCCGCGAGCCGGGCGGATTGAGCGCCATGCGGAACGGCGCGGCGCTCTTCTGGGTGGTCTGGACCTTGGCCCAGAGCTGATCGAGCTGTTCCTGCGTCAACCCGCCACCCTCGGCAGAACCGGGCGCGCTGGCCAGCTCGCTCAGATATTGGGGCATCGCAGGCAGGCCGAGCAGCCGCGCCAGCTTGTCCGGCCCTTCGATCCGTCCGTCAACCCGCACCAGCAGCGGCACCGCCGGAGCCACATCCAGCAAGGTCGACATGCGCTTGAGACTGGTCTTGAGCGCACGCGCGCGCTTCATCGAGCGGCTGGCGCGCAGCACCACCAGTGCTGCGCCGACCGCCCATGCGGCAAGCAGCAGCGCGATCAGCACAAGCGAAAGCGGCGAGGTATCCATCCTTCACCCGCTATGCGCCTCACCGCGCCAGCGCAACGGGGTTCCACCCCCCCGCCCCCAAAGCCGTGAAGAAAGGCGCAGAAACGGGGGGATCGATGGTTTCAGTAGCGGTAGTGATCGGGCTTGAACGGGCCGGTTTGCGGCACGCCGATGTAGCTTGCCTGCTTGGGGCTGAGTCGGGTCAGCTTCACGCCCAGCTTTTCGAGATGCAGCGCCGCGACCTTCTCGTCGAGGTGCTTGGGCAGGACATAGACATCGTTGTCGTATTCGTCGGCCTTGGTGAACAGCTCGATCTGGGCAAGTGTCTGGTTGGTAAAGCTCGCGCTCATCACGAAGCTCGGGTGGCCGGTGGCGCAGCCGAGGTTCACCAGACGGCCCTTGGCCAGCACGATGATCGACTTGCCATCGGGGAAAGTAACCAGATCGGTGCCTTCCTTGATTTCCTTCCAATCGTAATTGCTGAGCGCGGAAATCTGGATCTCGCTGTCGAAGTGGCCGATATTGCACACGATCGCCATCGGCTTCATGTTCATCATGTGCTCGGCGGTGATCACGTCCTCGTTGCCGGTGGCAGTCACGAAGATGTCGGCGCGCTTGACGGCATCTTCCATGGTGACGACCTCGAAGCCGTCCATTGCAGCCTGCAGCGCGCAGATCGGGTCGATCTCGGTTACCATCACGCGCGCGCCGCCATCGCGCAGCGAAGCGGCCGAACCCTTGCCGACATCGCCGTAACCGGCCACGCAGGCAACCTTGCCCGCCAGCATCACGTCAGTGGCGCGGCGGATCGCATCGACCAGCGATTCCTTGCAGCCATAGAGGTTGTCGAACTTCGACTTGGTGACCGAATCGTTCACGTTGATCGCCGGGAACGGGAGCTTGCCCTGCTTGGCAATCTGGTAAAGCCGCATCACCCCGGTGGTGGTCTCTTCCGAAACGCCCTTGATATTCTTCACCGTGCGGGTGAGGTAGCCGGGCCGGGCGGCGACGAAAGCCTTCAAGGCACGCTGGAATTCGATTTCTTCCGCATTGGTCGGCTCGCCCATTTCCTCGCCTGCTTCAAGGCGCGCGCCCCACAGCGCGAACATGGTGGCATCGCCGCCATCGTCGAGGATCATGTTGGCAGTCAGATCGGGATCGGCCTCGCTCGACCAGTCGAAGATGCGCCCGACATAGTCCCAGTAATCGGCCAGCGTTTCGCCCTTGACCGCGAACACCGGAATGCCGCGCGCGGCGATCGCGGCAGCGGCGTGATCCTGAGTCGAGAAGATGTTGCAGGTCGCCCAGCGCACTTCGGCACCCAGCGCGACGAGAGTCTCGATCAGCACCGCGGTCTGGATCGTCATGTGCAACGATCCGGTGATGCGCGCACCCTTCAAGGGCTGTGCCGCGCCGAATTCCTCGCGCAGCGCCATCAGGCCGGGCATTTCGGTTTCGGCAATGCGGATTTCGGCGCGGCCGAATTCGGCAAGGGCAATGTCCTTGATGACGTATTCGTGGGCAGGGGCGGCAGCGAGGGTGGCCATGTGCGTGTCTCCTAAGCGCAGATCGGACCCGCAGTTGCGGGCTCTGCTACGGCCTTCGCCCCTAGCCGCAAGGCCTGCCTGAGGCAAATATAAACTTATCTTTATATGTCTATTTGTTGCCCGTGCCCGCCAGACCGCTATAGAGCGGTGCGCACACTCCCCTGTCAGGAAGGACGACACACATGACCATCTCCGTTGGCGACAAGCTCCCCGATGTCACGCTGGTGAAAGCCACCGCCGAAGGCCCGCAGCCGGTCAAGTCGAGCGAATATTTCGCCGGCAAGCGCATCGCGCTGTTTTCCGTCCCCGGGGCCTTCACCCCGACCTGCTCGGCCAAGCACCTGCCGGGCTTTGTCGAAAAGGCCGCCGAACTCAAGGCCAAGGGCATCGACGAGATCGTCGGCACCGCGGTCAATGATGCCTTCGTGATGGGTGCGTGGAACAAGGCCGCCGGCAGCGACGAGATCACCATGCTGGCCGACGGCAATGCCGATTTCGTCGAAGCGCTGGGGCTTACCTTGGACGGATCAGGCTTCGGCTTGGGCAAGCGCGGCCAGCGCTTTTCGATGGTGATCAACGACGGCGTGGTGGAACAGCTCAACGTCGAGGAACCTGGCGATTTCAAGGTTTCGAGCGCGGAGCACATGCTCGGCCAGCTGTAACAAGCAGCGCCCAGGCGAGGAAATGAACAGGGGTGCCTCCCTCATTGGGAAGCGCCCCTTTCCTTTATCCCCCGCACAGGCTTCAGGTCAGCGGCGGCGCGCCAAAGGCCACCCACAGCGCAAACCCCGCAGCCAGCGCCAGAGCGAGCGCGGCGCGCAGCCACGGCAGCGGGCCAATCCCGGCCACACCGGCCAGCGGCGGCCGTGCCCCGCCAACCATCGGGCTGACCAGATCATCGCCCCGCACCGCGTAAAAGGTGATCGCTGCCAGATGCAGCACGATCACGCCGAGCAGCACGTTGAAGAAGGCCTCGTGCAATTCAGTGATGGTATCGGCCAGCGACACGCCAACCAGCGGATTGAGCGGCCCGGTCATCCCGTCATAGGGATCGCCCGCGAACAGCCCCATGCCAACCTGCAACAGCATCGCGCCAAGCAGCGCCAGCGTGCTCCACCCGCCGAGCGGCGAATGGCCGATCGCCGGCCCAGCGCGCTTGTCCCCGCGCAGATAGGCGAGCACCGCGCCCGGCCCTTTGACAAATTGCGAAAAACGCGCGGTTTCCGGGCCGATGAAGCCCCACACCGTCCGCAGCACCAGCACCCCGAGCAGCACCAGCCCGGTGCGGCGATGCAGCGCCCACTTGTCGTTTTCCGCGGTCCACCACATCATCGCGATCAGCAGCGGAAAGCTCCAGTGCGCAAGCCGCAGCAGCCCGTCCCACACCCGGACATCGCAAGCAGCCGGAGGGACAGCCACGGGCTGCGCGGCATCGGCCTTGGTCATGGAAATCTACTTCTTGTCGTCGAGCCGGAACTTGTCGTGACAGCCTTTGCACGCCCCGCCCATCGCCATCGCCTGCGCGCCCACCGCAGCCTTGTCACCGCCCTTGGCCAGTTCGGCCAGTTTGGCGCTTTCGTCGATCAGCTTCTGGCCGGCGGCCTTGAATTCGTCGGGCTTTTGCCAGATCGTCGCCAGCGCCTCGGTTTTGAGGCCATCCTCCACGCTGGTGCCGGCCGGGAAATGGGTTTCGATCAGCTTGGCGCGGGTGTTGATGTCAGTCGCGCTGGTCTCGATCAGCGCAAAATCGGGCGCGCCTTTCTCCAGTTCGCGGCGCACCGCCTTGAAGGCATCGCCGATCGCTTCGAAATTCTTCTCGCGGGTCTTGAGCACGGCTGCCACGTCAACCGGCGCACCTTCGGCAGTGGCGGCATCGGCAGGAGCGGTCTGGGCAGGCTTGTCGGCCGGAGCCTCGCCCGAACAGGCAGCCAGCGCAGCCGCGAGCGCGGCAGTGAGGACAAGGCGAGAGGTGTGCGTGCGAACCATCCTTGTGGTGCTCCCTGATAAATCCGTCGGATCGAATCTGTTCTGGCAGGCTATGCCGCTTCGGTCGCACTTGCAAACCGCAAAGCGTTCGATCGTTTCATGCAGAACGGGGATGCGCCTGTTCCTCGCGGGCCGGTCAATACCCCATCAGGCTCATCACTTCCTTGCGGCTGCGATCATCGTCCATGAAGCAGCCGAGGATGCGGCTGGTGACCATCTCCACCCCGTGGGTCTTGACCCCGCGTCCGGTCATGCACCCATGCTGGGCCTCGATCACCACGGCAACGCCGTGCGGATCGAGATTGTCCCAGATGCACTGCGCGACTTCGGCGGTCAGGCGCTCCTGGATTTGCAGACGGTGGGCAAAGCCGTGCAGCACCCGCGCCAGCTTTGAGATGCCCACCACCTTGTTGCGCGGCAGATAGGCAATCGCCGCCTTGCCGGTGATCGGTGCCATGTGGTGTTCGCAATGCGACTGGAACGGGATGTCCTTGAGGATCACGATTTCGTCATAGCCGCCCACTTCGGAAAACTGGCGCGACAGATGCATCGCCGGATCTTCCTTGTAGCCCTCGCAATATTCCAGCCAGGCGCGCGCTACGCGCTTGGGGGTGTCGAGCAGCCCTTCGCGCGAGGGATCATCGCCCGCCCATTCGATCAGGGTGCGGATTGCATCCTGCACATGGGCAGGCACGTCGGGCTTGCCGAGCGGATTTTCGGGATCGAACTCGTCATCATGGGCGCACGCGTAATTCATTCGGTCTGGTCTTTCTTCGTAAACTGGCATTCAGGCCCTGGCGGCCCCGCGCCCCTTCATCCATCGATCCCGCGACACACCAACCGTCCAACGCGCCTGACGTTCCACGGGCGGTGTCTGGCACTGCGCCGGTTGCACCGGTGCGGTCATGCTCCATATTGCGCAATGTAGGCCGCAAAAGGCGCAATGCACCCCCTTCGGACCGCAAAAAAAAGGAACCGCCCTTGCCTAGCCCCAGCGCCGCTGCGTTCGAACAGGAAGCGCGCAAAGTGCTGCGCAGCCTGCCGCAGCCCTTCGCGGCGCACCTTGAAGATGTGGTGCTGCGAATTGCGGAATTCGCCAGCGCCGGGCAACTCGCGGCGGTCGGGATGGATGATCCTTACGAGCTGACAGGATTGTATGAAGGCATTGCCCTTGCCGAACAGTCGCAATGGGATCACGAGCGTCTGCCGCCGGTCATCAGCCTGTTCCGCCAGCCGCTGCTGGCCGAAATGGCGGATACCGGCGTTGGCTTTGCCGAGTTGGTGCGCCACGTGGTGATCCACGAGGCCGGGCACCATTTCGGCCTGTCGGACGCGGATATGGACGCGCTGGAGGAAAGCGTGGGGGATTAGTGCCAGGGAGGCGCCGTTCCCGGAGGCCCGGCACCCGAAAGGATTGCTTCGCTCACTGCGTTCGTTCGTCGTCTCCGACGGCTCTGCCGCCTCCAACTGCAAACGCGTTCAAATCTGTCATGGTAGAACCAACAAGGCCCGCCTCCTCTTGCGAGGAAGCGGGCCTTGTTGGCGCACCCGAAAGGATTCGAACCTCTGACCCCCAGATTCGTAGTCTGGTGCTCTATCCAGCTGAGCTACGGGTGCGCGCTGGAGCGGCGCACTTAGGGGGGTCGGCCATGCTTGGCAAGGGGCTTTTGCGATCTATCAGCGATTTTGGAACAGCTGCGCGGCAAGCACTTGATCGAGCGGCGGCATCGGCAGGGCGCGTGCCTCGGCGGGCGTGAACCAGCCCACCGCCCCGCCTTCGAGCGCCGCCGGCGCGCCGCGCCAGCGGGTGACGGTGTAAAGCAGGATGACAATCTGGCGACCTGCCTCTGGCACGCGGGTTTCGGCGAATCCGGCGGGTGCAAATGTGGCCGGATCACACCGGATACCCAGTTCCTCGTGCAGCTCGCGACTCAGCGATTGTGATGGAATTTCATCGGGTTCCACTTTACCCCCGGGGAACTCCCAGAGGCCGGCATGGTGCTTTCCCGGCGGCCGCTGATGCAATAGCCAGCACCCGTCGGCGCGCTGCAAGGCCCCTGCCACCACCGCCATCCAGCCCGGTGCTGCGTCGGATTTTTTTCCATCCATGCGTCGCTCGATAACCTTTTCTTAATCCGCACGCCCGATTTTGAGCCTCGTCAGAACGCAATAGACAGGTGTTCCCAAGATGATGACGACCTTTCTCAGGACCATGAAAGACGACACGTCTGGTGCCACCGCCGTCGAATACGGACTGATCGTTGCTCTCATCGTTGTTGCCATGATCGTCTCGCTCCAATCTGTCGCTGACGTGACAATCGGGACGTGGCGCAACGTCGAGACGGCGTCTGTGGAAGCCATGGGATCCTGACATCGCAGCGTGTCGAGTTAGGAATTTCTCAATTCTTGCTTCTTAACAATGCAACTACCGGGCCGGGCCAAGCGGAACGGTATGGGTACCGAAGACCGAAACCAGGAGACCAAACATGACCTTTTTCAAGAACCTCATCCGTGATGAAGCTGGCGCCACCGCCATCGAATACGGCCTGATCGCCGCGCTCATCGCCGTGGCTGCCATCGTCGGCATGCAGTCGCTCGGCACCACCCTGCAGGGCACCTTCAACAACGTTTCGGAAAAGATGTCGCCGGGCACCGGCAGCGCGTAATTCCGGCACCAAGCTTTAACGCGAAGCGGCGGAGGGCAACCTCCGCCGCTTTTCGTTCGTGTTTATGCCACCTCAGGTGGCGCGATCCCAATCAACGCGCGCGCACCACGAGCTTGACCTTCTGGCCCGGAACCAGCGCCTCGCCGGGGCGCAGAGCGTTGAGCACGAGGAAGCGTTCCTCCTGCGCGCTCGGATAGGCCATCCGCCGCGCCAGGCTCGCCACGGTATCGCCGCGCGCCACCGTCACCACCTGCAATTTCTTCGGAACCACCGCAGCCGCCTCGCTGGCGTTGATCCGCCGCATCGACTGGAACATCGGATTGAACGTTCCCGCCCGCCCCGCTGGGGTGATCGCGATGAAGTGATAGGCCCGATCGCGCGCGAATTCATAGGCATAGACCACCACATCGACCTGCGCATTGCCATTGTTCACCCGCGCCACGCCATAGGCTGCGGGCAGGCCGTTGACCGTGGTGCGCTCCAACTGCTGCGGCGCGAGCGTCGCGTCCTTCCCGCCAAGCGCGGCAAAGGCGCTGCGCACATAGCTATCGAGATTGCCGTTGTAGGGCGCAAGCGTCATTTGCGCCTGTCCGCCCTGCCCCTGGATGGTCACCGCCGTGGTGCCGTTGACCATGTAGAAGCCCTGGGGTGCGGTGAACGACAGCCGCAGATCGGGATGAATGAACTGGCTGCCCTCGATCATTCCCTGTGCCGGATCGTCGCCATAGAGCAGCCCGTCGATCCGGGTGAGGAAGGTGTCGCGATTGGTGACACCGCCCGCGCCATTGCCGGCCTTGGCGAGCGCGCCCTTGACCCGGCTGGCCGGATCGGGGTGGGTCGATGCCCATTCGGGAACGCTCGCATTGCGCCCCGCGAGCCGCGCATCGAGCGCGTTCTGCGCGGCAAGGCTCGCCAGCACCGTCGCCATCGCGCGGCGATCATAGCCCGCGCGGGCAAGATACTGGATGCCCAGATCATCCGCCTGCAACTCCTGCTTGCGCGAGAACCGCAAGGTGAGCAGCTGCGAGCCCTCCATGAAGGTGCGCGACAGGGTGCTGCCAAGCTGCGAATCGCCCAGCAGAATCGAGGAGCCGATCGCGCCCAGCACGCCGAGAATCGAATTGCGCTGCGCGGCTTTCTGCCGCCGCTGGCTGTGGCGCGCAGCGACATGGCCGACCTCGTGGCCGAGCACCGCCGCCAGTTCCGCCTCGTTGTTCATAAGCGTCACCAACTGGCGGGTGGTGTAGATATAGCCGCCCGGCACCGCGAAGGCGTTGTTCACCGGCGAATTCAGCAGGCTGACGGTGAAGCTCTCGCGCGCATTGCCAAGGCCCGATTGCACCGCGATATTCTTGCCCACCTGCTCGACATAGGCGGCCTGCGGCCCGCTCATCGCTCCGCCGAATTCGGCAAGGAATTGCGGGTGATACTGCGCGCCCATCTGCGCTTCCTGCGGGGTGATGGCGCTGCCCGAGCGGGGGGTCTGCGCCGCACCCCCGGCCCCCGCCGAACCCACCAGCGCCAGCGCAGCCGCGCCAAGTGCAAGGTGTCTGCGTGAAAATCGTGCCATGATCGCTCCCTTGTCCTGCATCGCCATTTGTTCCGTTCTGGCCCAAGCCTATCCGGAAACCCGCGCAGAGCAAGATCTGGCTAAAGCAACCTTAACCGCCGATGGCGAGGAAGCGCGCTTCGCGCTGGGCGATCACCGCCGCGCCGTCCTTGCCCGAAAGCAGATCGATCTCCTCGGTCAGGGCCGCGCCGAGCATTCGCGCCGCAGCCACCGGATCACGCTGGGCGCCGCCAACCGGCTCCTTGACGATCCGGTCGATCACGTTGTCACGTTTGAGATGCTGGGCAGTAACCTTCATCGCCTGCGCGGCCTCGGGGGCCTTTTCCGAGGTGCGCCACAAGATCGAAGCGCAGCCTTCGGGACTGATAACCGAATAGACCGCGTGTTCCATCATCAGCACCCGGTTCGCCGCGGCCAGCGCCACTGCGCCGCCCGACCCGCCTTCGCCCACGATCGCGGCAATCATCGGCACCGGCAGCGCAAGGCAGGCTTCGGTCGCGCGGGCGATCGCTTCGGCCTGACCGCGCTCTTCCGCCTCGACCCCCGGAAACGCGCCCGAGGTATCCACCAGCGTCACCACTGGCAGGCCGAATCGGCCCGCCAGTTCCATCAGGCGGATCGCCTTGCGATAGCCTTCGGGTTTGCCCATGCCGAAATTGTGGGCAATGCGGCTTTGCGTATCGTGGCCCTTTTCGTGCCCGATCAGCATCACCCGTCGCCCGTTCAGCGTGGCAAAGCCGCCCATGATCGCCAGATCATCGGCATAGCACCGATCTCCGCCCAGCGGCATGAAGTCGCTGAATGCATGGGCAACATAGTCGCGGAAATGCGGCCGCTGCGGATGACGCGCGACCTGGGTCTTCTGCCAGGGGGTAAGCGAGGCATAGGTGCTGGCAAGCAGCTCGGTGCTCTTGGCTTCGAGCCGGGCAATCTCTTGCGCGACATCGACATCATGCAGCGCGTTGACACTGCGCAGCTGGGCGATGCGTTCTTCCAGCTGGGCGACCGGCTTCTCGAAATCGAGGTAGGAAATCATGGCGCGGCGCTAGTCCGATGCGGGGCGTGTGGCAAGCGCCTGCGCCAGAGGGTGCCGGGAATTGACCAGCGCCACCAGCCGCGCCGGCTCGACATGGGTGTAGATTTGCGTGGTGGAAATATCGGCATGGCCAAGCAGGGTCTGCAAGCTCCGCAAGTCCGCACCGCCTTCAAGCAGGTGGGTGGCAAAGGCATGGCGCAGCACATGTGGGCTGATCCGCGCAGGATCAAGCCCGGCCCGGGTCGCCAGCGCCTTCAACAGCTGGAACAACCGCACGCGGGTAAGATGCGGCACCTTGCCCTTCGATGGGAACAGGTAGCGCGACGGCGGCTCGCCCGGACGCAGCGCCAGCCAGCGCGACAGCGCTTCCAGCGCGCGGCTGCCCACCGGCACCAGCCGAACCGTTCCACCCTTGCCGGTAACCGTGAGAAACGGCGCATCGCGCGGCACCGCAACCAGCGGCAATTCCACCAGTTCCGAAGCGCGCAGGCCCGATCCGTAAAGCAGCTCGATCAGCGCAAGCGTGCGCACCGCTTGCGGTGCCTCGGCGGCCGCCTCCAGCTCGGCGCGCGCAAACAGCGCGGCGATTTCGGCATGACCGAGCACCCGCGGCAACCGGCGGGGGGTGCGCGGCGCGGGCAGCGCGCCCGAGGGATCATCGCAGCGCCAGCCCTCGTCAATCGCAAAGCCGAAAAACTGCCGTAGTGCCGAGGCCTTGCGCGCCACGCTGGCAGGCGCGAGCGTGGCCCATTCCTGCGCAAGGCCGGCAATCGCATCGCGCGACGCGGTGGCAAGATCGCCGACCGCTTCCTCGGCCTGCGCAAGATCGCGGCGGTAGGCGGCGAGCGTGTTGGCGGCAGCGCCGCGCTCGGCAGCGAGCATGGCGAAGAACGCCTCGGTCGCCGCCGACATTACCCGCGCGCGACCGCTTCGGCCGCGATCATCCGGGCCTCGGCCTCCAGCCCCACGCGGGTCAGCGCGGCGGTGATATGGTAGAGGTGGAGCGGGGTCATCTGGGCCCAGCTCGTCCCCTGCATCCCCAGCCCTGCCAGCAACGCCACCAGCGTCGGATTGTTGACGTCCGCCGCGCGCGCGATGGCGCGGGTCCAGCGGGTCTGGCGCGCAAGATCGACACCGAGATCGTCGGCCAGCGCGGCGGCGGCGCCTTCGTCGAGCCGGCCCAGTCCGGCCAGGCCCGCCACCAGGAAGGCCGACTTGCGGCTTTCGGTGCTGTCGTCATCGCCGATGAAGCTTTCGACGGCACCCTGCCCCACGCCATTGCTGCGCGGTGCCGAGAGCACGATCAGCGCCCAGCCGAGCGAGCCTTCGTCCACCACCTCGCGCCACGCCAGCGCATCGCGATCAAGCCCGGCGGCGAGCATCGCGGCAATCAGTGCGCCCGCCGCATCGGCATGGGCGGCGTCGGCCGGAATGCGCGCCGCAGCATAGGCGGTGAGCACGCGCGCGCCGTAGCCGTCGCCGCCGCCGATGGCATTGCCCGCATCCCACAAGCGCTGCATCGCGGCGATGCGCGCGGCAGGGTCGGCGGCGACATAGGCCTCGCGCAGCGATGCAGCCTGGGTGCGGACCTCGCTCTGGGCAGTGGTCTCGGCATAGACCGCGCTGTAAAGATCGATCAGTGCCTGCGAGGACAGGATCCCTTCGCGCGCGGCGCGTCCGGCAAAGGCGGCGCGCTGTTCGGCAGGGAGCATCGGCAGCAGCGCGCCGGAACGGGCGTAATAGCCGCCATCGGCCCCATCGAGCGCGGCTTCGAGCAGCTTTTGCGGCACCGGCTCACCCAGCGCCGTGGCGAGGCCGAAGCGCCACGCGGTGAGCTGTTCGACCGGCTTCCACTCGATCTGCACCGCCCGCTGCCCGCGCCCCGCAGCACCTGCAAAGCGGCGCGCCAGCAACACGTCGATCCGCGGAGCGACCCCGCGGACAAGCGCGCGGTCAAGCTGCGAGGCGGCGAGCGCGCTCTCGCCCGCATAGGCGTTGCAGATCGCCTGCATCAGCTGCCATTCGCCATCGTCGCGGGCCGAACCCTGCAAGCGCACCGCGGGGCAGGCACCGGTGATATCGCCCGATCCAAGATAGGCGGTCAGCGCCTCGGCGGTGAGCGCAGGCGACCAGTTGGCAGTGTCGATATCCTGCACCACCGCGCGCGCCACGGCGAATTCCCCGATCCGGTCGAGCACGCCGACACGCAAGGCGGCGAATTCGACCGGGTCCATCCCGAGCGGTGCGGCCATCCGGCTCGCCAGCGCACGGCGCAGGAGGATGTGGCCCCAGCGCGACACCATCGGCCCGCGTATGCCACCCAGTGCAGCGCGCACCAGCTTGTCCGACTGGTTCGCGAGCGCGCGCGGCGGCAGCCCGCCCTCGTCCACCGCCATCACCCCTATACGGGTCAGCGCGCGGCGGGCGCCGGGGGGAATGTCGAACTTCGGCTTCAGCCCGAGCAGCTGATCAAGCTCCTCGATCGACATGTTCTCCAGCTCTTCGAGGCTCGGCAGGCGGGCAAGCTCGTCGCGGGTGATCGCAGGCAGCGCCGGGGCTTCGGCGGGCACGGTGGCCGGGGCGGTGCCGGGCAGGATGGTGCCGGGCGGTGGCACCGGGGCAGGCGTGCCCGGGCGGGGCTGCGGCACCGGCACGGCGGTGGGCGCGGGGCGCGGGGTGGGCGTCGGGGCCGGAGCAGGATCGTCAAATCCGGGCGGAAGGATCGATTCGGGCTTGCCCTGCGCGCTTGCCAGACCGCCAAGGCCAGCGCCCGCAATTGCGCCGCCGAAGCCCAGCGCCAGCACGCTCAGACCCAGCGCCAGACGGCTCCGCGCCGCCTTCATTGCGCCGCTCCGGGCAGAGCAATCTCCTGCGCGATCGGATGGAGCGCTTCCTCGCCGCCGTCGAACCACGCCAGGACGACCAGAACGAGGGCAATCGCCACCCCGATCACCACCCGCCGGGCCGGCAGGCGCAAGGGCAGCGAGGGTTCGCGCGAAAGAATCTGCCGGGCCGGCGAAGGGCGGGAGAGGTTTGCCATATTGCACGCGCCCTAGCCCATCTATAGGCCGTGCGGCAATGTCCGCCGAACCTGCATCAACCGATCCCGCGCCTGCCGATCCGGCCCCGCCCGCCGATCTGGCCGCGGTTGCCGCGCGCATCACCTGTCCGGTGGTGCTGGTGGGGCTGATGGGCGTGGGCAAATCCACCGTGGGCCGCAAGCTCGCCAGTCTTCTCCAGCGCGATTTCGTCGATGCCGACGAGGCCATTGTCGCAGCCGCGCAGCTCTCGATTCCCGAAATTTTCGAACAGTTCGGCGAACCCTATTTCCGCGATGGCGAGCGGCGCGTGATTGCCCGCCTGATCGAGGAAGGCCACGGGGTGATCGCTACCGGCGGCGGGGCCTTTGTCGACCCGTCCACCCGCGCGCTGATCCTAGAACACGCCATCGCGGTGTGGATCGATTGCGACATCGACACCCTGGTTGAACGCACCGCGCGGCGCAATACGCGGCCCTTGCTCAAGAACGGCAACCCCCGCGAAATCCTCACCCGGCTGGCCGCGATCCGCGCGCCCTTCTATGCCGAGGCCCCCATCCGCGTGGTCAGCGAGAACGGCCCCCATGCCGATACCGCGCGCGCGATCATCAAGGCGATTGACCAATGGCTGTGATCGAAGTGGCGCTGGCCGGGCGCGCCTATGAGGTGGTGATCGAGGAAGGGCTGCTGGGGCGCTTCGCCCAAGCCGCCGCGCCGTTCCTCGCGCGCTACGGCGCAGCGCGCAAGGTGCCGGTGGTGGCCGATACCAACACCCACCGGCTTTACCGGGAAGCGCTCGAAAACAATCTCGCCGCCGCCGGCAATGCCGCCGACTGGTTCGTGGTCGAACCGGGCGAGGATGCCAAGAGCTGGGGCGTGCTGGAGCAATTGTGCGACTGGCTGCTGGCACTCGGCGTCACCCGCAAGGATCACGTGATCGCGCTGGGCGGCGGGGTGGTGGGCGATCTGGCCGGCTTTGCCTGCGCCATCACCAAGCGTGGCTGCGGCTTCGTGCAGGTGCCGACCACGCTGCTGGCGCAGGTGGATTCCTCGGTCGGCGGCAAGACCGCGATCAACACGCGCGCGGGCAAGAACCTGATCGGCGCCTTCCACCAGCCCTCGTTGGTGCTGATCGATCCGCTGGTGCTTGCCACTCTGCCGCCCCGCGAAATGCGCGCCGGCTATGCCGAGGTGCTCAAATACGGTTTGTTGGGCGATGCGGCGTTTTTTGGCTGGCTGGAAGCGAACGGCGAGGCGGTGCAGGCGCGCGAGCCGGCCGCCCTCGAACACGCAATTGCCACCAGCATCGCGATGAAGGCGCGGATCGTCGCAGAGGACGAGCGCGAAACGCTCGACCGGCGCGCGCTGCTCAATCTTGGCCACACCTTCGGCCATGCGCTGGAGGCCGAGACGGGCTTTTCCGACCGTCTGCTGCACGGCGAGGGGGTGGCGCTCGGCATGGTGCTGGCGGCGCGCTATTCGGCGCGGCGGGGCGAGATTTCGCAAGCCGATGCCGAACGGGCAACCGCCGCGATTGCCGCTGCCGGCCTGCCCGCCAGCCTCGCGCCGCTCGGCCTTGGCTGCGACGGGGCCGCGCTCGTCGCTCACATGCGCCACGACAAGAAGGCCGAAGGCACCACCCTGCCCTTCGTGCTGCTGCGCGCCTTGGGCGAGGCTTACGTGGCGCGCAATGTCGATCTGGCCGATATTGCCGCATTTCTGGACGAGGAGCTTGCCGCATGAGCCGCTTCATCGATCTCTCGATCCCGATCACCAATGCCGTGATCTCCGATCCCGAGGTGATGCGCCCCAAGGTCACCTACATGACCCACGAATCGACGTGGGAGCAGATCGCGATGTTCTTCCCCGGCCTTCGCCAAGAAGACCTGCCCGATGGCGAAGGCTGGGCCGTCGAATTCGTCGAACTCTCGACCCACAATGGCACCCACATGGACGCGCCGTGGCATTATCATTCGACCACCGATAGCGGCGCGCGCCCTGCCCCGAGCATCGACGAAGCCCCGCTTGACCGGTTCTTCCGACCCGGGGTCAAACTCGATTTCAGCCATCTGCCCCACGGCCATGTGGTGAGTGCCGCAGAGGTTCAGGCCGAACTCGCGCGGATCGGCTATGAACTCCAGCCGCTCGATATCGTACTGGTGCAGTCGGGCGCGGTCTATGGCACCGAAAACTTCACCGATCAGGGCGTCGGCCTCGGCGCGGAGGCAACCTTGTGGTTGACCGGACAAGGGGTAGAGGTGGTCGGCACCGATGCCTGGAGCTGGGACGCGCCCTTCAGCCACACAGCAAAGCGCTGGGCAGAGAAGCGCGATCCGGCCATCATCTGGGAAGGCCACAAGGCCGGGCGTATCCGGCCCTACTATCAGATCGAGAAGCTTGCGAACCTTGGCCAACTGCCTCCGTACGGCTTCATGGTGAGCTGCTTTCCGGTAAAAATCGAACGCGCCAGCGCCGGATGGATCCGCGCCGTGGCGATCATCGGGGACTGATCCGGTTTCAGGCCACCGGACGGCGCGGCAGCGTGGCGATGCTGCGAGCCGTCTGGCCCTCTCACGCGGCCTTGATCGCGGGTTCGCCCTCGAGCATCCGGTCACGCTCCTGCCCGATCACAACCGCTCGAAACCGGGCTTACCTTCAAGCCCTGCTGCTCGCCCGAAGGTCAGGCAAGCTCTACCACCCGCAAGTTGGCAACCTGTCGCACCGATCTTGCTTCGCGCTGATCACCTTGCACCGCGATGCGCAATGGCCCCTCTGCCTCATCCAATGCCGCGCCATTGCAGCGATCCGCAAGCAGCGCCCCGGAGCAGACCTGTTCCTCGCCATGCAGGGTGAGCCTCACCTCATGGGACGGCAAATCCGCAATCAGCGCAGGCTCGACAGGCACCGCCACATTCAAAGCGAAGGCTTCCAGCACGGATTTACTCCAGTTCGAGGATGACCGCATCGACCGCAAGGCTTTCCCCTTCGGCCGCGTTGATTTTGGCGATCACGCCCTGCTTCTCGGCGCGCAGGATGTTCTCCATCTTCATCGCCTCGACGGTCGCCAGCGGCTGGCCCGGCTGCACCGTCTCGCCTTGCGCGACATGGAGCTTCACCAGCATCCCGGGCATCGGGCAGATCAGCAACCGCGACAAATCAGGCGGCTCCTTTTCGAGCATCAGGCTTTCGTGCCGCGCCAGCCGCAGCGGCAGCACCAGCACGCGATGCGCCGCGCCGCGGGTGGTGACCTTCCATTGGTTGCCCTCGCGCTCCACGATCAGGCCGAGCCGGTGCTCCGGCCCGTCCCCGACCTTGCCGGTGGCCTCGGCCTGCACCATGCCGGGCCGCCAGGCGCAGGTGCCCTGCACCCGCACGCCATCGACCAGCGCATGGCCATCGCGCAAGCTGACTTCAAAGCGTTCATCACCCAGCTTCACCAACCATTCGCTGGTGACCGGCAGCGGCCCGTCGAGCTGGCCGGTGATCTGGCGCGCGCGCGCTTGCAGGGTGAATTCATTGCCCGCGCACACGGCCGCCAGAATGCGTTTCAGATCATCACTGGTCGCCGCGCCGTGGAAACCTTCCGGGTATTCCTCGGCGATGAAGCCAGTGGTCAGCTCGCCCGAGCGGAAGCGCGGGTGCTGCATGATCGCGCTGAGGAAATCCACGTTGTGGCCAAGGCCCTTGATACGGAAATTGTCGAGCGCCTCGATCTGCAAATCCGCCGCCTCGTCGCGCGTGGGCGCCCAGGTGATCAGCTTGGCGATCATCGGATCATAGAAGCGCGAGACTTCGCCGCCCTCGTAAACCCCGTCGTCGACGCGCACCGAGCCGGTGCCGCGCGCCGCGCCGCGCCGAGGCTTGCCCGCGACGGTTTCATCCTCCTGCCAGCCGGGCAGCGGCGGGCGGTAATGCACCAGCCGCCCGGTCGAGGGCAGGAAGCCGCGATAGGGGTCTTCGGCATAGACGCGGTTCTCGATCGCCCAGCCATCGATGCCGATATCGTCCTGGGTCATGGCCAGCTCCTCGCCAGCGGCCACGCGGATCATCTGTTCGACAAGATCGATGCCGGTGATCGCCTCGGTGACGGGGTGCTCCACCTGAAGCCGGGTGTTCATTTCGAGGAAGTAGAAGCTTTCCCCCGTCGGGTCCGCGCCGCTGACGATCAGCTCGACCGTGCCAGCCGAGTAATACCCCACCGCGCGGGCCAGCGCGACGCATTGCTCGCCCATCGCCTTGCGCATCTTGGGCGTGACAAAAGGCGACGGCGCTTCCTCGACCACCTTCTGGTGGCGGCGCTGGATCGAACATTCGCGCTCGTTCAGGTAGAGGATGTTGCCGTGCTGGTCGCCGAGGATCTGGATCTCGATGTGGCGCGGATTAAGGATGAACTTCTCGATGAACACGCGGTCATCGCCAAAGCTGTTCAGCCCCTCGCGCTTCACGCTTTCAAAGCCCTCGCGCACGTCAGCCTCGCTATAGGCAAGGCGCATCCCCTTGCCCCCGCCGCCGGCGCTGGCCTTCATCATCACCGGATAGCCGATCTCGTTGGCGATCCGCACCGCGTGTTCGGTATCCTCGATCTCGCCGACGAAACCGGGGACGACATTGACCCCCGCCTGCTTGGCGAGCTTCTTGCTTTCGATCTTGTCGCCCATCGCCGCGATGGCACCCACCGGCGGGCCGATGAAGGCGATGCCCTCGGCAGCCAGCGCCTCGGCAAAGGCGGTCCGTTCAGACAGGAAGCCGTAGCCGGGATGCACCGCTTCGGCCCCGGTCTGCTTGGCTGCCGCGATGATCCTATCCGCAACGAGATAACTTTCTGCCGCGGGCGAGGGGCCGATATGCACTGCCTCGTCCGCCATCGCCACAAACGGCGCGCGCGCATCGGCATCGGAATAGACCGCGACGGTCGCAATCCCCATCTTTCGCGCGGTGGTAATGACCCGGCAGGCAATCTCGCCGCGGTTGGCAATCAGGATTTTCGAGAACAAGGGCGGTTAACCTCTCTCCAGGGGGGTGCCTTTATCGCCAAGGGCTATGCCGAGGGTTTGGCGAAGCTGCAAGCTAGCGGATTTGCGCTTCGCCCGCGTCCTCGATCAGGCCCTTGAGTTCCTCGGTGCGCAGGCGGGTGAGGCGGGTCTTGCAGGTGGTGGCCAGCAGCGGCTCAAGGCTGCCCATGCGCGCGGTGTAGCCGTCCACCCGGCACTGCGCCTCGCGATAGCGCAGCCAGCCGCGCTGGGCTTCGAGCAGGCTTTTGAAGAAGCCCGGACGCCTGTCGGACGAGCCAAACTCCGCCCATTGCGCATCGCGCGCCTTCATCACCTCGGCGGTGATCGCCCACTGCGCGTTGAGCGCGGCATCGGCAGCCTCGAATTCCTGCCCGGCACACCAGTTCATCTCCTGCTGGAATTGCGGATCGGCGCAGTTCCATTCGGGCACCGGCGGCTGGGCGGTCTGGACGAGCAAGGGGAACAGCAGCGTGGCAATCATGCGGCACGTCCTTGGGCATAGGCAACAAGACTGTCAGCATAGGCGGGTGCGCCGCGGCGGTCACCCTCGCCGCTGACGAGGGTTTGCACCGCCTTGCCCAGCATGGCGATATTGGCAGGCGCAAGATTTCCGAGCGGCTCGACATAGATCCCGATGGTGAACAGGATCGCGCCGGTTTGCGGCAGGCGGCGCAGGGTCTGGCGTTCGGAACGCACGAACAGGGTCTCCCCGGCATTGTCAGGCGTGACATGGGCGAAGGCTTCGGCCGGCGGGCAATCGGGGAGCCAGCGGCGCTCTCGGCAAGCCGCGATGAACCAGTTGCAGCGGCCGTAAATCGCACCGGGGCACAAGGTTTCCATGAAGCGATCGACCCCGGTGGCGAGCTGCTCCTCATACCCTGCGATCGGCGCATGGAGCGCGCGCAGGGGCAGGCCGATTTTCTGCGCCGGGTGCCAGTCCGAAGGCCAGGCGACGGCGGCTCCGATCAGGCGGTAAACCTCCTCGTCATCGCGCTTGGTCAAGAGGCAAAGGTCCTCGTGGACGGCCAACGCGGCTTCGGGCAGCGCGCCTTCGACGCCTAGCATCGCGGCGAGTTCGCGGCCCGGTTCGTCCGCTTCTGTGGTCAGCTGCACGCCCTCGGGCCAGTCGGCAAACCCCGCCGCCCGCGCCGCCACGTCAGGCTCCGGCTGGAGCCAGTGGCGCTCCTCCAGCTTGACCAGCCCCATGCGCAGCTGCCCGCCCCCGCGCGCCCTGGGCAGCAGGGTGTCCACGCTAAAGCCGAGGCTCAAGTGCGCCTCACCCGGCTGCCGCCGTCGCCCTGGACGCGCGCGCGGGTTCCTCGCCCTTCAAGGCGGTGAGGCCGAGCTTGGCGAACAGCGCGCCGTCCTTGTCGTCGCCCGCATTAGGCGCGGTGAGCAGCTTGTCGCCGGTGAAGATCGAATTCGCGCCGGCAAGGAAGCACAGCGCCTGCGTGGCTTCGGACATGGATTCGCGCCCGGCCGAGAGCCGCACCATCGAGCGCGGCATGGTAATCCGCGCCACCGCGACCGTGCGGACGAACTCGATATCGTCGATCTTGGCCAGCGGCGTATCGGCCAGCATATTGCCGAGCACCGTGCCCTTCACCGGCACCAGCGCATTGACCGGCACGCTTTCGGGGTGCTGCGGCAGGGTCGCGAGCGTGTGGATGAAGCCCACCCGATCCGCGCGCGTCTCCCCCATGCCGATAATCCCGCCGCTGCACACATTGATCCCCGCCTTGCGCACGTGATCGAGCGTATCGAGCCGGCACTGGAAATCGCGGGTGGAGATGACGCGCTCGTAATACTCGGGGCTGCTGTCGATATTGTGGTTGTAGTAATCCAGCCCCGCCTCGGCGAGCATCTCGGCCTGATGCGGTTCAAGCATCCCCAGCGTCATGCAGGTCTCCAGCCCCATGGCGCGCACGCCCTTCACGATTGCGACGAGCGCGGGCATGTCGCGGTCCTTGGGATTGCGCCACGCCGCGCCCATGCAGAAGCGCTGCGAGCCTGCATCCTTCGCCTGCGCCGCGCGCTGGAGCACGGCCTGCACGTCCATCAGCTTGGTGGCTTCCACGCCAGAGTCCGCGTGCACCGACTGCGAACAATAGCCGCAATCCTCCGGGCACCCGCCGGTCTTGATGCTGAGCAGGGTGCAGAGCTGCACCTGCGTGGGCGGGTGGTATGCGCGGTGAACGCTGGCGGCCTGAAATAGCAGCTCGGTGAAGGGCAGGTCGAAGAGGGCCGCAATTTCGGCGCGGGTCCAGTCGGTGCGGGGGTGGGTAGGAGTGGTCACTTATACTCTTTCATAACGGCGCGCCCTCTTCGCAGACCTGCGAAAATCAGGATCGCGGGAACAACGAAACAGCCGACCCAATACCATAGCGGTGCAGGACAGTCTGGATGAGGTTTGCTCAGTTCGGCGGCGTTCTCGCAGAAGCCCATTTGCGAGAACAGGATCATTGGCAAGTTGAAGACGATGAGCCAGCATAGGCTTCCCAAGGTGACGAGCGCGAGGACCAAGAGGATGCGCAGCCATTTCAATATCCGCCTCCTTCGTCTTTGCGAGGAGCCGCAGACGACGCGGCAATCTAGCAGATGCTGTTCGCTCTTGGTGCAAAGTTAGAAGCTGGATTGTTTCGCTTCGCTCGCAATGGCGAGGAAGTAGACCTTACTCCGCCGCCTCGTCCAGCCCTTCACCCAAGGGCGGCATATTGTGCCCCAACAGCACCAAAATATCTGCCGCGCACTCCACCACATTGGAGCCAGGGCCGTAGATCCCCTGCACCCCCGCCTCGCGCAGGAAGTCGTAGTCCTGCGGCGGGATCACGCCGCCGGCCGTCACCTTGATATCGCCGCGGCCGGCCTCGCGCAGCAGGCGGATCAGCTCGGGGATCAGGGTCTTGTGGCCTGCCGCAAGGCTTGACGCGCCGACAACGTCAACATCATGCGCCAAGGCCATCGCGGCGCTTTCTTCGGGCGTCTGGAACAGCGGGCCGGAAATCACCTCGAAACCCATGTCACCGAAGGCGCTGGCGATCACATTCGCGCCGCGATCATGGCCGTCCTGGCCCATCTTGGCGATCATGATGCGCGGCGCGCGGCCCAAGCGGCGGCCCACGGCTGCGACGCCGTCGGTCACCTGCGCCCAACGGCGGTCAAATTCATAGGCGCTGGCATAGACGCCCTTGACCGGCGCAGGGGTTGCATCGTGACGGCCGAACACCTCTTCCATCGCCGAGGAAATCTCGCCCAGCGTCGCATCATGGCGCGCGGCTTCCACCGCCAGCGCCAGCAGGTTCGCGCCCGTCTTGCAGCCTTCCGTCAGCGCCGCCAGCGCGGCGCGGCAGGCGGCCTCGTTCCGGCTTTCCCGCACCTTGGCGATGCGCGCGATTTGCCCTGCGCGCACCTTCTGGTTATCGACCTCCAGCGTCTCGATCGGGTCTTCGCTTTCCTTGCGATACTTGTTGACCCCGACGATAACCGTCTCGCCCTTGTCCACGCGGGTCTGCTTTTCCGCCGCCGCGCGCTCGATCGCGGCCTTGGGCGCGCCGGTGGCGACGAAAGCAGTCATCCCGCCCGCCGCGTCAACCTCGCCGATCAGCTTCCAGGCCTCGTCGACGAGGGTCTGGGTGAGCGTCTCGATATAGTGCGAGCCGCCGAGCGGATCGACGACATTGCAGATGCCGCTTTCCTCTTGCAGCACCAGCTGGGTGTTGCGGGCGATGCGAGCGGAAAAATCGGTGGGCAGCGCAATCGCTTCATCGAGCGCATTGGTGTGGAGCGACTGGGTGCCACCGAGCACCGCCGCAAGCGCTTCCACCGTGGTGCGGATCACGTTGTTGTAGGGGTCCTGCTCCTGCAAGCTGACACCCGAGGTCTGGCAATGGGTGCGCAGCATCTTGGAGCGTTCGTCCTTTGCCCCCAGCCCGTCCATAACCCGCCACCACAGCGTGCGCGCGGCGCGCAGCTTGGCGATCTCCATGAAGAAATTCATGCCGATGCCGAAGAAGAAGCTCAAACGCCCTGCAAAAGCGTCAATATCCAGCCCGGCGGCCATCGCGCGGGTGGCATATTCCTTGCCGTCGGCGATGGTGAAGGCCAGCTCCTGCACCGCCGTCGCCCCGGCCTCGTGCATGTGATAGCCGGAAATCGAAATCGAGTTGAATTTCGGCATGTTGGCCGAGGTGTATGCGATGATGTCCGCAATGATCCGCATCGAGGGTTCGGGCGGATAGATATAGGTGTTGCGGACCATGAACTCCTTGAGGATGTCGTTCTGGATGGTCCCGTCGAGCTTGTCCTGGCTGACGCCCTGACGTTCGGCGGCGACGATGAAGAAGGCCAGCACCGGGATCACCGCACCGTTCATCGTCATCGAGACGGACATGGAATCCAATGGGATCTGGTCGAACAGGATCTCCATGTCGGCCACCGTATCGATCGCCACCCCCGCCTTGCCGACATCGCCGACGACGCGCGGGTGATCGCTGTCATACCCGCGGTGGGTGGCCAGATCGAAGGCGACCGAAAGGCCCTTCTGCCCGGCGGCCAGATTGCGGCGGTAGAAGGCGTTGGATTCCTCGGCGGTGGAAAAGCCCGCATATTGCCGGATCGTCCACGGGCGCCCTGCATACATGCTCGCCTTCACGCCCCGGGTGAAGGGCGCAAAGCCGGGCAGGCCCGGATCGAACCCGGCGTGATCTTCCTGCGCGTAGAGCGGCTTGATCGCAAAACCTTCAGGCGTGTGCCAGGTGAGATCGCGGCCTTTCACTTCCTTGGCGGCCAGAGCGTTCCAGTCAGTAAGGGTCGGTTTGTCGGTCATGTCATAGCCTATATACAATCGTCACCTCCGCAAAGGCGGGGGTTCAGCTGCTCTCGTCAACGCACGAGAGTCGCGATTGGCCCCCGCCTGCGCGGGGGCTGCGGGCGAAAAGTCCTATCGGGCTATTCGCCTTTGAACTCGGCTTTCCGCTTCTGGAGGAAGGCCATCCCACCCTCCATCGCGTCCTTGGTGCCGCCGGCGATGCGCTGGGCTTCGGCTTCGGCGAGCAGCACCATTTGCAGGTTCTGGTCGAGCGCGACTGAAATGTTGCGCTTCATCTGGGCGTAGGCAATCGTCGGGCCGTTGGCGAGCTTTTCGGCCAACGCGCGCGCCTCGTTCATCAGCTCGGCATCCTCGACGCACTTGTAGATCAGGCCCCAGTCTTCCGCCTGCTGCGCCGAGATTTTCTCGCCCAGCATCATCATCCGCGTGGCGCGCGCGCGGCCGATCGCGCGGGCGAGCAGCCAGGTCGATCCGCCGTCCGGCACGAGGCCGATATTGACGAAGGCCTGGAGAAAATACGCGCTGCGGCCCGCGATGGTGAAATCCGCCGCCAGCGCAAGGCTGCACCCCACGCCTGCCGCCGGGCCGTTCACGGCGCAAATAACCGGCACAGCCGCGCGGATCAGCTGGCTGATCGCGGGGTTATAGTGGCCCACCAGCGCCTCGTGGCTGCCACCTTTGCCGCCCAGCGCCGAGCCAGAGCCGCGTGCAGCAAGGTCTGCGCCGGAACAAAAACCCTTGCCCTCACCCGTAATCAGCACCGCGCGCGCATCGCCCAGATCATAGAACGCCTGCCCCAGCTCATCCGCCATCTGCGGCGGCATGGCATTAAGCCGCTCGGGCCGATTGAGGGTGATGGTGAGCAGCGGGCCTTCGCGAGTGACGCGGATGGTTTCGTAGGACATTCTTCTCTCCGGAGGGGTCAATTCGACCAGTGCGTGCCCTCTTTGGGCGTTTCCATGATCTCGGTAAGCACGCCGCCCATGTCCTTGGGATGGACGAAAAAGATAGGTGTGCCGTGCGCCCCGATGCGGGTGGGGCCAAGAATGCGCTTGCCTTGGGCTTCAAACTCGGCGCGCGCTTCGGCGATATCGGGCACCTCGAAGCACAGGTGATGCTGCCCGCCCAAGGGGTTCTTGGCGAGAAAGCCCGCCAGCGTCGAGTTTTCCCCCAGCGGTTCGACCAGCTCGATCTGCGTGCCGTTCATCGCCCCGTCCGCTCCGGGGGTATCGACGAAGCAGACCTTCACGCCCTGTTCTTCCATATCAAACGGCGTGTGGATTTTGGTCGCGCCCATCACGTCGCGGTAAAACGCGATCGAGTTCGCGATGGAGGGCGTGGCGACCCCGATATGGTTGAGACGGCCGAGTTTCATTATTTGGCTCCAAGAAATGTGGCTAGGCGATGATATTCGCCGATTGCCAATACGACCGGGGCAACGAACCCGAAAAAGCTGATCAAGAGCATCGAGATCCAGAAGGCAGCCGGTTGGTTCTGCCGGTGCGAAGTGCGCCCTTCATATGTGACTGCGCCTTTCCTCATCGACTTACGCAAGGCCCAAACTGCCCAGATGGGCATGGCCGCAATAAACACGAGAAGGAGAAGCGGGTAGATCACAGCGGAATATTGTCATGCTTCTTCCAGGGGTTCTCCAACTGCTTCGTCCGCAGCTTCCTTAGCCCCAGCGCGATCCGGCGGCGGGTCGAGTGCGGGTGGATCACCTCGTCGATATAGCCTCGGCTAGCCGCCACGAAGGGGTTGGCGAAGCGGTCTTCGTATTCCTTCGTCCGCTCGGCGATCTTCACAGGGTCGTCCTTTTCGGAGCGGAAGATGATCTCCACTGCCCCCTTCGCGCCCATCACCGCGATTTCCGCGGTGGGCCAGGCATAGTTCAAATCGCCCCTCAGGTGCTTCGATGCCATCACGTCATAGGCCCCGCCGTAAGCCTTGCGGGTGATGACGGTGATCTTGGGCACGGTTGCCTCGGCATAGGCAAACAGCAGCTTGGCGCCGTGCTTGATGATCCCGCCCATCTCCTGCGCCGTGCCCGGCAGGAAACCGGGGACGTCGACAAAGGTGATGATCGGAATTTCAAAGGCATCGCAGAACCGCACGAAGCGCGCGGCTTTCTTCGAGGAATTGATGTCGAGCACGCCCGCCAGCACCATCGGCTGGTTCGCCACCACGCCCACGGTGCGGCCTTCCACCCGGCCGAAGCCGCACAGGATGTTGCCTGCATGGGCCGGTTGAATCTCGAAGAAATCGCCCTCGTCCAGCACCTTGGCGATGACTTCGTGCATATCGTAAGGCTGGTTGGCGTTGTCGGGGATCAGCGTGTCGAGGCTCATCTCCAACCGATCCCACGCATCGCTGGTGGGCAGCACGGGGGCCTCGTCGCGGTTCGACAGCGGCAGGAAGTCGAAGAAGCGGCGGGTCGCCAGCAGCGCCTCAATATCGTTTTCATAGGCGAGATCGGCCACGGAAGTCTTGGTGGTGTGGGTGATCGCGCCGCCCAACTCTTCCTGCGTCACGACCTCGTTGGTAACGGTCTTCACCACATCGGGGCCGGTAACGAACATATAGGACGAATCCTTCACCATGAAGATGAAGTCGGTCATCGCCGGGCTGTAGACCGCCCCGCCCGCGCACGGCCCCATGATGAGGCTGATCTGCGGCACCACGCCGCTGGCGAGCACATTGCGCTGGAACACCTCGGCATAGCCGCCGAGGCTCGCCACGCCTTCCTGAATGCGCGCCCCGCCCGAATCATTGAGGCCGATCACCGGCGCGCCGACCTTCATCGCGGTGTCCATCACCTTGCAGATCTTCTCGGCGTGGCGCTTCGACAGCGAGCCGCCGAACACGGTGAAGTCCTGCGAGAAGACATAGACCAGCCGGCCATTGATCGTGCCGCTGCCCGTCACCACCCCGTCACCCGGGATGCGCTGGGTCTCCATGCCGAAATCCATGCAGTCATGCTCGACATAGGTGTCGATTTCCTCGAAGCTGCCTTCGTCGAGCAGCACATCGAGCCGTTCACGCGCGGTCAGCTTGCCCTTGGCGTGCTGGGCTGCGATGCGCCCCGCCCCGCCCCCCATCCGGGCAGCTTCGCGGCGGCGTTCCATTTCGGCGATGTTGGCGGACACGCGGGGTTCCTCTCCTGTGGCTCTCTTGGTCATACGCGTTGCCTTAGCGCGCGGGGAGCGTCAACGTGGCAAAAGTGCGGGAGGCGCGATGATGCAGACGGCGGAAGTGCTGGTGGTGGGCGGGGGAATTGCGGGGTTGAGTGTGGCTGCGCGGCTGGCGCAGCATCGGCAGGTGGTGGTGCTGGAGGGCGAGAGCGCGCCCGGCTACCATGCCTCGGGCCGCAGCGTGGCCTTTGCGCATTACGGCCTCGGCAATGTGCCGGTGCGCAGCCTTACGGCGCTGAGCATGGACGCGCTGGCGGCGCATGGCACGGTGCATCCGGCGCTGCATGTTGCGCGCGAAGAGCAGATCGCTGCGCTCGATGCGCTGGAGGATGTGCACCGGCACTACGGCTGCGATTACGCGCGGATCGGGCCGCAGCAAGCGCGCGCGCTGATGCCGGCGCTACGCCCCGAAGCCTGCGCGGCGGCGCTGGTTGATCATGGATCGCTCAAGCTTGATACCCACGCGATGCTGCAAGCCTGCATCGCCATCCTGCGCGCGCATCATGGCCAGCTGGTGACGGGCGCGCAGGTCAGCGCGATCACGCGTAGCGGCGCTGGCTGGCGGGTGGCCACGGCAGCGGGCGATTTTGCCGCGCCGATCCTCGTCAACGCGGCGGGCGCATGGGCCGACGAGATCGCGCGGCTGGCCGGGGTGACGCCCATCGGGATCGCGCCGCGTCGCCGCACGGTGATTTCCTTTGCCGCCCCCGAAGGCGAGGACGTGCGCGGCTGGCCCTTCACCAAGACGGTTGGCGAAGGCTGCTACCTGCTGCCCGAAGGTCGGGGCCAATTGCTCGCCTCCAGCATGGATCAGACCCCGAGCGCGCCGTGCGATGCCGCCCCCGAGGAACTGGACATCGCCATCGCCGCTGACCGGGTAAGTCAGACGACCACCCTTGCCATCCGCCGCATCAGCCACAGCTGGGCAGGCCTCAGGAGCTTCGCGCCTGACGAGCTGCCGGTGGTGGGCGAAGCAGCAGGCGCGCCGGGGTTCGTGTGGTGCGCCGGGCAAGGTGGCGCGGGGTTCCAGACCGCGCCCGCGCTTTCGCGCATCGCCGCTGCGGCCGTGCTGGGCCTGCCGTTCCCCGGAGATGCGGCAGCAGCGGGGCTTTCGGGTGCGATGTTCAGCCCTGCGCGCCTCGGTGCCTGACGCCTATTTGAACAGCACCAGTTCCTCGGCCATGGTCGGGTGGATCGCCACGGTCGCATCAAAATCCGCCTTGGTCAGCCCCGCCTTCACGGCCACGGCAGCAGCCTGCATGATCTCGGGCGCTTCGGGGCCGATCATGTGCAGTCCCACGATCCGGTCGTTCGCGGCATCGACGATCATCTTGTAGAGGCTGCGCTCGTTTCGCCCTGCCACCACGTTCTTCATCGGACGGAAATCGGCCTGATAGACCTTGATGCTGCCGAGCCGGTTGCGCGCCTCGCCCTCGGTCAGGCCGACCGCCGCGATCGGCGGATGGCTGAACACGGCAGACGGCACGCAGGTATGATCGACCGCGTATGGCTCGCCCGGGCCAAACACCGAATCGGCAAAAGCCTGCCCTTCGCGGATCGCCACCGGGGTGAGCTGCACCCGGTCGGTCACATCGCCCACGGCATAAACATAGGGCACATTGGTGCGGCTGAAGGCATCAACCACGATCTCGCCGCGCTGGCCGACCTCGACCCCGATGGTCTCCAGCCCCAGCCCCTCGGTGTTGGGCACACGGCCGGTGGCGACCATCACGCAGTCGAATTCGCGCGGCTCCTGCCCGGTCAGCTTGACCAGCAGCGTGCCATCCTCCTGTTTGTCGATACGCTCGAACTCGGCCATGAACAGGAACGCGATGCCCTTGACCATCGCGATCTGGAGCAGCCGGTCACGCAGGCTTTCGTCATAGCCGCGCAGGATCGTGTCAGAGCGGTTGGCGATTGTCACCTTGCTGCCGAATTCGTTGAAGATGCCGGCAAATTCATTGGCGATATAACCGCCGCCGGCGATCAGGATGCGGCGCGGGAGAGCATCGAGGTGGAACGCCTCGTTCGAGGTGATGACGTGCTCGTTGCCCGGAAAATCGGGGATCAGCGGGCGCGCGCCGGTGGCGATCAGGATATGGGCGGCGGTGACTTGCCTGCCGCTGGCCAGCGTGATCTGGTGATCGCCGGTGATGGTCGCGCGCTCTTTGAAGACGGTGACGTTGTGGTTGGACAGCGTCTGGCCATAGAGCCCTTCGAGCCGGGTGACATCGTTCTGCACGTGATCGCGCAGGCGCACCCAGTCGAAGCTCTTGCCTTCGATGTTCCAGCCGAAATTCTGCGCATCGACCAGATCCTCGGCGAAGTGCGCGCCATAGACGAGCATCTTTTTGGGCACGCAGCCGCGAATCACGCAGGTCCCGCCGACCCGGTATTCCTCGGCCACGGCCACGCGTGCGCCGTGCGCCGAAGCGACCCGACTGGCGCGCACGCCTCCCGAACCGGCGCCGATGGTAAAGAGATCAAAATCGTAAGCTTCCGCCATTCGCACACCTCCCTTGGCCGGTGGACGCGCGATATGGCCCACGGGACGAGCAATTCCAATGGCCAGACGAACACCGTTACCGGCAGTTCGCGCGCGCCGCCGGCTTGGTTACGCGCGACTGTCAGGCGCTCGCGGCGCGCGGACGACCACCCCCTCCGGAGCGACCGCGACCGCCGCGACCGCCGCGGCTGCGGCCGCCGGGGTTGGCGCGCTGGCCTTCGCCCGAGGGACGAGCACCGCCGGGCTTGCCCTGCGGGGCCTGCGGCTTGCGATCACCCTGCGGTGCGGGACGACGTTGGCTGCGATTATCGCCCTGCGGCTTGCGCTCGCCCTGCGGACGCTGGCCGACAGGGCGCGGGTTGACCCGCTTGATGGCAACACGCGGCGCAGGCCTGGTCGGGCCTTCGCCTTCCACCACGGCGCGGAAATTGTCCGGCAGCGGCAGGCGCTCCAGTTCCGCGCCGGTCACCTTGCGGATATCCTTGAGATAGGCGCGCTCGTCCTCGGCGCAAAAGGCAATTGCGATCCCGCTGTTGCCCGCCCGCGCGGTACGGCCGATGCGGTGGACATATTGTTCCGGCACATTGGGCAGCTCGTAGTTGATGACGTGGCTGACGCCCGGAATGTCGATCCCGCGCGCGGCGACATCAGTGGCGATCAGCACCGGCACGCGGGCCTTGCGGAATTCGTCGAGCGCGCGCTGGCGCTGCGGCTGCGACTTGTTGCCGTGGATCGCGTTGCTTTCGATCCCGGCCTGCGCCAGGCGCTTCACCACCCGGTCCGCGCCGTGCTTGGTTCGGGTGAAGATCAGCACGCGCTCGATGCTGCCGGGCACGCTGTGGCGGCCCTTGAGGATCATTTCGAGCAGGCTCAGCTTTTCGTCCTGCTGCACCATGAACAGATATTGGTCGATCCGCTCGGCGGTGGTGCTTTCCGGGGTAACCGAAACCTGCACCGGATTGTTGCAGAACCCGCTCACCAGCTCCTTGATCGCGCGTGGCATGGTGGCGCTGAAGAACAACGTCTGGCGATCTTTCGGCGCCAATTCGCGGATCTTGCGCAGCGCATGGATGAAGCCCAGATCAAGCATCTGGTCGGCCTCGTCGAGCACGAGGATCTCGATCCCGGAGAGGTTGAACGCCTTCTGGTCGACCAGATCGAGCAGGCGGCCGGGCGTCGCCACGAGAATGTCGGTGCCGCGGTGGAGCTTGTTGCGATCCTTGCCGACGCTGGTGCCGCCGACGATGCACTGCACCTTCAGCCCGGCAAGCGCGCCGTAATCCTTGGCGCTGTCGGCAATCTGCACCGCGAGTTCGCGGGTGGGCGCGAGCACCAGCATCCGGCACGACTTGAACGGGATTGGCGTGCCGGCCTCACGCAGGCGGTCAATGCCGGGGAGCATGAAGGCGGCGGTCTTTCCGGTGCCGGTCTGGGCGATGCCGAGCAGATCGCGGCCCTTGAGCACGGGGGGAATGGCCTGCGCCTGAATCGGGGTGGGTTGGTGATAGCCCTTCATGTCGAGGGCCTGGAGCACGGGCTGCGACAGCCCGAGGTCAGCAAAAGTTGTCATGTGTAACTCGCAATATGTGCGGCGCGCAGGCCCAGGCAAGGCGCGCGGCGCGGGGGTTCAAACCGCCCGCGTGAAAAGGGAAGTCCTTGGGAAAAACGAGGCGCGGCCGGGGCGGACAATATGAGAAATCCACCGCTTCACGCATGGCTAGCGCGTCTCGATAGGCGCCATATGGGCGCTCGGGCCGCAAAAGTCAAAGGATTATCACCAAGGCACCGCGTGTGCGGCGCGAGGGCTCAATCCTTCTCGCGCAATTCGCTATAGCTGAGCCGCCCTTCGTAACGGCCCGAAACCGCCACACCCGCCGCATCGACCGCCGGTTCGAAGGTGTGGTGTTTCAGCAGCACCTCGCACAGCTTGTCGTTGACGTAGTTCATGCGGAACGCCTGGGTCAGCTTGCACCCGATCGGGGTGCCGGTGGTATCGATTTCCAGTGTGTAGCCCACCTCGTCGCGCCACACCCGCAGGCGTGACGAGGTCTTGAGGAATTCGCGCTGGCCATCGAAGGATACCAGCCGCACCGGCTTGCCCTCCGAGCGCGCCGTGCCGTCGTCCGCCTTGTCCCCCGCCTGCACCGCCGGAGCAGCGCCGAGCGCAAACAGGATGGCGGCAATCGGCAACAGGTTCTTCATCACGCGGCCCCGGAACAGCGGCAGCACCACTGCCCTTGCTCCTGGCGATAGCCGTTCGGGCCGAAAGTGCAAACCATCTGCGGAAAAATCGGGCATTTCAACGCGACATCTTGCCAGCTGCGGGCTGGCGCGTCATTTTGTTGATGGCGAACGAAAATTTGCAACCCGCCGGCAAACCAACAGCAAGGGCCTGCGTGCGGGCAAATCCGCCGGTGCGGTGCGCTTACATCAGCAGCGCGTCATGCCAGCCCGGCGGCCTCCATCAGCGCCCGGGTGCTGGGATCGAACGTCCCCTCGCCGCTCTCGATCTGCCTGGCGATCGCCTTGCCCAGTTCCACCCCGAACTGATCGAAGGGATTGATGCCCATCAGCACCGCATTGGCGAAGGTGCGCTGTTCGTGGAAAGCGATCAGCGCGCCGAGCGCGGCGGCGTCGCAATCATCGACCAGGATGGTGGTTGACGGGCGGTCGCCCGGATAGGCCCGCGCGGGATCATCCGAAGGCTTGCCCGCCATCAGCGCCGCGCCCTGCGCGAGGCAATTCATCAGCAGAATGCGGTGATGCGCCGGATCGAGTTCGTCGCCCGGGGCAATCGAGGCAATGAAATCGACCGGGATCAGGTGCGTGCCCTGGTGCAGCAGCTGGAACACCGCGTGCTGCGCATCGGTGCCCACTCCGCCCCAGGTGACCGCCGCCGTCGGCCCGTCGACCGGCGTGCCATCCACCGTCACGCGCTTGCCGTTCGATTCCATTTCGAGCTGCTGGAGATAGTCGGGCAGCAACGCCAACCGCTCGTCATAGGCGAACACCGCGCGGGTCTGGCAGCCCTTGAGGCGGGTGTAATACTGATCGGCAAAGGCGGCGAGCAGCGGGGCATTGGCGCGCCCTTCAGCGGCGCGGAAATGATCGTCGACCGCTTTGGCTCCGGCCAGCATCGCGGCGAATTCCTCCATCCCCACCGCCAGCGCAACCGGAAAGCCGATGCTGGAAAACAGCGAATAGCGTCCGCCAACGCTTTCGGGGAACGGCAGCACACGGGTCTCGTCCACCCCCCATTCCACCGCCTTTTCAGGCGCAGCGGTCAGCGCCACCACCCGCGCGCCGGGATCGGCCACGCCATTGTCGGCCAGCCATTTGAGCGCGCTGGCGGCGTTGGTCATGGTCTCGATGGTGGTGAAGGTTTTGGAGGCAACCGCGATCAGCGTCGTCGCCGGATCGCAGGCGGCAAAGGCCTGCTCCAGGGCAAGGCCATCGATGTTCGAGACGACATGCACATCGACCAGCGCCAGATCGCGGGTCAGCGCATCGATCGCCAGTGCCGGCCCCAATGCCGATCCGCCGATACCGATGGCGATGCAATGGCGCACCTCGCCCAGCGCGCCTTCATGGATCGCGGCGATCAGCATCCCCATGCGGGCAAGCAGCGCCTCGGCTTCCTCGACCTGCGCCTCGGTGCCGCTGCCGCGCAGGGCGCCGTGGGTGGCAGCGCGGCCCTCGGTGACATTGACGATCCCGCCACCGAACAGCGCCTCGCGCGCCGCGGAAAAGCCTGCGGCCTCGGCCAGCGCCTCGAAGGCGGCGAGCTCGGCCTCGCCCAGATGGGTCTTGGAGAAATCGATAACCATGCCCGCTTGGGCCTCGCTGCCGGGGGCCAGCGGCCATGCGATGCGCCGGGTCATGGCTGCGGTGCGCTGCGGATCGGCGGCAAACAGCCCGGCCAGCGTGGTCGGCGCCAGCGAGCGCAACTGCGCCCATGCCGCTGCGACACCAGCCTTGTCCCGTGCCCAACCCGATCCGCTCATCACCGTTCCCCTTTGCGCATGTCTCTGGCGGCGAGTAAGGGCAGAGGCGATGGATGTTAAGAGCCAATCTTTCGGGGACGCCCCGCTTGCCGCCGCGGACGCGCCACGCGGCCGGGAGAGTTCAGGTTTTTTCTGGTTTCTCATAAAGTTGCTGCTGGCCGTGCTGGTGCTGCGCGTATTCGTATTCTCGCCTTTCTCGATCCCGTCGGAGAGCATGTTGCCGCGCCTGATGAACGGCGACTATCTGCTCGCGGCCAAGTGGCCCTATGGCTTTTCGCGCTATTCGCTGCCCTTCGATCTGCCCCTGCCTGCCGGCCGCGTGCTGGCCAGCGCTCCCAAACGCGGCGACGTGGTGATCTTCAAGCATCCGGTTGACGGCAGCGACTACATCAAGCGGGTGATCGGCCTGCCGGGCGACACGATCGCGCTCGTCGGCGGGCAGGTGATGCTTAACGGCAAACTGGTGCAGCGCGAACCCTTGCGCGATTTCCTCGCGCCGGTCTCGCCCAATACGGGGTGCGAATGGGGCGGCGAGACAGTGCGGCAGGCGGATGGCGCAGTGGTCTGCGCCTATCGCCGCTTCCGCGAAACCCTGCCCGGCGGCAAGGCTTACGAGGTGCTCGATTTCGGCCTTACCGGGGGCGACAGCTTCGCCCCCGTCACCGTGCCCGAGGGCACGATGTTCGTGATGGGCGACAACCGCGACAATTCGCGCGACAGCCGCTGGCCGGCGGCCGCCGGTGATGCGGTGGGCCTTGTCCCGCTCGAAAGGCTGGTGGGCCGCGCCGGGATCATCGTATGGTCCACCGATGGCAGCGCGCAATGGCACAAGCCCTGGACATGGCTTTCCGCCGCGCGCTGGAACCGGATCGGAGACACGCTGTGACGGGCCTTGATCCTGCCACCCGTGACTGGCTGGAGGCGCAGGGCTTTGCGGTGGGCGACGAGACCCCGTGGCTCGAAGCGCTTACCCATGGCAGCTTCAACGGGGCAGGCGGCGGGGCAACCGATTACCAGCGGCTCGAATTCCTCGGCGACCGCGTGCTGGGCCTGTCGGTGGCAAGCTGGCTCTACCGCGCGGGCGACGCGCCCGAGGGACGGCTCTCGCAACGCCTCAACGCGCTGGTCAGCGGGGCGACCTGCGCGCGCATCGCCCGCAGCATCGGCCTTCCCGCGCATATCCGCCTTGGCAAGCAGGCGCGCGACGATGGCGGGGCGGACAGCGACAAGATCCTCGGCGATGCGATGGAGGCGCTGATCGGCGCCTGCTTCATCGTGCACGGATTCGAAACAGCGCGCGATGCCATCTACCGGATGTGGGCACGCGAACTGGAAGGCGATGTCGGCAAGGCCAAGCATCCCAAGAGCGCGCTGCAGGAATGGGCCGCCGGCAACCGCCGGCAGATGCCGCATTATGAAGTGACCGACCGTTCCGGCCCCGATCACGCGGCGCGCTTCACGGTGCGGGTGTCGATCCGCAATGTCGGCGAGGCCGAAGCCACCGCCTCGAGCAAGAGCGAGGCGGAAAAACTTGCTGCCAAGGCCTTTCTGGAACGGTTTGGCTGAGCCTCGTTCTCTAAATGTTTCACGTGGAAGCGAAGCTCTGCCAAGCAGAAACATCGCCGGCCTCGGCCGGCGCATGCGAATGACCCCGCAACGAAACGACAATGACCCGGCAACGGCTGCGCCCCGGCCTTCGACAAGCGGCGTGGCTTTCGATAGGAGCGCCCCATGACAGACACCGCCCCTCCCCCCACCCGCTGCGGCATCATTGCCGTGCTCGGCGCGCCCAATGCCGGCAAGTCGACCCTGGTGAATGCCCTTGTCGGCCAGAAGGTCGCGATCACCAGCCCCAAGGCCCAGACCACGCGCGCGCGGATGCTCGGCATCGCGCTGCACGAGGTGGATGGCGCGCCCACCCAGATGATCCTGGTCGACACCCCCGGCATCTTCGCCCCCCGCCGCCGGCTCGACCGGGCGATGGTGAGCGCCGCGTGGGAAGGGGCACAGGCCGCCGACGCGGTGCTGCTGATGGTTGATAGCGTAAAGCAGCGCCGCCATGAACTGGAGCCGCTTTTGGAAACCCTCGCAAGCCGGCCCGAACGCAAGATCCTCGCCCTCAACAAGGTCGACCGCGCCAGGAAGGAACCCCTGCTGGCGCTGGCGCAGGAATTGACGGCCAAGGTCGATTTTGCCGAAGTGTTCTTCATTTCCGCGCTCACGGGTGAAGGCGTGAGCGAGATGAAGGACACGCTCGCCCGGATGATGCCCGAAGGGGAATGGATGTATCCCGAAGATCAGGTTTCCGACGCCTCGGAACGCCTGCTCGCCGCCGAAATCACCCGTGAACAGCTCTACCGGCAGCTCCACGAGGAACTGCCCTATGACAGCGCGGTGCGGCCCGAGAAATACGCGGTGCGCCCTGATGGCAGCGTCGAGATCCACCAGCAGATCGTGGTGACGCGCGACAACCAGCGCGCGATCGTGCTCGGCAAGGGCGGCGCGAAGATCAAGGCCATCGGCGCTGCGGCGCGCAAGGAGCTGATGGAGGTGCTCGGCGTGAAGGTTCACCTGTTCCTGCACGTCAAAGTGCTGGAGAACTGGGCCGAGGACAAGGAGTTGTTCGAGGAGATCGGGCTGGACTGGGTGCGGTGACGGGCCGCAAGCCAGGCCCCGGATCACGTCCGGGACAAGGCTGCGTCGCTCAACCGCGCCCCAGCTTTTCCAGCTTGGCGCGCAGGGCGGCCTCGTCGAAGGGCTTGACGATATAATCGTCTGCGCCCGCGGCGATGCCGTCGTGGATGTCCTTGGCCTCGCCGTTCGAGGTGCAGAACACCACAACCGGCTCTCTGGGCGTGGGTATCGCGCGCAGCTTGGTGACAAAGGTGATGCCGTCCATTTCGGGCATGTTCCAGTCGGTCAACACCAGATCGGGCATCGCCTTCTTGCAGCGGGCGAGCGCTTCCTCGCCGTTCTCGGCCTCGATCGGCACGTAGCCGAGGCTGAGTGCGATCTTGCTCGAAACCTTGCGGATCACCCGGCTGTCATCAACGATCAGGCAGGTCTTGGCGGCGGCGGCGGGCGCGGGGCGGCCGGCATAGCGATCGCGCATCACCTTGGCGGCAGCGACGATCGAATCGGTGTCGCCATCGGGCGCCGCGGGCGGGCGCGGCGGCAGGTCGTCCGCCGGAGCGACGGCTGCCGACGCGGTTTGCGGAGCCGGAGCAGACTCCAATTCGGCTTGCGCCGCCTCGCGCGCCTTTTCGCTCTCGGCGAGCTTTTCGGCCAGTGTCCGGCCGTCCATGCTGTTGCGGCGTTGCGGGCCGGAATTGCGCTTGATGAGGTTGTGCACGATCAGCGTCCCCCGCCGATCGCGGCATAGCCGCCATCATACGCGCCGTAATCCTCGCCATAGGGATCGGGGACATGGCTCGAACCCTCGCCCGGGGTCATGCGCACGTGGAGATAGGGCATCCACACATCGCCGAATTCGGCCTTCTGGTACCACACGTCGAGCACATCGTAGCTCGCCCACATCCCGTCGGGTTCGCGCAGGCGCAGGCCCTCGCCAATGCGCGGCACCGCGGCAAAGCGGATGCGGGCCTGGGTCTGGTGCGTCTCGTTCTGGACTTCGATCTCAATCACGGTGCAGCCCCTGGTCTTGAGGCACAGGTGATAGACGGGAATGCTTTATGATTTACCAACGCGGCGGCACCCTGCCGCGCTGGAACACCGCTATTTTGCCGCCTTTTTCGCCGGGGCCTTGTTCCTGGCAGGGGCCTTCTTTTTGGGGGCAGCCTTTTTCTTGGCCTTGGCCTTGGCCGGCCCCTTGGCCGCGCGGGCATCGATCAGTGCAATCGCGGCTTCGCGGGTCACGTCCTCGGGCTTCACATCGCGCGGGATGGTGGCGTTGGTGGTGCCATCAGTGACGTATGGGCCATAGCGCCCCGGCATCACCTTGATTTCCCCTCCGCTGACCGGATGCGCGCCGAGCATCGCCAGCGGTTCCGACTTGCCCCGCGCTGCCCCGCCGCGGTTGGCGGCCTGCGCGAGGATATCGACCGCGCGGTTCATCCCCACCTCGAACACCTCGCGGGTGCTGGTGAGCTTGCCATACTTTCCATCGTGCCTGAGATAAGGGCCGTAACGCCCGATATTGGCTTCAATTTCCAGTCCTGTATCGGGATGCGCACCGATGATCCGCGGCAGCCCAAGCAGCTTCACCGCCCAATCCAGATCGAAGTCGTCAATATCCCTGGGGATGCTGGCGCGCTTGGCATCCTTGCCCTCGCCCATCTGCACGTAAGGCCCGAAGCGCCCGGTCTTGCGGTGGATATCCTCGCCCGTTTCAGGGTGCTGCCCGATAATGCCGTCATCCGCCCCGCCCTCGCCCTCGCCGCCCGGCTGGGCGAAACGGCGGGTGTATTTGCATTCGGGATAATTGGCGCAGGCGACAAACGCACCGAAACGCCCGCCCCTCAACGACAACCGTCCATTGGCGCGCCCTTCGGCGGCGCACAGCGGGCAGGCGCGCGGGTCCGATCCGTCTTCCTTGGGCGGAAACAGGAAATCGCCGAGATATTCGTCCAGCGCCTCGGTCACTTCCGAGGGCAGCTTTTCCATCACCTCGTCGGCCTTGGGCTTGAGGTCCTTCCAGAACCGCGCGAGCAGCGCCTTGTAGTCTTCGCGCCCGTCCGAGACGATGTCGAGCTCGTCCTCCATCCCGGCAGTGAAATCATAGGCGACATAGGTGGGGAAGAAGCGTTCGAGGAAGGCGGTCAGCAGGCGGCCCGATTCCTCGGCGAAGAAGCGGTTCTTCTCCATGCGGACATAGGCGCGGTCCCGCAGCGTCTGGATCGTCGAGGCGTAGGTCGAGGGCCGCCCGATGCCGAGTTCCTCCAGCCGCTTGACGAGGCTGGCTTCGGAAAAGCGCGGCGGCGGCTGGGTGAAGTGCCGGGTGGCCTCGACGCTGCGCCGGGCCGGGCAATCGCCCGCTTTCATCACCGGCAGGAGGCCGCCTTCGTCATCATCGGCGTCATCGAAGCCTTCCTGATAGACCGCGAGGAACCCCGGGAAGCGGATCACCTGACCGGTGGCGCGCAATTCGTTTTGCCCGGTCGCATCGCGCAAGGTAACGGTGGTGCGTTCCAGCTGGGCGGTGGCCATCTGGCTCGCCATCGCGCGCTTGAAGATCAGATCATAGAGCTTCGCCTCATCGCCGCTGCCGGCGCGTTCACGGGTGAAATCGGTCGGCCGGATCGCCTCGTGGGCTTCCTGCGCGTTCTTGGCCTTGGTGCTGTAGAAACGCGGCTTTTCGGGCAGGTAGGCCGCATCGTAACGCGCGCCGATGGCATCGCGCAGGGCCATGATCGCGCCCGCATCCATCTGCACGCCGTCGGTCCGCATATAGGTGATCGCGCCCGCCTCGTAGAGGCTCTGGGCGAGACGCATGGTGTGCTGCGCCGAATAGCCGAGCTTGCGCGCGGCTTCCTGTTGCAGGGTCGAGGTGGTGAAGGGCGGCGCGGGGTTGCGCTTGAGCGGTCTGGTTTCCACGCCTTCAACCGTGAAGCGCCCCGCTTCCACGGCGGCCTTGGCTTCCATCGCGATGCCCTGCTCGCCAAGGCTCAGCTTCTCCAGCTTCACGCCCTTGAACTTGACGAGCCGCGCATCAAACTGGGTTCCGTCATGCTGCATATGCGCGATGACGTTCCAGTATTCCTCGGCGCGGAAGGCTTCGATCTCGCGCTCGCGCTCGACGATCAGGCGCAGCGCGACTGATTGCACGCGGCCTGCGCTCTTGGCCCCGGGCAGCTTGCGCCACAGCACCGGCGAGAGGGTAAAGCCGAACAGGTAATCCAGTGCACGCCGGGCGAGATAGGCGTCGATCAGCGGCTGATCGAGCTCGCGCGGGCGCGCCATGGCCTCGGTCACGGCCTGTTTGGTGATCGCGTTGAAGGTGACGCGCTCGACCTGCTTGGGCAGCGCCTTCCTCTTGGCGAGCAGCTCCTGCACGTGCCAGCTGATCGCCTCGCCCTCGCGGTCAGGGTCGGTGGCGAGCACCAGGCGCGTGGCGCCCTTGGCCGCGTCGACGATTTCCTTGAAGCGGCTCTGCTTGTCGCGGTAGAGTTCCCACTCCATCGCAAACCCCGCCTCGGGATCGACGCTGCCATCCTTGGGCGGCAGATCGCGGACATGGCCGTAGGAGGCGAGAACCTTGTAGTCCTTGCCCAGATATTTCTCGATGGTTTTCGCCTTGGCGGGGGATTCGACGATGACAAGCTGCATGATGGTGCCGGGATGTCCCTTGCGTGTGTGCGCGTGAGGGTGAGACGGCGGCGCTTACAGCGTCAAGGGGGATGTGCAAGGGGGAATGGCTCAGCCCGCCCGCCGCACCGCCCCGTCGGCCTCGCGCACCAGATCGCCGGCGAGTTCGAGTTCGAGCAGTGCCATATGCACTTGGGCGGCGGTGGCGCCAGATTGGCGGATCAGCTCGTCGATGGCGATGGGCGCATGGGTCAGCCGGCTGGCGATGTCGCCGGAAAGGTCCGCGCACGCCTCGCCCCAGTCGAGCTGCGCGAGTTCGGCATGGTCGAAACCGCTCGTCCCTTCAGCCACCCCAAAGCGCGAGCGCGGCGCCCCGGTGAAGCTTTGCAGCAGCTCCACCACCTCGTCGGGCGTCTGCACCAGCACCGCGCCTTCGCGGATCAGCTGGTTGCACCCGAGGCTGCGGGCATCGAGCGGCGAGCCGGGGATCGCCATCACCTCGCGCCCCGCCTCGCCCGCCAGCCGCGCGGTGATGAGCGAGCCTGATTGCGGCGCGGCCTCAATCACCAGCGTGCCACTCGCCAGCCCGGCGATGATGCGGTTGCGCGAGGGAAAATGCCGCCCGCGCGGCTCGGTGCCGGGGGGCTGTTCGGCCACCAGCAGGCCTTCGGTGGCGATGCGTTCCTGCAAGCCGGCGTGTTGCGGGGGGTAGGCGATGTCGATGCCGCTGGCAATCACGCCGATGGTCTGCGGAAAGGCGCCTTGATGCGCCGCGCCGTCGATCCCGCGCGCAAGGCCCGAAACGATGGTGAACCCGGCTTCGGCCAGGCTCGCGGCGAAATCGCGCGCCAGCTTGACTGCGGCCGCGCTGGCATTCCTCGCGCCCACCAGCGCAACGCAAGGGGTGCTCGCCAGCGACAACCGGCCGCGGCAGGTGACAATCGGCGGGGCGGAATCGAGTTCGCCCAGCAGTGCGGGGTAGTCGGGTTGATCGTGGAACAGGTAGCGCGCGCGCGCCGCGCGCACCGCAGCCACTTCGCGCTCGATGCTCTCGGGCGACGCGGGGCGATAGGCTCCCCCGCCCCGGCCGGCAAGATCGGGCAGCGCATCCAGCGCCGCGGCCGCACTGCCGAAGCGCGCGATGAGCTGGCGATAGCTCACCGGACCGATATTGGGCGAGCGCAGCAGGCGGATGCGCGCGAAAGCCTCGGCTTGCGAGAGCACCGGCTGCGACCCCCCGTGCTCCACTATGCGTGCTCCATCAGTTGCGCACCCGCATCACGGCCTGGCCGAGGCGCCGACTTTGGGCTCCTCCCCCCGCATCAGCCGTCCGATATTGGCGCGGTGCTGGACAATCACGATCACGGCGATGGCGATGAGCGGCGCGATGATCTGCGCAAAGCCCATGCCCCAGGCCACCAGCGGCGCCGCGATCACGCTCACCAGCGAGGACACGCTGGAAATCCGACTGATCGCAAGGCTAGCCACCCAGATCATCGCGCAGACGAAAAACGCCGGAAAGGCCAGCGCCCCGAGCGCACCGGCGGCGCTGGCAAAGCCCTTGCCGCCCTTGAAGGCGAGCCACGGGGTGAAGCAATGGCCCGCCACCGCCGCCACGCCGGCAATCCCTTCGGTGCCCGGCCACAAGGCGCGCGCCACAAGAACCGGGATCACCGCCTTCATCGCATCGAGCAGCACCGTGGCCGCGGCCAGCCCCTTGTTGCCGGTGCGCAGCACATTGGTCGCCCCGATCGAGCCGCTGCCGATCTGGCGCACGTCCCCCAGTCCCGCCGCGCGGGTGAGGATGAGGCCAAAGGGAATCGAGCCGAGCAGGAAGCCCAGGAGAGCGGCAAATAGAGGTTCCAAGATCTTTCTCCGTTCGGGGTAAGCCCTTCGTCAGGCTCAGGCCGTGCTTGTCGAACCCCGGCACTTCTACTAGCGCAACCTGTGTAAGAAAAAACGGCCCTTCGGCAAGCGCGGGGCGAATGGATCTGAGGAACTTGGACCAATCCTCCCCCATCCTGCTATTCGATTCCGGCGTTGGCGGGCTGACTGTCCATGACGCCCTGCGCACGGTGCTCGCGCATGCCCCGGTGATCTACGCCGCCGATTTTGCCGGCCTGCCCTATGGGACCAAGACCGAGGCGCAGATCGCCGCGCGTGTTTGCGGGCTGCTCGGGCGGATGGCCGAACGCTTCCGCCCGCGTCTGGTGTGCATCGCCTGCAACACGGCATCGACCATCGCGCTTGGCATGGTGCGCGAGGTGCTCGAGGTGCCGGTGGTCGGCACGGTGCCCGCGATCAAGCCTGCCGCCGCGCTGACGCAGACCGGGACGATCGGCCTGGTCGGCACGGATGCCACCATCCGTCAGGCCTATGTCGATCAGCTTGAGCATGAATTCGCCGCCGACAAGCAGCTGCTGCGCATCGCCGCGCCGGGGTTGGTCGCGGCCGCTGAAGCCAAGCTGCGCGGCCAACCGGTCGATCCGGCGGTGATTGCCGACGTGCGTGACAGGCTGTTGGCCATGCCCGGCGGCGCGGCCATCGACACGCTGGTGCTCGCCTGCACCCATTTTCCGCTGCTGTCCGGGGAACTGGCAGCAGCGTTCGGCCCCGGGGTACGGCAGATCGACGGCGCGCAGGGGATCGCACGGCGGATCGCGCATCTGCTCGAAGGCCAGAGCCTTGCCGCAGACGGCCCCAACCGTTTCGTCGTCACCGGGCCATTAAGCGGTGCCCACGGGCTTGAGGCCGCGCTGGCGGCACGCGGTTTCGGCCCTGCCGAGGCCTTCTGAGGTTTGCGAAACGCTCGCAAAGATCGCTGTGGCAAAACGCCCCCTCACGCCTTAGATGTCGGTGAGAAACCATCCGCCGCCTCGTGGGTTGGGGGCGGATAAAGCAGGCAAGACACAAGGCGCGCACACGGAGCGCGGCCCAGTTAAAGAGACGCGCGACGTGAACTACGATCAGATCTTCGATTCCGCGATCGACCGCCTGCGTGAAGAAGGCCGCTACCGGGTTTTCATCGATATCATGCGCAACAAGGGCGCCTACCCCAACGCCCGCTGTTTTCACGGTCACAACGGCCCCAAGCCAATCACCGTTTGGTGTTCGAATGATTACCTGTGCATGGGCCAGCATGAAAAGGTGATCGGCGCGATGGAAGCCGCGCTGCACGATGTCGGCGCCGGTTCGGGCGGCACCCGCAATATCGGCGGCAACACCCACCTGCACATCGAGCTTGAAGCCGAGCTGGCCGATCTGCATGGCAAGGATGCCGCGCTGCTGTTCACCAGTGGCTATGTCTCGAACGACGCGACGCTCTCCACCCTCGCCAGGCTGCTGCCGGGCTGCGTGATCTTTTCGGACGAATTGAACCACGCCAGCATGATCGCCGGCATCCGCAATTCGGGCTGCGCCAAGCGCGTGTTCCGCCACAATGACACAGCCCACCTCGAAGAACTGCTCGTCGCCGAGGATGCCGACACGCCCAAGCTGATCGCCTTTGAAAGCGTCTATTCGATGGACGGCGATGTCGCCCCGATCCACGCGATCTGCGACCTGGCCGAAAAATACAACGCGCTGACCTATATCGACGAGGTTCACGCCGTCGGCATGTACGGTGCGCGCGGCGGCGGGATTTCGGAGCGTGACGGCGCGGCACACCGGATCGACATCATCGAGGGCACGCTGGGCAAGGCCTTCGGGGTGATGGGCGGCTATATCGCGGCCAGCAACAAGGTGGTGGACTGCATCCGCTCCTACGCGCCGGGCTTCATCTTCACCACCTCGCTCTCGCCGGTGCTGGTGGCGGGCGTGCTCGCCTCAGTCCGGCACCTGAAGAAATCGAACGTCGAGCGCGATGCCCAGCAGCATGCGGCTGCCCAGCTCAAGCGCAAGTTTGCCGAAGCGGGCCTGCCGGTGATGGATTCGGTCACCCACATCGTGCCCCTGATGGTGGGCGATCCGGTCCGCGCCAAGATCATCAGCGACATCCTGCTCGCCGAATATGGCGCCTATGTGCAGCCGATCAACTTCCCCACCGTGCCGCGCGGGACAGAACGCCTGCGCTTCACTCCGGGGCCGTTCCACACCGAGGCAATGATGGACGAGCTGACGGCGGCGCTGGTGGAAATCTGGGATCGGCTGGATCTGGAGCTGGCCGAGGCGGCGTGATCGCCCTCGCCGCGCCGCGCGTCCTTTGAGCGGCGCTCCGGCTGCGCTAGCACTCGGCACAAAACAGATTCGGGAGAGACATGATGGGCGGCACGCCTGACCAGACTTACGCCGAAGTCGTCCTTGGGCGGCGCAGCATCCGCGGCTATCTCGACAAGCCGGTGCCGCGCGCGCTGATCGAGGAGATCCTGACGATGGCGATGCGCTCGCCCTCGTCGATGAACACCCAGCCCTACCATTTCCATGTGATCACCGGAGAGCCGCTTGACCGGATCCGCAAGGGCAACACCGAGCGCATCCTCGCCGGCGTGCCCGACAGCCGTGAATTCCGCAAGGGCCACCCCTTTCAGGGCGTGCATCGCGACCGGCAGGTGGCCTGCGCGGTGCAGCTGTTCGAAGCAATGGGGATCGCGCGCGACGACAAGGAGGCGCGGCAGGACTGGGTGCTGCGCGGCTTCCGCCAGTTTGACGCGCCGGTGTGCGTGATCGTGACCTATGACAAAGAGCTGTCGGACGCCGACGACACCGTTTTCGACTGCGGCGCGGTGACAACCGCGCTGGTCAATGCGGCGTGGAGCAAAGGCCTGGGCTGCGTGATCAATTCGCAAGGCATCATGCAAAGCCCGGTGGTGCGTGAACACGCCGGCATTCCGGACGATCAGGTGATCATGAAGGCAGTGGCGATGGGCTGGCCCGATCCCGATTTTCCGGCCAACCCGGTGACGATCACCCGGCGCGATGTCAGCGAAGCGGCGCGCTTTGTGGGGTTTGACTGACGCCGGACAGGCATAAGCACGTGCTTATCTGGCTCGGTTAAGCGCCGCTCCAATAGCCCCTCGCCCGCCCTCACCCCAGGTTCTGCCGCACAATCTGTGGCAAAGGAGCCTGACCATGACCGACCAACCCAAGACCCGCCGCTGGGATCCGCTGGTGAAGATCACCCACTGGGGCATCGCTGCGGTGGTGCTATGGAACGCGCTGATCGTCGGCGAAGGTTCGGCAGCACATATCTATGCCGGTTACGTGCTCGCCGGACTGCTGGCACTACGCCTCTTGTGGGGCGTGATCGGTACGCGCCCGGCCCGCTTCAGCGCCTTCCCGCCCAGCCCGGCCCGGGCGCTCGCGCATATCCGGGCCATCCGCGCCGGCGAGCACGAGCGCCATGTCTCGCACAATCCGCTCGGTGCTTTGATGGCCTATGCGATCTGGGGCACCGTATCGGTGATCGTCGCCAGCGGCATCGCCATGGCCGGAGCGCCGCCCGCGATCGCGCCAGGCACCACCGTTGCACAGTTGATGGACAGCGAGGCGGGCGATCACGAAGGCGCAGCAGAGACCGGCGAACACGGCGGCGAGCAAGACCGGGACGGCGAGGAGAAAGGCGACGGGGCTGGCGAAGTCTTCGAAGACGTGCATGAAGTCGCCGTCAATCTTCTCTATGTTCTGATCCTGCTGCATATCGGCGGGGTCGCCTTCGAAACCGCGCGAAGCGGCCGTCGCACCATCCTTGCCATGCTGCCCGGAGGAAAGTGAGCACCCGTCCGCCATCCGACACCCATCGCGGGGGCCGGCGCACGGCGGTGGTCGCCGCGATTGTTGTGCTGCAGGCGGTGGGGGCGACGTTCTTCATCACCGATGCCGTGATCGACCTCTCGACCGGAGGATGGGGCGTTCATATCATCACCGAAATGGTGATCGCGCTGGCGCTGGTGGCGGGTGTCGCCCTCGGCGCGTGGCAGATGCGTCAGATGATCGAGCAGGCGCGCCGCGATGCCGCGACACTGACGCTGGCGCGCGGGGCCTTTGCCGAGATCATCGCCGCGCGTTTCGGTCAATGGGGGCTGACAGCAGCGGAAAGCGAAGTCGCGCTTTTCGCGCTCAAGGGCTGCGACACGGCGGAAATTGCATCTTTGCGCGGGGTTGCCGAAGGCACGGTGCGGGCGCAGTTGACCGCGATCTACAGCAAGGCCGGGGTCTCGTCGCGCCACGCGCTGGCGAGCCTGTTCCTCGACGACCTGATCGCCGGCCCCGTTGCAGGAACCGGCGCAGGATCATCCGATTAGCGCAGGCTCACCACGTTATCGCTTGCCTCGCGCTGGCGCGAACCGTTGAACAGGCTCATCATCGGTTCGTCGGCCACGGTCACCACCTGCGCCGCGCCATAGCCGTTGAAGCCGGTCTTCATCGCCGCGCCATAGGCCCCGATCATGCCGATCTCGATGTAATCTCCCGCCTGGATGTCGGCCGGGAGCCGGAACGGGCCCTTCATGTAATCGGCATCGTCGCAGGTCGGCCCGTAGAAGGCGAAGTCTTCGTCCTCCTCGATCAGGTCGTCCTCGAGCGCGCGCACCGGGAAGCGCCATGCCACGTGCGCGGCATCATAGAGCGCGCCATAGGCACCATCGTTGATGTAGAGCTCCTCGCCGCGGCGCTTGTTCACCTGCACGATCATCGAGCTGTATTCGGCCGACAGCGCGCGGCCGGGTTCGCACCACAGCTCGGCGTTATAGGCGATCGGCAGCGCCTCGAAGTGGCGCGCGATGATCGCGAAGTAATCTTCCATCGGTGGCGGTTCGAGGCCGGGATAGGCGCTCGGGAAGCCCCCGCCCACGTCGATCATGTCGATCACCACCGAGGCCTCGGCGATCGCGGCGCGGGTGCGGTCGAGCGCCTGGACGTAGGCGAATGGGGTCATTGCCTGGCTGCCGACGTGGAAGCACACGCCCAGCCAGTCGCAATGCTGGCGGGCCTGCTGGAGCAGGGCCGGGGCTTCGACGAGATCGCAGCCGAACTTGGAAGCCAGCGAAAGCTCCGAATATTCCGACGACACCCGCAGCCGCACGCACAGGCGCAGGTCACGCGGGGCTTCGCCGGTGACGGGATGCCGGCAGGCATCGACGATCTTCTCCAGCTCCTCGGCCGAATCGAGGCTGAAGGTGCGCACGCCATGCGCGAAATAGGCTTCGCTGATCGCCGCCGGGGTCTTCACGGGATGCATGAAGCACAGCACCGCTTCGGGCAGCAGGCCGCGCACCAGCCGCACCTCGGCAATCGAGGCGACATCGAAATGGGTCACGCCCGCGCTCCACAGCACCCGGATGAGATCGGGTGCCGGGTTGGCCTTGACCGCATAAAGCACCTTGCCCGGAAACTTCTCGACGAAGAAACGGGCGGCGCGCCGCGCGGCGTGCGGGCGGTTGAGGATGACAGGTTCGTCCGGACGAAGGTCGCGGACTACAGCCAGTGCGTCAGGATAGATGTGCAACTCAAGGGACCCCCAAAACGGCTCTGTTGAACCATAAAACGACAAGCTGCCTTGCGGTTTGGAAGTCCCCTTGGGGCAGCGGAAGCGCGCAGATAGGGCTTGGGGGGGGAAATGCAAACAAAAAATGGGCCCGCGCGGGCCCAAATGTTACTTTTTGAAGACAGTGATCGAAGGTTGACCGGAATGTGACGGAATTCAGACGATTTGCGCCATGCAAACCAGCCTTGCGCGCAGGTCAGAGCGCGATTGCGGGCGCCCGCTCGATCGCGACCGGCGGCTGAGGCGGTGCCGGTTTGCTTGCGCGATTCTGCCCATCCGTGCCTGCCGCCATGCCGCTGGCCTGCGCACCGGGCGGGTTCTGATGGAACCGCTTGGGACGCGCGTCACGCCCCGGCGGCTGTTTCCACCGGCGGCGCTCCGGCAGCGAGCGGATAGGCCTCGCCGATCAGGCTCAGCAGGACTTCGACATTGGCGCGCAGATTGGCCATCGTGACGCCTTCATCGAGCACCACGTAGCGGGTAAAGCCCAGCGACTTCTGCTCGAAATCGATCCACACGTTCAGCGCGGCGTAGTTGAGGTTGGCCTTGGCAACCGTTTCGTAAGTGGCCGCCGGCGGCAGATCGAACTGCGCCTGCATCAGCACCCCCTGACAGCCCGCCACGCCGTTCACACCGCAAGCGGTGCCGAGCAGGACATATTTGAGCTGGTCGGGATTTTCGGCGAGCACCGCCACTTCCTCACCCTCACCCTGTTCGAGCACCTGATGGCCGAGCGCGCCGACCACGGCGGAAAGCTCCGCCGTGCCGACCGACCTGACCACCTTGTCCGCCACGAAATCCTGCGCCGCCGCCGGAGCCGCCAGGCCCGCCAGCGCCAGCGCGCCCGCAACCATCACACCTGCAATCTTCATGGAGCCTCCCGCAGCATCGCTGCCGGGCCGCTCCCGGATCAGCTCAGACGATCCCTGAAATCGTTGTAGTCGAAGCGCTTGATGCAGTCGAGCGCATCGGTATCGCTGTCCCACAGCCAGATGCTCGGCAGCGCGACCCCGTTGAAGGTGTTGGTCTTGACCATCGAGTAATGCGCCTGATCGAGAAAGGCGAAACGCGCGCCCGGTTCGGCCGGGACCGGCAGGCGATAATCGCCGATCACGTCCCCCGCGAGGCAGGACGGGCCGCCCAGCCGGATCGGGATCATGCGTTCATCCGCCAGTTCGCCCAGCATTGCCGGACGATAGGGTGCCTCCAGCACATCGGGCATGTGGCAGGTGGCCGAGATATCGGTGATCCCCACCGGCATTTCATTGAAGTGGGTATCGAGCAGCGTGCCGACCAGAATGCCCGCATCCAGCGCCACCGCCTCGCCCGGTTCGAGGATGATCTCGCAGCCGGTATCCTCGGCCGTATCCTTGAGAAATTCGACCAGTTCCTCGCGCTGGTAATCGGCGCGGGTGATGTGGTGCCCGCCGCCCATGTTGATCCATTTGAGCTGGCCGAAGAACGGCTCGATTGCGTCGAACACGCGATCCCAGGTGGCTTTCAGCGGCTCGAAATCCTGTTCGCACAGGTTGTGGAAGTGGATGCCCTCGATCCCCTCCATGTGATCTGCGGTCAGCTGGTCGAGCGGGAAGCCGAGCCGCGAGCCGGGAGCGGAGGGATCATACTTGGCAACCTCGCCGGTGGCGACCTGCGGATTGATGCGCAGGCCGACGCTGACGGGCGCACCATTGGCGGCGGCGGCATCCAGGATCATCCGCGCGCGGCGGTGCTGGTAGGGCGAGTTGAAGATCACGTGATCCGAAAGGCGGCAGATCTCCTCCAGATCTTCGGGCTTGAAGGCGGCCGAATAGGTCGCGATCTCGCCATCATAGAATTCACTGGCGAGACGCGCTTCCCACAGGCCCGAGGTGGAGACCCCATCGAGATATTCACCGATGATCGGCGCTGCCGACCACATGCTGAACGCCTTGAGCGCCGCGAACACCTTGATCTTCGCCCCGTCGGCCGCCGCTGCATCGCGCACCGCGGCCAGCACGCGGCAATTGGCGCGCAGCTTGGCGGCATCGACCACGAAGGCGGGGCTGTCGACCCGCGCCAGATCGAAATGGGCAAAGGCGCCCGGATCACCGGCTTTGGTCTGCATCAGCCGAGCGGGTTCTTGAAGATCATGAATGCGCCTCCTGCAATGAGTGCGAAACCGAGAAGCTGGCTGGGGCCGGGCCGGATACCGAACAGCACCCAGGCCACCAGCACGAAGGCCGTGAGAGATAGGACTTCCTGAATGGTCTTCAACTCTGCCAGCGAATAGCGCGCGATGCCGATCCGGTTGGCCGGCACCGCGAGGCAATATTCCACCAGCGCAATCCCCCAGGCCAGCCCGATCGCCGCCAGCATCCCCAGCGACGGCTGCCTGAGATGGTAATACCACGCGACATTCATCACCACCGCCGAGGCAGCAAGCAGGCCGACGGGCAGCAGCGCGGGCAGACTGGTCAATTTGCCGCCTTTCCGGGCAGGCTCACGCGCACCACGCGCGCGCCCGCCACATCGGTGACATAGACGCGGCCATCCGCCCCAAGTGCGAGATCATGCCCGAGGCTGGCGTCCTTGCCGGGCAGGCTGATGTCGTAGCTGGCCTCAATGCGGCCATCGGCGGCATAGACACGGATCACCGCCCCCTTGCGGTCGGCCCCGTCGCGGCCCTCGAGCGCGAGCAGCCGTCCGCCGCCCAGGGACTTGAGGCTGTAGGTGTGATTTCCCGCCGGCGAAACGCGGCTTTCAACCAGCTTGCCGGCATGGTCGAAGATCTGGATGCGGGCATTCTCGCGGTCGGCAACGTAAATGTGCTTCGCGTCCACCGCGACGGCGTGGGCGATGTTGAATTCGCCCCAGTCGCGGAGGAATTTGCCCTCCGGCGAAAACTCCGCGACGCGGGTGTTGACGTAGCCATCGGCCACCAGCACGCGGCCGGGCAGGAAGGCGACATCGGCAGGGCGGCCGAAATGGGCGTTGTCCTGTGCGGTAACGCCCCGTTCTCCGAGCGTCAGCTCAAGCGCGCCCTCGGGGCTGAAGCGCAGCACCTGTTCGCGCGCCGCATCGGTGATCCACACCTTGCCCTCGGGATCGATCGAGAGGCCGTGGGGCATGACAAACAGCCCCGCGCCCCACCGGGCGAGCAGCGTGCCATCGGGCGCGAACTTGAACACGGTGTCATCGGCGATGGGGGTGGCAGGGAAAGGTTCCTCCCACTTGCGCCCGGCGCGGTGGAGCACCCAGATATTGCCCACGGGATCGACATCAACCCCGCTCACCTCGCCGAACACCGCGTCTGCCGGAATGGTCGGCCAACCGGTGTCGACGGCAAGCCGCGGCACCGCCTCGCGCGGCGGGACGGCGCTATCGCAGGCCGTCAGCGCCAACAGAGCCAGTGCCGCATACGCGCGGTGCATCAGAAATCCACCGGCCCGGCCATCTCCTCGACTTTCCACGGCAACCCGTGCTGGTTGAGCATCGCCATGAAGGGATCGGGATCCATCTGTTCGATGTTGAACACGCCGTCTGCCTGCCAGTGGCCCTGCACCATCATCGCCGCACCGATCATGGCGGGCACGCCGGTGGTGTAGCTGACGGCCTGATTGCCGGTTTCCTCATAGGCCGCCTCATGCGAGCAGATGTTTTTGATATAGAACGTCTTCTCGCCCGAGCCATCCAATGCCTCGCCGGTCGCGATCACGCCGATATTGGTATTGCCCTTGGTGGTCTCGCCCAGCGTCTCGGGCTTGGGCAGCACCGCGGCGAGGAATTGCAGCGGGATGATCTCGCGGCCCTGATACTTCACCGGCTCGATGCTGGTCATGCCGACGTTCTGGAGCACGGTGAGGTGGGTGATGTATTGATCCCCGAAGGTCATCCAGAAGCGCGCACGCTCCAGTTCGGGGACGAACTTCGCGAGGCTTTCCAACTCCTCGTGATACATCAGGTACATGTTCTTCGGCCCAACCGCTTCGAAGTCGAAGGCGACCTTGTTCGACATCGCGGGGGTTTCCACCCACGCGCCGTTCTCCCAGTGGCGCGCGGGCGCGGTGACTTCGCGGATGTTGATTTCCGGGTTGAAATTGGTGGCGAAATGCTGGCCATGATCGCCGCCGTTGCAGTCGAGAATGTCGAGCTGGCGGATGGTCTTCAGCTTGTGCTTCTTGAGCCACATGGTGAACACGCTGGTCACGCCCGGATCGAAGCCCGAACCCAGCAGCGCCATCAGGCCAGCGTCCTTGTAGCGATCGTGATAGGCCCACTGCCACTTGTATTCGAACTTGGCCTCGTCCTTCGGTTCGTAATTGGCGGTGTCAAGGTAATCCACGCCGGCCTCAAGGCAGGCGTCCATGATCGGCAGATCCTGATAGGGCAGCGCAAGGTTGACGACGAGGCCTGCGCCGGTCTTGCGGATAAGGTTGACCATCGCCGGGACCTCTTCGGCATCGATTTCATAGGTGGCGATATCGCGCCCGCAGCGCGCCTTTACGCTGGCGGCAATCGCGTCGCACTTGGCCTTTGTGCGGCTGGCGAGGTGGATTTCCGGGAAGATATCGGGATTGAACGCCATCTTGTGGACGCACACCGAACTGACCCCGCCGGCACCGATAACGAGCACCGTGGTGGATTTTGCTGCCGACATGATAGGAACCTTTCGTATTGCGAATCTTGCGCTGCGCTTAGTCGAATGCATGATTGGGGACAAATGATCCAAGCCGATGTCAGAATGCCGACCCATGAGGGTGTGATCGCCGCTGCCCAAGCGGTCGCCGCAATCCTGCCGCCCACCCCGCTATTGCCGGTCACCATCAACGGTGTGCCGGCCTGGGTGAAGGCCGAGGTGCTGCAACCGATCGGCGCGTTCAAGATCAGGGGCGCATGGTGGCGGCTGGTGAGCCTGACGGCGGAGGAACGCGCCGCCGGGGTGGTCGCGGTGTCGTCGGGCAACCATGCGCAGGGCGTGGCCTGGGCGGCCAAGCGGCTGGGCATCCGCGCCGCCATCGTGATGCCGCATGATGCGCCCCAAGTGAAGCTCGCCAACACCAGGGCGCTGGGGGCCGAAGTGGTGCTCTACCAGCGCCCGCAGGAAGACCGCGATGCGGTGGCCGCGCGCCTGATTGCGGAACGAGGCGGAACGCTGGTTCATGCTTTCAGCGATCCGTGGGTGATCGAGGGGCAAGGCAGCGCCGCGATTGAAATCGCTGCACAATTGGGCCGCGCGCCCTCGCGGATCGTGACCTGCTGCGGCGGCGGCGGGCTGGCGGCGGGGCTGGCGCTGGGTGCGCCGAGAGCGCGTGTCCACCCGGTCGAGCCGGTCGGCTGGGACATGGTGGGCCAGGCGATGGTGGCAGGCGAACTGGTCCACGCCGCAGCCGATGCCCCCAAGACCATCTGCGATGCACTGCAACCCAATGTCACCAAGCCGCTCAACCTCGCGTTGCTCAAGGGCCGGGCCGAACCGGGCGTGACCGTCACCGATGCCGAGGTGCGCACCGCCCAGCGCTTTGCTTTCGCGCAGTTGCGCCTCGTGGTCGAACCGGGCGGCGCGGCAGCGCTGGCGGCGGCGCTGGCGGGCAAGGTGCCGGTGGACGCGGACACGGTGATCATGCTGACCGGCGGCAATGCCGATCCGGCAGCCTTTGCGGCGACGATCGCGGGGTCGGACCAGGCTGTGGAAAGCGTCACATAGCCGACACGTAGCGGCCATATGGCCCGTGCCAGACGTAACGGAAGATCAGGTCAGGCACATGGCGACACAGGCAAAGCGGATAATCGAGGATGCGGTGATCCGCAAGGATGCAGGGCTTGGTGACAAGCTGCTCGACAAGGCCTTCGCCCTCGCCTTCAAGGGCCTGGTCTATGCCCAGATCTGGGAAGATCCGGTGGTCGACATGGAAGGCCTCGCAATCCAGCCCGACAGCCGCTTGATGTGCATCGCCAGCGGCAGTTGCAACGCGCTGTCCTACCTGACCGCAAATCCGCAGAGTGTAACCGCGGTCGATCTCAACCATGCCCACGTCGCGCTTGGCAAGCTCAAGATCGCCGCGATCCGCCACCTGCCGAGCTACGAGCGCTTCCACCGCTTCTTCGCCCATGCCGATCACAAGGAGAATGCCGAGGTCTATCGGACGATGATCGCGCCGCACCTCGATGCAACAAGCCGCGCCTATTGGGAAAGGCGCGATATCCGCGGGCGCAGGCGCATCAGCTACTTCACCCGCGGCATCTACCGGCAGGGATTGCTGGGCAATTTCATTGGTCTGGCGCACATTTTTGCCAAGCTCTACAAGATCGATCTGTCGAAAGTGCTCGAAGCCCAGACGCTCGAGGAACAGCGCGAGGTGTTCGAGCGCGAGCTCGCACCGGTGTTCGAAAAGCGCTTCATCCGCTGGCTCACCGATCAGCCCGCCTCGCTGTTCGGCCTCGGCATTCCGCCTGCGCAGTTCGAACATCTTGCGGGCGATGAACGCATGGCCGAAGTCCTGCGGCGGCGGCTCGAAAAGCTCGCCTGCGATTTCGCGGTCAAGGACAACTACTTCGCCTGGCAGGCCTTCGGGCGTGGCTATGACCGCTCCGAGGCCGCGCCGCTGCCGCCCTATCTCCAGCGCGCCAACTGGGAAGCGATGAAGGCGCGGGTGGAGCGGCTCGAAGTGACCCGCGCCAATATGGTCGACTGGATCGGCGCGCGCGAGGAAGCGAGCATGGACCGCTTCGTGCTGCTCGACGCGCAGGACTGGATGAACAATGCCCAGCTCGACGACCTGTGGAGCCGCATCACCCGCGCCAGCCGCCCCGGCGCCCGCGTGCTGTTCCGCACCGCCGCCGAGCCGAGCCTGCTGCCCGGAAGGCTCGATGACAGCATCCTGTCGAAATGGCGCTACCTTGAGGAGGTCTCCGCCGATTGCACCCGCCGCGATCGTTCGTCGATCTACGGCGGCGTCCATGTCTACGAGCTCAAGTGATGGCCTCTGCTCCCAGCCCTTCGCACGCCGCGCTGATGGACGAGGTCTATCGCGGGCAGCGGCACATCTATGACCTGACGCGCAAGTACTACCTGTTCGGACGCGACACGCTGATCGCGGGGCTGGATGCCCGGCCCGCGATGCGGGTGCTGGAGGTGGCCTGCGGCACCGGGCGCAACCTCGCCAGGGTCGGCAAGGTCTGGCCGGGGGTGCGGCTCTACGGTCTCGATATCTCGGCCGAAATGCTTAAGAACGCACGCGCCACGCTGGGGGACGGAGCGCGGCTGGGCGAAGGCGATGCCTGTGCCTTCGAGCCGCAAAGCCTGCTGGGCGAGCCGGCTTTCGAGCGGATCGTGCTGTCCTATTCGCTCTCGATGATACCTGACTGGGAAGCCGCACTAGATCATGCGGCGAGCTTGCTGGCCGACGGCGGCGCGCTGCACATCGTCGATTTCGGCGATCTCGCCGGCCTGCCCGCGCCGCTCGCGGCGGGCTTGCGCGGCTGGCTCGCGCGGTTCCATGTCACACCGCGCACGGCCCTTCCCGATGCCGCAGCGCGAATCGCGGCCGCGCGCGGTCTGACGCTGACGAGCACCCGCGGCCCGCTGGGCTACTACCAGCTGCACGTGCTCGCCGCGCAATAGGTTGCAATTGACAATGCTTTGCGGTGACCGCAATCTGCTGGCATAGCGGTTCGCAAAAGGGGATAATCCATGCTGGCGCAAATGCTCGCACCCGCCGCCGTGCTGGTGGTGTGGACACTGATCGTCTTGCTGTGGATCGTCCCGATACGCTTCGGGGCAATTGCGAAGATCCCGAACAAATCCGAGGTGCTCAACAAGCCCGGAGCGCGCGGCGCCGATCTCGAGGGCGTGATCCCCGACAAGGCCAACTGGCCCTCGCACAATTACACCCATCTCCTCGAGCAGCCCACGCTGTTCTACGTGACGGTCGTCATCCTCGCGCTGACCGGCCCCGGCGCGCTCGACGTGACGCTGGCCTGGGCCTATGTGGCCCTCAGGATCGTGCATTCGCTGTGGCAGAACCTCGTCAACACCGTGCCGGTGCGCTTTGCGCTGTTCCTTGCCAGCACGATTGCCCTGATCGTGATGGCGATCCGCGCGGTGATGGCGACGCTGCTGGCCGACCCCTCCGTGGTCGCGGCTTGAAGGGCACCCGGACATGATCGGATTGGACATTCTTCAACCCGTCGTCGCGCTGATGGCGTGGACGATGGTGATGTGGCTGTGGATGTATGCCACCCGCATTCCGGCGATGAACAAGGCCGGGATCGACGCCAGAAACCTTGTCGGCAGCAACGGGGCGAGCCTGCGCGCGCAGCTGCCCGATACGGTGAGCTGGAAGGCCGACAATTACAACCACCTGCACGAAGCGCCGACGCTGTTCTACGCGGTGGCAATCGTGCTGGCGATCATCGGTCAGGGTGATGGGCTCAACACCACGCTGGCCTGGGCCTACACCGGCCTGCGGATTGCGCATTCGATCGTGCAGGCGACCATCAACCGGGTGATCATCCGCTTTGCGCTCTTTGCCCTATCGAGCCTGGTGCTGATGGCGCTCATCCTGCACGCTGTGCTGGCGGTGTTTTAGACCGCCAGCGGCCAGCTCTGGTGAGGCCCAATGGCCTGCGCCATCGAGATGCTGAAGGCGCACCGGTGGGCCGCAGGACGGGCGCGCCCGATCGGGCCGTCGATCAGGCCTATGCGAAGCCGATCGTGCCGCCGTCGCGCACAATGGTGAAGCGGTTGACGATAAAGGGGCGGAAGGCGCGCGAACGGATCGTATCGACCGCAATGAAGGTCGCCTCGGCAGCGGAGCGTTGCAGATCGAGCCGGACATAGCCCTGATGCATGTTGTCGGTCCACACCACTTCAGGGATGTGATCGGCAAATGCCTTGTCGAGCGCCCGCGACAGCTCGTCACCGAAGCCGCTTTCGACGAAGTCGCCCGGAGAGGTAATGCCAGCCGTGCCCAGTTCGATGCCGGCCGGTCGCCCGGCAGCGTCCCTGAGACTGTTGGCCCAGAAGCTGTGGCTGTCCCCGGTCAGGAAGATCAGGTCGGCCGCGCCCGCCTTTCGCGCCAGATCATAAAACCGTTCGCGCGCCCAGGGATAGCCGTCCCAGGTATCGGGATAGAACGGCAGCCCCGCCCGCCCCTTGGCAGCGAGAATCCGGGCATTGTCGAGCGCGGCCCCGGCAAAGGGCGCGCCGGGCGCATCGGGATCGGGCAGGATGCCGAGGCCGACGAGATCGGGCACATTGGTGCGGGCAATCGGAACCGCGTTGCCGATCAGCCGCCACGGCTGTCCGGCGGCGACCGATTGCCTGAGGCTGCGGGCAAGATCGGCCTCGCATTCGGCCGAAATCATCCGGCGGCCCGGCACCTCCAGCACCTCGCGCCGGAACCGGGCGATGGCTGCCGGATCAACGGCCTTGTCGAGCAGCGGCGCATAGTCGATCTGCTCGGCCCGCGCGGTGTGGCGGGTTTCGAGCGTGGTCAGGCTGGCCAGATCGCCAAAGCTGTAGCTGCGCCAGAACTGCGCGCGGCTTGCCCCCTTGCGATCCAGCCATTCGGGTTCGCGCACCGGCATCCATTCGAAATAGGCGCGGATCGCGGCTTCGCGGCGGGCCTGCCAGTCGCCTTCGCTGGCGGGCTGGTGGTTCTGCGCACCTCCGGTCCACGGATTGTTGGCGCTTTCGTGATCGTCCCAGCAGGCCATCAGGGTGTGGGCGGCGTGCATCGCCTGCGCACCGGGATCAGTCTTGTACTGGGCGTGGCGGCGGCGATAGTCGGACAGGCTGACGATCTCGTGCGCGGGATCGTGCCTGCGGCCCAACGCCTTGCCAACGGCATCGCCCCAGCCGTCGTGACCATATTCGTAGATGTAGTCACCCGTATGCAGCACGAAATCGACGCCCGGATCATGGGCGATCGCTTCATAGGCGTTGAAATAGCCGAAGACGTAATTGGAACAGGATGCCAGCGCGATCCCGAGCCGATCGAGCCTGCCGGTCGGCAGCGTCCGCGCACGACCAATCGGAGAAACCTCACCGTCGAGGATGAAGCGGTAGTAATAGGCCCGCCCCGGCTCCAGCCCGCCGGCCAGCCACTTGACGGTGTAATCGCGCTCTGGCCCGGTTGTGAGGTCGGATCGCAGGGCGATGGCGGTGAATTCCGGGTCCGCCGCGATCTCGCCCACCAGCCGCACATCGCCCGAGGTGGTCAGGCGGGTCCACAGCACCACGCTGGTCGGATCGGGATCACCGCTCGCCACGCCATGCCGGAACGGTCCGTCGTTCGCGGCCCGCGCACGCCGTGGCCATGCCAGCACCGCTGTTCCCGCTGCCAGAGTGCCAAGCGTGGTGCGACGGGTGATCGCGGTTCGGGCAGACTTGGGGATCACGGTTGGTCTCGCAGCAGATCAGCAACAATCCGGAGGTTGATGGCATCTCATCGACGCCTGGCTGCAAGGGCCGGCAGGATCCATCCCGCCGGCCCTGCTTGTCGAGGTCAGAAGTCCTTGCGCAGGGTCACGAAGAATTGCTGCGGCGCGCCGGCCAGCAGCGTCTGGTTGTCGCCCGCAAAGCCAAAGCCGTTCGACCCAATCGTGCCGACATATTTCTCGTCGAACAGGTTGGTGACCGTGCCTTCGAGCGCCAGCCCGTCAAGGAAGCGGTTGTCGCTCTGCACGCGGACGCCGATCAGCGCGTCAACCAGCACCCGTCCATCAACCGACTGGTCGTTGGAGAAGGTGAAGAACCGCCGCGAGGTGTAGTTGCCATTGGCGCGGGCATAGAACATCCCGTCGTCATAGGCCAGTTCGAGGTTGGCGATGCTTTCGGGACTGTCAACCACCGTGCGCCCCTTGATCGCCTGAACGATCGTGCCCGACTGGTTGATCACGTCATCGCGGTAGGTGTTGTCGTTATAGGCATAGCTGCCGGTCACGGTGAAGTCGGGCACCGGCTGCCACTGCACCCCCAGCTCAACCCCGACCGAGCGCACATCGCCCACGTTCGAAAGCAGCGGCGCATTGCCGACGATGCCGGGGCCTTGCGGCACCGCGAGCAGGCGGTTGGAGAAGTTCACCAGATAGCCCGCGATCACCCCGCTCAGCTGGCCTTCGCCAAAGCGGAAGCCGAGCTCGAAGGTATCGGTCTGCTCGGGCGTGATCTGACTGCGCAGCGCGGCAAAGCCGGCGGCCGAGGTCGCGAACGGGCCGGTGGTCGCCGCCGCGGTGAACGCGCGCTGGTTCTGGGTGAAGCTGGCAAAGATCTCGTTGCCACCACCCAGCCGGTAGAGCACCCCGACCTGCGGCAGGAAGAAATCTTCGCCCTTGATCTTGCCGAGCGCGAGCGGGCCGGGGACGGGGTTGATCGGGGTTGCTTCAAGCTTGACCGACTGGCCCTTGAACCCGGCGGTGATCGACAGGGCGTCGGTCACGTCCCACTTGTCCTGCACCGCAAACTGCAAGGTCCGCGTGTTGTAGGCGTTGTTCCACTGGGTGAAGAACGGGTTCGACTGATAGGTGCGCGCGGTGGTGCTCGGCGCGGTCAGGCTGGTGCCGATGGTGTAGAAGCGGCGCGCCTGTTCGAAGTCGTTGTTTTCATACCACAGGTTGATCTGCACCGTGTGCGCGCCGAGTTCGGCCACGAGATCGCCGAGCACGCCGATGCGTTCCATGTCATATTCGGTGGTGCGGAAGCTCAGCGGCAGTCCGCCGGGGCTGGCGCGATAGGGCGTGATCCACGAACCCTGGCCCTTGTTGGTGTGGAAATAGCCCTGCAGGCCAAGCTTCACATTGTCGCCAATCGCCTGATCGATGCGCGCGCTGCCCACCCAGTCGCGGCGCAGGCCGGCGGCATCGAAATAGGCATCATCGACCGTCTGGATCGGGGCGGGATAGACAGTGCCGAAGGTGTTCGGGCCAACCACCACGCCGGTATCGCCGCGGTTGGCACCGATGAAGGCAACCTGCACCGCCAACGGCCAGTTGTCCGAGATGTTGTCCCAATCATAGCCCAGCCGGTTGATCATCGACAGGCTGAGATCCTGATAGTCATTCTCCTTGCGGTCGGAGAAGTTGACGAAGGCGGTGAAAGTGGTCGCATCCGAGAAGTCGGCGACCAGCTTGGCATTGACCTGGGTCGAGCGCTGGGTGCCGAAGCCCTTCCACTTGTCCGCATCGATATGCGCGGCGCTGATATAGGCCTTCAGCCCGCCCAGATCGCCGGTGTCGAACGTGCCGTAAACGCGCAGCGTGTCGCTGTCGCCATAGGTGACGTTGCCAGCGATGCCGAGCTCGTCCTGCGGATCGCGGCTGAAGAATTCGATCGTCCCGCCAAGGTTCGAAGTCGAGGCGGTGCCGAGCGCGCCCGCGCCCTGGCTCACACGGGTCTGGCCGATATTGTCGGCAATGATCGCGCGGCTGATGTGCAGGCCATTGGTGTTGCCATAGCTCATGTCGCCCAGCGGCACGCCGTCGAGCGTGAAGCCGAGCTGGTTCTGGTTGAAACCGCGCAGGGTAATGCGGGTTGACCACTCATAGGTCCCGAACGGGTCGGCCGACTGGAAGTTGACGCCCGGCAGCTTGCGCAGCGCGATGAAGGGGCTGGAACCGGCGGTCGTCACCTGGATATCATCAGCGCTGATCTCGGTGACCTGGCGCACTTCGCCCTTGCCGTAGACGACGATTTCGCCGGTTTCTCCCGCCTTGTCGGCTTCGGCATCGCGCGCGCCGGATAGGGATTGCGCGTCAGCCTCGGCCGCGAAGGCCTGCGCCGGAATGGCAATGCCGATCAGCGCGGCGCTGGAGAGAAACGCGATGCGCAGCGTGGAGGATTTCATGGTTCGTACCCCTGCAAATGTTGTGGTTGCGACAGGGGCGCTAGGCCTGCGATGTTGCGATTCGATAGAATTCCGGTTTCAGCAAGACGACAGAAGAATGACGTTTCGCGGATGTTGCAACGGCGACACACTGCCCGATGCGGCGATTCCAGTTAGCTGGACAAGGGGCGCAACCAAGGCCCACCGCCGGTAACGGCGGCGGCAAATCGGAAGGACAGGCAACACTGGCCAACCCGCGGATTTGCAGAGAGTGCAGGCGGATTGGATTGTCTCCTGCGCGATCGCTACGCCCGGTCAGGCCCGGTGCGGGTCGCGCCGTGAGAGGCGGCAAAGCATCATTGCGCCGCCTGGTTTTCCGTAGCCGCGTGCGCCCGCGCAGCGAGGAAACGCTCACCATCAAGCGCAGCCATGCAGCCCATGCCCGCCGCAGTGATAGCCTGGCGATAGACATGATCGGTCACGTCCCCGGCGGCGAACACCCCGGGAATAGCAGTCTTGGGGGTGCCAGGTTCGGTCAGCAGATAGCCGCTTTCGTCCATCGGCAGCTTGCCCTTGAACAGCGCGGTCGCGGGGGCATGGCCGATCGCGACAAAGGCCCCGTCGACTTCGATGGCGGAGGCTTCGCCCGTCACTGTATCGCTCAGCGCCAGATGGTGGAGCATTCCGTTCTCGCCCGCCTCGAAGCTGTCGACCGCCTTGTTCCAGATCACGGTGATCCTGGGATTGGCAAACAGCCGCTCCTGCAGGATTTTCTCGGCGCGCAAGCTGTCGCGGCGATGGATCAGGGTGACATCGTCGGAATGGTTGGTGAGGTAGAGCGCCTCCTCGACCGCGGTGTTGCCGCCACCGATCACCGCCACCTTCTTGCCGCGGTAGAAGAACCCGTCACAGGTCGCGCAGGCCGATACGCCCCTGCCGCCCAGCTCCTGCTCGCCCGGAACGCCGAGCCACTTGGCCTGCGCACCGGTCGCGATCACCAGCGTTTCGCCGATATATTCATCGCCGCTGTCGCCGATCGCGCGGAACGGGGGGCCGTTCTCCAGATCGACAGAAACAATCGTGTCCCACATCATGCGCGCACCAACATGCTCGGCCTGCGCCTTCATTTCCTCCATCAGCCAGGGGCCCTGCACCACGTCGCGGAAACCCGGGTAGTTTTCGACATCGGTGGTGATGGTCAGCTGCCCGCCGGGCTGGAGGCCCTGCACGACGATCGGCTCGAGCATCGCGCGCGCGGCATAGATCGCCGCCGAATAGCCCGCCGGGCCCGAGCCGATGATGAGCATCTTGGTGTGGTGGGTGGCCATGGTCGAATGCCTCTCGCTGATTTCAGGGGCGCGATATGGGCTGCGCCGATGCGATTGTCACGCCACCAGCTTCGCGCGCAGACGCGCTTTCCTTGTCTCGTCCACACCTAGAACCTTGGCGAGATAGGCGTCGAGCGAGCCATGATCGCGAGTCACCTCGGCGAAGCAGGTCTCGATATATTCGGGCAGCACGCCCATCAGGTTGTGCAGCGCCTCCGGTTCGATGGCGCCGTAATGCGCCTGCATCCGGGGCAATGACTGGCGTTCGAGCACCGCGCGGGTCGGCGCATCATTGGTGCGAAGGAATTCCGCCACCACATCATCGCGGTGAACGCCGAGCACGTGGAGCAGCAGGCTTGCGGCGATCCCGGTGCGATCCTTGCCGGCAAAGCAGTGGACGAGGCTGCCCCCGTCACGCTCGTCGAGCGCGGCGAAATAGCGCGAGAACATCGAAATCATCGCCGGGTTGACCGGCATCCGCCGGTAGACCGCCAGCATCCGCTCGCGTGCTTTTTGCGCCGTCATCACCACCTGCCCGCCCCCGCCCTCGTGCGGTGGGGAATTGCTGGTCTCGCCGTCATGGGCGATCACCTGGCCTGCGAATTGCGGGTGGCGGCGGCAGGGAAAGCCCTGTCGTTCGCTCACCCCGCGCAGATCGATGATGGTGCGGATGTCGAGCGAATGGATAAGCTCCAGATCGGCCGCGCTCGCCTCCATGTGCTGGCCCGAGCGGAACAGCAGGCCGGTGCGCACCCTGCCCCCGCCCGGCACGGCATAGCCGCCGTAATCGCGCAGGTTGTGGATACCTTCGGTCGGCAGAAAGGGCGACACGGCATCGCCGGGTAAAAGGGCGCGAATCATGGCCAAGCGCATGGCAGCGCCCGGTGACAGGAGCAAGGCGCGAGAACGCCCCGCCGGTGCTAGGGGAGATTGCGGAGGGCGACGCCAAACCATTCTTGGGCATGGATTGGTTAACAGGGCAGCAGGAAATTTCGCGAGGAAAGCCCGATCCCATGGCCCGCATCCTGATTGTCGATGATGACGAACTGGTCGCCGAGCTGGCAAGCGAAGTGCTGATCGATGCCGGGCACGCCTGCGGCTGGGTCACCAGCGCCGAAGTCGCGTGGGGCTGCCTGCGCCGCAAGCGGCCCGACATCATGTTGCTCGACCAGACCATGCCGGGCGAATCCGGTCTTTCGCTGCTGCGACGCCTGCGCCAGTCGGCCGTCCACTATGATTTGCCGGTCATCATGTTCACAGCGGTGAACGGCGATGCCGACGAGGCCCAGGCGATCTATGCCGGCGCGCAGGACTTCATCCGCAAGCCGTTTGATCCGGCGCTGCTGGTGCGGCGGGTGGAACGCATCATCCGCTTGCGCGGTGACCGGCCGCGCCACGTCGATCTCAAGGCCGCGCTGGGACTGGATGGCGAACGCATGGCAGCGCCGATGACGATGGCGCGCAGGATCCTGTAGGCGAGCTCTAAGACGCCCCTGCCTGCGCCTGCGCCTTCACCTGGGCACCCAGCAGCCCGCGCCCGATCACCTGCGCCTGGATCTCCGCTGCGCCTTCGAAGATGTTGAGAATCCGGGCATCGCACAGCACCCGGCTGATCGGATATTCGAGCGCATAGCCGTTGCCGCCGTGGATCTGCACCGCATTGTCGGCCGCCGCCCAGGCGGTGCGCGCGGCGAGCAGTTTGGCCATTCCCGCCTCGATGTCGCAGCGCGCCTCGCGGTCCTTGGCGCGGGCGGCAAAGTAAGTCAGCTCGCGCGCCATGACGGTATCGGCCACCATCAGCGCGAGCTTGTCGGCCACCCGCGGGAAGGCGATGAGCGGCTGACCGAACTGCTTGCGCCCCTGCGCATAGTCGAGCGCCAGATCAAACGCGTTCCACGCCACGCCCACCGCGCGTGCGGCGGTCTGGATGCGGGCACCCTCGAAGGTGCGCATCAGCTGCTTGAACCCCTGCCCTTCGCGTCCACCCAGCAACCCGTCCGCCGCAACCGCAAAGCCATCGAGACCGAGCGCATATTCCTTCATCCCGCGATAGCCGAGCACTTCGATTTCGCTGCCGTCAATGCCCGGATCGGGGAACGGCGCGGCATCGGTGCCGCGGGTCTTGGTGGCGAGCAGCATCGAGAGGCCGGCATAGCCCGGCTGCGCGGCGTCGGTGCGCACCAGCATCGTCATCAGATCGGCGCGCGCGGCGTGGGTGATCCAGGTTTTCGCACCGGTTACCCGCCAGCTGCCATCGGCCTGCCGTTCGGCGCGGGTGCGCACGGTGGCAAGATCCGATCCGGTGTCCGGCTCGGTAAACACCGCCGTCGGCAGGCACGAACCATCAGCGATGCGCGGCAGGAAATGCGCCTTCTGCTCAGGCGTACCGTTGTGGGTGATAAGCTCACCGGCGATCTCCGAACGGGTGCCGAGCGATCCGGCGCAGATCCACCCGCGCGACAATTCTTCCGAAACCACCGCCATCGCCAGCTTGCCGAGGCCGAGGCCGCCATGCTCAACGGGAATGCACACCCCGAACACGCCGAGTGCGGCCATCTCGGCGATCACCGCATCGGGGATCAACGCGTCGGCAAGGTGCCAGCCATGGGCATGAGGCGCGATCTTTTCGGCGGTGAAGGTGCGGAAGCTTTCACGCACCAGATCAAGCGTCTCGTCCCCCAGCGCCTCGTCGGGCCGCGCGCCATCGGCCAGCAGGGCCGCGAGCGCGGCGCGGGTTGCCGCGGTGCTGCCCCCGGCCAGAAAATGCGCGACTGCAGGATCTGCGGCCAGCACGCGCGCCTCGGCCTCGCAGCCGAAGGCCGCGGGGCGCACCATCTCGCTCGCACTCATCGGCAAGCCATAGGAGAGCTGTCCCAGCGCCTCGCCCAGCGCGATGCGCAGCGTCAGTTCCTCGGCCTTGCCGAACCGGCCTGCGCTGGCCGCGCGCGCCGCCCAATCGGTGGTCGCCTCGGTTGCGGCCAGCGTAGCCGCCGCCCAGGCGAAGCCGTGCACCGCGTGCTGCTCGCGCTCGATCAGCGCCGGATCAGGGGGGCCTGCCGGCGCCACCCGCTCGCTCAGCCTGATCCGCACACTGTCGCAGTAAACGCGCGCTGCAGCGATCGCCGCGCGCGCGTGGTTGATCCAATCGCTCATGCGAAGCGTGCTAGCAGAGCAGGCAGGTTCGCGCGAACCCGCAAAAACATTACCATCGGTGTGCGCCGCGTGTCGGGCAGGCTCCGAGCAACTGTTGCCATTCGGTTACACTTACTGCCGAAAAGCCGGTTCGTGGCGCGAACCCGGCGCGATACGGGTTGTCCCAGGGACATGCCTGCGGCAGTTTCACGGCACTTTGTTGCAGGAAATTGCAGCAAGCCTCTCATGGGGGTGACCCAAGCCGGACAGCGCAGCGCTTCGGCCGGCACCTCGCGCAGGAAGAACCGGACAGTGTCACGCACGGGTGTTGGTCGTCGCGCCCGGGCATGATGTGTGCCGCATCAACTCCGGCGGCAACAGACCAGCCTCCGCCCGTTACCATCAATGACGACCGATGCGAGGAGTTACAATGCGTTATTCTGCCCATACCCGCCAGACCGCGTCGCTGACTGCGCTGGCTGCGGCGCTGCTTGTTTCCGGTCTCGTTCCGGCGACGGCGCTGGCACAGGACAGTGTCACCGAAGCGAACGACGACAGCGAGACCGGCAGCGAGCAGATCGTGGTCACCGGTTCGCGCATCGCCCGTGATCCCAACGCGGTTGCCCCGCTCCCGATCAGCACGCTCGATTCCGCTGAATTGCGCAATTTCGGTGCGACGGATGCCACCGCCGCGCTGCGCCAGATCCCGGCGCTGATTTCTTCGGGAACCGTGGCCGATTCGCTGGAACGCGGCGGCGGCGGCGTGGGCCAGGCGACGCTCAACCTGCGCCAGCTTGGCTCGAACCGCACGCTGGTGCTGGTCGATGGCTGGCGCCACGTCTCGGGTGTGGCCGGTTCGCAGACCGTCGATGTCTCGACCATCCCCAACGCCCTGATCGAGCGTGTCGAGGTGCTGACCGGCGGTGCCTCGGCGGTTTACGGTGCGGACGCGGTGACGGGCGTGGTCAACTATGTCCTCAAGCGCGATTTCGAAGGCATCCAGCTCGATGGACAAATGGGCCTTTCGACCAAGGGCGACGGCAAGAGCTACCGCCTCGAAGGCGTTATCGGCCAGAATTTCGCCGAAGGCCGGGGCAACATCACGCTGGCGGCTGGCTACACGCAGGATGACGAGATCCTGATGGGCGACCGCTCCTTCACGCGCGACAATGGGCGCGGCAACAATTCGACCACCTATGCCAACCCGCTGCGCCGCTTCCAGCGCGGCGACATCAATCCGGCCACCATGCCGAACTTCGCCAGCCGCTTCCGGCTTGGCGGCCCCGGCCCGAACAACACCCGCTTCCCGTTCGGTCCGCTGATCCCGACCCCGGCGCAGATCGCCACCCTGTTCCCGGGCGGCATCACTGCGGCTGAACAGGCGCTGGTCGATCGCGCGGCCAATTCGCCGGCTTTCGCGATCGGCGCCGATCCGCGCTTTGCCATCTCGTCGGGTGCTGGTCTCGTGTTCCGCAACGACTTCGACTACTTCTCGGCCGATGTGAACAACAACGGCATCCCCGATTGCAACGAAAGTTATATCGGGCGCACCGGCTTCGGCGGCGGCGGCTGCTATGTGACGACGCCGGATGGCGGTGTGCGGCCATTTGTCGACGGCATCATTTCAAGCTCGTCCAACCAGTTCGGCGGCGACGGCGCGGTCGAGCGGACCAACCAGACCTCGCTGATCCCCGATTCCGAGCGGATCTATGCCAACCTGCGCACCAGCTTCGAATTCTCGACCGCTGCGCGGATCTGGCTCGATGCGAAATATGTCCGCACCAACACCACCAGCCGCAACAACTACAACACCTTCTACGACAGCCTGTTCATCGCGCCGGACAACCCCTTCATTCCCGACGTGTTGCAGGCCGATGCGGACGACGCGGGCGGTTTGCGCATCAGCCGCGACTTCCTCGATCTCGGGCCGGGGATCTCCACCGCCAAGCGCGAGACCTACCGGATCGTGGGCGGCATCGAAGGCGAGATCACGCCGCACCTCAAGTATGAACTGGTCGGCAATTACGGTCGCAGCGACAACGCCGATACCTTCAGCAACTCGGTTCAATACGATCGCCTGTTCGCGGCGATCGACGTGGTCACCAACCCCGCCAACGGCCAGCCGATCTGCCGTTCGACGCTCGACCCTACGGCCCCTCCGCATCCCGGTTCGGAGAGCTTCCCGGTGATCGCGCCTGGCTTCTTCACGTTCCGTCCGGGTGACGGCCAATGTGTGCCGGTAAGCCTGTTCAACGGGGTGAACTCGGTCAGCCAGGCGGGTGTGGATTTCATCACCACCCCGACCACGGATCGGTTCCGTCTGGAGCAGACCGTCGTCACCGGCCTGCTGAGCGGTGATACCGGTGCGTTCTTCAACCTGCCGGGCGGCGCGGTGCAGTTTTCGCTGGGTGCGGAATATCGCAAGGAAAAGTCGCGCTCGCGCTTCAACGATCTGCTGCTCGGCAACCTGCCGGCAGGATCGCCGGCGGGCCCGGCGGGCACCTTCATCGGTGACATTTCGGACAACCAGTCGCTGCTGTTCGATGCCCAGACCCGCCAGTTCAACGCCGGCGGTTCGTTCGACGTGGTCGAGGTGTTCGGCGAAATCCTGCTGCCGGTGCTGGCCGACACGCCATTCTTCCACGAACTGACATTGGGAGCAGCGGGGCGCTATGCCGACTATTCCACCGTCGGCGGTGCCTTTACCTGGAACGTCAACGGGGTGTGGGCGCCGATCGAGGACATCCGCTTCCGCGGCACCTATGCCCAGGCGATCCGCGCGCCGAACATTTCGGAACTGTTCGATCCCCAGCAGGGCGCGACCTTCCGCCCCTCGGACCCGTGCGATGCCAACCAGATCGATGACACGCCCAACCGCCGCGCCAATTGCATCGCGGCGGCCCAGGCACTCGGCTTCACCGCCGACTTCATCAACGGCAACCCCGGTGCCGGCATATCGCCCTACGAAGATCCGCTGACCGCGCGCTTCTCGGGCACCAGCGGCGGCAACCCGAACCTCAAGGAGGAAACCGCCACCACCTGGACGGTGGGCACGGTGATCCAGCCGCGCTTCCTGCCCGGCCTCTCGATCTCGGCGGATTATTATTCGATCGAGATCGAGGACGCGATCCAGGCCGTGACGTCTCAGGATATCGTCAATTCCTGCTACGACCTGCCGACCTTCCCGAACGATTTCTGCAACCTGTTCCAGCGCAACGGCCCGGGTTCGCCGACACCGTTCGGGTTCAACTTCCTGCGTCAGACCCAGATCAACTTCGCCAAGCTGGAAACGCGCGGGGTCGACTTCCAGGTCAACTACGGGTTCGCGCTGGGCGAGAACAACTTCAACCTCAATGTCGGCGGCAACTGGACCGAGCGGCTCAACCGCTTCTTCGATCCGGTCGATCCGACCTTCGTCAACCCGGGCCTGCGCGAACTGGGCGCTCCGGAATGGTCCGGCTTCGGCTCGGTCACCTGGAACCGCGGCGACTTTACCCTCAATTACGGGGTGCAGTATGTCGGTTCAACGGCGGTTGCCTCGGTGATCCAGATCGAACGCATCCAGGAAGAATTCGGCCCAGCCGGCTTCGCGCCGGAATACTGGCTGCACAATCTCGCCTTCAACCTCGACGCCACCGACCAGATCACCTTCTATGGCGGCATCAACAACCTGACCGACGAGGAGCCTTACCTGTCGAGCTCGGCCTATCCGGTCTCGGGCATCGGGCGGACGATGTTCCTTGGTGTGACAGCGCGGTTCTGATCGCGCGCCTTCGGGCGCACACACAGCGGGCGGAGCAGGCGACACCCTGCTCCGCCCGTTGGCAACTGGGAGACGCGGAATATGGCCGGCTAGTTGCGGCGCGCCAGCGAGGCAGCCCTTGCCTCGCGCGCGATGGCGGCAAGGCGAGCCTTGCTCGCCGCCGGCCCGGACAGCGCGGCCACCAGTTCGACCGTGCGGGTGGTGCCGCGCAGGTAATTCACGGTGACGCGCCGGATATAGTGGCCAAGCTCGGGTGCGTAGTCCCATTCGCGCTGTTCAAGCAGCCGCATGGTGGTGGGCGAATAGCGATCGCACTTGACCGGAATCGCATCATAGGTGCCGGCGGCCACGGTGAATGATCTGGGCTTGGCGGTCTTGCACTCCCACAGGCTGACCGAACGCCTGACCGAGGCCTGGGGATTGACCCGCGTTTCGCTAATCACCCGGAACCGCGCCGACTTGCCCTTGCCGATCGGCCAGAGCGCGTCGGGATTGCCGCGCACCTCGCGCTTGCCGGTGCCGCGCCCGCTGCGCCATTGCAACACGGGCACCACGAAATTGCGGCTGCGCCGGTAGCTGGGGCCGGACAGGCCCGCCCAGGTCAGGCCGTCGGGCTTGTCGGCAATCACCCGCTCGACCCGACCGTCGGAAAAGACAAAGGCATCGCCCCGCTGGTAATGCGGCATTTCGACGGGCGCAGCGAAGGCCGCAGCGGCGAGCAGGCCGAGCATTATTCGCCGTCTCCGATCAGTCCGGCACCGTAGATCGGATCACGCCCGCGCGGACCGAGATCGCGTGCTTCGGCCTCAAGCGCGCGCACGGCTGCCTGCGCGATGGCCGGATCGGGTTTGCGTATCCGGGCGGCGAGCCTTGCGGCGATCACCGGCGCGGCAAAGGATGTGCCCGTGGCATCGCGCACATCGCCCTTGGCATCGATCGCCGGGATTGCCACCCCGCGTGCCGAGAAATCGACATAGGCACCGCGATTGGCGTAGCGGTAGACCCGGTTCTGCGCGTCAACCGCCGTGACCCCGACCACGCCGTCATAGGCGCCGGGGAACACCGGCGGGGCGGCCGGGCCATCATTGCCGGCAGCAGCAACGATAATGATCCCACGCCTGGTGAGCCGGGCGATGGCACCTGCCACCGCGGGATTGCGTGGACCCGCGAGGCTGATGTTGATCACCGGCACGCCTTGCGCCGCCAGCCAGTCGAGCGCCTTGATCAACGCGAAGCTCGATCCCGAGGTCGCGCGCGGGCCGCTGAAGATGTCGGCCACGAAGATCCGGGTGGCATGCGCGGGATTGCTCCTGGTCCCCGCCATCAGATGCGCGACCGCCGTGCCGTGCAGCTTGGGCAGCGGCTCGCCGCCGTTGAAGGCGCGCTGGGTGAGCTTGACGTGCTTGAAATAGTTGAGATCCGTTGCCACTCCGGTGTCGATCAACCCGATATCGCAGCCGCAGGCGAGCCGATCGGGCACATTGCTGCCGCGTCGACGGGTAGTCTGCACCGCAGAGCCATCGAACAGGTGGTTCAAGCCGACAGTATCAGGATCAGCGAGGCCATCGAGCACGTCGAGCGAGGCCTCGTCAGTCATCTGGGCCGGGCCGCGCAGCAGCAGCAGCGTGCTTTCGACCGAACCAAGGTTTTCGCTTTCGATCACCTCGAAGCCACCGGCCTTGAGCTCGGCCAGCGCCTCGTCGGTCAGATCGAGAGCGACGAATTCATTGCGGCGATAGCGGAAACCGTCAGTGTCGGCGTCGATCCCCTCGCGCTCGTCGCGTTCGGCGCGATCAGCCTCGGTATCGCCGACGATGACTTCCCAGGTCGCCGGTTCCTGATCGGCGCCATCGTCATCGTCATCGTCGTTGTCGCCGCGATCATCACTGATATCGTTGCTGTCGTCATCGTCGTCATCACCGCCGGCCGCGCCGTCGTCATCGCCGCCAGCCGCGCCGTCGTCATCACCGCCGGCCGCGCCGTCATCATCGCCGCCAGCCGCGCCGTCGTCATCGCCGCCAGCATCGTCTCCGCCGGCATCGTCTCCGCCCAGGTCGTCTCCACCAGCATCATCGCCGCCTAAGTCGTCACCGCCGGCATCATCGCCAGCAGGATCCTGATCGTCGGGATCCTCCACATCATCATCGCCGGCATCGTCGCCCGCATCGTCGTCGCCACCGTCATCGCCGCCTGCATCCTGCGCGGCCAGCGGCGAAAGCAGCGGCTGGGCGAAAGGCGCAAAACCGATCCCCGCCAGCAGCAGACCGAACAAGGCAATTCGCAAACGCATCGTCATTCCCCATTATGGTGCCCAAACCGGTGTATCAGGTATTGGCATCTTTACCCTTGAATATACGAAACTCCCTGTTCTTTTATGCCCTGTCCTGTTTATGGGGTCGGAATATTTCCTCTCGCTGAACCGTTGGCACCATGACACGCCCGATGACCCCGGACGAAACGACAAGGCAGGCGCTGATCGCGCTGATCCCGCGCCTGCGTCGATTCGCCCGGGTGCTGACCGGCAATCAGGCCGACGCAGACGATGTCGTGCAGGCGTGTCTGGAGAAAGCGATGCTGAACTTGGATCAATGGCAGCCCGGCACCCGGCTCGACAGCTGGGTCTTCCGGATCGCCCGCAACACCTGGATCGACGATCGTCGCCGTGCTCATAATCGTATGGGCCACGAGGATATCGGCGAGATGATCGACCTCGCCGGCGATGACGGTGTGGCAATTGCCGAAGCCAGCGCCGAGGCGCGGATGGTGCGTGCAGCGGTCGACAGCCTGCCGGCCGAACAGCGCGATGTGGTCGCGCTCGTGATGCTGGAGGAGATGAGCTACCGCGAGGCCGCCGATGCGCTCGGCTTGCCGATCGGAACGGTGATGAGCCGTCTGTCCCGCGCCAAGGCGGCCCTGGCCAAGCGCATCGCAGCAGCAGGAGGCGTACAATGAGCCAGCCCTTCACCAATGCCCAGCTCGCCGCATTTCTTGACGGGACGCTGGCGGACGAGGCGCTGACCGATGCGATCGAGGCCGCGATCAACACCGATGCTGCACTGGCAGAGCGTGTCGAGGCGCTGGCAGGCGCAGACGAGACCGCCGCCGCCGTGCGCGATGCCTTCGCGAGCGTGCTTGCTGCACCGGTGCCCGAACACCTGACGCGGATCGTCGCAGCACCGGCGAGCGCTCAGGTGGTTGAACTGGCCGCCGTTCGCGCGGCGCGCACGCTGCCTGCGCCTGCCAACGACACCGGCGGCACCTGGCGCTGGCCGCAGTTTGCCGCGATGGCCGCCAGCCTGGTGATCGGCGTGATGATCGGCGGACCGCTGCTCACCGGCGGCGGCGGGGGCGACAGCACGGGCGGTTCGCTGGTGCTTGCCAGCGCCGATCTCGACACCATGCTCGATCGCGCGCCGAGCGGCCAGTCGGTCGATCTCGCCAGTCTCGGCACCGGCGAGGTCGTGCTGACTTTCCGCAATGCCGATGGCCAGCTGTGCCGCCAGTTCATGATCGAAGGCGCAGGCGCGACCAGCGATGCACTGGCCTGCGCCGATGCCAGCGGCAGCTGGCAGGTCGAAGCCTATGGTCGCCGTGCGGCACCAGCGGGCGAGATGAAGCTGGCAGGCGGCGATGCCGCGCCGGCCGTGGTCGCCGCGGTCGATGCGATGATCGCCAGCGATGTGCTGGTGGGCGCGGACGAAGCCGCCGAGCTCGCCAAGCAGTAACCTGCCAAACCAGCGCAAAAAGCCCGGGCCGATCGCGCGATCGCCCGGGCCTTTTTGTGCGCGGGATATTGCTGTCAGATGGTGAACTGCACCTCGACCACGCTGGCAATGCCTTCGTTGACCGAGATCAGGAAACGTTCCTCGCGGAACTGCACCACATCCGCGCGCAGCTCGATATTGGGGTGGATGCGGTAGAAGCCGCCAACCCCAAACAGGCGGTTTTTGCGATCGGAAGCCTTGGTATAGGCAGCGCTTCCGGCCACGCCCCATTCGGGGGTTACCCAGCCCACGCCGCCATTGACTTCCCATTGGTCAAAGCCGGGCGCAAGGCGGTTGGAATCACCACGATCGACATAGGCCCCGCCGATTCGCAAGGGGCCGCGCCGCGCCTCGGCGCCCACGCTCCAGCTGCGCAGATCCTCGCGGGTGGTGATCGGATCGGCCTCGCCGGTAACATAACCTGCGCTCGCGCCAAGGATCCAGTCGCCCACCGGCTGCTGGTATTGCAGCCCGAATTCGAAGGCGTTGTCGACTTCAATGCGGTCGCGCGAGTTCACCGCAGCCGCGTTGCGGCGCACCTTGGGCGACCACGAAACGCCGCCGCGCAGGCCCCCGATCGGAGGCGAAAGGTAGATCACCTTGAAGGCATCCTGCGTATCGAGCGCGCGCAGCAGCGCCTGGGTGCCGGCATAGCGCGAGAACTCGCCGCGCACCTGCCCCAATGCCACCAGCGGCGCGGCAAAGGCGAGCGTATCGGCCGGGCCATCCTGCAGGCCCACTTCGACGCGGCCATAATCGCTCGATACGAAGCCGTAGATTTCGCCGGCATCAAGCACTTCGGACGCGCGACGGCGGCTGTTCTGTTCGGCATTGACGCCAATGATGATCCCACCGGGCGAAGTCCACTGCGCGTTGAGGCGCGCGAACAGATCGACCTTGGCATCCGGCGAATCCGTGGTCACCACGTCATCGTTGAACACCGCGCCCTGCACCGCCACACCGCCGGTGAGGCGGATGTCGAAGCCTTCCCAATGCGCTTCCAGCCGCGGCAGGCCTTGTTCTTCTGCCTGTGCCACGCTCCCCCCGAGCAGTGCCACACCAAGAGCCACACCGCTGGCGGTGCGCAACATCGTTTTTGTCATCATTTCCGAACCTTCACGATTGCCCCGCTCTGGGCGGTGCTTGGCGTTGAATCGTTTACAGCAGAGCCTCTGCCACGATTTCGACAAGATCGCCATCATTCACGCATTGGGTAAAGTCATGCGAAATGCCGTGCAGGGTCCGCAGGCGGTGGCGCACGGGCTTGCCCAAGGTTTCAGCATAGGCCGCGACCGCCCGGACATAGCAGCGCGCACGCCGCAGCCGGTTGCGGCCCTGGCGTTCGACAATTTCGGGATCCTGCCGCACCGAGGCATCGACACGGGTGTCGCGGTTACCGACGATCACCGTGGTGGGAATATCGAGGAACCCCGACCCCACCAGTGGCGCGCCCGCGCCGTCGCCGATTCCGTAGGGCCAGGCCAGCGCCGGATCAGGCATGGCATACCAGCCGGCGGAGACCACGCACAGCCGCGCGACCCGCTCCGGGTGGTACATCGCAAATCGGTGCGCCATCTGCGCGCCGCCCGAAAAGCCGAACAGGTGCACGCGCGCCGTATCGATATCATGTTCCTCGGCAAGCTGATCGAGCAGCCCGAGCAGCGCAATATCGGCCCGCGTCTGGCCCTCCTTGCGTGTCTGCAATTGCTGGTATTGTCCGAAGCCCTCCTTGGTGAACAGCGGCGCGATGATGCTTGTCTGCGCATAGGCCGGATGCCGGGAAAAGCGCATCGCGATCTCGGCGGCATTGCGACTGATCCCATGGACGGCGACCAGCACCGGCTGACCGGCCCTGGCATTGGCGATGAAGCATTCAGGCACGCCAGCGCTTTCGGCCGGACGCAGGACGGGAAGAGCGAGAGCGGCAGTCATGGCTGGCACTCCTTGTTGGAGACCCGAGGTCGGGCATCGGGCGGTGGCAGGGAGAGGCGAAACCCAAGCAGACGGGCGGCCCAGCGCAGGGGGCTGCGCCTGGCAAGGCGCGGCCGCGGAGAGCGCGCCGATGTCGTCTCGGGCGCGAGCAGCTTTTCGAGCCGGTCGAGCGCGATGCGTCCGCCGATTCGGGCATGGAGCGCGCGGGCGCTTTCGAGCAAGCGCGCGGCGATGAAACCCAGCAGCGTCAGGCTGCCGGCGAGCGACGCCCTGCCTTCCAGCCCTGTCATCGTCTGCCAGACAAGGACCAGCGCGGCGAGCAGCCCCGCAAGCGTCGCTGCAGCTTCCATGGTGCCGGCGGTGGCGGCGCGGCGAACCGCGGCACGGGCAAGATCGTCGGACAGGGTTGCCAGCTTGCGGAAACCGTGCCCGCGCTTCGATGCTTCCCCCGCAAGCTCGGCGCGCACCCGGCGCACCAGAAAACGATTGAGCCTTCCTCGCTCGCGACGCTGCGTCGTGATCGCGCGCGACAAGGGCCAAACCAGCAACCCGATCACCCCCGCGCCGGCGAGCAGCGGGATGAGCGCGGGCCGCAAATGCGGCATCGTTGCAAACACCCAAAGGCACGATGCAGATGCCGCCGTGACACTGGTCCAAAGCCGCACCGTGCCACGCAGCGCATAATTGCGCAGCGCTGCCATATCGTTGATCAGCACTGTCAACCAGCGCGCATCCCCGCCCTCGCCCGCGTGGCGGGTGACAGCGGAAAACAGCGCCGCACGGCAATCGCTGACAAACCCTTGCGCGAACCCTTCGCCGAGCCAGCGGCCGAGCATCATTGCGGCACCGGCCATGGCGGCAATGCCGCCCGCTGCCAGCAATGGCAGAAAAAGCGCGCCGTCGTGGGTGATCAAGCGATCGAGTGCGGCAGCGAACAGCACCGCGAGCACCGCCTCGCCAAGCGCCAGCAGGGTCAGCAAGATCCCAAGAATGCGGCGATTGCCAGCCAGCAACAGCGGTGCAGCGATCATGCCGCCGCCCTGCGCGCAGGATCGCTGAAGGCGATGCGCGCCGCTCCGACCGGATCGCGCAAGTCAGCGAGCGTGGCGATCGCAATGCCGCTGGTGTGCTCCGCCTCGCGCGAGGCGAGTGGCGAAGCGGACAGCAGACCCGAAACCGCCAGTGGCGTGATCCCGCGCTGCGCCAGCCACTGGCAGCCGAAGGCCGCGCCCATCGCGTCACCGGCGGCGAAGACGAAGCCGTCGAACCAGCCGCTGCGGTGGCCACGCTCGACCAGCCGCGCGGTTTCCTGCTGCAACAGGCCATCGGCGATCTCGACCACTGCAATATCCGCCTCGGCATCGGCGAGCCGGGCCAGCAGCGCCTGGGTGATGCGGCCCAGCTCATCCTCGGTCACGCCGAAGGTCGAGGCATGGCCGGCATCGGTGAAATCTACGGCGAGCGCCGCCCCGGCATCGCGCATCGACCACAGATCCCCGCCCGAACCGGTTCCGGTGAGCTTGGCCGCTCCAACCCGGAAGCCCGCTCGGGTAAGGCCATGAACCAGCCCGGCGACGGTGGTGGTCTTGCCCGCATTCATCGAACTGCCGACCACCGCGATCACGCGCGCAGGTTGCAGGCGCGCGGGGCTGGCCGTGGCAAAGCGGGCGAGGTTGAGCGCGCGGCCATCGGCCTCGACCAGCACCCCGATCACCTCGATCTGGGTTGCCGGTTTGATCGCGGCGTGGCGTGCCGTCACCCGCGCTGCCACACCCCCACCGGCCACCAGGTGACACGGGCCAAGATCTTCGGGGACATAGGCCTCAAACTGGTCGGGCGCGTAGCGGTTGCCATAGGCCACGATGATCTCGTCCCCGATATAAAGAGCGGCGCGACGGCCGTGGACATTTTCGATCCGGCGGTGCTGGCCAAGCTGGGTAACCCGGGCGAGGATCACATCGCCAGCTTCGGGCCGGCGACCGACGCGAATGATGCGCGAGGCAGCGGCCAGATCGACATTGCGGGTGGTGAAGGCGCGCTTGGCTGCCGCGAGGCGGGCTTGCAGCCGGGCCTGACGATCGGCGCCGACGGTCGAGGCGATGTCGTGGATAAACATGCGGGGGTGCTCCTTTGACGGGTTTCGCCATGGCAAACGGGCTGCCCCGGTCTCTTATTCCCGGATCGTGTAAAAAGAATTTTTTGGATCTTCTGAGGAATAGAACGCTGCTCTGTGCCGTTTGTCTCCCGAACCGGAAAATGACCGGAACCAAGCAACAGGAGGACCCTCATGACCATGACCACCACCAAGCTCGCACTGGCGCTCGGCGCATCGCTGTTGGGCCTCGATGCGGCCGCGAATGCGCAATCGGTTTACAACGATCAGCCCGAGCACGGCAGCAGCATCGATGCCGAGCAGGTCGAGGAAAACGGCACTGCGTCTGACGCTGCCGGCTGGCGGCTCGACCCGGGCCTGCGGATTACCGCACGCGGCATCACCGCCCGCTCGACCGCGCCGGCCGAAGACGAAGTGATCGACGGCAACGCGCTGGCCCTGGTGGTCACGCCCTCGCTGGTGCTGACCAACAATGATATCACCGTAACCCTGCGCAATGCCACCACTCGGCTCGAATTCGAGGACCCGACCCGGCTTGACCGCTGGCAGAACAGCGCGCGCCTTTCGGCCCGTTTCAACCTGCCTGGCGGCACCGCCCTCACCGCTTTCGGCGAGCGCGCCGACAACCTGCTCGCGGCCGAATTCACTTCGGCCGACGAATGGGAATTCGGCGGCGAGATCGAGCACAGCTTTGACCTTGCCAACCGCCTGACCGTAGGCGCCAGCTGGCGCGATCGCAGCTATGACGATATCGCCAATTCGACCGGCAGCGGGATCCGGGTGGATGGCGAATACCGCTACCGTTTCGGGCCCAACCACTACGCTTACCTGCGCGGGCGTTATGACGAGATCAATTCTGACAACGAAGCGCGCCGCAATCTCTCGCGGTGGCTGGCCGAAGCAAGCTACCAGCGTCCGATTGCCAAAGACCTGCGCCTGCGCGGCGAGCTGAGCTACCAGCGGCTCGACTTCTCGGGTCGCACGCTGGTCACTGGAGGGGTGCGGCAGGACGATCTGTTCTGGCCCGAACTCACCCTGATCTGGAGCCCCGGCCCGTGGCGCGTCGCTGCCGAGGGTCGCTACATCGTCCGCAACTCCACCGATCCGGCGTTCGACCGCTCGGGTTACCGTCTCGAACTGGAGATCAGCCATGCGTTCTGATGCGCATTCCCTGCCCGGCGACAACGCCATCAAGACCACGCTGCACGCTCTGATCGGCCTCGTGGTGGCGACTTTCTTCGCGATTATCTGGGCGCTGTTCGATAGCTCGAACTCGCTGGTGACCCAGGCCGTGCACGCGGTTTTCGGCGATCCCGGACGGCCGTGGGGCCTGCCGCAGCTTCACCTTCTGCTCGCCCTGCCGCTGGGCGCGGTGATCGTGGTGTTCACGCGCTCGGTGCTGGGGTGGAAGACCTTTGGCCTGTTCACTCCGATGCTGCTGGCGCTGGCCTATCTGCAATCCGGGCCGATCGCCGGCCCGACGATTTCGACCGCCGCCATTCTGGTCGGCATGATCGCCGCTCCGCTGCTGCGCCGGCTCGAAATGTCGCGCGTCGCCTTCCTCGGCACGCTGATCGCAATCGTGGTGACGGCGCTCGGGGCGCTGGCGCTGGAGCTCGACAATCTCGTGCTGATCAGCGCCTTTCCGGTGGTGGTGACCGCGCTGGTGGTCGAACGGTGGTGGAATGCCTGGGAAAGCGAAGGACCGCGCCAGGCCTTGCGCATGACCGGCACCACGCTCGCCGTCGCGCTGGTGATCCAGGCAATCGTCGCCTCGCCGCTGCTGGTCGCGCTGGCCACCGATTACCCCCTGGCAATCCCGGCCAGCGCGATTTTGATGATGATCCTGCTGGGTCGCTATCAGGGACTGCGCCTGTCCGAACTCGGCCGGTTCCGCGCCGCAAAGGAGGCCTGACATGCCCGCACTCGGAATGAACCGCCGCAATGCCCTGATCGCCAAGCTCAACCCACGCGAAGCGATCAAGGGCGTGAACCAGAAATTCGAAACCAAGCAGCGATTGGCCGCTGCCGGGGTTCCGGTGCCGCCCACCCTCGCGCTGATTGCCGACGAGGCACAGGCCGCCGGCTTCGACTTTGGCAGCCTGCCTGATGCCTTTGCGGTGAAGCCCAATCGCGGGCGGCGTGGCGAAGGCGTGATCCTGGTGGATGGCAGGGTCGATGGCGGCTGGCGGCAATTGAACGGCCAGATCCTGACGCCGAAAATGCTGCGTGCCCATGTCACGCGGATCCTTGCCGGCGAGCTTTCGCTGGAAGGCGGCAATACTGATGCCGCGCTGTTCGAACCGCTGATCCGCACCCATCCCGATTTCGCCCGGCTGGTGCCCTATGGCCTGCCTGATATCCGCATCATCTGCCTTGGCGATGTTCCGCTGATGGCGATGACCCGCCTGCCGACTGTGGAGTCGCGCGGCCGGGCAAACCTGCACCAGGGCGCGGTTGGCGCCGCGATCGATTTTCGCGACGGTGCGATCTTCCGCGCCGTGCTGGGCCAGGAACCGGTGGTCGATCACCCCTCGACCGGCACCAGCCTGATCGGGGCGCAGATCCCGCACTGGCCTGCCGTGATCGACGCTGCGCGGCGCTGCTCGGGCGCGCTGGGTCTGGGCTATGTCGGGGTTGACCTCGTGATCGATGCGACGCTCGGCGTACAGGTGCTTGAGTGCAATGCCTTTCCGGGGCTCGAGATCCAGAACGTGAATGGCGCTGGTCTGGCCGGAAGGATTGCCATGGTCGAACGCGAGCGGCGCTTGCGCGAGCGCGCATCGCGCGCGCAAAAGCGCACCGATCGTTCGCTCGCAGTGATACCGCTGCACGGACTGGGTGAGGTCATGCGCATTGCCGCAGACCAGCTCGGCGGCGGTTGGAAGGATGCCCTGCCGCTTGCCGCGTGAGGGGAGCGAAGGTTTTGTTCGGTGGCAGGAATAAGCCGCTTTGCTGAACCGTTGATCCTGTGCCGGCCCGGTTCCCCCCTTTCCGGGCCGGCAACTCCGCCCGCCGCTGGCGGACTGCGCCTTCACTGCTCCCGGGCCGGGCAGATCTCCGTGGATGAACGATCGATCCCCCGTGCCCTGCCGGCTTGCCCCGCGTCATTTGTGCGTTTCCCTGTTTCTTTTGGTGCGCAGACGGATAAGACTAGAGACTACAGCAGCTTCGAACGCTTGCGGGTTCGATTCAATCAGGGGGCGAACGATAAAAAACAGGGTCTCAAGAGGGCTAACGCGGACGCCGATCGCACCCAGGCGAAGCGCCCTTGAGGCCGCCTCTCAAACGCCGGTGATCGCGCCGGATGAGGCGAAGCGCGCGAGGCGATTGTGGCGGCGACAGATGGTTGGCCTCGTCGCGCTCGCGGCCTGCGGATGTGCGGTGCCGCGCGCGGATCCGCCGGCCATGGCCAGCGCGCAGGCAATTCCGCCGCAATGGGCATTGGCCGAAGGCGCCGGGACCGAAATGCCGCTGGATCGCTACTGGCTTTTGCTGGGCGATCCGCTGGTCGATGAATTCGTCGCTCGCGCGCGAACAGACAACCTTGATCTGGCGCAGGCCGTCACCCGCCTGCGGGCAGCCCGCGCCACTTTGAGGCAGGCCCGCGCGGCACGGGTGCCGACCATCAACGGCAGCGGCGGCGCGCGGCGCGATGTCGGCGATCTGGCGAGCGGGGATGTGCTCATCTCGCTCGGGGCGGATGCCGCGTGGGAAGCCGATCTGTTCGGCCGGATCGATGCATCGGTTGATGCCGCAAGAAGCGATCTGCGCGCGGCGGGCTATTCGCTGGGCGATCTGGAGCGGGTGATTGTCGCGCAGGTCGCCAGCCAGACAGTGACCGCCCGCGCGCTGGCCGCGCAATTGGCGATCGCGCGCGAAACGCTCGCCAATCAGGAAGACAACCTCCAGATTGCCCGCTGGCGCAATCAGGCAGGGCTGGTCTCCAGTCTTGATGTCGAACAGGCCCGCACCCAGCGCGCGCAGACGGCGGCCAGCATCCCCCAGCTTGAAAGCAGTCTGGTCACAACAGCCAACGCGATTTCGACCTTGATCGGCGAACCGCCGGGCCAGGTCTATCGCGCACTGGCCGGGACCCCGCAGGCTGTCCCTGCCCCGCCCGAGGACATTGCGCTGGCCGCCCCTGCCGACATGCTGCGGCGGCGTCCCGATGTAAGCGTTGCGGAGGCGCGGCTGGCCGCCGATCTCGACCGGGTCGGTGTAGCGCGCGCACAGCTGTACCCGCTCGTGCGGCTGTCCGGCTCCATCAGCACCAGCGCCACCGATGTGGGCAACCTGTTCGATCTGGTAACCGGCAGCATCTTTGCCAGCCTGTCGCAGTTGATCTTCGATGGCGGCCGTGCGCGCGGGCAAATCGCGGCGGCGCAGGCCATAGCCGATGGATCTCTGGCAGACTGGCGCAAGAGCATTCTGACCGCGCTTGAGGAAGTCGAAAGCTCGGCCGTGGAATTCGAGACCCGCGCGGCTCAGGTAAAGGCGCTGATCGAAGCCAGCGAAGGGGCGCAGAATGCCGCGCTGCTGGCGCGCAGCCAGTATCAGGCCGGATTGATCGACTTCCAGCGGCTGCTGGTGGCAGAAAGCCAGCTGCTGGCTGCGCGCAACGCGCAGGTCAACGCCGAAGCCTCGCGGGCGCTTGCCTTCATCAGTCTGGCGCGGGCGCTGGGCGGTGGCTGGTCACCAGCCCAAGGTGCAGGACTTGAGAATCTTGCGGCGAAGGAGCAGCCCAGGTGAACGACACAAGCACACCGGCCGAACAGCCAAGCATCGACGAATTCCTCGGCACCAAGCCCGTGCCGCCCTGGCGGCGCACCATGAAATACTGGCTGCCCGGGATCGCCCTGGTGCTGCTGATCTTCGCAGTGGTGCAGTGTACCGCCGAACCGCCCCCGCCCGATTACATCACCGAAAATGTCGCGAGGGGATCGCTCGCCCTGACGGTCACGGCGACGGGCAATCTGCGTCCGACCAACCAGGTCGAGGTCGGCGCGGAAGTCACCGGACCGGTCGACAGCGTGACGGTCGATGTCAACGACCGGGTGACCAAGGGGCAGGTGATCGCGGTCATCAACACCGAGATCATCGACCAGCAAATCGCCCAGTCCCGCGCCAACCTGGGGGCCGCGCGCGCGGCGCTCGGGCAGGCGCAGGCGACGCTCGATATCGACAAGGTGCAGCTCGCCCGGCTGGAGGACGTGCGCCGCCTGTCAGGCGGACGCGTGCCCTCCGAAATCGAGCTGGAACAGGCCAAGGCCGCCGTCGAGCGCGACAAGGCCGCGGTCGCCTCGGCGCGGGCCAATATCGAGGCGGCGCAAGCCTCGCTCAACGGCAACCTCACCACCCGCACCCGCGCGGTGATCCGTGCACCGGTCGATGGCGTGGTGCTCGCGCGCCGGGTCGAACCAGGCCAAACCGTCGTCGCCAGCTTCAATACCGTCACCCTGTTCGTGATCGCCGAAGACCTGTCGAAAATGCAACTGCGCGTTTCGATCGACGAGGCCGATGTGGGTCAGGTCAAGGCAGGCCAGCCCGCAACCTTTACCGTCGATGCCTATCCCGGCCGCCGCTTCCCCGCGCGGCTCCAGCGGATCGATCTGGCTTCGGCCAACACGGTGCAGGCCCAGTCCGGCACGGCCACGCCGGCGGCGGGCGGATCGGTGGTGAGCTATGAAGCCCGGCTTGAGGTGCAGAATGGCGATGGCCTGCTGCGCCCCGGGATGACAGCGACGGCGACCATCGCCACCCGGAACACCGGTGAAGCGCTGCTGGTGCCGAACGCCGCCTTGCGGTTTCGCCCCGATGCCAAGGTCGAAGGCGGCGGCGGGATCTTCGATCCGCAGATCGGGCTGGAAGACCAGAAGCAGCAGGCCACGATCGGCGAAGGCAGTCGCCAACAGGTTCAGGTGCTGCAGGCCGATGGCACCCTGAAGGCGATCACGGTGATCACCGGCCGCAGCGACGGCCGGCGCACGGTGGTGACTTCGCCCGATCTGAAGGCCGGGATGAAGGTCGTCACCGGCATCAAGGCGGCGGGTCAATGACAGGCCCCCCGCTGATCCAGCTCGAAGGCATCACCAAGACCTTCGGCGAGGGGCCAGCCGCGTTTCAGGCGCTCAAGGGCGTCGATCTTGCCATCGAACGCGGTGAATTCGTCGCGATCATGGGGCCATCAGGCTCGGGCAAGTCGACGACGATGAATATCCTCGGTTGCCTCGACGTGCCGACCGGCGGCGTGTTCCGGTTTCGCGGGGTCGAGGTGCAGAAGCTCGACCGCGACCAGCGCAGCCTGCTGCGCCGCCGCTATCTCGGCTTTGTGTTCCAGGGCTTCAACCTGCTGGCGCGCACCACTGCGCTCGAAAATGTCGAGCTGCCGCTGGTCTATCGCGGCGAGAGCAAGGCGCAGCGGCGCGAAGCGGCGATGCGCGCGCTCGATCAGGTCGGCCTCGTGCCTTGGGCCAATCACACGCCGGCAGAACTTTCCGGCGGACAGCAGCAGCGCGTCGCCATCGCCCGCGCACTGGTGACGCAGCCCGATGTGCTGCTGGCGGACGAGCCTACCGGCAACCTCGATTCCGAACGCTCGGTCGAGATCATGCAATTGCTGCGTCGCCTGAACCGCGACGGCATCACCATCCTGATGGTGACGCACGAGGAGGAGATGGCAGCCTATGCCAGGACGATCGTGCGCTTCCGTGACGGGCTGGTGGAGCGGATCGATCGCGGCGCGCTGGCCACCGAAGGCAGCCTGGCCTGATGTTCGGCGCGACCATCCTTCTGGCCTTGCGCGAAATCCGGCGGCACATCCTGCGCTCGATCCTCACGACGCTCGGCATCATCATCGGCGTGGCGGCGGTGGTGACGATGGTGACGCTCGGCAATGGTGTGACGGCCTCGGTCCAGGAGGAGATTTCCTCGCTGGGCGCAAGCAACTTCATCGTTTTCCCGGTGCGCACCACCCGCGGCACGATCCGTCCCTTCGACGAGGCCGATGTGCGCGCGGTGAAGCAGCAGATAGCCGGCGTCACGCTCGCGTCAGGCAATGCCGGTTCGAGCGCTACCGCATTTTACAACGGGCAGGACTGGGACACGCGTATTCAGGGGGTCAACAACGCCTTCCTTCAGGCCCAGTCGATCACCGTCGAGGAAGGCCGTCCGTTCAGCGCCGACGAGGAACAGGCAGGCAAGAATGTCTGCCTGCTCGGCCTCAAGGTGCGCGAGGCGTTGTTCCTGCCCGGCACCAGCCCGGTGGGGGCACGGATGCGGTTGGATGATGTCTCGTGTGAGGTCATCGGGGTGATCGAGGAACGCGGGCAAGGCGGCGGCGGCGCTGACAATGATGATGCGGTCTACATGCCATTGAAGACCGTGCAGCGCCGCTTCAAGGGCAACGACAAGCTTGATTACTTCGTGGTCAAATATGATGCGGGCTATGCCCCTTCCGCGATCCAGGACTCGCTGGTGGATCTGCTGCGCGAGCGGCGCCTGCTGCAGGGCGGAGAACCCAATGACTTCAACGTGATCGATACAGCGCAGGTCAATCAGGCGCTGGGCGCGGCAACCGGAGCGCTGACGGCAATGGTGGCGGTGATCGCATCGATCAGCCTGCTGGTCGGCGGGATCGGGATCATGAACATCATGCTCGTCAGCGTCACCGAGCGCACCCGCGAGATCGGCATACGTCTCGCGATCGGCGCGCTGGCCCGGGAGGTGCGCCTGCAGTTCCTGACCGAAGCGGTGGTGCTGTGCGCGCTGGGGGGGCTGGTCGGGATCGCGCTTGGGTTTGTTGCGTCCATCGGCCTCGCAACCCTGATCGACGTGCCCTTCGCCTTTGACCCCATGATCAATCTCGTCAGCTTTCTGTTTGCCGCCGGGATGGGGATCGTGTTCGGTTACTATCCGGCGAGCCGCGCTTCAAAGCTCGACCCGATCGACGCGCTGCGGCACGAATAGGATGCCCGGCTTGGCGGTCGGATTGACCGGAACCCGCAGGCGGCCACTTCGCATGATCGGCGGCACCTCGGCTCAGCCGTTCCAAGGCACCCAACGCCCACAATGCAGACTGAGCCAGCCTTGCTGTCCGCCGCATTATCGGATGTCGCTGATTCGGACGACGGCATGACACCGGCGTAAGGTCAGCAAAAGTCAGCATGCGAACCGGCGAACACATTCAAGCTGGGTCTGCGATTGCCCAGAGCATCTTTGCCGCCAATCTTTGCGAACGCATCCGTAAGGGTGATTGGCGGAGAGGGTGGGATTCGAACCCACGTTACCGTTGCCGGTAAACCGCATTTCGAGTGCGGCGCATTCGACCACTCTGCCACCTCTCCGCGAGGCCTGTCGCCCGGATCGGGCCGCCTGGTCGGTGCGGCAGGCGACAGGAAGCGCGTCCGTTAGCGCAGGGTTTGCCCCTTGCCAAGTCCTGACACACCACAAAATCCGGGCAAATCTCGCACCCGCACAACGCCTGCGCTTGTTTTGCATGCGCAAAGGTCCATATTGGTGCCATGGATCGCGCGCAGTTTTTCTCGAATCAGGCAGGCCGCACGATCATTGCCCCGCGCCAGACGCGTGCCCGCTTCGGCATCGGCGATGTGGTGCGCCACCGGTTGTTCGGCTTTCGCGGCGTGGTGTTCGACATCGATCCCGTCTTCGCCAATTCGGAAGAATGGTACCAGGCGATCCCCGAGGATATCCGTCCGCGGCGCGACCAGCCGTTCTACCACCTGCTCGCCGAAAGCGAGGATTCGTCCTATGTCGCCTATGTCAGCCAGGGCAATCTGCTGGCGGATCCCGACGGCGGCCCCGTCGATCACCCGACAGTGCGCCAGCTGTTCGACAGCTTCAAGGACGGTCGCTACCGGATGCGCGCCTCGCTGACCCATTGACCGGTCAGCTTTTGAGCTTCCACCCGCTGCGCAACAGGGCATAAACCGCCGCTGCCATCAGCAGATTGAGCGCTAGCAGTCCCCCCCCGGCGGCCATCACGGCCTGCCCCCCGCCGATGTCGCTTTGTCCGAGGAAGCCATAGCGGAAGCCCGAGATCACGTAGAAGAACGGGTTGGCGCGGCTTACCATCTGGAACGCCCCGCTCAGGTTCTCGATCACGTAGAACGTGCCTGACAACAGCGACAGCGGGGCGATGATGAAGTTGGTGATCGCCGCGTTGTGATCGAACTTCTCGGCCCAGATCGAAGTCGCCAGGCCGAGCGTTGCCAGCATCAGCGAGCCCATCAGGCCGAACCACACCACCGCCCAGAAGTGCGCCACCGCCAGCGACACCCCCGGCCACAGCGCCATCGCCAGCGCCACCGTGCAGCCGACAAGGATCGCGCGGGTCACCGCAGCGGCAAGAATGCCAGCCATCAGCTCGCCCGGCGACAAGGGCGGCATCAGCAGGTCGATGATCGTCCCCTGCATTTTGCCCGAAAGCAGCGAAAAGGAGGAATTGGCAAAGGCGTTCTGCATCATCCCCATCACGATCAGGCCCGGCGCGACAAAGCTGGCGAAAGGCACGCCCAGCACCTCGCGCCCTTCGCGGCCCAGCGCGACGGTGAAGATCACCAGAAACAGCAGCGTGGTGAAGGCCGGCGCCCAGATCGTCTGCGTCTGCACCTTGAGAAACCGGCGCACCTCCTTCATATAGAGCGCCACGAGGCCCACGCGATTGACCCCGGTAATGACCGGAACCCCGCGTGCGCCAAATCGGGTGCTCCGGCCGGACTTGTCATCAGAGGTGTTTTCCGTCACGGGAACGGAGTGATCTTTGCGGCCATCGGGGCCATCGCGGTTCGTTGAAGCAATATCGGCCATAAGGCTTGAGCCTAGGCCGTCGGAGCTTTGGTGACAAGCATGGCTCCGGAAGTCGGGCCGGAGCGCGAGCACCGAATACAGGAACAGGCAGGTTTTATGAGCTGGACGGACGAGCGCATCGCGACGCTCAGGAAGATGTGGGAAGGCGGTGCCACCGCCAGCGAGATCGCAACCGAACTGGGCGGGGTCAGCCGCAATGCGGTGATCGGCAAGGCACACCGGCTCGGGCTCAAGGCGCGCCCCTCGCCGGTCAAGGCCAACGAGAAGAAAAAGCCTGCCGCCCCCAAGAAACCGGCGGTGACCGCAGCCAAGCCCGAAACAGAGGCGACGGGCGAAAGCGGCGAACGGGGGGGCACTGCGGCACCCGAGCGGGTGGCCACGCGGCCGGCTCCGGCAGCAGCAACGCGCACGCCGGCGGATGATCGCACCACCAGTGCCAGTCCATCGCAGCCCGTGCCCCACCCGCAAGCCGATCTGCCCAAGATCGTATCGGTAGGCCCGGGCGGCTTTCTGCGACAGGGCCCGGGCGATCAGCAGGCGCCGATCCCGCCTGCCCCGCCCCGCCGTCTGGTGCCAGCCAAGCCCAGTCCCGAGATCGCTGGCAAGACCAGCCTGCTCGATCTGTCGGACAAGGTCTGCCGCTGGCCGATGGGCCACCCGGGCGAGCCCGATTTCCACTTCTGCGGGGAGCCGGTGAACCCTGGTTTCCCCTATTGCGTCGAGCATTGTGGCCGTGCCTATCAGGCGCAGCTGCCGCGCGGCGTGCGCCGTCCTCCCCCGCCGCTGCCCTTCGGCGGCCCCCGAGTGCGCTAACGCGGGCGCTGACACGCTTCACCCGCCCCCCGATGCAGGCGGTACACCGTTCAGCTTGAGCAGCGCATGGCTGAAGTTGAGGACGCATGACACACTGTCCTGAACCGGAAATACACGCGGGCGTGAACGCCCGGGCGCGCCTTGACGCGGCACAAGCGAGCGTGGTGCTGGATGTTGTGCGCCCGGCCCTGAAAGCGGCACTGGCAGGCCTGCTCGGCGCGGCCCAGCCTGCCAGCGCCGCCCTGCCCGAGCCGGTGCGCGCAATGATCGACGCCGCAATCGCCACCAATGACGAGTCCACGGTGCGCGCCGTCGTTGCGATCGCCAAGCAGACCAATCCCGCAGACGTGGCCGAGATCGAAGCGATCCTTGCCACTTTCGAGACCCGGCTGACCGCGGCCAAGGCGGCCGAGGCTGCGGCGAGGCAGGCCGCTACCCGTTCGGCCGGAGTGTTCGCGAACTGGTCGGGCAAGGGGGAATTCGGCGCCTTCCGCACCACCGGCAACACCACCAATACCGGCATCACAGCCGGCCTGACGGTCAATCGGCAGGGCATCGCGTGGCGCCACCGGCTGACCGGTCGGGTCGATTACCAGCGCACGGGCACCACCACCACACGCGAGCAGTTCCTTGCCCGCTACGAGCCCAACTACAATCTCTCGGACAAGATCTATGTCTATGCGCTGGCACAGTACGAGCGCGACCGGTTCCAGGGCTTTTCGGGCCGCTACGCGATCTCGGGCGGGCTCGGCTATCAGGCGCTGAAAAATGACAACATCCAACTCTCGCTCAAGGCGGGGCCGGCCTACCGCACCACCGAATTCATCGACGGGCGCAGCGAAAGCCGGATCGCAGGGCTGGTGGCGCTCGATTTCGACTGGAACATCACCAACCGCCTGACGCTCACGCAGGATACCAACGCGGTGGCGGAAACCGGCGGGTCGGCGATTGCGATCATCGATTCGCGCAACACCACGCTCGATCTGGTCACCGGGCTTAACGCCGCGATCAGCAGCAAGCTTTCGGCGCGGTTCAGCTATGCCGTGGAATACGACAGCAACCCACCCCCCGGCTCGGTGCAGACCGACACGCTGAGCCGCGTGACGCTGATCTACGATTTTTGAATCAAGGGGTTCGCGGGCGCGAGATCTGACTCAAGCTCGACGAGCTTGGGTTTCAGCTCTTGTGCGCAAACCAGATGATGTGATGCGCGCCCTTGTTATTGGGACGCGAGCGGACGTTGCATTCGGTCACCGTCAGACCGGTATCGTAAAGCCGCTTGCGAAACGCCGGGTCAGGCCCGGCTGACCAGACCGCCAGAATCCCGCCTGGTTTGAGGGCATCACGCGCCTTGGCAAGGCCGGTGCGCGAATAGATGCGGTTGTTGGCATCGCGCACGAGCCCGTCGGGGCCGTTGTCGACATCCAGCAGGATCGCGTCGAACTTGGCACAGGTGCCATCGTTGGCATCGTCGATGAGCGCAGCAACATCGCAGATCTTGAGGTCAAGGCGCGGGTCGGACAGACCCTCCCCCGTCAGCGTCGCCATCGGCCCTCTGGCCCAGTCGATGATCGCCTCGGAAATCTCGGCGACCACGATCTGCGCGCTTGCCCCCAGTTTCTCTGCGGCCGCGCGATAGGTGAAGCCCATGCCATATCCACCGATCAGGATGCGGGCATCGGCCTTGCTCAGCCGGTCGATGGCAAGCGCGGCCAGCTGTTCTTCGGAAAAGCGCATCCGCGTGCTCATCAGCTCGTTGCGCCCCATCACGATCATGAAGTGCCCGGCATGGGCGTAGAGTTCGAGGGTGACGCCGTCCGCGATCCGGGCGGTGGCGAGAAGCGAGCGCTGCAGCATCGCTGCGCTCTAGACCATGCGGACACAAAAAACCCGCCGGAATTGCTCCCGGCGGATTTTTGTTGTGCCTCACACAGGCTTAGTCCTTGAGGAAGTCGGGCAAGCCCGCCGGGCCGCTGTCGCGCTCACGGCCGCCGCGGTCACCGCCGCGGCCGCCACGGTCGCCCCCGCGGCCGCCCTTGGGCCCGCGACGGTCGCCGCGATCGCCGCGCGGTTCGCGCGGTTCGCGGGGCGGACGGGTGTCCTCCAGCTCTTCGCCGGTTTCCTGATCAACCACGCGCATCGACAGACGAACCTTGCCGCGCTGGTCGATCTCGAGCACCTTGACCTTCACTTCCATGCCTTCGGAAACGACATCAGTGGGCTTTTCGACCCGCTCGTTCTTCATTTCCGAGACGTGGACAAGGCCATCCTTGCCGCCCATGAAGTTCACGAACGCGCCGAAATCGACGATGTTCACGACCTTGCCGGTATAGATCTTGCCGACTTCGGCTTCCTCGACAATGCCAAGGATCCACTTCTTCGCCGCTTCGATCTCGTCGAGGTTCGAAGACGAGATCTTGATCACGCCTTCATCGTCGATGTCGATCTTGGCACCGGTTTCGGCAACGATCTCGCGGATCACCTTGCCCCCCGTTCCGATAACGTCACGGATCTTCGACTTGTCGATCTGGATCGTCTCGATGCGCGGCGCGTGCTTCGACACTTCGGTGCGGGCGCCGGTCAACGCCTTGGCCATTTCACCGAGGATATGCTGACGGCCGGCCTTGGCCTGTTCCAGCGCCTTGGCCATGATTTCCTGCGTGATACCGGCCACCTTGATGTCCATCTGCATCGTGGTGATGCCCTCGGCAGTCCCGGCAACCTTGAAGTCCATGTCTCCAAGGTGATCTTCATCGCCCAGAATGTCCGACAGGACGGCGAATTCATCACCTTCGAGGATCAGACCCATCGCGATGCCCGAAACCGGCGCCTTGATCGGCACGCCCGCGTCCATCATCGACAGACAGCCGCCGCACACCGTCGCCATCGAGGACGAGCCGTTCGATTCGGTGATGTCGCTGAGCACGCGGATGGTGTAGGGGAAGTCTTCCTTTGACGGCAGCACGGGGTTCAATGCGCGCCAGGCGAGCTTGCCGTGGCCGACTTCGCGGCGACCGGGGGCGCCGAAGCGGCCCACTTCACCGACCGAATAGGGCGGGAAGTTGTAGTGCAGCATGAAGCTGGAATACGACAAGCCTTCCAGCCCGTCGATCATCTGCTCGGCATCCTTGGTGCCGAGTGTGGTGGTGCAGATCGCCTGGGTTTCGCCGCGGGTGAACAGCGCCGAACCGTGGGTGCGCGGGAGGAAGCCGACGATCGCCTCGATCGGGCGGACCTGGTCGAGCTTGCGGCCGTCGATGCGCTGGCCATCCTTGAGGATCGCGGTGCGCACGATTTCCGCTTCGAGCTTCTTCATGGTCTTGATCGCGACCATCTGGGTCTGCGGGGTTTCATCCGCAAACACCGCCTTGGCCTTGGCCCGCGCTTCGTTCAGCGCGTTCGAACGCGCCGACTTGTCGGTGAGCTTATAGGCCGCCGCGATATCGGCGCCCACCAGATCCTTGAGCTTCGCCTTGATGTCGGCGGTGTTGTCGGAAAGGTCGATATCCCACGGATCCTTGGCGGCCTGTTCAGCCAGCGCGACAATCGCGCCGATCACCTTGCGGATTTCTTCATGCGCGAACATCACTGCGCCGAGCATTTCGTCCTCGGTCAGTTCCTTGGCCTCGGATTCGACCATCATCACCGCCTTGTCGGTGGCAGCGACCACGAGATCGAGCCGGCCGTCGGCGAGCGCCTTTTCCTGCTTGGGGTTGAGGACATATGCGCCCTCGATATAGCCGACGCGAGCAGCGCCGATCGGGCCCATGAAGGGCACGCCCGAGATGGTCAGCGCCGCCGAGGCCGCGATCATCGCCACGATATCGGCCTCGGTTTCGCCATCGAACGACAGCACCTGACAGATCACGTTGATTTCGTTGTAGAAACCTTCGGGGAACAGCGGACGGATCGGACGATCGATCAGACGGCTGGTGAGCGTTTCCTTTTCGGTCGCGCCGCGCTCACGCTTGAAGAAACCGCCCGGGATGCGCCCGGCGGCGGAGAACTTTTCCTGGTAATGGACGGTGAGCGGGAAGAAGTCCTGCCCTTCCTTGACGCTCTTGGCAGCGGTGACAGCGCACAGCACCACGGTTTCGCCATAGGTCGCCAGCACGGCGCCATCAGCCTGACGGGCAATACGCCCGGTTTCCAGAGTGAGGGTCTTTCCGCCCCACTCCAGCGATACGGTTTTCGTGTCGAACATTGGTTTTCCTTCTGACCCGCGCGGCCATATTGCCATCGCGGGGCCTCTTGCTACCGGGGAAACAACCGTCCCGGTCCGGTGCGGGGCGCTTTGGCCCCAAGGCGTAGCAGACCGAATGTCGGCCAAGCCCGATATGCGAAAAGGGCGGCCCCTTGAGCCGCCCTTTCCGCCAAACTCTTACTTGCGCAGGCCCAGCTTCTGGATCAGCGCGTTGTAGCGCTCGACATCCTTCTTCTTGAGGTAGGCGAGCAGCGTGCGGCGCTTGTTGACCATCATCAGAAGGCCACGACGCGAATGATTATCCTTGTGGTGATCCTTGAAGTGCTCGGTCAGGTTGCGGATGCGCTCGGTGAGGATCGCGACCTGCACTTCGGGGCTGCCGGTGTCCTTGGGATCACGGGCATTCGCGGCAATGATTTCCTGCTTCTTTTCGGCGGTCACCGACATAATCGTTCTCTCTTACTCAGCGACATCGGGAAGGTTGAACCCCCTGACGACCTTCGCCGTCCCATCCCTGACTTCGATCAGCGCGACCGGGACAGTGCCCAGTTTCGCCAGATACAGCCCGGATGATTGGGGCATGCCAGACAGCACCCGGCCCTGTCGGACCGCCTGCGCGCTTGTCTGGTCGAGGCTTAGGGCCGGGATGTCGTCCAGCCCTGCCTCCAGCGGCAGGAGGAGGTGTTCAAGGCCACCGCCCTTAGCGGTTTCCTCCAGCAAGTCCAGCGAAATCGCCTGTTCCTCGCGGAACGGGCCTGCCTTGGTGCGCCTGAGGTAAGTGACGTGGCCACAGGTTCCGAGCGCCCGCGCGATGTCGCGCGCGAGCGAACGGATATAGGTGCCCTTGGAGACGTGGGCCAGCAGGGTCACTTCGTCCGGTGCTGCGGTATCGGGTAGAAGCGCCAGCGCATGGATTGTCACGCTGCGCGCCTTCAGTTCCACCGCTTTCCCCGCGCGCGCAAGATCATAGGCGCGCTGGCCGCCGAGCTTCAGCGCCGAATAGGCGGGCGGCACTTGTTCGATTGCACCGGTGAAGCGGGGGAGCACCGCCGCGACCTCGGCCAGCGCCGGGCGCGCATCGCTGGTGGCGATCACGGCACCTTCGACATCGAGCGTGTCGGTCTCTTCCCCGAAGCGCAGCGTGAAGGCGTAAATCTTGCTCGCATCCAGCATCCGCCCGGCCAGCTTGGTCGCCTCGCCCAGCGCGATCGGCAGCACGCCTTCGGCCAGCGGATCGAGCGTCCCGCCATGGCCGACTTTCGTCTTGGCATAGCCGTTTTCGCGCAACACGCGCTTCACCGCACTCACGCCCTGCGTGCTGCCCATATCACGCGGCTTGTCGAGGATCAGCCAGCCCGAAAGCGGCGCGCGGTTGCGCTCGCCGTCCATCGCCGCGCTCAGGAAACAGCCGCGTGCACAGCGCCCGCGAGCGAGAGGCAAAGCTCCAACGCAAGCGCCACCGGCGGCATCAGGATCTGGCCCAGCCAGCTCGTCCCGAACACCCAGCTGGCCGCAACCAGCACAAGGACGAGCGCCATGCCGATGCCCTGCACCTTTTCCCACACGGCCCGCATCCGCGCCGGCAACAACCCGCCGACGATATGCGAACCATCGAACGGCGGGATCGGCAGGAGGTTGAAGATGCCAAGGAACAGATTGGCGAGGATGAAATAGAACAGCCCCGTGCCCAGCCAAAGCGGCTCGCCAAGCGCGTTCAGCACCAGCGCGGCGGGGCCATCGTCACGCATGGTGGCCCCGTCGGGCAGGACAAGGCCGTAAAGCACCGCGCCGATGCCCGCGAGCACGAAGTTGCTCGCCGGGCCGGCCGCTGCCACCGCCATCATCCCGAAGCGCGGTTTGCTGAGCCGCCACTTAT